>PBNZ01000001.1 GCA_002723275.1 Planctomycetaceae bacterium
CCCTTTGTCGGCAGAACCATGACTGAAGATAGAGTCGACCGAGTCCCCCTGGCACAGATTACCTGACTTACCAGGATCGAGAATTCAGGCGGCGAATCGCCGGGCCAACAGATGAGGGAAACGCGGGATCGAGAGGACATCACCATCAACGCTATCACTGCATTTGCCGTCCGCTCGACCAACGGTCAGCGTGGACCATCCTAATCGACGCGCGGCATCGAAACCTTCATGCTCCGGTGGCGCCACAAAGGTGCAGTGTTGGGGCGACAACCCCCGACAGTTCTGGATACTGAGAAACGCGCGAGGATGGGGCAGGGCGAATCCAGGCCCCCAGTACTCGGGAAGAACGACGCGATCGATCCAACGTTCGACTCCGAGCTGCTGAACCCGACCTCGCGCTTGCTCGGGTGCGCCGCTGACCACCGCGAAGAGCAGATAGGCCTCGCGTAAATCCGAGAGGATCTGGACCGTGTTTCGACTGACACCCTCAATCCGACCGTGCTGCTCAAAACACCGACTAAAGTCCCTCACGTCCTGCCGCGTCACCTGCTGACCGATCCCAGCAAGAGCTCGGGAGAAGAAATCATCGACGTGAAGAGAGTTACTGAAGCTGCCACAACGAGAGGCGAACGCATCGATACCAAATCGCTCTTGAGCTAAGCGTTCGACGGCTTGAAAGCCCAATTCGCAAGACCAGCAGGATGCATCGATCACACTTTCGAGATCAAAGACAACCGCGGATTTCGTGGGTAAATCCATCACTCAATTCTCAACTTCGCCAGGTAATTCAACGATGACGCAGGTCGAAAAATGCATTTCCATCGTCTAACCAATCCTTCAAGGACTGTCAGTGACTGACGAATCAGTCACCAAGCGATTCAAAGTGCTGGACAAAATCCGAGGTAAGGTTTGGCAATCGCCTCTGCAGACGAAGCCGGAGGCTCCCGGGCGGAATATGGCTTTGCACGTCGGCAAGATAATTCTTCAGTTCTGCCTGAGCTTCCTGCGGTCCGTTCAGCATAAAATGCACCCAAGCCCAGGCATCTCGATAGTCGTCGCGTTTCATTTCAGAGAGCTCACTAAACTGTTCGAGCCGTTCCAAATCTGGAATCTGCCTGAGTCGAAGTCGCCAGCGAACGCTTCTGAGATGTGGATTCTGAGCCTGGCGTTTGCTGATGGGAACCTCAAAGTATTCCGCCAGACCTTCATCCAACCAAAGGGGCACCATCGGCAGATTGGCATGCAAAACGGCATGGGTGAATTCGTGCCTCAAATCAATAGCGAACTCAGAACTGCGATAGGCAAACACCATGCCTGGTCCACGTTCCTTGATAAACAAAGCTCGTCGATAGGGAACACCCGGAAAATATTGCCTCAGGTAGGCTTCATAAACGTTTTGGTTAGAGAACAAATAAACTTGAACGGGTCCCCGAGTCGGTCGCAATCCCAGACGACGCGGGACTTCCTGCCGTAGACTGGACAGTTCGTCCAACAAAGGTGCGTGGGCGTCTAATCGAAAATTTGCGTGATACAAAACCTCTCCATCGCGACGCTGATCAGGCCACTGTGATTGCGCAAAGGCTCCCACTGGCCAACTCGCGATCCAACCCGTCAACAGATACAGCAGGAGGACACCGCTCTGAACGGATAACGGCCTGTCACTGCGTCTGTCCTCGACTCGCATAGGTTGCTGCCATTTATTCTGAATTGAAGATCGCGAAAACAGTTTGATGAAATCGACTATCGAAGATCAAGCGTGTCGCCCGAAACTGAACCAACGGCGCGTTTCAACCTCGAAGTTGGGTCGGACATTACCAACGGGGACAGACGTACCACGGTAGACTCGACTGGGATTGACGGAACACAGTTCTTGAGCAACATCAGCACTTGCCAACTTCGTAATCGCATCAAATGCTCGGCTCATTTTTGGACGACGAAAGCGGGTTCCATGAGCGTCCGTAGCGACGAAGTGAATTGCACTTTCCGCCAACATCCTCTCCGCCAAGCTTTTCGATGAAGAGCCAAAGGCACCGACAAAGCTCCCCGCCGTAACTTGCATCAAGCAACCGACACTCATTAAATCGGTAATGATCGCAGGTCGAGCGAGAATGCCCTGATTCCGTTCTGGATGGGAGAGAATCGCCTGATAACCGCGGCGTTCAAGTTCCGAGACCAGATGGTCAATCGGAAAGTAGAGCTCATGCGGCAGCTCCAATAACAGGTGACGCGATTGGTCCGCTAACGACAAAACCTTTCCGTCGTCAAGCTGCTCAAGCAGATCGGGCTCAACGCGAACATCTCCCCCCACACGAACCTCGAGGGGAATCCCAGCAGCGCCCAGCTGAGATCGAAATTCTTCAGCCTGTTTACGGATCCGTTCTGCCGTATTGAGCCGGTAGTTGCCAAGCTGATGTGGCGTCACGATTAACCGCGTAATTCCGTCATTCACCGCCATACGAGCCATCGAGATCGCCTCTCCCCAGCTCGTCGCACCGTCGTCCATCTCAGGTAAGAAATGGCAATGAATATCAACGAATCCTGTGTCTTTTTGTGCTTGCAACCCAATTATCCTCATGGGCTCTGGATCCGAACTTCGCTCACCTATCCGATCGGTGATTCGAGCCTGGCAAAGTGGGCGGAGTGTATCGATGTTGACTGTTCTCGGTCAATAGATTCTTAAACAGCGATTAGCGTTTCGGTCGAGGGGAAATCAGCTACAATGGCGCCTTTCCCAAATCCCCTGGAAAGCGATTCCGCGACGCTATCACTTCGCCAACGCGAATCACTTTTGATCCATCGACATTGTTCCCGCTGCGACATTTTGACGTGCAATACGCTTCTATCGGTCCCATCGCCGTTCATTTTCCCGCTCGAGTGGAAACCAATGCGGCACTCGCACAAGAATTCCCAGAATGGAATCTCGACCTGATCTCCACGAAGACGGGCATTGGGCAGCGTTACATTGCCGCCGAAGACGAATGTGCTTCAGACTTGGCGGTTCAAGCTGCCGAAAAGCTTTTCACTGAGAATGACATCGACCCGTCTTCGATTGACTTTTTACTGCTGTGTACCCAGACGCCAGATTACCCACTCCCCACGACCGCTTGCTTGCTCCAGGAACGCCTCGGTTTATCTCAACACACGGGTGCGATGGATTTCAATCTCGGCTGCTCCGGATATGTCTACGGTCTAGCAGTCGCCGATGGTCTTATCCGCACGGGCTCCGTCAAACGCGTGCTTCTAATTACCGCGGAAACGTATTCCAAATACATCGTCAAAGACGATCGTAGTCTGCGCACGATATTTAGTGACGCTGCGGCGGCAACCCTGATCGACGCAGCGGACGAAATAACGCTGAGCACGTTTCAATACGGCACGGACGGGAGCGGAGCCGATACGCTGTTGGTTACGTCAGGGGGGGCTCGCCCCGAAAAAGATGCCCATCGCCCGCGGCACCGGAAGCGTTGGGACAGTGCCCTCTACATGGACGGCCCAAGTTTGATGAACTTCACAGTGGGTGCGGTCCCACAGGTGGTGGCCGGGATCCTGGAGAAGGCTGAACTGTCGCGAGAAGATATCGACTTGTATCTAATGCACCAGGCAACACTCAAGATGTTGCAACAGCTGCAACAGAGATTGCAGCTTGACGATGAGCAGTTACCGATTTGCCTTGAAGACTGCGGTAACACCGTCAGCTCGACACTCCCCATCTTGATTTCAGATTTACGAAAACAGAATCGACTTCAACCGCAGCAAAACAACATGCTCATCGGATTTGGTGTCGGATGGTCTTGGGCCGGTTGCATCTGGAAACCAACCTGACCGCTAATTGCAGCTGGGATCGCTTGGCAGATCAGGCAAACCCAAGGCATTTCGGGTGATTTCTTCACCGATGGCGTTCATGACCTTCTGCCAAAGAGAATCTTCATCGATGTCAAACACATGGTCGAAAGAAGCAGGCATCGTCAACCAACCGCCAGCCTCCATCTCACGATCCAGTTGCCCACCTCCCCAACCAGCATAGCCGCTGAAAATCCGACAGACAGAATCGTCTCGTTGAACGAGCGATTCAAGCGAATCTCGTTCCGAGGTGAAGTAGACCCCCGGTACAACCTCATGCCCCTCCAAATCGATATCGCAGTGCAAAGCCATCAGGGGACCATCAACAGGCCCGCCCATTCGCAATTGATCATGAAGAGAACAGTCCGTATCACAAACCGCGCGCCAGACTTCATCCAAACACATGGTACCCACCCGATTCAAAATCAATCCGAGAGCGCCGTCTTCCTGATGTTCGATGATGAGTACCACCGACTTGTAAAAGTTCGGATCGGGAAGATGCGGTGAAGCAATCAGCAGATGACCTTGCAATGAATCCAAGTCGTGTTCCCCGATCATTCGAATAAGACTACCCGGAAAGCGATGAGCTAATACTCATTCTACAGCATTAGTTCATGGGGAAAATGTGTCAATCTTTCAATCCCTTCATCGGTGACAAGGAAATCATCCTCGATTCGGATACCTGCCTGTAATTCAGGGGCATAAAGTCCCGGTTCAGCAGTGAACACGTCACCCTTTTGAAACACATCATCCCAATGAGGATTGAGATGTGGCGTTTCGTGAGGAAAAAGACCGATCCCGTGCCCGAGGTGATGATTGAATTCACCGACGGGTGCCTGCCTTAGGATCTCTTCTGCCTCTTGAAATAATTCCCGCGCACTTTTTCCTGGCCGGACGTTTTCTTCCACGTGTTGCAGAACACGCATGCAATAAGCATGTGCCTCCAACTGCAAATCCGTCGGTTCGGTGACAGCGATGGTACGAGCATTATCGGCAAAGTACCCACGGAACGCGGGGCCCAGATCGAGTACGTACAACTCACCAGCCGCTGCTTCTCGATCACGTGGCGGACCGCCCCGCGCGTTGCATCGATAATCGTTTCCTGTCCCAGTTAATGGTTCGCCAAATTCTTTCACGGCAGCTGCTTGCAATTCGTTGAAGACGACCAACTCGTTGATACCCGGTTCAATGATTTCCCGAGCTCGTTCGTACATCCGTTGCGTGCCATCAATTGCCTTCCGAATCAACTGCAGTTCCGCCGAATCCTTACAGCGTCTTAAGCGATAAAAATCAGGCTCCAGATCGACGAATTCTCCAGTCCAGCTAAGGTGCCGTGACGAACTACTAAACTCCACCCCCACTCGATTGACGCCACGAAAAGACACCGATTTCTCAAGCACACCAATGGCTTCAGCTCTCTGATCATTACGAAGTGTCGAATGCCATTGCGCCTCGTAGGGCAGCACCTCATCCGCAGCATGAATCTCAGGCAAGCGTCTCGCGGGCGC
Source organism: Planctomycetaceae bacterium (assembly GCA_002723275.1). Taxonomy (GTDB): domain Bacteria; phylum Planctomycetota; class Planctomycetia; order Pirellulales; family Pirellulaceae. The sequence continues at coordinate 5,349 of PBNZ01000001.1, forward strand.
AACGAGTGTCAGATGCCCCTCTGATGTCAAAGCTGCGACGGGCTGAAATACCGGACCGAACCGCGGCCCGGCGAGATATTGAACATGCTCCGGCAACGTCACCACAGCAAGGTCGACACCCCGCTCCTGCATGATCTGTTGAAGGCGAACCTGTCGCTGACGACAGGCATCGGGCTGCACCTCAAAACGATCCATCGATACTTCCTTATTCTGAATTCAACGCCAACAACGGACGAGGCGCCGACACAATGCTCGCGACGCGACCTTTCCGCGATGGACTATACCATCAACCGCCGAACGCTTGTACCCGTTCGCTCGGCAAATATCACACAGGTCCATAACTCGGCTATTGATAAGCATGATCAGGCGCACGTTTTCCATGAAGCCCAAGAGGTGCTTGCTACAGAGGATCAACACAAGGAGAAACGGGGATTCATGTAAAAGCTCGTCACCTTCAACGGTCGAGCAATTTCCATCGAAACACCCTTGGTTGCTCTGTGGCAACCAAGGGCATCTTTCAAAAGGGGGATCGATCCTATGCCGGCATTGGAAAGACGCCGCCCGTCGAGGTAATTCATTTCGCTTGCTAATAGAGAGTCGATTCAATCGCTACAATCTTCCCGAAGCTTGTCGCGAATCGCCGCGACCACAAAAAAGCAAGCACTCAGCAGAATGAATTCATTTGCGCCGCAGATCGTGCTAAGGTTTTCGGTAGACCGTCTGACTTGTCAGCAAACAGCGGACTGCTACTACGCCCATCACGAAAAAATGACCGACTATTTGTCGAACACGAGATATCTTTGCGGAATGATTCTGTGAACGGTCTTCTGAGCCGGGTACTGGCCTTTCAGTCAAATTCCCAAGCCAGCCTTGTCGATGCGAGACGAAGCCTCACCCCGCTGGGAATCTCACGGGCGATTGCCCGATGCCGCTATGTGATTCACCAAGATCTCTCGGGACAACGCTTGGCCGTCATCGGCACCTCGTCGGTTGATTTCTTCGTCTGGCTTCTCGCTGCTTGGGCCGAAGGACGATCAGTCATTCCCGTCGACGAAAGCCTTCCCGCAGAGCGACGCGATTTCCTCTTGAAATATGCCGATGCCGGAATGGTAACGGAGATCCCCATGGAGGGCGAAACGAGAAACGCTCCCCCACACAACTGGGATCACACGGACGAAGCCATGGTGCTATTCACAAGTGGCTCAACAGGCCAGCCTCAAGGATGGTCAAGTTCCGCAGGCGCCCTGCTGGCCGATGATACGGTGCAGCAAGTCTCCTTCATGAATGTGTTGCACTGGTCGTCGATTTCTCATTCTCAATCTTCCTACCATGTGGTTGCCCTGTCACACGGCAAGCGTGTCGTGTGCGTCGCGAAAGACGAATGGATGGACAACCAAAAGATGCTGGCAATTATCCAGCAATGGAATGCTGAGTTAGTCTTCTGCACCCCATCCTATGCCAGCATTATCGCGCAGAATGACCAGCCCTGGTTAAAACAACTTAAGACCTACCTCTACGGTGAAGTGGCAAGTCCCGATCTTGTCAAAAGCTTGAATGCCACTAACCTTTATGGCCAAACCGAAGGCTCGGGTGCCTGGATGGCAATCCAAACTTCGCAGGGAGATTGGATCCCAGAGCCTACCTATGCCCTCTCTATTCGCGAATTGGATTCAGATCTTGAAGTCACTGTGGCAGGGGTGGTTGGTCGCTTGGTCGCAAATGACGCCACCCATTTAGCCACAAAGCAGATCGACAGTCCTTCCCTTCTGCCATTGCCGTTCGACACCGGAGATCTCGCTGCCTGGACTTCTCTCAACCCACCGCGTTTCAAACTGCTGGGGCGTTCCGATCGGACTCGCAAAATCCGAGGCTTCCGTGTCGACCTCACCGAGATCGAAGCCAGGCTCGTCTCGAACGGTTGCAATACAGCAGCGGTCATTTTCAAGGACGACAAGCTAATTGCATACGTCACACCTGAAAATCAGGATGCATATCGCCTTCAAACCAAGCTGGCGAATTCATTACCTCCCTACATGATTCCGTCGCTCATCCATTGCATCAGCGCCTTACCGATGACGTCCCATGGCAAAGTGGACATTGCTTCATTGCCTGGCATGGAAGCGGAACACGATTACGTCGCACCCAGGACGCCAGCGGAGAAATCCATGTGTGACTTATGGCAAGAAATCCTTGGAGTCGAGCGAGTTGGGATCCGCGATGATTGGGGATCTCTCGGTGGACATTCGCTCGCGGCCTTGTCTCTATCCCAGAAAACCGGCTACTCCGTTCCATCGATTCTCATGAATCCAACCGTACAGCAACTTTTGGCAACCAAACGCTCGGAGTCCTCGCCCGACGACAATCCGACGGGACGCGTGCCGTGGCTGAGCAGTCTCTACATCAACGGACGTGCCGGTCGCACTCGCAAGATCCCTTCTTTCGTCGTCAGTATCATCTTGCGCCTAGCACGTTTAGGGATCAACCTATTCAAAGGCATGGTTCTCACGACAGAGCCATTTGACCTGGAGGAACGGGAAGCAACCGAGGCGAACTCACGAGCCGTGGTCAGTGCATTACTCAAAACACACCCAATTCTCACTGCAAGCTTGCAACAGGGAGAGACAACTTTAAAGCTTGGATCCTACGGAGTTGATGATGTCATTGTCTCGGCCAAGGAACGTCCCCGTCGCATCATTTATGACCTCATCAAAAAAATCTACTCGGGTCCACTGTTCAAGATCCAACTCTCCAAGGGGCCAACAGGCAAAATCCGAGTCGCTTTCTGGCTTCACCATCACATTGGCGATCATCAGTCGACCGTCATCCTAAAACGAGACTTACTTCGCATTGCTGCAGGGGAATCGATCCCATCGACTCCAACCGGAATCTACGACCTGCTGAAGGAAGATTTCTCAGCCATTTTAGACTCAGACGATTCGCCACTTATTCCCATTCGCCGACGGTTATTTGATCCGATGGTCCCGAGAATACAGTACCCAACTCGCGAACGTCGGAACAGAAGCCAAGCTAAAATTATCGCCGACACGATCCAAGAATTAACGGGCGAAAAGCAGGGCGGCTTCTACCTTACCACCGACCTTCGATTCCTATCCGACCATCCCGAAACAGCAAACACGGTCGGCAATCTGGCTACCGGGCTTGCCCGAGCAACACTTAGTCCATCGGGGATCAACTACCGTCTTAAAAGCATGATCCCGCAACAAGCCGATTCCACAAGACCTCTCGTCGTCAATGTACGGTNCCATGAAACGGATCNACCGAGTGTTCGCTGGAANNCGACGTCGATTTCTTTTCTCCCCGGCCATCTCGAAATCGATCTGGGCCCAAATCAATACAACGTCANCTGGAGCNGATGACCTAGGTGCAANTTGAATCAGGAACGCTCAGGATAGAATCGGCTTGATCACATTGCCGTGCACATCGGTCAGTCGAAAATCACGTCCTTGATGACGNACGGTCAANTTCTCATGATCGATCCCCAACAGCTGCAACATCGTGGCATGAAGATCNTGGACATGGACGCGATTCTCGACAGCGTGATACCCTAATTCATCGGTGGCACCGTAGCTCATGCCACCCTTGATACCGCCCCCGGCCATCCACATTGAAAAACCACGAATATGGTGATCTCGACCGGGCTGCTGGCCCTTCCCCTGAAACATCGGCGTCCTGCCAAACTCACCTCCCCAAATGACGAGCGTATCCTCCAACATTCCGCGCTCTTTCAAATCCCTTAACAAGGCGGCGCTCGGCGAATCACAAAGACCGGAACAGGTATTCATATATCGAACGAGGTCACCATGATGGTCCCATCCCCGATGATAAAGCTGTACGAATCGCACGCCACGTTCGACCAATCGGCGGGCNAGGAGACAATTCGAGCCAAAACTACCATCGGCGCCTTGCGTCCCNTACATCTTCAAGACATGTGCTGGTTCATTCGAAAANTCCATTAACTCTGGAACACTCGTCTGCATCCGNAAGGCGAGTTCAAATTGGCGAATTCGCGTTTCAATCTCAGGATTATTGACGGTTTGATTCCGAATTCGATCCAACGCCGAAACACTCTCGACAACACCTTCCTGCTGCGAATCATTCACACCGGCGGGTGTTCGGATGTAATGCACAGGATCACCACTGGCATAGAACTCCACTCCCTGATATCGGCTCGGTAAAAAGCCACTGTGCCATTGCCTAGATGCGATCGGCTGAGGATTTCGTCCGCCGACACTCGTGAGCACGATAAAGGAGGGTAAATCTCGGTTTCCCGACCCCAGACCGTACCAGACCCAGCTGCCCATACTCGGTCGCCCCGAAATCGAAGTCCCCGTATTCATTACGGTATGGGCCGGGTCGTGATTGATNTGGGTGGTGTGCATGGACCGAATGATGCAAATATCATCCGCAATTGACTGAATGCCGGGCAGGATATCAGAGATTTCCTGGCCACTTTCACCGACTCGCGAAAACTTGAATTGAGGCCCCAGGCATCGCAAGGTCTGCCCCTGCAATTGGGCGATGGGCTGACCTTCGGTAAACGAAGCAGGCATCGGCTCGCCATCCATCTTGGCCAACTCAGGCTTGTAATCAAACGTCTCCAGATGCGACGGCCCACCTGCCATACAGAGAAAGATGACTCGTTTCGCTCGCGGCGGGAAGTGCAGGGGTTTTACGGCACCCTGTGCGATAACACTTTGTTCGGCGACGTTTTCCCGAGCATCAACAGAGCGATTTGACATCAACTCTGCGAGCGCCAGGGAGCCCAGCCCCAAGGACGTGGAGCCTAGAAAGCCACGTCGATGAATGGATTCAGGAGAATTCATCATTAATTCCTTGTAATCGCCTCACTGACATTCAACATCGCACGTCCCACCGCAGCCCACGCTGCGAGTTCCGCCGGATCANCCGTGAATTCAACGTCCGCAATGAAGGCACGAGCTGAATCGATTTGGTCTGAATATTGTTTTCGATTCTGGTCCAGCGACTGNCGCAAAATAGCCAACTCGTCTGCCTCCAACGGGCGAGTGACGACCTGCTGCCACATCCAATCCAGACGTTGATCGTCACTCGACGAGGGTGTTAACAGGGCACGTCGCCCAAGTGNAACTGCTGCCTCGACCAGCGATGGGTCATTTAAAAGAGTCAGGGCAGCTTGCGGAGTGTTACTTTCGGTCCGTTTTGCCACACACTCTTCCCGCGAGGGCGCATCAAACGCTTTNAACATCGGGTGGAGGAATTGTCGTTGCCAATGCACATAAACGCCTCGCAGGTATTGATTGGCCCCGGCTCCCGCTTCGTACTTGCGAGTTGGAAAGTTGAGATGCGCATAGTAGCCGACAGGTTGCCTTGGCCGCGATGCCTGCGTTGATTGCTCAAGAACCAAGAGGCCACTTACTGAAAGTAACGCGTCGCGCACAAATTCGGCAGGCAAGCGATAGCGTTCGGCTCGCGTGAATCGTCGATTTTCGGGATCGGCACTTCGCTGTTCATCGCTGACAACCGAACTTTGCTGATAGGTATTCGAAAGCACGATCANCCGCACCATCTGCTTCATATTCCAACCACTCTGGACAAACTCNTGAGCCAACCAATCCAACAACAGTGGGTGTGTGGGCAGTTCTCCTTGCGACCCAATNTCTTCGAGATCGCGGGTGATACCGACGCCAAACATGAGGTACCAGAGTCGATTCACAAAAACGCGTGAGGCCTGAGGGTGCTGTGGATCCATCAACCATTCCACCAGATCGAGACGAGTCGCNCGACCTCCGGTGTCGGACAAGGGCGGCAGAACCCCTGGCACACCGGGCTCAACCACTTCACCCGAAGTGTCCATCCAGTCGCCTCGATCAAGCACGCGAGTCACCCGAGGCTCAACCGATTTGGTCACCATCGTTCGCATGGAGGTTTGCTGAATTGCAGCGAGCCGTTCCTTTAGTTGANCAATCCGAGGATCGTCACCATCAGCCAANGAGGTCAAACGCTCGATCTCGCTTTTCAACTGACGAATCTGTTTCCGTTGGATGGGTGAAAGCACTTTCAATTCCGGTTGACGCTCAGTCACCACAGCGTTCGACCCTCCAAAAGTCTGACTATCATCAACGTCTGCAAAGAAGGCCGCTAANCGATAAAAATCTCGCTGAGANTACGGATCGAATTTATGGTCATGACATTCGGCACAGCCCATCGTGGCGCCCATCCAAACCGAAGACAGATTACGAACTCGATCCGCGGCATACTTGGTCAAATACTCTTTCTGCTGTACGCCGCCTTCATGGCTTGTCTGCAACANTCGGTTGTATCCTGTGGCAATCATCTGATCGACCGTCGGATCCTCCAACAAATCNCCCGCGAGCTGTTCCCGGGTAAACTGATCGAACGGCAGATTNTTATTGAAGGCGGTGATGACATAACTTCGATACGGATCAATGGCGTGNTCTTGATCACCGTGGTAACCCACCGAATTGGCAAAGCGCACAAGATCCAGCCAGTAGACCGCCATTCTTTCTCCAAAGCGAGGTGATGCCAAAAGCTGTTCGACGAGACGAGGATAGGCGTCCGGCCGTTTGTCGTCCCGAAACGCGGCGACTTGCTCAGGCGTAGGCGGCAAACCGAGCAGATCAAAATAAAGTCGCCGAGCTAATGTCGTTCGGTCGGCCGATTTCGCCGGCGTCAACTGCTTGGCCTCCTGCTTCGCACGGACAAAGCGATCGATGGGATTGTTGCACCATGCCTCGTCGGTGACGTCCGGAACCTTCACATCCTCAACGGCATTGAGTGACCAATGCAATTCATATTGAGCTCCATTATCGATCCACTTGGAGATAAGTTCCTTTTCAACCTCCGACAAGGGAAGGCGATTCGAACCTGGCGGCGGCATTCGATAATCGTCATCTTCGCTCNTGATCCGAGCCCATAACTCACTNTCCTCTGACGATTCCCCCAGGACGCCTGACTCGAGTGCCGCNGCGGCATCATCAAGGCGCAAATCCGCCTCGCGACTGCCAGCATCCGGACCGTGACAGGTGAAACACCGATCCGACAGAATCACACGAATGTCTCGATTGAACTCTGGCTCACTCGCCGTGCTCGAGGTTCCCACAACGCNCNACAAGAGAACCGCTACGCANAGCGTCGAGATGGCAAATGGCTGGTTCATCGAATTCCTATTAAAGTGGAAACCAAAGGGGTTGCTTGTGAATGCCTTCTGACTCGTCACTCGCCCTCTCACTTTTTACGCTGAGGAAACTTCCACCGCGTGGAAGGCTTGTAGGCCTGATCCATGTCAGCCGATAACCGCTCGACCAACTGCGGATGCTGTGCGGCAATATCGTCCTGTTCTCCCAGGTCGGCGGCTAGATCATAAAGCCGCACGGGGGNATGAATCGGCTGCTGGATCGCCTTCCATTTCCCCTCGCGAATGGCTCTCGCACCTCCGCCTTCATAGAAGGCCCAAAACAAATGGGGGTGATCTTGCTGACCAGGCTCACCCAACAATGTTGGCGCGAAAGAAATCCCATCGATGTCGGCAGGAACAGCGTCGCTTGCTCCAGCAAGCTCGGCAAACGTCGGGAGAAAATCCTGAAAAGCGCCGATCCAATCATTGGTGCTGCCCGCCTTCACATGCTGTGGCCAGCGAACAATCATCGGCACCCGAATACCACCTTCAAAGAGTGAGCGTTTAATCCCGCGGAGGTCGCCGTTGGAATTCTGAAAATCCGGATCATTCCCTCCCTCTCGATGGGGTCCATTATCCGAGGTGAAGAAAACGATCGTATTTTCATCAATTTTCAATTCAGCGAGTTTATCGAAGATCGCACCGATATCGCGATCCATCTGCGTAATCATCGCGGCATGTCCCTTTTGCGGTTCCGGCCAGTCACGGTCGGCGTAGGGCCCCCAATCAGGAATTTCCATCCCCTTTTTGCCCGCCTCATTATTCGCATGCGGAATCGTCAGTGCCAGGTATAGAAAGAACGGATGCTGATGGTTCGATTCGATGAACTTGAGCGACTCTTCGGCGAGTAAATGATGGCTGTAAACACGTTTTTCCGTCGCGACGCCTTGTCCCCACCGACCTTCTTTCGGCACTACGTTCGGCAATAAAACTCGCTCCTCGTTGCGAACCAGGAAGGTGGGATAAAAATTATGGGCGTGGTGTTGATCGAGATATCCAAAGAACTCATCAAAGCCCTGCTTCGTCGGAACTCCCGTCGATCCTTCGTGACCGAGGCCCCATTTACCGACCAAGCCGTTGTGATGGCCAACCGTCTTCAAAACATCAGCAATCGTCACATCGCTGGGCCGCAAATTGTCCTTACCATTTCCGCGAATAAAACAACGACCGGTATGCAATCCTGTCATCAACACACACCGCGATGGCGCACAAACCGTTGACCCAGAATAAAATTGCGAGAACCGCATACCCTCACGAGCCATTTCATCGAGTCGCGGAGTCAGTATTGTTTGCTGTCCATAGCAACCAAGGTCACCATAGCCCAGGTCATCAGCCATGATCAGAATGATATTTGGGGGTTTGGCCACGGCAACCGGCAATGAGAAACTGCCAAACAGGGCAAATACAATCGCCCCAAGAACGACCTTTCGACGATTGAACAATTTACATGATGCAGATAGCAGGTACATCGAAGGTCTCGCTTATAAGGTTTTGATACCGAGCGGCGACAATCGCCAGAACCCGAACGAGTCAATACATCTCGCAAGTATCCTAGCTGAGATATACAAGGTCAATTCTTTACGCCTGGGGGCACGAAGCAACTACGAAAGAACCTCGTGGATAACGTAACCATGCACGTCAGTGAGTCGCATATCGCGCCCACTAAATCGGAACGTACTGCGTTCGTGATCAATACCCATCAGATGGAGTATCGTGGCGTGAAGATCGTGAATCTCCCGCTTGCCTTGAACGGCCTTGTATCCCCATTCATCAGTTTCCCCGTAGGAAGTGCCTCCCTTAATTCCGCCGCCAGCCATCCAAAGCGTGAAGCCAAAGGGATTATGGTCACGGCCATTATTTCCTTGAGCAAAAGGAGTACGACCGAATTCACCAGTCCAAACCAATAAGGTCGAGTCAAACAGGCCGCGTTGCTTGAGATCGGTGATCAAGGCAGCGATGGGCTGATCAACACTTAAACAATTCCGCTGATGCCCTTCTCGCAATCCCCCATGTTGATCCCAACGATCCCCGGATCCGCCTGGACACGTCAGCTCGATAAAACGAACTCCTCGTTCCACCAGGCGGCGTGCCAATAAACATTCTCGCGCGAAGATATCGGTGCCTGCCCATTTCGCATCCAAACCGTACATGTCCTTGGTCTGCTGTGTCTCTTCGTTGAATTCACTTAACTCGGGAATGGAGGTCTGCATCCGAAACGCCGTCTCGTAATTCTTGATCGCTGATTCGAGCTGATCATCTTGACCGATGGCAGCCACGGTTTGCTCATCCAATTCACGAACGAGATCGAGCTTTTGCCGTTGCAACTGAGACGAAGCCTCACGACGTCGAATATTGGCAACGGGATCACCCTTGGGTTTAAAGATGGATCCTTGATACGTCGCCGGCAAGAATCCGGAATTAAAGTTATCGAGACCGCCCGGGGGAATGAGCCCTCCGTTAAGCACGACAAAACCTGGCAAATCTTGATTCGCAGAGCCTAGCCCGTAGCCAATCCAAGCGCCCATGCTGGGGCGTCCCTGAAAACCAGACCCGGTATGCAAGAAATAATTCGCCGACGTGTGCTCGGAGAACTTCGAGGTCATCCCCTTCAAAAAGGCGAGATCATCAACGTGATTGGCCAGATGCGGAAAAAGATCACTGACCCAGTTGCCGCTCTCACCACGACGCGCGAAATTCCAGGGCGACTTCATGACCTTGCCGATATTATTAAACTGAGTCGGCTCCAGTTTCCCCATGGCCTGACGAGGATCCTGGCCGTCGAACTTGGCAAGCATCGGCTTATGGTCAAATGTATCGACGTGACTCGGACCGCCATCCATATACATGAAGATGACACTTTCAACGCGAGGCGGAAAATGAGCCTTGCGAGGCGTTGAAGCATCCGGCGTTGAAGCATCCGGCGTCGCGTCGGCCCACTCCTGCATCAATGCGGTAAGNGCAATNGCACCGAAGCCNGAAGCACAGCGATTCAGCATCTCTCGACGAGTAACAGGTGGCGTGACAAACCTTCCACAATGCACAGCAAACTCCCCAAGCTAATTCAAATAGATGAATTCTTTCATATTCAAGATCGCATGACAGACGTCCGTCCAGACACGCGGATCGTTAACGTCGGATTGGTAAATCTCCGCTTGATCTTCAACAAAACGATGAACCCGCTGCAGCTGTGACGGCGTCGGCAATCGCCCTAAAGCAGATTCGAACGCCATCTCGATCCGCTGATCAGTCGTCATCGCCGAGTCGCTCATTATTTTTTGTGCCCAACGTTCAGCTTGCTGCCAGACAAAAGGATCGTTCATCAAGATCAGCGATTGTGCGGGAACATTAGAATTACTGCGGCGGCCCATCGTGCTAAACGGGCTCGGCATATCAAAGGCCAACATCATTGGCGAAAGAAAATTACGTTGAATGCGAATGTAAATACTCCGCCGACCCTCTCCATCCAGGGGGCCATTTGACGGCCGCCCCCGACCTTCCATGAATTGCGAAAGGTGCACGGGGACACTCTGGCCGTAGAGCTTGGGGTTCAGCGCCCCCGCCACAGACAGCATGGCGTCCCGTATCGACTCAGCAGGTAAGCGCCGGATTGGAGCTCGATGCAGTAAAACATTTTCGGGATCAAGCGTCGCGACCGCCTCTCGATCAGGGTAAGACGAGGTCATTTGATAGGTTTTNGACATCACGATCTGTCGAATGACATGCTTGATCGACCATCCCTGTTCCATGAAATCAATGGCAAGCCAATCCAGAAGTTCAGGATGGCTGGCGGGTTGGCCCATGGCGCCGAAATCATCGACGGATGGGACGATCCCACGTCCGAAAAGATGATGCCAGACACGATTGACCAGTACACGAGACACAAACGGGTTGCTGGGATCAACCATGCGGTTTGCCAACTCGAGACGCCCCGACCCATTAGCGATATCCGGCTGTTCAGGCCCCGCAATCGCCTGCAACATCTGTCGAGGCACAACATCACCGAGGTTCTTATGGCTGCCGCGAATATGAATCCGATCGTTTTCCCCGTCTCCATCTTCAAGTGCAATCACCTTCATCGGAGCCGGTACGGTCGCGTCAATTGCATTTCGACTTTCGACGATCGCTTGCCATTGCTTTCGATCCACTTGCAATGCTCCAAGCTCCAAAGCCAGATTCAGCAACTCGGCAGTCTCATCNGACAACTCCCCAGCTTCCAATTGATCCAATGACCTTTCGAACTGTTGCTGATACGCATCAGCGAGATCCTGATGAGAATCCCAATCGCCACGACTCAGCTGCATCACGAGTGAATTAGGGGGATCAATCGGCGGACCGCCATCAGAAAACCCGATGCGATCAACCGCTGCAAAACCATCGCCATGGTCAATAATCTCGAGATGCGCTCGATGACCCACGTAGTGATGCAGATCACGGCGTTGAGTGACCCAAGAGGTTCTCCCCTTCGTGTCAACATTCTCCAACGTGATGTCGGCGAACAGCAGAGCATTGAATTCGTCCATGACATAGCCGTCAACAATCAGCCGCACTCGCGCCTTATCGGCTCGCATCCGATAGTGAATCTGTGTATGTTCGAGAACGAACGTGGGTGACCTGAGGACTCCCTGCAGCTTCTTGCCCAGACGACCGCTGTCGGCTCGATGTTCGGTCGCAAAACGAGGCTCACCCGCATAAACATCGACTTGGCCAGGACCGATGGGAGCCTCGCCAAAAGCTTCTCCCGTGACATACCAGTCCTCAAACCCTCCGTCGCGAAAATCTTCAAACCACTGAATCTGTTCTGACGACTTCGCGGCAGCCTGCTCTTTTTCAACTAGCTGACGCTGAACTTCTTGCTTCCGGTTGGCAAATTCCTCCGGCGAGGCGTCCATCATGAACCGCCAGAGGTAGAGCGGATGTCGAGGATCGGCTGTGGCCTCCGAGGCAAGCAAATCTTTGAGTCGTCGACGCACCTCAGCCTCCTGGCCCACGTCACCTTCTTCCTGCCCATGATTCGAACCCGTTTCGGTCGCCGTCTCCTGTCCCCCTGAGCCCGGGAGTAGATAACCACTCAACAACCCCCCCGAGGGCCGAACCTGCTGTAGTGATTGATCGAGATCAGCTGCTCTCTCTTGCAATTCCAGGGCAGCCTGNGCAATTCTTTGCCCGGGATCCAGCATCGCGTGTTGGCGACGAGAACTCTGCAGAAATCCGGCCAACGAATAATAATCGGCGGTGGGAATNGGATCGAATTTATGGTCATGACAACGAGAACAAGCAACGGTTAACGCCAAGAACGTTTTTGACATGACATCAAGTTGATTGTCGATTCGATCGGCTTCATCCGCTCGCACGTCGGTCGGCGCGTGAATCGCTTCACCGAGAAACCAAAATCCGGTCCCAATAATCGATTCGTTATAGCCCTCCGTCAGATGTCTGCGAGGCGGTGACATTAGATCTCCCGCCAGATGCTCGGTGAGCAACGTGTTGTAAGGCACGTCCTGATTGAACGCTCGAATTAAATAATCGCGATATCGGTAAGCATCGTGCAGTGGGTAATCAAATTCGTGACCCAGCGTTTCGCCATAGCGAACTAAATCCAACCAATGACGCGCCCACTTTTCACCAAAGTGCTCGGAACCCAAGAGACGCTCAACCAGTTTGTCATAGGCCTGTGGATCGGGATCGTCGCAAAACTCACGAACCTCAGCCGCCGTTGGCGGCAAACCGATCAAATCGAAATACAAGCGACGCACCAATGCAGCACGATTGGCGGGCTCTGCTGGGACGAGCTCCTCTTGCTCCAAGCGATCCAAAATAAAGTGATCAATTGCATTTCGTGGCCATTCCGAATTGGCTGTCGTCGGAACCTCCACCGGTTGCAACATCTGCCAGGCCCAATGACTCTGCTTGCGTTGTTCAAGATTGAACTCACCTCGATCCACTCGAGCCGTCGACTCAGCAGGCCAGGGAGCTCCCTCCTTGACCCATCGATGCAAGATTGCAACCTCCGCATCCGATAGTTTCCCCTTCGGTGGCATCTCAAAGTCATCATAGCGCACGGCAGAAATCAACAAACTCGACTCCGGATCGCCTGGCTCAATCGCGGGACCTGAGTCTCCGCCCGAAAGCAAGTCTTCGCGACGATCCAGATAGAGACCGCCCTCCAGTCGTTTCGCCTGCTCGCTGTGACACTCATAACAATGAGTCGCCAGCAACGGCCTGACCTTTCTCTCAAAAAACTCTAACGACTCTGCAGACGGTTTCGGCTCCTCGCCAACGACCTTGTCGGCTAAGAATGAACTCAAGAAGCACAGGAGCATCCAATACGAGAAATTGAAGCGATCCATACAACTAACCTGATGGCAACCAGGGACATCAAACGAAAGGAAATAAAACTGGGAAGTGCACCCGAAATATTATAGCAACTCGTCTGTCTATGGGAGTTAACGGTTCGAGTCAGGTTTTGGCGGGGACTTCGCTGTCGCACTACGTGCTGCAGCATGAACACGAGCAACGTCCCACATATAATTTCCATTTTTGTGTTGCTCAGCACAGGTCTTCACATGTGCCAACGACTTCGCCTCATCACCAAGCAACTCATAATAAAGTCCGAGGTAGAGATGAGCATACATGAGGCGGTCATTGAGCTGCTGCGGCGTCGGATCGCCTTTCTTGACTGCCTCCATGACTTGCTCGGCCGTTCCAGCGCCTCGATAAAGATTGTAAATTTCCATCATGGGAACTCGGCGATCAAATGGGATCGGAAGGATCTGCGTCTGTGCCTTCTTCAGCCCGTCAACTTTCGCAAGACAGGCGACGAACCAGACAGCGTTTTCGACATCGTTGCCGTGATAAGTTTGATAATCACGAAACTGTTGAACACCTTCCTTGAAATTCCCAGCATAGTAGCAGGCGATTCCTCGCTCCCACATTCGCGTAGCAATCGCCGGCTTCAGCCGAATGTACTGATCGAAGTCGTCCACCGCTTGTGAGAATTCGGCCAGCCTTAACCGCTCTCGCCCGCGCAGATAGAAAGCAACGGGCGGCGCATCCCCAGCATCAATCGCCTGCGTCGCCCAGCGGACGGCCGCTTTTGAATCTCTTTGCTGAGCGGCATCGGCCGCCTTCCCCAACAACTCCTCTTGCGACTCCTGAGCCACGCTAGCTTGGCAGCAGATTAGCAAGGTCAGCCCACCGACGATGAAACGCACCCGGTGCATCGAAAACTCCTCCCTGAATTCGTGTGAGCAACTGGCCAATTGAGAGCCCTATTCTACTGTGTTTCGGACAGGATACAGAGACGGAATTTCGTCTTTGGAATCTCAAGGTGAGACGAAGTGTATGGATTCGCCACAGTCATCCAATACACAACTCCAATCGCAGGCGAAAACCGCTCCCCAAAAAGCGAAAAAAGTTGTCGGGTTTTACCGAGTTGCGTCGCGTTATCTTTTGGCGTGACCAAACGTGGCACGCTGTTTGCGATCTTAACCGAGTCAGCGGGGCGAGGTTCGACGCCAGCAGGGGCTGGCCAGTGAGAGTTTTCCTTAAACACAATCATGGACGAGGGGTTGAAAATGCTAGTACTGAGCCGAAAAACTGGACAAGAGTTGGTCATCGGAGACAACATCCGAATCACGGTGAATCGAGTGAGTGGGAACCGCGTCACCCTCGGGATCGACGCGCCGGAAGAAGTTCGCATCATGCGAGGCGAACTGGAGCCGATCGTGAAGTCGTTTGAGACGAAACCCAAGACCACCGCCCCAGAAGAAGCCGCACCCACATCGATTGCAGCTCCTTGGGTTGGGCACGAAGAAGGTCTGCACGCACCTCGCCAACTCCACTAGGACATGAAAGTCGGTTCACGCAGGACGACGATTCGCCAGTGACATGATTGGTTGCTCCACTGTTGATTTGTTATGAATCGTGAACCGACTGAGGTCAGGGAGAAACAGGATTTCGAAGGCTAGTCGTCCGCAACAATCAGACGTTCCAAAATGGTGGCGACGCATTCCAAATCCTCGGCCGTCCCGAGCAGGGCAGGGTGATGCATCAAAACGGTTCGCTCAGAAGCTCTGCGGGAATTCACAAGTTCCCCGACCTGCCGACAACGGCGAGCTGAGCGTCGATAGAACCCACGGAAGCCGCTCCCAACCGGCACACCGCGCCTCACCGCCTCAGCCACCCAAGCTTCTCGATCGACCGTTTGTGGCTCAAGAAAGGCACCGAGCTTGAAGTAAGCAGACGAGATCTGATCTGAACTCGTAGGCGCCCATCGCAAGGCACCCTCTTCGCCTAATAGTTTTCTCAACAGGGCCACACTGCTCAATCGCTGCCGGTTTAGCTCATCCAGTTTTCGAAGCTGCGGACGCAGCACGGCAGCTTGCAGTTCACTAAGAGGAAACGCTTCATTGCCTCGATCGTTCCGGATACGAATACGTTGAGCAACATCCGGTTGATCGGTCAGTACGGCTCCTCCACGTCCGGAGGTCAGCAGCTTACTCCCTCCGAAGCTAAGCACCCCGGCATCTCCAAAACTGCCGGCTCGCTTTCCGTCAATCATTGCTCCGGTGACCTGACAAGCATCCTCGACCAGTTTGAGACCGAGCCTTTGACATTCATCGGCAATCTCAAGGATGGGCGCAAGATCACCATGCAGGTGAGACACGATTACGGCCTTGGTTTCACTGGCGACAGCAGCACGTAACATCTCAGCCGAGAACGTCCAACATCCATCTCTGACGTCGATGAGCACAGGCCGTGCCCCGGCCGCTTCGACTGCGCGAAAATTCCCAGGAAAATCATAACCCGCGATCACAACTTCATCACCAGGTTTGATCCCTAGACCGTGCAGGGCCAGCTCGACGGCCACCGTGCCAGAAGCACAAAGCTGGACATGCTCGACCGAATGATAGCTCGCAAGCTCTTGCACGAATGCCTTGCATTGCTCACCGTGGTATCTTCCCCAGTCCCCAGTGGCAAACGTCTCCTCTAACGCCGCAAGGACATCGGGATCGTTACGAGGCCAGTCGGTTAGCCGACGCCATAACTGCTGCGAAGATGCATCAACGGTCATGTCAGACAAACAGTCTCGGGGCAAAAAATGTCAACAATACGAATCTCAAACAGATCAATCGTTTCGCACAGGGCAGTGGAAAGCTTGACCCGAATGTGATAAAGGTAACAGTATACGGCGGTTCTTGCAGCGCGATCCCAGGCCTACGTTGACCACGGCTGTTTATCAACCTGGACATTCGAGCTCAATAAGACTCATGCTTTAATCATATCCGTTCGCCCTGAGGTGCAGATGGCCAACATAAAATTCATTATGGTCGGAGGGTTCTTGGGTGCCGGTAAAACAACGGCCATTGGTCGATTAGCAAGGAACTATACGGAACAGGGCCTTAAAGTAGGCCTCGTCACGAACGATCAGGCGAATGGACTCGTCGATACTCAATCGCTCCGAGCTCAGGGATTCCTTGTGGGCGAGGTTCCCGGAGCTTGTTTTTGCTGCAAATTTGATGACCTGGTCTCGACCGTCAAGGCACTTGAGACGGAGCATCATCCCGACGTGGTCATCACCGAACCCGTGGGAAGTTGCACCGACCTTGTGGCAACCGTGATCGAGCCCCTTCGCAAATTCCATCAAGGCGACTTTGAGGTGGCTCCGCTGGCAGTTCTGCTGAAACCGGAACACGGCCTGAAGATCCTGGGAGACGAACAATCTGGTTTTTCTCCGCAAGCAGCGTACATCTTCCTGAAGCAGATCGAAGAAGCAGATGTGGTCGCGATCAACAAAATCGACAAGCTCACGCCTGAACAGCAAGAAATGTTGCGTGACCAGGTCACGCGCCGATATCCGAACAAGGAAATCGTGCTTGTGAGCGGCACACATGGAGACGGATTTGATACACTCGTCGAACTCTTTAAAAAACCACGACCATCCTCAGGCCCGATGATGGAGGTTGATTACGAAAAGTACGCTGAGGGTGAAGCGGAACTGGGCTGGCTGAACGCCACGTATGAGGTGAGCGCTCAACACGATGACATCTTAATGAACGACGTCATCGTGACCCTGCTGCAGAAGATACGTGCGAGCCTCCTCGAAGGAGGTGCGGAACCAGCACACCTGAAGGTGCTCTGTCAAACAGGGGAACAATTCGGCGTCGCCAACCTCGTGGGATCAGATGTGGATGTCGAGCTTTCCGTCGCGTCTGACGCCAAAATCTCGACCGCTGAGTTATTCGTCAACGCGCGGGCTGCCGTCGCACCGGAGCAGCTCGAAAGCGCAGTCCAAGACAGCATCGCGGCTCTGGGACAAGAAAAAGGGCTGAATTTCACCCAACAGAAACTGCAACGCTTTTCTCCCGCTCCGCCAGTACCAACCCATCGCTTCGCCTCCTCTTGATGCCACTGCAGCCAAAGCAGTGGCTGCACTCGCGAGCAACAACCGGCACGCGAAATAAGTCTGGTCAACTATAAGGGCGTCTGCTATTCTTCGCGCCCACTGCTACCGTGGAGCTTGCGCGGGAGTGGCCTCGGTCGATATCCAACTCGCTTTTGCCTGAAAGCCTTAGATACCATGCGGACAAAAAACCGAATCTTTCACCCATTGTGTTATGTCGCCTGTCTCGTGGCAGTCACGTTTTTTTTCATGGGTTGCGCCATAAACAGTTTCAGCATGCCCACGCCTTTCTGGGGAAAAAACTCTGCTGAAAGCAGCTATGACAATGGCGTGCACGAGCGGCTCGATAGCCTCAAAGAGGTGCAAAAAACCGTTGAAAAGATGTCTCCCGAGGAACAAGAACGCATCGCCCAATCCCTGGCGAGATCCTATGCCAACAAGCAACCTCAGGCCGTGCANATTGGCATCACCNAGACTTTCGGATACATCAATACCCCGACAGCGATCAAGGGACTCGAGATGGCGCTCCAAGATGCCAACCCTGAAATCCGAATCGAGGCTGTGAGATCCTTAGGACGCCTGAGGTCTCCTGCTGCATTACAAGCCTTAGTCGCTACCCAGAACAGTGACACCAATCTGGATGTGCGCCTGGCGGTCACGGAAGAACTAGGAGGATTCAAGTCGAATCAAGCCGTTCTTGCACTTAGCCAATCTTTAAAGGATTCTGATCCGGCCATGCAGTTCCTGGCCATGCAATCGTTAAGCCAGGTCACGGGAGAAGACCTCGGCAACGATGTTCGTCAATGGCAGCAGTACGTGAGTCGCCTGCCCACTTCACCTTCAAACGGAACGCCAGAATCCAATTCGCCCGAAAATGTGGCCAATGAGCTCCGGGATCTGCGCTGAGCCGGTCGTGAGGTTCACCGATTCTTCATCAGGGCGGAACCGCTAAACCTTCCCCAAAAGGTACCGATAGCAAATCCCCTGGCGGTTGAAATACCGCGTTGAATCCGTTCTGATCGGCCGGCTTTCACTGAGTATCACCAGCTGTGTTTGCCGACGAAACCAATACGGCCGATTAAGTCTTACGAGAAGCGGCGTTCCGTTGCCGTTTGAAGGTTTGCGGACTACATCAAATAAGCCTAGAACAGGCGCGGTCCAGGCGACAGAACTCGTCCATTCGAGCGCTGANGGTTGAAATCCACCNGTGAAATCGCGAGAGACACATGAACTGACTGAGGATGGTGTCCGATATCACTGCAACAAGTGCAATCATCTGCACCGTTCGCACGGCATAAGTATGACTGCCGGACAGACGCTTCCACCCCTTGAGACTGCAGAAACATACTAATGACGCAGCAAGCCTCGAATTGTTTTTCGCTCCATCGCGTAAAACCCTCGATCATCATNATTTTCGCCATCAGCACGACCCTCATGGTCGGATTGCTGCTAGCAAATGTTCCTGCCATTGCATCGCCCCGGGGATTACTTTGGCTATCGCCGGAGCTCAGCGACTTTGAAGAGCACGCTCGCGTCGCTAAGCTCGTGACCAGTCCAACCCCGGATCAAGAAGCAGCTTCAACAACACCGGTCATCACGGATACGACGAGTCCAGCGGCTCAAACCGACACAGATCAGGTCGAATCGGTTTTTGGAGACGTTCTGGACGAAAACGACCTAAACATTAACTCTCCTAAAGCAGCGGAAGAATCGAAGAACCAAGATTCATCTCCACGTTTGGCTAACAAGGCGTCCACCGGCAAGTCCGAATCGGCCAAGGACGTAGAGACTCAAGAAACATCCACCTCGAATGCAACAGACGAAGTACCCGCGACCGAACCGAAGCCCACCGCGGAACTTGAAGAGTCAGAGCANCCACCTGCACCGGTCATTCCGGCCCGAGTTGCCCGCCTTCGCAAGCCGATCGAGAATTGCCTGCGTCTGTATGAACCGATCCTCCTGAACAGCGGTGAACACAGTTGCTGGTCGATGATGCATTCATTTCTCGGCTGGGGCCTCGATAGTGACATTCGTGTGGGCAGCTCAAAGGGTCGTCGCACAAGCGTCTTTAACTGGCTTTGCGAGAACCAGTCGTGTGCTGGACGGCGTCTGTTCTACGTTTCTAATGGCCGCATTAANGGCCGTGAAGGACCTGGCTACCAGGGTCATGCTGGCCAGTTCCTGGCGATGGCAGCGCAAACGAATGCTCCACGAGAGACGGCGATCCGTGTCCAAGGGCGCGACTTCACGATTGAAGAGCTGATCATGGAAGAACAGTTAACCTGCCGCGAGCCGTCGGAGCTAACTTTCAAGCTGATCGGATTCGCTCACTATCTTGATAGCGATGCAAAATGGAAAAACGATCGGGGCGAATCATGGGACNTTCCCCGTGTGATCCGAGCTGAATTAGCTCAAACCATCAACGGTGCAGCTTGTGGTGGTACTCACCGCATTATGGGCCTGACCTACGCAGTCAAAATGCGAGATGCAGCTGAAAAGCCGATGGAAGGCCAGTGGTGGAGAGCCAAAAAATTCGTCGACGACTATTACGCTTACTCGCTTACCTTGCAAAACAGGGACGGCAGCTTCAGCAGTGACTGGTTCAAGCGACGAGGTAACTGGGGTGGAAACGATCGCAAATTCCAGACAACGGGCCACATTCTGGAATGGATGGTCTATGCGGCGGAAGAAAATCAACTGCATGATGAACGAATTGTTCGTTCCGTCGCTTATCTGGCGAACTTAATGGTTCAACATCGTTACCACGACTGGGAATATGGTCCCAAGGGTCATTCGGTTCGCGCCTTACGACTTTATCACGAACGAGTTTTTGGTAACGACTGGAAACGTCCTACCCAAGTTGTGAAACGCGACAAAAAATCTTCTTCGACGAAACGATCAAGAAAGCGTTAGAGATCGGCCAACATGCAGCCCGCTGAACTACTCATCGGGTTGCGATATCCAAAAAAAGAGTCTAGGATTCTAGCTAGTTTAATGCTCAGCTCCTAACAGACTCGTAAGTCTGCGCGACCCTTCGTATGACGGCTCAGAAGTCAACAGAACCGATGGATCCGATTTACGAGATCGCGGTCCAGCTTGCCAAATCAGTCGATGCGGACGCAGTATTACTGTTGAGGGAGTCTTCGGTCGACCTGGATCGCCTCAAAAAACTTGTGGGGCGTCGTCGCAAGCTGATCATTGCCGGCGACACCATCGAGGATCTTGCGGGTGCGGAAGAAACCGAACTCGAAACCGTTCTGCTGAACATGCCGGAGGCACCGGTCTACGACAAATTGACGCACGCTCTGTTGACGTCAATCGCGAATGAACAGCTGGCACCCGGGGCTGATGTCATCGCTTTGTACTGTGGCTTTGAGGCAGGNCAAGTCGATTCAGTAAGCCACATTCGCCTGGACGACCACCTCGGACGTCNGACGGCGCGCGACCTGAGAAAGCTAGGGACCAATGTCCCCCTGGAAACGCTCAAGACCGTCGTGGATCTTGCTGTGGAAATCGGNCGGGAAGGCCGAGAGGGCAAGCCGGTGGGCACCATTCTGGTGGTCGGAGATAGTCGAAACGTCATCAAGAGCAGTGAGCCATTGGGATTTGACCCGGTCAAGGGATACAATCGCCGAGACCGCAACATTCAGGATCTCAGAGTTCGAGAGGCGATCAAAGAGATCGCTCCGCTCGACGGAGCGATCGTCGTTTCCNCCGACGGCACCGTNGACGCCGCCTGCCGCTATCTGAATGCGACCGCTGCGAACGTCACGCTCTCAAAGGGGCTCGGTGCCCGACATTGGGCAGCCGCAGCCATCACGAAAAAAACCAAAGCCGTCGCGGTAACGGTGAGCGAATCGAACGGTACGGTGCGTCTGTTCCACAAAGGAGAGGTGCTGCTACGAGTCGAGCCGTTTCGTCGTGCGATGAAGTGGAAAGACTTTGAGTACGAACCACCCCAAACGGACGAATAGTCCGCTGT
>PBNZ01000002.1 GCA_002723275.1 Planctomycetaceae bacterium
GCAGCCGGTGCCGGTGGTGCTGGTGGCGATGGCGGTGCTGCTGAAGAGCAGACTGAATTTGACGTCGTTCTCACCGGTTTCGGTGACAAAAAGATCGGCGTGATCAAAGAAGTCCGCGGCATCACGGGCCTCGGTCTCAAAGAAGCCAAGGAAGTCGTGGAAGGCGTGCCCAGCAAAGTGAAGGAAGGCGTCTCCAAGGAAGAGGCCGAAGAGGCCAAGAAAAAGCTGGAAGAGGCCGGAGCCTCTGTAGAAATCAAGTAGCTCGCTTTGTTTTCCCTGTCACCTTTCGTCGATCGGTCCGTTACGGATGCGATCGGCAGGTTGGATCGGCTTGATTCTCGCGTTTCTGTCGGTTCGCTGGTTGTCTCGGCCAGGCTGGTTACGGTCCAAGCTTGGTAGAAGGCGTGTTGCGCGCCAAGTTTGCTTTGCGTCGCACTCGCACCCTGAAAACTCCAGCACCACAAAACGCTTGATTGTTTTCATTGTCGCCACTCGAGATTCGAGCGGATCCTGTTTATCTTGCGTTAGCAGCTGAAACTCTCAGTTCCAAAGGAGTATCTGCACGTATGGCCATCTCAGCTCAGCGACGTCTCAATCACACTGAAGTTCGTCGTTTCGGTAGCGGTCGTGATCAATACTACACCCCAGATTTAACGGAAATCCAAACTCTGAGCTACGGCGAATTCTTGCAGAATGATGCCGACCCCGAGAAACGCAAAGATCAGGGAATCGAAAGCGTTCTTCGGGAAATCTTCCCCGTTGAAAGTTATGACAAACAGCTGTCGCTTGAGTTCGTCAAGTACGATCTTGGCAAACCTCGTTACACGCCCGAAGAATGTCGCCAACTGCGGCTCACCTACGGTCGTCCCTTCCGAGTTTGGCTACGACTCAACAAAGAGCAGCCGATTGAGGAAGAAGTCTATCTCGGCGACATGCCGATCATGTTGGGTGGTGGTGAATTCATCATCAACGGTGCTGAAAGGGTCGTCGTCAGTCAGTTGCACCGCAGCCCCGGCGTGGACTTCGTGATGGAGGCCGACACGACCTCCGATCGCAAATTACCCAGCTGCCGAATTATTCCTGAGCGTGGAAGCTGGATTGAGGTCAACGTCACCAAAAAAGACAGCCTCACCGTGCGGATTGATCAGAGCGGAAAGTTCTCTGCGATGACGCTGTTGCGAGCCATGGATCCTCGCTACGGAAATGATTCGGATCTCATTCGAGCCTTCTACGATACGACCGTCGAAAAAATCGTCGATGGTCGCAGCGTGAGCAAAGTCGAAGGCAAGATTGCTGTCGATGATGTTGTCTATCCCTCGGGGAGTGACCGAGCGGGCGAGATCATCGTCGAAGCCGGACAGAAGGTCACCAAGAATGCAGCCGAGACAATCTGCACCGCGGGTGTTAAATCGGTTGAGGTCATGGCTCCGCCCAAAGTACCGCTGGTGTTTAGTGCCCTGGCCGATGACACGACTTCCAGTCACGAAGAAGCATTGCTGCGAATCTATCAACGATTGCGTCCGGGTAATCCCCCGCAGCTGGAAAAGGCACGTCAACTCTTCCAAGAGAAGTTCTACGACGTCAATCGATATCGCTTGGGCCGCGTTGGACGATTCCGCATCAATCGCAAGTTGGATCTCGGCGTTTCTGAAAAAGAGATGACGCTGCGTCCCGATGATATGATCGCGTCAATCGCCTACCTGCTGGACCTGGCCGCCATCGGTGGCGACTCGCAGATCGACGATATCGATCACCTCGGTAACCGAAGACTGCGTACGATCTGCGAATTGGCCTGCGATGAAATGCGTAAGGGCTTCCTCAAGCTCCGTCGTACCGTGCAGGAGCGAATGAGTCTCAAGGATGTCGAAGACATGACACCCCGCAGCCTCATCAACCCGAAGAGTATCTCGGCAGCGATTGAGTACTTCTTCGGTCGTGGCGAACTGTCCCAGGTCGTCGATCAGACGAACCCACTTTCCATGCTGACTCACGAGCGACGACTTTCGGCATTGGGACCAGGCGGTCTCAACCGAAAGCGTGCCGGCTTTGAAGTTCGTGACGTCCACATTTCTCACTACGGTCGTATCTGTCCGATCGAAACGCCGGAAGGTACGAACATCGGTCTGATCTCGAGCTTGGCGATCTACGCTGGTGTCGATGACTACGGCTTCCTGGTCACACCGTACCGAGTCGTCAAAAAATGCAAACTCACCGATGAAGTTGCTTGGCTGCGAGCGGATGAAGAATCGGACGCCTTTGTGGCTCCGGCGGATGCACCGGTCGTCGACGGCAAGTTGAGTGGAGACAACATCGTCGCCCGCTATCGTTCAGACTTCCATCTCGTCCCAGGCGAAGACATCAACTACATCGACATTTCCCCGAGCCAGATGGTGGGTGTGTCGGCCGGCTTGATTCCGTTCCTGGAGCACGACGATGCAAACCGAGCTTTGATGGGCTCGAACATGCAGCGACAAGCAGTTCCGCTCCTGGTCACCGAACCTCCGGTCGTGGCCACCGGTATGGAACTCGATGTCGCGCGTAATTCGAGCATGGTCATTCGGGCCAAGCGAGCCGGTAAGGTTAACTATGTGGATGCCGATCGGATTGAAATCGGCAACGACACTTACGACATGAAGAAGTTCCAAGGGCTCAACGAACGAACCTCCTTGAATCAGAAACCCGTCGTGGTGCCTGAGCAGAAGGTCGAGAAAGGCGAAGTCATCGCCGACGGTGCAGCCACCTTCAAAGGGGAACTGGCACTCGGCCGCAACGTCCTGGTCGGATTCATGTCGTTCGACGGGTTCAACTTTGAGGATGCGATCATTATCAGCGAAGAACTCGTGCAGAGAGACGTTTACACGTCGATTCACATCGAGGAATTCGACATCGAGATTCGCGAGACCAAACTGGGGCGTGAAGAGTTCACCCGAGATATTCCGAACGTGAGCGAAAAGGCTCTCCGCAATCTCGACGACAGCGGAATTGTCGAAATCGGAACCTATGTGCGACCGGGAGATATTCTGGTCGGTAAGGTGTCGCCAAAATCAAAAACCGAACTGACACCAGAAGAAAAACTGTTGCACGCGATATTTGGTCGAGCCGGTGAAGACGTCAAGAACGACTCACTCGAGGTTCCCTCTGGAATCGAAGGTATCGTGATCAACACGCAAAAGTTCTCACGTCGCATGAGCCTTTCCGAAGACGAACGCAAAACGTTCGAACGAGAGCTCAAGCAGGTTGAGACGGAGGGCAATGATGAGATCTCGAAGAAGTTCGGCGAGATGATCACTCAAATGGAAGCCATCATCGGTCGCAGTCTCAATGATGAAGACGGCACGCCGTTGGTAGGCGATCAGGACGCGAAATACGTGGCGGAACGAGCATCTCAGTTTCGTCTCAATTCGGTCACCTCGACCATGCGAAGCGCTGACAAGATCGCGCAAATCGAAGCGATCTACAAGAACGCTGGGCCGGGCATCGAATCCGCTCTGGACGATCGCGATCGACGATTGAACAGCATGAAACGCGGCGACGAACTTCGCAGTGGAGTGCTGCAAATGGTCAAAGTCTACATCGCCACCAAACGAGTGATCTCCGTGGGTGACAAAATGGCCGGTCGCCACGGTAACAAGGGTGTGATCGCCAAGATTCTGCCCGTCGAAGATATGCCTTACCTGCCCGATGGTACTCCAATCCAGATCATGCTGAATCCGCTCGGCGTTCCCAGTCGTATGAACGTGGGTCAGATTCTGGAAACCCACCTGGGTTGGGCCGGTGCCAAACTTGGTTTCCAAGCGGTCACCCCTGTGTTCGATGGCGCCACCGAAGACGACATCAATCAGGCGTTGGAAGAAGCCGGACTGCCGCGACATGGGAAAGCCACCCTGATCGACGGACGAACCGGTGAACATATGCAGCAGGAAACGACGGTGGGCTACATCTACATGCTGAAGCTCCATCACTTGGTTGATGAAAAAGTTCACGCACGTAGCACCGGCCCTTACTCCTTGATCACCCAACAACCACTGGGCGGCAAAGCACGCTTCGGCGGTCAACGATTCGGGGAAATGGAAGTTTGGGCGTTGGAAGCCTATGGAGCAGCCTACATCCTGCAAGAGCTACTCACGGTCAAGAGTGACGACGTCGAAGGACGGACCAAGATCTACGAATCGATGGTCAAGGGCGAAAACACGCTCGAAGCCGGCACCCCAGCCAGCTTTGACGTGCTAACCAACGAAATTCGTGGTCTCGCACTGAACATGCAATTGGAAAAACGACGCGTCTAACCGACGCTTTGACAGGCCACGAACAAGTAGCTTGTCGCACTGGATGCGATTTACACGTATATGACACCACCCATGGTGAACCCGATATAGGAGCACAGGCAGATGACGATCGGCGAAAGTTCCTACGACCGAATCAACGATTACGCTTCCGTCAAAATCAGCCTGGCCCGACCGCACGACATTCGAAGCTGGTCGTTCGGAGAGGTCAAGAAACCGGAAACAATCAACTATCGAACCTACCGACCTGAAAAAGACGGTTTGTTCTGCGAGCGAATTTTCGGCCCTGAAAAGGACTGGGAATGTGCCTGCGGTAAATATCGCGGCATGAAGTACAAGGGCATGATTTGCGACCGCTGTGGTGTTAAAGTGACCCATAGCCGCGTGCGACGCAAACGCATGGGCCATATCGAACTGGCCGCGCCCGTCGTCCACATTTGGTTCTTCAAGGCCATGCCCAGTCGATTGGGTAACCTGCTCAACATGAAGACCACCAGCCTGGAGAAGGTGATCTACTTCCAGGACTACGTCGTGATCGATCCAGGCGAGACCGATCTGGAACCCCAGCAATTGCTGACCGAAGAGGAGTATCGAGCAGCACGAGAACAGTGGGGTGACGGTAGCTTTGACGCCAACATGGGCGCTGAGGCGGTCCGCAAGCTACTCACCAGTCTCGATCTCGTGCAACTCTCCGATCAATTGCGCATTGAATTGGGCGAGACCAATTCGAAACAGAAAAAGAAGGACCTGATCAACCGGCTCAAGATCGTGGAGGCAATCCGCGACAGTGACAATAAGCCGGAATGGATGGTCTTGGACGTGATCCCGGTTATTCCTCCGGATCTCCGTCCCCTCGTCTTACTCGACTCGGGCAACTTTGCCACGAGCGATCTGAACGACCTCTATCGACGAATCATCAACCGAAACAATCGACTGCGAAAGCTTGTCGACCTGAACGCACCGGAAGTGATCATTCGTAACGAAAAGCGAATGCTACAGCAGTCCGTCGATGCCTTGTTCGACAACAACCGTTGCAAACGACCGGTACTCGGTAGCAGCAATCGGCCACTCAAATCGCTTACCGACATGATCAAAGGTAAGCAGGGTCGTTTCCGCGAAAACCTGCTCGGCAAGCGAGTCGACTATTCGGCACGTAGTGTGATCGTTGTCGGCCCAACGCTGCGGCTGCACCAATGTGGTTTGCCCAAGAAAATCGCCCTCGAACTTTACCAACCGTTCATCATCCGCAAGCTCAAGGAGATGGGTCACGCTGATACCATCAAGAGCGCGAAGAAGATGCTCGAACGGAAGGATGAAGAAGTCTGGGACATTCTCGAAGCAGTCATTCAGAACCATCCGGTTCTGTTGAATCGAGCTCCGACACTACACCGTATGGGAATCATGGCCTTCGAACCTGTGCTGGTTGAAGGAAACGCGATCCATCTGCATCCCTTGGCGTGCAAAGGCTTCAACGCTGACTTCGACGGTGACCAGATGGCAGTCCACCTGCCATTGTCCATCGAAGCTCAGGTCGAAGCTCACACCTTGATGATGTCCACCAATAACATTTTCGGTCCGGCAAATGGCCGACCGACGATGAGTCCCTCGCAAGACATCGTGATGGGCTGTTACTTCATTTCGATGATGCTGCCTGGCATGCAAGGCGAAGGCATGGTGTTCGCTTCCGAGGAGGAAGCCGATCTGGCTTACGCTCTGGGCGTCGTCAATCTGCATTCCAAGATTCGCGTCAAGTTACCACCGGGGCGTATTGTACGAACCGAGAACGACACGCGCGAAGAAATGGATATCGTGGAAACGACATGCGGTCGCATTATGTTCAACATGATGCTGCCGGATGGTATGGACTTCTATAATATTCCGCTCCGATCGAGCGAACTGTCGATGGTGATTTCCGACTGCTACCAGGTTCTCGGTCGCCGCGCCACCATTCAGCTGCTCGACGACATGAACCAGCTCGGTTTCCGAGAAAGTACGCGCAGTGGTTTGTCGTTCGCGACAGACGATCTCGTCACTCCGGACACGAAAACGAAGATTATCGGCGAAGCCGAGAAAACCGTTCTCAAATACAAAAAGCTCTACGACCGCGGTATCATCACCGACGTCGAGCGATACAACCAGGTACTGGACGCTTGGACCCATGCTCGGGAACGGATTACCGCTGAAATGATGTCCGCGATGGAATCCGACGTTCGCGGCGGCGGCGGCTATGTGAATCCGGTCTTCCTGATGGCTCACTCCGGTGCCCGTGGTGGCGTGGAACAGATTCGACAGTTGGCCGGGATGCGAGGCCTGATGGCCAAGCCGTCCGGTGAAATCATCGAGACGCCGATTAAGGCCAATTTCCGCGAAGGTCTCTCGGTGCTCGAATACTTCAGTTCGACGCACGGTGCCCGAAAAGGTCTGGCCGATACGGCACTCAAAACGGCAGACTCCGGTTATCTCACACGTAAGCTGGCCGATGTCGCTCAAAACGTCGTGATCACGATGGAAGACTGCGGCACCACTCAGGGCGTAACGAAGGGAGTCATCTACCGTGGTGAGAAGGTCGAAGTCCGATTAGCGGATGCCGTCAACGGTCGTGTCAGCCGGTCGAACATTGTTAACCCAGTGACCGATGAAGTGATCGTCTCTGAAAACCAGATGATCACCGCTGAGATCGCGCGACGCATCGAAGAACTTGGCCTGGAACGCATCCAGGTTCGTAGTCCGATGACCTGCGAAGCAGCACTCGGCGTTTGCCGTACCTGCTATGGCATGGACATGTCCAGCGGTTCCCAGGTGGAAGAAGGCATGGCCGTCGGTATCATTGCTGCACAAAGTATCGGTGAACCAGGTACCCAGTTGACGATGCGGACATTCCACATCGGTGGTGTTGCCGGTACTGACGTGGAAGAAAGTGAAACCAAATCGAAGAAGGGTGGCGTGGTCAAGTTCACTCGCATGCGAACGGTGACCAGTGAAGAAGGACAGACGATTGTCCTTACCCGAAACGGTGAAATCTCCATTCTCGACCCGAAAGGACGCGAGCTGGAGAAGTTCGAGATTCCGACCGGTGCGGTACTCATGGTTGAAGAAAACCAGGAAGTCACAGCCAACACCGTACTCTGTCAGTGGGATCCCCACAGTATTCCAATTCTCGGTGAAGTTGCCGGACGCGTTCGCTTCGAGGACGTCGTCGAAGGTGACACGATGCGAATCGAAAAAGATCCGAGTGGCCACGAACGACGCATCATCGCGGACCATAAGGGTGACTTGCATCCGCAAATCGTCCTCGAGGATGCCGATGGCAAGCCGCTCGATGTTTACTATTTGCCCGAACGAGCCCACATCGAAGTCGAAGAGGGAACTAAAGTTGCGGCAGGTACGATCGTCGCAAAAACACCGCGTGAAGCTTCCGGGATTAAAGACATCACCGGTGGTCTGCCACGGGTCACCGAGATTTTCGAAGCTCGTAAGCCCAAAGATCCGGCCGTGATCGCCGAAGTGGATGGAACCGTTGAAATCCTGGGTGAAAAGCGACGTGGAAAACGCACAATCGTCGTTCGCAGTGAAAGTGGTCTCGAGCGAGAGCACTTGGTGCCGCACGGTAAACGATTCCTCGTTCACTCGGGCGACATCGTCAAGGCCGGTCAGGCTCTAGTCGACGGACCTTTGGTGCCGCACGACATCCTCAGAATTTCAGGGGAAGAAGCCGTCCAACAATATCTGTTGCACGAGATTCAGGGCGTTTATCGTAGCCAACGGGTTGAAATCAATGACAAGCATTGCGAAATCATCATCGCTCGCATGCTGCGAAAGGTGAAGATTGAGAATCCCGGTGATTCGAATCTACTCCCGGGAAGTGTCATGGATCGCTTCGACTTCCGTCAGGCCAATGAACAGCTGATGAAGTGCCTCAAGATTTCCAGCAAGGGCGACAGTGATTTCGAAGAGGGCGTCATCGTTCCACGTGATGTTTTGGAAACGGTGAACACCCAGATCGAAGCACTTGGAGGCCAACCGGCCAAGGGCAGCAAGCCGAAGCCGGCGACGGCCAGCACCCAGTTGTTGGGGATCACCAAAGCGGCAGTTCAGAGTTCGAGCTTTATCTCGGCAGCGAGCTTCCAGGAAACCACCAAGGTACTCACCGAAGCAGCCTTGGCAGGTAAGACAGACCGGCTGGTCGGTCTCAAAGAAAACGTGATTCTCGGTCACTTGATTCCTGCTGGAACGGGCTTCCGGACCTTCCAGGAATCGGAAGTCCGCATCCGACCCGAAGCACTCGCTTCACTGGCCGCCGAGAAAGATCGGGCCTTGGTCGATAGCTTCCCCTTGCTGGAGGCAGAAGGCGGACCCGACAATGGTTCAACGCTCGATACGCCGAACGAGGCCGCAACAGCGATGTCGCCGCCCGACCTCGGTCCTTCCGAATTCACTTCTGGTTTTGGAAGTCCTGCCGAAGAAGCGGCACCTAGCAATGAACCGGCCCAAGGCAGTTCGGATGCCTTGGATCAGTTGTTCGGAACAGGCGGTACGATCGACGAATCGCCGGAGGAACCCCAGGATCCACCGGTCTAGGTTGGTCTACCCTTGTGGAAGTCGTTCCGCGGTCGGACAGCGGAGCGACTAACGTGCAACTGAGTTTGCACACTAACAATTGTTCGGTTTGCGGGATTTAGAGGAAAAAAGCGGTTCGATGAAACCGCCTCGTCAAGCCACAAACCACGAAGCCAGCCTTGACGCCACTTTTCAAATTGGTAACTTGGAAGGCTTCCCTTAAGGTAAATCGTCCAATTAAAGGCGCTTTCGATGCCCACGATTAATCAACTCGTTCGCCGCAAGCGAAAGTCAAAGCGAAGTCAGACCAAGGCTCCCGTTCTGGACAAGTGCCCTCAGAAACGTGGCGTTTGTTTGCAGGTGCGTACGATGACGCCGAAGAAGCCGAACTCGGCTCTTCGAAAGATCACGCGTGTGCGTCTCTCGAACGGGAAGGAAGTTACCGTTTACATTCCGGGTGAAGGCCACAGCCTCCAAGAACACTCCATCGTGTTGATTCGTGGCGGTCGTGTTCGCGACCTTCCCGGTGTTCGTTATCAGGTCGTGCGAGGTGCATTAGACACGCTCGGTGTCGACGGTCGTAAGCGATCTCGCAGTCGCTACGGTGCCAAGAAGTCCTAATAGATTTGGAATAAGACAAAAAGATGGGAAAGATCACTGCCAGTCGCAGTCAGCTCAAGGGCGACCCACGACACAATTCTATGCTCGTCAGCAAGTTCGTGAACTGCCTGATGTGGGACGGCAAAAAGTCAATCGCGCTGAAGGTCTTCTACGATTCTCTTGATATCGTGAAGGAGAAGATCCCGAACGAAGAATCGATTGACGTTTTCAACCAAGCGTTGGAAAACATTAAGCCGCAGATCGAGGTTCGCAGTAAGCGTGTGGGTGGTGCCGCCTATCAAGTCCCCATGCAGGTGAACAAGAATCGACAGCAATCACTGGCCATTCGCTGGCTCTTGATGGCTGTTCGCGAAAAGAAGGGACGTCCGACGGCTCAAAAACTGGCCGACGAAGTACTCTCCGCTTACAAACGTGAAGGCGCAGCCATGACTCGTCGTGAAAACGTTCACCGAATGGCCGAAGCCAACAAAGCGTTCGCTCACTTCGCTTGGTAAGAAAAGAGAACACCAAAATGCCGTGGCAGGTGCTCTGCACCGCACGGCGTTTCTTATGCGCGGAGCGCCCCAACAGGAAGAAGAAGCTGAAATGTCGCGTCGCCTCCAGGATCTACGAAACATCGGCATCATCGCCCATATCGATGCCGGCAAGACAACCGTCACCGAGCGAATGCTCTACTGCAGCGGAACCACTCACCGCGTTGGAATGGTCGATAAGGGAACGACCGAGACTGACTTTGACGAGGAAGAACAGCAACGCGGCATCACCATTTACTCCGCCTGCGTCACCTTCGACTGGCAAAATGTCCACGTCAACCTGATCGATACGCCAGGCCACGTGGATTTTACGGCGGAAGTTGAGCGATGCTTGCGGATCCTCGATGGCGGCGTCGTGGTCTTCAGTGCTCGCGAAGGCGTCGAAGCCCAAAGCGAAACCGTTTGGCGACAAGCCGACAAATACAAGGTGCCTCGCATCGCTTTCATCAACAAGATGGATCGGGAGGGTGCGAGCTTCAACGGCACGCTGGACGAGATGCGCGATCGGCTATCGGCGAATCCCGTCGTGCTGCAGATCCCAGTCGGCGAAGGACCTCCGCATGTCGACAACGCCTTTCGCGGTGTGATCGATCTGCTGGAAATGAAAATGCTGACCTTCGCCGACCAAGGCGAAAAGGTCGAGAAGAGCGAGATTCCTGCGGAGCTTGCCGACGATGCGGAACTGGCTCGACAAGAGTTACTCGAAGAACTTTCGAAGCACAGCGATGAGCTCATCGAGTTGCTACTCGAAGAAGAAACCTCCATTCCCACAAAACTCCTGCGCGACATCATCCGCGACGCCACGCTCCAACAGTTGATCCAACCCATTCTCTGCGGCTCCGCACTCGATGGAATCGGCATCCCTCCCCTGCTCGATGCGGTCGCCTGGTACTTGCCGAGTCCGGAGGATATGCCACCGGTCGAAGGCAGTTCCGTCCGCAAGAAAAAAGAGGAAACCGAGTCTCGAAAGCCTGATCCGAAGGAGCCCTTCTGCGGCCTGGTCTTCAAGGTGATCCCGGCCAAAACCGCCGATCTCTCCTGGATCCGCGTCTATTCAGGTCAGCTCAAGGCAAATACTCGCGTCTACAACCCCGGCAAAGACAAAAAGGAAAACATCGCACAGCTATGGCGGATGCAAGCATCCCGGCGCGAACAAGTGGATGCGGTGGAGACCGGAGACATTGTGGGCATCATCGGCCTGCGGAATTCGATCACCGGAGATACGCTGTGCGATTCGAAAGATCCGATCCTGCTCGAATCGATTGAGTTCCCGGAAACGGTGATGTCGATGGCGATTGAGCCGGAAACGACCGCAGAACGAAAAAAACTCGCCGATACGCTGGATCTGATGCGTCGGCAAGACCCGACCTTTCGGGCTCTGGAAAACGAAGATACGGGACAAACCTTGATCAGCGGCATGGGCGAGTTGCATTTAGAGGTCATCCGAAATCGGCTGCTGCGAGATTTCAATCTCAACGTCAAAGTGCACAAGCCACGCGTCAGTTACCGAGAAACCGTGCAGAATGCGGTGGAAGCTGAAGGGAGCTGTCACCGCAACCTAGGCGGACAACAGCTGTTCGCCGAAATGAAGATTCGCATGGAACCGCATCAGAACAGCGAAAGCGGGGTGATGGTCACCAGTCGCTGCAGCCCCGAGGATCTTCCGGGCGAACTGCTGGGAGTCGCCATCGACGAATTGCGAGCCCGGGGCGAAGGCGGTGGAATCCTAGGCGGATTTCCCCTGATGGGCCTCAAGGCCACCATTCTCTCGGCAAAAAACAACGAGTACACCAACGAAATTGCCGTTCGCATTGCGGCAGGCGAAGCCTTCGAGGCAGGTTTACGGGAAGCCGGGCCGCTGCTCATGGAACCCGTGATGAAGCTCGATATCATGACCCCCGAGGAACATTTGGGAGATTTTGTGGGTGATCTCCAGCAACGGCGGGCGATTATCAATCGAACGGACAACCGAGGAAAAAACGCGGTCATCGAGGCCCAAGCCCCGTTGGCGGAGCTTTTTGGGTATTCCAGTGCCATGCGAAGCCTTAGTAAAGGGCTGGCTGGCTGCTCCATGGAACCCCTTGAATATGCACCCGCTCCCCCGGAAGTCGCTAAACAATTCGGTCTGTGACGGGTAAACCGGCCGCCGAGGCTTCTCCAACGAGCACAAGACTCCTAATTTGAGATGCCGTTTCGTGAGTCCTACCACAACTCGTGTATGACTCCCCCGAAAGCCCAGCTCTGACTCACCCGAAAAGTCGACCCTTGCGGAGAAAATCAGAGCTTTTGTTTTCTCGACTAGGTGTTGACGGAAGCTTGCACCATCTCTAAATTGGGTAGCTTCCCCGTGAGTCATTTGGACACGCGGGGACGTTATCGCAACGAATCGATCCTTGATATCTAGTTGGCTGGATTATTTCAGCGGGAGTTGAGTTCGTGGTCACACCGGCACACGAGGTCATTCGAATTCGAATGGAAGCCTACGATCACCTGATCCTTGATCAGAGTGCACGAGACATCGTGGAAACTGCAAAACGCACCAATTCGGAGGTTCACGGACCCATTCCGCTGCCTACTCGCATCGAGCGTTACACGGTTCTCTCTGGGCCCCACGTCGATAAGAAGGCCAGACAACAGTTTGAGATACGTACGCACAAGCGAGTCATCGACATTGTTCAGGCGACGGCGAAGACCATCGAAGCCTTGAACAAGCTGAGCCTACCGGCTGGTGTTGATATCAAGATTAAGGCGTCCACCAAATAGCGTGACGGCCGTGGGCCGCAACCTTTAGGTAATATCTCTATGACTTGGAAGCCCGGCGGGTAATCGCGGATCCATTCCGCTGATCCTGCTCGGCAACAACCGCAGGGAAAAAGAACGATGGGCAAGGGAATTCTTGGCCGTAAGGTCGGTATGACCCAGATCTACGACGAAAAAGGGAACATTGTCCCGGTTACCGTGATTCAAGCGGGCCCGTGTCACGTTCTGCAACTGCGGACGGTTGAAAAGGATGGCTACGATGCTGTCCAGATCGGCTATGAAGACAAGCCGCGACGTCTCGCCTCTCGCAGCGAGCGAGGCCAGGTTGGAAGCCTGTCGAGCAAGCGATCGAAAAAGCTGGCAACCGCTGGCGTCGACGTTGCCTCCCGAGCGGATTGTGAGCCCAAGCGTTTTGTCCGCGAATTGCGCGGCTCCACCGATGGTTATGAGATCGGACAGGAGCTCAATGTCGACGCCTTGGCAGAGGTTAAATCGGTCGACATCACCGGCACCAGCAAGGGTCGCGGTTACGCGGGTGTGATGAAGCGTCACAACTTCGCGGGCCAGCGAGCCACTCACGGTGTTAAAAAGGTACATCGCCACGCGGGCGGTACCGGCTGTAGTGCAGCTCCGAGCCGCGTCTTCAAAGGGCGTCGCATGTCCGGTCAATACGGAAACGCTCGAGTAACCACTCGCAATCTGAAGGTCGTCAATGTGGACGCCGAGAATCACCTGCTCATCGTTCGCGGTGCGATTCCTGGCCCCAACGGCGGTCTGGTTGTCGTCGAAGAAACAAACAAACTGGGTTAAAGCGTAGACCCCTGAAATACTAGGCAGAAACAGTCATGGCAAGCTTGACGGTATTCGATCGACAAGGCAAAGAAGTCGGTAAGTACGAGATCGAACCGACGGAATTGGCGCCCAAGATCAATAAACAGCTCCTGCATGACGCAGTCGTCATGTACCAGGCCAATCTACGCCTGGGGACGAGCGCTACGAAGTCACGTGCTGAAGTCGCCGGATCGACGAAAAAGATGTACCGCCAAAAGGGTACGGGTAACGCCCGAGCTGGATCGCGACGCAGTGGCGTACGCCGAGGTGGTGGACACATCTTTGCCAAGCGACCTCGCGATTACTCGTACCGCTTGCCTCGCAAGGCGATTCAACTGGCGACACGGATGGCGATCGCTTCGAAGATTCGCGATGACGAGATGGTTGTTGTCGACGACCTGAGTTTTGATGCTCCGGCCACGAAGGACATGGCCGCCGTCTTGAAAGCTCTCGGACTTCAAGGGGTAAGTACCTTGATTGCGACGGCCGACCATGACGTCAACGTTTACAAGAGTGCCAGAAACATTGATCGCGTTGAGATTTCGCCGGTGTCGGATCTGAATGCCCTGAATGTCCTCAAGCCACATCGGATGTTGGTGACTCGTCAGGCATTGGATGCGATCAAGAGTCGTGCGGCCAACACGAATGGTTCGAGCGAGTAGATCAGCAAGAGGGTCACGGTCCTAGCAGGGATCAGTAATTATGAAAACCAAGCAAAAACAACCCGCCAAATCCAAGATCAAGCTCGAGCCGCATCAGGTGGTGCTGCGACCTTTGGTGACTGAAAAGGGTATGCATCGCTCGACGCGGTACAACCAGTATGCATTTGAGGTGAATCCGCTTTCTGACAAGGATGCGATTCGCGACGCCATACAAGACCTGTTCAATGTGACGGTCACGAAAGTGCGAACTCAAAACCGCAAGGGTAAGCCACGTCGTTATCGCTTTAAATACGGGATGACCAAGGCCTGGAAAAAGGCGATCGTGACTTTAGACTCCGACGACCGGATCGAATTCTTCTAAACCAGGACAGCATCGCATAACGAGTCGAAAGACGAACCCATGGGCATTCGCAAATACAAGCCGACTACTGCCGGACGTCGCAACGCAAGCGTCAGCGATTTTGCCGATCTCACCGAAGGTGCGGCTCCGGAAAAGAAATTGCTCCGTCCGCTCCGCAAAAAGGGTGGTCGCAACAATCAGGGCAAGATCACGGTACGACACCGTGGTGGTGGACACAAACGACGTTATCGCATGATCGACTTCACTCGCGGGAAGGACGGAGTTCCGGCGAAGGTTGCATCGATTCAATACGATCCCAACCGCAGTGCACGTATCGCTTTGCTGCACTATGTGGATGGCGACAAACGATACATTCTGGCTCCGGATGGACTTAAAGAAGGTGATCGCGTGGAAAGCGGCCCCGAGGCACCGCCCTCGGTCGGCAACTGCTTGCCGCTGAAGCGCATCCCACTGGGCACGACGTTGCATAACATCGAGATGCAGCCTGGCCGCGGTGGCGTGATCTGTCGTAGTGCGGGTGTCGGTGCAACGCTGATGGCTCGTGAAGCGGATTGGGCACAGATCAATCTGCCGAGTGGTGAAATTCGCCGTGTTCCATCACAGTGTCGAGCGACCATTGGAAAGGTCGGCAATTCGGACCACATGAACATTGTGTTGGGGAAAGCAGGCCGGAAACGCTGGTTGGGGCGACGCCCCCACGTACGTGGTACGGCGATGAACCCGATCGACCATCCGCATGGTGGTGGTGAAGGTCGCACCAAGGGTGGTCGTCACCCGGTAAGTCCGACGGGTGTACCGGCAAAAGGTGGCGGTACTCGTAAACGTCGAAAACCGTCGAATGCCGCAATCGTCCGCCGACGTCGTTCACGCCGTTATGGCCAATTGAAGAAATAGGGTTGAGCTGACATGGGAAGATCCCTCAAAAAAGGACCGTTTGTCGATCTCAAGCTGTACGGCAAAGTGCAGTCCCAGCAGGAATCCGGTACTGCCGAGCCCATCAAGACATGGGCTCGAGCCTGTACAATCGTGCCGGAGTTCGTGGGTGTTACGTTCCTGGTACACAATGGCAAACAACATATGAAAGTCTTCGTGACCGAAGACATGGTGGGACACAAGCTGGGTGAGTTTGCTCCCACACGAACATTTCGCGGTCATGGTGGCAAGGGTAAGCGTTAGGCAACCGATGTCCCGCTGGATACCGCCCGCGGACACAGGAGTTCATTGATGCCATACAAATCAAGTTATCGCTACGCACGAATCAGTGCCCGCAAGGTACGGCCGCTGGCCGATTTGATTCGCGGCAAGTTTGCCGACGAAGCGCTTGAGATACTGCGTTTCCAACCACATCGCGGTGCACGCATGTTGGAGAAGGTGCTCAAGAGTGCCTTGGGAAGTGCTCAAGATCCAGACAACCCCCAGAATAAAGGTCGTACCGTCGACGTCGATTCATTAGTGGTCAGCGATGCCCATGTCGACGGTGGCCCGATGTTCAAGCGAATCCGACCCCGTGCTCGCGGCATGGCATTTATGATTCGCAAGCGTTTTTCACACATCCACGTGACGCTCGAGGAAATGTAAAACTGATTGCGACCAACGGCTTGCCGTGTCGTTCGCAGGAGAAAAAACGATGGGTCAGAAAGTCAATCCAGTTGGGTTTCGAACCGGCGTCATGGTGACGTGGAAGAGTCGATGGTATGCATCGAAGCAAGACTTCGCTTCACTATTGATTGAAGACCATAAGATCCGAGACTTCATCAAGAATCATCCCCAGAAATCGCAATATCGACATGCGGGGATCGACAAGATCGAGATCGAACGAACTCGAGACGAAGTCAAGGTCGTACTGCACGTAGCCCGTCCCGGTTTGATTATCGGAAAGAAGGGTCAGGAGATTGAATTGCTGCAAAGCGAGTTGCAGGATTTGATCGGCCGACGTGTGAACTTGAAGATTGAAGAGATTTCGCGACCCGAGCTGCAAGCTCAACTGGTTGCCGAGGATATTGGCGAACAGTTGCGTAAGCGAGCGAGCTTCCGGCGTACCATCAAGCGTTCGATGGAACAAACGATGGAAGCGGGTGCGAAAGGGATCAAGATACAACTTGCTGGACGTCTGGGCGGTGCGGAAATGGCGCGTCGCGAGAAGCAGATTTCCGGCTCGATTCCGCTGAGTACCTTGCGGGCAAAGATTGACTATGGCTTTTACGAAGCCAAGACACCGCAGGGCCACATCGGAATTCAAGTTTGGGTGAATCAAGGCTTTTTTAGAGGGGATGAAGACGATGGCGATGATGCCGAAACGGGTCAAGCATCGCAAAAGCCAAAGAGGACGTATAAAAGGTAACGCATCACGCGGTAACCGAGTCGTCTTTGGCGACTTCGGCCTGCAAGCGTTGCAAGGCGGTTGGATTAAGGCCCAGACCATTGAGGCGGGCCGCATTGCCGCTCAACAATACGTCCGTGGCGAGGGCCGGCTTTATGTGCGCCTATTCCCGCACAAGTCTGTTACCTCCACGCCTTTGGAAACGCGAATGGGTAAGGGTAAAGGTGAGCCTGATTTTTGGGCCGCCGTCGTGAAGCCAGGTACCGTGCTCTACGAATTAGGTGGAGTCACGGAAGAGCAGGCTCGAGTTTGCTTTGCTCGATTGGCTCACAAGATGCCGATCCAGGTTCGCCTGGTGAGACGCCGTAGTGCATAGTGCACCGAGCGGGTGTTGAACGCCCGACAAATGTTATTGGGAGACAATCGATGAGAGCTGCAGAACTTCGCGAAATGAGCGACGAACAGTTAGGGCTCACGCTGAAGGAAACGGCCGATAACTATTTCCGGCTACGCATTCAGGCTCAGACCGAACGTCTCGATGCACCGAGTGAGTTGCGTCGACATCGGCGGTTGATCGCTCGTGTGAAAACTATTCAGCGTCAACGGGAAATGGAACAGGCCAAGCAAGACGCCTCCTAAGCGGAGCGTATTCGTTAAGAATCCACAGACATAACCAGGCGTTGGATGAGTTGAGCAAGTTGCTCACACCTGCCGACGCGACAGGACGACAGAGATGCCAAAACGAGTAGTCCAAGGTGTGGTCACCAGCGACAACATGAGCAAGACTCGCCGAGTCGAGATCCCTCGCCTCGTGAAGCACGGAAAATACGGCAAGTACATTCGCCGTAAAACGGTTTGTTACGTGCATGACGAAGAAGAGCAATCTGGTGCGGGTGATACGGTAGAGATCATCGAATCGCGTCCGCTTTCCAAGCTGAAGCGTTGGAACTTGGTCAAGGTCGTTCGCAAGAGCACGGCAGTCGATGTAGTCGCGCTGCGAGCCGCTGCCAAGGAAGCCAAGTAATAAGTGAGATCGACATCGCTCCAAGAGCGAAACGAGGATAGGCCATGATTCAACAAGAAAGTCGCCTGGCGGTGGCAGACAATACCGGGGCCAAAGAGGTCAAGTGCATCAAAGTGCTTGGCGGTTCGCGGCGACGCTTTGCCAGAATCGGTGACATTATCGTGTGCAGCGTGCGAAGCGTGATTCCCGGTAGCGACGTCAAGAAAAAGTCCGTCGTCCGAGCGGTCATCGTCCGTTGCAAACAGCCGACCCGTCGAGCTGACGGAAGCTACATTCGCTTCGACAGTAACGCCGTTGTGCTCATTGACGCAGACAACAACCCCCGTGGAACTCGTATTTTCGGGGCAGTTGCACGAGAACTGCGTGAGCGAAATTTCATGAAGATTGTAAGCCTCGCGAATGAGGTGGTGTGATGAATATTCGAGTCAACGATACCGTCGAAGTACAAGTCGGGGACGACCGTGGAGTCCGTGGTAAGGTGCTGAGCATCAACTTCAAGACGGGCAAGCTTATCGTGGAAGGCGTAAACCGCGTTTACAAACACGTACGACGCAGTCAACGTAACCCACAGGGTGGACGTCTCTCCAAGGAGATGCCGGTCCAGCTGTCCAACGTCCTGTTGGTTTGCGAAGCCTGTGGTAAGACAACACGAACGGGAGTTCGTTACCTGGATGACGGCAGCAAAGAACGTTGGTGCAAAAAGTGCGGTAAGGGCGATCAGATTGCTCCGCCCAAAGCGGCTTAC
This sequence comes from Planctomycetaceae bacterium, assembly GCA_002723275.1. Taxonomy (GTDB): domain Bacteria; phylum Planctomycetota; class Planctomycetia; order Pirellulales; family Pirellulaceae. The sequence continues at coordinate 18,698 of PBNZ01000002.1, forward strand.
GCAAAACAGTAGACGAGATCAAAACCGACAAAACAGAAGCCAATCCCAAGAAAGAGGCCATTGAGCCTCCCGAGTAAACGATGGTTCCAAGACTGCAGGAAAAATACGAATCGGAAGTACTGCCTGCTCTTAAAAAAGAGCTGAGTCAGGAAAATCGCCTAGCGTTACCTCGATTGCAAAAAATCGTGGTAAACATGGGCGTGGGCAGTGCAATCACCGAAAAGAAACATCTGGAAGACTCGATCGATGCACTCACCCAGATCACGGGCCAAAAGCCGATCGTGACCGAGGCGAGAAAAGCGATCGCAGGTTTTCGACTTCGAGAAGGAATGCCGATCGGCTGCAAGGTGACTCTTCGCCGTCAGCGAATGTGGGAATTTCTCGATCGGCTCGTTTCGGTCGCCATTCCCCGTGTTCGTGACTTTCGAGGACTGAACCCGAAAGCCTTCGACGGCAACGGAAACTACAGCCTCGGCCTGGTCGAGCAGTTGGTTTTTCCGGAGTTGAATCCAGACAAGTTTATACGCGTTCAGGGCATGAACATCTCGTTCGTGACTTCCACCTCGAGTAACGACGAAGCTCGTCTGTTGCTCAAGCTGATGGGCATGCCGTTCCAACGTGATGATGATGAAGCGGCGGGCGCGGCCTGACGCACAACCTAATCACCTGTGATATCAAGTGGGATACCGGTGGCGAGTAAATCAAAAATAGCGAAAGCCAAACGCGAACCGAAATTCTCAACCCGTCGCGAACGACGGTGCGGGATGTGTGGACGCCCTCGGGCCGTCTACCGAAAATTTGGGATCTGCCGCATCTGTTTCCGGAAGCTGGCGGATCAAGGTGTCATTCCAGGTGTTCGCAAGGCGAGTTGGTAGAGGGAACCAGACCGATATGATGACTGACCCGATCGCCGATATGTTGACTCGTATCCGTAATGCGGTACGTGTCGAGCGGCCAAACGTTCTGGTGCCAAATTCCAAGGTCAAACGCGGTGTTGCCGAAGTGCTCAAACGCGAAGGCTACATCTGGGATTGGCGCGAGATCGAAGACAATCCGGCATCCCATCTGCAAATTGATTTGAAGTACGGCCCAAATGGTGAACGTGTACTCAGCACTGTGCGGCGGGTAAGCAAACCCGGTCGTCGCATTTACAGCCGTGCTAGAGATCTCCGTCCCGTCCTGAACGGCCTCGGTATCTCCGTGCTCAGCACAAGTCGCGGAGTTGTGAGTGACCGAGAAGCACGTCAGCGAAATCTGGGTGGAGAAGTTTTGTGTGAGGTTTGGTAACCGTACCCGCCTCAACAAGATGGAATAGCCGAACAACCCTAAGTCGTAGAGAGAACGAGCTGAAATGTCCCGAATCGGTAATAAGCCCGTCGTGATCCCGAGCGGCGTCAAAGTCGCCGTCGATGGACAAAATGTCTCCGTCGAAGGTCCGAAAGGCAAACTACAGCAGACCTTTCGTCCGGAAGTGAAGATCGCTTTGGATGATGACAGTAAACATGTCGTCGTCTCGGTAGACTCTTCCGAACGTGAAGTCCGAGCCTTTCACGGCCTCACACGTTCGCTCATCCAGAATATGGTCGTCGGCGTCCAAGAAGGCTACGAAAAGAAATTAGAAGTTGTTGGGGTCGGCTACCTCGCCAGTATCTCTGGAGATACGCTCACCCTGCGAGTTGGATTCGCGAATGAAGTGGATAAGAAAATCCCCGCCTCGCTGAATGTCACCTGCCCCGACCAAAACCACATTGTCGTCCAGGGTTGTGATAAACAACTCGTCGGACAATTTGCCGCCGAAGTACGTGCCGTTCGAAAACCGGAACCCTATAAGGGTAAAGGAGTGCGGTACGACGGTGAACAAGTCAAAATCAAACCGGGTAAGGCAGCCACCTAACGGCCCGCCGGTCAGCGAGGATTGGAACCGTGAATCATCGAAAAGCCGTTGGACAAAGACGTATTCGACGCCGTTTTCGCATCCGCAAAAAACTGCGCGGTACCGCAGAACGACCGCGGTTGACCGTCAATCGAACACTCAAACACATCTATTGCCAGGTCATCGACGACCACGAAGGCAGAACCCTCGTGGCGGCCAGTACCGCCGAGAAGGATTTGCGTGGAGAAATCAAGAATGGTGGCAATTGCGATGCAGCGTCCATCATCGGCAAGGCAATTGCTGAGCGTGCTTTGGCGGCTGGGATCAAAGCTGTGAGCCTCGACCGAGGCCATTGCAAATATCTCGGTCGTGTCGGAGCTCTGGCAGATGCCGTCCGTGAAGCAGGTGTGTCGGTTTAATTATATTTCAGCCGACTCGGTCGTTTTAGTCGAGTCGCGAACCAAACCATAACTTTCATTCGGAGTACTTGCCGTGGCGACAGCGAGCGGTGGCCGACAGCAACGAAATAAAAAAGACGAAGACAAGACTCGTGGCGCCTATGAAGAACGCGTCGTGAAGATCAAGCGGTGCGCCGCTGTGGTCAAAGGGGGTCGACGCTTTAGCTTCGCCGCCATGGTCGTCGTCGGTGATAAAGAAGGACGCGTGGGCTGGGGCTACGGTAAGGCCAATGAAGTTCCCCCAAGCGTTGAAAAGGCGGTCAAGCAGGCCACCCGAAACATGATCAAGGTCCCAATTCAAGAAGGGACGATCCCCCACCAGATCAAAGGGCGTTGCGGAGCAGCTCGCGTAATGTTGGTTCCGGCTGGACCAGGTACCGGGGTAATCGCCGGCGATGCAGTTCGCGCCGTCTGCGAAGCGGCTGGAATTCGTGACATTCTAACCAAGAGCATGGGATCCAATAATTCAGTGTTGCTCGTCAAGGCAACCTTGCAAGCACTTCAAGAACTCAGGACTCAACAAGAAATCGAAGTCCTGCGTGGAGTTTCATTGTCATGAGACTAGATCAGGTCCACCAAGGAATTAAGAAACACAAAAGGCGACGTCGTATTGGACGTGGACCGGGTTCGGGCCATGGAAAAACGAGCGGTCGTGGTCACAAAGGCCAGGGCTCTCGCGCCGGTTGGTCCCAGCATCCGACCTTTCAGGGCGGTGCGATGCCACTGGTTCGACGTGTTCCGAAACGCGGCTTCAATAATAAATGGGCCAAAAAGGTCGCTATCGTCAACGTCAGCGATCTTGAGGCAACATTTGAAGCTGGAGCTGAGGTTACGCCGGAGATTTTGAGCGGCACATCGCTGTTGGGTCATCGCTTCGATGAACTTAAAATCTTAGGTAACGGTGGCCTCACCAAAAAGCTCACGGTGTCGGCTCATCGATTTAGCCAATCTGCGGTCGAGAAAATCGAAAAGGCAGGTGGCCAAATCAATCGACTGTCCGGACCGACGCCTGTCGAGCAGAAGAAGAAACAAGCAAAGGCCAAGGAATAGGCTGCCTTCTTGTAAGGAAAAGCAGGTATGTTTGAAAAACTGCGAGTTGTCTTCTCGATCCCCGAGTTGCGACAGAAAATATTTCTGACCCTCGGCTTGCTTGCGATCTATCGTATCGGTTGGCAGATCACTCTGCCGATGATTAACCAAGATGCGCTGGGCGGCTCCGGGGAGGCCTCGGGGGGCTTTGGCAGCATGGTTCAATACGCCGCTGTCTTCAGTGCTAGTAATCTTTCTCAGGCGACCATTTTCGGCCTTGGGATCATGCCCTATATCTCGGCATCGATTATTTTCCAGCTGCTGGGCAGTGTCTGGAAGCCGATCGAAGAACTGCAAAAAGAAGGCGAGTCAGGTCGCAAGAAGATTAACGAGTACACTCGCTACGTGACCGTGATTCTGTGCCTCATTCAAAGCTGGTTCTACGTCAAGCTATACGTCATGGGCGTCGACCCAAGCACGAACATGCCAACTCTCGTCGACCCCGACTTCTTGGGAGCCAACGGCAATCTTTCCTTCGGATGGCAGATCTGTGCAGTACTGACGATGACCTGCGGTACGATCTTCCTGATGTGGCTAGGTGAACAGATTGACGAATACGGAATCGGGAACGGCATCAGTCTGTTGATCATGGCGGGTATCCTAGCTCAGATGCCGGCAGCTGCATGGGATCTTTTAGGAGATCCCGACGTCTGGCAGCTTAACGGGTTTGGTGGCAACATCGGCATTGAAACGTTGGCAATCTTAGCCTGCTTATTTGTCACCGTGGTGTTCGGCGTCGTCTTCATCACTTTGGGACAACGTCGGATTCCGACGCAGAGTGCTAAACATGTGAGAGGCCGTCGAGTCTACGGTGGAACGCGACAATACTTGCCATTGAAAATCAACCAAGCCGGCGTCATGCCGATCATTTTCGCCAGTAGTTTATTGATGTTTCCGCAGATCATTTTTGAATGGCTGACTCAATTCGCCGCGTTTTTCGGTCCGGTTTCTCAGGCATTCGGAAGCGGTGCGTTTTTCTACAATCTGCTTTATGTCGCTATGATTTACTTCTTTTGCTACTTCTGGACGGCGATTACCTTCAACCCGAAAGACATGGCAGAGAATTTGAAAAACTACGGTACCTTTATACCGGGGTATCGACCTGGCAAGCGAACTGCCGACTATCTCGAACGCGTGATGGTTCGTATCACTTACGTCGGTGCAGGTTTCCTTGCGTTGGTCGCGATCATTCCAACGATGATCACGAGTACACTTGGCGTCAGCTTTATGGTTGCCAGCTTCTACGGCGGTACGGGGCTTCTGATCGCAGTGAGTGTTGCGTTCGACTTGGTCCAGAAGATTGACAGTCACCTCGTGATGCGAAACTACCCTGGACTGCTTGAATCTTCATAACGGTTGGGCGTCTTGCACGCCCAACCCCGACGTGAGTGCGCCAACATGTTGGTCATCTTTGTGGGTCCACCGGGCACCGGAAAAGGTACTCAGTCAAAGCGACTGATTCGCTATCTGGATGCGGTCCATCTTTCCACGGGAGATATGTTGCGAGCTGAGATCGAGAAGGGTACGGAACTCGGCAAAAAGGCACGCACTTTCATGGATCAGGGCCAACTTGTGCCTTGTGAAATCATGGTCAACATGATTGCCACGCGACTTCAAGAGCTTCCCGTCGACGCCAATTTTCTGCTCGACGGTTTTCCTCGTACAATCCATCAAGCCGAAGAACTCGATACGATGTTAGGCGAAATGGATCGCTGCATCGCTCATGTGTTCGCGTTGGAAACCGATCGTGACGAATTACGGAGAAGGCTGATCGAACGAGCTCGCGAAGAAGGTCGACCTGACGATACCCCCGAAACAGTCTCACGTCGCCTGGAAATCTATGACGCTCAGACCTCTCCGCTCATCGAATACTATCAAAAGTTATCGTTACTGCGCGTGATCGACGGAATGGGAACACCGGATGAGGTGTTTGCGCGGATTGAACGAGCCTTGACCACGGATGGTAACTCTCCATCGTCTTCGAAGTAGTCCCGCTCCGTCCATGCTCAACCTCCGTTCCAACCGCGAAATCAAGTTGATGCGCCAAGCAGGCCTGCTCGTCTGGCAAGCCCACCAGGCTGTCTCCCAACGGATTCGACCGGGAGTCACGACTCGCGAACTAGACCAGGCTGCGGAAGAGGTCTTTGCACGGGCAGAGGCGATTCCGCTATTTAAGGGCGTACCCGGTCCGGTGCCTTTTCCTGCTGTCACCTGTACCTCTGTCAACGACGAGGTGGTCCATGGGATTCCAACCGACCGCCAACTCCAGGAAGGTGACATCGTCAGTGTCGATACCGGTTGCCAGATTGCAGGCTGGTGCGGTGACGCTGCCAAAACCTATCCGGTGGGTCGAGTGAGCGAAAAAACGCAACAGTTGCTCGACTGTACCGCGGCCTCACTGGACCTGGCCATCGAACGCTTGGACAAGGACGCGACCTGGAGTCAGGTTGCCAAACAGCTGCAAGAGTATGTCGAATCATCCGGTTTTTCGGTGGTCACCAACTTTGTGGGACACGGGATTGGCCGTGAGATGCACGAGCCCCCGCAGGTCCCCAACTTTTACAGTCCATCGAGTGAGCGTGAGGATTTCCCACTCAAAACAGGGCTGGTGCTCGCCATCGAACCGATGGTCAACGCGGGCAGTCCTGAGGTGAAATGCCGGGAAGATCACTGGACTCAAGTCACAGCAGACGGATCCTGGAGCGCTCATTTTGAGCACACCGTTGCCTTGACGTCGGATGGCCCGACTCGACTCACCGGCCCGCCGACAGACGAGGAATCCCTACCCGCCTGATTGTCATTCGATCGGGGAATCGGGGGTCAGGGAACCCGAGCGAGGATAGTGGAAAAAGGCAGTGGACAGAAAAACTTGGGCTCATAGCGATCGTTCCGATGAGAAACTCCAAGGCCAGCTCAGATCCGTTGGCAAAGGGGGTTTCCGGTGTTTCCAGAATTCCTTATACTGACGTGCTTCCAAATCGACCAAAATCGAGACCCATAGCAGGACCTCGCCATGAAAGTTCGCGCCAGCGTAAAGCGGATCTGCGAAAACTGCAAAGTGGTACGCCGTCGCGGACGCGTGTACGTGATTTGCAATAACCCGCGGCATAAGCAACGCCAAGGTTAGAAAACGCGTCTTCTGGACGCCGTGGTTTGTCGTTGTGCTGATTCAGACCGCGAACCGATTAATTGATTTAGTAGCTAGGAAAATAACCCTCGACGTTATGGAGTCGTAAACCAGATGCCACGTATTCTCGGTGTAGACATTCCCAACGATCGCTCCATCGCCGTATCGCTCACCTATCTGTACGGTGTGGGTCCGAAGACGGCACGTGAACTTTGCCACAAAGCGGGTATCCCAGGCACGAAAGCGGCCCGGGAAGTTGCCGAAGACGAGTTAGGTCGTCTCGCAGCTTTGCTGGAACGCGACTACACCGTCGAAGGTCCGTTACGTCGCCAACTTGCACAAAACGTATCTCGTCTTCGCGACATTGGCTGTTACCGAGGCCTGCGACATCGTCGCGGTTTACCAGTGCGAGGTCAGCGAACGCGAACAAACGCGCGAACCCGAAAGGGTCCGAAGAAAACAGTTGCCGGAAAGAAGGGCGTCAAGGACTTGCGTTAGTCTGCGGTCGGTCTTTGAACCGCCTGCCGCTCAATCACCTAATAACAATAACATCCTTACTTCGAAATTGCCTCTGGAGGTTTTTTCGCTGTGGCTAAAACCAAGAAACGTCGACAACGACGTAACGTGACGGTTGCGATTGCTTTTATCAAAGCAACCTTCAACAACACAACGGTGACGATCACCGATACGAAGGGCGATACGCTCTGCTGGGCCAGTGCTGGTACCTGCGGTTTCAAGGGAAGCCGTAAGAGCACACCCTTTGCAGGACAATGTGCCGCCCAACAGGCTGCCGAGAAGGCGCTCAAGTTTGGCGTCAAAGACATTGACGTTCGCGTCAACGGTCCTGGGTCGGGTCGCGAAAGCGCCATCACGGCTCTGCAATCGGCGGGTCTCAACGTGAAGTCGATGGAAGACTGCACGCCGATCCCGCACAACGGTTGCCGACCTCCAAAGAAACGAAGAGTTTAGTAATCGACTTCGCGAGCGACGGAACTGCCCAGCAGTCCTTCCTTCGTTTCAACTCGTTATTCCCAACAATATTCGCCGAGCTGATTTTGCGATATTAACGGAGGCATACAATGCACATTCGGTGGCGTGGTCTCGAACTTCCTAGCGTCGTAAACTGTGAAACGGAAACGCTAACGAGAACCTATGGCAAGTTCTATGCAGAGCCGTTCGAACGAGGCTTTGGCTCGACAATCGGAAATAGCCTTCGACGTATTCTCCTATCGAGTCTCGAAGGAAGCGCAGTCACTCAGATCAAGATCCGTGGCGCTCACCACGAATTCACGACGATTGAAGGCGTGCTTGAAGATGTCACCGATATCGTGCTCAACGTCAAGTCGCTAGTGGTCAAGAAGCATACCGCGGAAACACGCGTCATCACCATCGACAAGGCAACCGCTGGCCCGGTTACCGGAGCAGACGTGCAAACCGATGCCGATATCGATGTGATCAACAAGGACCTCGTGCTGGCGACACTCACCGCCGACGTCCCCTTCTTCATGGAAATGGTGGTCGAAAACGGTCGCGGCTATGTTCCGGCGAGTGAGCACAGCACAACCGAACATGAAATTGGCGTGATTCCAATCGACGCCGTTTACAGCCCGATCACACGTGTTCGCTACGAGGTCGAAGAGACCCGTGTCGGCCAAAAAACCAACTACGACAAGCTCACCATGGAAATCTGGACCAACGGTTCGGTCGGACCCGAAATGGCGCTGGTCGAAGCCTCCAAGATCCTGCGAAAGCATCTGAACCCCTTCGTTCAGTACTCGCAACTGGGCGATAAAGTACACTCGCCCAACCGTGGCACGGGTGGCACCGATGTCGTGCTTGAAGGCAAGCTTGGCATGAGCCTCGCTGAGCTGAATCTTTCGGTCCGAGCTGGCAACTGCTTGGAATCCGAAGGCATCAACACCGTGCGAGATCTCGTCCAGCTAACCGAAGATCAACTTCTTGAAGTTCGCAACTTTGGCGATACCACGCTCAATGAAGTTCGCGAACGACTGAACGAGTTGGGATTGCACCTGGGAATGCGAGTTCCTGCCGGCAGCTAACCGTCTCGAGTAAACAATCATTCATTAACTCAAACATCAAATAGCGGATAATTCGATGCGTCACCGAAGAAAAGGTCGTCGACTGGGAAGATCCTCAAGCCATCGGAAGGCGATGTTGAAGAATTTGGCGAGCAGCCTGTTTTTGACCGAACGAGATGCGGAATTCGATGACAACGCACCGAAGGTCAAAGGTCGAGTTGTCACGACGGTTGAAAAAGCCAAAGAAGTGCGTCCTCTTGTTGAACGCTGCATCACCATCGCTCGACGATCTCTACAACACACCGAAGCGGCTCGCGAATTTCAAACCGATGCCAAACGCGGCTCGGAAGAATGGCGATCCTGGCGAGGAAGCGATCAGTGGCTTAAGTGGAATCAGACGATTGCTCCAGTGGTTGCCGCTCGACGTCGCGCACTCCAGATGCTGGGCGACAAACAAGCTGTCCAAATTCTGTTCGACGATATTGCACCACGCTTTGAAGATCGAGATGGCGGATACACTCGAATTCTCAAGCTGGCCTTTCCTCGACTCGGAGATGCAGGACGCCAAGCGATTCTTGAATTCGTAGGGACCAACGACCGCGTTTCCAAGGCCAGTGAAAAGCCTGTGTTCGATGATGATGACTCCGCTGATACGGTGACCGAAGAAACGGCCACCGATGATGCACCGGCTGAAGAAGTAGCCGAAGCAACAGCTGAGAAGAAAGACGAAGACAAAGAATAGAGGGGTTTGTACCACCTCTTGTACGAACGGATTTGGACCAAGGGTTCCCGCATGGACGCTCCCGGGTTCGACTTTACCCGAGGGATTCGCAATGTGATCGAAGATATGATCGATCGCATTCCGGAATTATCCCACATCAATCTCGACCGCGTTGCCATCGCGTTCGCTCAGGCACGTAACCGTTCGCGGTACGGAACTCACGCAACTCTGACACCCATGCGTTTCGAGGGCGGCCGGCTTACCACTCGCAAGCATGGACGCACGTACGCCGTTCAACGGCTTTACAGTCCGGCGGGCGAAGAGATGCTCTACATCTTGACGTTCTATCTACCGCGCTTCATGGATGTCGACTTCAACGAAAAACTGGTCACCATTCTGCACGAACTTTGGCATATCAGTCCTGAATTCGATGGAGACATACGGCGACATCCCGGCCGCTGTTACGCCCATACGCATTCGCAAAAGGAATACGATGCGAAGATGCAGGTGTTCGTCGACCGTTGGCTCTCAAGTAACCCTCACGACGAGCTGATGAGATTTTTGCGATTGGACTTCGGAGAACTGAGCCACCGTCATGGAAAGGTGATCGGCATCCGCATTCCGACTCCCAAGCTGATTGCCATCAATGCCTCAGTCTGATCATCTCTCAACCCGATGACCACTGAAATCTAGGGTGTTCGAAGAGAGAACTCATATCGAACCGCATCCGAAAGCATCTTCCCGGGTTCACACACCTGCAATTGGGCTGCTCGTTGGTGGCCTGCGTTGTCGAGATTGTGCGCATCGGTTGAACAGGTTTGATTCTCCACACAAAAGAACGGCTGAGCGGGAGTGTAAATCACGGCGTGCTTGAAACTGGGACCGCTCTTCAAGGTGAGCCGACGACCCACGTCACGAAAGTCTACCGAAACGGGTTGCTCTGGCGTCATACCAAAGAAAACGTCGTCCAGTCGTAGCTGCGCTAAAGAGGTCGGTTTTCTCAGGTCGAACTCCGTTTCAGCCAAGGGAATGAGTCGTCCCGTTGGCAACAACTTCTCAGCCTCCATCCAATGCGTTGCCGGCACTTTCAAGAAGGTTTCCACACGTTCTCCCTGATAGAGAAAGTAAGGGTGCAACGCAAATCCAAAGGGAACCGCTTCTTGACCATGGGTGTTGTCGACACCATAGGTCCATTCCACTGCCCTGTCGGTTACCAAGATTCGCAACCGTAGCCGATGTGGTAACGGAAAATCCTGGTACCCGGGCATGTCGGCATTGAATTTTAGTTCGGCCTCAATCCATGCACCCCGGTCATCGGTCCCGTGATCAGTAACTCGCCACGGAACGCTATGAACTAAGCCATGAATAAAGTTTCCCGAGTTGTTTTTAGGAAAGTTGAATTCACGATTTCGAAAAACGAACTTCGCACCCCGAACTCGATTCGGAGTTGGGTAAAGAATCGGCGTGCCGTACCCTACTCCTCTCAAGCGTCGCATGTCATCCGGTACTCGCAGGAATTCAACGCCATCCACTTTGATGGAATACAGGTTACAGCCTGCGTCCGGGGCGAGTCGTGCCACCGTTTTACCATGACTCAAGATGTAGATGGGCCAATCGGTTTCGGCATCGTGTTGAACTTGAATTTCACCGGCGGGTAATCGTGCCATTTCCAAAAGCACGATCATTACCCCAAGCCAAACGCGCATAGCACATCTCCGCAACGTCGATCCTGAATCATTAATTTGGTTTGGCAGGTCGCTGCCAAGGCACCGCACCACCGCGCTGAATGTGGGCTCTCAGCCGAGCCGACAGTTGACGAAACTTGTCGCGTTCCGAAGCTGCCAGGTTATTTGTTTCCAGCGGATCAGACTCTAAGTTAAAGAGTTCAAGTGGTTCGAACGGGCTGTTTTGCAATAATTTCCACGGGCCACGACGCAGAGCCTGGATCGTCAACCCACCAAAGCGATCTCCTCCTTCTCGACGATGGAAAAACAGATCACGATCGTCCGTCATTTGTGGTTTTCCCTGTAGCGTTGGCAACAAGGAGATTCCATCCACATCGGGACTAACTTCGATGCCCGCAATTTCACAGAGAGTTGGCAAAAGATCCATCGTCACGCCAATATTTGGCGTACGAGACGAGGCGGCAATCTTACCGGGCCAGACGAAACATGCGGGCACCTTCAATCCGCCCTCATACATGCTTTGTTTGCCATCTCGAAGATCACCATTATTCGCTCGTACATTCAACTGACCTCCATTGTCCGAAGTGAAGATGACAAGCGTGTTATCGGCCAAACCGCAATCCGCCAGACAATCGATAACCTGGCCGATCCCGGCGTCCATGTGTTCGATCAGGGCAACCAGTTTTGCCCGCTGAGGATCGATCGCCGGATCTCGATCTCGCACTCGTTTTAGCCAATCCTTAGGCGGCTGAATCGGAGTATGCGGCGCGTTGTAGGCCAGGTAGAGACAGAACGGGTCGGCCTTTCCCTGACGGCTTTTCAAGTAATCACAGGCCCAATCGCTGAATAAATCCGTCGCATGTCCAGGGGGATCGATTTCATCGTTGTTGAGACGCATGTAATTGATCCCATGGCGACGGTGGTTGTAGTAGTCGTCCATCATGTCGCCGAGGTAGCCGTGAAAGTGGTCGAAGCCTCGGTCATTCGGTCGATTCGGTGACTCAAGTCCAAGATGCCACTTGCCAACGATAGCGGAATGATACCCGGCTTCTTTCAACAACTCAGGCAATAAGACCGCCTCCTCGCTTAGGTAACCCCAATTGTTATGCGCGTGGGTTCGAACCACTCCTGGAACACCCACCAGCTCTGGGTAGCATCCGGTTAGCAACGAGGCTCGCGTCGGCGAACAGACAGGACAGTTCGCATAGAAGTTATCGAATCGCAAACCTCGAGAAACGAGCGCATCGATGGATGGTGATTGAAGGTCGTTCGCGCCATAAGAGCTGAGGTCTCCGTAGCCCAAGTCATCGACCAAAATAATCAGGAAGTTGGGCCGTGAACCGGCTTCCGTCGCATTTACCCGGTCGACCATGATCAGGGGGAGACAAAGGAGCAGAATTGAGCTTCTCATCCCGGTCAACTTGACGAATTCCGGCAAACAGTTCATGGTTCGTTGAATCCTTGGCTGGGTCGAATATGGCGAATTCAGATTGATTCTCGCATCACGCCGATTGTACTGGCTGCAAAATCTCGACACAATTTTAGCGTCTACGATTCAATGTATTCGATTTATTCTCCATTCCAACAAAGCAAGCTGCCGATTTCGTTATTTCGCTCCATTCGAGGTAGATCATGTCTCTAAACAAGAAAACTTTGTTCATCACTGGTGCGAGCCGAGGAATCGGCAAGGCGATTGCGCTCCGAGCAGCCAAAGATGGTGCCAACGTCGTCGTCGCTGCAAAAACGGACCAGCCCCATCCGCGTTTGCCAGGAACTGTCCATAGTGCGATCGAGGATATCGAAGCTGCAGGCGGCCAAGGGCTGGGCTGCATCGTCGACATTCGCTTTGAAGAGCAAGTCGAAGACGCGGTTCAGCAAGCCGCAGAGAAGTTTGGGGGCATCGACATTCTTGTGAACAATGCGAGCGCCATCTTTTTGGCGGGTACGCAAGAAACCCCGATGAAACGCTACGACTTGATGCATCAGGTCAATATCCGGGGTACGTATCTTTGTTCCCAGAAATGTCTGCCACACTTGCTCCAGGCCGACAATCCGCACGTGCTCAACATTTCGCCCCCACTCAACATGAATCCTCAATGGTTCGCTGGGCACGTTGCCTACACGATGGCAAAGTACGGCATGAGTGAATGCGTCTTAGGCATGGCGGAAGAATTTCGACAGTCGGGTGTTGCCTTCAACGCGCTTTGGCCCAAGACGGCCATTGCCACGGCTGCGGTCGAAAATCTTCTGGGAGGGCCTGAAGCGGTCAAGTGCTGCCGTAAACCAGAAATCATGGCCGATGCCGCTTATTGGATCCTGACGCAGGAAAGTCGATCCTGCACAGGCAACTTCTTTGTCGATGAAGATGTCCTGAAAAATGCAGGAGTCACCGACCTCGACGTCTACGCCGTCGATCCCACGAAGAGCTTAATGCCCGACTTCTTCGTATAAGCTTGAGAGGTGACCCGTTGCGGACCAGGGACCTTGAGCTTCCGAAGGAGTCTCATCACTCGGATGCTCTGGAAGACTCCATCGATGCCTCATCGCGATCGATAGCCAGTCGAGTTCATGAACCCTTCCGAATCAGCACAGGCGATCAGCGATTCGAAGAATAGATCGCCGGTGCATCGGATATCGAAGATGTTGCCACAACGTCGCTGGCAAGATCGCTTGAGGATCGCGATGACAAACCGTTCTCAAGTTCGCTCACACCCATGTTGCTGGCCGTAATCTCGGCATTGGTATGCGCTGAACGATCGCATGCCTGACCTGTCACACGGTCCACGAGATAGTGTGGACGCAGTTTCACCTGTTCATAGATTCGTCCGATGTATTCACCAATGATCCCCAAGGACAACAATTGAACTCCCGCGAAGAAAACCATCGCGAGAACGAGCGAGGTAAATCCTTGAGGTGATTCTTGAAGAATCAGTTTGGCATAGACAACATAGGCGGCATACACGGCAGAAGCGAACACGGTCATCACTCCAAAGATCGAAACGAATCGCAGTGGAACAACCGTGAACGAAAAGAATCCATCCAAGGCAAGCATCACCAGTTTCCGCAGACTGTATTTCGAAGATCCCGCAAATCGCGCATCTCGTTCGACCTTGACTCCAACCTGTCGATAACCCACCCAACTGCGCAGGCCGCGCCAATAACGATGTCGCTCTGGAGAAGAGCGGATCGCATCAACAACGCGTCGAGACATCAAGCCGAAGTCCCCAGCGTTCTGGGGCATGTTGATATCCGAACTGAATGCGATGATCGAATAGAACGCTCGGTAGCAGGACCGGAGCCAGAGGGGTTCTTTTCGCTTGATGCGTTCGGCGTAAACAACATCATGACCGAGTTGATATTCCAGAACGAATTCGGGAATGGCTTCCGGCGAATCTTGCAGATCACCGTCCATCAAGACCACGACATCACCCTGAACGTGATCAAGGGCGGCGCCAAAGGCAGCTTGATGGCCAAAGTTTCGTGACAACTTAACGACGCGAATGCGAGCATCCCGTTCACCAGCTTCAAGCAAAAGCTGGAAACTTCGGTCCGAACTGCCATCATCGACAAAGACGATTTCATGCGGCCCGCCTGACAACGAATCGAGCACGGCCACCGTGCGTTCAATCAACGCCGGAATCACTTCTTGTTCGTTATGAATCGGAATCGCAACCGATACACGTGGTGCATCTCTCATCGCTCGAGCCTTTTCAATGGTCCAGACGCCGCTCATTAGATCTGATCTCCAAACCGTCCTGCCCCACGCAACAAATTGCCAACAGGAAGATGAGGCATCGCATTTGTTCCCCTGTTTATCCACAACGTTGGAGAGACGCCTGTTGGGATCACCTCAGATCATCTGGCGTGGTCGTGAGCCTTGCCCTGACATTTCCACGGAAACACATTTCAAACATAGCATTCAGGCTGAAAACCATCGGTTTTTCTCGAACTGTATGACACTCAGCAGCCATTTTCGATGAGATCCGAAGCGGCCTTCATACCGTTGCTGGCGACCGATCGTTGCTCTAAACTGCTGAGCGGTCAGGCAAATCGATAGCGCATATCGCCTTGGCTTGAGTCGTTCAAAAGATTGCCGTCGTCTGCAAGGAGTTGTCTCAATGAAGGCCGCTTATATCGAACAAACCGGTCCACCGGAAAACATCATTTATGGCGATTTACCACAGCCCGAGCCAGCAGGGCGCCAGGTGTTAGTCCGCATGAAGGCAGTGGCCGTTAATCCGATCGATACCTATCTTCGCAACGGCGCGAACTACTGGGAGATGCCGATGCCATTCATTATCGGCTGTGATTTAGCCGGTGAGGTGGTGGAATGTGGCTCGGAGGTCACGCGATTCAAGAAAGGTGATCGAGTCTGGGGCAGCAACCAAGGGCTCTTGGGACGACAAGGAACGTTCGCCGAATACTGCGCGATCGATGAAGACTGGCTCTATCCAACGCCAGATAGGGCGACTGATGAAACGGCGGCTGCTTGTGCTCTGGTGGGCATCACATCCCACCTGGGACTTTTCGGCCGAGCTCAACTTCAGGCGGGCGAAACCGTGTTCGTGCAAGGTGGATCAGGTGGCGTCGGATCCATGGTTTTGCAAATGGCCAAAGCCGCGGGTGCTCGCGTTGTCACGACAGTCGGGAATGATGAAAAGGCGAAGCTCTGTCGTGATTTGGGTGCCGATCACGTGATTAACTATCGCACCGAAGACGTTGTGAAGGAGGTCGAAGCCTTTTCGGCTTCGGGTATCGACGTCGTCTGGGAAACGGTTCGCGAACCAAATTTCGATACGCTCACTGCGATTCTTGCCGAACGAGGTCGATTAGTGTTAATGGCCGGCCGCGATGCTCGGCCTGAATTCCCCGTGGGTCCCTTCTATGTGAAAGGATGTTCGCTGCACGGTTTCGTGATGTTCAAAGCGTCTGCAGATGAACAACGGGAGTGTGCGACACAAATCAATGAATGGCTTAATGCAGAGTCACTCCAGCCGAGAATCAGCCATCGTTTTGGATTGTGCGACGCCGCCGCGGCTCACAAACTTCAAGAAGACAACACACTTCACCAGGCAGGGACGCTCTCAGGAAAGATCATCCTAAAGCCCTGATCACTTACAACCCTGATCAGTCTGTCGCGCGCCGAGCAACAACAACCCACCCGCGTGCTCGCAGGGAGGGTAAACAACGCGGATATTTCAAGTGACCGTCTCCTGCTGATCCCACCGCCGTCCAATGCTCTAACCGAAAGCCGCTCGAGGTAAGCAAATTCGCGAGCTCTGACCGCGTGAAAGAGTGCAGCAGAAAGTTACGGATACCGCGATAATCGTACAGCCGATCTCCGCGACCTCGGTTCCCCCCTCCCCGAGAGAAGATCAGATTCTTCACGAGCCACTTGGGTCCATGAGGATCCCAGAGATTGAACCAGAGATTATGTGCATGAACGACAAGGCAACCGCCTGGTCGAAGCAATCGATACACGTGTCGCAAAAATTGTTGCCGACAGTGACTGCCCTCGATCATGCCAAGCGTACTGAACAGGCAGATCGCGTCGTCAACAGACTCATCCGCCAGACACGACAGATCGACAAGATTGGCCTTGATGCACTCGATGGGAAGTCGATCTTTGACAATTTTTCCGCGCAACACATTTAACATCGACTCGGACAGATCGACCCCGATGCCGTGACGACCATCACCTACGAGTGGAACCAGCGCACGTCCCGTTCCACATCCCAAATCGATGATGGTACGCTTGAGTCCGATAAACTGCCGGGCGATTTGCAAATCGAGTTCCAACAGTTGATGCCCTGAGAAATAGTCGTCGTAGTCCGTCGCAATGTGATTGGCCTGCGTGTAGTCCCAGACGCCCTGCGAGACACCCGTCGGCATTTGCCAATCAGCTTGCTTGGACGACATGATAATCCTGGCGAAAGGTCAACCCATCGTGGGGCTGGATTAGAGTATTTCGCGGAGCGCCTGCCCCGTCGAACTTTCGGCAATTTCCGCAACTTGCTCGGGCGTTCCGCTGGCAATCACCTCACCTCCAGCGTCACCTCCCTCGGGCCCCATGTCGATCATCCAGTCGGACGATTTAATGACATCCAGATTGTGTTCAATCACAACCACTGTGTTGCCTTTATCCACGAGTCGATTGAGAACGCCGAGCAAACGTTGAATGTCGACGAAATGCAATCCCGTTGTCGGCTCATCCAGTAGGTAAAGTGTTTTCCCAGTATCGACTCGAGCCAATTCGGTGGCCAACTTAATACGTTGAGCTTCTCCACCGGAGAGCGTTGTCGAAGGCTGACCCAAGGGTAAATAGCCTAAGCCAACATCCTTCAAGGTCTGTAAAAGCCGCGATGTCGTGACGAAATTTTGAAAGAAGTCAACGGCATCGTCGACTCTCATGTCGAGCACATCGGCGATTGACTTGCCTCGATATTGAACACGAAGCGTTTGTCGATTGAACCGAGCTCCGTGACATTCGTCACAGGTCACATAGAGATCCGGCAGGAAGTTCATTTCGATCTTTTGAACACCTTGCCCCTGACACGCCTCACACCGCCCCCCCTTCACATTGAAGCTAAAGCGTCCAACTCCAAAACCTCGCTGCTTAGCTTCGCGCGTGCCGGCAAAAATCTTGCGAATCTCATCAAATACACCGGTATAGGTTGCGGGATTACTACGGGGAGTCCTTCCGATCGGCGATTGATCAATCGGGACAACCTTGTCGATCTGACTGGCGCCACGCAGGCTCTTGTGATGTCCCGGCTTGGGAGCCATGCCACCCAATCGCCTGACCAGTGCAGGTGCAAAAGTCTCGTTGATCAAAGAACTTTTCCCCGAGCCACTCACACCGGTAATACAGACGAGAACTCCGAGAGGAATTCGCACACTGACATCTTTCAGGTTGTTGATTCGGGCACCTTCAAGATTGAGTGAGCGGCTTTTGGCGGTACGTCTTCGCTTTTCTGGCACGGGGATCGTTTTGTCGCCGGCGAGATAGACACCGGTTGTCGACTCTGAATCCTGACTGATCTCTTCCGGCGTCCCTTGTGCAACCAGGAACCCACCTTGATCACCGGCCCCGGGCCCCATATCGATCAACTGATCCGCCTGTCGCATCATTGCTTCATCATGTTCGACCACCAGAACGGTATTTCCGAGAGACTGCAACTCTCTCAATGCTTCGATGAGTCGTTGATTATCGCGATGATGCAAACCAATTGATGGCTCATCCAAAATGTAACAGACACCGACCAATCCAGAGCCGATACTGGTCGCAAGTCGAACACGTTGAAGCTCACCACCGCTGAGTGTTTCCGCGGGTCGATCGAGGGTCAAATATCCAACACCAACTTTATCCAAAAACTGCAGGCGATGAACGATTTCATTGACCAACGGCTTGGCAATATCCGAGTCAGCCTCTGAAAACTCAAGACCGTCAAAGAATTCACGACTTCCCTTGATGGAAAGCGAGACGATTTCATGAATCCCCTTTCCTGACAGCAATACACTCATAGCCTCCGGACGCAAACGAGCTCCCTTGCACGCCTGACAGGCGACGACACCGCGATACGATTCCAACTGTGCCAATCGTCTCTTGTTCGTCGTGGTGGAATATTCTTTTTCAAGCAGCATCAACAGTCCGGGGAACTTTTTCCGGTCTCCGGCAATCAGTGCTTGCCGTTGCTTCAGACTCCAATTCTCCAACGGCTCATCCAAATCAATTCGATGAGCGGAAACGAAGCTATCCAATTGCTTGATGTTTTTGGCGAGAGACTTTGCCGTCAGTGCCTTCCACGGTTCGATCGCACCATCATTGATCGAACGCTCCGCATTTGGAATCACCAGTTCCGGATCAAACTCTTCAATGATGCCCAAGCCTTCACAAACTGGACACGCTCCGTAAGGACTGTTGAAACTGAATGTTCTCGGCTCAAGCTCTTCGTAGCTCAGGTTGCAATGAGCACATGCGTATTCGGTGCTAAACAACTCATTCGTCCAGGGAATCGGTTCGGACGAGGAAGCCTCTTGTTCGGGCGTCAGATAGCAGGCTACGACAAGACCCTCGCCATGGTGAATTGCGAGTCGAATGGACTCGCCAACCCGTGCCCTCACACCAGGTCGAATGATCACTCGATCAACAACAGCATCAATGTGATGAACTTTCCGAGACGCTAGTTCAGGCACGTTGTCGAGGTCATAGACTCCACCATCGACTCGAGCTCTGACCAAGCCCGCTTTACGGATCTTGGCAAAAACTTCCTTGTGTTGTCCTTTCCGTCCTCGCACCATCGGCGCCATGATCATGACCTTCGTGCCTTCAGGCATTTGCATGAGCCGGTCTTGGATTTGTTCGGGAGGTTGCTGTTTGATCTCGCGTCCGCAGCGATAACAATGGGGATCACCCAGACGAGCCATCAATAGGCGGAGATAATCATAGATCTCTGTAACGGTCGCGACCGTGCTACGCCGATTCATCTGGCCAGCACGTTGATCGATGCATATCGTCGGCTGCAGCCCTTCGATCAAATCAACGTCCGGACGCTGCATCTGATCCAAAAACTGCCGAGCGTAAACCGAGAGGCTTTCGACATACTGCCTCTGTCCCTCAGCATAAAGCGTGTCAAAGGCAAGAGAACTCTTCCCCGAACCGCTGGGCCCCGTAATAACAACAAATTGATTGCGAGGAACGGCGAGGGTAAGGTTTTTGAGGTTGTGAACTCTGGCACCACGAACCTGGACGTGGCCATTCATGGTGGCGGAATTACCGTTCGTCGAGGGAGCCTTCGGCGCCATAGTTGCTCTGCCAAAGTGAATGCCTGAAGGTTAAACTTGTTACGGTAACAGAGCATTCGCAGGTGAGCAAGTCAGGACAAGAATCAGTAACAATGACAAAAAAACCTTGCACCAGGAGAGGCGATTCTAGATGTCGCACTACGGCCAACGAGAACTCGGCCTTTTAGCGCCCTACGCCATGCGAAGCGTCGACTCCGCAGGTCGTGACCATCCTGAACCGGAACACGACTATCGTGGTCCTTTTCAGCGTGATCGCGACCGAGTCGTCCATTCAGCGGCTTTCCGACGACTCAATGGCAAGACCCAGGTCTTCACCGGAAATATGGGTGACTATCATCGAACGCGACTGACCCACACGATGGAGGTCGCGTCCATTGCAAGAACCATCGGGCGCACTTTACGTTTGAATGAAGATCTCGTCGAAGCCATGGCCTTGCTGCACGATATCGGACATCCGCCTTTCGGTCATGCCGGTGAAGATGTGCTCGACGAATGCCTCGAAGCAGACGGTGGATTTTCGCACAATCAATTTGCACTCACCTTGGTTCAAGAACTGGAACGCCCTTATCCAACCTTCCCAGGAC
Organism: Planctomycetaceae bacterium; assembly: GCA_002723275.1. Lineage (GTDB taxonomy): Bacteria > Planctomycetota > Planctomycetia > Pirellulales > Pirellulaceae. Next base: position 39,079 of record PBNZ01000002.1, read on the forward strand.
TCAACCTTTCACGCGAACTCTTGAACGCCCAGACGGGCCGTGCTCACAAGGATACCAAGGAACGTCAGGTCTTGCTCGAGGCGCAAGTCGTGGACATCGCCGACAGCATCACTTACGACGCTCATGACGTCGATGACGCTGTGAAGTTACGATTGTTGACGATCGACGAATTGGCAGAGATCCCACTCATTCGCGAGTGCTTGTTTCGCATCCGTGAACGATTCAAGGACATTGAAGGCAAGGCTCTGCGCAGAACCCTCGTCCATGAGTTAATTGATTGCCAGGTCAGCAACGTGTTGGCAACAAGCCAAGCCATCCTTAACGCGCGCGACTTTAAAACCGCTCAAGCGGCTTGTGAGGCGGGCATTACGATTAACGTGAGTTCGCCGATGGGCGAGAAAAAACACGAACTAGAATCCTTTCTCTATCATCGTGTCTATCGGCACGAGCAGGTGATCGTCGGTCGCCGCAGTGCTCAACAACGCTTACTTGCCATGTTTGACGCTCTCGTTGAGAGTCCAGATCAACTCCCGAAAAAATATCGTGATCGAATCAACACGGTCGGGACTCGCCGTAGTGTTGCCGACTATCTCGCTTCGATGACCGACCAGTATTGCCTCAATCAACACCAAGAGCATGTCTCGGATCGCGGTTAGAACTAAACAATCGGATTATCGGCAAATCCATTAGATTCGGTCCTCTATGTCCCTCCTCATCATGTAAAACCGCCATACGACAACGAAACGACAAGACAATTACGCCGAGAGGTCTAGTCTGAGGCAGGGTTTTGATGATAGTCTGGAAGGGGTCAGTATCTGAATAAAAAGGAGGCTGACTCACACCTTCCACAGGCCACGTAACGTGACTGTTGACCGGCGCAGCGAAGCGGCATAAGCAGCGTTTGAACCCAGGAACCTTCCGGGGTTCTTTTACTGGCAACACCCACTGGTTAGCCTCGATCCATCGGATCACGTCACGACATGTTTTTACGGTAAGCGTGAAATGGCATTGATCATCCTCCGATGCGTGTTCGTTCTCGTCGCGATCGGACTTTCAGTAACCTTTATCAATTCCGAAACGCTCATTCCACGAGATCCGGCATGGTCACCCTTTGCCGTTGTCTTGATCGTGGTTGGACTAGCGTGCATGGCGATTGGTGTCGACGTTTTGATCCCACGAAAACGGATCGAAACTATCACCGCGGTCTATTTTGGAATTCTGATCGGTCTCTTCCTGACCTACATCGCAAATATTGCGCTCACGCCTCTTGTACCCACGTCATACCAGACCCCAATCCAATTGTTATTGGCAATGGTCTTGTGCTACACCTGCGTCAGCGTCCTGATTCAAACAAAAGACGACTTCCGTTTCATCATTCCTTATGTTGAATTTTCCAAGGAAGTGCGCGGTGTCAAACCATATATCCTCGATACGAGTGTCATCATCGACGGCCGCATTGCCGATGTTGTCGAAGCGGGAGTCTTGGACAATCAACTGATTATGCCGAGGTTCGTTCTGGGCGAGCTTCAGAATATCGCAGATAGCAACGACAAACTTCGACGCAGTCGGGGCCGTCGTGGCTTGGACATTCTAAATCGCCTCCGTACCAATCCCAACATCGATCTGAATATCCACGATCGCGAACACCCAGAGATGGCCTCCCAACCCGTCGATATGAAACTTGTTCTGTTGGCACGCAGGCTTGAAGGTAAGCTTGTGACGGGCGACTACAATTTGAACAAAGTCGCACGTATTCACAACGTGGAGGTACTCAATCTCAATGACCTTGCAAACGCTTTAAAGCCGGTCTATCTCCCTGGCGAACAGCTTGATGTTCGCATCGTCAAGGAAGGTGAAGAAAGCGGTCAGGGCATCGGTTATTTAGACGACGGCACCATGATTGTTGTCGAAGGTGCCAGCGCTCACATCAATGAATCGGTGAAGGTGAGCGTCACGAGCGTGCTGCAAACGAGCGCGGGCCGAATGATCTTCGGTCGATTTGACGGTGCGACGCCTTCGCAGCCTTAACCGCCCGCTCCTAATTCGGTGGCCAACCGCGTTGCGATTTCATCGACCTTATGGGTAACCTGTCGGATTTTTCCATCACCGTCGACCAGCATTAAACTCGGAATGCCTCGCACCCCATACTTCTCCGCTTGACGGCGTGCATCCGCCCCTGTCAGGTTGGTCCACGGAAGGTTTTCCTCCGCAAGATACTCTGCCAGTGCCTTAAGATCTTCATCGAGATTCACACCGACAACCTTGACTTGTTGTTTTTCGAAAGTCTGTTGCAGTCGTCTTAATTCTGGCATCGCCTTGCGACAGGGCCCGCACCACGTCGCCCAAAAATCCACGACGACCCATTGACCACGATACGCGTCCCAATCGAATTGGACACCATCGGTGGTAATCCCCTCCAGCTCCATGGGCTGATTGAGATAGTCCGTGGTCTCAGCCGACTTCTTCGCGATGCGTCTACCGTACGCCGACAATCGACGATCTTCACTTTTGCCGTAACTTTCACCAAGCTTTTGGAAATAGGGTTCACGGTCCGCTACATCCAGTTGATTGACCAGGTAAACCGACTGTGATGCTAATCTCAGATGTCGTTGATCGATTGGCCGGTTCTCGAAAAACGCGACTAACTCTGCCAACAAAGCTTTGATCTGTTCTTTATTAGGATCGTTCGTATCAAACGCTCGCATTTCCAGGTCAAGGAATTCGATCTCCTTCGATACCTTTTCACGAGGATCATCCCGCCAACGATCAATCGTTGTCCTAAGTTGCTCAAGTGAGGATTCGTCACCGAGCGCAGCATCGCGTTGCAAATATTTGGTCTTTACGAGCAAAGCGAGCGTCTTCCATCGTTCCTTGGCGTCGCCCCCCAAAATGCGATCGGAAGCCGCGATGACTCCCTTTGAAAAACCATCGCGATTCTGAATACTGCGAGGTTTGTCCTGCATCTCGAGGATGAAGTCAACAAGCTCCAACGTGGTCGCCTCCGCGGGTGGTGCGTAGGGATTAAGAGTCTCAAGAGTTTTGTCGAGCTCGATGGCCTCAGACGAAACCTCATCACCCCCCTGCTCCGTCGGCGACAACTGAGCGACAAACAACAGTTCATGCGGAAGCGACACCTGCTCCTCAGGCTCGGGATAGAGCCGGTCCAATGCCGACTGCAAACGTTCGCCTCGGGCATGAATCTCGATCACGACCCCACGAGGATCGACCAGGATCGAAAATGGCGCGGACTCCACCCCGCAGCGTACGGCATTGGGGTTTTGAAATGCCGGCCTGCTCGAATCCGAATCAACAATGATTGGCAGAGACAAAGGGGCCTCCTGAAGATGTCGTTCCAAACCATTACGGTCATCATCCAGGTTCACCGTGATAATCTTCATCCCCTGATCGCGATAGGGAGCGACAATTTGCCGAAGATGACGCACTTCATCCACCCATCCGGGATTCCAACTTTGCCAAAAACAGACGACGATACCTACACCCCGATATTCGTCCCAACGGAAAGGCTCTCCGTCAAGCAATACACCTTCTATCTCCAAAGGCTGATCCAGCAATCCAACTCTCTTTTCCGCTCGTGCAACCGTATCGGCAACACTTGCCATCAAAGTCGGATCGGTTTGGTTTTGGTATTCCGAACGAACCAACTGATAAATCTCCAAAGCATTCTGGTAAAGACCTCGTGTCTCGAGCACCCAACCAGCTTGCAGTGCATAGCCAACCACGTCGTCTCGATTGGGTCCGGATAAGCCATCTCGCAACGCCATGAGCAGCTCTTCCATTTTCGACTGATCGTCCAAAATGTTTTCGATAACCACCGAAATTCGCAACTGGAACGCCTCACTTATCAAGGCCGTCGCCTCTGCCGCCAGTTGTGGATCCTGATGCTCTGAGAATTTACGACCCGTCTTTTCGATCACCTGAACCGACAGATCAACATGCCCTTGCTGGTAGAGTACACCCCCAGCTTGACGCAACGCGTCAAAGACTTCTTGATCTCCATTCGGCATCGCCGCCAGTTGATCACATTGATTTAATACCCGCTCAGAATTCGCATCTTCGCTGATAAGATACTCCGTTACGACTCGCTCCAATTCGGAGATCGCAATGAGCCGATCCATCGCAATATCTTTTTGACCTGCTAACTCATTGACGTATTGCTGATAACTGGGAGTCCCATCCTCATAGCCAAGAATGGCGATGGTACTCAGTGCATGTAACTTCATCTTCGTCGCTTCTTGAAGATGTCGTTCATCCGATGCCGCCTCCAGAATCTTGTCGCAGGCCGTGACACGGGCAGTCATCACGCGTGCGAGGGCGATAGCATACTCCGGCGAATTCCTATCCAACGACGCCAACTCGCCCTGCTCAAGACCCCGTGAAAAATCAAGAAGCTCTTCAACCGTTCCGTCCGGAACGTCAATCGGCGTGGTTACGGTCAGCGGAGCCTCACTCAATTCATCGAGCAAGCTTGCTTCGTGACTTGGAGATACGGCCGGCTTGCAACTAATGGCAAACGGCAGAGTCATTGCAAGACACAAGGCAGCTCGAAGATTCGGGGACAGGTGGGACATCATTTGGGATTACTCACGGTTAAGAGTGGGGGTCCGAGGAAGTCGACAATTTATCGAGCCCTTAATTTAAGACAGGCGCGCGATTGAATGAAGCTCGATCTGCCTTCTCCGGAAAGATTCTGACTTTGCGCGCACTGCTATCACTGACCGAACCGGTTGAATTTACGCGGTTGAGATTCAACGCCTAAGAAGAGACCTTACGTTTATCGCCAATGGTCCGTCGGTGCAAACACCGACCGACCAGCGTCAACTGGCAAACAAACACCGGTGATCAGGTTGTTTTCCAGCAAAAACATGACGGCATGAACGATGTGTGCTGGAGTCCCCGGAGTGTCGAGCAAAGCAGTAGCTCGCGCGTCACGATGAACCTCATCCGGTACGTCAGGTGGAAGCGTCACGGGACCGGGCAGTACTGCGTTGACTCGAATCCGTGGATTTCTATGAGCGAGCTCGATAGCAAAATCCCGTGTCAGAGTTTCGATTGAGCCCTTTGATGCAAAATAGGCAGCGTAGTCTCGATACGGACGAATCGTGGCCCAGTCCCCGAAGTTGAGAATCACACCACCCGACTCTTGCTCCACCATTTTCTTCCCAGCAGCCTGACAGCACAAAAAGGTTGCGAGCGTATTGACCTCAAAATGCCGCCGCACATCCTCGGCCGTTGTTTCCCACAAACCCAAGCGTTCCCAAATCGATGCACAATTGATCAGCACATCGATTTCTCCATATTGCTCAGAGATGTCGGCGAACAGGCCAGCGACAGATGCTTCGTCCGTCAGGTCGGCAACATGCGAAATTGCCTGGATCTGTCGCTCCTTCATCTCATTCACACAACGTTCTGCATCGTCGACAGATCGATTTGCATGGATCACGAGTCGATAATTCTGTTCGGCGAGATGCCAGGCAATGGCGTTGCCCAATCGTCCTGCCGCAGCACTTCCCGTGATGAGGGCGACCGGCTGCCGGTTTTCAGGATCTGATAATTGAGTTTGATTGTTCATGAAGTCTGGTTTCCTGCCATCCAAAACCGTCGCCTCAGAAATCCGATGAGAAGCACGAAAGCGGTCACCAATACGATAGCAATTTGTGTCTGCTCGCCAATGTGCTGAGCGTCGATTTGTCCAGAATTGATGACTACCCAAAGTACCGTCATGGCAAATACACAGGACAGAAACCAAGGATGCTTCTGTACTGGTCGTGTTCGCTGGATAGCCAACGCGCCCAATAAAGCCGCAACGACCGTCACCGAGACGGACACAACAGACAGAAATGTCCCAACCAAGGTCAAGGCAATGAACCGATTCCAGCGATAGTCACCTTGTTTTTCCGGTTCGACAAGGCCACCGAACACAATCCCCACAGCTGCTCCGACGAAGGGATGGCTCCAGATCGGCCCAGAATTCATGAGGAAGATCACTTCCGGCAGAGTCCAATACACCCAGACCCAAACAAGACAACAGGGGATCACGATTCGCGAGGGAGTTCGTTTTCCATCGAAATCGATCAGGGCAATCGCCAACACGGTTGAGCTCAGCAGCGCATGCAATGCGAACAGCGCAAACCGAATGGTCGAGGAATCGACCCAATCTCGCCGCTGATAGATATCGACCCACCAAAAAATTCCAAAGGCAGCTGCGGCAACTGCCTCGATCGTAGGATATCTTCCAGGGATTGGAGCTTTGCAATCTCGACAACGTCCCTTGAGCAGAATCCACCCCCAGACGGGAATATTATCTCGAGCGCGTATTCGGTGCTCACAAACTGGACAATGGGATCCCGGGGACAAGAGACTCATCCCTAACGGCATTCGATAGGCAACCACATTCAAAAAGCTACCGATGCAGCCTCCCAAAAAGCAAAACCAGACGGCTGCCAACCATGGCAGTTCATCAAGTGCAGTAAACTGCAGGGCACCGATTATAGTTTGCATGGAATCCAAATCATCAACTCACTTCTTCAAATGCCAGCGTGAAATGCTTGCGTTTGCCCCTTGCTGTGAAGATTCTGATGAAGTCATTAGAATGTGGCAATATCTCATTATCACCAAGATGGCGATGCACCGCACCCTTTCCTTACTTTCACGGACCGAATTGAATGAAGTTTAGCACCCGAACAGATTCTATCGAACAGCTTGAAGCCGAGGTTCTCGTCGTTGGCGTCTATCGAGACCGTCTCACCGCTGCCGCCGCTTCTGTCGATAAGGCCTGTGATGGAATCATTCAGCGACTTGTCGAAACCGAAGAATTCCAGCCTGATATTGCGAGCCTTAAAACGCTGTTTTTTCCAGCCGGTATCGGCAGTCGCGTCGTAATTTTGATGGGTCTTGGCGACTCGATCCAATGCCAGCCGGGTGACGCTTTCACAGCAGCGGCAACGGCAGCACGAACCATTTCCGAGTCTGCTCGAGAGAGCGTCGCATTCGCCGCCGATGATCAATGGTCTTCTGCCTGTATCGAGGCAGCTGCAGCTGGAAGCCTCGTCGGCTTTCAAGGCCCAGGTCTGTACCATACTGAACAGAAACGAAAAGAACCCGCTGAATTAATCTGGTTGACTTCGAACTCGGCTGCCGCCGACAACGGTTTGATCCTTGGCCAAAGCCTCAACCTGACTCGTAAGCTTGTCGATGAACCGCCGCACGCGATGTATCCCGAATCATTCGCAACGGTTGCAGAAGAGGTGGCCAAAGACACCGGCATGTCCTGCGAAGTATGGGACGAGATAAAACTGGAGGCTGAAAGATGCGGAGCGTTATTGGCTGTGGCACGGGGCTCATCTCGCCCACCACGGCTAGTAATTGTCAAGCATCAAGGAGGGAGCGACGACAGCGAATGGCTGGCGCTTGTCGGTAAAGGCGTGACTTTTGACTCAGGCGGATTGTCGCTGAAGCCTAGCGACTCGATGAAGGCGATGAAGTGTGATATGGCGGGTGCGGCGACAGTATTGGGAGCGATGCAAGCGATTGCCAAGCTAAAGCTACCAATCAATGTCATGGGTCTCGTTGGCCTTGTTGAAAACATGCCGGGGGCCGACGCCTACAAACTTGGCGATGTACTCACGGCACGCAACGGAACTACAATCGAGGTGCACAATACGGATGCTGAGGGTCGGCTTGTGCTGGCGGATGTATTGGACGTCGCGGTCAACAACAACGCAGCTCGCATCATTGATCTCGCAACGTTGACGGGTGCATGCGTTGTCGCTCTCGGCTTGGATGTCGCCGGATTGATGACGAATGATCAGGCTTGGTGTGACCAGGTGGAAACGGCAGCCGCGACGGCCGGCGAACGAGTGTGGCAGCTTCCCATGTTCCCCGAATACGGGAAACAGATTCTTGGCAGTGTCGCTGACATTAAGAATGTGGGAGAGGGTCGCTGGGGCGGAGCGATTACTGCGGCCAAGCTGCTCGAACGCTTTGTGTCAGATAGGCCCTGGGTCCACATCGACATCGCGGGACCCGCTTTTCTGGAAAAACCGAAGTCATGGGCTGAGGCCGGCGCGAGCGGAGCGCTTGTCAGAACGCTGGTTGAGGTGGCGCGCCAACAGGGCTAAACCTGCCAAACCATCAGAATTCTTCACAAGGCCCACCGACCAAAAGCAGAAATTGCTCGGAAAAACGAAGTATAATTCACGCAAGATTTCGATATCGACAACGAATAGTTGTTCGAGTGCTTCAATCAAGGTGTGTGTTCTTGGGGAGCCCTGACCATGTTTACGGTATTTCTATTTGCGGCGGTTCTTGGTGGCATTGTTTTCGTCGTGCAATTCCTGCTGGCCCTGGTCGGTATGGGCGGGGACGAATTCGACATCGCCGATGATTTTCCCGATCAGGTCGATGTATCAGACGATTTATTCGGAGCCGGTGAGGCGATCGATCAAGGGTCGACCTCTCTGTTCGGTGTAATATCGTTTCGTACGGTTGTGGCAGCCGTAATGTTTTTCGGGCTCATTGGGATGGCAAGCCTCGAAGCAGGACTGACCACGTTTCTTGCGTGGATCGTCGCTTTAGGGGGTGGATTTCTCGCCATGTTTGCAGTTCATTGGCTGATGAAGCAGTTGTATGAACTACGACAAAACGGATCTATCCGAATTCAACGATCCGTTGGACGAAGCGGTACAGTCTACATACCCATTCCACCCCAACGAAGTGGAACAGGGAAGATCCAGCTCCGCATGCAGGGACGCATCATGGAATATGCTGCGGTGACTGCTGAACAGGAAAAACTTTCTACAGGTGCTAAGGTTGTCGTAGTCAATGTGCTGACACCTACTACGCTTGAGGTTGAATTGATTCGCGACAGCGTCTCGACCGCTTAGCAATCACTACCTGAGATTTCGTTATTCGGATTACTTTATTGCTAACCCGCTACGGATCGGAGTAACACTATGTTGGTCTTCGCGAATCTCTACATCTATCTGAGCATCAGTGCCATCGCCGTGGTCATGTTGCTTCTTTCGATGTTGATCCTTGTCTCTAAACAGTACAAGCGATGCCCCAGTAACCGTATTCTCGTGATCTACGGTAAGGCCGGCCGAAGCGGCGACGCCGCAAAAACAATCCACGGCGGTGCTGCTTTTGTGATCCCGTTGATTCAAGACTATGCGTTTCTGAGTCTCGATCCAATTCAGATTGAAATCCCACTTCGCGGAGCTCTCTCATCGGAAAACATTCGCGTCAACGTACCGAGTGTCTTTACGGTAGCAATCGGTACTGAACCGGAAGTGATGCAACAGGGTGCGATTCGTCTGCTCGGACTTTCAACCGGTGAAATTCGTCAGCAAGCCGAGGAAATTATTTTCGGTCAGTTGCGCCAAGTTATTGCCTCCATGGGCATCGAGGAAATCAACCGGGATCGTGATACGTTCCTGGAACATATTCAGGCTTCGCTGGAACCTGAGTTGAACAAGATCGGTTTGCAGTTGATCAATGTGAACATTACGGACATTACCGACGAGTCGGGCTACATAGATGCGATCGGTCAGAAAGCGGCGTCTCAGGCAATTCAACAAGCTCGTGCCGATGTCGCGGAAGAAGAACGAAAAGGTGAAACTCGAGTTGCTGAAGCCGAAAGAGATAAGGCTGTTCAGGTCGCCTCAGCACAACGTGATCAGTCGATTGGTACTCGAGAAGCTGAACGTGATGAAGCCATTCGAGTCGCTGAACTCTCGAAGGAGCAATCCGTCGGTGAAGAAACGGCGGCGTTCGAAAAGCAATCACAGGTGAAATCGGCGGAACGCGAAATGCGTGTTGATGTCGCCAATGCCGACGCGTCCGCTATCGACGGTGAAAATATGGCTCAGGCCAAAGTGGCTGCCTCACAAGCGGAACTTGCTGTCAAACGAGCCGAGGCCTACGAAATCGGCGAAGGTCGCAAACGAGAAGCAGAAGCAAAAGTCCTGGAAGTTGAAAACCGAGCTCTCGCAACCGCCGCTCTCGCTGAAGCCGAAAAGGTAGAAGCGGAACAGCGTGCCGCTTTGGAAGCACCCGCTCGTGCTCAAAAAGCACAAACCGTTGTCGAAGCCGAGGCTGAAGCTGAAAAACGACGTATCGAAGCGATGGGTGAAGCCGACGCAATTTTTTCGAAACTCGACGCTGAAGCTCGTGGACAGTTTGAAATCCTTGCCAAAAAGGGACAGGGTCTCCAACAAATCGTGGAGGCTTGCGGCGGAGCCAATGAAGCTTTCCAAATGTTGCTGCTGGAACATCTCGACAACCTCGCAGAAGCGTCTTCGAACGCGATTTCGAATATCAAATTCGACAAGGTCGTCGTCTGGGAAAATGGAGGTGGCAACGGTCGAACGAATACGGCCAACTTCCTTTCCGGCATGGCCAATACGCTACCGCCCATGATGCAAGTCATGAAGGATATTGGAGGCGTGGAACTACCCGAGGCTCTCGTGAAACTCACCGGGGATCAGAATAGTGTCGACGTCAAGGTAGAGGAATCACCCTCTGATCGGAGTGACAATCCTCGTATGGCCGACTCCAACAGCCCGAACGATAATCCATCTTCATCCTCCTGATTCCCAAGTTGATTCCATGAAGAACTACAAGCCAATCCCCTTCGCTTTCCTGATGGTGCTCTGCGTAGGAGGGACGACGCCCGAAACCGCCGACGGCCAAATGTTTGGCCGTCGTTCGTTCGGTACACCTTTGACACGACAGCCCAATCCTGGTGTCGGCGGAGATGTTGGTACGCTTCGTAACCAGCGTTTCATCCGAGGCAATCGAAGACGGCAAGATTTTGTCGGGGTTGATCGCATGGAAGCCTCTAGCTTTGTCGGCCTCCAAGATGGCGGAGCCCAACAAATTCCTCAGTCCGCAGTCACGGTAGCGCCGCAGCCTTCAACCCAGGACGCAGCGTTGAATACACCGTTGCCGCCTGCACCTAGAAACCAGATGTATCCACCGAAAATCATCGTCGACTTTGATTATGACCGACCGTCGCTCGCCTTGCGTGCCGCAGAACTTACGGAGAATCTTCGGTCGATATCACCGGAGATCGAGGTGTCGGTGGAAGGGCGGACAGCCATTTTGCGCGGAGCGGTTCCCTCCGCGGAGCACGTCCGTTTAGCGACCATCCTGGCGAGCTTCCAACCGGGTATCTCCGCCGTGGAAAGTGATCTGATAATTGTTGGTGATAGGAAAGCGGACTCGCGGTCGACTGATCCGAGTCAGCTGCCTCCGCCGCCGATTCCTGAACCTGCTTTGGCTCCACCTGCTCAACCGACAAATCCAAACCGATAGGATTTTCAGACGATTGGGTATCGTCTGATTGAGATTGCAACTTCTTCGCAAAACTCGGCGGAAGGTTAATCGTCACCGCCGTGTCGGCCTTTTCATCATCGTGGCTGGCAAGTTGAACGTCCTTGAGGGACGGCTTCTTGTTCTTTCCAATTTGCGTTTTGTCATCGCCCAACTCATTCTGAATTCCTGGCAAAACAGTTCGAGAAGGATCGGAAACGACTACACCGCCCACTCGACCTTCGTACCTGGCAATCAGGCTGATGTGCCTTGAGGGGCCACCGACCTCAGACCAGGGCAGCCAGACACTATAAGAGTGACCGGCCTTTGATTTGCTGTGATGCGTTACAAATTGTTCGGGGGTGAAAACGAACTTTTTCTCTGGCGATGGCAATCCCGTCACATACTGCTCTGCGTCAAAAGCATAGACCGTCAATGAACCGTCGACTTCGATCGGATCATCTTCCTCACCGCCATAGAAAAAGATTCTCGCTCCGAAACCGCGGATCGCCGGCTTACCTGGCTGATACATCACGGTATCGGTCCACATGGCAACCATCCGATCTGGGGTGGGAGGAACCTCTTCGATATCCGCAAAAATCTTTTCGTGCAAATCAAAAGGAGTACAACCACTGGTCAGGGCGATGACCAATGCAACGAGGCCCATGAAGTAGGCTTTTGCCAGATATATGATTCTCATGCTCATTTTCTTCGGGGAAGCAGTCGAGCTGGAAGTTTTTGTACCGCCGTTAGAACGCGTGGTTTCTCACGAGTCGCCTGATCAACCGGTTCCTCATCCGTCTCTTCATCGCCGGTCCCAGTTTTCTCTTTTGGATCCGACACATCCGTGAGCAAAACTGGGCTCGCGCCCGACCCTTGAAATTCGCTGGTTTCGTCAAGTTCCATCGGCTCCGGTGACTCGATCTTCTCACCACGAGGATTAATGTCGGGATAAATCACTTCGGTATCACCGTCCAGAATAATCCCGTGATCGAAGGATGCACCAACGTCACCTTGGATCTCATAAACGTCGGCGGCACACCAGGACATACGAGCCATCTCGATGTGTTTGATCCGAGCAGCTTCTTGCTCATTACGAATCACATGAGGCGTCAAAATGATCAGCAGTTCCGATCGATGTTTGTCCACATAGTCATATCGGAAGATATCCCCGAGTAGCGGGATCTGGGATAGATAAGGAATCCGTCGAGACGCTGATTCTTTCCGACTGGTGATGAGTCCGCCAAGGATAATCGTTTCCCCGCTCGCCGCACTCACCGTTGCCTGAGCGGTTTGAATGTCGACTCGAGGCGAACGAATGATCGTGCCATCGAGTGAAACACTCACAGGAATTCCATCTTGGTCTGGACCGACCTGCGATTTTTCTGCGTCGACCTCCATAACCACCATTCCATCTGGACTGATTCGTGGCGTCACTCCAAGGATGAGACCAACATTTTCGAGTTCAATAGTGTTCGTCTGCAAACCGCCATCGGTAATGTTCGAGGCAGTAATTCGGGGTACCCGCTGACCGACCTGAATGAACGCTGACTGGTTGTCCAACGTTCGAATTTGAGGTCGGCTGAGCACATCGAGGCGCCGTGATTCCTGCAGAGCTCGAATCAACAGGCTAATACTGTCGCTACTCGCCGATAAAACAAGTCCGCCAAAGTCGTTGTTACTACTCACACGATCCATGGCAAAAGAAGTCAGCGCCTGTGATCCCAGACGACTCCGAGTACTCAGTGCCTGCGTACTCCCACTGTTCCCCAGATTCTGATTATTGAAGTTGAAACCGGGTAGATTGTCGGCCGACTGAATAATCTCTTCCGTGACGGTAATGATTCCATCAGCGGTCGACTCCTGTCCTGTGATTGTCGTCGTCACCAACTCACTCAACAGGCTGCGATCAAACAAAACGGAATCCTGAATTCCAAGCTCGACACCAAATTCATCGGTGTCCTTGAGCATGACTTCGGCGATTACAACCTGAATCAGAACCTGAGGCGGTTGTTCATCCAAGGAGACGATCAGCTCACGGATCTGGTCAAAATACCTTGGCGTCGCACTGATGATCAAAGCATTTCGAACCGGCTCTGGAACGACGACCACTTCACGTTCAACCTGCTCGAAAAAGTCACCTGCCTGGACTGCCTGTTGAACTAATCGTTCACTTCTCAAGAACTCATTAATTGCGGCTGCAACATCAAGTGCTGGCGCGTTTCGCAGTCGATAGACCTCGTTCCTTCGTTCCGCAAAATCCCGTTCGTCGAGTCGCAACAGAAGAGCTTCAATGATTTGCAGATCGCCTTCCGAACCCGCAGCGATGATACTATTCGTGCGAGAATCAACGGCAAAGCGTAAAGGCGCCAGGGAGGTGTCACCCTCAGCGCTGGACAATTGTGGCCCGGTGGACGCCCCTGTCTGAGACGGCAACAAAGATCGCAGCATCTGTACCAGGCTTGCGGCATCGCCGTTATTGACGCGAAATACCTTGATCTGGGCAACAGCGCCGGGAGTATCCATCTGTTCGATGAGCATTTCCAGAAGCGGAATACTATCCGGAGGCCCGGAAACGATCAGCGTATTGTTTCTTGCATTCGCCGTGATACTGACATCGGACAACATCCCCGAACGAACCATCTGTTCGCCACGGCGATCAATGGTCAATAATTCGAGGATTGCCGACGGTCCGTCGCCTGAATTGCTTCCTTGAATCGCCTCTTGCAATGTTTGAGCAAGATCTTCTGCCAAGGCATTTTCTACCTTGATAATCTTGGCTTGGTTAACCGTTGCACTTCGATCCACGTCCAAGGATTCGATCAGCCGGCGTACTTCTTGAAGGTCTCTGGGAGCCGCGTAGACGATCACTGAATTTGAACGAACGTCAGCCAGGGCTGTCACCTTCGGTCCCAATTGATCGCGGTTCGAGTAAAAATCGTTGATGTTCGAAACGACGGTTTGAGCAGTCGCGTGCTTGAGCCGGTAAACATCAAATTGAGTTTCAGGGCCCACGGCTGTATCGAGCTTTGTAATCAATTCGAGCATCGATTGAATGGCATCGCCCCAACCAATCAACAACAGGCTATTCGGCTTCACCAGCGGCGTCACACTAACTCGGCCCTGACGCCCTCCCGTAAGATCTTCATTCACATTATCAATAATGTTGGCAACTGACTCACTTTGCGCGTGCTGAAGGTCATAAATCCGAATCTCAGGTTGCGTCTCTTCACTTAAACGCTCAAGTTCTCGGATGACATCCGTCAGTCGATTGACATCACGATCCCGACCACGCAGGATGATGACGTCCAAATCGGGGAGCGTTTGCACTTCGACATCGACGTCCAAATCACCAGGTATCATCTGTGCACCTGGCAGCTCTTCATCGGCAGCTTCGCCCTCGGCACCAGCGCCCTCGGCAGCAGCGCCCGTATCAGACGAATCTTGCAGGACGAAATTAACCAGTGCCAACCCTCCATCTCCATAAGTAACCCGTGAAGATGAATCATCGGGATTCAGCGCCTCACCTCGATAGGCATCAATGGCCTGCCGCAACTGCCTGCGATCCGAACGCTCGATCGACATAATTGCGGTACGTCGGTCACCCGTTCGCTGCGCGTTTTCGAGTGCCTGGATTAATTCCTGACATTGTTTGAGTAATGGCCGCGAGGCTGAAACGAGCACACCTTGCCGCCGGGCATCGAACTCAAATTCCGCCACAATCGCCTCATCACGTCGTAGCGTATAAACAGTCCTGCCCAAACTTGAATCGCGACCCAAGCGATTCCCCAACACAGCAACTAACTGTTGTTGCAAACGAGTTCCATTACCGTTGAAGGAAATGAATTTCGTTTCCATCCCTTGACGATCGATTTCAGAAGGTCGAGTCACTTGAGGGGATCGAAAGCGAACTGAATCGGAGCGAGGCTCAGTCCTCTCATTAATCGCTGAATTGGCCGCGCTGAAGCTGGCAAAGTGTTTCTCGATGAATGCATGCACACCTGGCGTCGCGATCACGAACAATTGTTTACCATTCGCATCGCCGGAAACACGAAACTCTGGCCGATCGCCGTACCGACTCTCCAGATCTGCAATTTTAGCTGCCTGCTGTTCCGCTGGACACGGGTAAACTCGGACCTGAGTTACCGGCCTTTCGACTCTCTTAACCGGACGATCCACAACCCTGATGAAGTCCGCGGCATAATTCAAGCCGTCTTGAGACTGAGCATTGACAACAAGCTCATTGCTATCCGTCCGCGCTTCAATGCGAACACCGTTCGGCATCACCTTTTCTAAAAGCTTCGCGACTTCATCTGCTGGTTTATAGCGCAGCGCAAAGGTCCGTTGTGCAGCTGGATTCTGTGCAGAGGCTGCCAACGCAAATATAAGAACAACCGTGCAAAAGACTGACACGGCGTTGAAACACACTCGATAAAAAACAGTAGCCATACCACTTCCCATACGGGTGTACCGGAAGGATGAAAAAAACGTTTCAGAGAAAAGCTCGGGGATGTTAGTGAAACCACGAATCGCCGTCAACTCGAGACGAGCGACTGTTTCAATAATCTTTTCGAGTTCAGGGGAGAGCGACCAAACGCTGTGAAGCTGCGAGGTTTTGGCCGATTGCAATGCGCCTCCGTTCACCGTCGCTGACAACCTCCACGGCCTGTGCGTCGATTTTTTCGACGGTAAGAGCTAGCGTTTCGAGTGCTATGGTTTCACCGACAGCGACGTATTGAATCTTGCCAGAGGGATCTCGTATCCACGCCTGTTTGTTTCCGTCACGGTCCGAGGTAATGGCAGAAAGGACTATTTTTTCGGCGACAGGATCTCCGGTGGCAAAGAGATTGCGTCGTGGAATCGATCGGTATTTGCCAAGTTCCCGATGAGGCGATTGTGCCGGCAAATTTGAGCCTGTCGCGGTGGGAATCACAAATGCCTCCACCGTCATGGTGAGCGCCAGACGACCGTCGGACCCAGGACTCATGGAAATGGATTGGACACCATGCAGGAAGTCAGCATCATAGATGTTACGTAGCAAAAGCGTGACCTGGGGCAGCGTACCATTTCCTCGCAACAGAAAAGGAATACGGACCAAGGTGTTACGGTTTCCGGTAGCCGATGCGGCATTCACACTAACAGAATTAATACCGATCTCTTCCGCCATCTCCAGCAACCAGCCACGATATTCAGTCACCGCGACCTCAAGTTCTCGTGGTAAGCTCTTTTTCTCCAGTTCCGGAAGCTGCAGCAACTTGTTTTGTTGTCGGCGAACTTCGAGCTTTGCATCTCGGAGTCTTTTATCGAGCGTCTCTTGCTCGACCACCAATCTGCCAAGCGGTTCAGAGTAAAGTTGCTGATAGGCCATATCACCGAGATAGACGATGAGTATCACGCTTACAGCAATCAGTAGGATTTTCTGTCGTTGGGGCATCTCGGTGTTACTCGTTTCCCGACGGCGAATCGCCATCGGGTGACTCTGGCGGTCTTGGCTTTACCGTGACCATGGCTTCAAATTGAAATGGAAACTGGCTTCCCTCTGCCGCTTGCGATATTCGTCGACTGACCACATCGTGAAATTCATCCCGCAATTCCGACTCGAGGCTTGCGATTTGGGCAGCGTCATTCACCCGCACACTCATCGAGATCACGCCAATGCCATTGTTTGAGTCAGACATCGACATTCTTTGAACGACGGCTTTGCCGGCATCTGGAAAACGTTCAGAGAGTTCTTGCAATTCTGCAAGCCAATTGATCTCTTCATTTTGCCAACGCTCAATCGCATCAACGGTGCCGCTCCGCGACGAGATTTTTTCCAGCAGTTGTGTTTGGCTTTCTAATTCGTTCGCCACTTCGTCATATTCAGATCGCGCCAGCGACAATTCAGAACCAAGTTGCCAAACAATCAACCACATCGCGACCGCAGCAACCGACCCGTAGAGAGCAACCTTGCGCCCGTAACGAATTGGTTCGGGGGGGCGCTTTGGATTGACAAAATCAATGGGCGGACTGGACTCGCCAAAATCCCGGAGGATTCCAATCAAGGCAGTGTATCGGTAGACCTCGATTAAATCGACATTGCGACTCAGTTGGATTCCCACCAAAGGATCAAGCAACGACACAGGCAACTGAAGCTGTTCGGCAAGTCTTTCAGAGATCCTTTGCATGCGGTTGGCATCACCGAACAGATAGACATGCTGAACGTCAGATTCATTAGTTGCATCAACAGGAGCAACCGCAAGAGTACGTCGCACTTCGTCGAAGAGTTTCTCAACTCGATCGGTATTTTGAACGGAGGTCGACAAACGCACTGTACGACTGAATTGCACTTGTCCATTTTCAAGGATGGACAGATCAACATCGGGATCGACCCAATTCAACAACAGTGACTTCGAGTGATCTTCACCCGTCAAGCGATCAAACAGAGACGCAACGGCCAAGGGTCGCAAGACAATCTGGCTTGGTTTGTGATCCAATCCTTCGGCGAGTTCTTGAATGAAATCATTTGTTTCAGGACGGAGCACAGCGGCTTCGACTCGCATGACGGATTCTTCGGTCGTGGTGGTCATATAATCGATCAGAGTATCTTCTGGCAAATCGGAAACCTGCCGCATGACCTCGTTTCGAACCATTTCCGGTAATTCAGTTGGCGCCGCTGGGGGCAACGTCATTTCGCACAACTCGACCTGAGAACGCGGAACCCCAACCAGCAATTTATAAGAACTCACTTTGTTGGTTTGAAGCTGTTCTGCGAGCTTGGCTCCCATTTCACGAGCGGATTCCGAACCATCCAAATCGATGGTGATGGCGTCAATCAATTTCAACTCATCTCGATTCGCCGAAGCCACCAGCGCACTCAACTGACCCTGGTCCCAAGACAAGGCCACTAGATATCGATTTCCGCGCTTCGTTATTCGAAACACCCTACTGTCCTCTAATCGTTCGGTTTCCCGTCGACACTGTATTCATTGACTGGCCGGCCACACCCGGAACTTGCTGCTCATCAAGAGGTAACGACAATTCATCGTATCGGTAACCACGACCTAAGCGATCCATGTTTCGACGAAACAACAAAGGAAGTTCTTCTCGCGTCGCATCCAGAACAAACTCTGTCCTCAACCACGGGGAGTCCTGATCGTAATAGGCAACAACTTCACCTTCCATCACATCTCCACACGTCGTGACCCACGGCCACACCTCCTGCATCCCAGTTCGATCCACCACACCTTCGACCAACAACCAGATCGCATGTTGTCGACCCGATTCAATCGTGGTGTTTTGCCGCAAGGCGATTAATTGTTCCATGGCGTCCGAGGAGAAACCGGGAATCACCGTCAGCACTTCACGAGGTGCGAGATGAATATTGATTCGACCTTGAATCACCTCGTCTTCGGCGCATGTCGTTGCGTCACAAAAATCAACGAGATCCGAGCCGGAAGTTCCCTCCGACCGCAGCGGACTTTCAAAGACCCGCACCTCTTCGCCCATTGGAATACCAACGCTCACATCGATCAGCTGAAGATGGTGCTCAATCGTGAACTCAGCTTCCGCACTGCTCGATATCTCTGGCAACTCGGTCGCCGGTCTCGCCGACGACACCCCACCATCGTAAGGTCCATATTGTCGCAACGCCACGACAAATTTGGCTACCGGTGGCTTAAAACGTGCGTTCAGTTGCTCAGTTAGCGCCGACAGATCCTCCTGATTCAAATTGATGCGAGGATTGCCATCACGAGATTCATTACGTTCAGCACTGTAAACAGTCAGATACGCAGACCAAGGCAGTTGAGGACCGACCGGATCGGTTGGCCGACGACCTCCTCCGGTTCGAGTCCGATCAGGCGCCCCCCTAGCTTGTTGGTTGTCGTTTTGATGATGCACTCGCCTCATCCCAGTGACCGGATCTCCGTATAGGTCAGAAAACTGTACGCCTCGTACGGAGAGAAGTTCATCGAGATGCTTCGGCAGTTGATTTGCTGGCTTTCTCGGTGGATTGAGTCGCTCATAAAATTCCAACTCAGCACCAAATTCTCGAGGCTCTTCGTCCTCATCCAACCAGTCCAGAATCGAGTCGGCTACATGTTCCGTCATCCCGGGAAGCTGCATCAAAACCACCCGACCATAACCGGGCTGAGCCTGATCCCATTCAAGCAACGTTGGCAGTGAAAGTTTGGCCGCTGTCGGAACAACGCCAAAGTCAAAGCGGCGCGCAACGTTACGTTCCGCCGTTACTGGTGATGCTTCAACATCGTTCAAAGTGACCGGATGATGGACAATGCTAAAGCGTCCATGGCGAATCCCGCTGTAATCCTGGTCAACAATCACATCTCGAAATAGACTTTCTTCGGTACCAACTTGAGCCCAAAGCTCTCTCTCAACTCGGGGCAGAGCTGCATAGGATCGCAAAAACGCATAGCCCGAATCATGGACCATCTGCACCTGACCACGGTCCGCGGCGATGCGAGAGGCTCGATTTTCAGCCTGCATGAGAACCACGAATCCGTAGGCCGAAAGAGTCACCAACACGACGACAATCGTCACCACAAAAAGGGCGGCTCCGCGTCGTTGCCGGGCATCCACATGCGTCATGGCAGCACCCCCGATCGGTTCTCCGAGAGAGGGAATTGGCCGTCACCGAAGACCATCGAATCTTCATCCAGGGACGAAGGCTCGGGAGTTCTCAAATAGATCAGGAAACGAAACCCCTCGGGCGGCTCTTGCAGCGTCGATTGTTGTCGCGGATCAAGAGGTTCTGTTTCAACAGTCTCTTCCTCAAGCAACTCCAACGCCGCCTGCTGCTGTAATTCCAATTCCGTAGGTTGCAGCCAATATGGATCTTCCATGTCAAATGAAAGCTCAACAGCAACCGGTATCTGTTTCTGCTGCTTGAAACTCCAGGAACTCGTCCAAAAAACACCATCAAAGTATCGCAAGCGAAACTTTCGAACCTCTGGCAGGTAATCAATTCTTTGATCGAAGTCACGATCCACAAAGTCTCTCATTCGCACATCGTCTCCGAAACTCAATTCGGCTTCATCATTCGAGTTGTCGGGTTGTCCGACTCCAAGAGCCTTTGGCTCCGGGATCCACGGCACTCGTAGTTCTCGCAAGACAGGTTCCAGAGAAAGACTGGACGATGCGAAATGTTTCAGAGCTAGGATTTCCCTGCGAGTCAATTCACATCGCAACAATCCGGGCACACCGTCAGCAAGCGCGGCGTCCCGCGTCGAACGATAGCTGTAAACCACTCTTCGAATGGAATCGCGAACAATCGGTCGATTAGGGTCCTGCCAATTCACATCCCGAGGGCGTGGAGCAAAGACATCGAGCACAATAGAATTCGAATCTCCCTCAACTCCCACCACAGGGACAAGCCATTGCCTGGGCCCACCGTTGTCAACGTCGCCAAGACGCTCCTGACCGAAGGAATCCTCAGTACTCAACGACATCAGCGACTCCGAAGGTGATCTCTCATCCGTTGATGAGTATCTCGGAAAGCTATCTGAAGACTGGCTATCTGAAGACTGGCTATCTGAAGACTGGCTATCTGAAGACTGGCTATCTGAAGACTGGCTATCTGAAGACTGGGATNCTGAAGACGTTCGCTTCTCCGTCTGAGATTCAGATGGAGGTTCGACCGCACAGGATTGCAGGTCGCTGGCGATCCGCTCATGCACAGACCGCACGATTTGCCATCGCTCGACTCGCACCTGATTGCGCTCAAATTGATTTCGGAAAACGTCTAACAGCCCCCATGTGACCACCATTAATACGGACAGCAACACAATCGCGATCATGAGTTCAACGAGCGTGAACGCGTTTCGTCTTCGTGTTGTTGAATCAGGGAACATCAAATCGCCCACCCGCATTATTTTCGAAATTACTTTCGTTGAACTCAGCTGAATCTTGAATCGGTCGTCGAACCCAACGCACGAGACGATACTGACGACTCGAATTGTCAACCTCGTCCATCGCTAGCGGATTCGAGCCTGGGCCTGCGGGTTCCATCACGGCGACTGTCACGGAAAATAAATCAACGAGATCGGTGGGTCGGATCTCAATCGAGCAGTCCCACGGTGTAAAAGGATCAACAGGTTGACGTCTCACTTCTTCCCAGGGACGAACTCCAGCGAGCACTTCATTCATNACATTCCGACAGATGGACTGCACATCCGTAACTTCAACCGCACGCTCCGCATGCCGTCGTCCGACATCGACCAATTGAGTGAGAGCGGCAGCGCTGCCAACCAGAATGGCAAGGGCGATAATCACCTCAATCAACGACAGACCACGGTGCTTCATCATGGCAGCTCCCGTTCCCCACCCGTGGGAATGCGGTCATTTGGAAATCGATTGTCCGAGCGCCTCGCTTCCGACCGGCTCGATAAAGAATCGGAATTCTCCCCCTTCCGTCGCTCCCAGTCGGGTCGATTCGGGTCGTCTATCGGATCTGGCGGCGCCAAGCGAACACTGCTGACCTGGACAGTCCCAGTTATTCCTCGCAGCCGTACTTCGATCAGGTAGTTATCATCGGAACGCAACGTCCAAAAAGCGGAATCGGTCCGTCCGTCCGGATAGAAGGTAATGGCCTGACTCCAAGGCAAGTGGAAATGGTGTTGTCCGTGCTGGTGTCCGTGCTGTTGTCCGTGCTGGTGTCCGTGCTGGTGCCCGTGCTGTTGTCCGTGCTGTTGTCCGTCGTTTCTACGAGGATCTTGCGCACGGGAATCTTGTTCGCGTTGATTGTTGTTAGCTTGTTGAGGCGACGCGTTAGCCCGCGCGAGTTGTTGCATGGTTTGCTTCTGCTGATTCAACCGTTGATCAAAGTGTTGGTACTTTTGCTTGAAGCGAACATTCGCAACGAGCCTCTCGTGAAGACGATAGGGTTTCGTGGGGCGTTGTTCCTCAGCATGGGCAATTCGATTCTTCAACGGCTCCTCGGATTGAACCGAATTGTTTTGCTGTTGAGCGGCAGGGGTCGCAATCGGTCGGCGCGTTGTGGATGGATTGCGGGCAGTGGACGAACTGTTTGGCGAAGAGATCGCGTCCAGATTTCGTTCTGCCACAAGCTGTCGGACTTCGGTGACTTCGTACTCTCCAGTCCCCGGCCGCCACCGCAGGCGATGTTCACAGCCAGTCTCCATTGCCCGCACGCGTGTTTTGAGAACAACTCGGCTGAGATCTTGAGCCGCCTCTTGGGCCCGACTTTTGGTCAAGGGCGTCATCAATGCCGGAAACGACACTGCAGCCAGAGTGGCAATAATAGCTAACACGATGACAAGTTCAAGCATCGTGTAAGCACAACGAACTTTTGACACCCATTGTGCGCGAAACGGCAGATCGCAATGGGCGATCCGCAGCGGATGACGGGCGTTGCAGATCATAGACTGCAATTTCCAAATTCGATAGGAAACACGGCACCGATGGGCCTCATCCGTGCCGCCCACCCGACAACGATTGACGATTCAGATCAGTTATTTGTTGCCAAATCAGAGGACTGACCAAAATCTTCGGCTTCCACTTCAGGCGCTTTCCAATTCACAATGTCATCTTGGGTTTTATCTTTGCCATCGGGTCCGATCGACCAGATATTGGGATCTTCACTGACACCCCGAGTTCCCGGGTATTCATAACGATAGGCATTGCCCCAAGGGTCGACTGGCACGGCATTTTCTTCTAGGTAGGGTCCGGCCCAATTCCGAGAACGATTTTCATCCTGCGGCTTGCTGAGCAGCGCCTGCAGTCCTTCCTCGGTGCTGGGGAACGTGCGATTGTCGACCTTGTAAAAGTCCAAAGCCTGCTCCAAACCTTCGATTTGCGTCTGAGTAATTTTAGCGTCGGCTTTTTCCTGGGTGCTCAACAGCCGTGGTCCGACCATCGCAACCAGCAACACCAAAATGGCCAAGACGATCATGATTTCTACCAACGTGAAGCCCGCTCGGGTCGGTTGCCGCTTCATTGTTTTTCCCTTTCTTAAATGAGAGTACATTTCAGTACTTCGAATTCAGGATTCCTAAATGGACGTACTCATATCAAATACGGGTAACAGCAGCGCGACTAAGACGAATAAGATCGCGCCACCAATAATGACCAACATGACCGGCTCGATGAATCGCACCATCATGGTCAATTGACGGGCAATTCGTTTGTCGATTCCATCGGCAACATTGATCAACACAGTGTCTAGAGTATTGGACTCTTCCGCGACGCGAATCATCGCCATTGTCTGAGGTGGAATGAGTCCACATTCAGCCAGCGGTGCTGAGAGTGTCTGTCCGGAAGAGATATTATCCGCCGAGTCACAAATCGCCTCGGCCAGCAATCGATTGCCGACCGAACCGCTGCTAATATGCAATGATTTAAGAATTGGCACGCCGTTTCTTAATAAGGTTCCAAGCACGCGACAAAAGCGGGAAACAGCACTGTCGTGGAAAATCTTGCCAGCAATGGGCAAGCGCAGTTTCCACCGATCCAAGAAATAAGCGCCGCGTTCGGTCGCAAATAATCGACGAGTCGCAATGACCANCCCGACGATTGGGATAATCGCAAACATTCCATAGGCGATCATGGTTTCACTGAGAAAGAGCAAGATGATCGTCGCCATGGGCAGCCCTGACCCTTGTTTTTCGAGCCGCTCGAAGAGGCCTTCGAACTTGGGCACGAAAAAAATGATCAAGGCAAGGGTGACAATTATGCCACCCACCATCAGGAAGACAGGATAGGCCATGGCACCCTTCACCTGGCCTTTCAATTCTTCCTGCAATTCTAAAAAGCTGGCAACACGATTAAGAGCCTCTTCAAGAAAAGCGCCCTCGGACCCAGCCCGAATCATACTGACCGTCAGATCAGAAAAGATATTTGGATGCGCAGCGATGGCTTCTTCGAGTGATTTTCCATCTGCAACTTGATCCCTCACATCCGCCATCACCTCCTGCAAGACAGGATGCGCAGACTGCTCAGCCAACAAACTTAACGCCGACAACAACGGAACCCCGTTGTGGAGCAAATCAGAGAGTTGAGTCAAACATCCGGCGACGTGTTCGGCGCGAACTTTTCGACGCGTTGCCGTTTGCAACTTTTCGGCGATGACATTCGTCTTCGCCGAATCTTGAACCGTAAGTGGAAAGAGTGATTGATTCGCGAGCGCATTCAGCGCATCGCGGCGACTCGGTGCCGCAATCAAGCCCGAAACATCTTGGCCATCAAACCGACGAGCAGTATAGGAGAATTCCGGCATGGCTTACCTATAATCAGTCAGCTTTCGTGACTCTCAATACTTCGTCGATGGTAGTAACACCTTGCATGACCTTTTCCCAACCGTCTCCGCGTAACGTTCGCATTCCGGATGAAATCGCCGCTCGCTTCACAACATTCGCCGGCTGGCGCTCACTTGCTAGGTGACGAATCTCATCGTTCGTGGTCAGCAACTCATAGATACCCAACCGGCCGGAGTAGCCAGTACCCCGGCATTGACGACATCCGTTAGCACGGAAAATAGCTCCAGTACGTTCATCCATTTGCTGCCAGGGAAAATCTTCCGGAGCATCGTCCGTAGAAGGACGGTAAGCCTGTTTGCACTCGGGGCAAAGCGTTCTCACCAATCGTTGTGCCAATACACCTTCGATCGTACTGCTCACTAGGAATGGCTCCACACCCATGTCGCACAATCGCATAAAAGCGCCAGCTGAATCATTCGTGTGCAGCGTGCTGAAAACCAAGTGGCCAGTAAGCGAGGCTTGCGTGGCATTTTCTGCTGTTTCCAAATCTCGAATTTCACCGACCAGCACAACATCCGGATCGTGTCGCAGGATACTTCGCAAACTTGCTGCAAAGGTCAGTCCGACCTTGGAATGCACCTGAATCTGGTTGATACCCTCGAGCTGATACTCGATCGGATCCTCGGTGGTGATGATCTTCGTGTCTTCACTCTTGATTTCATTCAGCGCGCTGTAGAGTGTCGTTGTCTTTCCAGAACCCGTCGGCCCGGTCACCAGCAGGATGCCGTGAGGAAGTCGGATAAGTTTCTGAAAGGACTCGTAAACATCGGCGGGCATGCCGATGTCCCGTAACGAGAATTGCATGCGTTCTTTATCAAGAATACGCATCACAATCCCTTCCCCGTGCAACATGGGGATCACGGAAACACGAATATCGACTTCTCGGCCGCCGACACGNAGTTTGATTCGTCCATCCTGAGGCNCCCGCTTTTCGGCAATGTTCATCTGCGCCATGATCTTCAAACGGCTAACGATCGCCGAATGAAAGCGGTTAATCTCCGGCGGTGTCGGCTGTCGCTGAAGCACACCGTCAATCCGGTACCGAATCTTGATTCCCGACTCTTGAGCCTCAATATGAATGTCGCTCGCCTGAGCCAAAACCGCCTCTGAGAGTATCTCATTCACTAGGCGGACCACCGAAGCCTCTTGGGCCATCTCCGCCGCTTCGCTGTTGTCGAATTGAACCTCGCCTAGAACTTCAACCGAATCTTCCTCGGTTTGCGACAACAGATCGTCGATCGTTTCCGCACCAACTCCCAGGTGCGACTTGATCAACTTGCTAAGTTCATCCGGTAGGGCCAACACCGGGACGACATGCTGGCCCACATGAGCACTGACGGCGTCGATCGAGTGCAGATCAAATGGATCACTGGAAACCACGACCAACGACTCACCGTCACGCCTTAGTGGAAACACGCCGAATCGATGTACCAGCTTCGCCGGGAATTCTTGAACGAGCTGCTCGTCGACTGAAACTTGAGTGAGGTCGACCGTCGTCAATCCCATCGTGCCGGCAATCGCTGTTAGCAACGTATCGGCACTGTCCAACGACAGCTCATCCGCTATCTGATCGTAACTCACATCCTCCTGCCGTTGCCGGCGAATTTGCTGGAGGTCACGAGTTGAAATGACGATCGACGGTCTTCGATGATCGCTCGGTGACACGATCGTCCCGCTATCTGCAGTCGGGGCGGTAGAATCTGGAATGCGAACCATGATTTTTCAACAACAACAAACCCGATGACAAATCACACCTATCTCGACTCAGGTGTTCACAATGCGGAGGATGTTTGGGGAGGATGTTTGGGGAGGATGTTTGGGGAGGATATTCGGGGAGGGCGCCAACGAGGGCAGCTAGGGCAGGCTGTCCTAAGCGGGGTGGANTTGGGGCGCTTCGTAACGTTTGCACGATAGGGTAGTGACCGGGAAAAATCAAGTCAAGGTAAAATGACGGTAAATACAAAGTCTGGCGAATCTTACGTCGCGAAGTGTGCTGAAAGGGTACAGCATTCCACCCGGCACTTAGAGCCTTTGCGACAAACTATTAATAATAAACGTCATTCACGACGTCAATCTCGCAGTAACGCCTCCAGCGCCTCCTCAATGCTTTCAACGTTCACGGACTTCAACGAGATAACACCGATGTTTCGGGTATCCTTTTGCTCTGCTTGTTGATCCAGTTCTTCGATCAGACGATGAACCTCTTCGCCTAACTCTCGCGGTGCCAATAAAACGATCGAGTTCGTGACGCGATCGACTTGTAGCGTCAGCAGGGGCCCTGCGGTTGCCGCGTTGATTTGTTGTAAGACCGATGCCACCTCGGTTGAGATACCCTCGGGAATCGAAATCTCAGGCCGGCTGCCTCCGGATTGCAATTGAGACTCATAAACCCCTTGGAGAATCTCCAGAATACGATCGGCATCGGAATAAATGAGGGGGATGATGCGGGGACGAGCATTGGCCAGCGTATCGGGAACCGAAGAGGAGTCGAGGACGCGCAACAATTCCGTGACCACTATCCGGTCGGCGGGTCGGCCGTGGATGACGAGTGCATTTAATCGATCGTCGGCGACCATACTGACTCGTCCGAGCGTCGTCCGAGCGGTAATCGGCATTTTCTCAAACAGATCATCGAGTAGTTTCGCAACATTACGAGCTCCGGCATTCCGCAGATTAATGACTGCGAAATTTCCGGCCCCAGCTTGTCCTGCTCCCCGTCTGGCGAGGGTATAGAACAGCATCGCAGCCTGTTCCAGAGCTTCGTCATCGTCGGACATCAGCGTCACCGATCCCTCACCGGGCACGATCAGAATGGCGGGAGGCATTTCCTTGTCGGACAAATCTTGACCTTCTTCAGCGGCCACCGCTTGCGTTTGAAAATTGTTGGCATTCGTTTGATCGCCAACAGGATTTTGGGGTTCGTCATCAAGCGGCTGGTCGTCAGACTCTTGAGATCCGGAATCGAGCGATTCGACACGTTCGGCAGGCAGACTTTCGAGCACTTGGATCTTATTCTCGCGCAATTGCGGCCATACCTGTTCAATTTGTTCCACAGCTCGCATCAGATCACCCCGGAAAGGAATAACTCGCACGCCATCACGAGCTGTGGTTTCCAGAGGAATCTCACCCATTTTCTTCAAGAGTCCGCGAATCGTCTCAATCTGATCGGCAGTTCCCCTCACAAAGAGTTGTTGTGTCTCGGTATCACCGTTGGCAACGGGCCTGCTGAGCTCTCCTTCATATAACTGTTCGATCGCCATTTGAACTGCGAAAGGATCGGCGGCTTCTAAGGGAAAGACTTCGACTATTACTTCATCTTGTTTGATTCGTTCCAAGGCATCGGCGATGAGTTCGTGTTGTTGATCGGTGCCCACCACGACCAATTGTCGCGAGCGTTCATCGAATCGAAGTTGGACTGGATGGCTGGGGGTTTCTACCAGTTCTTTCAGCGTTGCAACCAGGTTTTGGTCACCGTTTACCAGAGCATAAACTTCGAGACGCCGCAGCGACTGGGGCACGGCATTATCCATTTGGGAAACGATCTTGGCGACGTTCAGTTGTTCCTGCACAGGTGCTCGAACGAGAATCGCTCGGTTTTCTGAATCGAGTGACAGCGCCACTGCCGGGTTCCCATCGTACATCTGTCGTACTGCGTCAAAGACCGCTTGCGCATTAGCTTGCCGGACCGAGTAGCTTTGCAGGGAAGGCTGACGATCGTTTTTCACATCCATCGACTTAACAATCGTCGCAATCTTTGCATGTTCGGCGACAGTGGCAGTCGCTACCAGGATACGGTTGGGCTGATCGACGGCGATCACCGCGTTCGGCAACAGGGACCTTAAGACCTGCTGAGCTGCGTTGACATCCGCAAGCAGGAAGGGATACACGCGTGCTTCGGTCGGATCATCTCGCTGCACATCGAGTTCCTTTACAGCAGCACCGATTCCTTCGTGATCTTCCAAAGTAGCAGTCGCGACCAACGCGCGACTCGCGCTATCCACAGCAATAATGGCGTTCGACATCAAGGCCTGCAGGGCGACTTGCGCGGCATTCACATCCGCGTATTTGAAGCGGTAAACGCGTGTCTGCCGCAGATCTTCCGTATTTCGATCGAGCTGCTGGATCACCGGCTCAATCCGCTGATGATCACTCTCTTCCGCAGTCACGAGCAGAGCTTTATTGAGTTCGTCGACGGACATGACGGCTTGAGGAGCTAAAGATTGCAACACCTCTCGAGCGCTTTCAATATTGCCTCCCTTTTGAAAGCGATAGACCCTCGTCATCTTTTGGATATCATCCCGATTCATTTCATCGACGGCATCTTTGATCACTTGATGTTCGATCGGGGTCGCGGTGACCAACAGCGCCCGATCTTCGGCATTGGCAGCCATGGTGATGTTTGGCAACAGTTCGATCAGAACGCTACGAGTGGCAGCGGCGTTGGCATCCTGGAAGCGATAGACACGCGTCTCGCGCTGCGCATCCGGCTGCACATCAAGTTGGCTGACGGCCTGCCCAATCAATTCATGCTCACTGGGCAACGCAGTGGCCATTAAGCTGCGAGTTTCCAGATCGAGTGCAAAATTAGTGCTGGGCATCAATTCAGCGAGCGAATCACGCGCCGTGGCTGGATTGGCAAAACGCAGCCGGTAGACGCGCGACACAGGTTTTTCGATTTCTGGAAGCCCCTTCAAGAGACCATCAAGTGCGGCTGAGAAATCCTCATGCCCTTCCGGTGTAGCCCGTACTAGCAACGACTTTCTCGTGGCGTCCGGAATAATGGACAGATCTCGTGTGACTTCGGAATCGAGCAGCGCTAGAATTGCACTCGGCTCGTTATCACCCACTGAGTAGGGTTTAAGTTCGGTCGCTTCGGGATTTCCCTTCGCCTGCTTGAGTTCTTGCAGAGCTTGTTCGATACGACGTTGATCGGAGGTACTGGCACGGACCAACAGCCGATCGGTGTCGGCGGAATCGAAAAACTGAGCGGTGGGGACAATGCCTTCAACCACCTGCATCGCCTCCGCGGAACTCACCCGTTCAAGCGGATAGCTGGCTATGACGAGTGGATCGTCAGGAATTTGTTTTTCCAGGTCACCGATCAGTTTTTCCAACCGCTGGTGTTCGACGTCTGTTGCATAGACGGCCAGCTTTTTGGGGTCGCCATTTTCAATCAGCCGCACATCTGTTCCGATTTCAGGAACTAATGTCGACAACTCCAGAACGATCTCGGGCCGCGACTCATAGATCTTTAGCCTCCCGTTTTCTTGTAATGGCGTGCCACCCTCAAGCTGCTTGACGGCTCCGGCAATCGTTTGGTGATCCGCTTCACTTGCCCGTACCAGCACTTGCGTTTCGTCCGACGAAGCAGTCATTTGAGCCAACGGGACAAGCGTCGCCAACATGGAACGCAATGAACTCGCCTCGATTTTATCAACGCGATAAGCCTTGATGGTTCCGATATCATTGGACTGGCCTTCAGTCATTTGAGTGATCGCAGCCTGTATCGTCTCATGTTCGTCAGGATCGGCCCAGACAATGACGGAACGGTTGGTTTCGTCGGCAACGATGCGAGAACGGGGTGCAAGATCGTCAATAATTCGCCGCACCTCATTCACCTGCCGTGCACCACAGGGATAGGTTTTCAGGATGCGTTTTTCTGTCTCGGCCTGATTGCGAAACTCTTCTACCGTTTCCTCGAGCACTTGATGATCTTTCTCAAGTCCCCAGGCGATCACGGAGTTCGAGCTTCGATCGGCGATCAGTGTCATGTCAGCCACAACGCCCTGCAGAATCTCAATCACGTCTCGAACATCCACGTCACCCAAGCGGTAATAGGACATTTTTCTAGTACCGGCGGTGGAAGGCTTATCCAGCTGTTCTATGGCTTTCCGAATCTGTTGCTGCTGTTCCGTATTCGACCAAACCATGAGCCGCCGGCTCTCGTTATCGCCAACGATCTTCGCGTCCGGATAGAGCTCCGCGAGCACCGTCTGCACACTCGCCGGATCCCCCGATTGCAGCGGATACGTCACCAATTCCATCCCTCGACGATCCGTCTTTAGCGATTCGAGCAGCGTTTCAACCTTGTTGTGTTGTTCCTGCGGAGCCCAGATCGCAATCTCGTTAGGTGGTGAACCATCAATCACTCGGACATCCGGCAATTTGTCCCCGAGCGATGGCAGCAGCGCGGTGAAGCGTTGTCGCTGTTCGGCTTGGACCGGATAAACTCGCAAGAACGTTTCGCGTTGAGGAATCTGGCGCTCAAGTTGCTCCAGGAGTAGCGCAACCCGCTGGTGCTCTTCTTCGGACGCGATCACTCCCATCCCCCGTCCGGTCACATCTTCAACCATTTCCACCTGCGTCAACTCAGGCGCAAGCTTGCCGCGGAGTCTTGTGAATTGCGATCGAAGATCGGCGTCCGCAACATAGAAACGCAGCTGT
The DNA here is from genome assembly GCA_002723275.1 of Planctomycetaceae bacterium. Classification (GTDB taxonomy): domain Bacteria; phylum Planctomycetota; class Planctomycetia; order Pirellulales; family Pirellulaceae. Next base: position 70,128 of record PBNZ01000002.1, read on the forward strand.
CGCGGCGTTACGGGGAACAGTTTTTGGGTCTGTTCCACCAGGTCGTTAATCCGTTGATGTCGCGTCACATCGGTCAGGATGCGCAATTCGCCCGCCGGTGAATTGCCCAGTATCTCGACGCGTTCCAGTTCAGGATCCAGCCGTTTGTAATTGCTAATGAAGTAATCTCGCTGCTGGGGAGACAACGTGTAGATGCGAAGTTCTTGTTGAGGCGGTTCAATCTCTCCCTCTTGCAACTGACGCAACAGATCCGTCACTCGAACATGACTCGCCTCATCGGCAATAATCAACAGTTGTTCACTTCCAGCATCCTGTTGTATCTCAGCTTCCGGCACGAAGGATTTCAACAACCTCAGGGCAACATCCCGAGAACGTTTGGGTTGCGGATAATATTTGATGACCTTGGGTTGATCCAATTGCGCATCGATTTGCTCCGACATCTTTTCGATCAGCGCATGTTCTGCCTCACTGCCGACAACGATGATACGTTTTGTTGCGTTATCGATCGTCAGCGAGATGCGAGGGAAAATGTTGCGGACCGCCTCCACGAAAACTTCTGGCTCAGCTTGCTCCAGGCGGTAAATCTTCACGCTCTGGTCGCCTGCGACAACGACTGTCGCCTCCAGCTTGTCGAGCGCTGCCTTGATCTGTTCCTGAGTTAACGCATCTCCGTAAACGAGAATACGTGGCGGATCTGTCGCCGAATTGATCGTCGTACCGGGGGAAATCGCAGACAGCTGCGACATCAGCTCGGTCAAATTGGCAGTTTCAACCGGGTAGCTCTCCAATCTCAGTTCAGTGTCCGTTGACGCATTTTCCATCATCTGATCCAGCATCTGCTGAATCACCTCATGCTGAGTCGGCACCGCGAGTGCATTAATCTGCTGGGCCCGCGAGTCCATCGTGAAGATGGCACTGGTCAACATTTTTTCGAGGGTTGCAACCGTCGCCTCGAGATCTAGTTTCTCAACCGAATAAACCTTCAGTTCCGCTGGCGGAGCTTTCTTCGGCGGTGCCTTCGGCGGTGCTGCTTTCTTGGGAACGGGAATCGAAGCGATAACAGCACTGATCGCTCGCATCTTGCCCGCCGTCGTCCATACTAGAAGCTGGTTTGTTTGCGGCAGGGGTGTAGCCTTCCCAAAATTACCAAGTAAGGGCGTGATCTCTTCAGCGACACCTGCTGCCGGCCGCCCTTCGAGTGGGAACATCACCTCGACAAGCTCAAAGTTTCCATATTGATCAAGCTCCTCAAATGCCGCACGCGGCAGCATGCCTGCCGGTACACCTTCGGTGAGGTTGATGCATATCAGCATTCGTTCGCGCCGGATCAGCGTGAAGCCGCGGGTGACCAATACACCATTCAGCAAATCCAACGCCTCCACGGGCGTATAAGATTTCGAGTCGCTGTAGGTGAACGTTCCTGGCGGTGCCGTATTGACGACCAGCGACAATTTGGCCTGACGGGCAAACCAATCCAAGACATCAAGCCACTCAGTCTCTCGAAAGTTGAAGGTCAAACCTAGTTCACTGGGCAACGCGCGAAATTGCTTCCGTTGTTCCGCTGTTAACAACTCTTCCAACGCCGCCTGGACTTTCGCCAAACCCGCAACTCGTGCCTGTTCGTCATTAAGGACAAGTGCCGCTGCTTGCTCCTGCCGTAGCGTTGCCAATTGCGCACGCTGCTCATCCGTGATCTCTAACTGCTCCAGGACGGTTGGCTCATCGAGACGAGTAAATTCCGGAGTCTGAACTTCCGCCTGAGCAAATACCGAGGGGGCAATGCAGAAGACGGACAAAAAGGACACGAGTCGTATTGTCAAAAACGACTTACTCATTGAATTCGGCTCCGCAGGAGGGCTGGTCGGTGCGGTTGAGGAAGGAGGTCCGAATGGAATTCAACCATTAGACGTCAGAAAGACAGCTTAGTAAAGATAGGAAAAACGCTAAGACTTTCCAGGAGTGGCCCTGCTGCTGCCCAGGGAGGTGACGATTTGGGACGTCCGAGAGTCGCCCGCAGCCGACATTCGGACCGCCCCGCTCCCCTCAATGGGCAAAAAACCGCTGATTTTCAGCGTCTAGACCTGTTCTGAGAGTCGCTCTGCCAATCGGTGTAAAGGCGAGCTATGGTCATCGGGGTGGAGATGAACCTGAATCACGCTGGGTCCGGTGCGATTTTGCCACGCATCCGTCAGCGCCGCTTCGAAGTCGGCCTCTGAGAAAACCTCGTAACCACGACCCCCGCCGTAGATTTCCGGCAATCGGTGATAGGCCCACGGCTGAATCTCATTGAATTTCCATTGGCCATGGTGAAGTCGACGTTCGGTTCCATAGCCCTGGTTATCGAGCACGAGAATCACGGGATCAAAGTGATGACGCACCAGCGTCGACAATTCCTGGCCGGTCATCTGAAAGGCTCCATCACCGCAGATCGCAACAACTCGGGACTCAGGACGAGCGATCTGTGCACCTAACGCAGCAGGGATGGAAAAACCCATCGACGTGTAATACGCCGGACTCAGGAACTCGGTGCGATCGCGGATTACCAGTTCACTTGCAGCAAAAAGTGAATCTCCGATGTCAGCAATGACGATCGTTTTTTCATCAAGCTGTTCGTTCAAACGATGAAACAATCGGGAGATCGTAATGGGTGATTCCGCTTTCACTTCAAACGTGACGGACTCCCGCTTAACTAGCGAAGCGGGAATGGGACGCCTTACGGTTACCGGGGGCACATCGATCAATCCGTGCAGAAAGTCTTTCAACCGCACCCGATGATAATGGTGATGATGGATTCTGAGCTGTTCACTTGTGGCATAGATACAACGCCCGGGATCGATGTTCGCAGTAAAGATCCCCAGATTGATATCAGTCATGAAAGTGCCAAGCAACAACAAGCAGTCACTATCTTCGATGTATTTAGTAACGTCCGAGCGCCCCATGGCGCCTTCGTAAAGCCCAACGTAAAGTGGGTGTGTCTCACGAATCACACTCTTACCCAGAATCGTGGCAGCGATCGGAATCTGCGTGGCTTCGGCAAGCGCTAATAGAGAGTCCTGCAAGCCAAAGCGATGGACTTCGACGCCCGCAAGAATAGCCGGTCGTTCGGCGGCAGCGAGCAATCGGCCTGCTTCCTCGACTGACTCTCGCAACGCATCAGCATCGCTCGGGAAAGTCGGCTTTCGGTAGGTATGGCTAATTTGCGGAACAACGTCGACCATGTCTCGTGGTAATTCCAGGTAAACGGGTCGTTTAAAGCGAGCACACGCATCGAGCACTCGGTCAATTTCGCGGAATGCTGTAACGGGATCGGAAAGTTCTGCGCCGGCGATACAAAGCCCTTCGAAAACTTTCATCTGGGTATCGAAGTCACGAACCATGTGGTGCAGCAGCGGATTGCTGGAACGCTCGCACAAACCCGGGGCACCTGATATCACGACGATGGGTGATTTTTCAGCGAATGCCCCCGCGACCGAATTACAGACGCTCAACCCACCCACACAATAGGTGATACAGAGGGCGCTCATGCCGTTAATCCGCGCATAAGCATCTGCTGCAAAGCCGGCACAGTCCTCGCGCGTGGATCCGACAACATTCAGATCGCTGTCTTCCATTTGAGTGTAAAACGAAAGAACATAGTCGCCGGGAATGCCAAACACGTCACCAATTCCATAGTCCTGCAAACGGCGAATCAGGTACTGGCCGATAGACAGATCAACCGTCATTCGATCGGTGCTTTGAATCATTTTGGGATCTCCTTAAAGCCTGAAACCTGGACATGCGCGCGTAAAGCAGGACGAAAAAATGAGCTAACCCGTCCCAACCCAGTGGGAGGCAGAGGATTCACGGCAAAGATTCGCCGTTCGAAAAAAGGCTGATTAGGACTGCATGTTTCCGATGCCTGACATGGCTCGCACGACGGTCCGGACAAACGCATCCGGTAACGCGGTTCTGCGACATCGACAGAACCGAGGAAACAAAAACCAACGAAACGGCCCCTCAGTCAATCCGTTCCTTATCTCCGGACGAATCCTAGATCGCCATCGAGACTGGCCAAGGTGCCAATGGAGCCGAATCCGCAAGTCCTTGTTTTGATTAAGCTTGCAAATACAGAAAGAGCGTCATCGCGAGGCTGGCCAGCTGGTTTCCGGAGCGTTGACGACGAGCGATGCCGTCTCGTTTTTCCACCTCACGGCCGGGACCGATCCGCGGCAACGGCCGTTTAGCCGCCGCTCAAATAGCGATTTACCTGCCAGATGAAGAGTACCACCGCCAGAGCCAACAGAGCGATGCTGGCCAAGCCAAACAATTTGCCACGTCGAGGCCGAGGATCACTCAGGCCGATTAAAGAGAGCACAGAGGCGATCGCCATTAAGGCAACGGAGAGCCAACCAAGAACCGTCGTGGCACTTTGACCGCGTCCACCTTGCCAGACTGCGTACGAAATCGCCCAAAGCAGAAAGGCGACCAAGGTGAGGCCAAAACTAATGACGCTCGACCAGTTCGTCTGAGCTACTTTCTCTGCATCTTTCACCGGCAAGACTGAAATGATCATCCAAAAACCAAGGAAGAGTGCTGAACAGGCCAGGACCACCATGCTCCTTCGAAGATCGAAGAGGCCAACATCGGTAAACACACCGGTGGCTCCGACGGCAAGATAGATTCCCCAAACGGCAAGCGCGACGACGATGCCAGCCTGGATGCGGCGAGGAAAGCGTTTTTCTTGGGGGACTGGATCGCTTGACGTCATCTTCGCGACTTTACATCGGGTCAAGCCAACCACCGAGTCACTGGGATACCAGGCTGTTCAACCGATTTTGTGAGGTTGAGCTTCGTAACGTTCAGGACACTCTTGGTGGATGGAGATCAATCAGTACTAATGGAAATCGCCAGCGTTCGCAGGCTAACCGTAGATAACACGTCGTGATCACGGGTGGCATTTGTCAGATCACAAAAAAACGAGGGCAGCGGCAAGGTTCGACAGAAACGTTGGATCCAGTGAGTGCTCATAATCCATGACTGAGCACCCACCACCGCCTCTCACACAGGCCCAATGCTTGCGGAATCAACGGCGGCTCACAACGTAGTGAAGTTCACCGCCTTTATCTTGACGAGAGCCTTAAAGTTAGTCGACTTCTTTGGCGTCAATCCAGGTCATCAAGCGACGCAATTCGCGACCCACTCGCTCCAGTTCATTCTCGCGATCTCGACGACGGGTTGCCTTGAAGGAAGCAGCACCACCTTTGTTTTCCAAGATCCAATCACGAGCGAATTGCCCGGTTTGAATTTCCTTGAGAATCTTCTTCATTTCGGCACGAGTCTCGTCGGTCACAATACGTGGACCGCGAGTGTAGTCACCGTACTCCGCGGTATTCGAAACACTGTACCGCATGTAACTGAGACCACCCTCATAGAAGAGGTCGACAATCAGCTTCAGCTCGTGCAGACACTCAAAATAGGCCATTTCCGGCTGATAACCAGCTTCGACCAGTGTTTCAAAGCCAGCCTTGACAAGTTCGCTTACGCCACCGCAAAGCACCACTTGTTCTCCGAACAGATCCGTCTCTGTCTCTTCGGCGATGGAGGTTTCAATGACACCGGCTCGTGTGCCTCCAATCCCCTTGGCATAGGCGAGGCCGAGTTTTCGGGTTTCGTCGCTCGCGCCATCTCCAAGAGCGATCAGACAAGGGACACCACCACCCTTCTCAAATTCGCTGCGGACAAGATGGCCGGGTCCCTTGGGTGCGACCAACAAAGCATCTACACCCGCGGGCGGAACAACCTGCTCGAAGTGAATATTGAAACCGTGGGAACACATCAGGACGTTTCCAGGGGAAAGGTTGTCGCGAATGTGATCCTTGTAAATGTCCGCTTGGACTTCGTCAGGCAACAGAACGTTGATCATGTCAGCTTGCTTGGCGGCGTCGGCAACCGACATCGGCTCAAAGCCATGACTTACGGCCAAGTCGTAATTGGGACTTCCAGGTCGCTGACCCACGATCACATTGCAGCCGCTGTCTTTGAGATTCTGCGCTTGAGCGTGACCCTGAGATCCATATCCCAAGATGGCAATTGTTTTGTCTTTCAGATGCGCCAGATCGGCGTCCTTCTCATAATAAATTTTGGCCGGCATACCGGTTTACCTCGCGGAGTCTGAATAGGTCAGAAGAAACACAACCCGACAGGGGATCACTTCTTGACAACCTTACGATTTGAGCTGTTTTGAGGCAGCGTACCGGAAGTCGTCTCAATAGCACGTGAGCCACTGCGAACCATAGCGATCCGTCCTGTGCGAACGAGTTCCGTGATTCCATACGGTCGCATACGTTCGATGAAGGCCTCGATCTTATTCTCGCGGCCGGAGATCTCGATCATGACTTCGTCATGTCCGATATCAACGATTCGACCCCGAAAGATCTGAGTGAGTTCGCGGACCTCGCTCCGCTTTCCACCCGGCAAAGCCTTCACTTTGATCAACATAAGATCGCGCTCGACATAATCTTGCGCGCTGACGTCAACCACTTTGACCACAGTCACGATCTTTTCAAGCTGCTTGCGGATCTGTTCCAGTACACGATCATCGCCAACGACAACAAAGGTCATCCTGGAAAGGTGGGGTTCTTCCGTTTCCCCTACCGCCAGTGAATCGATGTTGTAACCACGTGACGCTAGCATGCCTGAAATGTGAGCCAACACTCCAGGAACATTTTGGACGACAGCCGAGAGAACGTGACGCATCGGATCTAAAGGCCTCTTAACGTTTTAGGTCAAACGAGCATGATAGTCCGCCATTCCGGCCCCGACAAGTCGTCAGACAGCAGGACTGGCTAATAGCAGCTCTGGTAGGCTGGGTATGGACCAAGATACAATGAGTATCGGAAGCCGATTCAAGTTCCCGGTCAAATTGGGTCGAACATGAACAAAGCAAGCTCGTCTGCTGCCAGCCCCTTATCCCAATCACCTCCCACTCGGGAAGTGCAGCAATCGACGATCCCGCGGTCACAGAAAGCCCGGGTGCAATCCGCCTTGCGAAATGCCTCAGCGATTCGTCCAACCCATTCCACGTCGGACCCGCAGACTGAATCTATGCCTTTCCGTGTCGATTTAGACGTATTCCGAGGTCCCGTTGATCTGCTGCTTTACCTCGTGCGCAAACACGAAGTCGACATCCAAAATATTCCTGTCGCTAAGATCACGGAACAATATCTGGAATATCTGACCGTCTTGGAACAGCTGGATGTAAATGCCGTCGGCGACTTCCTGGAATTGGCCAGCCTGCTGGTCGAAATCAAGTCAAAGCTGGTTTTGCCGGTCACGGATGACGATGAAGACGATTCGGTCCCGCTCGAGGACCCGCGGGAAGAACTCGTCAGTCAATTGCTGCAATACAAGCAATACAAGGATGCCGCGAGTATTCTCGAAGAACGCGGTCGAAACTGGTCCAACTGCTTTTCGCGGATGGCGGATGATCTACCGCCGCGGAATGTGGACCCCGCCGAGCAGCCGATTCATGAGGTCGAGTTGTGGGACCTGGTCAGTGCTCTGGGGCGCGTCATCAAGGCTCATGAGATCGCCCAGCCCAAGGCGATTGTCTACGATGACACGCCCATTCAGGTTTACATGGAGAATATCCATCAGAAGCTTAAGGAGGATGGCCAGGTTGCCTTCACCGACATGTTCCAGGCCGGCATGCACAAGTCCGCCCTCATCGGTGTGTTCCTCGCAGTGCTCGAATTGGTCCGACATCATCAAGTTCATGCAGAACAAGAATCGGCCCATGGCGAGATTTATCTGCTGGCCGGTGAGTCGTTCAAGTCAAGTCTGGACCTGAGCGATGTGGATGATTACGACGGCTCGACGCTATCCGAATCGGACCAAGAGACCGACATGCAACCGAAGCCACGTTAGTTCGGCCGTCTTTCAAGGTCCCTGCCCTTTATTGGACGCCGTCTTCGAATAGCTGCGTGAATCGGCCGAACGACTCATCCCAAGCTCCCGGTTCCTGAGGCTCGAAACGCCTCATCAGAAAGCTGCGGGCGACGACCGCACGAGCTTCCTCCACCGATCCGATGTCACCGCTGGAGATCGCTTGAACCATCACATTGCCGATTGCCGTCGCTTCGATGGGTCCCGCAATGACGAGCCGGTCGCAGGCATTCGCGGTCATCTGGCAAAGCTGTTCATTCTGGGTACCCCCGCCAACGATATGGATCGTTTCAATTCTGGATCCGGTCAGTTTTTCCAGGCAATCCAGCACTATGCGATAACGTAAGGCGAGACTCTCCAGCGCGCATCGCACAATCGCTCCCTCCGTTTCCGGGACTTCCTGGCCACGGTCTGCACAATAACTGCGAATCGCAGCCGGCATGTCTTCAGGAGAGGTAAACGCAGCATCATCCGGATTGATAAAGCTCTTGAGTGGTTCCGCCTGGTCAGCCAGTTGTGTCAATTGCTGCCAATCAAAATCGGTTCCACTCCGGGCCCAGATTCGACGACATTCCTGCACCAGCCACAAACCCGTAATGTTTTTGAGAAGTCTAATCGACCCGCCCACACCACCTTCATTCGTAAAATTGAGCTCGCGACAAGTGTCGTTAATGATGGGCTCCGCGACTTCGACACCCATTAATGACCAAGTCCCACTACTGATGTAACACCAGTCTGGATGCTGCGAAACTTCGCCAACCGCAGGGACCGCCATGACGGCGCTGGCCGTGTCATGGGTTCCAGGCACCACCACCGACGCCGATCCCAGGCCGGTCGCCGCCGCAATCTCAGGCCTTAATGGGCCAAGATTCGTCCCGGGAAGCACAATGTTCTGAAGAATGTCATCCGGCAGTTCGAATCGACGCAACAGATCCCGCGACCAATCGCGCGTAGACGGATTCAAAAACTGGGTCGTTGTGGCATCCGTAAACTCATTCGCCTTTTCCCCCGTCAGAAGCCAATGAAACAAATCGGGGATCATCAAGAGCGACTCAGCACTGTCCAACAGCGAAGAATTCGCCCGCTGTAAGGTCAACAGTTGAAAGAGCGTGTTGATCTCCATGAACTGCAAACCGGTCTCCGCAAAAATCTCCTCGCGACTGACCCTCTGGAAAGCATGCTCCAGAATGCCCGCCTTTTCAGGATCCCGGTAGTGGTAGGGGTTCCCCAGGAGCTCGTCATTGCGACCGAGCAGTGCAAAGTCGACTCCCCAGGTATCCACGCCCACACTAACGATCTCGGTGCCCTCGGCGGCAGTGCGCAAACCATCCTGAACATCGCTCCATAGCCGCAGCAGATCCCAGTAAAGATGACCGCCCACCTGGACCGGTCCGTTGGGGAAGCGATGTATTTCGTCCAGCTCAAGACGCTCCCCGTCAAAACGCCCCGCTAAAACGCGTCCGCTCGACGCTCCAATATCGACTGCCAGGTAGGTTCTTTGCTTTCCCATTTCTACCAAACCCCGCCCTTTTCGGTTTTCGAATGAATCGCTACCGCGCGACTAATACTCATACAGTTGAAACTCGTTGGGTTCAACGTGCTAGCCCACAACTCGTGACCGGGAAACTGAAGTCCCGAGCCGGGTCGATCCAATACTTGACTTAGTTGATCAACATTCGTAGCATTTAAGCTTGCACTGCGACGTCGAGTATGTCGGTGACCTAAAGTCGAAGAGCAATCTCGTCCCCGATAATGACTTCCGCCTCGACAACGACGATAGAATCTTCGACCGAACTGGAAGAACGATCAGCGAAATTCGAAACGGCGACATCCCGTGAAATTATCGCTGGGCCAACTCATCGATTTGGCGACGAATTGAGCTTGGCATCATGACGAAGCGAATGATGATGGTTCGCAGTTTGAAACAGATTCCAATCAATGCTGTTTCGATTGAAAACTGGCCGTTTTTAAGGAGGCAATTCTGGCGGAGAGAGCAGACATCGTTGCGATCGAACCACGGCTCAAGTCAAGGCTCCGATTATCGGTTGTAACAACATGCAAATTGAAAGCCTTGCCCTCTACGTGTATTGGGACGCACAAATTGCATTGGGATTCACAGACTCATATTATTGAACGATTACATTTTTGTGGTCAAACGATGAGACGCGAACCATCTGTGCAAATAACTCATTTTGATCTTTAGTCTTATGATGCAGCTAAGCGATAAACAAATCGATGAGATCAATGATTTCCTTGCGGAAAAATCACCGCAGTCGATCATTCAGTGGGCTCTGGATCAAAAGAAGAAAACGGTGGTTAGCACCAGCTTTGGTTACCGGTCAGCAGTTACTTTGCACATGGTCAGCAGTTTGCAGCCGAATGTTCCTGTGATCTGGGTAGACAGTGGATATAACGTGAAGGACGCGTATTTGGTTGCGGAACAACTTATCCACGAATTGAAGCTAAATATGCACATTTACAATCCATTGATGTCGACTTCGCGGCGAGAGGCATTGCTTGGAGTCGATTGTGCAATCCCCGATGGCCCAGTGTTCGAACAATTTAAGAACGAGGTCAAACTCGAACCGTTCCAGCGAGCCCTCGATGAGCTTCGTCCGGATATTTGGATCAACGGAATCCGCAGAGAGGAAACCGAATACCGAAAAAATCTCAACATCGTTTCTCGAGATGACAGCGGGATAATCAAAGTTGCTCCTCTTTTCCACTGGAAAGAATCCGACATGGATCTTTACATGAAGAAGCACGATCTACCGAATTGCGATCATTATTATGATCCAACGAAAGTAGACGCGCGTGCTGAGTGCGGTTTACATACCAAGCAATTTGAACAAGGTGGTGGTATTTAGTCTCGCTGTTGGGAGAGGTACAAGCCATCGTTTGTCAACGATATGGCCAGCTGTTAAATATCAAATATGCGGAGAGGAAAGTCTCGGGGCAAGGAGAAAAGCTGGGTGCCCCCACTCGAGTTAGCAATGAGATACGATCATTCAAATTCCGCCCGTAGCTGCGATTCGGCGTGGGCTAATATCATTCCAATGTGATTTCTGGTGTTTTGACAAACGAAGATGCACTTATCTGCAAAAACTGAATATGCCTGCCTGGCCGTGCTCGAACTGGCCTTAAGCTACGACAGCGGAGAGCCGATGCAGGTGCGCCGCTTGGCGACAGCTCACGGAATCCCCTCGCACTTTCTCCTGCAGATCCTATTACAGCTCAAGAACGCGGGTCTCGTGTCCAGCACGCGCGGAGCCGCGGGTGGATACCGTCTGATCCGCAGTCCTGAGGAATTGACGCTGCTGGAGGTGATGGAAGCGATCGATGGCCGCGAAGTGTCGGGCTACAGCCACAGTTCGCCACAATCGCCCACCGCGTCGGCACTTTTTCAGACCTGGAGCACGGCGGCTGAGCGGCAGCGAGAGGTTTTGAGCGAAACGAGCTTTGCCAAACTGTGCAAGCAAGCCGCGGAAACAACCGAGGCCATGTATTACATCTGAAACACTCTGGACGCGAATCAGCTACCCGATCGTTTGTTTTTTCGGCATTTCAGCGGAATGGCGGAAAACCGAAAAACGAGAAAACAATCGCCTTATCTTGCTAATTCTCGTATCATGCAGGGCTCTTGGCAGCTTTGGAAAAAGCGGCCACAGATCACTTCAATGATGAATCAGGAAAGTCATTTCTATGTCCAAAAGACATCGCCCGCTTTGCCGAACTCGAAATTCCGAGCGAAATCGTTCGGCGGAACGCAAGATTCAATTTGAATCTCTCGAATTACGGCGCGTACTCGCGAATGCAGCCGGCGACCTTTCTCAACTTCCGGGCGATAGCAATGCGGATGGCGTTTTTGATCAGCGCGATCTCGTTGCTGTGTTCCAAGCCGGGAAATATGAAACGGATCGAGTCGCCACGTGGGCCGAGGGTGATTGGAACGGTGACGGACGATTTAACTCCGAGGATCTCGTATTGATGATGCAGCTTGGCACCTACAACGCTGCACCGAATCCGATCGCAGCCGAGATGGGCGAACCGGCGGAAGAACAAGGTGAAAACAAACTGCAATCGTTCGCCGCGATGATGAGCAACAGAATCCGTGAGCGTGCAGAGGCGATGCGAGATGCCTTCTTCCAACGAATGGAAGAAGAAGGTGCCGATCTCGACGGACTCAAAGAGGCGATCGAGAACCACGACTTCGACGCCATCCGTGAATTGATGGCTGGCTTCAACAACGAAGATGAGAACGAAACCAACGACGAAGAAGAGAATGAAGGATCATTGGTCGAGCGTCTGTTCAGTCGCATCGGCGAACGAGCGGAATCCCTGCGAGAGAAATTTGCCAATGCTGAACCTCCGGAGGGCATAAACACAGAAGCACGCCAAAAACTACTGGATGCCGTGGAAAGTGGAGACAGAGAGCTCATCCAAGTAGCTTGGAAAGAGATGAATGAAGAACAGGTCGAGCGTCACCGTAAAAATTTCCGCGACAAAATCGAGGAATGGAAATCGGAAGGCCGCCTTGATGCTGATCGCGTTGAAGAGCGGATTACAGCCGTGCGAGAGGCGCTAGCCAACGGAAAATTCGAGGGACTTGATGAGGCTGCGTTGGCTCAGGTGAATGAAACGCTGGATCAGGGCGATCTAAAGGGGGCGATGAAGGTAATTCACGAACAGCTACGGGGCAAGGACAAACCTGACGATGGTGTGGATACAAGAGTTGACCGCCGCATTGCTTGGGGCATCAAGCATATCGAAGCAGCGGTCGAGTCCGGGCGAATTGATGCCGAAGGCGGCCAGCAATTGATCGCAGCTCTGGAAGCAAACGATCTCGAGGCCTATCGCGACCTATGGCGAAATCTGTTGAAGTCCCGCGACGAAAAACCTGAAGAACCTTTCGTCGACTAAGTTGATCCTCCGGCCAACGACGAACTTCCTCTTGGAATCCAAATACAAATCGATGCCATCCGAGCCGGCATGGAAAAAGGTCGCATCCCCAGCGAGATCGGTGAGAGAATGATTGCCGGGCTCGAGTCGGCGAATACCCGCGGCTTTGTTGGAATGGGACAGGGAGAGCGAGACGATGAGGCCCCAGCCCGCTGGCGAGGCTTTGGACGTCGCGGCTAAAACGTTAATGTCGAGCCGATGACTCTCAAAATAACGCTGCCCGCGAGCGAGCTGGCAGCGTGAATTGGCATCCCGAAGCCTACATCCCAAAGTCTACGTCGGGATCTTACTATTCTTTAATGATCTCGTGCACACTCATGCCGGATGGAATCATCGGCAAGACATGTGCCTGATACGGAACCTCGACGTCCAACAGGAATGGTCCGTCGTAGTTGATCATTTCGAGCAGAGCGTCCTTCAATTCGGACTTCTTCGAGACCGTCGCGGCTCCGCAGCCATATCCCCTGGCGATCTGCACGAAATCGGGATACCGTTCCACGGCAAACTCACCGCTACCTTCGCCTCGTGCTTCGGGATGGTCAATCGGTCCCAGATAGGTGTGAGCACGATTACCGTCCATAAAGCGGTCCTCCCACTGAACAACCATTCCAAGGTGCTGATTATTGAGCAGCAGAATCTTGACGGGCAATTTCTCACAAAAACAGGTCGCAAGTTCCTGGATGTTCATCTGGAAACTGCCGTCACCGTCGATATCGATCACCAACGCATCGGGGTGAGCTGCTTGAACGCCCATCGCGGAAGGTAGACCGAATCCCATCGTCCCGAGCCCGGAACTGGACAACCATTGGCGAGGTTGATTGAATTTATAGAACTGCGCCGCCCACATTTGATGCTGCCCAACGCCAACCGTTACATACGTGTCGCGTTCCTGAGTAATATCAGAAAGCGTATCGATGGCGTGCTGCTGAAGAATACCGTCGTAAGACGTGTCATAGTGCAGTGGATCGGCTTGCTTCCAATCTTCGCACTGTTGTCTCCACTGAGAAATATCCTCGGGCGGCTCGACAATCTGGTTAAGTTCGGTGAGCACCTGCTTGACGTCGGCAACGATCGGCAGATGAGCCTCCTTGTTCTTGTTGATCTCGGAGGCATCAATATCCACATGAATAATTTTGGCGTGCTTGGCAAACTCTTTGAGTTTCCCGGTCACTCGATCGTCAAAGCGAACGCCCAAAGCAATGAGCAGGTCGGCTTCGGAAACGGCCACGTTGGAGTAAACCGTTCCGTGCATGCCCAACATGCCCATGAACTTTTCGTCGTTAGCGGGAAAAGCACCAAGCCCCATGACTGTGAGGGTCGTGGGAATCCCAGTTTTGGCAACCAGTTCTCGTAAGTCTTCACTCGCATCGGCAGCGATCACGCCGCCACCGGCATAAATCAGTGGACGTTTTGCCAACTTAATCGCGGCAGCGATCTGTTTGATCTGTTCAGGACGAGCCCGGCGCTGCAGAACGCGATAACCGGGCAGATTCATTTCTACATCCCAATCCGGTACGCACGTGTCGATTTGAACATCTTTGGGAATGTCCACGAGGACCGGACCTGGGCGACCCGTCGTCGCGATGTGGAACGCCTCTTTGATGATTCGAGGCAAGTCGTTGACATCGGTAACGAGGTAATGATGCTTGGTAATGCCACGACAAACTTCAACAACCGGCGTCTCTTGAAAAGCGTCTTTTCCAATGACATGCGTCGGGACCTGACCCGTGATCGCAACCATCGGAATGCTGTCCAATTTAGCATCGGCAATCGCGGTTACCAGATTAGTCGCGCCCGGACCACTGGTCGCCATGCAAACACCAACCTTCCCTGTCGACCGCGAATAGCCTTGGGCCGCGAAGCCGCCGCCTTGCTCATGCCGAGGCAAGATGGTGCGCAATCGATCCTGATATCGCGTCAACGCTTGATGTAAAGGCATACTTGCGCCGCCTGGATAAGCGAACAGAGTATCAACACCGTTTTCCACAAGTGCGTGGACGAGAATGTCGGCGCCGGTCATAACCGGGACATTGGTGGACTTTTCAGTCGTGGACACAGATTTCTCCCTGCGGGATATACATCCGCTGCCGCGGCAATCGGGTTGAAGGAATTCGTTGCGGAGATGTACGGGCCTGCCTTCCAAAATACAAAGCCCGTATTCCGAAGCATAGCCTTTAGGCCGCCAACCTGTCAAAGCTAGAGAGCCCTAAGTTATCGCGAGAGGAGCATTGAGACGAACCCCTTTCAAACAGCTCAATCGGCATCGATTCCAGTCTCTAGAGACAAACGCAGCAGCAACGGGTTCGGGCATAATCGTCATAAACCCTAGATCCGTGATCGAGCAGATTGTCTCCACCGTAATTTCCGAACAAAGCAGGGTTACACCACACCCAACAGAACTAATCTAATCGTCAGAGGCATCAAGCATTTTTTGGGACATTACATGCGTCGCTCGGAAGCCTTTTTATTACCGTAGTGATTGGGGATACAATGAGGACTGGCTAACGTGATGGGATGTTAACGTTTAGATACACGAATCGCCCCACATTCGTACCGATACGCCTGCATGTCCTTTACAGTATTTCGATGTTTTAGATTCGGAGCATTGCTCGCTCCTGCCCTGTTAATAATGACATCCACCCTTCGCGCGGATGTCTTCTTGGACTGGAATCAAATCGCTTGTGAAGTCTTCAAGCAGGACGTGGAATTTCAGAACCCTGGCCTATCGTCTCGGTCCATGGCGATGATGAATATCGCCATGTACGATGCCGTCAATGAAATCACGCCGAGGTACCAACCTTTCTATGGCCACCAGGCACCGCCAGCTCTGGCTTCGCCTGAAGCTGCGGCAATCCAGGCTGCCTACCACGTCCTGTCGTCGAATTACCCGAGTCAACAAAGCTATCTCGATGCAGCACTCGCTACATCTCTCTACAGCTTCCCCACGGACGCAGCAACGACGAACGGTATCGATTATGGAGAGCGGGTTGCCAAGGACATTCTTGCGATGCGGGCCGCGGACGGCTTCGAAAACACCGTTCATTACTCACCCAGCGGTGAAGTTGGCCACTGGGAACCTGATCCACTCAACACGGATCAACAAGCGTGGGGCCCGGAATGGGGCCAAATCGACCTCTTCGGACTCCATGAAGTTGACACGCTCTATCCCGCGCATGCACCTGACCTAACCAGCCAGGAATACACCGACGCTTTTAACGAGGTCAAAGAGCTCGGCGCGAAAAACAGCTCAACGAGGACTCAGGAACAGACCGATATCGCTTATTTTTGGGCATACGACCGCAACGGTATGGGCACTCCCATGCGGCTCTATAACGATGTCGTGCGGGAAGTTGCTGAGAACGAGAACAACGATCTCATGGACAATTCACGATTGTTTGCCATGAGCAGTACCGCGGTTGCGGATGCTGGAATCGTCGCCTGGAATTCCAAGTTTAAATTCGATTTTTGGCGGCCTATTTCGGGAATCCGTCGCGCCAATGAAGATGGGAATGATGACACGGAGGCCGATCCAAACTGGGAACCTTTGGGATCACCCGGAGGCATCGCGCCTGACGGGAGTTCGATCGATAACTTCACCCCGCCCTTTCCGACCTTTTTGTCGGGACATGCCGCTTTTGGATCGGCCTTGTTCCGCAGTCTTGAAAACTTCTATGGCACGGACGAAATCGAGTTTGAGATTCGCTCGGAAGAAATGCCGGGCCAACTCCGCTCGTTTGAGAGCTTCAGCGAAGCGGCAGCCGAGAATGGTCGAAGCCGAGTCTATCTTGGCATTCATTGGAGTTTTGACGACACCATCGCTCGTCAGATGGGGTCGGATATCGCCGACGAAATCGCTCGTGAACACTTTCAGCCGGTCCCCGAACCTTCAAGTCTTTTGCTGGCATTGATCTCAACATTGCCACTCCTTCATCGAGTTCGCCGCAGCCGTCGTTCATAACGTCCTTGTGCCTCCAGCGGTCTCCAGAGGCGATCTCACCGGCTGCCTGACGCTGAACAGCTCCCTTGGCGTCGAAGACTAAAAATACTGATCACGGTATTTTATCTTGATCACATTTCTTGATCACGATCATTGGGTCGCTGTATTGGAGACACGATTTCTGGATTGGCCCCGATTTTGGCTCTGCCATCTCAGCGGCGTCATTCCGTTGCCAAAAGTTGATCATGGCTTCATAATAAGGGACCTGAACCACAAGGAGCCTGAAAGAGCTCCGTCGTCGGCATATTGGCCGTCGACACGAGCATTCCTTTTGAAACTTCCTTCCTTTTGAAACTTCCTTTTGAAACTACGGTGTGTTGCGATGCCAGGTTGCACACGTCCCTACCTGTCGCTGCTATTCCTCAGCATTCTGTTCCACCCGGGTGTTTTGCCACTGGCGATGGTGACCGCTGACGACTCGGCACCCGATGGCAAGACGGTCTATGCCGAGAAATGCGCTCGCTGTCATGGCCAGGAAGGCCAGGGAAGCGAAAACGTCGATGGGGCGCTCACGGGAACTCTCTCGGTCTTTCAGCTGGCCAAACTCGTGCAGGAAACCATGCCGGAGGACGATCCTGAAACCTTGACGGCAGCCGAATCAAAAGCGGTAGCCGACTATATCCATAACGCGTTTTATTCGGCCGTAGCCCGTGATCGCAATCGACCGGCTCGAGTTGCTTTGGCCCGTCTGACGGCTCGACAGCACCGACAGGCATTAACCGATCTAATCGGCTCGACAGGGGCCTCGGATGATGGCGAGTCAGTACTTGGCCTGCAGGCCAAGTACACGGAAGGGCGTGGTGGTGGCAAGGACTCGCAGTCGCTAGAACGCATCGACCCTCAGGTGAATTTCGAATTTGGCCAAGATCCTCCTGTTAGTGAGATCGAAGACGCGTATGAATTCACCATTCACTGGAAGGGTTCGTTACTCGCGCCAGTAAGCGGCGAGTACGAATTTCGCGTCCGCACTGAGCATGCAACTCGTCTGTCGATCAACGACGAAAAAATCATTGATGCGTGGGTAAAGTCCGGAGACGATACAGAATACACCACAACGATGACGTTGACAGGTGGACGGCGTTACCCACTGGACCTGGGATTCACCAAGGCCATTCAAGGGGTCAACAAGAAGCAAAAAAGAGACCAGCCTCCTCCCGCTGCATCGATTGTCTTGCTCTGGCACCCGCCTGGACGCGTACTTGAACCGATCCCATCGCGTTACCTGACAACGGTCCCAGAGCTCGTCTCGTATGTCTGTTCAACCGCATTTCCCCCGGATGACCGAAGCTATGGCTGGGAACGCGGTACAAACATCTCGAAGGAGTGGGATGCGGCGACCACGCGTGCCGCAATCGAAGCTGCCAGCTATGTTGACGAACATTTAAACCGTTTAGCCGCTACCCACGACGAAGATTCAGAACGATCCGAAAAGGTCCAAAAATTCGCCCATGATTTTGTCGAGGCAGCCTTCCGTCGCCCCCTCGATGAATCCCTCCAACCACTCTACATCGATCAACATTTCCAAGAGGACCGACCGCTCGACGTAGCCATTCGTCGCGTCGTGATCATGGCGTTGAAGTCACCTCGCTTTTTGTTTCGCGAAATCGATAACATCGGCGATGACTACGATATCGCCTCCCGACTATCCTTCGGTCTCTGGAACTCGATTCCCGACGAATCGCTACGCGCGGCAGCGGCAACAGGCGCGTTAAGTGACCCGGAGGAACTTCGGCGGCAAGCCGAGCGAATGCTGGAAGACCCTCGCGCAAAACGAAAGCTGCGAGGATTCCTCATGGCATGGGTCAACTGTTCGGATCCCGTCGATCTCGAAAAACATCTCGAACATCATCCGGAATTTGACGCGGCGACAATGTCGGACCTGCAAACATCTTTAGAATTGTTTCTGGACGATATCATCGCGTCGGATACGGCAGATTTCCGTGAGTTGTTGACCTCTGAAAATCTGTTCGTGAACCAGCGCTTGGCCCAACTCTATAAGGATGTAGCGAGTGAGAATCAGCAGTTCACTTTGGTACGTTCTGAAGACACTTCGCGATCGGGCATTCTGACCCATCCCTATTTGATGGCTCGTTTTTCACATGGCTCTGAAAGTTCGCCAATTCATCGGGGTGTTTTTCTTGCGCGTGGCATGCTGGGACAAAGGCTGAAGCCGCCGCCTGAAGCGGTAGCTCCGCTAGCTCCCGACTTGCACCCTGATTTGACGACTCGCGAGCGAGTCGCGATGCAAACCTCAGCCGCCACCTGCATGACCTGCCACTCAATCATCAATCCCCTAGGCTTTACCCTTGAGGAATTTGATGCGGTCGGTCGATATCGAGAAAAGGACCGAAATCAGCCGGTCGACAGTGGCGGCAATTATCTGACGCGAAAAGGTGAAGAGGTCACCTTTGAAGGTCCCCGCGACCTCGCCCAATTTTTGGCCAGTAGCGACGAAGCCCACGAGGCCTTTGTCGAGCAAATGTTTCATCATCTTGTGCAACAGCCGATTCGTGCATTCGGGCCGTCAAAACTGAGCGAATTGCAGGAGGCATTCCGGCAAGAGGACTTTCATATCCGCAAGCTTGCCGTCGAAATCATGGTTGCATCGAGCCCCGTTAACCGGGAAACTAAAGTAGCTGCTACCAGCGACTAAACCTCTGAAATCGGAGAAGACATATGGCAGGTCAAGAAAATCGCCGCACCTTTCTTCGCGAATTGGGCATCAGCGCCGCTGCCGCTCCTTTTATCTGGAATCTACCGAGCCTGGGGTTTGCCAACCAGACACAGCGCAAGCAGCGGCTTGTCGTGATGTTCAGCCCCAACGGAGTCGTGCCCAATACCTTCTGGCCAGATGAGGAAGGCGCCGAATTTGCGTTGAAAGAAAGCCTGAAACCTCTCGCACCCTTCCAGGATCGCACGTTGATTTTGAACGGCGTCTGTGATCGGGTTCGAGGCGATGGGGACAACCACATGCGCGGGATCGGATGTTTGTTAACGGGCATCGAGTTGTTCGCCGGCAACATTCAAGGTGGATCACACACTCCTGCCGGCTGGGCGAGTGGCATTTCAATTGACCAGGAAATCAAAAACTATCTCCAACGAAACGAAGCCACTCGAACTCGCTTTGGGTCTTTGGAGTTTGGTGTGCTAGTACCGGACCGAGCAGACACCTGGACACGGATGGTCTACAACGGTCCCAACAAACCGGTCACACCGATTGACAACGCATATCAGATGTTCAGGAAGCTCTATGGAGAACGTAAGGACCGTGAGAATCTCTCGAGTGTTCTCGACGGACTTCAAGACGACCTTGGTCGGCTCAGTGGTCAACTCAGTGCGCAGGACCGCCATCTACTCGACGAACAGGCTACCTTTGTTCGCGAGATTGAGCAGGAATTACAATCTTCCGATAACACCGTCAGCGACCACGCGCTGCCGAAGCTGGAACCAGGTATTCGCGAACAAAACGACAACATGCCTGCCATCAGCAAGATGCAAGTCGAACTGATGGTCAATTCCTTTGTGAATGATTTTTCGCGGGTCGCCTCACTGCAATACACCAACGCAGTGGGTGGAGCCCGAATGCGTTGGCTGGGCGTCGACGAGGGTCATCACAGCCTGTCTCACGAGCCTGACTCCAATGCAGATGCTCAAGATAAACTCACCCGCATCAATCACTGGTTCTGCGAACAGCTCGCCTATTTGACAAAACGACTGGCGGAGACGCCTGAACCGGGCGGCGATGGCAGCTTGCTCGACAACACGTTGATCGTTTGGACCAACGAGCTGGGCAAGGGGAATTCGCACACTCTTAACGACATTCCATTCGTGCTGGTCGGTGGAGGACTCGACTTCGCAATGGGTCGCTCACTGAAGTTCCCACGCGTGCCGCACAACCGTCTACTGCTCTCGCTGGCTCACGGATTCGGGCACACGATTCAACAATTCGGAAACCCTGACTTCTGTAACGACGGGCCGCTGAGCCTCAGCTAAGCCAACGTCTCTCTCGCCCAACAGGCGTTACCTAAGTTGATTCGGGCCCAAGTTGATTTGTGCCCAGCGAGATAACGAGTCCGCAAAAAATACCAGCGGGATCATCACCCCAAATGGGTCACGATCCCGCTGACGGAATTTGGAATTGTTACGGACGACAACCTAGAGCGGATGTCGCGGCATTCGTCTTGGATAAGGCGGTGATTCGGAAGGTGGAACCGAACATCCCGTATCTTCGTACCAGCGGGCTCGCTCTTCGTCAGAAGCATAATACCGCAACCAGACATCGGGATTATTGTTCGCGTCAATGCACTGCCAGTGCAAAAAGGTGTTACTGCGTTCGATCTTCTTCTCGAGCGAAGGCAGAATGTCCTGAACGATCAGGCGATATAAATTGCGATCGGTAAGGTGATCGGTGTAGTCAAGCGCGATTCTCTGTTGATACAGTTTGTGAATCGTATCCCACAAGAGTTGCGACAGCTCTTCGTCATTCAGTGACTCAGACGCAGGCAGTTCCAACTCAGGTTGAAACCATCTGGCAATCGGCAACACAGGGGCACGTTCCCATTCCAACATGGACGCTAGATACTCGTTTTCGAGCCGAGTTGTCATGACGCGAGTGTTGACGACCTCAACCGACTCATCAAGAAACGGTTCAAGTTCATCACGCAAGCGAGCGTTCAAAAGCAATTGGTCGACTTCTTCTTGGGGATTCGGTCGAGACACGTTCCGACCCTCTCTTGTCTAAACTTGTACATCAGCAAATGGACTTGATCATCATCGATTCGCGAACAGGCAGGCGTGCTGTTTGCGTTGATGTCACGAGTTCACTCTAACAAGAATCAAAACAGCATCAAGATTATGTGAAGCCGGGTTTTGGTACTGTTTTGTGAATGGAGTCGCTGCGCTAGATACGACTCGTATAACCCGACCATCGACGTTAATTATTTGGAAGAGTTTGCAGAATAGGTTGACCCCGCGGCCAAGAATTCATGCTAAGCAACGCGAACAATTGGCACCCAAGTTGATCGATCTAAACGACTGCATGCAGACTGGATCAACGCTCATCAAACGAGCTGACAGATCTCACTCAAGGATCGAGATCCACGATGGAAAACCGAATAATCCAGGGGGGTAACTGCCGTCGCGAGCCGCCTGCTTCCAAGTAGAATCGTCGGTTNTANCGATCGNAAACGTTATTCGCTTGGAACGCGGTCNTGNTCTTCAATCGCCTGNATCTTGGCAATACGACGAGCATGGCGGCCGCCGTCAAAACGCGTCTCNAGCCAGATCTCGATCATGTCGTCCGTAAACTCATCGCTGAACTGNTCTCCTGAGAGACAGAGCACGTTGACATCATTATGGCGTCGACATATTTCGGCGGTAACTTCGTCGTGACAGGTCGCCGCTCGNACCCCGCTNATCTTGTTGGCGGCAATNGCCATTCCAATGCCGGTACCACAAATAAGAATGCCACGNTCGGCGTCTCCGTTNGCNACCTTNTCGNCCACAGCAACGGCGAAATCNGTGTAGTCNACNTTTTCATTTTCGNAACAACCNACGTCGACNACATCGTGCCNCAATTCAAGAAGAATTTGATCGATTCGCTTTTTCAGGNTGAATCCTCGATGGTCGCTACCGATCGNGATTTTCATGACCAGAATCCTTAACACGTGTTGCCGCTGAAGGTCGAGATTGGAGAATTCGCTTTAACNNTTGGGCAANTCAATTTCAGCNAGTCNACGCTTTATNGCCNACTCGATTTGTTCCGANCAACGCTTNTAGAGTTCGCGTGGACCACCAATGGGATCAGCGACATCTTCCTGGTCACCACNCAGAACAAATGTNCGTNCTGCCGCAACGGGCCAATGGCCCANNATGGCNTCACGNTGGCCTCGGGTCATCGTGAAGATCAGATCCGCATGCTGCACCAAACGGTCNCTCAGCGGTTGGCTGACATGGCNGGATAGATCGAGCCCTTTTTCAGCAACCACCTGCACGGCTTCAGGAGTCGGNCCACCACCTGCCATAGCNGCGATGCCNGCCGACATGACCATGACTCCTCGATCGTCGAGTTCATCAATCTTGCAACCGAGNTTCTCNGCAATCAGCTNACGACACAAGATTTCTGCCATCGGGCTTCGACAGGTATTTCCAGTACAGACAAANAGTATCAACATGCTCGCTAGCCGCCTTAAGGTCGCTTCGGTAACCACNCCNGCTCGCAGCACCTTCATTCCCGACTTGTCGACCAAGACAACCGAAGAGGGCTGGGCAAATTGACTGNTGCCATCATCCAACACCAGGCCAATTCGATCACTNAGTGAAGACTTCACCACATCCGCNGCCGTCACCGCGTCTGGCTCACCCGATACGTTCGCACTCGAAAGTACCAATGGNCCCGGCATTAATCGCAAGACATCGAGAATGAGGGGATGGGCCGGCACGCGTAAACCAATTGTGGTCTTCGGNACCACCAATTCCTGGACAGCCTTGGGGAGTTGNTGGACCAGACTCTCGGGATGCCGATCCTCCAACACCAAAGTCACCGGACCCGGCCAACACCGTCGTGCCAGTCGCTGACCTAAAGCGTCCATNCCTGGAACATAATCTAAGGCGTCATCCGCACTCTTGATTGCCAGGGTCAACGCATGGCCCGCNTTTCTCTGCTTGACATCGATCAGCCGCAAAACGGCNGATTCGTTCAAGGCNCTGGCTGCCAGTCCNTAGACCGTCTCNGTCGGGAAGGCCACNACCTGTCCCTCGGCCAAAGCCTGGACTGCACGGTGCACAACGTCGCGTCTGTCACGTGCGGAGCTGAGTTCAATGACTGCTGGCGGCATCGNNTTGGATCTGCCCAAGGGTCGTCAGAATGATGCGAAGCACCGGACTGCCGGCTTCTCNGNACAACGGNCTTNAAGAAAACCCTGCCACAAAAAATCGCCGACNTTTTCCGAATCACCTACTTTAGCGGTGTCCGCGCACCAGGGTCAAGTAGCNGGNNTCNAGTAGCGGGGCATCCGGGGCGTANCTGAATGCNTCNGTNGCAGCNAGGATCTCGAGCGAAGAATCGGCAAGNGATTGTTGNCTTNGACTTAATTCTGAGCCNAGAAAGAACTAGAATGACAAGATCCACTTTGCCACACACTCTTTTGACCNTCGTCAAACNGCCAAAGGCACAAANTTGAACTCTNCCCAGGCCAACNAGAAAAAACGCCNAACGATCGTGATNCTGATTGCGGCGTTTCTCNTCNGTGCNGGTCTNTTGCCATTAATCGGNCTNGCTCGCAACACNAGTTTGATTTCCGGAGGNGANGGCAGTCTCGAGAAAACNTGGGGNCAGATCGGCGTTCGTGACGGACGATTCCGNAAACCCAGGGCGATGACGATTGACGACCANGACCAGGTCTANATTGTCGANAAGACNGCTCGAATCCAAGTCTTCGANCGAGATGGNAACTTTTTGCGNCAGTGGCAAACNCCNNAGTATGCCAACGGTAAACCGACNGGACTGTCGTTTAATCNAGAAGGTTTGCTGATGGTTGCGGACACTCATTATTTTCGAGTNCTGTTCTATCGGCCGGANGGAACTCTCGTCGAAGAGCGCACGTTGGGAGGTGAATTCGGAAACCAGCCGGGTACGTTNGGGCTNGTNACCGACGTNGTCGAGGATTCTCNGGGCAATATTTACNTTTCGGAGTATGGGGAATTCGACCGCATTCAGAAATTTGATNCCGATGGCAATTTNGTGATGCAGTGGGGTGGGCACGGCAGCGAACCNGGTCAATTCCTGCGACCGCAGAATCTGGCGGTTGACGAAAACGATCATATTTGGGTCGTCGANGCTTGCAACGATCGAATNCAAGTTTTCGACGCNACGNGTGACGAGGCCANGTTGATTCGTATCTGGGGAGAACNAGGAAAAGAGCCGGGCCAATTACGATACCCGTACGACCTNGTCCTCGATGGCGAGGGGCACATTTATATTTGCGAATTCGGAAACCACCGGGTGCAAAANTTGACGCTCGACGGAGAACCTTTNGGTTCCTGGGGAACTCAGGGTCGAGGNGAGGGACAACTTTTCAATCCTTGGGCNATNGTNCGCGACTCGAATGAGCGGATTCATGTCCTCGATACCTACAATCATCGATTGCACCGAATCAGGTTTTGACGAAAGAANTACNCTGTGTTCAACCTTTCCGACCTATTNGATCATCCTGGCTACCTGCTGCTGTTATTGCTGTTGCCNGTGATTTGGATNCTCAGCTATCGCAGNNTGAGCGGGTTGGGGNCNNTTCGNCGTTGGATTGCNATCGGTCTCCGATCGGTTGTCTTNCTGGTGATCGTTNTCGCCCTGGCNGAGATGCANTTCCTANGGCAGCACGACGGCATGACCGTGATCTATCTNTTGGATCAATCGGAGAGCATTCCGGAANCGCAACGGGAAGCNATGGTGGAGTATGTGAAGGAGGCAGTGAGTGAACAGCGGGACGATGCTCGAAATGATCAAGCAGCTTTGATTGTCTTTGGTCGGGATGCCAACATCGAAGTGCCTCCNCTCCAAGCAGACTTACCGATTCTGGGACAATTGGAAAGCATCTTCGATCTNCGAACCGACGCAACNAATCTNGCGTCGGCGATGAAATTNGCTCAGGCAACTTTCCCGGAAGANTCTTCGCGTCGCATCGTGGTCGTCACCGATGGAAATGAGAACATTGGCGATGCTCAGGCCATGGCTCGNCTNNTGGCTCAGGACGGGGTCGGAATCGACGTTGTCCCGATCACACTCGGTGATCGGCCCGAGGTTTTTGTTGAACGCGTGACGCTTCCCGCCGACATCCGCAAAGGCCAACCTTTCCAGGCACGGGTCGTTGTCAACAACCTTTTCCAACCAACTGAAGAAGATTCCGGTGAGATTCCGGGGGTGATGAAGCTCACCCGCCGTGCCGGGCAACGAGTGGAGACGCTGAGTGAGACACCGGTCTCATTACTTCCTGGCAAAAACGTCTACCGCTTTGACAACGAAATTGATCAGCCAGATTTCTACGAATACGAGGCGACCTTCGTTCCGGATGATCCCAATGACGATCTGATGATTCAGAACAATCGGACGACGGCCTTTACCCATGTGCTGGGCGAAGGCCATGTTCTCCTGATTGAAGACTGGGAAAACCCTGGCGAGTTCGACACGTTGGTCAATAGCCTGCGACGTAACAATATCCAAGTCACGTTAATGCGCAGCAACGAATTGTTCACGAGTCTTGCGGATCTGCAACGTTACGATAGCGTGATTCTGGCCAACGTACCTCGTAGCAGTGGCAATGAGATGGCCCTCACCAACTTCAGCGACAACCAGATCGACATGCTCGTACGCAACACGCAGGACATGGGCTGTGGACTGATAATGCTGGGCGGCGCAAACAGCTTTGGCGCGGGAGGCTGGTCGAACACGGAGCTAGAAAAGGCATTGCCGGTCGACTTTCAAATCGACAACGCCAAGATTGCCCCCGTTGGCGCCTTGGCGATGGTCATGCACGCCGGTGAGATGGCCCAAGGGAATTTCTGGCAAAAGGAAATCGGCAAAGAGGCTCTCAAGGCACTCGGCCCACAAGACTATTGTGGCGTGGTCCATTGGACAGGCCAGGAAGCCTGGCTCTGGGGAAGCCCAAAGGGCTTGATCAAAGTCGGTCCCAACAAAAGAAGAATGGTTGCTGCTTTGAGTCGCATGACGCCCGGCGACATGCCTGACTTCGATCCGTCCTTGAAACTCGCGCTGGCCGGTTTTGCCAATTGCCAGGACGCTGCGGTCAAACACATGATTGTGATCAGCGACGGTGATCCAACACCCGCAAGCGACGCAGTCCTGAACGGGTTCAAAGCTCAAAACGTCAAAATCACGACGGTTGCCGTCGGAACTCATGGACCGGCAGGCCATCAGGAATTGAAAGATATTGCTGACGTTACCGGTGGAAAATATTACGTGGTCAACAATCCAAAAGCGCTACCTCGGATCTATCAACGAGAGGCCCGTCGAGTCGCCCGGCCACTTGTCAAAGAAAAGGTATTGCAACCCGTGGTGAACATGGACCATGAGATCCTGCAAGGCATCGAAGGGGCTCCACCTCAAATTTCGGGCTTTGTGTTGACCTCGCTCAAAGAGAGCGGTCTCGTCGAAGTCCCTCTCCTCTCTCCCGAACCCGTGGAGGCCAAAAACGCCACCTTGTTGGCTACCTGGACCTTTGGCTTGGGGCGTGCCGCTGTCCTGACTACGGATGCAGGTGCACGCTGGGCAAACAATTGGACACAGTGGAACGGATACGAACAGTTGTTCAGCCAACTGGTTCGATGGTCGATGCGACCCACCGGAGGCCAGGAAAACTTGACCGTTGCCTCCCAAGTGAAAGATGGAAAAGTCCGGGTTACGGTCACCGCAATGGATGAAGAAAACGAACTCATCAACTTTCTCAACATGTCTGCGGCCGTGGTCAACCCATCAATGGAATCCGAATCGATGGTGATTCGACAAGAAGCTCCGGGCCGTTACGTGGGTGAATTTGAGAGCAGCCAATCGGGCAGCTATTTTCTAACCATTAATCCCGGATCCGACCTCAGTCCGATCCGTGTGGGTGTTAACGTCCCCTACTCTTCCGAATTCCGAGAACGACAGACCAACATGGCCTTGCTAGAACAATTGGCCGAGATGATTCCTGAGGGAGGAGCACAAGGAAAGATTATCGAGGGTAATGCAGAGGGTGCTGGAGCCGTCGAAGCATCTGAAATCAACAGCTTTCGCCGTGACCTGGCGAAACAGATCAGTAGCAGTGATTTTTGGCCGCTACTCGTGCTGTTTGCTTCCTGTGTTTTTCTGGCCGACATCTTCGTACGACGGGTCAGTGTCAGTCTAGATTGGCTCCAACCTGCGTGGACCAAAACCAAAGATTTTGTTTTGCGACGCGAACCCCTGCCGGTGCCTGATGAACGGATGGCAAGGCTGCAATCCCGAAAACGCGAGATCGAGGGTGAAATTGATGACCGCCGTTCGATCAGGCGTTTCGAAACGGAGTTCGATGCCGACACAAGTATCCTGGAACAGGAGGGGGTCTCACCCACCAATCAGAGGACGACAACCTCGGATCAACCGGATTTGACGCCCGACGACGTCGACGCGGAGGACTATACCTCGCGACTGCTCAAAGCGAAACGCGATGCCACGAAGGGTCGGACAACCGACGAACAGAACGATTAGCATGACTCCCTTTGAGGCTCGGCCACAGCCCGAGTCTCCGTGACAACGACGCCATCCATCATGGCTTCATGTCCAGAGAACCGAGCGTCGTGCCGAGAGAACAAAAACGAATTCAAAAGACATGCTCACGGGAGCATCCATCACGATCAAGGAGTTTTAGTATGGCTACGGGTGAAAACATCCAGCAGCAAGCCGAACAGTTCCGTAAACGGTATCAAGCTGTGAAAGACGAGATCGGTCGCGTGATTGTCGGCCATGACGAGATTGTTCACGGAGTCCTCACCTGTTTGTTCGTAGGCGGACATTGTCTGCTGGAAGGCGTACCGGGCCTGGGCAAAACGATGTTGATTCGCACTCTCGCGGAAGCTTTGGATTTGCGTTTTTCACGCATTCAATTCACACCCGACTTGATGCCCGCCGACATCTTAGGCACGAACATGGTGGTGGAATCTCCTGACGGGAAACGAGTCTTCGAATTCCAGAAGGGGCCACTCTTCACCCAAATCTGCCTCGCGGACGAAATTAATCGGGCCACCCCAAAAACTCAGTCAGCGATGCTCGAAACGATGCAGGAGGGCACCATCACGACCAGCGGTCATCGCTATGAACTGGACCAGCCGTTTTTCGTGATGGCAACTCAAAACCCCATCGAACAAGAGGGAACCTACCCGTTGCCGGAAGCTCAATTAGATCGATTCTTCTTCAAATTGGTCGTCGGCTATTCCAACCGGGAACAGCTGAACACCATCGTCAACCGCACCACGACAGCCTCAAACATCGAGGTCCAAAAGGTGATGGACGGCAGCGAGATTTTGAAGTGGCAGTCGTTGATTCGCGACGTCATCCTGGCCCAACATGTCCAGGACTATATCGTCCGCCTTGTTTTGTCCACGCACCCAGCAGGGCCTTTTGCGTTACCAGTTACCAACCAATATCTGCGTTGGGGTGGCAGTCCGCGCGGTGCTCAAACGTTAGCCTTAGCCGCCAAGGTACGAGCCTTACTAGAGGGCCGCTTCAACGTGAGCTTTGAAGATGTTCGACGTGTGTTTCTGCCGGCAATGCGACATCGTGTGATCCTGAATTTTGAAGCACAGGCCGAAAACATCGAAGCCGATGAAGTGCTCTTGCAGATCCTCGAGGCGCTGCCCGAAAAGGCGGAAGATACGCCGACCACGGCAACCTTGGCCGACTGAGCTCACCGCTTTCCCATTATAAGGCTCACTTCTGTGATCGACACACGCGATAAAACCACTCTGCTCAGTCCGGAACTGCTTGCACAGCTGGAGCGATTGGAACTTGTCAGCCGAAAGATCTTTCGCGGTCGGATGAAGGGTGAGCGCCGCAGTCGCCGCAAAGGTCAGAGCGTTGAATTCGCCGACTACCGAAATTACGTCGCTGGCGACGACCTTCGCTTCATCGACTGGAATCTCTACGCCCGCTTGGATCGGCTTTTCTTGAAGTTGTTCCTCGAGGAAGAAGATCTGCATTTCTACACGCTGATCGACGCCAGCAGTTCGATGCTGTTCGGCGACCCGACCAAACTTGAATACGCCAAACAACTCGCCGCCGCGCTCGGCTTCATCGGATTGTGCCGTGCAGATCGAGTGAAGATGGATCTGCTAACGACATCCAACGCCCATCAATCGCCCGTATTGCGAGGACGCCAAAACACGTGGCGGATGCTCGAGTACCTCGAATCACTCCAAGGGGGTGACAATGTCGGTCTGGAAGCTGGCATCCAGAACTTCTGTCTCCGAAATAGCGGGAATGGAATCCTGGTTTTAATCACCGATTTGATGGACAAATCGGGCTACGAAAAGGGACTCCGTTATTTGCTCTCGCAAAACCTCGACATTTATGTGATCCAAGTTCTTTCCCCGGAAGAATTAGATCCGGAAATCAGCGGAGATCTGAAACTGGTCGACTGCGAGGATGCGGATACGGCTGAAATCACCGTCAGCCGGCCCTTACTACAACGATATCAAAAGACGTTAGCCACCTTCGTCTCCGGAGCACGCGAATTCTGCAACCGCCGAGGAATTTCCTATCTCATGGCGAACACGGAGACACCGGTCGAACAGTTGGTCAGTAAATACCTCCGTCAGAGAGGCTTAGTGAGATGATCGACCTGTTCGCCCGTTACGGTACGCTTGCCGGTTGGCAGTGGCTGACCCTGCTGTCGATCCCGCCGCTGATCGTCATGCTTTATTTCCTCAAGCTGAAACGTCAGCCGATCGAAGTGCCCAGCACATATTTGTGGCACAAGACGCTGGAGGATTTGCACGTCAACAGCCTCTGGCAACGACTGCGACAAAACCTGTTGCTTTTCCTACAACTCCTTCTGATTCTGTTAACAATCTTGACATTACTTCGCCCAAGCTGGGAGGGCAGTAAACTTAGTGAAGACCGATACATCTTCCTGATTGATACCTCGGCGAGCATGAGTAGTTCGGATGTGAAGCCAACGCGTCTGGAAGCCGCCAAGGAAGAATTGATGGATCAAATCGATCAAGAATTGGCGACAGGTAGCCTGGCGATGGTCATCAGCTTTTCGGACCGTGCCATCGTAGAACAGCCCTATACTGACAACCGTGCGTTGCTGCGAAGGCGCATCCAGAATATCAAGCCGACCAATCGCACAACCCAAATCGAAGAAGCGCTGAAAGTCGCCGCAGGCCTGGCAAATCCAGGTCGTATCGGCACCGAAGACCAGGATGTTGCCGCCGCCGATGCCAAGCCAGCGACCGTCATGGTGTTCAGCGACGGCGGCTTGGGTACGATTCCCAATTTTTCGATGGGGAATCTGAATCCGGTCTATCGGCCCATCGGTAAGGAGACCGCCAAAAACATTGCCATCGTCGCCTTCGATACGGCTCAATCTCCAACAAGACCCGATGAGCTCCAAGTCTTCGCACGGCTTCAGAATTTTGGCAGCGAAGACAGCTCTGTCACGGTCAATCTGATTAATGGCGACTCCAACGAATTATTGGATGCAGCCCAAGTCAACGTTCCCGTTGACGGCATTGGAGGCATTGAATTCATCATCGGCGCCATTGACTCGGGTGCCTTGAAACTGTCAATCGAAGAACAGGATGATCTAAAAATCGACAACATCGCATATACCGCGATCAATCCAAATCGTCGAGCAAGAGTCCTTGTCATATCACCTCGCAATGATGCCCTGGAGACGGTGCTCCAGACTCGGTTCGCCCAGCAACTGGCTGTCGTCGAAATGTTATCCAGTGATGAACTCGATCGCGATGAGTATAAGAAGAAGGCAGAAAGTGGTTCCTATGACCTGATCATCTACGATCAGTGCAGCCCCCAGGAAATGCCTCAGTCCAACACGTATTTCATCGGTTCGTTGCCGCCCGACAGTCGCTGGTCGGCGGAAGAGCCGTCGGATCTTCCGCAAATCATCGATGTAGATCAATCTCATCCACTCATGAGATTTGTCGAACTGGGGAATGTGAAGTACATCGTCGAAGGGACGCCACTCACCATTCCCGCCGGTGGTTCCATGCTCATCGACTCACACCTCGGTGTTCTGATGGCGATTGCCCCGCGGGAAGGCTTTGAAGATCTTGTCCAGAGTTTTGAAATCGTAGGAACTAACGAGGCGGGCGAATCCTATGCCAATACCGACTGGCCAATTCGCACAAGCTTTCCAATCTTTATCGGAAACGTACTGACCTATCTAGGCGATGCCGAGCAGGAAGAATCTCTGGTCAGTGAGAAGCCGGGGACCCCGGTCACACTACGAACGAATCTTCCCGTCAAGGAGATCAATGTTCTTGCACCGGACCAGCGAAACACGACCATCCAACGGAGTGGACAGAATACGTTCATCTATGGCAACACCGATGAACTCGGCATCTACGAAGTGACCGAGGGAGACGCAGAGGCGAGCAACCAACGCTTTAGCGTGAACCTGTTCGACACCATCGAGAGCGATATTCTTCCGCGGAATGAGTTGAACACGGGTTCCGAAATGGTTCCCCCGGCACAAAGCTGGGAAACGACCCGTCGGGAAGCCTGGAAATGGTTGCTCGTAGCAGCTCTCATCGTGCTGTTGATCGAGTGGTATATCTACAATCGACGTGTTTACGTGTAGATCAACGACCCCCAAGTTCTTTGCCAGGTTTGAGCTTCGTCATGCGGCTGGCAACCCGCTACCCCACAAAAAAACGGACAAGGGAACTAACCCTTGTCCGTTCTAGTGCGCGAGAGAGGACTCGAACCTCCACGCCCTTGCGGGCATATGGCCCTCAACCATACGCGTCTGCCAGTTCCGCCACTCGCGCGTTAATGGGGCAGCCGAAGACTGCCGTCGGAAAGCATAAGTCTATAGGGATTCCTCAGGTGGTCAACCCAGGCCGGGAACGACCAGGCAACCCAGGTAAATCCGACGGTTATGGATCATCCCGTTTAACGACCACAACGGAGCGAGCCTGTTCGTCCCCAACCTGCTCCTGAATCAATTGAACCGCAAGCTGAGCGATCTCCTGCGTCGTCAGATGGCTATGTCTGAGGAGTATTTCAGCAATCTGCGTCGTATCCAATCCATCGTCCATCGGCTCAAGTTTACGATCATTCATAAGCACGAGAATGTCACCACGAGCAATCTGATGTCGTTGCTTGAGATAGCCGGCTTCAGGTTCGATTCCGAGCGGCAATTCATCCCGCACAATCGGCTCCCAACCGTGGGGTCGCAGGATGTAGGCGTCCATCGTCCCAGCACTGGCCGATTCGACCCAACCATCCTCAGTATCAATGCGGGCCAATATCATCGAGCATGGTGCGGGACTCGGGGAACTCGCCCAAGTCACCTGATTTAGGTTTTGCAGGACTTCCACAACCTCTTCTGTGAACTGAATCTGCGATTGCAATGCGCCGCGGATCAGTGCGGAGGTCAGAACTCCTTGCGGTCCTGCGCCTCCCATACCGGAGAGAGCAACCATCAGGTGATCCTGGTCGAGCAGTCGCCAGTGGTGAAAACCGGCTGAATCCGCGGGACCAAGTTGAGCCTGAGAGACACTCCATCCATCGAGCATCGGGGGTACAATCCGAGCCCGATCCTGGACCCACTGCTGGATTGCTTCTTGCTGATCTTGGAGTGACTGGTTGTCGTCGACGGCATTCAATAACACTCGCCGCTCCAATTCCGTCGCCAACCGACCCGCGGACATTTCGACCAACTGAGTGTCTTGCGATGAGAAATCCCGAACGCGTTCGCAGAAGAACCACAATGTACCGAGGATCGCATTGGGTCCGGTCACGGGAACGCAAATCGCGGAAAGATACTCTTCCGGCACATTCCAGTGGGGAAATTCACGAGTATCCTCCAGCACAACCGCCTTGCCCGTCAATGCTTCCAGATCGGCCATCGCGCCTCGGAGCGGACGAGCCGGTTCTACAAATCGCAGGTGTGGCAGGCCCCAATGAGATCGCAACTTGAGTTTCGAGGTTGCATCGTCCAACAGATACAACGCCGCTGCGCTACCATCGAGACATTCAACCGTCCCTCGTAACACGGATTGGATCCGGGATGCCAATTGGGATGCATCTTCCTGATCCGAGACGACCGGAATGGCGGTCGCCAGTTCGGCTTCACGCTGCCAAAGGGCACGTCGCGTCGACTGCAGTTCAGTAAGGATCCGGGATAACCCTTGACCGAACTGGCGAGTGACCAGCGGGGTTTCCATTCCCTGCTTGGCATCGGCCGCAAGCGGATTAAGACATAGATACTCAAGCTCACCATCAACCGACATCGTCATGCGGCCTAAGGCTCTGTCCGCACGAACGGGTTCACTGACTTGGCACTGCAGAGTCCAACTGGTGAGTTCCTCAAACGCCTTCAAAAAGGTGTTCAAGCCCGGCAGATCAAATCGTGTTTCAAGATCTGCCGATCGATTATCGTCGACAACAAGTCGCAAATGATTACTTATAGATTTCAACACTTCGTCCAACCGACAACAGCGGGGCTCATCTTATCAATCCTCCGTGCAGACCATGCCACTCCTACGTGGCCAGGAAATGAATCGCTTGCGCACATTCCCTAACGAACAAAGTCATTCATCGTCAGTACGACCGGATTACGTGAAAGAGTTTCGCGCCGCGTACATCGCACGCGATTCACCACGTAAGGGTGTTGTACGCGTTGTGACGATCGCACGATCCAGATCTACGAACGGGAAATTATTTCAGAATGGCCGTTGGGCCCTTGTGCCGCAAAAAGGCACAAGAGCCAGCAAAATGGCGACCTCAATCCCGTGACAGCCGAAGAACGGCTTGAAGATCGTGAGCTAGGCGTTGGTCATGACGCCGGGGGTCACCTGAGTCGTAACACTGGGGATGCGGCTCTGGTAAAAGCGAGCAATATGATGGACGACGGTCTGCATCTCCTCAATTTTGAGTTCCGGGAATACCGGCAAACTCAAAACTTCGCTTGCTGCTAACTCGGTCTCGGGAAGACTCCCCGCCGAATAACCTAAAGCTTGAAAACATTGCTGCTGGTGGAGCGGAACCGGATAATAGATTTCGGTTCCAACACCGGACTCCTGAAGATGTGCTCGTAACCCATCTCGTAAACCATTCAAAACTCGAATCGTGTATTGATTCCACACATGCCGCATACCACTCTGCGTGACCGGCAGCGTCAAATACCGATTCAATTGTTGAGCACGGAACATTTCGTCATAACTACCGGCGTTACGGCGGCGTGAGACGGTCCAGTCTTCGAGGCGTGGCAGTTTGACGTTCAAGACAGCGGCCTGGATCGAATCAAGTCGACTGTTAGCGCCCACCTCTTTATGGTAGTAGCGAGGCTTCATGCCGTGTGCACGGAGCAATCGAAGACGTTCGGCTAATTCGTCGTTGGAGGTTACCAACATGCCGCCATCGCCGAAGCCTCCAAGATTCTTGGTCGGATAAAAACTAATACAACCAACATCGCCAAGACTTCCTACCGGCTGCCCATTGCAAGTGGCACCAACCGCTTGAGCTGCATCCTCAATAACAAACAGATGATTCGCTTTCGCGATCTCACCAATCGCTTTCATGTCGGCGGATTGGCCAAACAAATGGACGGGGATAACACCCTTGGTAGCAGGCGTGATAGCCGCTTCGAACTTGGCGGGATCCAAGTTGTAGGTGACGGGATCAATGTCCACAAAAACCGGTTTGGCACCGAGTCGCCAAACGGCGCTTGCGGTGGCAAAGAAGGTGAAGCTAGGAACAATCACCTCGTCGCCTGGTTTGACGTCTAATGCTATCAACGATAGCAACAGTGCGTCACTTCCCGAAGCACAGCCGATACCGTTAGAAACACCGCAGATCTCCGCGATAGACTCTTCTAACTTGTGACACTCTGGGCCCATAACAAAGTATCCCGCCTTACAAACATTAGCAATCGCTTCTTGAATCTCGGCATTCAACGGGGCATTCTCCCGTCCAATGTCCAAAAAGGGCACGGATGGCAAAGGCTGGCTCTTGCTCATGGAGGAATTCGAGTTGGTGTTGGTCATCGATTTATCCCGTAAGGAATCTGTTTTATGGATGTATTGACGGGCGAAAAGTACGGAGATTGCACGACAGCGTCAAGGCCAATACGTGAAAAAGCCTCACCAACTCACGGAATCACATCACGGAGAAGCAAGAGCTGAATACCAGGACGCGCATGGGGGTAGAGCTATGCGTACCAATGCCGTCCGCGAGGAGTAATCGACAGGCAGGAGAAAAGCGGTCGACAAGGCGTATCGAGAGAGTTCACTGTGCTTGCGCAGTCTGCGAATCGTGAAGAATCACGTTTAAGAGATCACCGGGTCGCACACCCTGTTGCCGGAGCGAATCGGGGATACGAATCTTGATCGGAGTCGCCCATTCGGCCAAGGATTGGTCGTTCAGTTGATGGGGCGGAACCGGCTCCACATGAGGTCCAACCTCTTCAACCTGAGTCCGGAAATCCTGATGAGTTGCTCCGGGCTTTCTTAAGCGAAGCACGACACCCATGCCTGGACGCAGCGGCGTTGGGTTGGTCTCCCGAACGTAGCTCAACACATAGGTCATTTCCTTGCTAGCGATCGTCACAATCGGATCACCTGCGACAACGCGCTGACCCGGTCGCCGGTGGATGGCTGCAATCACGCCGCCGATAGGAGCGGTAATCTGCAGGCTTGCAAGTTCGGCATTCAGCTCTTCAATCACAGCTTCTTGAACAGAGATTCCGGCACGGATAGGGGCAAGTAGCGTGTCAACCTCAGGCAACTCAATGGTGGATGAGTAGGCGTCGAGCAATTCCTTGGCTTGATTACGCTGTTGTTGCGTGAGTCGAATGAGCGGTTCGCTTTCGGCGATTCTGGTCTGTAGGTCGCTCGCTTCACGTTCCAACTGAGCGAGCCCACCGGGGCCAGTCAGCAGTCCACTCAACTGTTCAATACTATTCTTAACCTCTTGTAGACTAGCCTTGTCGATTCTGACCTGGGTGGTCAGTTGCAAAAACTCAACCTGCTTATCCTCGTAATCTATTTTCAGACGCAGCCACTCTTGATATTGCTGTTGGCGAGCGTTGATCGCCTCAATCTCGTGATTACTGCGTACGGCTTCGAGGTCTTTCCCGAGTTTAACGAGTTCCGCCTGAGCCGCTTCATATCGGGCAAGCGTCTGTTGATTATCGAGCTGAGCGATTACATCGCCCTTTTGAACTGGCTGAAACAGCTGCCAGCTTGCACTACCCGTCATGATTTCGCCGCTCATATCGGCGACAACATCAAGCCGCTGACCCTGGATCTCACCGATCACGGATCCGTTGTAAGCTTGCTTCTCCCACAACGCCAAGGTGAGCAAGACCATCAGCACAAAGCTGATGATTGGCAACGCCCCGAGACGGAAGCGGTGCCAATGCTGGATCATTGGCGTCGGTATTCGAGAAGATTGCGGCACGCTTAAACCTCCGACTCGTCTTCTCGCATGAAGAGGGAGACTCGTTGAACTCCCTCAGTACTTTCCAATTCCGTTTGCAAATCATGACTTCGCGTTGGATCGCGAAGCTGCAAACGGTACGACATATCGATGCCATCACCGACCTTTCGGGACGCGGCAAGCTGCATCTTGCGACTGTGCCGTTTCAGCACAGTGGTGAGGTTCGCGTCTGCGGCACAGAGCAAATTGAGTACGACGTCATAGCGTTGACGGCTACCAAATTGGGTGACTCGCATATAAACCGAAATACCAATCACGACTAAAGCACCGATCACCGCCGTCGATTCTTGTCGAGTTCCGACCGCCATTCCCTCGACGATCGCCCACAAAACGTAGCTGGTATCCCGCGTATCTTTAAGAACGTTTCGGAAACGAACCACGGCAAAGACGGCTAATAGACCGAAGGCAATAAATACACTACCGGCCATGAGCATCATCATGAGCGATACGAGGACAGGTAAAATCACCAACGACGACGTAAATGTCTGGGAATACGACAAGACACGGTGGGTCCACATGTAAGTCCAGCCGATCATTTGTCCAATGACAAACGCTAGCAACAGCAAGAACAAAGCTTGCTGAGGACCACCGATGGAATCGTAGTCGCTATAGAAGAGTAATTCGAACCAGTTGTTCATGTCGTCGGAATTGAATGCCCGGGGCTCTTCAGAACGCGTTTGTCCTTCAGAACATCAACACACAACACGTACTTAGGTACGGACGTGCGTTGCAAGTTAAAATCCTTAGCCAAATTCCCCATCCAGGTTGGGAACCGATCCGTAAACTTCAGTTCCAGCACGACGCCTTCCATTTTTGGCCGCGCGCTGTCTCGTGGGATGGCTAAATCCGTGCCGGGGACGTACACTCCCCCCTCCAACTGGCGATCAAATGTCACCCTAATCTGATTGCTATCTGGCGAAACGTATGCCTCGCGATGGTAATAAACATAATTGCAACCGTAAGCTGAAATCCGGTCGCGCAAATAACAAAACTCATCGAGGGCATCGACTGCCCGCATCGTTCGCTTCGAGCCATAGAGACAATCAACCGAAGGTGTTTCTCCGGCGAGAACTAACTTGGCCCCTTCTCTTGTAATTGCTGCTCTCTTCTTTTTAATCACGTCCGAGTCACGACGCTTAATCTCGAGGAACGCGGGGTTCTCTGGATTGTCGTCGTAGAATCTGATTCGGAGTTTGAATCGATTCTTTTGACCCTGCATCGTTTGGTCGTAAAGCAGTAGTCCCGAGCTATCGAGATACAAACTGCAAACCGGATATCCAATGCCGCCAAACTTCACAAGGAATTCGTCAGGTTCCAAGTAACTCTTCACGAAGTCACGAATAGCCCTAGCGCGACCTTCGTCGACGTAGTACTTGTACTCAAACCGACTGGCTTGGAGACCTTTTCCTGCCACAGTTCCGTTGACCTTCCAGTGTTCCTTTGTGGGGCACTCAACTCGATCCAGTGTAGTCAAAATTGAGTGGAATTTCACAGCTGTCATTATAGTTTGCCAGATAAGCGATGAAAATGCGCAATCAGTGGGAGATTTGAGGGTTTTACGTATCTTCTGCCGGGTCCGTTTCGGTCGATTGTCAACAGAAATTAACCTTGACGACCAAGTCATATTCTCGAAGAATCCGCCCCTATTTTGAGTCTCGGAAATCCTCATCTCTGGATCTCTGGTTGGGATCCTCCCTCGCCGATCGGCACCGCCAGACCGGCAGAAAGGCAAACGGATGTGCCTTCATCGAAAGACGCTGACGCTCTTAATAACGACAGTTTTCCTGATGAATTCAGCAAACGCCATTGAAACCATTGTATTTTCAAAGCGACCGGCTCAACCCGGCGATATATCCATCCAAACGATCGAATGCGACTTGGATATGAGGCTGTTGATCCGACAATCCGGC
This sequence comes from Planctomycetaceae bacterium, assembly GCA_002723275.1. Taxonomy (GTDB): domain Bacteria; phylum Planctomycetota; class Planctomycetia; order Pirellulales; family Pirellulaceae. Next base: position 109,135 of record PBNZ01000002.1, read on the forward strand.
CAGGTGGTCCAAGCTCAAAACCAGTCGATTGGCCGCAAACAATTGCGGGAATTGACCATCCTTAACGTCGGTCCAAACGCACCCATCCAAGCTCAAGTTCAATATGACGAGTCGAGTGTCGCATTGAAAACAGCGGAGAGTTCGCAGGACGCAACGGCACAACCACCCACGCCTCAACCGGTAACCGGAAAGTCTTATTTGGTAGTTCGCGAAGGCAACGCATTGACGATCACTTATCCGAACGGGACCGAGCCACCGGCTTTGGAGAAAGAAATTGTCCGTCAGAACATGGAGAGCTTTGGCTTGCCAAATCCGATCGCGAACTTTTTCGATCAACGACAAATTCGCGTGGGAGAGACCGTCCGGCTCCCAACCCAAGTTGCTCGCGAGCTGCTTGGGTTTCCTGACACCGTAAAGAACATCACGCAATTCCAGCTTCGTTTGAGTGAAGTCAAGAAGATCGAAGATCGCCAATGTGCAATCTTCGACATTCGCCTGATCGCCAACAACGCAGAAGAAAACTCACTCAAAATGGATCTGGCCGGATCCTTGATTCTTGAAGTTGGGACATGTCGCACCGTGGCCGTAATACTTAACGGACCGGTTGGTGCTTCGGAAACTCACGGCCCAGCGGCAGGTCAATTCGAAGTTGCCAGTGAGGGAACGATCCGCGTTGCGGTTCATGCAGACTACACCACCAAGTCCCGTTAGGCTGCATCGGGTAAAGATAAAAAACAAACAGACCGACCGGCAATGACCCGGTCGGTCTGTTCTACATTTCCCTCTCAGTGTTCCCCTCTCAGTCGCGTCCTGAGAGGGAGATTCGTTTCACTTATCTGAGAGATTGACGACGATCTAGCTACCGAATAACGCATCCACTGCTTCGTAGTTCCCGTGCTGGAAGACGTGAACTAGATCCGTGCTATCGAAGTCTCCATCTCCATTCCAGTCGCCATCCGCCCAACCGGCATTGTCTTCGGCATCATCCTCGTACTTGCCAATCTTAAAGACTTGCACGAGATCGGTGGAGTCAAAGACTCCATCCAAATTCGCATCACCGTACTCAGCCTTGGCAATCTGTTTGACCATATGGTCATAGTCCCGATCATCCAGTTCACCGTCGCCGGTCAGGTCATACTCGGCTTCACTGTGTTTCGCTCGAATCGCAATCGCGAGCAAATCGATATCGGAATCAGCGACGTTTCCATTCATATCAAAGTCACCAGTTTCAAACCGGCGAATGGGTCGATTTCCGAAGTTGTATCGACCGGCCGTTTTACCTGGCTGGACAGAAACCCGATGGTGACCATCGTGACGCACGACAACTTCGCCCTTCAATTTAAATGCGTCGAGGAAAGGACCGTCGGAGGTTCTGCTTTCGTTCAATACCGCTTCAACCCGATATTCACCATTCGGGGGTGGCGGCAAGAAGACTCGCTGACGCTCAGCCTCAAGGGCCTGAGTGCATATCACGCCTTCCTGAGTCCCGAACAATTCGACGCGGATTTGATCGCCTTCAATCTTGGCTTCAGCCATGCTCGGGATGAGCGTACCGCAGCCATTCGGCCAGACAACTTTGAAAGTGAGGCCTAGTCCCATACCACCGGTTGCATTTTGATCAAGTCCTGCATCGATCAGCTCAAAGGACAATGCCCGTCCTGGAGGCAAATCTTCGCTAACTTGATTGCCAACTTTCGCACTTCCATGAGGCGCTGTCTGCACAAATCCTCTCGGGATGACTTCTCGAATGACATGTCGTCCCGGAGCCAAGCCGTCGAGGCGATACAAGCCTCGCTCGTCCACATCCGTCCGCGGATTATCACGTTGTGTGCGTGTTGTCGGTTCGTCAGCATCGTGTCGACCATTGTTGTTGATGTCGGAATAAATAACGACACCCGACAAGCCCGGTTCATTACGCTCACGCTCCCCGTTACCGTTCCGATCCAACCACTTCATGCCTTCAACAGCACCGGTCAGGGGTAGCCTGGGCTGATTACCAAAGTCAATGCCTCGCACGATATCGCCTGCCGAAACGTCGACGCGATGACCCAGGTTAAAGGGGAACGCGATGCGACGCTGGGGGTTGGGATAGGTTTGTCGGTAGCCATCCGGAACAACTTCCAAGATCAGATGCTCTCCAGGCCTGACGTTCAGCTGGTACATCCCCGTTTCGTTGATCCTTGTATCAGGATCGTCACGTCGAGTTTGGGCGTGAGGCTCACCACGATCAAGTTCTCCGTTCAGGTTGATATCTGCGAAGATCGTAACGCCGGCTAGACCAGGCTCATTACGCTCACGCTCACCATTACCGTTACGGTCGAGCCATTTCAGACCATGAATCGATGCCGGCTCTCGTACAAGATGATTGCCGAAATCAAGGCCTTCCACGCTCTGCCCAGGATCAACGTTGATGGCATGACCACGACCAGAACAGAAGACTGCCAAACAGGTCATCTCCTCAGGGAATGTTTGAATGAATCCTGGAGGAATGATCTCCCGAACAATGTAGAAGCCGGCTCGCACACCTTCAATCAAGTACATTCCGGTTTCATTAATTGGAGTCAGCGGGTTATCTCGCATTGTGCGAGTGGCCAGTTCACCCAAATCGAACTGATTGTTCAAATTGGCATCCAAGTAGATGGTGACACCGGCAAGTCCGGGTTCATCGGACTCACGGTGGCCATTGTTGTCCAGATCCGACCATTTGAAACCGCTGACGACGCCCAATTCCTGATTCATTGGGTGATTTCCAAAATCAATACTCGTCAGAACCTCACCCGGCTTCAGATCGAAAAAGTAGGGATCATTTTCAGGCCAGGTACCGCCCTCGCCAGTCGGCAAAGGGAAGGTCCGCTCGAATCCAGCGGGCAAGACCTCGGTGATCAAATGCTCTCCAGGCCATAGGTTCTCCAACCAATAGTGGCCGGCTTCATTGATGCGAGTTGTCGGATCGTCAGCCATCGTGACGGCGTGCGGTTCGCCTCTGTCAAGCTCACCGTTGAAGTTCCTATCTGAATAAACAGTAACCCCAGCAATACCAGGCTCATGCCGTTGTCGCACACCATCGCCATTTCGATCGAGCCACTTCGTACCCTGGACCACGGCATGGTATCGCTCATCGCGATTACCAAAATCCACGCCTTCAACCGTTTCATTGACGCCGAGCGTTACAACGTGTTGACCATTCCCACCAAGTGCGACACGTCCCACGGCGTACAGCGTCGGAACATCGGCTTCGCGAGAAAGATCTTCTTGTAAGGTAACGATGACGTCGTAACGACCTGATCTGATCTCAGGTATGTCGACTTCAACCACTTCCGGAGTAATGACCTCCGCACAAAGATCGCCGACCTGATGACCACTCAGTTCGATCAACACATGGTTGCCGATCACCGCGTGTTCCGTTTCATCGGCCTTGATCGTTCCACAAGTGTTCGGCCATACCACCGTTACATCGATCGTTGCATCAAGTGACCGATCGGCATTTTTGAGTGCCTCGGCATCCGTAATATCAAGATCCAACGCAATTCCCGGATTGAAACTGCCCGTCCGTGAATTCAAGACTTCCGCGTCAATTCCGGGGAACGTCTGCTCGTATCCCTCTGGAATCACTTCACGAACGACATATTCGCCAGCCCGCAAGCCTCCCAAACGATACCGACCCGTCTCATCCTCCGGCGTGCTCGGATTGTCACGGGAAGTTACCGTTGCCGGTTCGTTTCGGTCCCGACGACGATTTCCGTTGAGATCCAAATAAATCGCGACGCCCGCAATGCCCGATTCTTCAACATCGCGAAGCCCGTCGCCATTGATATCAAGCCACTTACTGCCCTCAATCGCACTCGTCGCAATCGGTCGATTACCAAAATCGAGTCCCTCCACCGTCTCACCCGATGGAACGGTCACATGATGAGCTCCGCGGGGATGCATGGCGTTGAGAGTGACAGGAATAGAAGCAAATCTTTCGCCGGACGTTCGATTGACGAAGACGAGCGAAAACCTTTGAGCGGTCCCGTCGGAAGCGATCGCAACTTCAAATCTGGATACGTCTCCGCCACATCCGTTTAACTGAACGCCGGATAGATTTCGCATTCTGACGTCTGGGTTGCTCGCCACCACATCGACTTCGACTGGAGCGAAGCAGAGCGGATGAATGGCGACGGCTACCTCAACCGTCTCGTAGTCGTCCGCCGCAATGTTCAAATCAAGGCGATTGGGTCGGACGGAAGCGTACTCATCGCTGTCGCCATCGCTATCGCCAGCGACATCCACGATGACAGGACCGGTCGAGGGAAAGGTCTGACGGTATCCCTCCGGTACGATTTCGCGGATCACGTGATCACCTGGCCGCAGTCCGTTGATCTCATACATGCCGCCTTCATCAAAATCCGTTTCCGGAATATCTCGTGATGTGCGTGTAAATGGTTCGTTTCGATCAAGACGACGATTGCGATTCAAATCCGAATAGATCACAACGCCTGGTAAACCCGGTTCGTCTGGATCTCGTTCTCCGTCACCATCGAGATCCTCCCATTTTGTTCCTCGCACTCCACCTGGCTCGACAAGCAGACGATGATTACCAAAATCAATACCTCGAACATGCTCACCTTGTTCAACCGAAACGAGATGTCCCCTGCGGTTTGGATCGTCATCGGGCGCCAAACCGTTTGGATAGGTGGGAACAAATCCGTTCGGTACCACTTCACGTACCCAGTAGCGCCCCTCCTCTAAACCGCGAAAAGCATACATTCCGCCTTCATCGAAATCCGTAGCCGGATTGTCGCGGCGCGTCACGGTGGAACGCTCTCCCCGATCGAATTCGCCATTGTTATTGGCATCGANATANATGGTGACCCCCGCCAATCCTGACTCATTGGCGTCACGTTCAGCATTCCGATTNACGTCTTCCCACTTNGTNCCTGAGATNGAACCCATNACNGANACGGGTTCATCNATCGGACCGANAACATCACCGGCTAAGAGCCGTTTACATTCAAGCTGTTCAAGTTTTGGTTGGAGAGAACGTAGGGATTTGCGCCGGNTATGCTTNCGGTGTTTCATGGGTTGCACCTTTTTCTGCNATGATTTGCCCTCGACTAGNAGCCCGTTCGAAACCAAGAGTCAATTCNAGGNCTGGCTTCCGCCAAAAAAATCTNAAAAAAGTGGAANCCGTATCGGACGGAGGGTNANCNTCGTCGNCTGCTCGCGNGCCCAANCGCCGANAATTCNNTCATTTCGCNGGCCATACCAAGANGACAGNCTCGNAGNCCCCAAGCCGAAAACTCCACCGAAGCTANCATTTTCTGCCAAACGNCTGTTTAATCGGTAAATTTANCGAGAAAGCGTTCTTTGTNGGTAGTCGTCAGGCGAAAAGCCAAGTGAAATAATAAGGTCATCCGTCCTNTNACCAGACGCTCATGGAAGTACTTGCTGGTCCCCCGAGGCATGNATGNACNCGTCAAGATTTTCTTTTGTCATTTTTCNNNTTTGCTTGCTTGCCAGCATCCTCTGGTTCGACAGTTTTCATGCGCTGCCTAGCCTCGGCCAGGAAACGGATGAGGACGCGGCGTTTCAAANAAAAGCCGATCGCTTNGAANNGGTCGTGTTGCGGCGGCCTCGTCGCGGGACAGCGNTGGAATTGTGGGTGCGACACTATCGCGACGCCAACCGTCTCGATGAACTCAAGCAACGACTCACTTCCCGACTCGANANNGAACAAGACGACGCATCACTCTGGCTGGCGTGGGGNCTTNTTTGCCAAGAGCTTNGTAACNGCGAAACGGCNCTCGCCGCATTTNAACAGGCGAGNACCTTAATTCCGGGCGACTATTATGTTCATTTGCTGTTGGGTGACGAACTCATGCGACAGCGAAAAACAGTTGANGCGANGAAGGCCNTAGAGACTGCNCTGGAAATGAGGGTACCNCGTCTCGACTATTTNGCGATGTCCAAACAGCTNGCNAGTGCNTATCGACAGCTGGGTGAGTTTGATAAGTCNNAGGCAATTGCGGAGCAGCTCGCCAANCNATTTGCGAATGACACACGAGTTTTGACNGAGCTGGCAGGCGATTTACAACGACAGGGAAATCGCGAAAGCGCNTTGCAGATCTGGAAATCGATCGAATCCCAGTCTCAANATGATCCTTTCCAACGNTTCACCGCGGGGATGGAAATTGCTCGGCTNTATTTGCAGGCCAGCNAGCAAGCTTTGGCGGTGNAACAANTGGAACCACTTTTGGATCAAGTGCGTCCTGANAGCTGGCAAGCCGANAACGTTATTGCCTTACTCGAAAGCGCGTTNCAAAACCAAGGTGGNACTCAACAACTGATTGATTTTTGGACGGCGCGGCTNGAACGGCAACCGAACGATCTCACNTCGATGACACGACTNGCCGCNGCNTTNTCGAGTGCNGACCAAATCNATCANGCAGAAACGATTTACCAGCAGGCGTTGCAAAGATCNCCTCAGAATCAAGCCNTTCATCAGGGTTTGATTTCCATGTACATCCGNGANGGCAACTTTGATGCNGCNATTCGTCAACAGACCGAGCTGACNAANCTGAATCCCACGGATGCAGAAACGAAACTTGAATTAGGACGATTGCATCTGCAAGGNTCCAGNCGAGACCCTGCACGCGCTCGTCAATTGGCAGTGAAGGCGTGGGANCCCATCGCNGCGATCGACTCGTCTGATGCCGCNCTGGCGATGCAGGTAGCCAACGCCTGNTTAGAGGCAGCNATNCCCACCGATCTGGTNGGTGGATCGAAGGTGAAAGTATTGCCAGCCGTCTTGCTCGATCAAGAGGCGGTGTTGCTGACCACCGCCGAACNATTNCTNCGGGAGGCGATACAGCGAGATCCNACNTCGCCCCAATACCAAGAGTATCTGGCGCAGCTTCTNCACCAACTTAATCGTCGCGACGANGCGATNNAGACCTGTCTTGCCATGGCAGCNGACAAATCTNCCNCGNCCTGGGATGAGGTTTCGCGCACGCTTGANCGACTCGNTTATCTGNACGAAGCGGTATCCGCNGCTGCTCAGCGCNGCNAAACAAACGACCAGCGATCTGNCGTATCAGGANCGATGGGTCAATCTCCTGGTAACGGTNGGTCGCTATGAAGAAGCGTTGGAACAATTGAAAATCTGGCCGACATCATCGATTGCCTGGACGGAAGCNGCGGTCCGATTCCGGGTNATGATTGCGACTCGCTCNGACACCNTTCGCGANACGACGGNGGAACTTGACGAGNCAGCNCANGACAATCCAANCNACGTGGCAGCCGTATGGACTCAAGCCAGTCTCTTGGCCGCCAGCGGACAACCGGTNGAGGCNGCTCGNAAAATGTCACTNGCNGTNGAGCGATCGCCAGANAGCCCTGTGCTGGTGCGACAACTCGCCAAGATGCTGGAAAGTGCCAACCAGCCNNCCTNAGCGGTTGAGCAATACCANCGACTNATCCAATTGGATCGAGCACGTCANCAAGACGATTATCAAAGAATCATTGATTTGGAGCTTCGGCANAACAATCTGCAGGCCGCGATGNAGGCTGCNAATGCNTTGATTCGCGCGGCACCCAACAATCCCGAATCCCATTTGCTACGTGCCACGGTNTCNATGCGCGGTGGCGACTTCGATCAGCGACTTGAATCGATTGAACGNGCCGTACAAGTCGCTCCCAACGATCTGCAAATGCGACGGCAATATGCGACAGCGCTNCGAGANAGCCGACAAAACCAAAGAGCNTTGGAAGANGCTTTCTCTTGTTTTCAACTATCGGAATCTTTAGTTGAAAAAAGGACCATCCTGTCATGGATTCTCGATTGGACTTCGGATCTCGACCAACGGAAGTGGTTNCTTGAGCAGGTNAATCGAGCCCGGCNCGGAAAAGACGACATCTACAGNGGCACACTNTCCCTNGTCCATCTGTTNGANCGGATGAATCGTACCGACAAGGCGATNGANGAATTGTCAGCTCTACAAAGACAATTTCCAAACGATACNACCATCCTCGATGACCTGGTGCGGCTTGCGGAGACGACCAACCANCCNTCGATTGCNGTGAAATACCAGGAACAACTNACGCGATTACAACGAGATGCCCAAGGCCTGGAAAAGCTGGCAAGACTNTATCGCCAAAACAATCAATTGGAAGCAGCATCCCAAATCTGGGACGAATTACTGCGNGACTCAGCTACCTACGATCAGATCNTCAANGCGGTAGANCGACTGCTAGANCGAGGTGACGTTTTTCAGGCACAACGATTTGTCGAAGCCGGCTTGGCACGATTCCCTGAGAGCTGGCAATTGGCATACCGTTCTGGCTTGATTCNCCTGGCGATGGACCAACGCAGTGCCGGCCGGAAGTCATTGCGAGCCGTGATCCAAACGAACGTCGGATCTCAATTGGTGCGCGGGAGTGGTTTGCCACCGGAATACCCTCGCGTGCAAACTGCGATTCAAGCCTATACGGCATTTCGAACGCTGGCGGGCCGTATCGAACAACAAGGCCGCAGAAACTCACGTACGCTGCAAGAGTTTTTCGACCCCAAGATTCTCAAAGCGGGTGGCTCGGCCAGCCTCCAAGACACGAAGGTGTATGCCGCTGTATCGCTTCTCGTTCTGGCCTACGACCCCGAGGAACAGGTGGCGTGGATCGCCGATTTAGCGAACGAAGACCGACGTAACCCAGTCGAAGTGCAACTTGCCGCCACCGCCTCCTGGGTAACCGGGCGATCCGCTGATTGTCGTCAGGCGATGGAATGGCTCGATGATCAATCGGACGAAAGCACGATTGCAAAACTGATTGTCTTGTTGAATCCTCCGTACGCCGATCAGGGCGAGGTTGATATCGATCCGCTCGAAAAGGCCTATCGGTGGCTACGTCACCGACGACCTCGCATTGCCGATGATGTCCAATTGCTCTATGTCACTCGTCTTTGTCTGCATTCCAATCAGGAGCATGCGGCCAGGATTGTCATCGGCGAGATTCGTGACAGCCAAACCTTCAATCAACTCACCCACTTCACCCCCTTGGTGCGAATCCTCGCCCAACCCGAGGTCACTGCTGAATTCCTTCAAGCGATCGATAGAACATTAATTGCGGAATCCGGGCAGATCGATGCAGACCGGGTTTGGTCTGCACTGATGCTATCCATTCAGATCGCGGACTGGAAAGATAATGAACAGGCGAGCGTTGGCCTGCAGTTGATGGAAACATTAATCTCCCAATCGCGACTCTCACGAATCACAAATCGAACGAATGTCAGCCAACTCAGCCAAGATCCCTATGGAAAAATCTTGTGGTCGTTGACGAAAGAGATAACCACGGCGGTTCGCCGTCGTCCTGGTCAGGGTGGTAGTGTGACGGATGCGACACGCCGATGGGCCGCCGCTCAACAACGCATTCTCACCGCCCACAATTCGGGAGAATACCGAAGAGAAGGTCTCCTCTTTGCCACGGCACCGCCCGTCAGCAACAGTGCCGGCAACGCCAACTGGTACCCCACGCCCACCGCGGCCATTAACGCTACAACGCTCAATGCTCTAAACCAAATCACTTCCGTTGCGAAGACGAACGGTCGCTACGATGAACTGCTTTCCAGACTTAATAACCCAGAACGATTGTCTTCGAAGGAAGACGGGCCAAGCTTCCAACTGGCTGCCGCCCATGCCAACTGGTTTGCGGAAGATTATGAAGGAACCATCGAGAAACTTGAGAAGTGGTCTGATGAAGCCAAGGGGGGGCCGGCGACAGAGTTATTAGTGCGCGTTTATTTGGAGCGTCGACAATTACCGCAAGCCCTGGAAGCTCTCAACCAGATCCCCTCGGAATCCCCAGTATGGGCAACACTCCGTCGAGCCATTGCAAAGGACTGGAGCCAACAAGCGCTCAATCGCGACCTTATCGGGCACGAAGGTGCCATCACGGATTTAACATTCAGCGGCGACGGGAAACAACTGATATCGGCCAGCGTTGATCGCACCATTAAGGTCTGGAACATCGACACGGGTGAAGTTGAGCAATCGTTACCCGACCACAACGACATTGTTCTAGCCGTCGAGTATTCACCTTCAAGTGATCTGCTGGCGAGTGCCGGTTACGACCGCGAAGTCAGGCTTTGGAATCCGGAGACTCTTGAGCCTGTCGAGTCACTCGTCGGTCACACCTCAGCGATCCGTGGTTTAGCATTTTCACCGGATGGACGGCTGCTGGCATCGGCCGGTGATGACCGCAGCATTATTCTGTGGGATCTAGAAAGTCGCACTCAGCGACACATCCTGGAGGGACATCGCGGGCCGGTGACTGCGATTTCTTTTTCGCCTTCCGGTGAAACCTTGGTTTCCGCAAGTCACGACCAGTCGTTGATTCTCTGGGATACGAAAACAGGAACCGAACAAGAGCGACTCGAATCAGCCCACGGGATCGTACGAACGGTCATCTTCACGGGTGAAGACCAGATAGTTTCCGGTCACCAGGCGAATACATCGATTACCTGGAATCGTGGCCCGACAAACTGGACTCAACAGATTCTGCCTACCGAATCTGCGGTGCGATCGATTGCGGTCGATCCCGCGCGACAACGAGTCGCGATTGGCACCGACGATAACTCCGTCATTATTCAGGATCTGAAGGCGGCCAAGGAAGAATCGATACTCCAGGGTCATTCGAGCCGCGTCCTGTCAGTCACCTTTTCACCCGACGGCAAACAGTTTGCCTCGGCCGGTTACGACGGAATCATCAAGATCTCGCGCGTTGATATTCCCTGATGAATATCGCCTGATGGGAAACAGATCGGCCCGTCAGGCCGGTCGATAATTCTTGAGCGGCAACTCTCACTTCTGACATGAGCGATTGCGATCCAGTCCGAAGCGGATGATTAAGCCGAACAAGATCATGCCGGCACCCAGGAAGGTCCACCAGGCGGGAGTTTGGTACCCTGGATGTTGATGCCAGGCGAGCCAAACCCAAAAAGGCACCAGGATCGGTTCCAGCAAAACGATAAAGGAGGCCTGATGGCCCGGCATGTGCTTGACCCCTTTGGCGAACAAGAGATAGGGAATGCCCATCTGGAAAACGCCGAAAGCCGCGAGCCATGACACTTGGCCGCCGGAGGGCCAGATCCCTAGGTACAAGATGTAGGGCAACAGGAGAACGGCGGTTACCAAATGGTTCAAGGATATGAGCCAGGCGGAATCGAGGCGACGAAGAGCTCTTACCGAAAGCACAACACTCGCGTAGAAGAAGCCTGACAACAGTCCCAACACAACTCCCTGCAAACTCGATTGATCGAGCTCCGCATTGCGCACTTCGAAAAAGACGATCGTGCCCACACCACAGATGACCGAGATGAGCATCGTCCAATCGGAGCGCTGGATCGGTTCGTAGAAGACCGTCGCGCCGATGACAAAGACCCAGAGCGGAGCGGTTTGTTGCAGCCAGATCGCATTCGCCGCGGTCGTTTTCGTCATGGCATACATGTAGGTCACGCTCATGATCGCAAACAAGACCGTGGCGGGAACAAGCCACCATGTCCAGGTCGGCTTGCGGATAAAGGGAACGAGGCAGAGACCGGCGAAGAGGGTACGCCAGAAAGCGAGCAGCGCACCGCGGGATTCAATCGACCAATCGGAAAAGATGGGTGCTTTGGCAAACAACCCACTCATACTCCACATTAACGCCGCCAACAAAACGAGCCAACGACTCCTGCTCAGCAGATTCGGCTGCGACGACTCGACCACAAACCCTCCGACACTTCCGAGACCAATTGACCGCGTTATCAGCGGTTTCGGCCTAGCTCAACAGACCTTTTACAACGTGTGCCTCTTCAACACCGGTCAGCCGTTGATCGAGGCCGCGAAACTTAAAGGTAAAGCGACGGTGATCGATCCCCAAACAATGAAGGATCGTGGCGTTGAGATCACGGATGTGGACCGGATCTTCAACAACGTTGTACGAAAAATCATCGGTCTTCCCATATTCGAAACCAGCCTTGATTCCTCCGCCGGCAATCCACATCGAGAAGCACCGGCCATGATGATCGCGACCAGCACCAGGACTGCCAATCGCTCCCTGGCTATAAACGGTCCGTCCAAACTCTCCGCCCCAGATTACGAGCGTTTCGTCAAGTAAGCCGCGTTCTTTGAGATCGTTGACGAGAGCCGCCGAGGGTTGATCCACATCTTGGCACTGTCTTGGAAGTTGTCGTTGGAGCGACACGTGTTGATCCCAACCACGATGAAACAATTGGACAAAGCGAACGCCTCGCTCTGCCATGCGGCGTGCCAACAAACAGTTGGCCGCGAAGCTACCCGGCTTACGTGAATCCGGTCCGTATCTTTCAAACGTGGCTTCCGACTCGTCACTCAAATCCATCAGATCTGGCACGGAAGTTTGCATGCGAAAGGCCATTTCATAGGCATCGATGCGAGCCAGAATCTCGGGATCTCCTGTTTCATCGGCGCGAAACCGATTGAGAGCTCCCAAGTCATCAAGCAACTGTCGCCGACTGGTAGCGGTCACCCCATCGGGGTTGGCCAGATAAAGAACGGGACTGGAGCCCGGTCGTAATTTAACGCCCTGATGACTACTGGGCAGATAACCATTTCCCCACAACCGAGAGAAGAGCGGTTGACCTGGATTCTTACCCGTGCCCTGAGACAACAGCACCATGTAGGCCGGTAAGTTGTCATTTTCATTGCCCAGACCATAGCTTAACCAAGAACCGAGACTCGCATGCCCAATCTGCTGTGAACCCGTATTGATAAAGGTGATCGCCGGGTCGTGATTGATCGCTTCCGTATTAACGGATTTCACAATCGACATCTGATCGGCGATCTGCTGCGTGTACGGCAGTAAATCGCTAATCCAGGTACCATGCGATCCGCATTGCTTCATACCACTCATCGGTGCCACAACGGGATAGCTGGATTGTCCCGCGGTCATCCCTGTGACACGTTGAGTTCCCTTCACACTGGGCGGCAGCTCCTTACCATGCATCTCAGCGAGCTTGGGTGTGTAATCGAATAGATCAACATGCGACGGACCACCGGACTGGAATAGATAGATGATGCGTTTTGCTCGGGCCGCAAAATGTGGAAGATCATGGGGCGAGACAAGTCCCGTTCGGCCTTCATCCGCGTGACTGGTTCCACCCAACAACAAGGAACCCAATGCGATGCGTCCTAGGCCACCGGCGTGTTGACCCAAAAAGGCTCGACGTGTTTGCTGCTTTTGCTCGAAACTGGCATCTTTCATGGCGTTTATCCCTTGGTGATCGTTTCGCTGAGGTTCAAAAGCAACATGCCCACTGAGGCCCACGCTGCATGTTCTGTAACTTCGAGAAACGCCTTGTCCGATTCACCAATTCTAAGGTATTGAGCCGCCTGCTTGGGATCTTTCTGATAACGCTTGAGTTCACGTTCGAAGGTTCCACGGACAATATCCAGTTCATCCGACGTCGGTGGCCGTGCCGTCGCCTGCTCAAAAGCAAAGGTGAGCTTTTCATCCAGATCACCGGGTCGTACCATCAACTTCGCACCAAAGGCTCGACTGGCTTCGACAAACTGCGGGTCATTCAACAATACAAGCGCTTGGAGTGGAGTATTGGTAGATAACCTTGCCACCGTACACACTTCGCGATTGGGTGCATCAAAACTCATCATCGAAGGTGGCGGCACCGTTCTTTTCCAAAAGGTGTACATGCTACGACGATACAGGTCATCCCCATGGTCCTGCACGAACACCTGCGCCGTTGCGGGCGTGCTTCCATAGTGACTAATCTCTTTCCACAAGCCGTAGGGCTGATACGGCTTTACACTCGGGCCACCGAGTCGGGTTACCAACAGACCGCTTAACGCCAACGCATTGTCCCTTACGAATTCAGCTTGGAGTCGGAAACGAGGCCCGCGTGACAGCGTTCGATTCTGGGGATCGATCCGCAATTGTTCGAGGGTCACCTGAGACGACTGTCGATAGGTCGCCGACATCACGATCTGTTTGACCATCGCCTTCGTATTCCACCCGTTCTTAACGAATTCCACAGAGAGCCAATCCAAGAGTTCTGGATGACTTGGTGGCTCACCTTGCGAACCGAAGTCGGCCGACGTTCCGACTAGGCCAACTCCGAAGAATAATTGCCAGAGACGATTCACCGCGACTCTCGCTGTAAGCGGATGATCCGTTTGCACAAGCCACTGAGCCAAACCGAGACGGTTCATCGGTGCATCCGCAGGCAAAGGAGGCAAGCTTGCTGGAGTTCCCGGTGTCACTTTCGTCGTTGGCTGATCATACTGGCCTCGTGCCAACATAAAGGTATCACGAGGTTGATTGGCAATGTCCATCACCATGACTTCGTGTTCTTCCGTCATGTGACGCAAACGGTCCTCAAGATTCCCGATGCGATGCCTTACATTTCGCAGAGGCTCACACGCCGAGTTATGATAATCGCGGATGGCAATCTGCTGTTCGGGTGACCGCTGATCACTCGACAAATCCAAAAGCTCTTGGATCGCCGGTGGGATTTCGCTGCCGTCATCTTCACCACTGATTGCGTAAAGACGATATTTGCCACCCGTCAATCCATGACCGCCACCCCATACCAACATGGCCGTGACATAGGGAGTCTGACTTGCGTGAAGCGGTTGGTTTAACTGGAAGGTGATGTGTTGGGGTTCCTGGTTCTTGGGATGCGGTGACCAACCGTTCGCATCTCGTTCATCCAGACAATCGACGGGCGGAAAATCGGGATGGGAATAACTTGCGGTCACCCTGGCGATATTAAGCTGTCCGTAGAGATCGACCTGATCTGAGGGAACCGTCGTCGCCGAAGCCGTGAAGGCGGTCAGCAAGAAGCTGCCGTTCATACTTCGTCCCCTGCCATGTCCAAGTCCCTTTTCTGGAAAACTCTCATGGGGCTCGAAGACCAATCGCAGGCCAGTGATGTTGTCTTGATCGATTTTCGCGGAAATCGAAGGCGATCGTCCCGATGCACTGGGCAAGAAGACAGTGCCATCTTCCATCACATCGTAGGGAGCTGCTCGATTCGGAGAGGTCACCTTGATCACCTCGACCGGATGCAGCTGCAAATTCTGTCCGCGTTGCGCGAGTTGTTCACGTGCCTCTTCTTCCCACTCCACTTGAGACGGTAACGTCTCTTTCATCCTGGCACGCAACTCCGACAACTCGCTCTCAATCGCCTGGATCTCAGCCTGATTCTTTCGAAGGACAGATCTTGCACGCAGTTTAGGCGTTGCATTGCGGCCGCCATCGCCATCATGGCCACGATCACTCAGCGTATTGAAGAAGGCGAAGAATCGGTAGTAATCTTGTTGTGTGATCGGATCGTACTTGTGGTCGTGACATTGAGCACAGGCCATCGTGAGTCCCAGAAATACCTCGGACGTCGTCTTCACACGATCGGCGACGTAATTGACAATGTTTTCCTCGGCAATCGTGCCACCTTCATGGGTGATCATATGGTTCCGATTGAATCCTGTTGCAACGCGTTGATCGATCGTCGCTTCAGGTAGAAGATCACCGGCCAGTTGTTGAATGACAAACTGGTCAAAGGGCAGGTTTTGGTTGTAAGCATCGATCACCCAGTCGCGCCACAACCACATATGACGCCCCCCGTCAATCGAATAACCATTGGTGTCGGCATATCGAGCCTGGTCCATCCACGCCACCGCCATCCGCTCACCAAAATGAGGTGAATCCAAAAGCTGATCGACGAGAGCCTCATATGCATCGCTTCGTGTATCCTCGCAAAATGCATTGACCTGATCCACAGTCGGTGGCAAACCAGTGAGATCGAAATAGAGTCGACGAATGAGTGTGCGTCGGTTGGCTTCGTCCGACGGTTCTTGGCCCGATTCCTTAAGCCTCGCGCCGATGAAATGATCAATTTCATTGCGAGCCCATGAAGTCTCCTCAACTTCTGGCAACTGAGATCGCATCGGCGGAGCGAATGCCCAATGCTCCTGCCATTGTGCACCTTGTTCGATCCAATCGCGAATGCGTTGAATTTCTTCTGTCTTCAACTCCTTACCTAATCCTGGAGGTGGCATCTTGGCGTCGGGATCGTCACTGATGATGCGGGCGAGCAGTTCGCTCTCGTCCGGATTTTCGGAGATCACAATTGCGCGTTCGACATCCAACAGGCTGTCCCGTTGATCGAGTCGCAGATCGGCTTCCCGATGATTGGCATCGGGACCATGACACGCAAAGCAGTTGTCCGACAACAGCGGGCGAATGTCGCGATTGAAGTCGATGCGTTCCGCAGCTTGGACATGCGGAACCAACAAAAACATCGCCATATATGAAAGAATTTGGGCAAGTCTCATGGGTCGTAATCAAATGCGGTGGGGATAATTGGCAGGCGGTCCAGACAAAAACCCGGATCCGGTACACGAACGCATTATAGACGTGCACGCCGATCAATGCGCGGCCTGAAATCGAATCGTCGACCCAACTTATAGATCCCGAAGAATCTGCTCAGCGGCATTTTTTCCGCAGGCGCCCATAACACCACCACCAGGATGGCTCGCTGCCCCACAAAGATAGAGACCCTGTACGGGTGTCCGATGATCGGCCCACCCAGCGACCGGTCGGAAGCAATAAAGCTGGTTAAAATTCATGGCGCCCTGCATGATATTCCCGCCCGTCAAGCCAAAGGTTCTCTCCAAATCAAGCGGGCTGAGCACCTGCCGGTGCAGAATCGCGTCGGGGACGTTCGGGGCGTACCGCGCGAGCAGTTCGATGCAGCGGTCGCCGAACGACTCCTTGATGTCATCCCAGCTCCCTTCCGCCAATTGATAGGGCGCATACTGAACGAACATCGACATCACATGCTGTCCTTCCGGTGCGAGAGTCGAGTCGACACTGGAGGGCATCGTGATTTCTAGCACGGGCTCCTGACTGGGCTTTCCATATTTGGCATCGTCATAAGCCCGTTCAATGAAATCCAACGTGGGAGCAATATGCATGGTGCCGCGATGATGCCGCTCAATGCCCTCACCCGGTGCACAGGTGAAGCGAGGAGGCTCACTCAGCGCCAGGTTCACTTTAGCCGAAGCGGAGGAATAATCGATGCGCGAAACGGCCTTCCGGAAGGTTTCGGGAAGATCATCGGGTTGCAAGAAACATTCAAAGGTTAGATGGGCGTCGACGCTCGAGGCAACGACGGGTGCTTCGATAATTCCGCCACCCTCCAACGCAACTCCATAGGTTCGACCCTGATTTGTGAGGACCGAACTGACGGGTGACTCGCGTCGAATGTCAACTCGCAAATCATCGCAAGCTCGCTCCAAAGCATCCGCCAGACCACCCATACCACCTTGAACGTAGCCCCACACACCTCGAGCTCCGCCGGCCTCGCCCATGACGTGATGAAGCAACACATACGCCGTTCCGGGCGATGAGATCGATGAAAACGCACCAATCACACCATCGGTCGCCAACGTCGCCTTGAGCACCTCCGACTCAAACCACTGCTCGAGGAAAGGACGTGCTGCTCCCGTTAATAACTCGATCGCCATGGGAATATCGTCACCCAAAGAAACCACGGCCTTGTAAAGTCCGAGCAGCTTCCCGGTATCCGCCAACCGTTTTGATATGCCAATGCGACGGAATGCGTTGGAAAGCGGCAAGGGATCGGGGGCCACCTTGTTCAGCACGGGCTCGAGTTGTTTGGCAACTCGTTCAAGAAACGCGTTGTAGTCCGGATAGTTTTCCGCGTCTTCGCGGCTGAATTTGGCAATCTCACGCTGGCTTTCGACCATATCAGGGCCGAGCAGTAACGAGCGACCGTCCAACATGGGCGTGAAGGAAGATGGGTCACGAGGCAAAATCTGCAACCCATACTGCTTCAATCGCAGTTCCCGCATGATCTCAGGGAGAAACAGGCTGATGACGTAGGCCGCCGTCGACACACGAAAACCGGGCCAAAGCTCTTCCGTGACCGCACAACCACCCAGGACATGCCGTCGCTCCAGAACACAAACCGACTTGCCAGCCTTCGCTAGATAGGCAGCCGTCACCAGTCCGTTATGGCCACCGCCAATAATCACACAATCATACGAGGAATGATTCCTGCTCATCGCATCCCTTCTCTGCGCTCCGTCACTTCGATCCAAATCAAGGATTACCCCGTTCCTTATCGGTTAATCCACCGCAGCAATTTGCAAAAAGGAAAAGTTGATCGGTTCTAGCGATTGCAACGCCGCAGAAACATTCGACCCTGTCGAAAAGATACCCGGCAGAAAGATACAAATTCCCTGAGAAGGCACCGCCAAAACACGGACTAAGCAACCAACCAACTCTCGAATCACTTAGCAGGCTTTTGTTGAAAAGCCTTGATAATCGCACTGTTATCAAGTTGACCATCACCCAGGTCAACGACGCGCTGCAACAGGTCGCGATGAATCGAAGATAACGGCAGAGAAAGCTGATTCGACGCCGATGCGGACAAGATTAAATCCACGTCCTTGAGGTGCTGCGCCAATCGCGCCTGCGGTGTAAAATCTCTCTGAATCATTTTCTCGCCTTTGGTATCCATCACTCGAGAATGGGCTAGTGATGACTGGAAAATCTCCAACGTCGTCTGCGGATCAAAACCCATCGCTTCCGAAAAAGTCAGACCTTCGGCCAAAACGGCTCGGTTCAGACCAATCACCAGATTGACAACCAGTTTCATGCGAGCTGCACTACCCGAAGGACCCACGTAGAACGCACGCTCACTTAGCTGTTTCATCAGGCCCGCGTGATCTTGGTATGCCGCTTCGGATCCGCCAACCAGCAGAATGGCTTTCCCGTCCAACATGTGCTGACTCGAACCCACCACAGTCGTGTCCAACCAACGAACTCCCGATCGACCCACCTCTTCGGCAATTCGCATCGTTTCTTCGGGGGACCCTGTTGTGGTATCCAAAATGTCATGGCCAGCGGTGAGTGCCGATCGCGATTCGTCCAAAACGGCTCGAACGCAGTCGGAATTCGGCAAGCTCAACAATGTATGCGGAGCGCGGCGCAGAACGTCCTCAGCCGAGTCTGCCAGCTGACCCTTCCAACCCACCCATCTTTCGCAACTGTTTTCGTCAATGTCGAAGCCCAGCACTGAATGACCTGCAGCCAGCAGACGCCTGCCGATCGCAGATCCCAGCAAGCCAAGGCCGATAATGCCGTAGTGAACCGGCGTGGAATGGTTCATGGGAATAGATTCCTGCTAACCCTTGGGGCGGGAGTCGGTCAGAGCACCTCTCCTGAATTCAGAAAAACCTCTAACTCTATGAGCTGTAATGTTTTAAGATGATTCTGAAAGCGGCACCACATCCCTTTTCTGATTTTCAATGTCTGATTCTGGATAAAACGGTACTTAGATGTGTCGTTCATCTGTCCATTTTCCTTGACCGCAAAAAATTTGGAGACCATCCATGTCCTCACTTCGTTGCTTGCTCTGTTTCACCGTCGTTTTCTCATTCTTGACGGTTGCCGCCGACGACGAAACCGCGAAAGCGCAAACCGCCAAAGTCGAAAAGAAGGCTGACGACTCAGCCAAAGCCGACGCCAAGAAGAAGGCGGATGCGAAGGCCAAAGCCAAGAAGAAAGCTGACGCACGGGCCATTAAGAGAGCCGATGCCAAGAAAAAAGCGGATGCACGAGCCAAGAAGAAAGCCGCTGCCGACAATAAAAAGAAGAAAGCCAATCCGCAGAGCGACGCCGAACGGGCGAAAAAGCGAGCCGCTCGTGCGAAGCAACAATTCAAAGATCGTGACAAGAATGAGGATAACTACCTGACGTTCAAGGAATTCTTAGTCATGCCCAAGAAGCTCACCGATGCCGAGCAGATCGAGAGGCGCAAGACGGGCATGAAGCGTCAATTCGAGCGACGTGATGCCGACCAAGACGGCAAATTGTCAGCCAAGGAATTCATGAATCCAGCCAGCGGCAAGAAGAACGCTCGCAAGCCGAAACAAAAAGACAAAAATGCAAATGCTGAAAAGAAGGCCAAGAATCAGGCAGAAGCCAGCTAGTCGTTGGAACCGCATCGGTCGTTTCGTGTTTGGAAGCGACCGATCATGATTGGTTTTGGCATGACTGAGAATTGAAGTCGCAACCGAATGACGACATAGTGATGGCCAGACTGACCATGAACATGGATTGCGACTCGTTCTCGTGAGTGAAAACAGTTAACGGGCAAAAGGCTTCTCATGTCAGATGCTCCCTTGATCAAACAGTTCTTGCAGTATCAGGCAGATTTCATGTCGTACCTGATGGCAATAACGCGCAACTTTGATGCTGCAGAAGAGATCTTTCAGAATGCAGCGATCGTGGTGATGGAGCGATCTGAGGCGGACGAACCGATTCGCGACTTTCGTGCCTGGTCGAAGGAGATTGTGCGACGTCAAGCGCTGCGACATCTCAGGCAGGAGACGAAAGTTGAATGGGCACAGTCTCTTGAGCCCGCCTTGATGGAACAGATCACTCGAGTCTTTTTGGAGGACACTGCGAGCGAAACGGTTGCCAAGCAGGAGTCGATCGCATTGCGGCATTGCATTCGACAAGCTTCGGATGAAAACCGCCGCATGTTGTCATTGCGGTATGAGCAACAAGCATCGTTTGCAGAGATTGGCAAGCTATTGGGGCGGACGGACGCCGCAGTCCAAAAGTCTTTATCCCGATTGCGAAAGAAACTTCACGAATGTGTACGAGCCAAAATGCGGCTCGTGGAGATGAGCGGATGAACGTCGACAAACGTGAGTTAGAAAAACTGATACTGGCTTATTTCGACGAAGGCCTCAACGCATCGGACCAACGTCGATTGGCAACATTGCTGCGCGACGACCTGGATGCACAGACAATGTTTCATTCGCACATGCGTTTGGAGGGGTCGATGGTATCGTTGGCCCAGGCAGGATTCATCTCCGACCCCGAATTGGAGGCGACAGTTTCTGCGGACTCCTCCGCGCCAGTCGCGGAACCACGTCCCCCAGAGACGCGTTCTGTAACGCTTTGGATCCATCGAATTGTGATCGGTACGGCAGCTCTGGTCGCCGGTTTCTATCTGGCACAAATCATGGCTCCCTCTTCGCAGCTTGACATAGCGACTCCAAAGGTCGGACACTTCTCACGAATTATTGCCGCGGAATGGGTCAGCGGCGCTCCGACGCTTGGCAGCGATGTGACCCTGGGTACCTATGAGCTGAAAAGCGGCATTGTCGAGTTTGAATTTGATAACGGGGCGACTGTCATCCTCGAAGGTCCCGCACATTTTGAAGTCAATACGGCCGAGCGCACTTTCCTTCATCATGGACGCGTTCGCACTCACGTGCCTCCTCAAGCCTACGGTTTCACGATGGATACTCAAACCATGCATGTGGTCGATTTGGGAACCGAATTTGGCATGGAGGTGAATCCTGACGGTGCCGCGGAAGTGCACGTGTTTGACGGCGAGGTCGAGATTCTGCAGCGACAGATGACGGATGATACGCCGCGACTCTTCCTGGCGGCAGGAGAGGGACTCCGCCTGGAACACAGTGGGTTGCAGAGTGACATCGACGCCGATCTCGACGCCTTTGTGGATCAGTTCACACTGGAAAGCCGTGCGGCAACCTATCTGGATGATCTGGCCGATCAGCTGGCGAAGGTTCAGCAGGAACAGAAAGATCTGACGAAACGATTGGGTCAAGCAGAATCAAAGACAAAGCAGTCGCCTGAACTGCAGAAGCTGAGGAAGGCTGCGAACCTGGCCAAGCAAAAGTGGTCGGAGGTTCAACAGAAACAGATTGTTCACGAGGCGATCAGTAACCGCGAAAAAGCGAAAGCACGACTTGAGCGACTCTTCGCAGAAAGAACGGCCGACAACGGTGAAGGAAAACGTCTTCGTCAACAACTCGACGACGCCAACGCGACATGGGTTCAGATCAAGAAGCAGGTTGCGGATGCCCGCCGCAACGGCAACAGAATCAGCAAGTCCATTCACAAAGATTTGCGTGCATCTCAAAAGAATCGAAATACGGCTCGACGAGAATACCAACGATTTTGTGACAAATTGCGAAATGAGGATGCGGCGATCAAGGAGGCTCAAAAACAATTATCAGTCGCCCGCAAGCGCGTGACCCAACTGCTTGCCAAACCCGAATTCGCGACAACCCGCAACAAAGCCGAGAAACGGCGCAAGGCCTACCTGGCAAAACAACGTGAACTGTTATCAAGAAACGAAACAATTGCGAAACTACGGAGGGAATTGAATCAAGTCCAACGACGATCCAGCAAGCTACGACAAAAAATTCAACAAACGCAACAAGCTGCCGAATTATTGGTGGGTTACCCGAGCGACATTTAGTCGAGGACTCGCTGGAAGTCGAGGAACAGACATGAATATGCTCAAACAAATCCAATGGTTAATCGGAGCGATTGTTTTCGCATCTGCATCGACGGGGCTTCAGGCCTTCGCGGAAGACCAGGCCGCGGGCATGGAATTCTTTGAGTCTCGGATACGACCGGTTCTCGTGGAGCACTGTTATCAGTGCCACTCGTCCGATTCGAAATCTCTCAAGGGAGGCCTGCTGTTGGACACGCGCGATGGCATTCGTGCGGGAGGGGATTTCGGTCACGCAGTTGTGCCCAACGACATCGACGAAAGCTTACTGATTGCAGCCTTGAAATACGAAAGCTATGAGATGCCGCCGTCGGGCCCACTCAGTGAGGCGATTGTGGCAGACTTTGAAAAGTGGATCGAGATGGGAGCGCCCGATCCGCGCGATGGTAAGGCCATCGCCAGCGAACGGGATATCAACATCGAAGCCGGCAAAGATTTCTGGGCTTTTCGACCTCTGCAGACGCCCTCCATTCCACAGGATGCCAGCGGACGATCGTCCCAGGATATTGATGCTTTCGTCATGGCGAAACTCGAAGAAGCGGGCCTGCAGCCGGTGGCAGCGGCTAACCGCGAAACCTTAATCCGACGATTGTCGTTCGATTTGCTGGGCCTGCCTCCAACCCCCGAGCAGATTGATGAATTCGTGAATAATCAATCCGACGATGCGTACGAGAAACTCATCGACCGTATGCTCGATTCGCCACACTTTGGCGAACGCTGGGGACGTCACTGGCTCGACGTCGTTCGCTATGCCGAGTCGATTGGAAAAACTCGCAATTTCCCATTCCCCTATGCCTGGCGATATCGCGATTATGTCATCGATTCTTTCAACGAAGACAAGCCGTACGATCAATTCATNCGTGAACAACTTGCGGGTGATCTCTTGCCAGCAGAAACGGACGAACAACAGGACGAACAGTTGGTTGCAACTGGCTTCTTGGCACTCGGATCGCACGATCTGAACCAACGAAATCGCGCCGCCTTTACGATGGATGTGGTGGGCGAGCAGATAGATACGATGAGCCGGTCGATCATGGCACTCACACTTGCGTGTGCCCGCTGTCACGATCACAAGTTCGATCCGATTCCCACCGATGACTATTATGCTCTGGCCGGGATCTTTCGTAGCACGGCGCTGCTGAATGGTTACTCGAATCGAAATCGGGCGAACGAGTACAAGAATAACTCAATGTTTCATGAGCTGGCGACCGTCGGAAAGGTTAAGAATTCGCGATCCATATCAGCCGGATCCGCCGGCAAAGGTGGACGCAGAAATGTGGCTGCTCAGCTCGAAAGGGACAAAAAACAATTTGAGAAGGCTCGTGTAGTCNTCGGGGAATTGCGAAAAGAACTGAAGGCACTCCAAGACGATCAGAGCTTGAGTCGCAAAGCAAAGCGAGCGAAGGTGGACTCGCTTCGTCCGAAGTTAAAGCAAGCTCAGAATCGAGTACGAAATCTGAAGAATCGAATTGCGAAAGCCCAAGCTGACAACAAGGCGCAAAACAACAAAGTTAAGGGCGGTCCGTCAATGACGGATCCCGTCGCCATGGGCGCACGCGACGCGAATCAACCTCGAGATTGCCGGATCAACATTCGTGGTGATGCCAATCGTCTCGGTGAGCCAGTTTCGCGCGGCTTCCTGCAAGTGGCAGCGTTGAGTCAAACACCAGAGATTGCCGACGACTCAAGCGGTCGGCTGGAACTTGCAAGTTGGCTGATCGATCCCGAGCATCCTTTGACGTCTCGCGTCATGGTCAACCGCATCTGGCATCATTTATTTGGTGCTGGCCTTGTGCGAACGGTCGACAACTTTGGACAAACCGGAGAACGCCCATCTCATCCGGAACTGCTGGATTATTTGGCTCGGCAGTACATGCAGGAGGGTTGGTCGACGAAACAACTGATCCGCTCAATTGTGCTTAGTCAGACCTATCAATTGAGTAGCCATCACGACGACGCCAATTTCGAGTCCGATCCCGATAACCGATTGTTCTGGCGGATGAGTCGAAGACGTCTGGAGGCGGAAGTGATTCGCGACTCGGTCCTCTTCGTCAGCGGATCGCTTGAATTGAAACCACCAACGGGCTCCGTGGTCCAAGATCTCGCCGTGGCTGAGCTGGGTCGTCGCCAAAACACACAGGTCGAACTGACGCAGGACCGTCACCGAACCATTTATTTCCCGGTTATTCGAGCAAAGGTACCGACGTTTTTGATCAACTTTGATTTTCCGGAGCCGAGTGAGGTCAAGGGTCGACGAGATGTGACCACCGTTCCCACTCAGGCACTTTACATGATGAACAATCCACTCATCGTCGAACATTCGAAATTAGCAGCCAAACGTCTACTGCAGGAAGAGCTTAGCGACGAACAGCGAATCCAACAGGCATACCGTTCAACGATCGGTCGAAACGCCACACCAGAACAATCCGAGCGAGTCCTTGCGTATTTAAAAAGTGCAGAACCGGAATCGGACAAAGAGCGATTGGATACCTGGTCGGATATTATGCACGCGTTGATCGCGAGTGCAGAATTCCGTTACCGAAACTAATCCATTTCGCGTTGTGAAGATTTTAACCCTTACATTGTCCCTCTCATACAATCGAAGCTAATCATGTTGCACCATCATCAACGGTACTTGAACCAACGATTGTGCTCGCGACGCCAAATGCTCAAGCAGAGCAGCCTTGGATTTGGATTTCTCGCTTTCGCCGGTTTGACCAATGAGTCCAGGGGCAAGGAGATTTTCCAGGGACCGCTTGCGGCCAAAACGCCTCATTTCCCTGCCCGAGCCAAGCGGGTGATCATGATGTTCATGCAGGGCGGGCCGTCGCATGTTGACACCTTCGATTACAAACCTGAATTACAGGCCAGTGAGGGTAAATCCTATGGCCGCGGAAACCTGTTGGCATCACCCTGGCACTTTTCTCCACAGGGCGAAAGTGGATTGCCCATTTCCGAACTGTTCCCGCATCTTTCACAGCACGCCGATGATTTGTGCCTGATCAATAGCATGCACACGGACAATCCGGCTCATCCCCAAGCGACGATTATGATGCATACGGGGTCGATCAATTTCGTCCGTCCGTCGATGGGCAGTTGGGCAGTCTACGGATTGGGAACGACGAACAAGAACCTGCCTGGCTTTGTGACCATCAACCCAGTCGGCAATCTGGGCGGCACTCAGAATTATGGTTCTGCTTTCCTGCCAGCGGCATACCAAGGAACGCGTGTCGATACTGGCAAGGACCCGATTGCGAATATCCAAAGTCGTCGTCCACGCAAAGAACAGCGCGAGCATTTGGATTTACTGCAGGCACTGAACGAGGATGCACTCCAAACGGCGAACGTCGACACCGAACTCGAGGGATTGATCGAGAGTTATGAATTGGCATTTCGCATGCAATCCGAAGTGCCCAACTTGCTCGATCTTTCAGAGGAAACGAATGCGACCAAGGAAGCGTACGGACTAAACAGTCGCGAAACGACCAACTTTGGAACTCAATGCTTGATGGCCCGACGTTTCGCCGAAGCNGGCGTGCGATTCATTGAGATCACTCATCGGGGCTGGGATCAGCACAACGCCTTGCGAACCAAACTCCCGAGCAATTGCCAGGCGATCGATCAACCCATCAGCGCACTGCTCCAAGATCTCAAACAGCGAAATCTACTCGAGGATACGCTCGTGATCTGGACCGGAGAATTCGGACGCACGGCGACAGATCAAAACAACGGCAACGGCCGCCGCCATAACAATCGCGGCTTTACCACATGGCTTGCTGGGGGTGGCGTGAAGGGCGGCATCCGTCATGGCGCAACCGATCCGGTTGGAATGGAATCCGTAGAGAACAAAGTGCACATCCACGACCTACACGCCACGGTGCTCCATCTGCTCGGCTTGAATCACGAGGAATTGACCTACCGTCACTCCGGCCGCGATTTCCGACTTACCGATGTTTACGGCAACGTCGTCAACGATATTCTGGCGTAACGGAATCGACTCCCTAATTGCTGTATGCATCCGCGGCAGGTTCATTCCTTGTCGCTCGCTCTATCGTTGCCTAACCAGTCATGACGAAATTCCAATTCCGTCATAAATCGTCCTTCGCGCACGAATTGCACCAGCAGAGGCACATTCTCGCTGCTAAAGCACTGCACAAGTTGGGACCAGCGATCGGNACCCACCTGGCCTTTGATCTCAACCGTCGCCAATTGCCCCAGTCCGTCATGAAGCTGACCATCCAATTGCCAAGGCTCCGAATCAACCTCAGCAACCCAGACAAAGGACCCGTCAGGTTCGATAAACATTCTTGGCAGCGCTTGCAACGCATCGATCGCCTGCTCAAAGGTCATGGGTAGGGGCTCAGAAAGCTGGCCTGGGATACCCGCTGGGCCCGAATGGCCGGAAAACTCTTCGTTAAGGCTCCCAGTCGCTGGTAGCGATTGAGGAGCGCGATGAAGAATGATATGAAAGGGTTGCACGCTGTTCTCTCCCGATCTATCTCTTCAAATCACATCCGTTCACGGTTGCAACTCTCAGCGATCAGCCTCCGTCAAAAACCGCAGATTAAGGTTATGGTGTAACGCGGCTGCCGTGATTGTTAAATTTATTCACCTCAAATNGTTCGATTCGCTTATAATCGCAGATCGGCAAACTGAGATCGAGGGGGATCATCTGCGCTGTCACGGACGATCAAATGCTCAGATCGAACCCGTCCCTACGTCGCCATTGCCAGCTGCCCAATTTCAACTGTGTTTCGAAGCACCAAAACTTTGAGGAAAAACGATGAGAAATTTGTTGACTCTGGCTTCATTACTGATGTTGGTCCAAACAACTGTTGCACAGGACGATCTATCGATCGTCCACGCGTATTTGACCGACGCACCGCCNACGATCGACGGGATCATCAGCCCTGGAGAATGGGACGCGGCAGGTCTTCCTATCGTTGTTGCACCTACGGACGATATCGGCACCGCCTTTCCAGATGATCCTTACGGTGGACCGGAAGATTTAAGCTTTCAGTTTCGTGCTATGTGGGCCGAACCTTGGACCGCCTATTTTCTGTTTGAGGTGACCGACGACATCGCCATGGAGGCCATGCCTGGAAATCGCTGGGAGGCGGATCAGGTTGAGTTTTTCATGGATGGTGACGATCTCGAGGGTAGCGACATTGTCGAAACATACCAATGGTGGGACAACTCGGAAACCTACGGCAAGCTTGGTGGCACTCGCTTCGAGGGGGTCTACGAAGGTAATACTGCCATCATGTCTCCCTTCACGGACGATCTTTACGAGGACGGGTTCGGAGCTTTTGGAGCAGTCTTTGCCAGCGAGTCCGAAACCAATGGCAATTATCTGGTTGAATACGCCGTTTCCTTGGAGCCGATGTTCGACGCGGGGGTTTTCGAGGACACGATCACGCAAGACGCCGAACAAATCGTGGTCGACGAAACGATTGTGAAATGGACCGCCTGCGTATCGGATGATGACAACTTCGGGGACGGTACAACAGGTCGGTCGCATATCACCTGTTACTACCGTGCTACAGAGGGGGCTGACTGGCGAGACTCAAGCGCCTTTGCTGATCTCGTCTTCACCGGAGCCTATACGCCTGGCACGGCGGGAGACTACAACGCCAATGGCCAGCTGGATGCTAACGATCTGGATCTTCAGGCTGAGGCGATTCAAAGCCAGGATCTTGCCTTCGATGAGAACGATGATGGCGTTGTCGACGTGTCGGATCGCCAAGTGTGGTTGAACGACTACAAGAACACCTGGATGGGCGACGCCGATCTGAATGGTGTATTTGACAGTTCCGATTTCGTNAGCGTATTTACCGCAGGAAAATATGAGACTGGCGACATGGCCGGATGGGCAGAAGGCGACTGGGATGGCAATCAAAAATTCGATTCAAGTGATTTCGTGGGCGCCTTCGCCGATGGCGGCTACGAAATGGGTACCAAACCAGGAGGTCCCCAGCCAGCAGTCGCTGCCGTTCCAGAGCCGTCAAGTTTTGGCTTGTTCCTGTTCGGTTGTTTGATCATCGCAACGGTGACACGAATGAAACGACGTTAAGANAGACTGGTTTTTNGATGATTTGCCGAAAATCGGCCAGTATTTTTCGGCATCCGTCGATAGTTCTGTTACGATTTTTAACCACGAGCACGGCGATGTGCTCGTGGGGTTCTGGGAACAAGTACAGGCAAGTTTTGACGGGTGCTTTGCGCGCCCATTTGCCAATTTCCATATGCTTCGGATGATGGCCACCGATGCTGAAAATACCTGGATCCACGAAGAGTGCAAAGATGCGGAACTATCGTTGTCGGGGTGAACGACTCGAAGATCGAAAGATGTTGGATGGGGCGTCATTACTCATTTCTGAGTTCATGGCATCCAATAACACAATCTTGGAAAACAGTTTCCGCGACTATAGCGACTGGCTTGAGATTCACAATCCAACCGATCAGTCGGTGTCCGTCCTTGGCTGGCATTTGACCGACGATGCTGAAGAGCTGGAAAAGTGGCAACTGCCAGATGTCAGCATTGAGCCACAAGGGTCTCTGATCGTCTTCGCTTCGGGCGCTGATCAGGTAATCGAAGGCGAACTTCACACCAACTTCAAACTCTCTTCAGGCGGTGAATATCTGGGCCTTTTGCGCCCGGACGATTCGATTGCCCATGAATACAAGCCAGAGTATCCAGAGCAATCGACGGATATCTCTTACGGCTTGGTCTTCAATCTCGACGGGACCCCCTCGACCAACGTCGCATTCTTTGCCGAGCCGACGCCGGGTGAAGCCAATCAAGCTGAGGGCAGTTCTGAGTTTGCTCCCGAGGTCGTATTCAGCGCGAATCGTGGCTATTACGACAATCCCTTTGAGGTTTCGTTAACCAACAATTTGCCAGGAAGTTCCATTCGTTTCACGACAGATGGAACGGCACCAACCCTGGACAACGGGACTCTCTATGAAGGTCCCATCACGATATCCACAACGACAACCTTACGAGCCGCTTCGTTTGGTGCGAATCTGATTGCCAGCGATGTAATGACTCACACTTATCTATTCATGGAGGATATCCTTCAGCAGGACGGCAGCGGCCTACCGGAAGAATGGGGCCATTTTGATGACATTGGGCCGCGACCTCCTGCGCGAGTCAAAGCCAATTACGGAGTCGACCCGGATGTTGTCAATCACGAGGACTACAAGGACACCATTCGCGAGGACATACGCTCGCTTCCTACGCTGTCTTTGGTGATGGACCCCGATGATCTCTGGGAGTTCGAAAACGGCATCTACAGCAACCCCATGCGAGTTGGCGAAAAATGGGAACGTCCGGTGTCGATGGAATGGATCAACCAAGACGGGAGTACCGCATTCCAGGAGAACGCAGGGATTCGAATTCACGGTGGTTGGGCCCGCCGCTTTTCCCAAACCAAGAAGTTGTCCTTNCGCGTTGCCTTTCGTGGGCAATACGGTAGCCCGACCCTGGATTACCCGCTCTTTGGCGAAGAAGACCAAACCGAATTCCAGGCGATTGTTTTGCGAGGTGGATTCAACGATTCCTACCGAGACGGCGGCAGCGGCAGCAACACCTACACTCAGGATCAATGGACCCGACAGGCTCAGCGAGATCTCGGCGGCTACACATCCCGAAACAACTACGTGCAACTTTACCTGAACGGTTTGTACTGGGGAATGTACAGTCCAACTGAGCGGATGAATGCGGAATGGGCAGCTCAAACGATGGGTGGTGATCCCGATGAATGGACGGTCATCAACACGGGCGCCAATCTGATTGACGGCAATCAGCGTGACTGGACCGAATTTTCGAGATTATTTCGCAGCAGGCTTAACTACGATGCGATCAAGAATGAATTGGATATCGAAGACTTTATCGATTATCTGATGGTCAATCAATTCGTCGGTAACTGGGACTGGCCTCACAACAACTGGTATGCCTCGAAAAGAAACGTTGAGGGAGGAAAATGGCGGTTCCACAGTTGGGATGCTGAAGCAGCATTTCAGAATGGCATCGGTGAAGACCGAGTCAACAATGCGACAAGTGCCGTTGGACCCGCGCAAGTCTATCTTGCCCTGCGCGACGTTCCAGAATTCCAACGAGCATACGCTGACCGCATCAACAAACATTTTTCGGCAACCGGTAAATTGAATGCAGAGGCAAATATCGCGCGGCTGAACGCGATTGCGGACCAAATTGATCGTGCCATGGTGGGTGAGTCGGCTCGCTGGGGCGACGGACGTAATGATTCAGGCCGAGCCATCCTTCAATCATCTTGGGTGCGCCGGATCGATACCATCAATCGGCGATATTTCGAACCACGAATCGATCGAATGTACACTCAGTATGATCGCGCGGACCTTTACCCGTCGATCGAATCTCCTGTCTTTGACCCGCCCGGTGGCGAATTCCAACCTGACAGGGAAATCTCACTCACCACCGATTTGGTCGACGGAGAACTTTTTTACACATTAGATGGTTCCGACCCGCAGGGTCCGAATGGCCAAATCTCNCCGACCGCCATTGGACACAATGCTCAAAATATGGTGGACCCCGATTCATTGGCCAAGATCCAGGTTCCGACCGGACCGATCGACGGCTGGAACACAAACGACTTTGACGACTCGGACTGGTCAACAGGGACCGCCAATGTCGGCTTCGATACCGGTTTCGTCGAAGATGCAATTTCGGCACCCGACGGTTTCGACATCGTCGAGTTCATTTCAAACACGCGACTGAATACGGTTGAGCAAGCTCGCGCATTGTTGGACGGGGGCGATAACCTGGTCCGAAAGATCAAAACCAGAGACCTGCCTGTCATTAATTTCCTGGGTGGACTGCGCGGAGGCAATTTTGACGGAAATCTCGACTTCCCCAATGGCGTGGACAACTTTGCGAGCGAGATCACCGGCAAAATTTTGGTGAATAAAGCGGGAACGTACACCTTCCTGATCACCAGCAACGATGCCGCCGACCTGGAAATCAATGGGACGGTCGTCTTCGCTGACGACAAGCGACATGCCACCCGCAATGCTTTTGTGACGGCCGAATTAACCGCCGGATTGCACGATGTGAGATTGTTCTACTACGATCGAACGGGATCGGCGGTCTTGGAATTTGCCTATGCGACCGGTGAAAAGACCGAGCTTGACGACAGTTTTAAAATTGTCGGTGACACTCAACATCGTTCCTACGATGGTCGCTACCAGACCGATCTGCAGGCTGCCATGTTGGACAAGAATAGTTCGGCTTACCTGCGAATCCCCTTCCAAGCCAACAACATCGCCGATCTCGACGCGTTGTTGCTCAACATCGAATACGAAGATGGCTTCATTGCCTATCTCAACGGCGACAAGGTTGCGAGTCGATTTGCACCAGAAACACCGGCCTTTGATTCGACGGCTACGGATATAAGGTTTGATATCGACGCGATTCAACCGGAAATCATTAATCTTTCGGAATCAATGCCGTCGCTGAAAGAAGGAGACAACCTACTTGCCATTCAATTACTCAACAGCAGTACGGATGACGCTGATTTATTGATCACACCTCGCTTGATCGGTTTAGACAACGATCGAACTTTCACCCTGACGGAATCCTCAACCCTCAAGGCTCGCGTTTTTGCCAGAAACATCTGGTCGGCCATCACGGAGGTCGAGTTTACCTCTGCCGTCCCTGCCAGTAGTGCGGATCTACGCATTAGTGAGTTGTCCTATCACCCGAGTGATCCAACGGCGGCGGAAGTGGCAGCCGGCTTCAACGATGCAGACTCTTTTGATTTCGTGGAAATCGTCAACATCAGTAACAAATTGATCGACCTGTCTAAATTGGCTTTCGAAACAGCCGTTATCGAAGGCGATCAACAGGGGATTCTGTTTGAGTTTGCCGACTCCGACGTCACCAAACTGGCTCCAGGCGAACGAGTTGTCGTCGTCGAAGATCGGCTGGCTTTTGAAAAACGATATGGCGATGATCTGCCAGTTGCGGGCCAGTGGTCAGGCGGTTTGGATAACGGCGGCGAAACGATCCTTCTCAAGGTTGGTGAAGGCACCGTGCAGTCCTTCGCTTATGCGGATGATTGGTATCCCGAGACAGATGGTCAAGGCAAATCGCTTGAGGTGATCGCACCGGCGACGACGGCCGCGAATCTGTGGGGTACGAAGGCAACGTGGCAGGCCAGTATCCCGACACCGGGCCTCGGCTATTTCAGCCCTCCGGGTGACGCAAACCGTGACGGTCAATTCAATTCAGATGACCTGGTACTTGTCTTCCAGTCAGCCGAATACGAAGACGGCATCGTGGGTAATTCAGATTGGTCGGAAGGCGACTGGGACGGAGACGGCNAATTCGGATCGAAGGATTTAGTCTTGGCCTTCCAATTCGGAGCCTATGAAGAAGCGATCGCGGCTCGATTAAGCGATCTTTCAGAGCCTATCTCAAACCGCTTGCTCGAGAAAAACTCGCCCGATTCGCCGGCAGCGCTTGCAGATCTTGACGATTTGGCAGCTTTGAAGGATCGGGTTTTTCAGGATGTTGATTGGGGACTCTAACGGCTCCGGCCCGATGGAACTGGCCAAGAGCATGGCAGCTTACTAAATTAGTAGTCAGCATCTGCATGCCTGGCGTAGATNTTCCGCCGCCATCGGCGTAATGAAGTCTATCGCTATCTTCCTGCCCATTGAACCCGCGAAATCCAACCCATGATTCAAATCGAGCCCAGTGCTGACGATCGAAAGCTTGCGTTAAGTGTCCGAGAGCTTCGCAAGGATTACGTCCTTAAGGGCGAGACCGTCCATGCACTACGTGGTGTAACCTTCGAGGTCAACTCGGGTGACTACATGGCGGTGATGGGTCCTTCCGGTTCCGGCAAGAGTACGCTGTTGAATCTGCTCGGTTGTCTCGATCGTCCAACGGCGGGCGAGTATTACTTGGGTCCTCAAAACGTCGCTGACCTGGACGATGATGAGCTTTCAGAAGTTCGCGCATCGAGCATCGGCTTCGTGTTTCAGTCATACAATTTAATTCCTCAATTAACGGTGATCGAGAACATCGAGGTTCCGCTTCAATATCAGGGAAAACTTTCTGCTGAATCGCGTGACCTTTGTATTCAGCTTGCCGAAATGGTGGGTCTTATTGATCGACTCAACCATCGACCTACCGAACTCTCCGGCGGTCAGCAACAACGAGTCGCGATCGCACGCAGTCTGGTCAACGATCCGTATTTTATTCTCGCGGACGAAGCCACCGGCAACCTGGACTCCAAGACGACGGACGAGATTCTGCTGCTTTTTGAAAGGCTCAATCATCAGGGCAAAACGATCATTATGATCACTCACGAAGACGAAGTTGCAGCACGAACGAGACGAGTTCTACGATTGCGAGACGGGCTGATCGAGTTCGACAAACGGACGGACAATGCGACCCTGCTAGATTGATTCTGCCCGAGCCACTCTTCTGTGATCCAGAAATCGATCAGCGACTCTAGCCCCCCAAAGACGCGATTCACCAGCACGAATTCTACGGATTCGCGAGCTTCCTGGGCGTATATGGATCAATGGCGCTTGCTTTGGACAGCCTCTATCCGATAGGCTGCCCAGCGGTCAAGCCGATGCGCNATTTGCCCGTGTCTAATCTGCACCGTGAGGCAAAAGAATGAACCTTCGAAACACAGCATGCCTATCTGGGTCCCTGCTTCTCGTGTTCCTTATTTCATGGGTCGGCTACGGACAGCAGGCCACAGAAAGAAAACCACCAAGGAATGAATATCGACCCCGCCGCCTGTTACGACCTCAACCGCCCATCACCCACTTTCAGCTCAAATCCGCGGATGAAATCGGCAACACATTGAATCCTGCCGAACTGGTTGTAGGTGTCACNGTGGGTGACGAGTCCCGTGCCTATCCGCTCAACATGCTATCGGGACCTCATCGAGAGATCATCAACGATACGCTTGGCGAACGACCGATCGCAGCTACCTGGTGACATCTCTGCCACAACGGCATCGTGTATGCCCGAAACCCAAACCGTCGCGATCTCACCTTCGGCGTTTCAGGAATGTTGTGGAATCGAAGTCTGGTGATGTACGACGCAGAGACCATGAGCCACTGGAGTCATCTATTGGGCGAGGCGATGGACGGTCCGCTGCGCGAGACGAAGCTGGAACAAATACCGTCCGTCATGACAACGTGGGAGAGTTGGCGGCAGCGACACCCTGAAACGACGGTACTTTGGCTACCGCGCAGCAGTCGCGATTATCGTCGGGGATTCTACCGTGAGCCGCAACGTTTTGTTTTGGGACTGGCGGACGTCAATCCACCTCGCGCCTGGCACTTCGAACAACTCATGACAGAACCCATTTTGAACGAGGAGGTCGACGAACAGCCCATCGTCGTCACCTTCGATCCCGACTCGGTTACCGCTCGCGCNTTTTCCCGAAGCGTGCGCGGTGAGACGCTTGACTTTGAAAGGGACGCACGCGGATTTCTGGATCGACAGACAAGAAGCCTATGGGATCGCATCTCGGGCAAGTGCGTCGAGGGGCATTATGAGGGAGAAGTGCTCGAACCCCGGTTGNCGATTGTTTCGTTTCGCAAGACTTGGCTCACGTTTCATCCAGAAACACGTCTTACAGGCCACAACGAACAGGATTAGTCTTGCCTACTTGCGCACTCGGTCATCGCGTGTTGCGGACCTNCAAACGACCATTAATGCGAACATCGTAAACAGAATGATGAGCATGTAGACCGGCACATAGTTCTTGGTCTCTGGTTCGGAATTACCCACCTGGGCCCAACCTGTGGTCGCCTGAGCGCTCCATACCAATCCGACGGTCAAACACCATCGCGAAGCTCGGATCAAAGTGGATAGAAACGGCTTACGAAAGAACATGTTCGAGTTGCCTTGTGTTGCGGGTGACCTCGCGAGATCACTCTTGAGTTGCCGTATCGATGTTGGGTCCGCGAAGTNGCAGCATGATCCGCCACCACTTCTGTCCTTATTGTACCCACGATGCTGTCGTGCGGAAGGGTTACTTCGGTCAGCTCCAAGCTTAACAGGTTCAAAACCGACCTATTTTTTTAGCCGTAATTTGATCTGATCAACCCAATTCGGGTCGCTCGTCGAAAGCTCGATTGTCGAGCCATCTTTCAGATCTTTAACCTGACAGGTTTGGGAATCGAGTTCTCGATCGCCTGCAATGATCGCCAGACGAAAGCCGCGACGGTCGGCGTATTTGAGTTGTTGCCCAAGTTTTTTCGCTTCCGCGTAGACCTCCACCCCCAATCCGGCCGAACGCAACTGGGTGGCAAGCGCCAAATAATCGTGAAGTCGAGTTGCGTCGAAAAACGGAATAAAGATGGGAGCAGGCGTGTTAATACGCTCGATCAGACCCAATTCTTCCATCGCAGCGAGCAAGCGGTCGAGTCCCAAAGAGGCACCAATGCCAGGTAACCTTTGTTTGGTGTAAACGGAGGCGAGATCATCGTAACGTCCGCCTGAGCAAACGCTGCCAATCTCGGGTAGTTGATTTAAAAACGTTTCGATGACCGTACCGGTGTAGTAGTCCAGNCCACGAGCGATTGAAACATCGATCGACAGTCGATCAGCAGAGACACCGGCAGCCAGAGCTCCTGTCGTTACATCACGCAAGGCCGCCACTCCTGCTTCGCCTTCTTCGCTGCCCTCAACAAGCTTCGCCAACTGGAGCAGGATCTCGTCGTTGGTTCCATTAATTTCAGCAAGGGCAAGTACTTCTTTCGCCTGAGACTCGCTTGCACCGGCAACAGCAACCATTTCCATTGCCACTTTATCGGGACCGATCTTGGCCAGTTTGTCCAACGCTCTCAAAACCGCGGTGGATTGATCGGCCAGGCCCAATTTCGCGAGCAATCCAGAAAGCACTTTTCGATTGTTGAAGCGGATCTGAAATCCTGACAAACCGATGGCCTGCATCAATTCGTGAACCACCAATACCGTTTCGATATCTGCCGCAATCGATTCCGTGCCAATCGTATC
Source organism: Planctomycetaceae bacterium (assembly GCA_002723275.1). Taxonomy (GTDB): domain Bacteria; phylum Planctomycetota; class Planctomycetia; order Pirellulales; family Pirellulaceae. The sequence goes on from PBNZ01000002.1 coordinate 145,545, forward strand.
AAAGTCACACTGCATGAATTCGCGATAACGTCCGCGATGCGTGTTCTCACCACGCCATACCTTGGCAATATGGTACCGCTTGAAGGGCATCCCCAGCTCCGCTGCATGCTGAGCCGCAAATCGGGCCAGGGGAACGGTCAAGTCAAACCGCATACCAACAGCTCGACCCCCGTGATCTTCGAAGTGGTACATCAGTCGGTCGGACTCGTCACCGCCCTTGCCTTGCAAGATCTCCAGATACTCCAGGATCGGCGTATCAATCGGACTGTATCCGAATGAACGATAGACTTGCTGAGCGGTAGCCACGAGTTTTTCGCGGGGAATCATCGCTTCCGGCAAGAAATCACGAAAGCCCTTCAAAGTGCGCGGTTGGATCATCTGCATCGTCGCCTAGTTAAAATCGTCGCCTCGTAAAAAAACTCGCACGTATCGGTACGCGAATCGAATCGCTAACTAAATCATCCGAGTACTGGTAATAACGTCGGCTTCGGACTACGGATTCCTTTACCTCGTCGAGGTGGCAAGGTAGCTTCCGCGTACTCGTAAACCTGCTCGGGCGTTTCAAAGTATTGATCATACGTCCAATCGTCCTCGTACTCACAATTGTCAGTCGTATAGTCTCGACAGATTTGCGGACGGGTCTCGTAAATCCCACAGCGATAATCCGCTTGCAGATGTTTACATTGGGTGTGGACCATCAGATACCAGTCGCCACCATCAACAAATACAGAGGCCCGGTCATGCACCAGATACCAGCGAATGTATTCATAGTCTCGCCACTCGTTCGGAATATCAATTGGCAAAGCAAAATAGCGGCAACACTTGGCCGTACAGTATTCACATAGAACTTCGCCCGGCTTCAAGTCGTCACGAATTATCTTCGTTGCGGTTGCCATAGCTGATTTTCCCCGGAATTCTTGCCCAAGATCTGAGATCGGTGCTCCCGACCTGTTGCTCGCGAGTCGTAAGCTATCAGACGCTCAACCTCCCGGCCAGGAGGTAATTCGCCGTGCAGTCAGTTTAAGGAATGGTTAAGATGTCGTGAAAGTACAAATAGTCATCCTTCTTCATCCTTCTACNATCTTCTGCGCCGCGTAAATTTTGAATATCGACTGGTTTTTGGGGATTCTGTGAACAGAGTTGATCGGCGATCTCAGATCCAACCAGCCAAATTCACACCTAAGATCGATCGGCGCCTGAAAGAAAACTCTCGCTCTCGAGAGGCATCTGCTGAAGAATGGGGAGACATTAGATTGGCAATCACGCCCATGGACGCTTGTATTCTCGAACTTGAGAAACAGATTCTTAATCTAGGAACGATGGTGGAAGCCTCGATTTCACGCGTCGTTACTGCGTTGACGCAACATGATCCGTTGATGGCCAAGGCGATTCTCCACGAAGGCGAGGAGATCGACCGAGTCGAGGTTGAGATTCACGAGGCCTGTTTGCAGATTCTGGAAACAGAACGTCCAACAGGCTTCGATCTGCGATTCGTCGTGGCAACTCTCAAAATCAACGATAGCCTCGAGCGAATTGGCGACCTTGCCGAAAATGTCGCAGATGTGGTGATCGAAGTCGGAGATTGGGAACGATTCCACGGAGTCCCTGGGGTTCAACGGCTTGCCGAAGCAGCTCAGAAAATGGTCAAGATGAGCATTCAGGCGTTGGTGCAACGCGATGCGACCTTGGCCCAAGAGGTGATTCGTTTAGATGACGATGTCGACACCAAGTACAAAAAGATCACCGAGCACCTTGAATTAGAGTTCGATCGTACTCCCGAAAATGCCCGTCCCTTGCTCAAATTAGAATACGTGACTCGTCAATTCGAGCGAATCGGTGACGTCGCCACGAACATTTCTGAAGAAGTGTTTTACCTGGTGAAAGGCGAGATCATTCGCCATCGGTGAGATCGGATCGCACGAACCCAACGCTCAAACCGGTTCGAATCCAATCTTTTACCGCTAATTCTGGCGGTTCAGCNTATTTCTATGGCTAAATCTTCTTGATTCGTTAGTGACGAAGCGTTTGAATGGAGGCCAGTGACGGATTCGAATCCAGAATCGACTGGACCATGATGTCTAGATCGATNCCTGCNATCGATGTCTGCGATCGACTACGGCAGGACGCCGACGTCTAGCGTCGACCATGCTGCCAAAAAGCATGTTGGAATGAGGAGGGAACTGTCAGCCCAGTTTTCCGACAAGTAAAAGGCTGAATTCATTTGGGGTCAGCTGGGGGTTTTCGGACGAATTCGTCCGCGAAACAATTAAGTCCAGCGTGTTGAGGGAATTGTCCGAGAAGCCAACGAGTTTCGTGGTTTCTTTTGAACTTGAATCCATCGCCGTTGTAAACAGGCGGCGAAGGTGAGTTATTCTTCGGCATAGCACAGAGAGTAACCAAGCCAGTGGCATATGTATTAATTGTCGACGACTCGAAGGTTGATCGCTTGATGGCGAACAACTTTGTCGAAAAAGGAAGTCACGAAACCGAAACGGCGATTAACGGTCGCGATGCTCTGGAAAAAATGAGCAAGCGTTTACCGGACCTCGTTCTCACAGATCTCGTGATGGACGAAATTGATGGCCTCGAATTGGTAACTCGTGTTCGACGTCAATACCCGGCCGTGCCCGTCATCCTCATGACCGGTTATGGAACGGACGACGCCGCCGTCAAGGCACTGCAAAATGGAGCAGCTTCGTATATCCCCAAAGACAATCTCAAAGATCGTCTTTTNGATACAATCCGAACCGCGTTGATCGTCTCGCAGTCGACCACGGAAGAACAGCCGCATTGGGCCTTTCTTTCCCAAAGCGAATCACAATACATCCTGGGCTATGAACCAGAAGGACGACGCACGCTCATTGACCATTTCGAAGATGAACTCTCGAAAATGCAGTTCTGCGATGCGGCTGATCGGATTCGCGTCGGTACCGCTTTAGCCGAAGCTCTGACGAATGCCGTTGAGCACGGAAATCTGGAACTGGATTCAAAATTGAGNGAATCACCCGACCAGGCCTATTTTGACCTGAGTCAGCAACGTCGTCAGATAAGCCCTTTCGTCGAGCGTCGGGTTCACATTACCAAACGGGTGACGCCCTCGACCATCACCTACATCATTCGCGATGAAGGGCCGGGCTTTGACCACACCGATTTACCCAATCCGACCGACCCAGAAAACCTCACCAAACTTAGTGGTCGCGGCCTGTTGTTGATACGTACCTTTATGGATCACGTTGAATTCAACAATACTGGCAATGAGATTACACTCGTCAAACATCGAAGCCCAAAAGAAAATGATCAGGCCAGTTCCTGACCACTTCTGCGGCCTTTCTCTTCTGATAATCTGCCGTGTGACTCGACACACCCTGCCGGTTCGCTACCCAACCGGCTCGATGCAGCACCGGGCGCCAAAGCCACATTCAATGTTGATTGAGAGGCAACCGTCGGGCAACTCGGCCGCGGATAATGCTCGACAAGTTTTGCGGCCGAAATGATATCAGGCTTCGCTTTTGGACGGAATCAATCTTTGCCAAAAGTGCGATCCACTCATGTGTCCACTTCGTTTTTTCAAAAAACGTCGCTCTTCGCGCNGCAGTTTTCCTAACGGTAGCCGACCTGTCCACCTGCGTGGACCAGTGGGCGATACGACAACGAATCCCACAGGTGTCCCCCCATCCTCGCATCTTCATGACATCCACAACAAATACTCACACGATTTCACCCGCATCTTCTCAATCCCTGCACAATTCATCCGACAATAATGCTCACTCCGTTTCACGCGGCGGCGAGGACCAAATCTCTTGGTTGAAATACGTTTCCAAAGTGACTCAACCTTTTTCGAGGGAGCCCTAAGAAACCACAAGTTAACCCGTGGAAATTCTGATCATTGTGTTCCTCGTTTGATGCAAATCAGAGAATGAAATCCTCATTTCGGCGACGATACCGCAGATCGAATTCACACAAAAAGAATGAAGATTGACGACTGTTCAGCGACTGGTGTCTTTTTCGCAAACTACCTCGTCGCCGCCCCTCACTTCGTTGACAGTTGCCCGCTTTGTTTTGCAATCTAGAATTTTCCCGAGTTCAGTTCTCACGTTCGATTGGCCCTAGAGCAACCAACGGATCATGGACATTCAATCTGCTACGCCGTTACGATTCCGAGCCACGACACTCCCAACGCTCACAAGCTCACGACGAAAGTCGCAAAGCATCTTGTTGGTCGAAGATAACGAGCTTGATGCACATCTGATCAAGGTGTTGCTTTCGCACGTTGAGTCAGATCCAGCNGGCGAATTCAAGCTACACTGGGTGCAAACTTTGAAGGATGCATTAGATTGGTTGGACACTTACAGCGTTGACGTGATTCTGCTCGATCTCAACCTTTCAGATAGCGAAGGGCTACAAACGCTTTCGTCGCTTCGCGCAGTAGTGCAGGACAAACCTGTCGTCGTACTCACCGAACCTCATGATCCCGAAGTTGGAACTCAGGCAATTCGGCACGGCGCGCAGGATTATCTTTGTAAAAACGAAGCGATGGGAGAGCATCTTGTTCGTTCGTTGCGATTTTCCTTGGAGCGTATCAAGCGGCAACGCTTTGAATTCGAACTATCCGGCGCGGGTCTGATCCAAAACGCGATCCTGACGCAATCGTTACCTCAACTTCCAGGCCTCGATCTGGCGGCCTGTTATGAGCCAGCGGGAGCCGTGGCCGGTGACTTTTACGATTTCATCCCACTCCACAACAATTCTATCGCGGTGATTGTAGGAGACGTCTCTGGCAAGGGTCTGGGCCCGGCGCTGCTCATGGCTGAAACTCGCGGTATGTTGCGTAGCATTCTCGAATGGGAACAGGATCCGGGACGAGTTCTCACCAAAATCAACTCGTTGATCTCCACCGATTGCATTGAGGGGGCCTTTGTCACTCTGTTTCTGGCCATCGTTTCGCCCAGCGATCCCACTGTGCGTTACGCGGCCGCCGGTCATCAAGCCTATCTGCTGGACCAAAACGGACGTCCCAAGTCGCGTCTGGCTGGCTCCGATCCACCGGTGGGAATCCGAGACGATCATGTCTATGACTCGAAAATCATTACACCGCTGAATCGCGGTGATCAGTTATTCTGTTGCACAGACGGGATTACCGAGGGATTTCGACGGGAGAAACGTGAGTTTTTCGGAATGGATCGCGTTTTTGAAATTATTCAATCCAATCCACGGGCATCCCTCCAAACGGTGCTCAATCAGCTCTTCGATTCGGTCAAGCATTTTCGTGACTATCGCCACGATGATATGACCGCCGCCATGATTCGATTGAGTTCTTAAAAACAACATTGACTGCAGAAAGACCGATGAGCGTCGCTCCGCACATCGAGCTGGATTCCAGCCGNGGATTGGAGCCGGCGCTCTTCTTAATGATCCCTCAAAGCACTCACCTTTGTTGCTTTGTCGAAGGGTATCTGTCCGGCGGCATTCAATTGGCCGATAATGCAGCCTCACGATTGTTGACTGGATGATCGCCCACCAANTCTCACGGGCGACTGCCACAACCGCGTAAGCTGGAGTTCAATGGCGATATGTCGGTCTACCTGTTAGCGACCTTGGATACGAAGGGTGACGAAGCGGCCTTCGTCAGGGAACATCTTAAAGCACAAGGCGTCGCCGTCACTCTTGTCGATACAGGATGTGTGGGCGAAGCCAAAACGTCCGCCGACGTATCTCGGGAAGCCTTGTTTGAGTTCGGGGGCACCGATCTGGCGACNGTCCAGGCCTGCGGCGACCGCGGCCACGCCGTCAGCGTCGCGGCGAAGGCAGCCGTCGGTTTAGTCGAACAAGCTCACACCAACGGTCAGCTTAGCGGTGTCTTCGGCTTAGGAGGATCGGCGGGAACAACGATCGGAACGGCGGCCATGAGGGCCTTACCACTGGGAATTCCCAAGGTGATGGTCAGCACTCTGGCCGCAGGAGATGTCCAAGCCTTTGTCGGCGTTCGTGACATCGTCATGGTCAATTCCGTCGTCGACATCGCCGGACTGAATCGGATCAGTCGAACGGTCCTTGCCGAAGCGGCCGCCGCGATGGCAGGCATGGTAAACGCCGATCCAATCCCACCATCTGATACTGATCGGCCAATCATCGCTGCAACCATGTTCGGGGTTACAACTCCCTGCGTGGAACGAGCAAGGAAGATCCTCGAAGGCGAGGGATATGAGGTTATCGTGTTTCATGCAACGGGCACCGGAGGCCAAGCCATGGAATCGCTCATCAAGGATGGCCTGGTTGCCGGCGTGCTCGACATCACCACCACCGAAATCGCGGACGAGCTGATAGGAGGTGTTCTGTCAGCCGGCGCTAATCGCCTGACGGCAGCGGGGCAGCAAGGCATTCCACAGGTTGTTTCGGTGGGAGCCACCGACATGGTCAATTTCTGGGGATTGCCAACCGTTCCCGACGCATTCAAACAACGGCAGCTCCACCGACACAATGACAACGTAACTTTGATGCGCACGACCTTGGCCGAATGTCGTGATATCGGCCAAGAGATCGTTAAAAAACTCGAGAAGGCTCAGGGACCGGTCAAGGTTCTGCTGCCACTGCTGGGAGTTTCGGCCATTGACCGCGAGGGCGAATCATTCAACGACCCCACAGCCCGCGAGGCACTGTTCTCGGAAATCCATCGGGGACTGTCGGGTGAGCAAGTGGTCGATGTCGAGGCTCACATCAATGATGACGCGTTTGCGTCAAAGGCCGCCGAAACTTTACTCGCGATGCTGCGAAACCCCTGATCTCTTCTTCNAAGTGCTGCTGCGAACGGAAACGACCGACACGCTCTCTCATTCTTGTGGCGGCTGAGGCTGTCGGGTTTTGATCCAGTGTCGACGGAGAAAAAAGCTGAGTATCAACGGCAGAGATACCGAAATGCTGGCCGCCACCACCATCCATTCATTGTCGGCGGCATAATACCCAAGGAATGAATAGGCCAACGCAATTCCCAGGTTGCTGAGCAAGACCGGCGGTAGAAACTGTTTCCAGCCGATGCGATTCACACCCATCAACAGCACCGTCGCTTCAGCCAGAATGGGCAACGCTCGCGTCAGGATTAGGACCAGCATCCCGTAACGTCCGCTCAGTCGATCGATCGATTCCAAGTCCCCCGAACTCGATAAACGTTCTGCCAAGGGTCGACCGAGTCGGCGACCAAAAACATAACCGATGATGGCTCCAAGATTCAGACCAACCCACGAAGCCACAGTGGCCANCCAGGGTCCAAGTTGCCCACCCGCAAGCGTGCTCACGAGGCTGGAAGGCACGGGAAGAAAAACGTCGGTACCCAGCAAACCAACCACCATCAGTACAACGACCTGAGTGGAGGGTGGATCCTCAATCACCCCCTGCACCCATTGTTCAACCGTCTCGTGGAACAACACGAACGGGACGATCGGTACCAGCAGCACCAATATAATCAGTATAAAAGGGCGCGATCTCACCCATATGTTCCTTGGTTTTTCGTGCCTTTGAACGAACGCAGAACGTTCCCAAAGTTTAAGGAGGCATGTTACCTCATCTTGCAGCTAAAATAGAAGATTGGATAGCCAACAGATAGTGCCCGTGACGCGACAACCTGGGAACACGATTGTGAGAACGACATACCTGACGCTGCTTTTGATCAGTTGTACCTTTCTCGAACTTTCTGCACTTCACGCCCAGGAAGTACTTCCTGACAACGGCAAGGGCATCAGTCTCGGGCGGGACCAAGTCCAACGTTTAATGGTTGGGATTAAGATCAAGGCAGGCGGACCCTGTACGGGTATTTTTGCTACCGTTCCTGTTCCCATGGATTGGCCTGAGCAAAGGGTCAAGATCGTTGACGAAAATTTCTCAGCCGCCGTTAAGAAAACCGATTTCCGTGTACTCGACAATGGTGTCAAGCAGTTGCTCGTCACGATTCCGCGCCTTGAAGCAGGGGAGGAGTCAGAAGCGATCTTAACCGTCGAAATCAGTCGAAATGCGATTGTCGAACCGGCAGAGCCAAGCGTATTGACGGTGCCTAAAAGGCCTCCACGCGCAATTCGAAAGTTTCTCGCCAGCAGTCCCTTTATCGAAAGTACGAATGCGAAGATCCGGGCTCTCGCGCGAAAGATTGTGGCTGACAAGGAAACTGCGTGGGAACAGGTACGAGCGATCTACGATTACGTGCGAGAGCAGGTTGAATATGAAGAAAGCGAGTTGAAAGGTGCCGTCGCGACTCTACGCGATGGGAAAGGCGATTGCGAGGCGATGACTTCGCTGTTCATCGCGCTTTGCCGGGCCGCCAAAATACCCGCCAGAATGGTTTGGGTCACGGACCACTCCTATCCCGAATTCTATCTGGTCGATGACGAAGGTCAGGGCCACTGGTTCCCCTGTCAGGTTGCTGGAGCTGAGGCTTTCGGCAGTATGCCTGAGACCCGCCCTATTCTACAGAAGGGCGACAATTACAAGGTTCCGGAAACGAAGGCCCGACGTCGATATGTCGCCACCCANATGAAGGCACGAGCCGTTCGCGGCCGGAAACCAACGATCACCGTCATCACCGATTTCGTGCCGATCGATGAAACATTGCNGGATGAAGGCTAGGCGAAAACGGCGATCGATTTTTCTTTCGATTGATCTTGATCCGGCCACGGACGGAGCAGTCGAGGCGTGCGGTTGCGATAGCATCATTTGGCGAAGGTGTGCTATGCTTAGTCGCTATGCCAGATCCCGATCATCCTCTCGATTCACACCGCCCAGAAACCGAACGTGATCACGCGTCAGATGGTGCTGATCGCACCGCGGAATCTAACGCCACGGAATCGAGTCCGAACGAACCAGTCGTCGCCGAAGTGTCTCCACAAGAATCACCGAAATNAACAAAATCCACGACAGAAAAGTCGCAAGCTCAAGCGCCCATCCCAGGTCCCGTTCTAACCGAGGCACATCTGCGACCTCCGCTCAAACGTCGAGTTCGATTACCGGTGATTCTATTCGTGATCACCTGCTTTTCAACCTTTTGGGCGGGTGTCACCGGTTGGCAACCGTTGTCGTTCGGTGGGCTCGATTTTCGACAGCTCATCATTCGCAATTGGGATGAGGGATTGACCTACATGGTGTGCGTGCTGGCGATCTTGCTCACGCACGAAATGGGACATTTTATCGCAACACTCTTTTATCGGATTCCCGCGAGTCTTCCCTTCTTCATCCCGCTACCGCTCATCGCACCGATCGGCACGATGGGAGCGGTCATTGGCATGGAGGGACAACGGGCAGATCGTCGACAGATTTTTGACATTGGCATCGCCGGCCCACTTGCCGGTCTAGTCGTCGCCATTCCCATTTTGTGGATCGGCATCTCCCAACTCGAATTCACGAAACCGGCCTACGGTGCATTTCTTTATGATTGCCCATTGATCATCCGATGGATGATTGGTTGGATCCAACCCGAGCACGCGCATGTGACGACGATTGGCACAAGCCAATTGAACGCCTACTTCATGGCGGGCTGGGTGGGACTCCTGATTACCGGCCTGAATATGATGCCGGTCAGCCAGTTGGACGGAGGACATGTCATTTACAGCCTGTTCTTAAAGCGTGCACATACGATCGCTCGGACGTTCGTTTATTTGGCCATGGCCTACATTGTGTTTGGGGATGCCTGGATCTGGTCTGTCATGTTGATTCTCGTCGTGCTGATGGGGACGGATCATCCACCCACGGCTGACGATCGCGTCCCACTCGGCCGTGGCCGATTCGTGCTCGGTTGTTTGTCGCTGGCAATTCCTCTTCTTTGCTTTCCTCTCAAGGGTTTGATTCCAGTCGGTTTTTGAGCCGCAAACGGATCGCGAGCCAACTTTTCCAGATTAAGCCGAGCTATGACCACTCGACCAACGTTAGTGGCACACCGAGGTTACCCAACCCGGTACCCTGAAAACACGTTAATTGGCTACCGTGCCGCGATCGCCGCTGGAGCCCAGTGGATTGAGACCGATATCCAATTGACGCGTGACCGTTCCGTGATGCTTTCTCACGATGCCACGCTCGAACGGATCTTTGGCTTACCCGGATCGATTCTGGATATAACACGGTCAGAGATTGAGTCGATCCCGGCTAGTCATGCGACTGTTTTCGGAGATCGCTTTGCCGATGAGCCTGTGGCAAGTCTGGAGGGATTTTCGGAATTGTTGGCGGGCCATTCGAACGTGCAGGCGATGGTCGAAATCAAACAGGAAAGTATCGATCGCTTCGACATCCGTACGGTCGTTGAAGAGATGCACCGGAGACTGGAATCCGTTCGATTGCAATGCGTGATCATTTCCAAAAACAAGGAAGCGATCTTGGAAGCGCGACGCGATCACGATTATCGAATCGGTTGGGTATTACCCACTTGGGACGAACAGGGACGNGAATTCGCCGANCGTGAAAAACCCGATTTCATGTTCTGCAAGGTAAAACGATTCCCGCAGTCCGACGCGGAAATCTGGACGGGTCCTTGGAATTGGGTAATCTACAATATCGACGACGCGGATCAAGCTCTTCAACAACCGTCCCGAGGGATCAGTTTCGTCGAAAGCAATGCGATCGGTGAACTCTTGAACGACCCGAGATTACAACCGTATCCGGATCCGGCAGTTCGATGATCGNCAGCCCTGGGATCGTCAGCCCTGGGATCGTCAGCCCTGGGATGACCGCCGCCTTAACCACTTTGAAGGTCGGTCGGNTTGACCTTGAAACGTTTGAGGTTGGTGCACCGAGTGATGCGATGGTGGCAATTCTTCTAATCCGGTCGGTGCCGGTGAATTCTTTGGCTTCCTGCGTTTCCCATCGAAAACTCGCCCCAACGGACTCGCTAACAGGGCGGGCAAGAAAATCAAATCACCAATTAAGGCGGCCGCCAACAAGGCGAGCATCAAAGTTCCAAACCGTTGCGTTGGGGTGAAGGTACTGAACGCGAAGATCGAAAGTCCAAAACCACCGATAAGTGTTGTCTGAGTCATCGCCAAGCCAACTCGACGATAGGCCAACAGGATTGCGTTATTTCGATCTCGCCCTTCGTCGAGGCCACGTCGAAACCAGGTCAGGAAATGAATGGTGTCATCAACGGCGACACCCATCGCCACGCTGGCGGTCATCATACTACCAATATCAACAAATACGCCCATCCACCCCATGGCACCGAAAACGGCCACGACAGGGTAGACGTTGGGCAACATCGACAGCAGACCAGCCCGCATGCTGCGCACCACAAACATCATCACGACGGCAATCATGCCGAACGCCCAACCGGTACTCTCAATCAGGCTCACGAGCAGGGTTCGTTGAGCTTTGTAGACGACGGGAACTAAGCCGGTATAAACCACCGAGATGGGTTCGTCTCGACCATACGCGGTGCCTTCGGCAGCAAGGTATTCATGACCACTCGCATCCACGAACAGCTTTGAGTGGGTTTGCAGGACATCAAGATCATAATTTCCATTCGGGTCGATTAGGACGGCACAATCACTCTCGCTGAGCATGGCTTCCCAATTGTCGGGCAATTCATAACGGGGATCGTGCCAGTTCTCACCTTTACGGAGAGCCACCCCGGCATTCAAAAGCAATTTCCCGAGAGCCTTGGAAAAGACTTCCGTCTGGCTGACCTTTTGCGCGGTCACGGTCTCCGTTGACTCTGCCTCCGACGACTCATTGGACGCGGAATCCGGCTTGAGCATTTTTTTGTCGCCGCCAAAGGGTGCTCCCACAAGCAGTACCTTTGTATTGCGAGGAGTGCCATCCGGACTTTGACTCGCCAACGCTTGTAGAATTTTCTCGCGTGCCTGGTAGGCGGCAAGCACCGGCTCGATCGCCTGCTTCAAATCGTCGACAAACACGCCGTAGTCGATGTCATTGAGCGCCCCCAGGCGCAAGCTGATTCGCCATAGCTCAGACGCATCGTCGTTGTCGATTCGAAGAAAATCGCTGTTGAACAATTCATTGCGGTGGGACAGCAGTTGGCGATCGTAAGCACCTCGCAGCGCCGCCGTCCTGCCACCCGCCCCAGGTGGTGGCAACTCCTGGGTAAACGTCGCAGCCATCATGGGCTGCCCCACCGTCTTGTCGCCACCGTCACCTAGCCGATTTTCAAGTACGTTGGCAATCGCCGTCGTGATTTCCATCCGTTCCAGGAACGTGAGTGGAAATGTCTGAGAAGTCGATCTGTCCTGGTCGCCATCGCTTTCGCTCGACTGTATCATCTTGGGTTCGACGCGGACGACCAGTTCCATGGGCACGAGCTTGCCGAGATGTTGCTCCAGCCACTTGTAATCGCCGATGATTGTCGCCTGGCTATCAAACATCTTCAGCAACTGAACGTCGGTATTGATACGCGTGAGCCCAAATCCGACGGTCAACATACTAATCAGGCAGAGGATGGCCACCACCACATTGTGCTTGACAACCACTTCTCCAAGCCGCATCCAGAAACCTTCGACAATACGTTGGGTCGACGTGGTGTGTGACGCGGAACCTTTCCGAAACCGTCGCGGTGGCCATGTCTGTAAGGCAGCCGGCAAATAGGTGAAGAGCAAAAACAGGGTTGCCATGACGCCGATCGCCGAAAATAAACCGAACTTTCGAATCGGCAGAATATTGCTGGCGTAGAGAGACATCAGGCCGAGCGACGTTGTGAGTGCGGCAAGCGTACAAGGTTTCCAACCAAGTTTAATCGCCTCGTCGGCTGCACGTCGCAAACCAACTTCACTGACCGACTCTCCGTAATAGTTGATGATGTGCACCGCGCCGGATAGACCAAGCACGTAGACCAACGAGGGCATCGACATCAAGACTGCGTCGACGCTTTGTCCGCCCCAATAGACGAACGAGAGACTCGCGGTGGCACTGATTCCGCCAACAAAAAACACCATGATGGTGATGTAAACACTGCGGAAACTGAACCAAGACAATCCGATGCCGACAACGATCGACAATCCCACCAGTCGAAATAGGGTAATTTGACCCTCTTCATCGATGGCGACGTTGTCGATCGGTGGACCGCCAAGCTTAAGTGTGGGTGGGTCGGCAGCCGGCGGTGCCGCAACCACCCAACTAAGCGGCGGTGGCAACAACTGCGGGTCCGCAGGCGGATTGATCCCGGACTCTTCGGCAATTTCAAAAACGGCACCGCGCCTCTTGCCGAGTAGGCCGCGGCCAAGTGCCGAACGTAGATCTCGCTTGGCCGCCTCGGTCAACGTCACAATCATGCTCGTTTGCTGACCGTCAGGGCCGAATAGCGAACCCGTCAATCGCTGCAATGCTTCCTCAGGATTGTCGCTTAACGAACCTCCTGGCTTGGTCAAATCATGAAGCGTGCCCGGACCGGTCATTACGGTTTTGAAAAGGCGCGCATTGAGACGGCGAGGGTTCTCGTAATACCAAGGCCCGTCTACCTCACCTAACGAAACGATTAGGTCGCCCTGCAAAGGTTCACCAGTCGCCTGAGCGTAGGCCGTCTTGATAGGCTGAATTACGTTGGATTGACCTTTCCAACGATAGAGATCCCCGTTGGGAAGGATGTAGTACCACTGGTCCTTGTTCCCCAGCAACCACTTTTCTTTTTCGCCGCCCCAGTCATAATGCGCCGCATCACTAGCATAACGTAAACCCAACTGGTTACCGATGAAGTTCTCTTCCGGTGGAAGATCACCCACTCGCAACTGGCGAACATACATCCCGGTTTGCGGATCGATGAAGTTTTTCCGCCGCAGCTCAACCGGCCAAGCCACCGCATCACCATACTCGGGCGGCACCGGTTCACCGCGCTCCTTGGCAAGCTCGCGGATCTGCTGAATCGAAGGAGGTACCTCGGGAAAGAACTTGTCGACGAAAGTCATGAAGCTCTCGTCTCTGCCGTCGCAATGCTCCCAACTCACCACGACGAACTGTTCGCCAAGGAAGTGCTGCCGAAACCAATCCAACTCGGTCGTCTCAGCAAAGTCAGACGGCAACCAATCCTTCACATCGTTTTTCATATTCTGGATTGCCATCCGCGCACCGCGCAGGGCAAACGGGGCCAGAAAGAAAACGGCCATCAAAATCACAAGTGAATAGCGAGAGAAGAAAGGTCTCTTCATGTAAGCACCTACACCATGAGCCCGGGTCGACCCGCTAGGTCTGACAGGTCAACAGCGTAGGAGTGATCCCCAAGTTTCGATTCGAAGGTTTGGCAACGTTAAATGTCGCGAAACAGTCTTCCGCCAAACGTTAAGATAGTGAAGTTCCGTCCGTGCGTCTACGGCACGAGGATATCACTCGGCCGGTTCTAGAGCTCGTTTCGTGTCAAACTTCGATGACTTGGAGGATCATCAAGAGAATAGCGGCTCGGAAGTTATCGCCTAAACAACAAGCTTGACCTAACCGGACCACTATCCAGCCTGATTACCAGAGCATCTCAAAACCAACGGACAGACCATGGTAGAGCACGTCGCCGGTGACCTCGAAATTCGGCCACTCAGGAGCGAGTCCTAAGTTTTCCGGTGCCGAGGCAATACCGGTGATGTACATCGCATCGTAACTCACACGAGCAACAAGGTTGGTGCGAATCTGATACTGAGCAGAGAGCCCGGCTTCAACCGCAGCGGCAAGATTATTCTTGTGAACCTTCTGCCCTCGTTCCGACACAGCTCCGTCTGTCACAACCTGTAGAAAACTGTTTCGATCGGCAAGGTTGTAAAGGCCACCAAAGCGTCCTCGTGCACCCCAACTCCAATTCGTGTAAGACTCGGAAATCTCGATACCCGCATGAAGTCCGAAGAGATCATTACCAGTACGAACGTTGAGGAAACCGCTGTCATCACTTTCAAAGAATTCGCTACGGTATTTGAAGTCTTCGTTGATTCTGATGTAGCGAGCACCGATGACGAAGGTCTGCAAAGCACTCGCAGTGCCGTGACGAACCCAGCTACCGTTCGGCTGCAACGCAATTCGATCTCGCAAGGGACGACCCATGATTCGGTAATTGACTTCACCCGAATTCAAGTCGGCCTGATAGTCGGTTGAATGGACGAGACCACCCGTAAACCCAGGTACCACGTTGTTGCCCACGATACCCAGGCCATAGGTCTCAAACTTGAACGCTCCCAACGCGGTATCAAGGTAACCGGGGAGAGCCGTCGAACGGATCGAAGCCGTATCCTCGAATTCAAAGAGACCGAAGAAGGTGAATTCAAGCGAGTGATCGCGATTGGCGACGTCCTGTCCCAAAAATCTCCCTAACGTCAACCGCACACCAGGTTCATAGGTGTGATCCGTCGTCTTTGATGTGATGACGGGGCGATTCAAGGTGAATTGAGATTCATCAATCACGCCGTCCGATTGGTCAGCCGCGATGGGAACGTCTTGACCCTCGGTTCGCAGCAAAGCAACAAACTCGGCTCTCGAATACCATAAGCCGCGTCGGAATGTATTGTTGGAGCTGTAGAAAAGGGTCGCATCCTGTTCAACGTAAGACCCATCAAAGGGTCCTTCGAGGATTTCATCCACCAGCATGGGTTCTGATTCGGTGTCACCGGCCGCGTCGTCCGACGTTTGAATCGGCTCGGTAGGCATCAAGTCGTCGCCGGTCGTGGCTTCTGCCGACTTCCCTTCACTTTCAGCCGTAGGAGCTAGCGGTGGCAGTTCTTGGAATTGAACTTGCTCAATCGCATCGGGGTTGCGAGAAGAGTTTAAGGGCGTTTCAACCGTGTCCGTGACCGTGAGGGTAACGTTCGGAGAAATCTCCTGACCCTGGGCCATTGGGCTAAGCCCAAAGAACAAACAGGTCGTTGTCAGGCAAAACAGTAAACCCATGCCATTTCGTTCTACAGCAAGCACAGTGATATCCTCACAATCCTTCGGCCCACGCCCGATCAGAATCCGACTGACCAGGAGCGTAGATGAGTGATTTCTTTCTTCCCTCTGCGTAATCGACTAATTCGTGCCCTCACAACAGAATTAATCGTTAAAATCTGCAAAGTAGCTGCGATCGTTGAACTAAACTCATCTTCCCAGTCAGTCCCTACCTTTACCATTTTGACAGAGCTGCCTGTTTTTCATGAAAATCGCTGAGGAACTGGCCGCCAGAGAACGATCACCAGAAAAAGAGAAGATGCTCCCTATCACGGGCCCCGAATGGGGCCCCAGCAAGCTGAAACCCAGCGATCGGGTCTCCAGCCTTCACGCCCGGCGACATCCATTCAATCCATAGAAGGATTTCTTCATGACGACATCGCTCGAATCACTCATTCAAAGTGGTACCAAGCTTTGGCTTGATTCTATTGATCCAGACCTTGTGCGAACCAATCGAGCTTTGGGCGCGACGGGAGCCACATCGAACCCAGTGATTGTGTCCGATCTAATCAAGTCGGGGCGGTTCGACAAGGCGATGAACGAACTGATCCAGGCTGATCAAACGGACGAGCAGATTGCGTGGGAGATGACAGATCGGCTCGTTCGAGAAGCCCAGGAAGTCTTTCATACGGTTTGGGAAAGTACGCGTGGAAACGACGGATACGTAAGCTTCGAATTGGATCCATTGCTGGAGGATCCGGAACTTGGGCCTCCCCACGAGGAGCGGGTTGCTCAGTACATCGCGTTGGCAAATCGGTGGTCGGCGGGCCACGCCAACCGCATGATCAAGGTGCCTGCAACGGCAGCTGGCATTGACGNCCTGGAAGAGATGGTTGCTGCTGGCATCACCGTGAATGTCACCCTGATTTTCACGTCACGACAATACAATGCAGCTCGCGATGCCGCTTGGCGAGGGGCTCAACGCCGCGACTCGCTCCAGCATTTTAAGAGTGTTTACAGCATTTTTGTGTCAAGAGTCGACGTTTACACGCAACACCATGTGCCACAATTATCAGCGGCGGCCCAGGGACTTGTGGGGATTGTGAACGCCAAGCGAATCTGGCAGGAGAATCAGGAATTCTGGGCGAAAAACCAAACTCCACTGCAGCAGGAGATGATTTTCGCGAGCACGGGAACAAAAGATCCCAAGGACGACCCTTGGAAATACGTCGGCGCCTTTGCTGGTAGTGACATCGAGACAAATCCGCCGGCGACCAACGATGCCGTACAAGCCAGTGGCATCAGCTTTTCCCGATCGGTCGACGCATTACCTGACGCCTCAATCCTGGCTGAGATCGACGAAAAAGTCGACGTCGCTCACCTCGAGCAAGTACTCATGGAAGAGGGGATTCAGAAATTCGCGGATCCTCAAAAGGCGCTGCTGGGGCTTATTCGGGAAAAACGCACCTCTTTGACCGGCTAATTCCAGATCTCAACGATCTCCTTTGGCAAGTAACGCGAGTCCCGTGAATGGGGCCCCGCTGCTCGTCAAACGTGTCAAATTTTGCTAGGATCGAGAATGTGTTTAACCGGCGTTGACCAGGCCAATCATCCATGCGGACGCAACGGCGAAATGACCAACAGGTTTGATTTGAATCAAGCCAACTTTCGTCAGAACTCGGATGTTGTTCGCATGATGTCCATCTAGAAAAATGCTGTCTATCTAGAAATCGGTATCTTCATGACTCTCGATCAATACCAACTGTGTCCGTGCGGAAGCGGCAAGAAGACCAAGTTCTGCTGCTCCAAGGACATCTTGAACGACCTCGATCGAATCGACCAGATGGTCAAGGGCGAGCAACGTCTTGCCGCGATCGAAAAAATTGACACACTCCTCGCCAAATATCCCGATCACACCTCGGTGTTAACCCGGTTATTGACGATCAAGGCGGAAGTTCAATTAGCTCTCAAAGAGTATGCCAATGCGCGGGAGACTTCGAATCGCCTACTGCAGGTAAATCCCAACGATCCCAGCGCGTTGGCGCTTCCCGCCATCCTGGACATCGTGGAAGGCCAAAGCATCTTGAAGGCCGTTGACGATTTGCAATCCGCTTTTGCAGCAGTAGGTGAATCCGTCACGGCGAGAGTTTACGAAGCGGTGATGTTGGTTGCGATGAGCTTACTCAAGTCCGGACTTCCGGTCGCCGCCAAGGGACACCTGCAACTGGCCTTGGCCTTGAGCGACGCCAAGGACGAACGCTGCACAAGTGCCTTAATGCAACTCAACCATTCGCGACAGATCCCTTTGTTGTTGCGAGAACCATTGGACCTGGAGAATCCTCCTGAAGATGTTACTTGGCAGATTGAATTCACGGCCGCAATGCAAGATGTCTTCCGGGGCCGTTGGCGTGAGGGTGCTCAGAAGCTATCTGAGATGTCGAATCGCATCCTGGATGCTCCCGCCATCCTGAAAAACCTAGGCGTGCTCTCCGCTTGGCTCGGACGCAACGATCATGCGGTCAAAGCGCTACGATCCTATGCACAGATTCGGGATCTTCCCTTGGACTCGCGCGTACATGCCGAAGCACTCGCTCAACTGCTCGATCCGGACATGCAGAAACAGATGGTACCGGTCATCGGCGTTGAAGCCGAAATCAAGGATATCGATCCCTTAATGGAGAAATTCCTATCGAGCACCAATCTGCGTCAGTTGCCAAACAACGATCAACCTGAATCCAGCGAGCCACCGCCTCGTGCTATCTTTGAGTTACTGGATCAACCGATGCCAGCGTCAGGGAAGGAACTCACGCTCGAGCAGATTCCCCGCTCGCTGGCGACGCTTGCCGTCTTCGGAAAGCAGACCAATCGAGAAGCTCGACTCCAAATACAATTTGTGGAGGTACCGGGTGAGGACAGCCCGATTGAGGCAATTCAATCGATTGCCGGGGATGCCTTAGGTGAACTCCAGGGAGATCCACAACCGATCTCACAATTGCCACGGATCAGCGCCGCTGTTTTTGGCACGCTACGCATTCCTGATGATGCGGAAGTCGACGCTCGACGTGACTTGGTCAACGAAGCACGAAGGGTCGGTCTATTGGAACGTTGGGGCACGATGCCCTCGCCATTGTACGATGGGAAATCGCCACAGGAGGTGGTCAAGGATGGGTCTGATAAGGTGCCCTTGCTGGCCGAAATCCTGGTCTTAGATCTAGCCGCTCAAGAGGGGAACTGGGATCTTGATTTGAATGAGGTCCGAAGCAAGCTGGGTGTGGCTGAACGAGAAGCCATTGANGCAGACGGCTGCGACATTGATCGGTTACCCGTGCATGACTTCGCCCGCCTCGATGCCTCAAAACTCTCCGACGATCAGTTGCTGGTCGCGTATCGCCGATCCTATTCGGTAATGGCGGTGCATCCATTGCGTGATATGGCCAAGGAGGTCATCAGTCGCGAAAGCCTGAATGACAAGATCGATAAGGTCGAGGCCTATGACATTCTGTCGGATGTCGCAACCAACACCGACGATGCACTGATGTATCTCGAAAAGGCGAGAAAGTTAGCCAAAGCAGACGGCGAATCGCCGGCTCAATGGCTGATCGACGAACTCGAAATCCGTCTGTTACGAGGTGAGGTCGAACAGTTCACACAGCTGTTGAAGNAAATCCAAACGCGTTACATGAAGGAACCCGGTGTGGGTCCGGCACTGCTTCAAGTACTCTCACGATATGGGCTTGTCACACCGGACGGACGTGTGATGATGCCGGGTAAACGAGAGACAGCCGAAGCAGCCGACCAACAGCAAGCGGAAGCCTCCTCAGGGGCAGGCGTTTGGACACCGGAAGCCGGCGAGAATCCGGCCGCGTCCTCCTCCACCCAGGCTCCGCCCGAAGAGCCGAAGCAGGAGTCGAAGCTGTGGGTCCCGGGCATGGATTGATACGCTTCACCACTCCCGGTCCCTCCGAGGGCTCCGGTCTTCGTGTTGGCTCAATTGATGAACCACAATCCAATCGATGTATCGATGATGTCCCGCGCCCTGGAGCTCGCCCAGCGAGGCCAGGGAAGTGTTGAACCCAACCCTATGGTGGGCTGCGTCATCGCTTTGGATGATCAAATCGTGGGTGAAGGCTGGCACCAACATTTCGGCCAACCTCATGCCGAAGTGAACGCCATCGCGGATGCCAACTGTGATCTTCAGGGAGCCACTCTCTACGTCACGCTTGAGCCCTGCTGCCATCAGGGCAAGACACCACCCTGTACACAGGCTATTCTCACTGCGGGAATCCATCGTGTCGTCATCGCACAACCCGATCCGTTTCCACAGGTCGATGGACGCGGCATCGAACTCCTGCGAGCGGCCGGTGTCGAGGTCGAAATTGGAGTCGGCGCTGAGGAAGGTCGGTGGATTCTTGCTCCTTTCCGTAAACTCGTGGAACACAAACGACCCTGGATCGTGGCGAAATGGGCGATGACGCTCGATGGCAAACTAGCGACTCGATCACGAAACAGCCAATGGATCTCCAATCCAGCGTCACGAGAAATCGTGCATCAATTGCGAGGACAGGTGGACGCAATCATGGTCGGCAGCGGTACGGCGTCTGCTGATGACCCACTATTGACCGCACGCCCACCAGGACCTCGCCAGGCAGCCCGTGTGGTCGTCGATTCTCTCGGCAGCCTTTCGTTACAAAGTCAGCTAGTGCAAACGGCCGGGGAGATACCCGTGTTGGTCGCCGTCGGTGCTGAGATTGATCGGTTGCGTTCCGAAAGCCTGATCAAGGCAGGTGTCGAATTAATCCAGTGTCCGGGGAATGACCATCTACAACGGCTCGATCACTTACTGACCCAGTTGGGTGCACGCCAAATGACCAATGTCTTCGTCGAGGGTGGCGGTCAGTTGCTGGGCAATCTTTTCGAACTTGATCAAATCGACGAAGTCCATGTGTTTGTCGCTCCCAAACTCGCCGGCGGCGAACAGGCCGTGAGCCCGATTGAAGGCAACGGCATCGAGTTGATGGAACAAGCCCGACAGCTGGAGGGCCTCAAGGTGGAACGCGTGGGTGACGACGTCTATCTCCAGGGGCGGATCATCCATCGCAAGTGACCGGCTGAGTTTTTTCGACAATCCGATTCTTACAACTCTGCGGTTCCCCGCCAAGTTCTGCGGTTATCCGCCAAAGGCAAGAAGGTCGGGTTTAAACCCTTGCCGCAAATCAGAAAAAATGGCTCCAATGGTTGAAGCATGACACAATTTCATCTTCAAAATGACGGAACCTGGAAAACATGGCGACTGCGACATCTTCTGAAGTTGNCCTTACACACTGGGAGCAAGCCAAGAACGGTTGTGACGACGCACTTGGCGAGTTGCTTGAACTCTATCGTCCTTACTTAATTGCTGTCGCGACTGCCCGCTTAGACAAAAGAATTCGTCCCAAAGTTGCTCCGTCCGACGTCGTCCAAGACACCATGCTGCGGGCCCATCACGGGTTTTCAGACTTTAGCGGAACGAGCGACGACGACCTTAAGGCATGGTTGCGAATGATTCTCTGCAATCATTTGATTGATTGCCGACGTGCTTACAAATATACGAGCAAGCGAAGTATTGACATGGAGCGTCCTCTCGATGAGGGCTCATCTCGTTACGAGCCAATGCAACAGACAACGCCTTATGACGTTGTCGTGAACCACGACCAACATTTGAGATTACAACGATGCAGGGAATCACTTCCGTCGCGAGAGCGTGATGTTGTGCGTTGGTACCACGAGGACAATTTAACCTTCGCTCAGATCGGACATCGTCTTGAATGCTCGGCGAAAACAGCGAGGAGCATCTGGTATCGTGCTCTTTCTCAACTGGCTCAAAAGCTAGAACAGTAAAGTGGCAGCGAAATGGACAAACCGGACGCCAATACTTTAGCTGAATCGGCCGAAGATGCATANTTGAAGATACGCGACGACCGTTCGGCTGCACTGGACGAGATGGTACCCGAAGGCATCCATCGAGTTTTGCATTGGCTGGCCGAGAACGATGACAGCCCTCCGATCAGCAGCAGGGCGACTCAGCGTGAAGCCTCGCTACCCAAGATCGGCCGTTTTCACCTGATCCGCGTCTTGGGTGAGGGGGGATATGGGATTGTTTATCTTGCCGGGGACACGTTGCTTGATCGCACTGTCGCGCTCAAGCTACCCAAGCCACACGTGCTGCTGACGGCCGAACTACGACAACGATTTTTGCGCGAGGCCCAAGCCGCATCAAATCTACACCATCCTCACATCGCACAGATCTACGANGCCAGCAATTCTGAGGCAACCTGTTACATTGCAACTGAATATTGCGACGGGGGATCGCTGGCAGAATGGTTGTGTCGAAATGAAGATTTACTCGACTCCCAGACCATCGCGATGCTGATATCACGTTTGAGCGACGGAGTGCATTACGCTCATCGCGCCGGCATTCTGCATCGAGATCTCAAACCCAGCAACATCTTATTGCAATCCAATCCCTCAGAACGAATTGGCAAAATCCCTTACACAGCCAAGGTGGCTGACTTCGGACTGGCAAAACTGGAAACACGAATCGACGAGATGACTGTATCAGGTGCGATCGTCGGAAGTATTCATTACATGGCCCCTGAACAGGCGATGGGCAACAACGCAGACCTTGACGCTCGTACCGATGTCTATGCCCTGGGCGTAATTCTCTATCGTTTATTAGCAGGCGTTCTCCCGTTCGACAATGAATCGTCGCACTTAAAACTTTTGCGAGACATTGTTGAAAACGAGACGACTTCCATCCATGCGATTCAACCCGAAGTGCCGCGTGATCTAGCCGCGATCTGCACGAAGTGTCTCGAAAAGAAACCGTCCAAACGGTATCAGACCGCTGCTGAACTACGCGACGATTTAGATCGTTTCGTCCGATCCGAGCCCACCATTGCCCGGCCGATCAGTCTGCCGGAATCGATGGCGCGATGGTCCGTAAACTATCCAACACGTACTGCGTTAATTGGAGTCATCTTCCTTTCGTTCATTCTCGCTTCTTGGGGGCTCCTGCTACATAACAAGAGGATGTACGAGTCCGCCCGCCATCACCAACTCATCTCCGCAGAACTCAAGAAAGAACAGAGGCAGCTCGCCGCCAAAAATTATGCGTTGGACATGATCCGAGCTTACTCGGCCTGGAACGACTTGCGACCCAAGGAAGCCCTGGCCAGTCTACGATCGCAGCTCGGTCAACCCGACCATGATCGTGGTATCGAATGGCATCTACTCAACCACCTCGTGCAACCTCAGTCGACAGTCCTTTATCACTCGCCATTAAAGGCCGGCCAAAATCTGAACGGGATGCTTCAAGGCGTTTTGATTCCGGATCCTCAAACCTATGCGTTTGTTGACGGCACGCATCAGATTCACTTCGTCGATCTGCAAAACAAAAATCAGATTCAATCATTCGAGACCCCTTTATCGTCGCTTCGCATGATTGCTGCGTCCGATGACGGCCAATTCCTCGCAGTCGCAACGACCGCCGAATCGNGCGATGTGAGCGACGCCAGTGGGTTATCGCACATTGGANTACTNGATTGCCACACNCGACAATTCCGCCATCTTCGATCGCACCAAAAGTCGGTTGAATATTTGGCATTCACGCCGAACAGTCACGAGCTAAATTCCGGATCGCGCGAGGACGAGTTCCAAGTGGGTAACGTCGACCGTGACCACGACAAGATTCGTGAATTTGACGGCACCCAACATGAATCGATCGTTCATAGTCGCGACGGAAAATGGATCGCCTCATTTGTTTTCGATCCGAACAGGAATACCAATGCGTTGACTATCGTCAATCGCCAAAGCGGGCAGGTCATCAAAAAACCAAACCGTCGTAGAGACGAACAATTATGCTTTTCAAACGACAGTCAATGGCTCGCGATGTCAACGAATCGATCCGTCAAAATCTATGAGACCGAGAGTTTCAATACCGTCGAAAGCTTGCCACAGATTCATGAACGAGTAAGTGGAGTTCAGTTTACGCCGGACGACCGATACCTGATCGTTGCCACACGAGATGGGTCACTGAGGTTTTGGGAGCAACAAGAAAGAGCGCCGACGGGCAAACAAACCAGGCATAGTGCTAAACGTCATTTCATGCCGATTGGTTGCATCAGTAAACACTCCGCTCGTGTTCGCACGATCGACATTACCGATCAGGGACAACTCATTACCGCAAGTGATGATCGCACCATCCAGATGTTCAATCTCCAGGAATTCCTGGACCCCATAACAATCGGTCCTTGGGCCGGGAGTGCTCAATGTATGGATGCCTTGCATAATGGAACCTTCGCGATTGGGCTCAACAATGGCGAATATTGGATCCACCAACCGAACGGAGAATACAACCTGGCCAAATTGACGAATGCATCCACTGAGACGCGATTGGTGGCACTGTGCCAAGATGCTCAATGGTTGGCATACTCACTAGGCAGCCAATTTGGGATAATCCCGACTCAACCATTGCAGCAGGTCAACTGGAGCTTTCCACAGCGACAAGCCCCGATTACCAACCTTTGTTTCGTACCCGGCACCGATTGGTTGATGGTGAATTACAATGTCGACAACAGTCTTGTCGAAATCTGGGATTTCAAACAGCGCGAGCTCGTTCACACCATCCAATTCGACAGAAGGATTACCACACTGGCAGTCGATCCTCGCGGTCGAAATATTCTCGCGTGCACGAACGGTCACGACCAATCAAAGATGTATCTTCTCGAGACTAACCAATTCAAAGTCATCGACGAATATAGCTTACGAGCAAATGCCAGAATCTGTCGCTTCAGCCCCGATGGACGGACACTGGCCATTGGCCACCAAGGAGGCCAAATCAGCTTGTGGGATACAACGACCTGGGACGAAGTCCATTGGATGGTCGATCATCGATCGATGATCATCGACTCCGTCGATTTTTCGAAAGATGGGCGCACCTTGGCATCAACTTGTCGAAATGGAAGCATTCACCTCTGGCACGTTGAAACTGGCATGGGATTCGGTCAACNGAGGCGGCAACTGTCCGACGAGTACATCGGTTTAACCTTCATGCCCAACGACACATCACTCGTGGCAGCACGTCGCAATGGCAAATCGCCGCTGATCGAGTACAAGATTACCGATTTACAGCAGAACGCTCGCCAGAAAGATGGGCCGCCCCAAAAAACGGAGTCCATCGGACTAACGTCTTTAGGCGAGTAAATCTCGCATGACCTTTCCGTGAACGTCGGTAAGGCGATAGTCACGACCCTGAAATCGATGGGTCAATCTTTCATGATCGATACCAAGCGTATGCAGAATCGTGGCATTCAGGTCATGAATGTGCACCGGGTTCTCGACGACGTTATAGCTGAAGTCATCCGTCTTCCCATAACTCAGTCCAGCACGAACNCCGCCNCCCGCCATGAACATCGTGAAACAACGGGGATGGTGATCTCGCCCGTAGTTGGTTGGAGAGAGCTTGCCCTGACAATAGGCAGTGCGACCGAATTCACCTCCCCAGACGACCAGCGTATCTTCGAGTAAACCCTTCATTTTCAGATCCTGAATCAGCGCCGCTGTGGGCTGATCGACATCGCGACATTGCATGGGCAAATCACGTGGCAAATCACCATGCTGATCCCAACCGCGGATAAACACTTGGATGAATTTTACATTGCGTTCAGCTAATCGCCGCGCGAGCAGGCAATTCGCCGCAAACGTGCCGGGCCTGNTGACATCCTCACCATACATATCCAGAACGTGCTGGGGTTCATCGGAAAGATCCGCGAGTTCTGGAATCGACGTTTGCATGCGATAAGCCATTTCATACTGCGCAATTCGTGTCTCGATCTCCGGATCACCAATTCGATCCAGGCTTTGTTGATTGAGTGCATTGAGCGCATTGAGCATTTCGCGTCGATCCGATCCGCTGACACCCGGCGGATTTGAAAGATACAGCATTGGATCACCTTGAGACCGTAGACTGACGCCAGCGTGTCGGGAGGGCAGGAACCCCGAACCCCACAATCGTTCGTAGAGTGCTTGGGCATCGCGTTTGGCGCTCCACGTCGAATGCAGCACCATAAACGTAGGCAACGTCTCATTTTCCGATCCTAATCCATAAGAAAGCCAGGCTCCCATGCTCGGTCGACCGGGAATCTGTGATCCGGTCTGAATGTAGGTGATGGCAGGATCGTGATTGATCGCTTCGGTATGCACCGTTTTTACAACGGTCAGGTCATCCGCGACACCGGCCAAGTGCGGCAATAGCTCGCTCATCCAAATCCCCGATTGACCGTGTTGAGCGAACTTATAGATGGAGGGCGCGATTGGAAATCGTGTCTGTCCCGAGGTCATGGTGGTCAGACGTTGTCCGTCGATCACCGAATCGGGCAAATCTTTGTCGAACAAGTCGACCAGCGTCGGCTTGTAATCGAAGAGATCCATTTGAGAGGGAGCTCCCGACATAAACAGATAGATCACTCGCTTGGCCGTCGGGGCATGGTGAGGCGCCTGCAATACGCCTGGTCGCATTTGAGTTTCGGCGCCGACCGAATTCTGTTGGAGTCCTGAATTCAAAAGCGACGCAAGTGCAGCGGTACCAATTCCAGTCGCCGTACGGCCGAAGAAATAACGACGCGTCATGCTGAGGCTAGCGGGTGTGAGTGGTACCATCAGATGGATTCCTGGCTAATTGGCAATAGATCAAGGCTTTGAGATCGTTTCGTCTAGATTCAAAAGTGTGTTTGCGACCAACGTCCAGGCTGCCAATTCTCCGACATTCCCCGCAGATTGACTGACCGATTCACCCACGCCAACGAGTTGGCTGGCCGACTCGGGATCCTCCTGATAACGTGTTCTAAACGCGGACAACATGTTCATGACAATCGCTCGCTCATCGTTCGTCGGTTTGCGCGCGATGACACATTCGAAACCATAGTCAATCCTCGCTGCGTCGGTCCGTCGCTGCTGCAGTAGATGTTCCGCCAGATGACGAGCTGCCTCGACGAATTGCGGATCGTTCATCAATACAAGTGCCGCTCCGGGAGAATTGGTTCGAGGTCGACGAACGACGCAAACTTCCCGGGACGGGGCATCTAAAATCTGCATACTTGGTGGTGGAGACGTTCGTTTCCAAAACGTATAAAGGCTCCGGCGATAAAGTGACTCCCCATGATCTTGAGTGAAGTTCGCGGTATTGCTCGTCGTATAACCGACGGCCGACCAGAGCCCATCGGGCTGATAAGGCTTCACGCTTTTACCGCCGACTTGCTCCGACAACAAACCGCTGACGGCTAAAGCCTGGTCACGAATCGTTTCTGCATCCAATCGATGCCGAGGTCCACGTACGAGCAAACGGTTATCTGGATCTTCACGATAGGAATCGGTCGCGACATCTGCAGATTGTCGATAGGTAGCNGACGTGACCATCAAACGATGCATCGCCTTGACGTCCCACCCACTCTTCACAAACTCAACGGCCAGCCAATCCAACAGTTCTGGATGGGAAGGCCATTCACCCTGCGAACCAAAATCTTCCGCGGTTTTAACCAACCCAATTCCGAAGTGTTGCTGCCATAAGCGGTTGACCGTAACTCGAGACGTGAGTGGATGGGTGGGTTCCACAAGCCATTTCGCAAGTCCCAAGCGATTGTTCGGTAATTGTGGATCAAACGCGGGAAACACCGCGGGGACTCCGGGCTCAACAGCCGCTCCAAGTTGGTCGTACTCACCACGCTTAAGCACATGAGCTACGCGAGGATTACTCATCTCCTGCATAACCAACGTACTTGCAAAGCGACCCTCTAATCGCCGGATCTGAGCATCTCGACGCAAGATCGCTTCTTTCAGGCGGCGATATTCAGGATTGCGGTCGACGAGCAATCGTTCCAAAACCTGCTGTCGTTGGTCGTCTGTCCATTGCTCCATCGGCATGGCGGCAATGGAGGCTAATGGGTCGCCTCCAATGAGCGCGAGTACCTCGTCCTCTGCCAGCACACGATCGTAAACAGTGACTTCATCCAAAACACCCTCGAAGGGAGCTGACCCACTTCGCCTGCCAACCTTGAAGGTCGCATCGGTTCGGATACTGTCGCGCAGATGGTCGTGCGTAATCTCCAGTTCTTGCGGTTGACCATCGATGTAGATACGAAGCCCACCGGCTTTACCCGAACCATCATAGGTGACGAATACATGCTGCCAGCTGCTGAGACTTAGCTTGCGTTGAGTGTTCACTCTAATTGCATTGTCATCCCAATGACTGATCAAATGAGCAAATACCTTGCCGCCGCCGAGATAGACGTCATATCCTCGAAAAGCCTGGGCGTCATCCATTCGTGACAACACCGTCGATGCGCTCATCTCAGTGGGATAGATCCATCCGCCAAACGAAAAAGTATCCTCTCGGTCAAAGGCTGCCACATCTCCAAAGTCGACGTGGGTATCACCGTCAAAACGCAGACCGGTGTTCACCTTACCGGCATCCCACATTGTCGTGCCTTCCACTTGACCCAAACGATCCCCGCCAGCAGAAACTTGATCACCATCGTTTTCCTCGAACGAAATCGTGAGCAATGCACCAGCCGGTTGAGCCCGAGCCGTACTCGATCGTCGATATTCGTCCACCCATTTCGGGAGTGCATCGACCGACCGTTGTCGCAATGCGTGTTGCTCATCTCGTAACTGATCTCGTTGCCGAACGAGCCTTCGCAACTTCGATTTCTGCAAAACCGTGCCCGTTTTGACCGAAGGGGGCGGAATCAATGCATTTCCGTCCATCGCGCGTTCGGTTTGGCTATAGAAATAAGCGAACAGCTGATAGAACTCTTTTTGCGAGAGCGGATCAAACTTGTGGTCATGGCATGCCGCGCAGCCAGCGGTCAGTCCCATCCAAACTGTCGCCGTCGTTTCAACTCGATCCACCGCATAACGAACCAAATATTCCTGAGCGATCGAACCGCCTTCACTCGTCGTGACATTACAGCGATTGAATCCCGTTGCAACTCGTTGAGAAAGTGTCGGCGACGGCAGCAAATCTCCCGCTAATTGTTCCACCGTGAAACGGTCAAACGGCATGTTCTCGTTGAAGGCCCTGATGACCCAATCACGATAAGGCCAGATCGATCGCTCATTGTCGAGATGCAGACCATGTGTATCACCATAGCGAGCCGCATCGAGCCAAATCCGCGCCTGATGTTCACCATAGCGAGGTGATTCCAATAAACGGTCAACAAGTCGCTCGTACGACCCCGGCTCTGTATCCGTGAGGAACTGTTTGATTTCAGCAGGAGTTGGTGGCAAACCCGTTAGGTCTAACGTGACCCGCCGAATCAGCGTTCTTCGATCCGCCTCATCTGCCGGTGACAGCCCCATGGATTCCATCCGGGCAAGCGTAAAATAATCAATTGAGTTTTGAGGCCAGGTAANGACTTGTACCGTGGGTAGACTGGAACGTCGCGGCGCCACAAATGACCAATGGTCTTGCCAATCCGCGCCCGATTCAATCCAGCGAGCAAGCATCTTGCGCTGTTCAACCGATAACGTTTTTCCAGATTCCGGAGGAGGCATTATGATATCGGCATCGTCCGACTCAATTCGATGGAGCATCTCGCTCGACTCAGGTTCGCCAGCCACAATCGCGTGACCCCCTGAAGACAACTCGGCGAAAGCACTCTCTCGCACGTCGAGTCGTAAATCCGTTTGCCGCTCACCCGCATCAGGACCATGACAACGGAAACAGTTGTCCGACAGAATCGGTCGGATGTCACGATTGAAGTCGATCTCGGCAGCGGCCAAACTTGCTCCCATGGAGGCGCAACTCAAGCAACAAGCGCATGCGAGTCCGATTTGTCCGATCAGCCAACGAATCGATCGCTCTCGCGTCATGTTGAATTCCGCGGCTCGTAAAGAATCGTGAACAAACCAACTCGCCAGCCAGCTCGCTCCTGGAAACCTTCCACTTGTTCTATTTTAGCCAGCACATCCAGACGGAACGATCCGAAGTCGGTGGGAATTGGACGAGCGAGTCGATCGGTGCGGCGGCCATGAT
Source organism: Planctomycetaceae bacterium (assembly GCA_002723275.1). GTDB lineage: Bacteria > Planctomycetota > Planctomycetia > Pirellulales > Pirellulaceae. The sequence continues at coordinate 175,423 of PBNZ01000002.1, forward strand.
GCTCGCGACGGTCGCACCGACGCCAACCTGGCACGGGATCTGCATATTCATCGTGGTCCAAGGAGGAACTGACGATGAAACGGAGTAATTTTCGGCTGACCATCGCGCTGCTAGCGGGACTGCTATCGCTCTTCATTATTCTCGAAGAGGGACAGCTGGGCGATTTTGGAGATCGATATGACGACACTCGAAATCAGCTGATTGCCGCAATCGATCAGTGGCTTCATTGATCAATCTTGAGGCTGATAACCGATACTCTATACTATACATCTGTTTAGTATNGGAGCTGCGAGCATCGCTCTTGGTGCGCCAGCCCACTCAGGGAACGAAGACTTGTGACGAGGGGCAACATGGACGTTTCAGCTTTTCTGGCAGCGATCGAGCATCATCAACACTACGCCGGGCAGATAAGCCATGTCGAAGAGCTTCCGGAACGATCGGGTGCGTTCGCGGTTCCATCACGGCCACTACATCCGAGCCTGAAGCAACTTTTGACGGCTCAGGACGTCGAGCAACTTTACACGCACCAGGTGCGGGCGTTGGAGACAGCCCGTGCAGGCGAAGATCTCGTTGTAGTCACCGGCACAGCAAGTGGAAAAACGCTCTGCTATAACCTGCCCATTCTTGAAAGTTGTTTGCACGACCCGGATACGCGAGCGTTGTATTTGTTTCCCACCAAAGCTCTCGCACAGGATCAACTGAAGGGTCAGCTTGAACTGTTGTCGAGCAGTGAGGAGATCGCACAGCTCATCAAGCCGGGCGTCTTCGATGGAGATACGCCAACCGCGCAACGTCGTCGCATCAAGGCCGAATCCAATCTTGTTCTTTCGAACCCAGACATGCTGCATGCATCGATTCTTCCCTATCATCCAAAGTGGAGTCGTTTTTTCAGTCAGCTGAAATATATCGTCCTCGACGAAGTCCATACATACCGAGGCATTCTTGGAGCTCATGTTTCCTGTGTGCTGCGTCGTCTGATGCGTGTTTGTGCTCACTACGGCAGCCAACCGGTGGTCTTAGCGGCAAGTGCAACGATTGCGAATCCAGGTGAGTTAACTTCTCGATTGATCGGACGTGACGTCCAAGTTATTAACAATGATGGATCACCGCGTGGTCGAAAATACTTTGTTCTCTGGAATCCTTCGCCCTTGGGAAAGGATCAATTAGCACGGCGGAGCGCGACTGACGATGCGGTCTGGCTGATGGTCGATGCGATGCGAGCCGGCGGCCAAGCACTCACCTTTACGAGGACACGACAGGCAGCGGAATTGGTGCATCGATATGCACAGGACAAACTGCGNGACGAAAAGTCTCATTTGGCCGAACGAGTGCGAGCCTATCGAGGTGGTTATCTGCCGAACGAACGGCGTCAGATTGAGAAGGATCTTTTTTGCGGAGAGTTGCGAGGTGTCGCAGCAACCAATGCGTTAGAGTTAGGTGTGGATATCGGCTCCTTGGACGTGGCCTTGCTGGTCAACTACCCAGGTACGATTGCGAGCACTTGGCAGCAAGCGGGGCGCAGTGGTCGCCGCCAAGATGAAAGTCTGGCGATTCTGCTGGCAGGAAACGACCCGGTCGACCAGTATTTGCTGCGGCATCCCCAGTACTTTTTCGCGCAATCACCCGAACATGCGGTGGTTGATCCGGAAAACAGTTACGTGCTGGCAAAACATCTCAAGGCGGCGGCCTTTGAACTTCCGCTGGACGAGCAGGGTACGCAAAGCTTCGGTGATTCGGCGATGGCGGTTACGGAAATTCTCTGTGAAGCTCATGAGCTGTCACATGTCGCCGGCAAAACCTATTTTGCAGGCGGTCAAAACCCAGCTCACAAGATCAGCCTGAGACATATGAGCGAAGATACGTTCAGCATNATTCTGCGGCGACCTCATCCCGATCCTCGCAAGATCGGACTCACGATGCATCAAACCGCACCCACCGGCGATGGTCCCAAGGATTTGGGTCCCGGCCGAAATGAACTCGATCATACGAATGAAGTGATCGCCAATGTTGACGCGATCAGCGCACCCGAATTGATTTATCCAGAGGCCGTCTACCTGCACAACGGCGAGAGTTACTTTATTCGATCTTTAGATCTCGAAAACAAAGTCGCTCACGCCGAGAGACATGAGATGGACTACTACACTCAAGCCGTGCTGGAAAACACCGTCCTGATTACCCAACAAAGAAACATCAACGAAGCACTCGCAACCGCCGACTTAGCCTACGGCAATGTCGATGTGAGCTGGAAAACGGTCGCCTTCAAAAAAATCAAATTCTCGACACGCGAAAATGTCGGTTTTGGTTCTGTCGATATTCCTGAACAGCATCTACCCACCTGTGCTTTTTGGCTAGTTCCCAAGGATCACGTTCGGTCACAATTGAAAGCCGAACGCCTGCGAACCAGTGAAGCTCTTTGCGGCGTGCGCAATCTGATCGTCGAAACCTTGCCGATGATTGCCATGTGCGATAGTCGTGACATCAGTGGTGTAGTGGATAGCCAAAACCTGGGTCGCAGTGCGCTGATCACCTACGACCGCTATCCGGGTGGTTTGGGATACAGCGAAAAGGGATTCCATCGCATTCATGAATTGTTAGCTCTTTGTTACCAGATGGTTTCTGAGTGCGAATGCGAGGACGGGTGCCCCAGTTGCGTCGGCTTGCCNAACCTGCGACCCGCAATCCACAGTGACCCCGATCTTTCGCGCGGATATCCCATCCCCGATAAACAGGCCACCCGTCGGCTATTGGAGTTGATCCTCGACCGAACCGGNNACGAACATCTCAACGAGCTTTACTGTGACGAAGGTCATCACGCCTGAGTCAGACTGCCCTTTTCCAGCAAGCGAGCAATTTCCGAATGTTGTCTGATCGAGTGCGCGAGCGACTAGAGCAGTTAAATCGGACTGCCTTGCCCGCGCGGTCCAAAACGAATGCACGACAGCAACCGCTTACGGCAAACGGTTCGTGCAAGGCCACGATCTCTCCCAATCACAACAGCTATTTGCCCTCAGGATCCGCCGTCGGAACGCCGTACGGCAAGCATTGGTTGATTCAACAACCTCTCGAGCAACTCTGGCCACGTGGCCCGAAGCTCATCGAACAAACGACACGTTACGAAAATCCTATCGTCGAGGAACGTGACCCGGATCTCTTCCAGCTGGAATGTTTTTTTCCCCATCGAATCTTATGGTTAGATCTCGAGACCTGTGGTTTCGCTGGTTCGATGGTGTTTCTCGCCGGGGTCATGCATCTTGAATCTGACGGTATCGTGTTGACTCAACTTTGGGCGCGAAATTACGCAGAGGAAAAAGCGTTACTGCACACGCTATGGACACTCGTCCAACGATCCAATTTACTCATGACCTTCAACGGCAAGAGCTTTGATTGGCCACAGGTTCAGGATCGCAGCACGTTACATCATCTGGGGACGAGCTGTCCGGGGACGGAAAAAATTCAAGAGCTTCGTTACGAACCTTTCTATTTGGATGCTCACTCAGATCGTCCAGAGATCGGACATTTCGATCTACTGCACCACGCTCGCCGGCGTTGGAAAAGCCAGTTACCCAACTGCAAATTGCAAACGCTCGAACGATACATCTGTGGTCGTAATCGAGTGGGGGATATCCCGGGCCGAGATATCCCGCTGGCCTATCACGATTACGTTCGCACCGGGAATACAGAACAGGTTCGATCGATTCTGCACCACAATGCGCTCGACCTCGTAACCCTACTTCAACTTTCGTTGACCTTCATCGGATACCAACCGTGTTCGAAATCAAGAGTGGCCAGCTGAAAGGTTGCATCGGGGTCGGGTCGTCGATCTGGCGGAACCGCCGATCAAAGCTAACCGCGCCCCCGGCCATCATACACGGCATCCTCAGTCACAACCTTGTCCATGTAGACATCGTGTGGTCCGACCACGAGGTCATCAAATAGCTGTGATTCGTAACAAAGAGCAATCAGTTGGCAGTCAGGCCGAACCTGAGCCAGCAAGCGATCGTAATAACCCTGACCGTTACCCATGCGGCCACCCTCACGATTGAAGCCGACCCCGGGAACCAACACGATATCGAGTTGATCCGGTTGGATCTCTTTGTCGGCACGCCCCCATTCTTCTTTGGGCGGTTCGAGAATTTTCCATTTGCCAACGATCAACTCTTCAAATCGCTCTAAACGCCAAAGACCCAGCTTGTTCGCCCCATCTTCATCGACGGTGCAGTAGGGCACAACAATCGTTTTTTCGTCGGTCGAGGCGAACGACAAAGCATGTCGGGTCCGCAATTCCGAACGGCAATCGAGATACCACATCACGGTGCTCGCCTGCTGGTATTCTGGCAGTGCCAGCATACGCTCGATCGCCATCTCACTGACGCGATCTTTCTCGGCTTGAGCATTCCGCGCGTCGTAGGCTCGCCGCCGGAGCACATTTTTTTGTTGGGCAAGATCTTCTAGTTTGTTCATCCTTCCAGCAGAACAAGCGATCGGACGATCGTCAAGGAGGCCAGCGCGGCGGGTCCCGCCCTCAATCGACTCGTCAAATCGTGGCTGACTTGATATTGGGCAATTCTCCCAGGGAGTTTATGATTCGCCCGCCCAACCACTCCCATGAGGCTATGTATGCATATCTCGTACCGAGACACCCATCACCCTCGCTTTTTGATTACTCGGCTGAGTGCTGTCGGAGACTGCATTCACTCCATGCCACTGATCGGAGCTCTGCGGAGGCGGTTTCCTGGTGCGTTCATCGCCTGGGCCACTCAGGGCTTACCGGCAACCCTATTGGACAATTATCCGGGCCTCGACCAGATCTATCGAGTGGATCGAGATTGGCTGAAGTCACTCAGCAGCGTTTCCACGGTCCGTCGTGAACTACGATCATTCAACTTTGACGTAACCCTTGATGCCCAAAGCCTCACCAAAAGTGCCGCCCTCGGCTGGTTGAGTGGAGCACGTTTTCGGATCGGTTTCGGCAAACCGCAGGGCCGTGAGCTCAGCCTTTGGCTGAACAATATCAAGGTGAAACCGACGGTGGATCATGTCGTCGAAAAGTATCTCCAGCTGCTGGAACCCCTGGGGATCGAAATTCCGGCGACGCCCCGATTTGAAATGGCAGAATGGCAGCATGCGTCCATGCAGCAATTTCTGCAGGAGAAGATCGGAGCCGGCCGCTATGCCGTCATTAATCCGGGAGCCGGATGGGATTCAAAACTGTGGCCGGCAAAGCGTTTTGGCGAAGTTGCCCGATACCTGGGCCAAAAACATCAGCTGCACTCGATCGTTGTCTGGGCCGGTGATCGTGAAGAAAGTTGGGCTCACGAGATCGTGGAGCGTGCGGGTGGTCAAGCTTCGATGGCACCCGCGACCAGCTTACCCGAACTAACGTCGGTGTTGCGAGGTGCCACTCTCTGCGTAGCCGCTGATACGGGGCCTCTCCACCTGGCAGCAGCCGTGAACGTTCCCTGCGTCGGTCTTTACGGACCTACCCGACCGTCGGAATGTGGACCATACGGACCCCAACATCTGTCCGTCCAAACCTATCTGCAGGGTGGAACAGGGCGGGAACGACGTGGCGCAGATAACAGCGCTATGTGCGCGATCGAAGTATCACAGGTTGAGGCTGCCTGCGATCAACTGCTGGCAAGGGCTCAAGCTGCGTAGGCTTTCTGCCATCGATCAAACGGCTCATGAAAATGGGCCCTATCAATTAAGGGCCCATTCGGTTTCTTAAGCTCATTCATTCTGCAGCCGTTCTTAGCCAGCCTTTTTGTACAACGCGGGATTCAACGTTGGATCGTTGTACATTTTAAATTGGCGGTAAGTTTGATGTCGCTTGCGTCCAGCAACAATATCCTCGATTAACTCCTGAAGCGAATTCGAGAGATCCTGTTGTTGCAGCAAACACTTGGCGATTTTCTGTTGAACAGATTCCAGATGCTGCTGGTCAACATCCGATCGCTCCAATTGCTCACGAAGATGGTAGATCCGCAACGATTGGATGGACAGTCGATCGATGACACTGCCCGGTGTTTCCGTGTTTAGCTTGGCGTTCGTGGCAGGTGAGATACGAGATTCGACCAGGTATCCGGTCAGCCAATCATCGACCTTTTCAATCCAGTCGTTTCTTCGCTGGTTGTAACCGTCAATCGCTCGCTTAACTTCTGCAATGCGTTCGTCTGAAACATCCTTGCTTCGTGCGATGTCTTCTTCGTGCCAGAGCAAAAAGTTAAAGCTGTGTTGCTTACAGATAATCGACCACACTCCATCATAAGGNTTATCAATCGCTTGATGATGCCAACGATCGACCGTTTCATTGTGCAGCTGATTGACTCGTTTGACGTCGAGCATTTTTGTGTTCACCTTCTCCCAAAAACGTGCTGGCGATTAAGCATCGAAGGCGAATTGTAGGGAGAACTGACGAATGGAGACAAGTGAAGCTGGGCAATTCATCGAGCAAGCATTGCTAGCTCCTTTTCAGCGCAAGTCACCCAAATTCGAATCACTGCGGGGGCTCATGGGATGAATCGACTTCACTCAACAGCCAGCTACCGTAGGATTCCTCCACCACGGAGAGATCAGTCATGAGCATTTGCGGGACTTCATAGTCGTGCAACGACTTGATCGCATTCTGCAGCTCCACCAGATGTTCCTTTTTGGTTTTGATGGTGCAGCGCCATTCTTGCCCGATTTCGACTTTTCCATTCCAACGGTAGACGCTTTTGATGGGACCATCGATCTGGACGCAGGCCGCCAGACGCCGTTCGACGAGGGCTCGCGCCAGGGCCTCCGCCTTCTGTTCATCATCGCACGTGGTCGTAACCTGAATAATGCTCAACATGCTGTTCCCTTCAGAATCATGGGCCAACGTTCGGGAGACTCTTAGCTTTCTTGTTCGGCAAGTTCCGTAGCGACCTTCTGCATGTGAAATGGCAACCACTCGGTGCGAGTATAGATCGCGTGTCCAAAAAGTTGTTGTGCGGTCATCGTCCCATCAACATCGTAATCGACGAGCAGGGCTTTTCCTTCATTCGCGACTCGCTGTCCAATCCGTAATCGATCCAACGTATTGAGTCGGCTAATGCCGCGTTGCAAAAAACGGCGAAATCGTTCCTCAACGATCCAGCTCCGCCAAGCGAACAAGAACGGAGTGAAATTGGTGCCAGCAATGCCGAGTTGTTGCACACAATCCCCATAACGTGCCTCGAGAACATCCGACAAGCCTTCGGGAAAAGGAGCGAGATACTCAGGTTTCGAGGCTTGCGGGCGATGATAGACAAAATGGCTGAGGGACCGATAGGAGGATGTTTCCCATCCATATCGGATGGGTGTGCCAAAGGTCACGATATCCAATTCAATTCGTTTCAGGATTTCAGGATTTTCTAGAACACGCCCACGCACTCGTTTCCAAACGGGCGGGTCAAGGTGACCGAGTAGCCGGAATCTTCGCCACGCATCGCCAATCTTAAAAAACTTTTTCAGCGTTCGGACATCGCTACCGATGAGATTCGTTAGCAGTGCAAAAACATTACCGGCGTGACTGTGACCCCACATCAAATAGCGACGTTGTTCGTGATGGGTATCTTCAAGCAGTTCGTCGAGTAACCTGACCGCAGCATTCGCTCGAGCCAGGTGCAGATTCTCACTCGTCCAATGAAACAGTTTGACGGTGGGAGTGGATGACGAGTCGTGATTCGACGAGCCGTGATTCAATGCATCCTGAAAAGACTTCGCGTAGGATTCGGAATAGTTTCCGGCCTCTCCGGTGATCTTATCGATCAACATCTTCTGGGCATCGCGAAGCTTTTTTCCGATGTCGGGTTTCCACCTTTCGAATTCCCGAATGAAGCCCAGTGCGTCCGTCCCTGTGAATGTTCCGTGTACGAGATAGACGACCTGAGTCTTGCGATTTGCCAGGACACCCGCTAGTGCCTCAAACGCGGCTTTTGTTCGCGCTGCATTCCAATCCGAGGGCGGCGACGGCGCAATGATCTCGTAAGGCGCCTGGGGCCGTTCGGCTGAGTAGATCTGGTGCTGGAATCGGTTATGGATTGGCATCTCAAACCAATACGAACGGGTGGATCATCGGGTGAGATACTTCTTTGGTAGCAGAACCGCATCCAGGATTCCACCGCAGCAGGGGTAGTCAAGCAAACGCCATTGCGCATACTGTCCATCATGTGTGGACGCTTCACTTTACATTCTCGCCTGAATCTGCTGCTGCAGCAATTTGCGATCGAGGCTGCGCCTGAACTTACTCCGCGGTACAACATCGCACCGACCCAAGAAGTACCGGTTATCCGAAAAACGAATGCGACCCGTGAACTGGTACCGCTGAAATGGGGTTTGGTACCTTTCTGGGCGGAGGATCCAAAGATCGGAAGCCGAATGATTAATGCGCGGGGCGAGACGGTCGCGTCCAAGCCCTCCTTCCGAAATGCCTTCAAGTCCCGCCGTTGTCTTGTTCCTGCGAATGGCTATTTTGAGTGGCAACGTCGTGGCAGCCACAAGCAACCCTTTTACATTCGGATGGAAGACGAGCGACCTTTTGCGATGGCTGGATTGTGGGAAAAGTGGCATATCGATCAAGCCGATTCGATCGAAACCTTCACGATCATTACCACGGAATCCAACTCCGTGACCCATGACATTCACGATCGGATGCCTGTGATTCTTTCTCCCGAAGCCTACGAAGCCTGGCTGGATCCGGAATTCGCAGGAAAAGAGGCACTCGAATCTTTGTTGCGGCCGTACGATTCGGACGAGATGGTGGCGGAACCGGTCAGCACCTTGGTGAACAGTCCTCGCAATGACGACGCCGAGTGCATTCGAATCGTGACTGCACCCGAAGATTGATTATCGTTCTTCCCGCACGCTGAATTCCAGCTTCCACCGTTGGTCGGTTTGAGTGCTTACACACCACAGCTCAAACATCCCCAACTCGGTAACTCTCGATTGAAAGCGTACAGGCACATAGTCGTCATCCAATTTGTCGTCCGGAGGCAACTCGGCTTCGAGCGAGTCGGTTTCCTGGAGTTCGTCATCATTCCAGCGATCGAGCGTATCACCAGGTTGATCCTGTTTACGCGTTGAGGAGCTGAAGAAGCGGAAGTGGACGGATTCACCAAGGACGAGTCCGACCTCGGCTGACGGCACATCGGTTTGTGATCCTTCTTCCATACCAAAGGGCACCACACAAACGGCTCGCAAAGGCCTGGGCGCGCCCGGGATCGCAAGGCCCGATGTTTCCACACCAACGTAATAGGATCGTGCCGTGCCCCCACGGATGCGAATGCCTCCGTTGCATTTTGCCCATCCATAGTAGGCAGCGCCACGTGCTACGGCCGAATCGAGATCACTCGATTGATTCAACGTTTGCACAGGATCAGCATTCCAATGGCTGAGTACCTTGAGCATCCGTTCACGCAAATAGTCAGCACGAAAGACACCACCATTGAACAGAACGCGACTTGGTATGGCAGGCGTTCCATCAACCCCATGATCGGTCAGAAACTGCGCGATATGTCGGGTGATCGCCGTGTCAGATTCAAAGGGCAGTCCGAGTTGCACGAAACCACTCTGACGTTGTCGGGACGGATGATCGGCCAAATCACATTGAGGAAAAAAGCCGTTCACCAGGAGATCCACGACCGCCTGTCTCTCCAAATCGATATTCACCGTTCCGCCGATCAGTTTACTGCCGCGGCCTAAGACCGTAACGGGATGTGTTTCCGGTCCGTTTTCAGCCAGCAGCGACTCCTTGGCAGCGCGACAAGCGTGCCAGAGAGAAACCGATTGCCAGGCATCCAGCGAAACACCCTTTTCTCCGAATTGAGTGGCTGCCAAATGTGCCACTGCCAGATCCATATTGTCGCCACCGACGAGTAGATGGTTCCCGACAGCAACCCGTTGCAGCGACAGTTCCCCACCCTGATCCACCACGCCAATCAAGCTTAGGTCCGTTGTCCCGCCGCCAACATCACATACCAGAAGCTGATCACCGGGTCGCAGTTCTTCGCGCCACCGATCGCCTTCTCGATCGAGCCAGGCATAAACAGCCGCCTGCGGTTCTTCGAGCAAGACAAAGTTAGCGGGTAAACCAGCTGACAAAGCTGCCTCACGCGTTAATTCACGAGCACTTGCATCAAAGGAAGCAGGTACGGTCAACACAACCTGTTGATCGATCAACGGCGTGTCGGGAAAGGCCTCGTTCCAGGCAGCAATCACATGTTCGAGATATCTTCGGGAGGCCTCAACTGGGGAGATCTTGTCGACCTCCTCCGGCGCGTTCCAAGGGAGAATCGGCGCATGTCGATCAACGCGCGAATGAGCCAACCAACTCTTGGCCGCGCCCACCGATCGTTCCGGCATTTCCGCCGATTGGTTACGAGCCATCTGCCCCGCGGCAAACTCCATCCCGGTCTGCCAAGGCAAATCGAAGGCGTTGCCNGATTCGTGGGATGGCGGCAAGTAGATGAATGACGGAAGCGAAGGTAACGACTCGACCGTACCGGGTGCCGTCAATTGAGGAATTGCAAGTTGTTGGATCTGGGGCACATCCGTGTCGTCAATCCGAGCGTAGGCAACGACTGTATTCGTGGTTCCAAGATCGATTCCGATCACAAAGGCGGCTGCCATCCTGAGCTACCCTCCCCAAACAGCTAGATTTCAATCTCGGCAGGCGCCACGACTTTGCTGGCGGATTCGCCCCCCGACCAGGTCGGCAAGTCACACTTGCTTGTGACCCAGCCGTGATGCATCAAATGACCGCGAAACGGTGGTTCTCCAGTGACATTCCCCGTCAACCGATAGCAAGCCACGTCAAACTGGTCCGGCGTCTGAACCTCAGCGTTCTCCTCATCATCGACCAAAGGTTTCAGATCGAAAATACGCTGCAACGAAGTAGCACAATCGGACAACACACCACGAGCGGCTGCTCCAACTTGTTCGTCCGAGTACTGACCCAACGGCTCTAACACAAGATCGACAAAACGAGCCTCGCGCTGAAGTGCCGCAAGCAATGTGATCGCGTCACTTCGTTGCGGAGCTGGCGGTTGCTTGGGTTGCTTAGGCGACGCGGGAGCGGGATTCGGTTGGCGATCCGCGTCGATATCTCCACCCTGGAGCAGCCGACGACCACTCTCGACGGAAATCGATCCACCAAGAGCTGCGAAAAACATCTGGAAAGCAAGACTCAAACGCCCCATCAATTCACCCTCAACATAGAGCAAGGACCGTGTTCGGCTGCTGTCAGCCAGTCAAGAATGCGTCACCGTAAACCGCCCTACCCTTTGGCCACAAGGCCCATTCTTACAAAAGGCGCCATCACAACTGGGGTCGAGTCGACAGAACTTGAGCCGGCCGGTCCCAAAACAGAACTATCAAGCTAGGCAATATCAAGCAANTCTGCGGGTTACGTTGATTTTTCTTGATTTCCGGATTGTAGGCGTCGATACGATTCAACACATTCTCGCAGTCAGGGGAGATGGCAAAAAATGAGAGCGACCCGGAACGGTTTTGCGACTTTATTGGTGGTGTGCGTGCTAGCCCCTGTTGCCTGGGCGCAAACGACCCCCACGAAACGTGACGGCGGTTATTTTGCTCAGGTGGGAGATGCGGCACCGCCTCTTCGGAACCTGATTCCTGCTCCCCTGACACCTACGGCTGATCGGATTATCCCAATGCGGGCCGCGGCGACCTGGGGCATGGAACCTTATCCCGCCAAGGCCAGTCTGGTACCGACGCCCGCGACAGAATTTATCAAACCGACCTCCGATCCATTTCAGAGCATTCCATCGCCGTGGTACCAAACGACTCCACAATCGGTTTCGTCGTTGAACGAACAACTTCGCCCGTATTGGCCAACGCGATCCAATTCGCTACCGCCGGAAAAGCTGGCGAGCAAGACGGTGGCACCACCGGCAATTCTGCCGCAACCACCAACTCCGATCACTCAGCCTGTCGGTACAACCGAGAGAAAAAAGAACGATGCCCAACCGGAGTCGCTGATCATGTCACCGTTGACGCATCAGGTCACCGATCGTCACAGCCGATCAACGTTGCCATCCAACACAGACGGGTCAACGTTGATTCATGGGTGCTCGAATTACGAAGCTGGTAGTCGCTGTTTCAATAGCGGGCTCGGCTGCGGAGTGGCGCCGTGGGAGCATTTCACGACGTTTTGGATAAGCGGGCTCTACCTGCGACCTCGCAATGCAGACATTGCCTATGCCGTGCCGATTGACGGTTTAGTCGGTACTATTCTGCCGACCCCAATCCAAGTGGGTCAGATCGACATCGTCGATCCGGACTACTCACTTGGCTATGACCTGGGTTTCCACCTGGCGATCAACTGTCTGACGAGCATTACNTTTGAATACATGTCATTACAGACGTCGACCACAAATCGCGTGGAGGAAACGTCTCCGAACGTTCTCAGGTCGCTCGTATCACACCCATCGAGTTCCAGTGCCGCCGCTGACTTTCTGTCAGCAAGCGCATCATTGGGCATCNATATGGATGTGACGGACGTCAGTCTTCGACATCTTTTTGTCGGGGGCGACGTGTTCGCGGTCAACTATTTCGTGGGGGCTCGTCACGCGAGACTCGAGCAACGATTCAAGTCGAGTTTTGTCGCGAACGGGACGGAGGATGTGGTCTCGGATGTCGACTTTGACGGCGCTGGCCTGCGACTCGGAATCGACATGCAACGCTTCGCCTGCAACCACAACCTTTACTTTTACGGCAACGGAGCAGCCAGCTTCATGGCGGGCAAGTTCCAAACTCAATACGACCAGCGTCAGTCATTTGATCCGACGATCGTCGAAGCCAGCTGGGAAGCGGGCCGAGTCGTTCCGATACTCGATCTCGAATTAGGAGCCGGTTGGTCATCACCTGGGGGTCGCCTCAAGGTCAGCTTAGGGTATCTTTACAACGCCTGGTTCAACACGGTGAAGAACGACGACTTCATCCAAGCGGTTCAGCAGAACGACTTCAATGGCCTCAACAACACGATGAGCTTTGATGGTCTGGTCGGGCGGGCAGAGTTTTCTTTTTGACCGATCGAGACCCCATTCCGCAATTCGGAAACCTGGCCGAGAGAAATCAAACACGCAGAGTTAGTTTGGATATTTCAGGAGTGCAGTTGAACCGCAAGGGTCGCGTACCTGACAATCCACGGCTGACATGCATCAGAGTCGGGTTCACAAAGAATGTACCGGCGGAATACTTCACACCGTAACGACTCGGTGAAAAGATCGGACCGATGACGGGTAGTCGGATTTGCCCGCCATGAGTGTGCCCAGCGAGCATCAAATCGCAATCGTTGTTGCGACACCATTCGATTTGATCCGGGCTATGCGAGAGTGCGATGCGCAACGGTCGACCCAAACGGTTGCCAACGGGACACGTCTGCATGTTGGCTGCGGGTACGAACCAGGGTAGTTCGTTACCGGCCAGAATAACTGGAATCTGTTGGATGTTGATCACATTCCAACGTCCCCCGAGATCGATGAACCCAAGATTCGTCAATTGAGTTCGCAGGCCAGGTTCATCGTCGACTCTGAGATCATGATTGCCGAGCACAAAAAACACGCCGTGCCGACTCGTGAGTCGCCCGAGGATCTCATCCAGCCAAGGCAAGCAAGCACGTTTGTCGATAATGTCTCCGGTAATGGCAACAATATCGGAGTCGAGTTTATTCGCTTCGTCCACGACAACCTCGTAGAATTCGCGGGTGACTCGACCGGTCAAGTGCAAGTCGGACAGATGGGTAATCGTGAGTCCGTCCAAACTGCTATTCAGTCGTGGTAAGCGAAGCGTTTTTTCCGTAATGGCCAACTCAAAAACTTGATTGGCTGGGATGCGCGACAACATATTGGTGAAAAATGAATCCACCGGACGGTGGCCAATTCGTTGGAGCAAATCGATTTCACGACTCGTACGCGACAACAGTCGATCGGTCGTGCCCGAATCAGTGTAATACCTCAGCCAAACTGGAATCGCGGCGACTGCGGCCAACCAACAGACTCCCACGTAGCCGTTGACAAGATACTCCAGGGCGACAAATGTCGCGAGCCAATCCGGTCTTCCATCGACGAGATAGGCCAAGACCATCAGAGGTACGACCAGGACCGACAGATACCAGAGACCATCAATGACCTTAACCAACCAATAGGGCAACGATGTCGCGTGTGCACGATTGATCACAAACAGGCAGAAAACCCAATGGCCAACCAGCATCAGGAAAGCGAGCAGAAACACCATAGACCAGAAGACCGTTTGATAATCCGTTAATACGGGGAGGCCAGCAACGTCAGGCTTGAGGGACCTTCCGGGCAGCAATCATGGCTTCGACTGTCTCCAGTAACTGGTCGAGTCGGAATGGCTTGTAAAGAATTGCATTCGCGGGGAGACCTAGCTGCCGCGCTTTCACGATCGTGTGTCCGGGATCATAGCCAAAGCCCGTCATCAAGATCATGGGTACCGTATCGACCTGCTCCTTCAGTTTGACGAGCAACTGATACCCACTCATGTCGGACAGCTTAATATCCGAGATGACAACATCATAACCGGTCTCGGCACCTGCATTGCGAAACATGAAGATCGCCTCGTCACCATCGTGAGCTGTTTCGACAACACAGCCGAAGCGATCGAGCAGGTTGTGAGCGGCGCTACGTACCGATTCATCATCGTCCACCACCAAGACCCGACGGTGCTGCAAAGTCGGACGAGATTCAATTTTGGCACAGGAAGGAACCGCTTCTGCCGGGGCCATCTCTTGTCCAACCTTATGGATCAATTGCTTAATNTCCCGTGCGTTTCGCAGAATTCTTTGCAGTCTTTCGACGACGGTGGAATCATGGCCGATGTAGGTTTCCATGACATTTACCGCATCATTCAAGATCTCATCGACCGGCAGGGCAACTTCTCGGTGAATCGCCTCGACACTTGCCTGAGCGGTATTGGCCTGCTGAGCAACCAATAACTCGAGGGTATTCAACGCGTTCGCGACATCGCGTGAGAAAATTTCCAGGAACTGCAAATCGTTTTCGGTAAAAGCTCGCGGCTCGGGACTTTCAACATTAAACGTGCCGATGATATCATCGTGCTGGATGAGCGGAACGGTCAATGAACTCTTCGCGCCGAGACATCCTTCGATGTAAAGGGGATCTTCCCCCGTGTCCTCGCAGAGGTAACTCTTACCTGTCGCGGCAACGAATCCGGTAACACCCTGCTCTGCTGGCTTTGCGTACAACTGTCGCTTGGCAGCCTTCGCATCAATACCTTCCGAAAGAATCGGAACAAGCTCACCGGTCTCCTGAGCAAGCAAACGAATTTCAACCACATCAAAGTTCAACAAATCTTTGGTGTAGTGAATGATGTTCGATTTGAGCAAGTCGATACGATCGTCGACATGCATCTGAAAAACTTCTTCGGCGGTTAAATCGGCAAGCGCGATTCCGGCCTTGTGGATCGCTGCCATCTTTTGCTGTTGCAGCGTTTCAGAAGTCACATCGCGAACGGTGACAATCAAGTTGTCTGCCGTTGAATCACTGACATCGTAAAAGGGCACACAGTGCACATGGTAATATCGATTGTCTGAACAACGGAGGGCCGAGCTGCTCGCTTCGCCCGTCGCTAATGCCGTATGGAATGGACAGTAGTCGGGACCCAGGATCTCGGGGTTGCCGAGAACCTGGTAGAAATTGCTACCGACCAGGTTTTGACGATCCAACCAATGCCTTAGACAGTCGTTAGCCCACAGGATGGAGTTGTCGCTGTCCAGCAGAGCCACGCCGTCTGGCATGCCTTCCAAGATTCTCTCGTTCTTGAGTAGACGGGCCAGTTGCAGGCTTTCAGCCGCCTGCTCGGAGGAGATGTAGATACCAGAGACACCCTCGAGTGAATCGCGGGCGCGGATCGGGCTGTCGACAACATCAACTTCGTAAATATCTTGAAGCTGACGGAAGACACCATCTTCTTGCGAAGATGGTTGGCCGATGAAAATTATTTTCGGCTTGTTCGACAACCTCCCCGACTCCTACCGATTTCGATGGGACGTAGTGAGAAAATCTTGTGCCGCCCCACGAATGAACAATGGACTGCAACTCTCGGAACGTTTTCCGTATCTTAGATCGGCCACCGGATAGGAGCAAGTTGACCGATCACGAAAACACGGAGGACATTTCCGAATTGCCGCCCCCAACTGCGAATCGACCGTTACAACAGGACAACAACAGCCTTCCTCTTAACGACCCACAGCGGTAGCTCATTCTTAGACACCCAAAGGGAAGGAGAAGGGGACAGATGGGCAGTCGTCGATTGATGGACACCTGTCCCTCATCAGGTGCTCCCCAACTGGTTGCTCGTCGACTGGGGAACAAAAGCGGCCTAACCACCACTTTTCATGGTGAGGGCATAAAGAATGACGATGGTTCCGCCGGAAAGCAGGCTCCAGGGGGCCCATCCTGGTGGCTCGATCACCTTGTGACCGCTGGGCAATCCACCGCCGGCTGCGCGAACATTGTCAATTTCGGGCGGACTCGCGACGACGACACTGTCCAAGACCAGACACTCAAGCCCCAGGATACAGAGGATAACGCCGACTGCCAGGAATACTGCTCGCCACATAGAGTTCACCGATAATCAGGATTAACGCGACCCGCCCATTCGGGGCAGAAACCTTCTGACTATCCAAGAGAATCGGCGCGCAGGGCCACAGATATCATGAAGTTCGAAAAGCTGCCATGTCACAACAGTTGTAAGGATTACGTAACACGAAAAATTCGGGGGCAGGCCTAGGTCATTACCAC
The DNA here is from genome assembly GCA_002723275.1 of Planctomycetaceae bacterium. Classification (GTDB taxonomy): domain Bacteria; phylum Planctomycetota; class Planctomycetia; order Pirellulales; family Pirellulaceae. The sequence goes on from PBNZ01000002.1 coordinate 192,231, forward strand.
TTCAACCCGAATTGTTCTCCACCACTTTGGCGGCCAAGACCACCCTTGAGCGATTCGTCACTGATCCGTCGTTTTGGTGGCGGAGTGTCGGCTTCGTCCGATTCCGTCTCTTCGGCGGTGTCACTCACCTCAGCAGCTGCACTGACAGCCTTCATCGACAAACTCATTTTTTGAGCTTCAGGATCGACAGCCAGCACCTTGACCTGAACGGTATTTCCCTCTTGGACAACCGAAGTAACGCGTTGCACTCGGTGATGCGCCAATTCAGAAATGTGAACTAACCCTTCAATGCCAGAGGCAATTCGGACGAAAGCCCCGAACTGCATGATCTTCGTCACCTCGCCATCGACGACTGTGCCGACAGGATATTTGGTGTCGACATCCTGCCATGGATGTTCGAGTAATTCGCGATACGAAAGACCTATTTTGCCGGTCGCAGAATCGATCTTTTCGATCCGCACTCGCACCGACTGTCCCTCCTCGACAACTTCACTGGGATGAGCGACGCGATCCCAACTCAACTGACTGATATGGATCAGGCCATCGACACCACCAATGTCGACGAAAGCTCCAAAGTCTTGGATTTTTCTGACGACTCCTTCACGAACTTGACCAACTTCCAGCTGCTCGAGCAGTTCTTCACGAGCTTCCTGCTTCTCACGTTCCAGGATTGCACGATGACTGAGAACGAGATTTCGTCGGTCGGGATTGGCTTCGTTAACAACACACTGCAACGTTTGTCCGACATACGGCTCTAAATCATCGATGCGAAATAAAGACACCTGACTAATGGGAATAAAACCCCGAATACGATTGACCTCGCACTCCAAACCACCCTTATTGTGCCCGGTGATTTTCGCTTCTACGACAACACCCTCGGAGAGATCGGACCAGTCTTGCACCTCGACGGACGCTCCCGGCACCACCAACTCGTAGAGACTTTCGTCGCGTAGAAAGCGAGTCGGAACGACATCCATCCGCTGACCGATTTCGGGAATGTTTTCGCCAAACTGTTTCAGCGAGGCGATTCCTTCGTTCTGGACACCCAGGTTGAAGAAGGCAAACTCGCGATCGATCTTAATCACGGTCGCCTGATAACGTTGGTCCAATTCGATTTCCTGAGCGCTGGACGAATCACCCTGTGTACCTCCCGCCATAAGCTCATCAAGCGACATCCCGCCCAAGGCGTCGTCGATCTCGTCGGTCAACTCCGTTGCCAATCGGCGTGCTCGAGCTGATCGAGCGGCACGTTCATTGACATCTGGACCAGCTGCCGCAGGTCGACTTTCATCAGCAACGGTCTCGGGAGTTGCCGCAGCCGGCTGAGTTTCCGGTGTTTCATCGACGGACTCCAATGCAGTCGTCGGCTCCGGTGCCGACGGAGCTTCTACCGTCTTCGGTTTGGCTGTGGAAAGTGACTCATCGGCAGCCGGCTTCTTTTCTTCTTCCCGCTGTGATCCAATCTTGATTCGTCGTTGCATATCCGACGAGCCCGATTTGGTTTCCGAGGGGGTCACTTCGCCTTCCGTCATCGATTTCTTTTCGTCGCTCATGAATCGCTGAGATTTACTTTTGATTTTGCAATGCTGAATTGAGCATCGCGAACCGGGGTACCTGGCCACCCGGGTTGAACCCTTTACGAGTCGTAAGCCCACCTGGATGGCCTCCATGGAAACCCGTATTGTACAAGACCAAGCGGTTGGATGGTATCGACTAAAACAGAATCGATGCTCAGCCGGAATAACCTTGAGATCAGCCCCTGCCCCAAGCATCCGCCCTGTCGCATAATGGGTATTCTGGATTTTCCCGAAACTTCCTGGGGACGATACCATGTCTTTTGTGTTTCAGAGCCAAGATTACGGCAATCAATTTGACCCATTCCTTGCCGAACAGATCAACGAACTGGGACCGGGCACGCCAGACGACGCCATCGGTGCACGACTGGCTCGGCTGAGCGTGGACGACCTGTTTCCACGAGATTCAGTGGTCGACATGAATGCAGCATCGTGTTGTCTATCCGCAATTTGGATACTTCATAATTTCCTGGACGAATCACATACGGTGAGCCAAAGCATCGACACCAGTAGCGGGAGTTATTGGCACGGCATCATGCATCGACGCGAACAGGACTACTCGAACGCCAAGTATTGGTTTCGCCGGGTCGGCGATCATCCTATTTTCGATGCGTTGGCGGAATCCGCTCGAGAGATTGCAGAAGCAGCGGGTACCCCTGATGCCTTTTCCACGACAAGTTGGGACCCCTACGCCTTTATCGATCACTGCCAGGCAGCCGCGGGCACGGGTAGCGCCGCTGAAAATCTATACCGCCAAGTCGCCCGCGCCGAATGGGAGCTGCTGTTCAATTATTGCTATCGCAAGGCAGTGGGTGAGAACTAAGAGGGATCGCTGAGCGTCTGCCAGGTCGCCAAGATTTCATCCTTACCCACCCGCGGTTTTTGGCAGCTGAAATCCTGACAAAGGTAAACCGTTGGCAGATCGTTGGCAGTCTTGCCCTTCAGTAAGGGCGCCAGAGATTGACTCGTTTCCTGTTGGTTGGGATCCATCGATACGACGACGCTGCGCGGCACAAATCGAGAGTCCAAATCGCGGAGAACGTCGGCGACATCGGCCTGGGTTCGATCACCTAGAACAACGATTTCGTGAAATGGTCCCTGAAAGCCGTCCAGAGCAAGGAGCAATTGGCCAACGGCAGAGGGCGAATCTTGCATCATGTTGGCTCCCGCCGTCAGAATCGCCTCCGCGGCTTCCAAATAATGAGCCCGCCCCGTCAGCTTGCCCAGACGAACAAAGAGGTGAGCGGCGAGCGAATTTCCGCTGGGCACCGAACCATCTTGCAAGTCCTTGTTTCGAGTAATCAATTGCTCGTGGTCATCCGCCGTATAGAAGAAGGAGCCCCCTTCCGGATCGGCAAAGTGCTCCAGGACAAGATCTGCCAACTCAATTGCCCAATCAATCCAACGTGAGTCGAAGTTGGCCTCATACAACGACACCAGTGCGTTCCCGAGCGCGGCATAGTCATCGAGATAGGCCATGAGCTTGGCCTGTCCGTTTCGCCAACAATGCAGAAGACGACCATTGGACTCTCGCATCTGTTCAAAGAGGAAGGAGGCCGCCTTTTCCGCCGCCACTCGATAGCGACTTCCGTCGAACACTCGTGCGGCGCGAGCAAAGGCGTCAATCGCCAGACCATTCCAACACACGATCACCTTGTCATCGAGTCCAGGGCGAACCCGAGCCTTTCGCACCGAAAAAAGTCTCGCCCGAGACGCTGCCAATTCAGATTCGAGGTCTGCAAGGTCCCAACCGTTGGCTTCTGCGACTTGTTCGATCGGACGAGGCAGGTTGAGTATGTTCTGGCCTTCGAAGTTTCCCGCTTCAGAAACATCGTAAACGGTGCAAAAACGCTCACCGACTTCTGCGCCGAGCTGATCGAGAATTTCCTTTTTCGACCAGACGTAGAATTTACCTTCGACGCCCTCACTGTCAGCGTCCTCGGTACTGTAAAACCCACCCGCTTCATCCGTCATATCGCGTAACAGATAATCCAAAGTTTCTCGCACAATCCGTGCGTGAGCTTGATTGCCGGTGGCAAGATGACTGTCCAAGTAGGCAACAGCCAACAACGCATTGTCGTAAAGCATTTTTTCGAAATGCGGCACGAGCCACCGGGCATCGACGGAATAGCGAGCAAACCCGCCACCGAGATGATCATAGATGCCACCAGCGGCCATCCGATCGAGGCTGACAGTCACCATTTGACGAGCAGCCGCGCTCGACTGTCGATGGTCAACGCGCAACAGAACTTGCAGTTCCATCGAATGAGGGAATTTTGGAGCCGCTCCAAATCCGCCGTAGGTGGCATCAAAGGCTTCCTCAAGTTGGCCTGGAACGTTCAACACGAGTGCTTCTGTCAGTGGCACGGACTCATCGGTTTGAGCGGACGAGCCGACTTGCTCGATCCGATCTGTCACCTGTTGTGCATGATGGATCGCGTCGTCACGATGATTGTTCCAGGCGTCGAGTACGGCAGCAATAACCTCATCAAAGCCGGGCATGCCCATTTTTCGATGAGGTGGCCAGTAGGTTCCTCCGAAGAAGGGCTGCAGCTTCGGCGTCAGAAAAACACTCATCGGCCAACCGCCACGACCTCCGTTCATCATCATCACCGCGTGCATGTAGATCTGGTCCAAGTCCGGACGCTCTTCTCGATCAACCTTGATGCAAACGAAATTGTCATTGAGCAACTGGGCAATCGCCGCACTCTCAAAACTCTCATGCTCCATCACGTGACACCAGTGGCATGCGGAATAACCGATGGACAGGAAGATCGGTTTTTGGGTATCGCGAGACCGTTGAATGGCTTCGTTGTTCCAGGGATACCAATCAACCGGATTGTTGGCGTGCTGCAGCAGATAAGGACTCGACTCATGGGCCAAGCGATTTGGCATAGCATCTCCAAGTCGTTGCTGTGGGGTCGTTGCTGTGGGAGTCGGACGACCCAAATCGAGAATGCGTCAACCGACTAGCGAAAGGATTGATCTTGCCCAGGGAATTGGCCGTTGCGGACTTCGTCTCGATACTGCGAGATCGAACCTTGGATGGATTCACGAAGCTGGGCGTAGGCTTTGACGTGTTTTGGAACTCGACCCTCCGTCAGGCCTAACAAATCATGCATGACGAGAATCTGCCCATCGCAGTCGACGCCTGAACCAATACCGATGGTGGGAATATCCACCTCAGCCGTGATCACAGCAGCGATTTCCGCGGTGATGCACTCCAATACCATGGCAAAGGCACCCGCCTCTTGAGCGGCCTTTGCATCGGCCATCAATTGAGCCGACTCACGCTGAACGCGATAAGAACCCATCTGATGAACGCTTTGCGGTCGCAAACCGACGTGAGCCATCACCGGAATTCCTGCGGAAACCAGCGCGGCAATCACCTCTGCCTGGTCCACACCTCCCTCTAGTTTGACGGCCTGACAGCGAGTTTGCTTGAGAATTCGTCCCGCGCTTTCGATCGCCTTGAAACTCCCAAGGTGATAAATCGGAAACGGCATATCGACGACCACGAGCGCTCTTTTGACGGCCCGACCCACCATCTCGGCGTGATAGATCATCTCGTCCAAGGTCACCGGCAAGGTGCTGTCGTGGCCTTGCACCACCATGGAAAGGCTGTCGCCAACCAAAATGCCCTCAACGCCACATTCGTCGATCATGGACGCGAACGTAAAGTCATACGCGGTCACCATACTGATTCGGTGATCGTCATTTTTCATCGCCGTGAATTGCGGCACGGTGATTCGGCGTTGTGGATTACTGGCTTGACTCGACATGGGGTCTTCGCTGTTGGGAAACGAGGCTCGTACTCATTTCGATTCATTGTCGCGAGCAAGGCTGTTGCTGACAACCGTCCGATCCACCCGCTAGTCGATTTCGACTCTGATATGATAGACTCGGGTATCGTCTATTGAGGTTCGGTTAGGGTTGTGTCTTTTTAATCAGGGATGAATGCTATGCCGGCAATCGTCGAAGATACCTATGCCGAGGCTTTTCGGAGCCTGTACGTCGAGTTTTTGATTACTGCACGCGACCTGAAATGGGTGCGTCACGCCGTCCAAGCTGCCGTCGGAAATGGGTCGAGCACGATTATGTGCGACTGCGAAGCCGGCGTGGACCGATTCATTGGCCCCGGCACCGGATCGGAGGAAACCACCCCGGATGGACGGCCCGGGGCCATCATCCAGCTGCATCTGCCTCGATTTCGTAAGGATCGAGTCGAAGCGCTCGAAAAAGCTGCGCTGGTTCGCATCAGTCAAAACGTTCTGACCTGTCCCACAGCCGCCTGCTTCAATCGAATTGATAGCGAATCGTTCTATCAAATGGGACGCAAGGTCGCCTACTTCGGCGACGGTTTTCAACAACGCATTCGACGACACGACCGACCCATGTGGTGGATTCCTACGCTCGGCGGAGAATTTGTCTTGGACCGGCGGCTGGGCTACGCCGACGGATTGATGGGTGGCAACCTCTGGTTCTTCGGCGATAGCGAAGATTCTGCCTTGGACGCGGCCGAGCTGGGTGTCACCGCGGTCGAACAGGTACCCGGTGTGATCACAACCTTTCCCGGTGGCATTGCCGGAAGTGGCTCGAAAGCGGGCAGTCGATACTCATTTTCAATCGCGAGTACCTATGAAAAATACTGCCCGCTGTTGAAGGATAATCCTCGCGCTGAGTCCGCCCTTCCCGAAGGCGTCAACTCCGTGATGGAAATGGTCATCAATGGTCGTGATCTCAACTCGCTGCAAGTGGCCACACAACAAGCCATCGACGCGGCAATTGATACTCCAGGACTCCTTCGTATCTCCGCCGGAAACTACGGCGGCCGATTGGGCAAGAGCTTCATCTACCTGCGACCACAAACGGCCGAATTTTCTTCGGTCTAGCTGAGAAAATCTCGAATATCGTCCAACATGTCGTCGACATCTTCAGATCGACGACCGGCTCGGTAGTCGGCCACCTCACGCTCGAATTCGTCCAAGGCGTCCCGATCCTGACGGCGCGTCTCCAAGATCATCTCGGCGTCCGCAAACTCGGACAACGCTTGAAGTGAATCGGTTGATTTGACACGAAGCTTGATTTTGTCCCCCACGATGCCGCGATCGATCTCAATGGTGTCCAAATTGTTCCAGGTAATCAGGACTTCCTTCACATCGAAGTTGATGCGATTGGATCGATTAACCTCATCCGGCTCCTGAAACGCCAATCGAATCCCCTCCGGGGCGACCAACGCCATGCCGTGAATCTTGGTTAACGCTCCATACAACTGGGATACTCGAAATTGCAGCATNGGTTTCTCTGCCTGTGTCGATGAATGCTTCCTAGTTTGGCGATTGAGGGGATCCCGATCAACTTCGATAACTCGCGAATTTTATTGCCCTACAAATCGGGTTCGTTTGGGTATAGTGGCCCATGAACCGAGCGATCGACCGTCAGCGAGAATAAAAATGGTTTAAATCCTTGATCATCTAACGAGAAGGATTTGACAAAACTGCTGATCGAGCGGATCGTCACCTATGTTGGGGTCAATCGATTGGCTTTGCTCTCCATGATCCTGCCAACTCAGCGCCAATCGTTTCCGTTGAACCACAAGAAGAGCTGGGGAAGAGAATGAGTCTACGAATTGCTGTTACCATCGTTGCCACGATGTCAGTCACTTTGGATTCGGTTACTGCCGAAACGGTCATTCAAACAAGTCGTGTTGCGACAGACCTGTCGCGACCGGTTTACGCGACGGCACCCAACGATGACTTCGATCGTCTGTTTATTCTGGAACAACACCGAGGGGAAGTACAGATTCTGGATTTGAACAGTGGTGAAGTGTTATCCCAGCCGTTCTTGGATGTAGGACGAACGAGTCGAGGCAATGAGCAGGGATTGCTTGGCATGGCCTTTGATCCCAGCTACGAAACGAATGGATTCGTCTATGTCAATTACACGGCGACTTCGGGTGAAACGCGTGTCGATCGATACACCGTTTCCGACAATCCGAATCTGGTCGATGCCGATTCCGTACACCCGATCTTGCGATTCTCACAGCCCCAGAGCAATCACAATGGAGGCTGGATGGGATTCGGCCCTGACAACTATCTCTACATTTCCTCGGGTGACGGCGGAGGCAGCAACGACGTGGGGTCTGGACACACATCATCCACTGGAAATTCCCAAGACATNACAAACAACTTGCTTGGCAAGATGCTCCGCCTCGATGTTTCCGGCGATGACTTTCCACAGGACACAGAGCGAAATTATGCGATTCCGGCAAGCAATCCATTTGTGAATATTGCGGGCGACGACGAAATCTGGGCTTATGGACTTCGCAACGCCTGGCGGAGCAGTTTTGACCGGGAAAGCGGAGACATGTACATCGCTGACGTGGGACAGGGGCGCAAGGAAGAGATCAACTTTCAGCCAGCCGCCAGTCCCGGCGGAAAAAACTACGGATGGCGTTTGCGCGAAGGCACGATCGCGACGCCCGGCGGAGTCGGTGGGCCGACGCCTGCAGGAGCGATTGATCCGATTCATGAATATGAGCATGTGAACTCCGCAAACGGTGGCTTTTCGATCACTGGAGGTTACGTCTACCGAGGTCCCATCGAAGAGTTGCAAGGGAGCTATTTCTTTGCCGACTATGTGACCAATCAGATCTGGTCTTTGGATTATGACGGAGAAACCGTATCCAATTTCCAAAACCGGACCTCCGCGATTCGTTCAAGTGAATCAATTGGATCGATCGCTTCCTTCGGGGAGGATGCGACTGGCAATCTGTATGTGATCAGCCTCGAAGGAGACGTCTACCGATTTGAAGATGTGCTGGAACAGATTGAAATTGTCGACTTCGGGTCAACCTGGAAATATCTTGACGACGGTTCCGATCAAGGAACCGCCTGGCGTGACAAAGAATTCGACGACACCAGTTGGGCAGAGGGCCCGGCTGAACTTGGTTATGGGGACGATCCTGCCACCACCGTTAGTTTTGGCGACAGCTCGAGCAACAAGCATCCAACCACCTACTTCCGACACGAATTTGAACTCGACAACCTTGATGACTTTTCCGAGTTCAGCGTTGACGTGATTCGCGATGACGGTGCTGCCGTATACCTGAATGGCGTTGAGATCCTTCGATCAAATCTCGCACCCAATGCCGATTTTGAATCGTTGGCCACAGCCTCTGTCGGGGGTTCGCGTGAAAGCGAACCTGTAACGGAAACCTTCTCAAAAGACCTGCTGGTTTCCGGAGTCAATCAATTGGCGGTTGAAATTCACCAACGTACTGCGACCAGTTCGGATTTGCGATTTGATCTGCAACTGAATGCCATTCTGAAAGAGGCCAGCGTTCTAACGGGTGATTTCAACGGCGACGAAATACTTGGAGTCGAAGATATCGATGCACTCCTTGTCGCCATTCGAATCCCGGAACAAGATCTCTCCTTCGATCTGAACGACGATGAACAATTGAATACGACCGATCGCGACATTTGGGTTCAGGAACTACGGCAGACCTGGTACGGCGACGCCAACCTGGATGGCCTGTTCGACTCAACCGACCTGATCGCGGTCTTCACTCGTGGACTCTATGAAATCGATGCTGACGCAGGATGGGGCGACGGGGACTGGAACGGAGACGGATTGTTCACGAGCACGGATCTTGTCCTAGCGTTGCAGGACGGAGGCTACGCCACCGGACCACGTGGCGACGTGAACGCAGTTCCGGAACCGACTTCGGCCTTACTTGCGTCGCTCGCCTTTGTGCTCGTGATGGCACATCGCCGTCGCATCCATCGAACGATTTGAGGCTACACGCGAACTGCCACGAGAGCTGGATTATGGCCGCGTCTCTCGCGGCATAACAAAGAGTACGCGCAATTCACGTCCACTTTCGGCAGATTTTTGAATGGCGCGTAGCTGCTCGAGCAATGCCTCAGGACGTACTTTGGTACCACGGAGTTGCTCCTGAATATGCCGATCCGCCTGGGTTTGTTGCCCCTCTTCCTCAACGGACTGATCATCATCAACAGCTCCCACGACATTAGGTTGATCAACATCGTCTGTTGCGAGCTGGAAGATCGGAATCCCCNAGAAGAATGATGAATCTTCATCGATTTCCACATCGTCTGCGATATGGTTTTGCTGGTCGTCGCGAATCGCTTCCGCAGCGTTGTTCACCGTCCGTTGACCGGGCGCCTCCGACGTCGCTTCATCCGCAGACAGGTTTTCCAGTTCCAGTACCTCGAGATCCTGATTCAGGATTTCCGCCAATTGTTCGAACTGCAGCGAGTTCGCTTCAAAATATCTTAACCGTACCGGCGAGGAGTCCGTCAGGGGGGGTTCTTGCGTCGCTTTTTGACGCTCTGCGACCGTCGCCTCGGCGTCGGCTTCATCCGCAATGGCAGACTCGGGTTCGATTGCCGAGTCGTTTGCACTCCGAAGGTCCTGCGTCGTTCCCAATTCGACGCCTGAAGTTTCCACCTGTTCAAGAACTTCTGTGATTTGCGCCGCAGAACCTTCGACGAGGAGATACTCCAGCTCGGGCGACGACCTTTTGAGCGGGGCGGAGACATAAATCACAGCATCCACGCCCAATGCATCGTTCGAGCCAGCGGGTGCACCGGGTGCAAGGCTATCGACGTTGGGCTGGTTTGCGTCAAACACGGACTCGGGACGAATCTGATCGGCGCCTGCATCTTCACTATCGCTACTGCCAAATGGGGAATCCGCCGGGAAGGAATCGGCTATTCTTGACTTTGCACCACTTCCTTCAGGCGCTAGTGTAGCGCTGCGCCCCTTGCGAAGATTCTGTTGCCGGGTCGGAGCTGCGTTCCATTCGGGACGATGAGTATCTGCAAATGGTGATTTCCCAATTGGGGGCATCGATTCGGCAGGACCGGTCACACGGTCCATCGGTTCTTGTAGAGCATTTTGGTCGGATACTTGGAGACCAGAATCCCAANCTTGGCTTAGCACCATCACAAGAATCGCCGCGGCAATTGCCGCACCCGACCAGACGAATCGGCGCCAAAACGGATCCCGCGAAGTCGATCGTTCTACAACAGACTTTGGAGTCGGCGGCTCGCCCTTCAATACCCGCTCCATCACTCCCTGGTGAAAGTTGGAATCGACCTGATGTTGCGGCAGGGAATGCAACGTATCGCGTAGCGCAACAAGCTCGTCGAACATCTGACGATAGCGAGGTTCTCGCTCCATCGCCTGTTCGACGATTCGCCGTTGTTCGTCGGAGAGTTCTCCGTCCAAGTAGGCGCTAATCAGTTCGTCGGTGAATTCTGGATTGGATTTCGACATAGGTCACAAATTTGTCATAGCCCAACAACCCCTTGCGGATTGACCGTAAGGCCTCGAGGTTGATTCAGGTCTTTTCCTCAAGAACCGTCTTCAGACGGTCCTTTAAATGCAGGCGAGCTCGATGCAAGCGGCTCCGAACCGTACCCACGGGTAACTCTAGGATCTCGGAAATTGTTTCGTAGCAGCATCCTTCCATTTCACGTAGAACGAGTATCGTCCTATGCTCCTCACTCAACTCATGGATTGCAAGTTNGATCTGCCGCGCTCTTTCTTCTCGTTCCATACGTTGCAATGGATCTTCGCCTTCGTCCACCGGTTCGTCACCGGAAACATCTCGAACTTGATCCACGGAAACCTCAGGCCGCTTGCGACGTCGACGGGTGATCCAGAGGTTGAAGGCGATGCGATACATCCAGGTGTAGAGACTCGATTTTCTCTGAAAGGAACCGAGCTTTACGTAGGCCTGAACAAACGTTTCCTGAGCAACGTCTTCAGCCTCTTCATGACAACCGGTCACATGAACCAGAGTGTTGAATAAACGATTCTGGTATTTCTGGACGAGCTGTCCGAAGGCCGCTGAGTTGCCAGCCAGTGTCTGATCGATCAACAGGCCATCATCATTCACATTGACTCCAGGGTCTGAGACGCCGCTCGGAGCTCGAAAGTTCCCACTCAACTTAAAATCCCTGCAATCGTGTGCCTGCTTCAGAGCGGCTCGCCATCACGATCAATCGAATTACCGCAAGTCGCTAACTGACAACCAATTAGAGATTCGAGGGCGATTCCGTGCAAGCTTGTTGCGCACCATCAACCCGCAAACGTATCCCCTATTACCCCTAGAAACCCCGAATGGTTCGTCCAATCCTCAGGATGCGTCCAGCATTTTCGGTTGTCGCATGATGTAAACCCACAGAATCACCATGCCGATGCCGATCCACACGCTCACATTTTGAGAGATTGTCATTTGAGCTGCGAAGGCTAATTCGTCAGTTCGAATCAATTCCAGCAAGAAGCGAGTGATGGCATAGAGAGANAGCAGCAGAGCGATCACTTGGCCATGGCGCTGCCGAAATGGGAAATACGCCATGGTTACCAGGAACAAAAGAGTCGCATTGATGGCACTGTAAATCTGTGTTGGGTGGACCGGCAGGCTACGTGGAGGCAGCTCTTCAATCGACCAGCTCACCTGACGGCCATCGGAGAANGTCACCATCAGCTCCGGTCCGACTCGTTCCAACACAGCTCTTGCGTGCGGCAAGTCCTGGATTTCGATTCCATTGATTTTCAGAATCGATTCGCCAACGGCGGGTTCGACCTGATCGCCAGCTTGCGGCGGATCCCAGCGGCTGATTAAGACGNGACCGTTGGGATCCTGCCCCAATTCAAGACCATGCAACAGGCCTGCACTCTTTTGGTGGACGTAGGGGAGACTATCCGCTGGGAAAGTAACCGCCCAGGGGTAGTCGATCTGACAAGGTCCACCAAAGCAACATCCGTTGAGCAGGCATCCAATTCGACCAATCGCTAACCCTAACGCGAGGCTAGGTGCGATGAGATCGCCAAGTGCTAAAGGATGCAGTCGGTGTCGGTAACAATAAAAAAGAAAGCCAATCGCCGCCCCGATCAGAGATCCGTAGACAACAAGACCTCCGTTGACCACGCTGACCATATTTCCCAACGTTTGGAACAGAGTATCACCGCGAATGAGCTCCCAATACTGAGTGATGAAAAAGAGACGTGCGCCGACGATCCCTGAAATGATAACGGTGAATCCCAAACCAAAGACAATATCGGGATTCAGGCCTGCCTGTTGGCTTCGTCGCACCGCAATTCCGACCGCAGCCAAAACAGCCAACAAGAGCATCACCCCATAACCCCGGATGGGAAGTCCTCTTTCGGCTTCCACGCTGGGAAAGGTTGCGAAACCTGGTGGTATTTCTTGTTCGATACGGGGAATCAGGAAGAGGATCGCCAAGGCGACGATGACGAACATGGGCAGCAGGCCCGTCACTTCGGAACGGCCATTGGGACGACGCACGACGCGAAACACCATGAAGGCACTGATCAACATCCACACAATCAGCAGCCAACCGAAGCCAAAGACTTCCAGCGATCCGACTTTGTCCGGGATGAAAAAAAGCGTTTGCCGCAACCTGGCTCCTCTCGGCCAATTCCTGGCGTCCGTCCGTTAAGTCTTCGGACGATGCCTGACCTTTTGACTAATCTTGGGCGGTCAACAATTGGTTATCGATCAAACGAGTGGTACCCACCTTGACGGCGATCAGCATCACGGCGGGCTGATCGGGTCGTGCTAATGGCTCCAACGTCGTAGCGCAGCGTACTGCGACGTAGTCGACGTGGTCAATGCCAGCCGCCGCCAACTTTTCCTTGGCTCGCAATTCAAGGATGGTCGGATCTCGCTCTCCCGCTTGATAATCGCTCATCGCTTCCTGAAGGCTTCCAGAAATAGCAAGAGCTCGCGACCGTTCCTGAGATTGCAGATAGCGGTTCCGGGAACTCATCGCCAGCCCGTCTTGCTCGCGAATCGTCGGACAAATCTGGATTTGAATGGGCACCTGTAGATCGCGAACCATCTCTTTCACGACAAGGCACTGCTGATAATCCTTGCGACCAAAGAAAGCAACATCGGCCGGAAGAACCTGAAACAGCTTCAAAACGACCGTGGCAACCCCTCGAAAATGTCCCGGGCGACACTGTCCCTCGAGATCATTTGCCACGCGAGGCGGCACCACAAAGGTCGAAAAACCAGGTGGATAGATTTCTTCGCTAGAAGGGTGATAGACCAATTCCACGCCTAATTCAGCCAGCGCCCTCAAATCCTGTTCGAACGTTCTCGGATACTGGTCAAGATCTTCGGTCGGTCCAAATTGAGTTGGATTAACAAAAATACTTGCTGCAACCANGTCGCAAGTCTCGCGAGCAGCGCGGACCAGACTTAAATGTCCTTCGTGGAGCGCACCCATCGTGGGGATCAATCCAATTCGTTTCCCTGCGCGCTTCAAATCCATGATCGCGCGGGTTGCGTCACAGGAACGGTTTAGGATTTGCGGATGATTCATCGGAGTGGTTTGAGGATTCACCGTTTGCTTGATCCGTCAGTCATACTCAAGTAAGCAGAAGATACTTCGTCTCGAAAACGCTCAACGCTGGTTGCCGTCAAGTTGATCCAAGGAAATTCTTTTCGCCCAGGATCAGGGTTCTCCGATCCGCAGGAGTCATTTGAAGAACGACAGTTGATGAGCAATTTCGGGGGCACAATCGCTTGCACTTGTTGTTGTAACAGCGACGGGTATTCGGACGATGCGAGATCCTGGCAAATCTTCCAAGGTGGATGACCAACCCAAAACTCGCTGATGATCGAGGTTTGCTCACGACACCAGCTCGATACCATCAATGCATCCCATCGTTGTTGCCAGAATTCTATCGGTTGCTCCGTTACAGGACCAGCCGCAGCCGGTCGACGATTCAGAGGATCAGGCACGTAGTCACAGCTGAGATGGGCAGCGAGGTTTGGCAGTTCATCTTGATACGGGCCGGCGAACACGACGAACCGCTGGGGAGCTGAGAGATGTTGAAACATCTCGTCAATGCTCCAATCGAACACGGGGTGCCGTAGCTGCGATGCAATTTGGACCGCGGGTTCCAACACAAACCGACGCACCGGCAACCACGGATGAGGGAGGGACAGTTGAGTTGTCTGTACCACGAGGTCGTCGTACAGGATTAAATCGATATCAAGCGGCCTCGCGTCCCATTTCTGGCTCGGCTTGCGCCCCTGTCCTCGTTCGATCTCCTGAGTGAGACTAAGCAGTTCCCAGGGCGACAAATTGGTTTCGACAAGTATCGCCGTGTTGAGGAATTCGCCTTGACCTGTTGGGCCGCCGATCGAAACGTTTTCTAGAGATTGACTAACCGACAGCCGATCAACCGACGCGTGTTCTTCGAGTGCCTCAACCGCCGCACGCAAATGGTGCTGACGATCACCTAGATTGGAACCCAAAGCGAGCAAGCAGAGCGACATAGAAGCGCGAGGGAGGAAAGAAAATAACGTGGAGGGTCACATCCGAGTGGCCTGAAGCTTGACCGGAGCCAAAACTTCAGGGTGGCCATCGAGTCCGTCGGTCGCCACCCTCCACGTCATGATTCAAGAACAAACGTATTTTTCACAAACGATTTGCCGTGAACCTCAGTGTTCAAGTGACGACTGAATTTGCTCAAAAGCCATCTTTGATGAAATCAATCAACGACGTGAGCTANTGCGCGGCCAAAACCGCTAAATCGCCTATAACAACCCGCCGTTTGAACAAACGGGATCAATGAACATTTGAGGTGTTTTCAATGTTTGAGTGAACATTTTGCCAAGCACTCAAAACTTGTCAACCAACCTGACGAAAACTTTTCACAATCCAATTTCAAAGACCCTTTTCGGAAACCNAATAATCGAGCTCTATTTGATAAATCAACCATGGTATCGATTGCTCAAATTTAATCTTATCTCTGTTNATGGTGATACGTGCTAAAGGAATGCTGGCCATGAGAATGGACTTGTTTTCTGATCGTTGGTGGATCCGAATTAGTCGAGAGATACCCGTAAAAACCTCCATCTACGGTTTGTTACATCCGTGTTTTTGCAAATGACCAATTCAGATCGTTAAACTGGAGGAATTATGTTGCAGCAGGTTCCTTCCCGCTTTCAGTCGGAGCCAAAACCAAGTGACAAAACAGACCGATGATGAATATGCCACGTGGGTGAGGGATGCGTTGAAGGCCATCGCCAATCAATCGGCGGGCTCGAACGCACCTGAACGCAATCACGCCGAGGTCATGTCAACTCTCGAGCGACTATTGAATCCCGTCGTCTGTCGTCGGCTAGGAATCTACGATTGGCCNCCAGACTTTTTGCTATCGGTCGTGATTCCTGTTTTCAACGAAGAGGCAACGATCGCGACATTGATCGGCCGCGTGCTTCAGGTGAACGTTCCCTGTGAGATCATTGTGGTTGACGATGGCAGCTCTGACCAAACGGCAGAACTGCTTACGGCGATGGCTGAGAAAATTCCGTTGAGATTATTCCGGCACGATCACAATCAAGGAAAAGGCGCTGCGATTCGGACAGGCCTTGGCCAGGTTCGTGGAAACGTCGTGTTGATNCAAGACGGCGATCTCGAATACGACCCNAACGACTACCCCCTCTTATTACGGCCGATCCTTGAGAATCGAGCCGACGTGGTTTACGGCAGTCGGTTTAGCTCGAACGATCGTCCGGTCGCAAAATACTGGCATCAAACAGGCAATCGATTTGTAACTTTGCTGTCAAATATGTTCACTAATTTAAAATTGACAGACGTGGAAACCTGCTACAAGGTGATGCGATTTGAGCATCTTCAGCAGATCCTTCCGACGCTTCGCGAAAATGGTTTTGGCATCGAACTGGAATTAACCGCGAAACTTGCAAGAATCGAAGGAGTGCGGTTTTACGAACTGCCAATTTCTTACTCACCGCGCGGATACGCAGAAGGAAAAAAGATTGGCTGGCGAGATGGAGCGCGCGCGATTTGGTGCGTGATCCGTTACGCTTTCCGATCNTAGCGTTTAGCTTTTCATCGGCATAATCCAACTCATCGTTATCACCTTATCTAAAAACCACCACAGGTAGGGTCTTCACCCGATTAATCTGCGAAAACGTTTAAAGATCACAAACTTAACAAGCGGTCCTACCAAATTCATCCTTGTTGACATGAATTGTCTGATTAGTCTCGGTGTTTAAGGACATGACAGCTTCTTACGCTGTTACTCCTGATGGCTGTTCAGCCATTTATTTTTGGTAGCGAAGTTTGTCGGGATGTCGTCAGGATCGCCTTCCCATGCTGTAAACCATTCCGTGACGCCTGCAGAGAGGGAGCAACAGTGATCGAGCAGCGTACCAACCCAATCACCTACGGTGCTAATATGAAGCAAAAGTTCCTAGTCATTAACTGTAACGAGACTGACGTCGAAGAACTTCGTCAAAGGCTTGGCGAACGGCAATTCGTAACGTGCGAGTCCATCGACGAAGTCGCTCGGTACTTGCCTTCGCCCTCACGGGCTGTTGTGATGTCACAACAACCGGTTGANGTNAANGCAGTTACCGAATCCTATGGCCAAGAGCCAACCGGTAGAAAGAGCGAACTGGAAGAGCTTGTACAAGGTGTTCTTGAGCAGAACAATGGCCATGCCAGAACCCTTGCGGCACGAGTTGATATGCTCGAACAAAAAATCATCGAGTATTCACTCAATCGTAATGGCCAACACCGCAAAGAAACGGCAGCAGAACTCGGTATTAGCCGGGTAACGCTGTACAACAAGATGAAAAAATTTGGTCTTCTCGACTGACTTCGTTAGCAACGAAGGCGGTCTCGACTAATACGACAAATTTATCTTCGCTTCGATATTCAGGCGTGAAATCCAGTACGGATTGAGCGCCTGTTTTCTTTTGCCTGCATTCTTAGGGCTGACAGCGTGCGATCACTTTGTGGAAATGCAGTTGCACCTCACAATCCACCACACGACGAACCCCTTCCACGAGGCAGCGTGGTTCGTTGTCTTCCTGCCCGATCCGAAGAATCTCATCGAGACTTGATCCAGGCGACACGTTAAAGGTGGTTTGGCAGATCGTCTGATTGCCTGCATCCAGTTCGGGCACGATAAAATGGCAGGTTGCACCGAAGGCGAGCATGCGGGCCTCATACGCATCCTGATAGGGTCGGATACCTGGAAAACCGGGCAACAACCCATGATGCAGGTTAATGATGCGTCCACCCGCATATTTCCAGCAGATGCTTGCGGGCAAAACTCGCATGTAGCGAGCGAGAATGATGTAGTCGACGTCATAGTCATCGAAGACTCGGACCATCCGACCGAGGTCTGGATTTCCTTTTTCATCACCGATCATTTCCCAGTCNCAGGAGAATTGTTCGGCGAGACCGCGGCAATGGGTCCGATTGCCCACCATCACGGCAGCGTCGGCATGAATCTGACCATCACGAATAGCACGTAGCAACGCGAGTGCTGGTTCGGGGCGGTAGGTCGTGCAAATCGCCAGACGGGGACGCCGTTGCTGGTTGTCTGGAGACCACACGCGAACCGAAAGTTGAGTCTTTTCTCCGATCTGCCGCATGGCTTCCTTGAGCGCATCGAATCGGTCAGCTGCCATTTCGATCCGCAACAGCATGGCAAAGATCGCTTCATCGTCGTGATCATACATCTGGATCTCGGCGATATTGGCGCCTTCGCCTGTTACATAATGAATAATCGGATCGGCAAGACCGACGTTATCGGGCCCAACTGCGGTAATGACGATTTGCATGAATAATCCGTTAATCCGTTAATGCTGGATCCGAGAATTGAAAACAGTCGCTTAACTCTAAGATGATAGCTTATACGCTGGCTCCCTCGAGACTGCGTAGCCGGTCACCGGCTGCGGCCAGGACTGTCGACCTGGGCTACCAACACCATCGGCATCCAGGTTGGGGAGCCCGCAGAAAAGTTTCCACCGGGGGACCTCCAAGATGTCGTTGGAATCTGCCGGTTAAACCAACTGCCGGTTAAACTAAACCAACTGCCGGTTAAATACTGTCGAGCAATTCGAAGTCGGGCGCGATTTTTCGCAGGTTGCGTGTCATGAACCGCTTCACTTCAGCCGTCGTTTTGAATTCGAGTACCCGCTGCAGCATTGCTTCGGCAGCCGGGATCGACACCTCACTCGCCAATTTCTTCATCCGAGGCACGAATGCGGGGCTCATGCTGAATTGACGCAGACCCATCCCCAACAACAACACAAAGGCGCGTGGTTGGCCTGCCATTTCTCCGCAAAGCGTCACGGGTTTCTGAGCCTGGTTACAGGTCCGAATCACGCTTTGCAACACCCTCAACACGGGCGGACTCAACGGCTGACACAGGTGATTGACTTTAGGATTGTCACGATCAGCCGCCATCAAATATTGGATCAGATCATTGGAACCGATCGAAACGAAATCGACGACATCCATGATACATTCCAAAGATACCGCTGCTGCTGGAACCTCAAGCATCATCCCAATGGGTACGTCTCCAATCGGCTGACCTTCTTGCTGCAGCTGTTGCTTGGTGCGGCGAACCATGGTGCGTACGCGACGCATTTCCTCAAGCGTCGTGATCATGGGAAACATTAAACGCACTTCACGACCCTCACTCTTCACGTCGGCCGCCGCGCGCAAAACGGCTCGAATCTGAGTGGTAAAAAGATCCGGGTGTTCGAAGGAAAGCCGAATGCTGCGCCAACCCAGAAATGGATTTGCCTCTTGATGAGCGTGGCCGAGGTAGGGAACTGTCTTGTCACCACCAATGTCCAACGTCCGGATGGTGACTCGATGATTAGGGCTCTGCTCGATGATCCGCCGGTAATCGTCCAGTTGTTCTCCTTCGTCAGGCACATCGGCATGAGTTAGGTAGAGGAATTCGGTTCGATAGAGACCAACGCCACAGGCACCCATGGCAACCGCCGCTTTCGTATCGACCCAACTGTTGATGTTTGCCAACAGCTGTAAGGGCTGGCCATCAGCAGTCTTCGCTGGTTGATCCCGGTTCTCGGCAAGTTGATCTTGCAGTTCGAAGAATTCTCGTTCGAGTTTGCTGTAGGCCGAGAGCGCCTCAGGATCTGGATCAACCACAACATGTCCGGCACGACCATCGACGACAATTCGATCACCGGTCTTCACCTGACGAAGAATTCCAGTGACGGCAGCCACCGCCGGAATACCACGACTGCGTGCGATGATCGCCGCGTGACTCGTTTGGCTACCTTGCTGCGTGACGATGCCCTGCACCTCCACATCACCCAACGCCACCGCCTGCGACGGCAAGAGCTCGTCCGCCACAATGATCAATGGCCCGTCGATACTCATCTTGTCCGGTTTCAGCACATCCGTGAGCACGGCACTCAGGCGAATCACCACGTCGCGAACATCTCCGAGCCGTTCTCGCAGATAGGAGTCACGAGTCCGTGAGAACAACCGCGTGTATTCTTCCAACAGCTGGTGCAGGGCGGCCTGAGCATTCATCCGATCGTTGACGATCCAACTCCGCACCTTCTTGGTAAACGCCTGATCGCGGAGGATTGCTTCATGGACGCTGAAAATGGCCGCGGCCTCATGCCCAACTTGCCGCTCAACCTTTTGATTCAACGCGCGCAGCTCTTGACTCACCCGGTCGCGTGCCGACTCGTACCGCGCAAGCTCAGCCGTCACCTCTTGATCTTCGAGGCGTTTGGTGTCGGGATTCACGAAGATTTCGTGGATACAGTAGGCCGTCCCGACCGCGACACCCGGGGATACAGCGATTCCCTTGCGCATAGCTGCAATTTACCAAAGCGTTGCAGCCAAAACAGGCGGTTAACCCCCCATCAACCCAGGTTCACCCGACAACCGGCGTCAACAACTGAGAGAAAGCTGAGAAAACTGGGGGATCTAAGCCAATTTGGGGCATCTGCCGCGGTTGAGCTAAGATCCTGGGATCGTTATACTCACGCGTTTGAACTGATGTCGGCAATACGGACAGTCTTGGACTTCCATCATTCGAGTGCGGGAAATATGCGGCTCACTCTGGTCGACCGAATCGTGGATTTAGAACCAGGTCGCCGGATCAAAGCGACCAAGAGTCTGAGTTTAGCCGAGGAATACCTGGGGGATCATTTCCCCTATTTCCCCGTTATGCCCGGCGTGATGATGCTTGAGGTGATGTACCAGGCGTCGGCATGGCTTGTTCGATCAACCGAAGACTTTCGACACAGCATGGTCACTTTATCGGAGGCCAATAATGTCAAATATTCGGACTTTGTCGAACCGGGCAAAACGCTGGTGGTAACCGCCGAAATAATTAAACAAGAAGAGCGTTTATTCAAAATGAAGTGTCAAGGTGAAGTGGACGGATCGGTGGCGGTACGCGGCCGCCTTGTCCTCGAAAGCTTCAATCTTGCTCAATCCGAATCTGCCGACCCGGCTGTTGACAACTTCGTCACAAGCAACCTGAAGGCCAAATTCGGAATACTGTATGTACCGGAGATTTCCGAAACCTAATATTAAGACCGGCGCAGGCGATGGTTCCACGAATCCAAGTCCCGCGGACGCCTACCGGATCGCTAGAAGTCATGAAATAAGCAAGTTGGGAGACCGTTCGAAATGCCAACCGAACAAGAGGTATTCGAAAAGATTAGAGCGGCGTTGGTAGACGCTTTGGGTGTCGACGATGACGAAGTAACCCCCGATGCAACGCTCGTCGGTGACTTGGGAGCCGAATCGATCGATTTTCTGGACATCGTGTTTCGTCTCGAAAAGGCCTTCAACATCGAAATTCCACGGGCGGAACTGTTCCCCGAAGATATTCTCACCAATGCAGAATATGTTCAGGACGGTAAAGTCACGGATGAGGGTGTATCTGAATTGAAAAAGCGGATGCCCTTCGCGGATCTTTCAAAGTTTGAAGCCAATCCGCTTGTGCAGGAATTCGGTAACCTGTTGACCGTCAACGACATGGTCCGATACGTCTGCAGTAAAGTCGAAGCGTAACGGCTACCGCAAAACCCTTCGCCGGCCTCGTCAGCTGAGTCCGGCGTCAGCTTGGCGTAATCAGCATGCGATGGTTTTGGATCGACAAGTTTAAATCCTTCGAGCGTGGGCGTTGCGCTACCGCAGTAAAGGCGGTCTCGATCTGCGAAGAGCACATGCAGGGTTATTTTCCCGGATATCCGGTGATGACCCCGACCTTTGTGATCGAAGGTTTTGCACAGATGGGCGGCATTCTCATCAGCGAAACACGCGAATTTCGGCAAAACCTTGTCCTGGCTAAGGTAAGCCGCTCCAAGATCCACCGCTATGCTCGACCGGGCGAGCTGATGAGCTACGCCGTGAATCTGGTGAGCCTCCAAGAAGACGGTGGCCTGGTTGAGGCAACAAGTCACATTGACGGCGAGTTACATGTTGAAGCTGACCTGACCTTCGCTCAAGTCAGCCGAGACGTCATCGATCGAAAATTCTTCGAACCCGTCGGTTTGCTACAGATGCTTCGCGTCTATGGCCTCTACGACGTCGGGGTTGATGAAAACGGAGATCCGCTCAAGATTCCCGAATATTTGCTCGAAGCCGAAAAGACGGCCACGGGTGCCTACTTCTAGATCGATTCCCCAAAGGTTGCTCACCCAAGTCACTCACCTCACCAACCCTGACGCACTGCCAACAACTGAAGCGCCAGAAACTAAAGCGCAAGGACCGAAGTAACATGAGAAAGCGCGTCGTAATCACGGGAATCGGCTGCATCAATCCCATGGGAAACGATGTGGAAACCGTGTGGAACGGACTCAAGGAAAGTCAGTCCGGTGTCGGCTACACTACCGTGTTTGACGCGAGCGGATTTCCGACGACGATTTCGGCTGAAATCAAAGACTTTGAGATCGCCGATTTTGGTGAGACCGAACAAGATTGGAAGCACCGAGCACGACACACACAGTTCGCGGCAGGAGCAGCTCGGCAAGCTGTCGACGCTTCCGGATGCCTCGACGGAAATCTCGATCCGACTCGCTTCGGAGTCTATCTCGGAAGCGGTGAAGGCAATCAAGACTTTCTCTCTTTCGCCAAAATGGTCTCCGCTGCTCTCACCGAGGATGGACTGGATACGGCCAAATTCATCAAGACCGGCCTCGACTCGCTCAATCCCATGGCCGAACTCGAACAGGAACCCAACATGCCGGCCGGATACATGGCCAGTATGTTCAACGCTCAAGGCCCCAACTTCAACTGTCTCACCGCATGTGCCGCCAGTAGCCAGGCGATCGGTGAAGCCACTGAAATCATTCGCCGCGGGGACGCGGATGTGATGCTGTCCGGCGGAACCCACAGCATGATCCATCCTTTTGGAGTCACCGGTTTCAACCTGCTCACCGCTTTGTCCACAAGTAACGACGAGCCGCAAAAAGCGTCACGCCCCTTTGATCGACTTCGCGATGGTTTCGTCCTCGGTGAAGGCGCCGCCATGGTTGTGCTAGAAGAACTTGAGCACGCCAAACAACGGGGAGCATCGATTTACGGAGAAGTACTCGGATATGGCACAACCGCAGATGCCTATCGGATCACGGATATTCACCCAGAAGGTCGCGGCGCGATCGCCTGTATGAACATGGCACTCAAAGACGCCAAGGTTGCTCCGGAACAGGTCAATTATGTGAATGCCCACGGCACGAGTACGACGGTGAATGATAAAGTCGAATCACTCGCCTGCCGCCAGGTATTCGGCGAAAATGCTGATAACGTCCCGGTCTCCAGTACGAAAAGCATGATGGGACATCTGATCGCTGCCGCTGGTGTTACCGAATTGATCGTTTGCCTGATGGCCATTCGCGATGGCGTTCTACCACCCACCATCAATTACGAAAACCCGGATCCGCTCTGCGACCTGGACTACGTACCTAACGCCGCCCGCGAAGCAACATGCAACATCGCGCTCAACAATAGCTTCGGCTTCGGCGGTCAGAATATTACCCTCGTCGTCGGGCGCATGAAATAAAGGAATGACGGTCAGTCATGAACCGTCATTCCCTCGAATTGGCTCGCGTCACTCGCAACACATTCGCAAACACTCACGCCTACAAACAGGTCAAGCTACCGCGTTGATCCCGACGACCGGATTTCCCCTAGCGACCAATGCTCGGGGGATTCGGATTCAAAAAGTCCCGTGGACCCCGAGTCGTGTAGTAGGGATAAGTGATGCTACCTTGAGCGGGTCCCATCGCCGGACCGGGCATGGCACCCTCATGCGACTGCGGTCCGCGGAAATACTTCCCGTGGGCTTGGCCAAAATGACCGCCCTTGGGCAGAAAATTCGCGTGGGCGCCGTAAGGCTCGACCACGGCAGAAGTCCCGCTCTGACAACCGTCGCCACATTGGTCGCAATTTGAATTCTTGGGCATCAGATGACACCCTGTGCATAATGAAACAGCCACTAACACAGCCGTTGCGAGAATTCCTCGATTCATGATTGAGCTCATTTCTCGTGACTTGTCATTGAATCGGCGGTCGCGTCATGAGCGAACGCCCCCCTCTCCTAAACAAATGCATCGACGATGGAACTGGAATAATTGAGGAATTCCCTATGACCGCTATAACTGGGTGCTGATCGACCACTCTGGAAACCGGTGAAATCCCCATGCCTGCTAGCGATGACAGATGGCGGCTGACCAATCCGCTGAACGATCCGACGCCTTCGGCGGCAAACCGCGATCCGAAAAACGTCGACAAACCCGGCCCTCCATCGGCACCGCCCCCCTGGCAACCCCGCTTCGGACTGAAGTCCATCATGCTGATCCTCGTTGTGACTTCCGTCGCCGCCACCGGAGGTCGCCTACTTATTCGAGGTTTGAATACCGATACATCATCCCGAGCGGTTTTCGTCATCTTCGTGCTCGTCGTGCCCGTCGTCTTACTCATCTTGTTGAACCTGTGCCGACTCATCATCCAGCAGTGGGAACGACGAAAATAAAAAAATCCGGCTGCACCCAGTTTGGCACGAGCATTGCTTACTGTGTTTGCATTCAAAGAGGGTGTTTGGGGCCGGTACTGAGAAGAGGCACTTATCGGGGTCGGTCCTGAAGAGGTCTTTGGATTCAAGCGGAAACGCTCGATTCACGAGGTTTTTGAACAGAGAAGATGGCAGGAACAGAGAAGATCAGTTGAATTGAGCGATACGCGAAAGCGTTTTCCGCGATCTAATAGGCGAGTCAAGTTTCGGAAGCTTGGCTCGCCTGTTTTATTTTGATCGTATCGAAATAATACACTGAGCCCCGAACTGATCAATTTCAATACACTTGGATCTCACGGTTAGAAGCTGCCAGCCGTCGCAAAAAAAAGCATTTGGGAAAAAATTTGCGACGCCCACTCAGGGTTTCGATGTTTCGATCGATGAACATTTCGGAGAAATTCTGGGGATTCGGGGGGTCTGGCTTTTCACGGTAATGTGCGGGCAACTGTCAACGAGAATACTCAGAATTGACCGATTTGAGTACATAATGGTAGCCGGAACGTTCTTCTCATTGGAACGGAACTAAGACACAAACCCCAAAATGATGTTTATTCGATGTTGATGGGACAAAGACTCAATCAAATCCGCCTTGTTTGTGTGGTCTGCACACTACTCACCGGCGTCAGCCTGGCGGATGTGGGCAGGACGGCCCGGGGAGTCGCGAGCGATTTTGGCTTCCCTCAGGTGGCGGAGATTAACCAGCATTTACGGCAGGGCTGGAAGGACAGCGAGATTTCACCTTCGCCGGCGGCAACAGACGGTGAATTTTGTCGCAGAGCTTTTTTGGACCTGGTAGGTCGGATTCCATCGGAAAACGAATTGTCGGCGTATCTCAACGACAAGAAACCCGGCAAGCAAAAACGACTTTTGCAGCGTTTGATTTACGACAGCAACTATCGCATTGAGTTTGCTCGACATTGGTCAACAATTTGGACCAATGTGCTCATCGGCCGCAGCGGAGGCACGGAGCGGAACAGCTTGGTAAATCGAGCTGGAATGCAGAAGTATCTTCGCGACTGTTTTGCGCGGAACAAGCCCTATGACCGCATGGTTTACGAGTTGGTCTCGGCAACGGGAACGAATGCACCGGGTTCTCCCGAATTCAACGGCGCCGTAAATTTCTTGTGCGGCAAACTTGAAGAAGAAGCAGCTCAAGCAACTGCGAAAACCTCCCAGATTTTCTTGGGACTTCAGGTGCAATGCACCCAATGTCATAACCATCCCTTCAACGAGTGGAAGCAAAATCAGTATTGGCAGATGAACTCCTTTTTCCGCCAAACGAGGACGCTTCGTCGCTTCGAGCAAGGAACTCGGGATGTTCGATTTGTCGAGTTGACGAATCAGGATTTTGGCGGTGAAGACCGACCGATCGATCCGGAGACGGCGCGGATTTACTACGAATTACGAAATGGCAAACTCGAGGCCGCTCTACCAGTTTTTGTCGACGGGACACCGATCGACGTCAGTGGTTATCTCGAAGATGTAAACCGGCGCGACGAATTGGCAAAGTTGATTCTGCAGTCGGAATACATGCCCAAAGCGATTGTGAATCGAATGTGGGCTCATTTTCTTGGCTACGGCTTCACCAAGCCGATTGATGATATGGGTCCGCACAATCGCCCGGTCCATCCAGAGCTGCTGGAGTACCTTGCTGGCGAGTTACAGAAGAATAGTTTTGACTTGCGACAACTCATCTTGTGGATCGCCTTGAGTGAACCTTATTCGTTGAGTAGTCGGACATCGCGCCGCAATGCAATGGATGATCCTCAACTCGGGGAGCCGCCTCAATTCAGCCATTTCTACGTGCGACAGATGACGGCTGAACAACTTTATGAGTCTCTATTGCTGGCCAGTGCCGCGGCAAAGACTCAGGGCGACTATGAAGAACAGCAAAAGACCAGGGACAAATGGTTGGAGCAATTCACGATTGCTTTCGGCACCGACGAAGGAGATGAAACGACGACCTTCGATGGCACGATTACTCAAACCCTGATGATGTTCAATGGTGAGTTAATCAAACAGGCGATCAGTGGGAAGCCTGGCAGCTTTCTGCATGAGACCATGCATGATTCACGGAGCCGTTATTCAGGAAAGATTCAGAGATTATTTTTCGCCTCTCTTGCCCGACGTGCGACTCAATCAGAATTGAAGATGTCCCAGCAACTGCTGGCCTCCTACTCGGGTGATGAAAACAAAGCGTTACAAGATATCTGGTGGGCGTTGCTCAACAGCAACCAGTTTATCCTGAACCATTGATTACCAGCGAGGAAACCAAAGTGCAACGACCCAATATGATGATTCCACGCGGCATGTCCCGACGGCACTTCATGAAACATTTGGCGGGTGCCTCGGCGATGACACTGCCAGCTCTGTCGTTAACACGCAGTCTAGAATTGCACGCCGACGAACTGAAGAAGAATCACAAATCGGCCATTTTGTTGTGGATGGGTGGTGGTCCGTCGACGATGGACATGTGGGATCTCAAGCCCGGTGCTGCGACTGGTGGTCCCTTCAAGCCGATCAGCACTTCGGGCGACGTGCAGATTTGCGAACACCTGCCGCAGATCGCCAAGAACATGCATCATCTTGCTGTGATTCGATCGATGAGCACGCAAGAGGCGGATCATGGACGCGGTCGTTACTACATGCACACCGGCTACGTTCCCAATCCCAACATGGAGCATCCGAGTTACGGTTCGGTGATTTCGCATGAGCTGATGGACGGTCGCAGTGATCTGGCGATTCCTCCCTTCGTCTCCGTGGGCGGCAGCAGTGTCGGTCCAGGATTTTTGGGGATGGCGTACGCACCGTTTGTGGTCAATTCCAACGGTAATATCAAGAACCTGAAGATGGGAAAGGACGGTGATCGGCTCGCCAAGCGGATGGCAGCGTTGAATCTGATCGAAACAGGCTTCATCCGTCAAAACCGCGGCACGGCAGGCGCGGATCACGCAAAAGTGCTCGACAAGACCTTGAGCCTGATGACGAGCGAACAAATGAAGGCGTTTAAGGTCCGTGAAGAAAAGACAGAGGTCCAAGAACGCTATGGCAACAATAATTTCGGTCGCGGCTGCCTAA
Organism: Planctomycetaceae bacterium; assembly: GCA_002723275.1. GTDB lineage: Bacteria > Planctomycetota > Planctomycetia > Pirellulales > Pirellulaceae. The sequence continues at coordinate 219,791 of PBNZ01000002.1, forward strand.
TGGCGCGTCGACTCGTGGGAGCGGGCGTGCCGTTTGTCGAAGTCGACCTTGGTGGCTGGGATAATCACAGCAACATTTTTCCGACCTTGCAGGACAACAAGCTGCCGGTGGTCGATCAAGCGATGAGTGCTCTGATTGAAGATCTCGAGCAGCGAGAACGACTCGACGACACGGCCATCATCTGGATGGGCGAGTTCAGTCGTACTCCACGGATTAATGGCAACACCGGACGGGACCATTGGGCTCGTTCCTGGAGTGTCGTACTCGGCGGTGCCGGCATGAAGGGCGGCATCGCTGTGGGTGCCACCAATGCGGATGGTACTCGAGTTGAGACGGATCCGTACACTTCGCAAGATATCATGGCAACGGTCTGTCGAGCTCTAGGGATCTCCTTGGAGACGACCTTCACCAGCAAGAGTGGTCGCCCGATGAAAATCGCCAATGGCGGCAAAGTGGTGACGGAACTGTTTTCCTAATCGTTCCCAATCCTTCGATCTGCCCCAATGATTGGGGATCTTGATCGACCCTCGAAAAGGCCGGATCCTTCAGTCGGATCCGGCCTTTTTTGATCGGTGAGCGACCCTACTCACAAACCGGCGCACCATTTGCTCCAAATCGCTTCGGGAAATCCGACGAATGCAGTGAATTGATATCGCAAATCAACTAAAATGGCGGTTATCGGCCAGCATCTGCGAACATCAAGGCAAATCACTCGAAGTTGGTTTAAACGATTAGGGCGGCAAACTCTGGGTCATGTTTACATTGTTGAACATGGGCCACGATTTCCAAAATCTGACTGATGTTTTGAGTACTTCGAAGGCACCGGAACGCTTAATCCATGTCAACGGCCCGCGATGTATCGTCATCGGAAGCGATCGATGCTGCAAAACTGATCGAAGACCACCAGACAGGGATCTGGCGATATTTGCGTGCCTTGGGTTGCGACGTCAATGAGGCAGACGACCTGACCCAGGAAACGTTCCTAGCCGTTCTCCAACGACCCTTCCACCAATACAGTCCAGCGGCGACTGCCGCCTACCTACGAAAAGTCGCCTACAACCGATTCATTAGCGCTCGACGACGCTCAGGCAAAATCGTCTTGATGGAACAGATCGAGGCAATTGACCAGGCATGGATTCGCTTGGTGTCCGATGAACATGGAGATGCCCTGATCGATGCGCTGAATGATTGCCTCAGTCAACTGACTAAGCGAGCTCGGTTAGCCCTGGAGATGCGTTTCCGCGAGAAGACTCCACGAGTCGATATCGCAAAAGCACTCCGAATTACCGAGCATGGTGCAAAGAACCTCATGCAAAGGGCCAAAAAGCAACTACGAACCTGCGTCGAAGGAAAGCTGACATGACGCCAATCGGCGGCAAAAAAGACCCTCAAGATCAAATCCTTGAATCTTGTTTGGAAGAGATTCTGGGCGGTCAAACCCCACCTGACTTGAAAGCTGAAATCCTGGCCCGTTATGCGACGAACGGCGAGCAACCGGCTGCGCCTCCGGTTCATGTCTCCGTACCGCCCGTTACGTCGGCTGCCCAGCGTTTAGGAAATCGGAATCAGACTGAGGCCGGAACACCAGCACGCCGTCGCTGGATCATTGCGTCGCTCGTGACGAGTACAGCGGTAGCTGCTCTGATCATGATCAGCATTCCATTATCTTGGCAAGATGACGGCAATCCGCCCGCATTGGCTCAGGGCCAAAACAACGCACCCTCCTTGTCCAACGAGGTCGATTCAACTTCTGCGCTGCCTCAACCAGCCGCGATCCAAGCAAATAATCCCTCAACCGACACAGACGGCGCGGTAGCCGAATCGACGAATCCCCAAGAGGTCGGGGCGCCAAACACACCGCCAGAACCAGAGACACCGGCAACGGATTCACAACTCGCCACAGCCCCTGTTCGGCTGGCGAATCCTCAGATAATCGACGTCATTAACGATCAGATTGATCGCACGCTTGAGATTTCGAAGATTGAACCGGCGGGCATGATTTCTGACGAAACGTGGTGCCGCCGTGTGTTCCAAAGCATGCTTGGACGTACGGTCAGTGATGACGAGCTTCGTCAATTCACTCGTCTACAAGGCAACCGACGCGAAGCGATGCTCGACCAGATATTCTTGGACAAGCGTTACCAGAAAGAGTACGCGGCTTATTGGTCGAATTTGTGGACTGAGCAGCTGCTGGGCCAGGTGTCCGATCCGAAGCACGCCGATGCATTTCGCGCCGGATTACAACGTTATTTGCAGTCGGCCTTCCAACAAAACAAACCTTACGACCAGTGGACGGCAGAGTTAATCGCGGCGGAAGGTAGCAACTCTGTTCAATCCGATGATTTCAATGGGGCAAGCAACTATCTGTTGGCTCTCCGTGACGAAAACGGTGTTTTGGCAACATCCGAAGTTTGTCGAGTCCTGATGGGTCAGCGGATCCAATGCGCTCAATGTCACCAGGACGTCCAAAATGATCGCGAACAGGAAGAATTCTGGGGCCTTACCGCGTTCTTCCGCGATCTGGAAACGGTGCCCATCCGACCGGGCCGAGCAAAACTGGTGGATCAACCCTTCGCAAAAAATGCCGATGGGAACGAAGTTCGTTTTCAACGTGGCAACGATGGCGAGTGGGCTGAGGTCGCACCCGTCTTCATCGACGGCTCCAAGGTAAATACGACGGAGGATCGAACCAACCGCCGGCAGCAGTTCGCTGACATGATGGTCGCGAGCGATGAATTTGCTGAGGCAGCCGTCAATCGCTTCTGGCAACATTTTCTCACGTTTGGCTTCAACTCACCGATTGATGATATGGGACGACACAATCCCGCCTCTCACCCTGAGTTATTGACGGAGCTGGCTGAGCAATTCCGATTACACGATTTCGATACGACAGCACTAATCAAGTGGATTGTGATGAGCGAGCCGTTCAATCGTTCGGATGCCATTACCGTCGCAAATGGTCGCGATGCTCCCTTGTTGGGTTCGAATCCGCATTTCAGTCGCTTCTATCACCGGCCGGTTTTCTTCACGAACACCTCGGAGAGTCTAGCCGGTTTGACGAATGGTGAGGCCAAGGTTGCAATGCAACAAGTGCCTGGGATCGAAGTCATGCTGAATGCTCAGATCCAGCAGCTTCCGGGAGCGAATGAACGCGGTAAGAAGAACGACAAGAAGACCAAGGTGGAGCCGATCCAAATCGAATCGTTCGGGGAACAGCTTTCCAGCGGTTATCGACGACTAGCCGCGAGTCTGGCAAAGAGTTCGTTATCGCCTGAACAGAGAGTCGATCACGTCTTCCTTGTCGTACTTGGACGCGTACCCACCGATTCCGAGCGAAACCAGGGCTTGAAGATCTATCAAGCCTCCAAGAAGCGCGATAAGACTCCCGCGATCGAGCAACTGATCTGGGCTCTCACACGCACCAGCGAATACTCAAATCAATAGAGCTTAGATCAGGAATCCGTTTCGGTCTCTTTTTGTGACGACGAATCGATCTCGTTCTTGTTGTCCGTGCTCGCTCGTTTCTTGAGATACATCTTCATCGGCACTTCACCGAAGGTCAGTTGGTCACGAAGGACACCCAACAGATACCGTCGATAGGATGCCGGGAAAGCTCCCGGATTGTTGCACATCAACACAATCGTTGGAGGCTGACTACCGACTTGCGTTGCGTAGTAGATCTTCGGTCGTCGGTGATGAAACAACGGTGGCGGATGATGTTCCAATGCATCTCGAATCAGGCGATTAAGTTGCCCCGTGGGAACCCGTGACAAGGACTGCTTGAACAACATCTGTGAATGGTTCAGCAGTGATTTGACATTTTTTCCAGTCTCAGCGGTCACAAAGGCAATCGGGACGTGCCACATCGTCTGAAACGTATCTCGCAGATACTGCACCCAACGTTCCGTCGGCATGCGCCCGTGGTAAAGATCCCATTTATTGACGACAAAGATACATGGCTTGTATTGTTCAGCGATGTAGCTGGCTANTTGCTTATCAACCTTTCCGATTCGCTGACTGGCGTCGAAAAACAAGAGTACGACATCCGCGCGACGCACGCTGCGTTTCGCCCGATGAGTCCCATAGAAATCAATGTTCGACTTGGCAGCACTCTTACTTTTACGAAGCCCCGGAGTGTCGATCGCGATAAACTCTTTGCCATCGAGTTCAAAACGCACATCAACACTATCACGTGTAGTGCCAGGAACCTCGCTGACAATCATGCGATCAGCGTTTGCAAGATTGTTGACGAAGGTACTCTTGCCAACGTTTCGGCGACCGACGATCGCCGCCCTCATGATCGGTTCTTCAACCGCCTCCGACTCCATCGGATCCGGCAGACGCTCCATAATCATATTCATTAATTCGGAGCGNTTGCGGTTGGCGAGGGTGCTGCAGCTAATCAGTTTTCCACGACCCAATCGGTAGAACTCATCCGCCTGGGAATCCATCGCCTGGGAATCAGCCTTGTTGGCAACACAGATGATCGGCTTGTCAACATATCGCAGTCGTTTGGCAACTTCTTGATCTAGCGGAGCCAAACCCGTTTGCACATCGACGACGAACAATACGACGTCGGCCGACTCAATTCCCGCCGTAATTTGACTCTCCACTTGCTGAGTCAAATCATCGACGTCCTCGATGCCCATGCCGCCGGTATCGACGATCTCGAAAAAGCGACCGTCCTCCTCCATTAGGTAGGACATTCGATCACGGGTCACCCCAGCCATATCATCGACGATAGCAAGACGACGTCTGGCGAGCCAATTCAGCAAACTCGATTTGCCGACATTCGGCCGACCCACGATGACAACTTGTGGCACCTTCATAGGAGGAACTTCGCCAAGGATAAAAAAAGATCGGAACAGCGGTCAGCGACCGGACGAACGGAAAAGTAGCCGAGGTCCCTGGCGTCAACACATATAAACTCCAGCAATTCGTTGATGATAGAGGATCAAGTGATGGAGGAAAAGACACTCGAATTAGCCGTTTGCCTTTATCGACCGGTCATCGTATGGTTAGGTCAAACAACAAAGACTCTGGGAACGCGATGAATAGGGACANACACGACGAATCTCAGCACGCACCGGCACACGCACGCCGCATTATTCGCCAGCGACTAGAAAGTCTGCAGCGGGCGGGAGTGGAGCAACTTAGGCGCGTTCCCAATACCGACCTCGTGTCGCCTCCCGTGGAACCGCCAGCACCGAACCTATCGAAACCGAAACAATCAACACCGGAACAACCAGGACCGAGGCAACCGAAGTTGGAGCAACCGACAGCCAGGGCGGCTGATTTGCAGGCCGATTCGACAGCGGATCTTCCTGTACTGACTCTGCCACAGCGGCAGGCCCAATTATCCAAGTTGTACGAACAAGTCTCTGCCGGTGATTTGTATCCGGAATTGGTCCAGAATCGAACTCAAACTGTATTCGGGATTGGCAATCCGGAAGCCCGACTCTGTTTCTTTGGGGAGACGCCTGGAGCCGATGAGGACCAGCAGGGTGAATCGTTCGCTGGCCAAGCCGAACAACTCTTAAACAAAATCATCGAGGCCTGCACACTGACGCGCGACGACGTCTACATTTTAAATTTGTTGAAGTGCAACCCCGCTGAAAATCACAATCCCAACCCGGAAGAAGCTCAGCATTGTCATCCGTTTTTTGAGCGCCAGCTCGAGATCATACAACCAGATTTTATTTGTTGTCTGGGTTCGGTTGCTGCAACAATGCTGCTCAAAACGAACGAACCCATTGACAAACTCAGGGGTCGGTTACACTCGTGGCGAGACGCGCGAGTGCTCGCCACCTATCACCCGGCCTATCTACTCAGAAACCCGGCGGCAAAACGGGACGTTTGGAATGACATGCAACTCTTGATGCGAGCAATGGGCATTCAAGTGCCGAATGCAAAGAGCTAACGACTTGGCTTCGTCGCGTGACCGATTTACTCAGCCGTCGATTCACTCAACAGCTTGCGCAACACTTCGCGAAACTGTCTCATCTTAAGCGGCATCTTGGCGACAACACGATGGTCATCGAGCAATGCCTTTTTGGCAAAACCATTCTGATTTTCGGTGAGCAACAAGACGGCTGGAATCTGTTTGGTCTGATCCATTTGACCAATCTGNTTGAAGGCTTCCAAGCCTGGCTTTCCGAGACTGTGACAACCGAAAACAAGGCAGTCGGCAACATGATCACCGGTATTACAACGATCCAGCGCTCGCTGCGGATCACTAACCACTAACACTCGGTAACCCACCTTCTTGAGTCCTTGGCGGAAAACATCCTGCATGTCAGTATTCGAGTCGATGATCATGACAGACTTATCAACGCCCTCATTGGACCCCTTCGAACCCTGTCCGTCTTCCGCCTGACGTCGGCGGGTTGTTAGTCGCAAGTCTGCCAACATTTCACCAGGCGTTTGGTAGCGGCGAGTCACATTCAGTTCCATTGCCTTCTTAACAATCAACACCACGTGACGAGGCAATTCAGGCAACAACTGATCAATCGGCGTAATCTCTTCAAAGCGAGCTTTACTAAGTCGCTGACTGCGATCTTTGGTCTCTACCAAAGGAGCCTGTCCAGTGAGCATGTGATACAACATGCAGCCGGCAAAATAGATATCGCTGCGAGGATCATCCTTACGGACACCCGTCGAACGCTCCAGGCCGGCGTAATCGATCGTGCGGGGGTTGATACCATCGCCGTAATCGTCATCCAGACCACTCACTGCGGCCAGCCCAAAGTCCACCAATTGAGCCCGTCCAGTACTGGACATGAGAACGTTGGACAGCTTGAGATCGCGATGTCGGATACCGAATTGCTCCGCCGCATACGCAAGACCGGCAGCAATATCTGTCGTAAAACGCAACGCCTCGTCTTCACCAAGCTTCTTGCGGACCCGAACAAACTCTCGTAGATTCCGACCCTCAATGAAATCCATCACCATGAAGTGGTTACGCTTGGTGGAATGGACTTCGTAAATCGGAACAATGTTCGGATGCCTGAGCTTAGCACCCATTTCGCCTTCGCGGATGAACTGTTCGCAGGTGGTTGGGTCGTCGCTGAATCGCTTTCGCAAAACCTTGACGGCAACAACCTTTCCCGTATCCTTCTGCACCGCTCGATAGACGCGTGCAAATGAACCAGTACNCACAAGGTAGAGAACCTTGTATTCGCCGTAGAAGAATCCTGCTTTCTCTCCCCGAGCAAGCCGATCCACCTGGTAATTAGTCAGCAAACCTCGACGTACCAGCACTCGCTGCAACTCAGTCGATGAAACATTTCGCGTGCCCAGTTCGGTCCAGACCGATTCCAGCTGGCGTTCATCCAGTAGATTCAGATCGAACGCGCGGCGAGCGAATTCTTCAGCCGATTTCTCGACCATCGACATAGGGACAACCTTCAAGGCGAAGCAGACGCCTGCAGGAGGGAAACGTNTAACCTCTTCTCGTCTAGTATCTTATGCGATTTCACAGGCCGTGGCAACGAAGCGGAAACCGCAGTCTCGATTGTTTCGTCGGTCAAATCTCGCCGCCATCTTCGAGCGATTCTCGGTATTGATTACGTTCTTGACGGGTCGCTTCCAAATCGAAAAGTAAATATTTCATATCCAAACGAAGCTGGCTGATCGCTTCCTGCACCAATGCCAAGATTCGCTGACGTCGGCGGGTACTATCGACGACTCGCTGGTAGATCGAATCCAGGGCCGCTCGATGCTCTTCGGGAAGAGTTGCAATGGCCGTGCCCAAATCAGAAACATCTTTGGGAAGAGGCTGATCCTTGCTGGATTGAATACGAGTCGTCTTCATGGGTGCCGGTCTCCAAGGAAGTGGTTAATTCAGAGGCGGATTGAAAGCAGAGAACGTGCCAAACGCCATCGCGGCCACCGAAAATGGTGTAATTCATGAAATATCCGGGACTTAGAGTGCCAGCATGAACACTGAAAGCAGCCCCCTGAAGTTGCGGAAACACATCATCTGATCTGGAAAGGAAACATCGGTCTCGGTATATGCACATACGGTCCGTTTGCATCACGCGTTCTGATCCGGTTGTACCGACTTGATCCCATCTCGGAATCTGACTTTAGACGGTTCAACGATCCGTTGATTTCAACACACAATGGCTTTGTTGCGACTTCGAAACATGCNCTGGGGGTCCATCATCCCACGGATACGTCAATTTTTTCTGACCCTCGCGTTGGCGGTGCTTTGCGTCGCTAGCTTGAGCACCATCACGGCCGCTGAAGAAGCTTCCACCCAGTCCTGGAAGATTGTCCGCGCCGACTGCCAGTATCTGTTGCAAGATCACGAAATGGTGGAGGCTGCAGGCCGCCAGTCGAAGTCTGCCGAGTATCTCAGGATCCGCGCCGGGGCAGGCACCTATCTGGATGTCGAGCAGGCTGTCGAGCGATCCCGAATCATCGACGATCTCGTCGCCGGTGTTTGGTTACGTTCGGATCGAAAGGGTTTGCAAGTTTTTGCAAAGGTTGTCCTTCCCAACACGCCGGATCCCAAAACAGGTCAATCCGCAACGATGCGATTGGCAGGCAACCACTATGAGAACATTGGCGATTGGCAGTTTTTGAAGGTCGCCAATACTACCGCAATCTTAGAGCGACAGTTGCCGGTCTTGCGAGCCAGGCTACGGGCACCGGTAGATACTCGGGGAGCTTATTTGGAATCGTTGATCGTCAACGTCTTTGGCGGTCCGGGAACAACTCGAGTCTGGTTGGATGAAATCGAACTTCAGGGAAACATCCATATCGTTCAGACCTCGTTGCCCCACCAGTCGAAAAATCAGGATTCGGAATCCGCAACGGGTTCTGGACCACGGTTAAGATCTTCAAAACTGACCATCGACGACAGACCGTTTTTTCCACGCATTGTGGATCACCATGGTGAACCCTTAGAACTGCTTAAGAAGCTTGGCTTCAACACAGTTTATTTGAGCGAATTTCCGTCAGAGCAATTGCATGCGGAGGCGGTTGAACAAGACATCCGGTTGATCTGTCCAGCTCCGCATCATGTTGAAGACATCCCGGAACTACCAGCAGTTGCCGCCTGGCATTTGGGTGATGATATTTCTGGCAAGGCCGGCATTCGCGAGTACACGGAAACGTTACGCCGAAACGACCCACGTTCACGGCTGATCATTGGCGGAGCGATTGAGGATCAGTGGCAAGCCAGTCGTCAGGTGGATGTGCTCTTGAGAACTCGCGCTCCGATCGGCACGAGCTTTCCTCTTTCGGAATTCGACGAATGGCTTCACCAGACGTCCCATCTCGTTCGTCCGGGTACTCCCATCTGGTGCTCCATTCAGACGGAACTGGCGCCGACGCTGATTCAACAAGCTCAATCGTTGTCGAATCAGCAGGAGGATTTTTCGTCGGTCGTCGAAATGGAGCAGATGCGACAACTGAGCCTTGCAGCCCTTTCAGCCGGTTCGCGAGGTCTTTGGTTTCGAACCCAACGTCGGATGGATGGTGACCGTTATCAGGCACGTCGATTGCGACAGATCCTGGAACGGTTGAACATCGAATTGGCGCTGATGTCCCCCTGGGTGATGGGCGGTCAACGCATGGGATCGATCGATTCCAACAATCCTGATCGCCAGGTGGTTTCTTTAGCGACCGAGCGATCGCGGCTTCTAATCACAACATCAACCGCCGATGACAGTCAGTTTGTGGGAGCGATCCCGAGAGGGACTGATACGATGGTCGTCGCAGGCGTTCCAGACTCAACAGACGTCTATCTGCTCTCACCGGTCGGCCTCCGGCCCGTGCAACGTCGTCGGATTAGTGGCGGCATTCAGATCCAAGTCGATGCAAACTCAGCCGATTCCCTGATGCTCATGACGGAGGATCCGCTGGTCGTCACCCACATCAACCGACTCGTGACGCAGACTCGTGCCCGAGCCGCGATTTTAGAGTACCAGATCGCGCGGGAGGATCATGAACAATTGCTCGAAGCGACAAAATCCAGTGAGACCACGGCCTGGTCACAACTGATCGATGAATCGCAACAAAGCCTGGCAATTTGTCAAAGGCTACTTGAATCGGGTGACATCACCGATGTTTACCGTTTCGCCCGACAAGCTGTTCAAGCCCAAAGTCAACTGCGTCGACTGCAATGGAAAACGGCGATCAACGATCAACCACATCCGCTTTCTCATCCTGCCGGCGGCGCCTTCCAACTGGTCTCGAATCACGAGCAAATTTCGTTTGACGATGCTGAAACTCGCCCTTGGCCAGGCGGCGATTGCGAGGACCTTCGGGAAATGCTGCAAACGGGATGGCGACAGCATCAAACGTCTCCGGAAGATTTGGAAACCTACATCGCTCTTTCACCGAACCGCGTTCACGGAGGTCGCCACAGTTTACGCATCCAAGTGAATCCACTTTCGAAGCAGGCTGCAGCGAGCGTGATTGAAACACCTCCCATATGGGTTAACTCATCACCCATCACCGTTTATCCTGGTCAACGTGTACGGATTCGNGGCTGGATTCGCATCGACGAAACGATTCGCGGATCGGTAGATGGGCTGGTCATTTACGACTCGATCGGAGGCGAAGAGCTGGGNCAACGGTTCCAACGGACACGAGGATGGCAGCAATTTGAGATGATTCGAGCGATCAATCAGCACGATCATCTTACACTTTCCTTCGCCCTGTCGGGCCTGGGAGAGGTCTGGATTGATGATCTCGAGGTTGCTGTTTCTCTGGACAAGCGTCGGTTGGTTTCTCAAAATTGAATTCACATGACTCCGATCGATGAAAACCATCGGAATGCTGAATTCGCCTCTTGAAGATTGAAGACGTTATGCCGCAACTATCGTCATTTCCAATCGTAGTCGGCGCGATCGCCGCTGTGGTCGTGATCGGCATCTTGATCCTGCTAGCGTTGTTCCGACGTCCCAAGCCGGTCACGAACGAAGAAGTGTTACCAACGTTGGATCTCGACAGCTTGAAAGAAGGCGAGATTCCTTCTGTTCCGCGTCTGGAGATTTATCACATACCGGTGCAACTGGCTGCAATCGTCATCGCACCAGCAGGAAGAAATCACGAACTCCCCGATCTACACGAGATGGTGGCTCTGATTGACCATCTTGCACCAGGCTTCGGTGAAGTGTTTACACAACACGAACCAAAAGTTGTGTTTTGGCCAGCGCAATTGAGTACCGAAGGATTTATTCGCTCCTTCTTCCGCCATGTGCCACTTCCCGGTAGCAAGGGTCGCGGCACACCGTGGTGCAGTCTTGCAGGACGCATCGAAACTACCGAAGAAACTCTTCTCGTCGGACTGGTTTGTCGCGCAGCCAATGCGAACAGCCTAAGTCAGATCTTTATCGATCGTGCCTCGAAATGGCTCGATGTCGTGAGGATCCGTGACGGCGAATGACGGACTGAAAGCCTCATGCTCGATCACTGTTTGCGTGATGATGCAGTCAACATCTGGACGGCAGGAGTCGATTCCGTTCGCAGCGAAAACCTGGTCCAGCAGGCGGTGCAGGTCGACGCTAACCAGTTGCGGATCATGGATCAGTCATGGCCGCTAGAACAATTCGATCGAATCCTGGTTGTCGGAGCCGGTAAAGCCGGTGCTGGAATGGCCGCTGGTCTGGAGCAGGCCTTGGGCTCCCAGGTCTTGGCCGACGAAAAGGTGAGCGGCTGGTTGAACGTCCCGGACAATTGTGTTCGTGAACTTCAAAAGATTCATCTACAGGCAGCTCGTCCCGCCGCTCGAAACGAACCGACCGAGGAAGGCATGCACGGTGCTCAAGAGATTCTGAGACAAGTGCGTGCGCTGACACCGCGCGATCTTTGCATTTGTTTGATCTCAGGCGGCGGTTCTGCACTCCTGCCAGCCCCTTGCGAAGGAGTCAGCTTGCACGACAAATTGCGCATTACCCGTCATTTGAGTGCAGCAGGAGCGAATATTCAGCAAATAAACGCCGTTCGGACTTCGCTGAGCGCAATCAAAGGTGGTGGTCTGGCGCGAGCGTGTGGAGCGGGTGTCTTGATCACCTTGATCATTTCCGACGTGATGGGAGATCCACTCGACACGATCGCCTCAGGTCCGACGGTTCCGATTGCCGACCCAGCCGCACAACAAAAATTAGCTCAGGAAACCGTCGATCAGTTTGGTATTCGAGAGATGGGACTGTCCACAGCTGTACTCGATTTGCTGACTCGACCAAGGGCCCCGGTCAGCATTCCCTCCTCTCAACACCTGATCAATCGAATCCTTGGAAATAACGAAACCGCAATCACGGCGGCAGCATCTCGAGCAAGTCAACTTGGTTATGTTGTCCGACGGCTGCCTACCGAAAGTGCAACGACCTTGGCGGAAGAGGTCGGTCGCTCACTTGCAGACGAATTGGCGAAAGAATCCAACAGGAATCAACCTGTCTGTCTGATCAATGGTGGAGAACCGGTAGTGCAGTTGGTGGATGCTACGAGCCGCGGGCTTGGGGGACGCAACCAGCAGCTGGTGTTGGCAGCGCTCGACGATCGACGAAAGTCCGTTGCTGAGGAATCACTGTTCGAACGCCAGCTCATTCTATCCGGAGGAACGGACGGTGAAGACGGGCCAACCGACGCTGCCGGCGGCTTCGTCGATCGATCCGTCGTTGAAATGATGATCGCTCAGCAGCTCAACCCAGCAATCTATCTCCAACAGAACAACGCCTATCACTTTCTCGAACGCACCGGTGGCTTGTTGAAGACGGGTCCCACCCATACCAACGTCTGCGACGTCCGAATTGGGCTGCAACTTCCAAACCCGCGAACATGATCGAGGCCGCCGCGGTTAGGCGCTCAGGTTGCGATGAAACCTACTCGGCGCCCACCACCATCGCCACCGTTTGGCCCGTTTGCGATTGGCTGAGCTTGAGCGCAAAGGACTTGGCATCGGTGAGCGGTTGACCATGAATCACGTTGACCGGACAACGCGGATCCGGATTCTCATAATTCAGCGTCGGTGGCACGAAGGAGTTCTGCAAAGCGAGAACGGTTCCGATGAGTTCCACAGCGCCAGACCCTGCGCCCAAGTGACCAAATTGACTCTTGAGGGCGGTGACGGGTACATCGCCGAGTGTCTCACGAATGGCCTGAGCTTCAGCTCGATCGCCGAGCACGGTACTGATACCGTGCGCATTCACATGACCGATATCTGAGGCTTCAACCCCTGCCGATCGTAACGCTGCCTGAATCGAACGTTGGACTGCGGCCGAGAGGTCCTGACCGTGCGGCGCAAACGAATTTCCAGCTCCATACAGGATCGCAAGAATCGGAGCCCCTCGACGTTCAGCATGCTCTCGACTCTCAAGAATTAACGAACCCGCACCCTCGCCATTGACGATACCATCACGATCGCGATCAAAGGGTCGGCAAGCGGCGGACGGATCGTCATTACGGCGAGACATATTCCACGCGCCTCGAAAGGTCAAACCGGTCAATTCAAGTCGGGTTCCAGTGCCTCCGACAATCATGACATCGGCAGCGTTTCTTCGAATGGCACTGGCGGCCTCATCGACCGCCAAGAGACTGCTTGCCTCACCCAACAAGATCGTGTTGTTGGGCCCCTTGGCATCTTGGGCAATGGCAATGTGGCAGGCCGCCATGTTCGGCAGATTCTTTAACATCCAGAGTGGATACATACGATTGGGAAAAGATGGCCCAAACTTGTCATAAGTGAATTCGCCGTCTTCGATACACTCACGAAATAGATCGGCGTATTCGGAAACATCGCCGTAGAGCATCTGACTGCCAAAGACGGCTCCCTTGCGTTCCGGGGGAGTGTCGGCATCATCAAGTTTCGCGTCATCGCTTGCCATGGCAGCTGCTGAGAATGCAGTCTGAATCTCACGGCACATCACCTTCAGTGCTTTGCGCGGTTTGACATATTGTTTGGGGTCAAAGTCCTGTAAAGGAGCCCCGAAATCGACCGGCATTTCGCTATCGGCATAAGTCGGAATCTTGACGACGCCGTTTTTTGAAGCGCGCAGGGATTCCCAAAAGGTTTCACGCCCAATCCCGAGGGGACTGACGACACCTAATCCCGTTATCACAACTTGACGCGACGGGTCCATTAACTGAACAACTATCCGGGAACAAAGACCAAAGGCGCACCGGTTTTGGCGACGAGCGAGTCCGCCGTAGAAAAATTCAATTCGGAAGCTTTTTCACCCGAGTCGCTCATCCTATCGCATTCTGCTTGGTCTTCTCAAGGAGGACTCGTCGCGACCCATACCGATGCGGTCCAGCTAGCAGCCCGTTCGAGAACCGAAACACCAGTTAGCATATCGAGATTTCGTTGGGTCGAATTCCAACCCACACCCGCTTTTGTGGGACGTGATGCATAGGTGACCCTGGCAAACTTTACGGCGCCCTGGAGACACCCATACACCCAAACAATCGTCAGGATCATTTCCGACACCGTCGATTACCCGATCAGCATCATTCGGACCGCCGATCCCAAAGTCTTTATCTGCGGTATCCCATCACCAAAAACCGATGAAATGGGTGCGTNTCAATTCATTCCAGTACTCAAGACGGAGCGCATCCGCTCGTCATCATTTAACTGATTCAAAACAAAGCAATGTCTCAAGAACGTGTCTTAGCTCACTCAAATTTTTCGCTAACAGTGGCCCGGCAGATCGTCAAAGACCACTTCAAACCCAATCCCTTGATCTACTGGGCGGACTTCCTAGGTAGTTATGGTCTGGGCATATTCTGCTTTCAGAAGGTAAGAGGCGGTACGATGTTGACGCCTCACCAGGGAATCACGGGCGAGCTTTCACAGGTCTTCTTTTTTTTCGCGACATGCCTGTTGTTTTATCGTTGTGCTTTGTTCATTCATGAAGTTGTTCATCATCGAAACGGTTCACTTCCGGTTTTCCGATTTGTCTGGAATCTTCTCTGCGGTATACCGTTCTTGATGCCTTCTTTCGTGTATTACACACACATCGACCATCACCGTCGCAGGCACTATGGAACGGACCACGACGGCGAATACCTGGCACTTGTGAAGCGTGGACCCTGGTACATTGTTTATTATCTTTCCTGGTGTCTGGTGATTCCAGCCTTCGCAGTCGCCCGTTTTCTGATTTTGACTCCCATCGCATGGACGGTTCCGGGTGCGCGTGCATTCATTCACAAACACGCATCATCCATGGTGATGGATCCAACCTATATTCGACCATTACCCACGCGCGCAACCATGCGTGTTATCTACTGGCAAGAAGCTGCTTGTTTCGCTTGGTGCTTGGGCATCGCAATCGTGCCTCCCGTGTTTCTGGGTCGCTGGCCGATTCCATTTCTGGTGCACGCTTATGCAATGGCCGTCGTCATTGTTCTCTTGAATTCGATCCGTACACTTGGTTCGCATCGTTGGGCCAACTCCGGAGAGGAAATGACGTTTGTGGACCAATTGGTTGACTCGGTCAACTTTCCGAATTCCCCTCTAACCTCTGAGCTATGGGCTCCGGTTGGTTGTCGTTATCACGCGTTGCATCACCTCTTTCCTGCGATGCCCTACCACCATATGGGTAAAGCACATCAGCGTCTGATGGCTGAACTACCGGAGGATTCGCCCTACCGTCTGACTGTCGGCCGATCCTTGCCAGCGGTCCTCATGACGCTTTGGCGGCGCAGCAGGCACGGCGACGAGCCGACTTCTCGTGGAAAAAGGTTGCGGATCCCCGGAAGATCGCATCGCAAACGTCCCACATCTGTCAAAAACACTTGACCCGGCCGACACAGATTCAGCGGGCTCCCGAGCCCATGAATTGAACCGGTGTGGGATGAGCTACGGCAGAATGCAACTTGCGCCGATCGTGTAAAACGGTTAAGATGGGATGGTTCGTTGAGCCGATCGACTTCCTCTCGAACTGCACCCTAAGTGCCATCGCGCATTTTGGCNTGATACCCTGACCCACCCCTACAGCTCATTCGAGTTCCAAAGGAACGTTCTCCATGAAGAAGGCGATCTCTTTTTTCGCGGTCATTATTGTCTCGTTGATCAGCGTGGCACCAACGGTCGCCAACGATACAGTCGTGGGAATTGTCGCCGAACAACCTGTCGAGGGACACTTCGTCAAGACGGACAAGGGATACATGATTCCTTACGTTGCAAAAATTCCGGGAACGGATGTGGAGTACACGATGATTCCGATTCCGGGGGGTACTCTGCAAATGGGAAGTCCCGACGATGAGGAAGAGCGATCGGAGAACGAAGGGCCACTACGCGAAATAACCATCGAGCCATTTTGGATGGGAGCAACTGAAGTTACCTGGGCTCAATACAAGCCATACATGAGGATGTACCGCCTTTTTAAGGCGTTTGAGTTGGAGGGTGTCCGACTGGTCACGGATGAGAATAAAGTTGATGCCGTCACCGCACCAACGCCGCTTTACGAACCAAGCTTTACGTACGTGTTGGGCGAAGAACCCGAGCAGCCAGCGGTCACGATGAGTCATTTCTCAGCGCGACAGTACACGAAGTGGTTGACGGGTCTAACAGCAAACTTTCATCGACTACCCACTGAAGCGGAGTGGGAATATGCATGCCGTGCCGGCACCGACACCGCTTACTCGTTTGGCGACGACGCCGATTTGATCGACGATTACGCATGGTATTACGACAATTCAGATGACATGTACCATGCGGTCGGTCAGAAGAAACCGAATCCATGGGGTCTTTACGACATGCATGGAAACGTCGCTGAATTAGTACTCGATCAATACAAGGAAGACGCCTATCAGCAAGGCGACAAAAAGACGGCTGAGGACGCGGTGATTTGGACAAGTTCCATGTTCCCACACGTGATCCGCGGAGGTGGATGGGCGAGCGACCCGCCGGATCTGCGAAGTGCGGCACGCGGGGAGACAGAGGACTGGCGGATCGAGGATCCAAACCTGCCCAAGAGCCCCTGGTGGTTCACCGATGAACCAGCCTTGGCCGTAGGATTTCGTTTCGTCCGCCCGCTTAACGCTCCGGAAGAGCGCACCAGATTCTTCGAGGTCGACAACGAAGTTTTGTCAAACGCTGTTAATGACCGGATGGAGGAAGGTCGCGGCATTTATGGATTGGTCGATCCCGCGTTACCGGATGCCCAAAAGAAGAAGTAGCTCAGCCGCCTAATTTAAGCTGCGTGAATTCGCGGATGCGATTCGTGATTGCTGGCTCGACCGGCAGCCGCTCCATGCTGCTGGCTCCATAAAACCCAACGACCCCTTCCGTGTGGTCGAGAATGTATTGTGCGTCTTCGGGCTCCGCAATCGGGCCGCCATGACAGAGTACAATGATGTCCGAGTTGATTTTTTTAGCGGCATCATGCATCTCCTGAACACGACGAGCTGCCAGCTCGAGCGTCACAGCGGTTTCTGCACCAATACTGCCCTTGGTGGTGAGTCCCATATGCGGGATGAGAATATCCGCGCCAGCTGCTGACATAGCCGCTGCCTCTTCGACATTGAAGGCATAGGGAGTCGTCAGCAGATCCATCGCACGAGCCTGACGGATCATCTCAACTTCCAAGCCGAAACTCATTCCNGTCTCTTCGAGATTGATCCGATAGTTGCCGTCGATCAATCCAACCGTCGGAAAATTCTGCACACCGGCGAAACCAGCGTCCTGCACTTGTTTGAGAAACAAGTCCATCCGACGGAAGGGATCCGTTCCACAAACGCCAGCCAAGACCGGCGTCTGTTTGACGACGGGAATCACCTCGTTCGCCATCTCCATGACGATCGCATTCGCATCCCCGTAGGGCATGGTACCCGCTAGAGAACCACGTCCAGCCATGCGAAATCGGCCCGAGTTATAGATAACAATCAGATCAATACCACCGGCCTCTTCAAGTTTCGCGCTGATGCCCGTACCGGCGCCACCTCCAATAATGGGAATGCCCTGATCGACCTTTTTGCGAAGCCGTTCCAGAATCTGGCTACGTGTATGAACTGTCATCTGAGTTTCTCTCCTGCTTTCTATCTGAGAACACTCATCACTTAAAGACACTCAAGCTCCCGAAGATCGCGAAAAACACGACTGCGGCGACCAGCAAGATAACGCTCCGCCACGAATTTCGATAGACGCCCAACCGTCGTTCGCTACCGTTCAGCCATAACAGGACAATCGCCAGCATCGGAATGCATAGCGCACCGATGAACGCGTAGAGTTTTTGAACTTGTTTGAAGTCAACGAAAAGACCCATGGCGGGAACGGTCGCAATCCCGTAGAGAAACCATTGGTACATCTTGGACTTTTCATTGATGACTGGCCGTTCCCCGTTGTGTTGTCCCATCAGCGAACAGACGTCGGCGAACAGATAGGGCACACTCTGCCAGACCCCGAGCAAGCTACTGAAAAACGCTGCCCAGGCTCCCATAAAAAACGCTTGCCGAGCCATCGGACCTGCCGCTCCCAGCGCAGGTTCGAGTCGATCCGCGATCGTGACAATAAGATTTGCATTCGGTTTCCCGGCGTTCTCCATATCCGCTAATTGACTTCCAATGATGACCATGGCTATTCCAAACAAGGCCGTCATTGCATAACCCACCGCAAGATCGATCCGACATGGAACAATCCAGTCCGTTGACTGCCGACCCTCTTCTCGAATCCAATAGCCGTAACACAAAACGGTGACTGTCCCGCCGACTCCACCAATCAATGCAATCGTCCATTGGAGATCTTCCGCATGATGGAGAGTGAAGGAGGGGATCAGCAAACCACGCACGACCTCGTCCCAGGCTGGCTGCAGAGCAATGGCTGTCGCGACCACGATCAGAAACATCGCACCAATACAAACAGCCATCACTTTTTCAAAGACCTTGTAGCCACCCAATTTCACCAGGATGAGTGCGACAAAGCTGTGAAGCAAACCATAGATAATCTTGTCTCGGCCCGGATCACCGAGAGGCATGATGGCGTGCCCGGCAACGCCACAGGCACTCATCAACGCCGCTCCAACAAAACAACTCCAGATCAACAGATNAAGGAGAAAGCAGCTTTGGACGACCGTACCGCAACGAGTCATAACACCTTCGACGAGCGTGTCTCCGGTCACCAACTGCCAGCGTGTGAGACCTTCATTGATGGTGTATTTCAGACCAGCTCCGATCAGAACGGCCCATAAGACGGTGACGCCTAGATGACCTCCAGCAAATGCGCCGGTGGCTAGATCACCCGCGCCGACCCCGGTTGCGGCGACAAGGATTCCGGGGCCAATGATTGTGAATATTCCAATTCGCCTGGATTTCATAAAACCGCCATTTCGCGCTCAACCTGGCTTCACTTGCTGCGTAACATCTTGCACCGTCACAATTTTTATCGCAACCGTAGACCTGCGGTTTGCCTGCCGGTCATAATCCGCTTTGGGCTACAATAGTAGCCATGACCATTTCTCGTCGTGCAATCGTTATCCGCTTTGCCGCCATCGCGTGCGGCCTAGCACCCTTCCTGCTCGCTGAATTCTTCTTCACGTGGGCTGGCTGGGGTCGACCGGACGACCACGTCGACCCGTTTGTCGGATTTCATAACACACGTTCTCTATTCGTCCTCAACGAGGAGGGAACCGACTATGAGATCCCCAAGGGAAGACAGGTCTGCTTCCGCCCCGAAACTTTCTCGGCCAAAAAGAGCACGGATGAATTTCGGATTTTTTGCCTCGGAGGATCGACGGTCCAGGGACGACCTTATGCCATCGAAACATCATTCACGACCTGGTTCGAATTGAGTCTGCAGTCGGCAGATTCGTCTCGTCAGTGGGAAGTTGTCAACTGCGGTGGGATTTCCTACGCCAGTTATCGTCTGGCACCGATCCTGGAAGAAGTCATGGACTATGGACCGGACCTGGTGATTCTGTACACAGGGCATAACGAATTTCTTGAAGATCGCACCTATCGACATATCAAGCAGCGTTCANAAATCCTCAACAAAGCCATTGAGTTGGCGTCTTATTCGCGGACCTTCCATGTGGTGAGATCGGCGATCCTGGATAACAACTCAGCCGAGCAGGACCCCACGACCGAATTGCCGGAAGAAGTCGAAGCGCGTCTGGATTATCGCGGTGGACTCGACAAATACGTGCGAGATCCGATCTGGCACGCTGGCGTTGTTGAACATTTTGAGTTCAACCTAAGACGGATGATTGCAATTTGTAATCGCGCCGGAGTCCCCGTTTGGATTGTGGATCCCGTCAGTAATCTACGGAACTGTCCCCCGTTCAAGACCTCCCATCGAGACGATCTGGATGACGTCGAATTCCAGCGTTGGCAGAAACTGCGGATGGGGGCGACGGAGCATTATCGGGAAAACATGCCCTTGGCCATCGACTTACTGAAACAGGCTGCTGCGATCGACGACCAACATGCCGGTCTCTGGTACGACCTGGGAAAATCTTACGAAGTGATCGGCCAATACGATCTGGCAGCCGCCGCCTACCGTCAATCGCGCGATTCGGATATCTGCCCACTGCGAATGATCGAACCACTTTATGACGCCTTGTTTGACGTTGCGGAATCGACCGGAACNCCGGTCATTCCCGTTCGAGCATTATTTGAAACCCACTGCGAACACGGCATTCCCGGCGGATTTCTTCTCGTGGACCATGTTCATCCTTCGATCACGGGTCACCAAATGATCGCGGAACTGTTGATGGAACAGATGGAATCGGCGGCGTTAGTGTCGCCTCACCCTAACTGGCAAACCGACCGAGACACCCGATATAAGGCCCACATCGAAAGCCTAGACGACAAATATTATATCGAGGGCAAAAGACGGCTCGGCGGATTGCAATCCTGGGCCCAAGGCGGTGCCACGCTAGAGCGAGGCGAAATCGACGCGTCGGGCAGAGGCAACACCGCCGAAAACGACGAACAACCGTGATTCTTTCAATCCCATCTGGCGAGAAATCCGTTTTTTGGCAAAATCATCGGCGGAGTTTCTGCGGATATCAATTCCAGGTGAACGGAGATGATGGACAAGACGACCGAGCATGATTATCGCGCAGCGCTGGACTTTCTGTACGGTCGCATTAATTTTGAGCGATCGGCAAACATGCCGTATAGTCTCGCCGAGCTGAAGCTCACTCGTATGACCCGCTTGCTTGAGCTTGCAGGCAACCCCGAACGTGACCAAAAGATCATTCACATTGCCGGGACTAAAGGAAAGGGATCAGCCTCTCATTTTGTCAATTCGATTTTGACGCAATCGGGATTTCGTACGGGCAGGTTCACGTCGCCTCACCTCTATCGAATTGAAGAACGGTTCGCGATCGATGGGATACCATGTTCACCTGAGGACTTGCTCTCGTGCATCGAGACATTACGGCCTTTGATCCTGGAAATGGATCACGAAGCTTCTTTAGAAAGCAGCCACGGTCCGACTTACTTTGAGATCACCACCGCCATCGCCCTGCTCTATTTTGCTCGTTCCAAAGCCGACTACACAATCCTCGAAGTGGGATTAGGCGGGCGTCTGGATTCTACGAATGTTTGTCAACCGATCGTATCATTGATCACGAGCATCAGTTTTGATCACACTCGACAATTGGGATCGACGCTTGAATCGATTGCGCGAGAAAAAGCAGGCATCATCAAGCCACAGCGCCCGGTGATCAGCGGCGTCACGAATCCGGCAGCTCGCGCCGTGATCGAAACGATCGCCGAACAGCGTGAGTCGCCATTGTATCAATTGGATCGTGACTTCGCCGTCAACTATCACAGCCCCACACGTCTCGACGAAAGTCAACCGGTCGCCGAGTTCTACCAGCTGAAGAATGGTCAAGCGCAAAAGAAGTTCGATTCGGAACTCGGCACGCTTGGTCGTCACCAGGCAGCGAACGCGGCAGTCGCTGTCGCCGCGTGTGAGCAACTCAAAGAATCTCGTATCGATGTGGCCGCAATTCAACGAGGTTTATCGTCAACCCATTGTCCAGCACGCATTCAGATTACGCATCGCAATCCACTTGTCATCCTGGATACGGCACACAACGTAGCATCGGTCGACGCACTTTGCGAAGTGCTTGCCGAGAGTCAGCAACCCAGCCCGTCGGTGTTGCTGTTCGCATCCACTCAAGAAAAAGATGTGCGGGGCATGCTGCAAAGTCTCGTCCAACAATTCAGGACCATCATTTGCACACGATACCTCTCAAATCCCCGCGGTGTGGCAATTGAAGAAGTCGCAAAATACGCCCGNCAATGTGCGGCTGAACAAAACCAAACAGTGGAAGTCATCGAAGCCGCGACGCCGGATGAGGCATGGTCGCTTTCACAACGTTTGGCCGGTGAGGATGGCTTGATCTGTGTGACCGGATCGTTTTTCATCGCTGCTGAAATTGGAAAACGTTTTAGACACGACAAACGATTGCCTAAACAAAACCACCAGGTTATCCCCTGACCCAGATCGGTCACTCGGCTTCCGCTGGCGCTTCCTGCTCAGCAGGCGGTTCTTCGGGGGCGGATTCTTCTGCAGCAGGCGGTTCTTCGGGAGTCGATGATGATGATGACGTCCCGTCATCAGGCAGATTGGCGACCAAGCGAACCTCTTGCGATAACAGCTTGTTGCGCAGATCTTCGCTCCAAACCGATGCACTGCGATAGGCTTGGTCCCGATCGGTTAGTTGATGCTCTGCTTTCATCCCCTTGCCTAAAGGTGTCGAAGTCTTGAGAGCATCGCTGGCAAATTGCGTTCCATCGTAAATCGAACCGGACTTGATGGGGCCAGCTCCAAAGATCCATTTACCATAAGCCGTACTGCGGGCAACCGAAAGATCCGATTGCCAAACGGGTAGACGCGTCTCGCGATGATAAGCGAAGACCGCGATCTTCGCCGCTGCCGAATCATCCGTAAGTCGAGCTAAACTGATCTCCGGCAAAACAGGCAGCGGCGGAGTTCCTGTCACGATCGACGCCGCAGAATTTAATCCCTGGCTGGCGGGCACCCCGATATTCACATCGTTGCCATCCGCGCCCAAAGCTCCCACTCGCGGCTCAACAATGTATTTTGCTTCCTCTCGGTCTTCCTGTAACAAACATCCTGCCAACGCCATTTGCTGGCGAATCGAACTAATGATGTAGTCCGAATTGACGAAACCAACGCCCTTCACTTGGCGAATGTACTGCGTATCGAGAAAGACTGATTCACCCGAAAGCGGCGAAAAGTCAATGTTAGCAACCGACCGATCCACGGCGTCAGATAGCAAGAGTTGGTCCGTCGCCATTTGGTCGCGAATCGTACCGCAACCGACAAACGACACGCACAGAACCAGCTTCGCGAGTGCGCAGGCCACACCGCTGTAAAATCGGCTGATGTCGAACTGGATCTTCTTTCGCTCCACGGTTTGGTCTCCGCCATCTTGCGAGGACAGCGGTTTATCTCGAGCGGGTATTGGTCATCTACTCTTGGGAGAGACGGGTCAGGGCCCATGAACCAAGTCGTGGCACCCAAGTATCAACCAAGATATAGCGAAGCCGGCCAATAGCTTCCAGTCGAATTTCAATGAGACGATCAAGCCATCTGCAATGCTAGCGAGCTTCGCGCAAGCTGGCACAGATCAACGATTCATCATTGCGAATGAATACGTGGCCGTCTGCGAAAGCTGGGTGTGACCAACAGACGCCTTTGCCGCGCCGTTTGAGTTGCGCAACCGTCGGCTGAATTAATTGCGCTCGGCTGATCTCCTCGAATCCTTCCGGCGATAGCTTTGCAATCAACAATTCACCACGCTCGTTAAACATCCAGATACGATCCCCGTTTTGCACCATGTGAATATTGCTCCACCGATCTCGTGGTGTCGCTGTCGTATCCTCCCAGATCCGTTTACCGGTCTCGGCATCAAGACAGCGTAGCTGGCCGTAGCTGTCGACTCCGTACAGATAGTCACCGATCATGATGGGCGTCGACATGATGGAATGCAGCGCATCGGTATCCAATTCACTGGGCCCTCGAGCTCGCCAAATCTCTTCTGCTGTGGTGGCGTCTTCCGCCAAACGCAGCATTTTTGATCCATCGTAAAAGGAAGTGACGAACAAACGGTTTTTGTGAAAGACAGGTGTCGCAATGGCGATGACCATGTTTTTCGGAGGCATTTCTGATTTCCAATAGACCTCGCCCGTCGCCGGGTTCAGACCCACGATATTGTCACCGGTCCAACAGACTAAGACGGGTTTTCCAGCTTGCTCAATGAGAATGGGAGCGGCATATGAGGTCTTGTCAGACAAGGATCGCCACACCTCTTCGCCCGTGCGGCGATTCAATGCAACCACACACGCATCTGGTCGACCACCAATCATCAGAATGACAAGTTCTTCATAGATGAGCGGAGCCGCCGCGATACCCCAAATCGGGATCTCGACTTGAAATCGGTCAAGCAAATCACTTTTCCAGTGCAGATCGCCCGTCTCAGCGTCGAAGACGTGCAAATGCCCCATCGCACCCAACGCAAAAGCTTGGCCATCATCGATCGTCACGGCCGCCCGCGGACCCGCCTGGTATCCAATATTTCGATACTGACAAGCATAGGTGTGGCTCCAGATTGAGCCACCGGTCTTCGCATCAAAGCACAAGACTCGTTCCTGTTGCTCCTCGGTTTCCGGACGGTCCGTCAAGTAGACTCGACCCTCCGCAACCGTGGGTCCGCTATAGCCCGGGGCAACAGGAACTGACCATTCGTGCGGAATCGAGTCGCCGGAGAACTTTTCAACGAGTCCCGCTTCATTCCATTTTCCGTCGCGGTTCTGACCTCGCCACTGAGCCCAATCTTCTGCTCGCAAATTCGTCGTCAAAAAACAGATCGTGAATCCGGTTACCAACAAAACAGATCGGTTCATATCGGTCGCTCAACTATCCTAAACGTGTGCATGAAATCGTGGTTTTTCGATCGCTCCGTGGATCTTTCCGACCACACCATCATGGGATGACGAAGCTGGCACTGGATGGCGAAGCTGAATTCACCGACCGATCCAAAAGCTTCCCCAGTTTATCGCCTGCGCCGTTCGTCGACCACTTTCGAAGCACGGTTTCCATGAGACCGGTCACAAAAACAGAAAATCGATCTGCTATCGAATGAGCGGAATTAATTTCTGTAGAAGAAATAGCTTGCCAGCATTGGCGATTTGTCGAGAGACGTGAGTCGAACCGATTGCAGTACCAGCAGATTGTCAGAGCCAGATCGGGCGGCTATGCGATCAACAAGATACAGAAAGTAGCAGCGATCGATGTCACAGGGCGCAAAAAAAAAGGCTGCCGGCCGACTCAATGAGTTCGACCACAGCCTGAATCAGCTAAACTCGCGGCTGATCGCGACGATTGGAGTCGCTGCGAGAATGGCGTGGATCAGGCGTGCTGAGCACGAGCCTTGATCGATCCAGGCCAACGCCAAAAATGGTTCCTCCGCCGGAATCTTGCCGCTGTTGAGTTTAACTGTCTACTCGTAGTTTACACCATGCACTGCAAATGGACAGCAATCTAAATCGGCAATTCGACGGCTTTGGTTCGGCTCAATTCAAAACAAAATTTGAAATCGATTGGTCTTTTATCTGATCTGAGATAACAACGAAAGTTTGTGCCAAAACATGAAAATTTTGGAGTCAGATAAAACCGATCAAAGAGGGTACCAGGGGATTGAAACAACGGGTTGATTCGCCCAGGACGAGTTTTCGACGATCCCGTAGGGTTTTTAACCATTGAAACGCAGGAGAGATTTGGATCGTTTCGATTGCCGAAAACCGTCTCGTTCTGTCCGAATCCGACCTTCGCACAGATCAGCGAGGCGGTGGGGACCGCGTTTCATCTGATTGACGATCAGTGAATGCTTATCCTGATCAACGCAATCGTTAAAACCACACGAACGATCCAAATTCCTGCCAGCAGTGCTTTAATTACAGGTCGAGTGGGACACCCGACCGGTACGATACTAACTACACCGACCGAACCTACGTCTTTGAATCTCAAAGCGGGTCAGGCCGGCTGAATCCGTGCACCGTGCCATGCAGCGAGGCAATCGCTTCCCTCGTGGCCGACTGGGGGCCCGCGTGCCCGGCGCACGTTCAGCCGGCTTGGGCCGCTTTTTTCGTAATTTGGGCGGTCTGGTAGCCCCTCTGGGCTCTCTTCAACGGTTGCGATCTTAAGCCGGGCAAATTACGATGGCTATTCAGTTTGTTGGTTTAGGCAGGGTCTGCCCCGACAACATCTAGCGCCCTGCCAGCTCGGTTACAGAGTAAAGGTCCTCGCATGTTCCGAATTCATCTTCGTCTATGTTTCATCGCCGCATTGGTTTTTGCTTTGCCAGCCATCACGACGGCTGACGAAAACGATGCGCGGAAGAGCTTAGGTCAAGGAATCCACCATCTTCATCAAGGACAATTGACGGAAGCGATCGCTAGCTTCGATGTTGCGAGTGTTGAATTGTCGCAGGATCCCCGCGTTTATTTCTTCCGAGGTATAGCTAAGTCACGAACAGGCGACGCAGATGCAGCCGAATCAGATTTTCAGCGCGGCGCCCAGCTAGAAGCATTCCTGGGACGTCAAGACATCGGTCTTGCTCTTCAGCGAATTCAGGGTGTCGAACGAATTACGATTGAACAACATCGTACGGATGCACGGAAACTTGCCAAAGCACGCAAACTGACCGTGCCCGATACGAATGCAGATAACAACGATAGCAACAGTGGACAAGCTGTCTCTCCCGTCGTTGTATCCGAGATTCCGGGCGAGGAAGATCTGGCTGCGGATGAGAATGATCCATTCTCGGGGGAGAACCCGGAGAGGCTAGGGCGTGGCGAGACTGAAGCAATTCCAGAAGCTGCCGCCCCCACAGAGCCGCAAATTGCAGCGGACGAAGGGGACGTGTTTGGCGACTTCGACGATGACGCGAATAGCGACGACTCGTTTCCCGCCGACGACAATTTCGGGAATGCCGAATTCGACGATAACAATTTTGGCACCACCGAAAACTCTGAAGGGGGTTCCGGATCGGGAGCTTTCGGAGCCATTTTCCGAGCCTTCACTCGTACGGCCGCTCCCGGAGGCGAAGCTTTAATGCGAAATATTGGAGAAGCCGTGCCGATTCCTGGTGCTGGTGGTCCTCCCATGGGTGATGACGACTCGTTCGACGGTGGATTCGACGACAATGAATTCAGTGAACCCGGATTTGGTGATGATGATGCATTCGGATCTGGTGCGTTGGACGATGAAGGCGGACCAATGAACGATGGTTTTAACAGCGAAGATACTCCCGATGAAGCAGACGACTCCGATCCATTTGGCGACGACTCAGATCCATTCGGTGACGATGCTGATCCGTTTGGTGATGATGCAGATCCCTTTGGGGATGGTGAAGACCCGTTTGGCAGCTAGTCAGATCTCTGCCAGTTTGGTTTTCTGTTGCGTAGCCCTCGTTATCACCACGGCGACGGCAGCGCCGACACTCCAGTCGGTATCTCCACGAGGACTCCAAGTTGGAGAGTCCACTCGCGTGACCCTTGACGGTTCCGACTTTGGTGAGCACCCGCGTATCTACCTTGATGTCGACGGGATTTATCACACGGCCGACGTCAAAGTCGACGGTGGGCGACTTGTGGCAGATGTTCATTTGGGAGAAAGCATTTCAGCCGGCCTCTATCCGCTCCGAATCGAATCCGATTCCGGACTCTCCAATGCCGTAATGGTTGGTATCGACCGCTTGCCTCAACTTAACTTTCACGATGAGGTTGATTCGCTTCCAGTCGCCCTCCATGGCGAATTGTCGGGCGATCAGATTCTAGAGGTGAAGTTTGAGGGCCAAGAAGGCCAATCGTTGGTAATCGATGTCGAGGGACAACGACTTGGCTCGAAGTTACGACCGGTCCTGCGATTGCTCGACCCAACAGATCGCCAAATCGCAGTCGGGCGTCCACTCGGCACGATCGCTGGTGACGCGCGCATCTCGGCGACGCTGCCTCAGGATGGTGAGTATCGAATTCTGTTGCACGACGTTGTTTACAAGGCACCGAGTCCCGGTTGGTTCCGTTTGAAAATCGGTGACCTTCGATTTGCCGATCTCGCCTTTCCACCCGGCGTATCGGCGTTATCCAACAACTTGGTTGAATACACGATTTCAAATCTGTCGACACCCGTTCATGTCAATGCAGAACCGGGATTCGGATCCACGTTAGCCGTACCGTGGCCATCTGAAAACGGGGCGCTGTACACGGGTGCCGCGCCACGTGTCACCCATAGCACCCTGGCAACCTCAGAATATCTCGAAGAACAACTGTCCAAGGACCAGCGTTGCAGTATCCCCGCCGCCGTCAACGGTCGTCTAAGCGAAGCGGAAGAAGAAGATTCCTTCCACATCCAAGTGACGCCAAAAAGCAAGCTTCGGTTTGATCTTCAGTCACAACGATTGGGATCCCCTTTGGATGCTGTACTGATTGTTGCAACAGCCGATGGAAAACAACTGGGTCGTAGCGATGACCAGTCGGGCACTCGGGACCCAGGTCTGGATATCGAAGTGCCAGCAGATATTTCGGAACTGATCGTCAAAGTCAGCAGTTTGATTCGAGAAGGAGGTCAGGACCACATCTACCGACTTCTCATCACTCCCCAAACACCTCGATGGCGAGTTTCAACGAGTCTCGGCCAAATCAATCTGCCGTCAGGCGGACGACAGGTACTACCACTGGATATTGATCGTGGTGGCAGCAACGGACAGCTCGAATTAAAGCTCGCACCCATGCTACCCTCGGTTAAGCTTGAACACGGGACAATTCATCCTGACGACGAAGTGGCGATGGCGGTTGTGCGCGCGACGGACGCCACGATCGGGTCGATGCCATTACAATTCGGAGCCTTTGACTCCTCCTCAAATCGGGCGGGTCCCGTGAGCCGACTCATTTCGGCTTCCTTTCCCGGCTCCGATTATCAATCACATTGGCGTGAGTCGATTCCACTTGCGATCATTGAATCGAATCCGATCGATATCGATTGGACGACCGATGCCATGCGATTTGCCCGCGGGTCCACAGTCGCCCTGCCCATCCATCTTGAGCGAGACGATCATGCCCATGGAAAGGTGCGACTCTCGTTAATGATGACTCAGAAACCCGTCACTAAAAAAGAGGGAAACAAAGAGATTCCCGATCTCGATCGCACATTGCGTCTCGGCGAGACCCCTTTGCTGGAGACCAACGTCGATGAGGGCCTGATTATGCTTGTGGTTCCTCGAGAGGTGGCCAAGAAATCATGGGGCCTTATCGGGAAAGCAGAATTGCTTGCAGAAGATGAATCAACGGTGCTAGCAACCGCGTACACTGCACTGCAACGTATCGAGCTCTTCGACGCGCTCGCACTTTCTGCTGAGATTCCGACCGAGATTACCGTCACCGCTGGCCATGAAGAGCCGGTTGAGTTGAAGGGGACAATCCAACGCGACGAAAGCTTTGAGCAGCGGGTGCAAGTGACGTTGCAGGGGCTGCCTAAAGAGGTCACACTAAGCCCCTTGATCGTAGAGCCGGGCGAAGTGGATTTCACGTTGCCGATTCGTTTTGAGGCGGATGCCAAGGCGGGTGAATACAAGGATATTCGCATCGTCGCCACCGCCCTGCATGATGAAGGGAACCCCGTCGAAATCAAGACGCAATCCAACCCGTTTGTGCTCAAGATTCAGCAGGCTGAATAGTCTGCCTTTTTGAGGCTCGTCGAACGTCATTGAACAGGGCTCGATCGCGTATGAGCTCTGACATCCGAGCCCTGACATCGCATTGATGAACATGGAGGTCATCGCATGCGGATCATGGAGATTGTATCTGGCACCGCCGTGAACGGAGCCGTTGTCACCTGTGTCGAAACGACACGAGCCTTGATCGAGCTAGGTCACGACGTGACACTCGTCTGCCGACCGGATNCATGGGTCGCGGAACAACTGGAAGGCGAATTGGAGATTGTCTATTCGGATCTTCATCGTTGGCCAACCGATGAACTTCGCCGGATTGCGACGATGGCTCGGGAGAAACAAATCGACGTTCTGCACACTCACATGAGTCGTGCCAACTTTTTTGGTGTTCTACTTCGTCGCTTCTGGAAGATTCCCTGCGTCGCCACGGCAAACAATCGATACATCCAGGGACATTGGATGTTTAACGACCATGTGATGGCGGCATCCGAAGCAACTCGGAAGTTCCACCGTCGTTATAATCTGGTCCCCGCTCGGAAGATCGACGTGGTTCACAATTTCATCGACGATCGAAGGTTTCATGCAACGGCAGCGGACAAGGGGATCGCTTTAAGAGACGAGCTTGGCATCGAACGTGACTCGATCTTGATCGGTGCAGTCGGAGACATCTTGGAGCGGAAAGGATTAATCTACCTGGTAAGAGCCTTACCGGAGATACGGGATGCTGCTCCCAATGTCCACCTTGTTAGCGTTGGCTATCCCGAACAGCCTTATGCTGGGAACGTGAGGGAAGAAGCCAAGCGACTCGGCGTCGAGGACCATATTACCTGGGCGGGCTATCAAAGCGACGTGACGGCCGTCATGTCGGCGTTGGACGTCATGGCCCTACCAACACTCGAAGACAACCTACCGTTGTCAATTCTGGAAGCGATGGCCAGTTCGATTCCCATCGTCGCCACCAATGTTGGGGGTATTCCCGAATGTGTGGTCGACGGAGAAACGGGCTAT
Source organism: Planctomycetaceae bacterium (assembly GCA_002723275.1). Lineage (GTDB taxonomy): Bacteria > Planctomycetota > Planctomycetia > Pirellulales > Pirellulaceae. The sequence goes on from PBNZ01000002.1 coordinate 250,456, forward strand.
CTCGTACCGCCAGCGGATACAAAACAGTTAGCAACGGCCTTGATCAAGCTGCTAACCAACAAAGCCCATCGGCACGAACTAGGCAACCAAGGCCGTGATTTCGTCAGTCGCCATTTTTCTCGAAAGAGTCAGATGGCAAGGCTTGAACAAGTTCTCGAGAAAGTCGCCGCCTGATCAGATCAAAAACGGTTTTCTCAGCTCACGTCGTGCCACTGCAAATTGGCCTGCGTGCATCATGGGATGCGAACCGATCAAGGTGAACAAGTGCCCGACGGTCGGGCAATGATCTCGAATCCATTCCGGACTGGGCAAATCAAGATTCTCTGCCGGTAGTTCTTCCAGCGCGGTGAGCGTTGCTTGGCGTACTTGCTTGAACAGCGCTTCATACTCTTCCTTACGGCAGAATTAATTCGGCTCGTCGCTTCCGCAGGTCTCCTTCGAATACTGTTCCACAAATCCCTGTGGTAAATCCGCTGCTTTGCTGGGAAAAACGGACTCGAGCAAGTGAACGTCCGAGGCAATCAAGTGCCCGAGCTACCCGGCGAGATAATTACAACCCTTCAAAGGACGCTGCATCAAATCAGCATCCGACAGATCACTCACGTAAGTATTCAAAACGTGTAAATCCGTATGCATCGTTGCTCGCAGTGCTTGTTTTGTATCCATGGTGATCCCCAGCGTATTGAAGGCTCATGCGTATTGAAGGCAAAAGTGTATTGAAGAAATCGAGTCGTCAAAATGTAGAGGCTGATTGGCAGTCTACGGCAGGACAGTAAAACTCGTAATCGACGCGATTCAAATACCTTGAGCGGCTGATTGGTTACTCATCCCAGGTCCAGAAACCGGAAAAACGACGGACAGCTTGCCAAATTTTGAGTCTCTGCAGGACTGCCAAAAGCGGACCAAAGAAGTCAAGGGACATAGCGAGAGGCTTGAATTCCGTAGTTACAACGGTAATCATGAGCGCTCTGGGTGGCTGAGTCGGCCACCCTCCACCAACACGAGGAGAATTTCGATGACCCAATCTCATCGCTCTGCTATGCCCATTTATCATGCTTTGGCAGTTGCCTGTTTGTTGATTGTTTTCAGCACCTCATGTTCGAATCAATCCGCGACCAAACCAACAACCGAAGATTCCAATGCAGCAGGAGAAACGGTGGTGAGCAGCGAGACATCAGCAGATCAGGTGTTACGACACGCGGTGTTTTTCAAGTTCAAGGACACATCATCACCTGAGGATGTGCAAACGGTCGTCGACGCTTTTGCGGCTTTACCGACCAAGATTGACGCCATTAAAGATTTTGAATGGGGAACCAATAACAGCCCCGAAGGAAAGGACGACGGTTTCACTCATTGTTTCTTCATTACCTTTGCCGATGAAAAAGGTCGGGAAGAATACCTGCCTCACGCCGAGCACATGAATTTTGTGGATACGCTTTTGCCACATTTAGACAAGGTGTTTGTGCTCGACTATTGGGGTAATCCCAGCGAACCCGCAGAACAAGAGTTGCGGCATGCAGTCTTCTTCAAGTTTAAGGATGATGCGGCGCCGGAAGATGTTGCCAAAGCCGAGCAAGCGTTTGCCGCCCTACCCGAAAAGATTGATGCGATTAAGGCTTTCGAATGGGGAACCAACAATAGTCCAGAAGGTCACGATGAGGGATTCACCCACTGTTTCTTCATCACCTTTGATTCCGAAGAGGGTCGTGACGAGTATTTGCCGCACCCTGATCATCTAGCCTTCGTCGAAGTCTTAATCCCTGTATTGGACAAAGCCCGAGTCCTGGATTATTGGGCGCAGAAATGATGTTAGGTAAGACTCGTATCATCTGGATTTGTCTGACGGTATTGGCTTCCACCTGGCATGCCACGACCGNCAGTGCCACCGATCGGCTGAATGTCTTGTTCATTGCGGTGGATGACATGCGAGTCGATCTTGGATGTTACGGACAGCACCAGATCCATTCACCCAACATTGATCGACTCGCCTCGAAAGGCACACTTTTTCAAAAAGCTTATTGCCAACAAGCGGTCTGCAATCCATCGAGAGCTTCACTGCTCACAGGACGTCGACCCGATTCGTTGCAGGTGTGGGATCTGCCGACTCACTTTCGCGAAAACCATCCGGACATTGTTACGCTGCCTCAGCTTTTCAAAAACAATGGTTATCACAGCCAGTGTGTTGGCAAGATTTTTCATAACTGGCGGCAAGATGATTTCCGAGGGGACCGCCCATCCTGGTCCGTCCCTTCGGTGATGCATTACGATCGCCACGGATCGGATAAGGCTCAGGTTTCCGGCAAGCTTCCTCCCAATCTTTCTTCCGTTCCAAGAACGGAAATCCGAGATGTGCCGGACAACGCCTACTTTGACGGACAGATTGCGGATCTTGCCTGCGACGCACTTAAAGAGCAAGACGAGCAACCATTTTTTCTCGCGGTGGGATTTTGGAAGCCGCACGCCGACTTTAACGCACCCAAGAAATACTGGGATTTGTATCCGCCGGATCAGATAAAACTAGCTCGTCACAGGACAGCACCAGATCGGGTACCACCCATTGCCCTTCATGATTCACGAGAAATTTTACGAGCCTTTTCAAAGCGTCAACCGACGGATGAACAAGCGCGCGTGCTGCGCCGTGGATACTATGCTGCCATTAGCTATGTTGACGCCCAAATCGGAAAACTGCTCGATGAAGTCGACCGACTGGGTTTGTGGGAGAATACCGTCATTGTTTTCTGGTCGGACCATGGATTCCATTTGGGCGAGCACTCACTTTGGGCAAAGACCTCCAATTTCGAATTGGACGCTCACGTGCCTCTGATCATCGCCGCACCCGGACATGCGGGTTCCCAACAGACTCAGGCAATTGTTGAGCTCTTGGACCTTTATCCAACTCTTGCGGATCTGTGCGATGTCCAACCCCCGTCTGATTTGGAAGGAGTCAGTCTTGCGCCGCTGCTGAAACAGCCGAATCTGACCATCAAAGATGGGGCCTTAACGCAACATACGCGACCGGCTTACCCGAGCACGGACAACCCGTTAATGGCAATGGGTTATTCCTTGCGTACACCCACGCACCGTTACACCGAGTGGAGATCGACCGACGATCCGGGCAAGATCCTTGCGGTAGAACTGTATGATCACACCATCGATCCCGACGAGACCAAAAACCTAGCGGGCGTTACTGAACACAGCGATGTGCAGCGAGAAACGGCCCGACAACTTTCGTCGCTGGTATCGAGCGTTAACGAATCCAACTAGTCAGAAGTGGAATCGTCGATCACGTTATCGATCCGGACAATCTCGCGCATCGATTGCTCGGTATAGAGGTTGTAGTAGCTTCCCCGTTTTTGCAGGAGATCCATATGGGTGCCCTGCTCGACGATCATTCCGTTCTCAATGACCAAAATGATGTCGGCTGATCGAATCGTCGAAAGTCGATGCGCAATCACGAAACTGGTCCGTCCTGAAAGAACGCGTTGCAATCCATTTTGTATTTGCCGTTCTGTTTCAGTATCCACCGACGAAGTCGCCTCATCCATCACCAGCAATTGAGGATGCTTAAGTACGGCACGTGCAAAAGAGATCAGCTGCTTTTCACCAAGACTAAGCTGATTTCCCCCCTCGCCGACATCCGTTTGATATCCATTCTTCAATTTCTTGATAAAGTCATGGGCTCCAGCCATTTGAGCCGCATTCTCGATGGCATGCTGATCGGCATCAGGATCCCCGTAGCGAATATTGTCGGCGATGGTTCCGCTGAAGAGATGCGGCTGTTGCAGCACGATCCCGAGCTTGGATTGAAGCCAGTGCAAACTTCGTTGCCGGTAATCAACTCCGTCTATCAGGATTTCTCCTTCCGTCGGTTCGTAGAAGCGGCACAAGAGATTGATGAGTGTCGATTTTCCACCACCTGTACGTCCAACCAGTGCTACCTGCTGACCCGATCGAATCGAAAGGTTGAATCGTTCAATAATCTGCGGTCCCTCGCGATAGCGAAAGCCAACGTCTCGAAACTCAATCGTATTGATCTCATCCGGAAACCCATCACTTCCATGCTCCGACAATCGCCGTTGTACGTTATCGTTGTCACGTATTTCGGGTACCGCTTCGACAAGGCTGAGCACGCGTTCGGCCGACGCCTGTGCCATTTGTAATTCCGCGAACCATGCTGACATATCTTGAATGGGCGCGAAAAACAGTTGAGCGTAATACATGAACATGACCACTTCGCCGACAACCAGCCCGGCAACCAGCACCTGATGACCTCCAGTCGACAGCGCGAGCGCGATGGCAATGCTTCCAATCGTCAGGACGATCGGAAGATAGACCGCAGATAGAACGGCATTGTGGACTGAATGATGTCGAAGCTCATCAGCCACGCGATCGAAGTCTCGCAGGTTTTCATCAGCCCTCACGAACACTTTCGAGGTACGAACGCCCGTAATGCCTTCGTTGTATACAGCTGTTATTTTCGAGTTTGATTTCCTGACCCATCGAGAAGCTCGCAGAATTCGCTTTCGAAAAAAGACACTCACAAGAAACAGCAGTGGCACAACGGAGAGCACCGCTAACGCCATTTTCCAATTATAGACCAACATGACCCCGGCTATTCCAGTCATCAAGGTTGTACCCCAGATGAAGTCCATGACACCCCAGGCCAGGATATTGGAAAGTCGATTGCAATCGGATGTAAGTCTTGCCATGAGCCATCCAACAGGCTTGGTATCGTAGAAACTGAAAGACAATTGCTGCAGTTTTTCGAAGGCATCACGACGAATATCGTGGCTTACATGGGTCCTTATTTTTCCAGCACACGAGATAAATCCCCATACTGATGCACATAGCGCAAGGGAACAGATACCGAAGAGTATTCCATAGGACCAGAGGTCAACATCCGCTCCGTGCTCTTCCACATCGGAGATCAGTTTTCCTGTAATGAGCGGAAAACACAGATCGCTTGCCGCGAGGCCGAATGCGACCAAAGTAAAGCTCACAGCGGTACGACGATAGCGCAGCGTATACTGCAACAGCTTTGACCAAAGTCGCAGGTCGACCTTTTGTTCATGATCGTCGTCAATCCATTCGCCGTTCATGCACCTTGACCCCCGGAAAGGTCCCGAGATATCTCATCTTCCAGAGTTCCTTGGATCCTCCAAAGACGACGATAGGGGCCATCCGACCGCAGCAGTTCATCATGCGATCCCTGCTGGACGATCCGCCCCTGGTCAAGCACAAAAATCCGATCGGCTAAACGAGTTGAGGACAGACGATGGGCAATCAGAATGGTGGTTTGTTGTCCGCGTCGAGCATCCAGGGCCCGGAGAATCTGCGCTTCGGTCTTCGTGTCCACTGCACTGAGACTATCGTCGAGGACAAGAAAACGAGGCTGTTTGATCAGAGCGCGCGCGATGGCTAGACGCTGACGCTGCCCTCCGGAAAGTGTTACCCCTCGCTCTCCGATCATGGTGTCATAGCCGTCGTGAAAATCGCCGATATTCTCGTGAATATCGGCTGCCCGTGCTGACTCTTGCACCTCCTGATCAGCCGCATTTGCCCTGCCCACCGTCACATTGTCGCGAACGGACTTCGAATACAAGAACGGATCCTGCAACACCATTCCAAATGCATCCCGCACATCATCCCGACGAGTCGCCATCAATTCGCGGTCGCCAATCGAGATAGAACCCTCGTGGTAATCGTAGAGTCGCACCAGCAGGTTCACGAGCGTGGATTTTCCGGATCCGGGAGGCCCCAGTAGTGCCACCGTTTCCCCTTCTAGAATCGAGAGGTTGAGATCATGCAGTACGTTACGTCCATCGGCATAGGCAAAGCTGAGATTGCGAACCTCAATATCTCCCTGTACCGGAATCTCGGCAGAAGGTTCCTCACTTTCTGTTTCGACGGTGAGAACTTCTTGAATCCGACCGATCGCCACCGTCGCCTTTCCGGTATCTGCCAAGACACGACCGATACGTCGCACTGGCCAGATGATCGTACGCACTAGCCACCAGAATAACACCCACGTTCCCAATGTAATGGATCCCTGTATCACAAAGGTTGCTCCACCAATTAATACGATTCCAAGTTGAGAAAAGACGAGGATGTCAGAAAGAGTCCAGTACCGGGTAAGGGTCAAAAAGAGCTTGTATTCGAGATCTCTGAATTCTCCGTTCTTATCGAGGAACTTTTGGATTTCATAATCCTGTCTAGCAAAAGCGCGAACCACTCGAATACCGGTAAGGTTTTCTTGAAGCACCGTCGTTAGCCTGCCCTCGGCTTCGTCGACTTTTAGAAATAATCCCCGCACTTTGTGAAAGAATCTGACGGCAAAAAACACAATGACAGGTATAAGCCCTAGCGAAAGTAAGGTCATCCAAAAATCTTGCATCAACATGATGGGAATCGCAACGATCAGAAACAACGAAACCCGTGCGATTTCTACAACTTGAGCAGCAAGAAAAACACGCACTGTTTCAACATCGGAGGAACAACGTTGAACGAGGTCGCCTGTATCGGCTTGATCGTGGTAGGAACAGGGCAACGCTTCGAGATGAGCGAACAAACGATGCCGCAGGTCACGAACAATGCCTTCGCTTGCTTCCGCTGCCCACCGCCCACGCAAATAGGTGAATCCGCCATGAATGGCGTTGAATCCCACAATCGCTAAAGCCGCCGGAATCACGGTTTCTTGCATCGTCGCTTCGCCAGAGGTAAGTCCATCGAGAGCGCGTTTGATGACATACGGCACCAGCAGCAAAAAGACGGTCCCAATAGCCATGGCCAGAATCGCAGCAAGATAGCGCACACGCTGCCCGGCCGTAAGATCCCAGAGGGTGCGTCTGACACTCGTTTTCAAAGCTGGTTCCATCGTCGCAAGACAAAAAGGTGTTGCAGGCATTTCGCGACCAAATCAACGGTCTTTGCCTCACGCCTGGAGATTTAGTGCAGGATACGAACCAAGTGCGACTTCGCAACCCCTGTTGATCCGGTGCGATTGGTGTGGCACACCAAAAAAAGACGCGGTCTATTCCATTCCCTAGAGAATTATCTTCTCGATTGAACCGTGAAAGAGACCTGGATTACGTGACTCATCAGCGTTTAAGAACTATCATAGGGGTTCTTATCGTATTCGTAATTTACAAAGTGCTTTTTGTTGTTTCCCAAAATCGAGCACACCGATGAAAAAACTGGTTCTCCGAGTACTCTGTTGTTCGTTTTTCTGTAGCTTCCTTGGATCAAATCTGTTGCAGGCGGACGCAGTCCGTATCAAACAGGACGAGGACTCGGGCGCGATTTCGATCTATCGTGCTGGGGAATCGGAGCCGATTCTGACCCAAAATGCCAAAGCTGATTTTCGTCCTTATATTCATCCCATCGTTGCACCGGATGGAAATGGTGTGCTCACGGAATTTAGCCCTGGACATCACAAGCACCAAACCGGTTTGTATTGGGGATTCACTCGGGTTAACGGACGTGATTATTTTCATCATCCCGAGGGTGATTATTGGCGCCGAATTTCCGCATCCATTCTCAGCGACGAGGACGAAAATCACGAGGTAAAATGGCAGACGGTTTATGACCTGCTTGACGCCGGTGGTCAGCCAATCCTCCGCGAAACACAGACTTGGTCGATCGAATGTCTCGATGACGAATACTTGCTCGATCTGGAGTGGACCGGAGAAGCACTCGAAGAAATCACGATCGGCAAATACAACTACGGCGGATTGTTTCTCCGTATGCCATGGAAAAAGGGAATCACTGGCGAGGTTGTGAATGGTGCCCGTCAAAAAAATCAACGGGCAGAAGGACAGCGAGCACACTGGGTCGACGTCGGTATGCAAGTGGAAGGTCGCAATGACTTGGCACACATCACTATCTTCGATCATCCAAAGAACTCCGGCTTCCCTCAACCATGGCGAGTTGACGGACAAATGGGAGTCGGACCGGTTCGTGCACGGCTGGGTGACTGGCAGATCCAGAAGGGTGAAAAGGCCACGATTCGTCATCAGCTTGTTGTCTATACCGGCAAGCTGAACGACTTGTCGCTGACGAATCGTTGGAGTGAATGGAGCGGACAGCGCGGAACCTCGGCACTTTGGGGCCTTGCCCAACAAGAAGGACGCTCTGCAGAATTCTTGACCCCTGAAAAGGCGGTCGAAACGATGAGTATCCAAGAAGGATTTGAGGTTAACGCTTACGCTGCTGAACCGATGATCACTCAGCCCATGGCGTTCTGTTGGGATGATCGTGGTCGCATGTGGGTTGCGGAAAACCGAGATTATGAAACTCGCGGCCGAGGTTTTTCCAATTCAGGAGATAGTCGCATCCTGATTCTCGAAGATACCGATCGCGATGGGGTCGCCGATAAACGCACGGTTTTCGCAGAAGGAATTCCGTTTCCTGCGGGCATTGCCGTTGGCTTCGACGGTCTTTGGTTGGGTGCTCCACCGAATTTGCTCTTTCTTCCCGATCGTGACGGTGACGACAAAGCCGAGATGGATGACATCGAAGTGCGATTAACTGGATGGGGTATTCGCGATCGCCACGAAACACTGAACTCGTTTCATTGGGGGCCCGATGGATGGCTGTATGGCTGTCAGGGTTTTGCGACTCCGTCGCGGGTGGGTAAACCAGCAGGCAAAGGTCGACTTTACAAACACCGTGATCCATTTCCGAAAAAAATCGATTTCGCAGATGAACCGGTCGACATCAACGGAGGTGTATGGAGATATCACCCCACCAAGGAACGCTTTGAAGTCGTCGCTCACGGCTTTAGTAACCCCTGGGGTTTGGACTACGATGCCAAAGGTCAGCTGTTCATTACGGCTTGTGTCATTCCTCATCTCTGGCACGTGATCCCCGGCGGTATTTACCATCGGCAGGGAGGCAGCCATTTCAATGCGCACGTCTACAGTGACATTCGAACGATCGCCGACCATCGGCATCGATCAGCTCACGGAGGTGCTCGGATTTACCTCTCGGATGCTTTCCCGGAGAAATACAAGGACCGAATTTTCATGGCAAATATCCATGAACATGCGGTACTTACAGACATCCTCGAGCCGAGCGGGTCGGGCTTTATCGGCCGCGAAGGGGATGACTTCCTCCTGGCCAACAACGCTCAATGGATCGGTTTCAGTGTGGAAATCGGACCGGAGGGAGCCGTCTACATTCTCGACTGGCACGACGCTGACATTTGCGGGAAGGAAGTGGTGCACAAGGAAACAGGCCGCATCTTCCGGATTACTCCCAAAGAATCACTCGCCAAAGACTGGGACGGACGTTACGAAGACGTCTCTACCATGCCTAATGACGCGCTCGTCGATTTGCAACTGAGCGAAAGTGCCTGGCACGCGCGGCGTGCGCGATTGATTCTTCAATACCGATCCACTCAGGGAAAAGTGGACGCGGAGATACACGATTCGCTCAGAAACATCTTTGTGAACGAATCGAACAGTGATTATCGACTTCGCGCATTATGGGCCTTACATGTCACCAGTGGCCTTTCAACGAGTGATCTTGAGGACGTCTTGAACGACGAAGATCAACATATCCGAGCATGGGCGATTCAACTGTTGTGTGAGGATCAGCAACCGTCCGAAGAAACCTTACAACGGTTTTCCATGATGGCACGCGAAGATGAATCAGCCGTGGTTCGACTCTATCTGGCAGCCGCCTTACAACGCATCGAACATGACCAACGCTGGCCTATTGTGAATGCTCTGGTGACTCATACGAAGGATGTCGAGGATCATAACATTCCGAAAATGATCTGGTTCGGTCTTGAGCCAATGGTCGTTGAGAATCCAGACCGTGCTCTTGAGGTCGCCGTGCAAAGCCAGATTCCGATGATCACTCGGTACATTTCCAGAAGACTATCGAGTGACGAGCAATTCGAACCGGTCATTGCAGCAATCGGTGACAACCGTCACGCACAACAAAACATGTTGTTGGGGCTGCAGGACGCATTGGATGGAAATTTTGATGTGGCCACACCAAGCAACTGGAATGCTATTCAAACCAGAATTGCTGGAACATCCAATCAAGCTATCGCCTTGGATCTCTCGCAACGTTTTGGAAGCGCGGTGGCGGCCGACAAGCTTTTGGAAACTCTCAAGGATCAGAACTCGGACATCGATCAACGACGACAGGCACTCATCAGCCTNGCAGGACAGCGAGANGCNGAACTNCCTGAANTTCTGGTTGCCATGTTGAATGATGATCAGATGCGACGNGATGCCATCCGCNCCGTGGCCGCTTACGATGAAGAAGATTTGGCAAAAACCTTNTTGGACCGATATGCCACNCTCTCTGATGATGACNAACTCGAAGTCGTTCACGCGCTTGCTTCTCGGTCAAACTATGGCTGGGAATTAACGCANGCAATCAANCNCGGCGATGTACCACGACGAGATGTCCCAGCCTACGTTGCGAGGTTATTGCGTCGAGTNGTNGGAAACGGCTTCGTTGAGGTNTGGGGNCCNATTGACGCGCTTTCNGAAGATAAAGAGAAGGCGTTTGCGAAATACCGNAATCTGTTAAACNACGAACAATTNGCCAAAGCTNACCCNNGCGAAGGGCGNGTCGTTTTNCNGAGAACATGTGCGGCNTGCCACAAAATGTATGACGAGGGAGGTGCGATCGGACCNGATATTACCGGTGCCAATCGNACNAACCTGGAATATCTNCTGGGCAATATCCTTACTCCAAGTGCGATCATCCAAGACGANTACAAGATGCATCTGGTNCTGACGGATGAAGGAAGAGTGTATTCGGGAATTCCAGCGGATGAAGACANTCGCCAACTTCGANTGCGCGTCGCAAACGAAGAAGAGCCCGTCGTCATCCCNAAGTCAAAAATTGAATCTCGNGAGGTCGCTTCCGTCTCGATGATGCCCGATGGAATTCTCAATACNCTCTCCGANGAAGANGTANTGAATCTCATCGCCTACCTCAAATCGCTGNGGCANGTCNATTTACCAACCGAANAGAAGTCGGATTAATCGCTAATCTGCACACAATTGTGCAGATTATTGAACGCAGGGNTGAGCCACCGCTNCGACNATTTTTNGCGCGTNAACACTTCGTGCTACACTAGANTCGTCACGCTGCTTGCGGACATNCCCCATCGATTATCNATCCCNTAGGAATGAAATGATGCGTATCGCCGGTCTCGTTTTTGTCGCAATTCTGACGCTTCCCGCCATTGGTCTTNTCGGAGAGGAAGACGCGAAAAAGGATAACAACAAGGAAGCANCCNTCTCGTCGATTGCCGATAACCTACAACCNNAGGTNCGNGACCAGATCGCCGATCTCCTCGCTCAAGANTTAGAACGCGTGACAACAACGANGGAAGCNGAGGAAAAGGAACTGGAAGACTTGCGGGCCAAANTCAAGAAGCAAGAAGCCAAGATCGCACAGTCGAAACTGACAGCAAAATTCATCAAGGAACGTCTCNAACAATGGCGGCCTNNGGANGAAACCGAGTAATTTCGGTTCTCTGCCCTGCCCCANTTCTTTNGGAAATCATCNGACCNGGTCGCGCAATCCATTNAGCACGANNCCTCTTCTAGGATCNGATCGGCCTCAAACNGTAGCNGTCGCNGTNTCTTTTGCAACGNCCGACTCTTGATCGCGNCCCCNTTGTCNCAAGGAGNTGANTCCAAAGATNAACGTCACNCCNGCNANAAAACAGGCCACGATTACAAACATCGTGGAATAAGCTGGCCATTGCGATNNCCTTGCGAAATGAACAATCGANCCCACCGCAGGTTGACCCACNAGGCTNCCAAAATCAAACATGGTGAGCATCAAGGTCGTCGCCAGNCCCCGATANCTGATNGGAAACGCNAGNCTTCCTCCNGACATCGCTGCTGGGAATACGAAAGCNTGTGCAAGNCCTCCGGTCGCTGCAGGAATCATNAGCGACCAGACATCCTTGACNANCAAATAGGAGAGCATACTCATCGTGAGGCAGACGAGGCCNAGCAAGATTGTACGACGGACTCCCCANCGATCCGGCAACCGACGACAAAGGATACGCGTNGTGAAAGCTACAATCGCATACACGAGAAAAAACACGCGAATNTTATCGATGCCTAAATCGGCAGCGAANGTTCTGAGNAANGAAAATGGAATGCTGATTCCAATGCCCATGGCAATGCCAACCAAAAGAATCATTCCGGGATGATATCGTTGAATGATCTTGAGCATCGGCANGCGNCGCGTNACNACTGAACGCCTTTCCCCAAAACGAATCGCGAGAAANGTGAAGACCAGGGCCANCACACTGAATCCCGCAGCAACGAGAAACATTGTATTGACGTGATCNGCTTGCGATCCCGGCAGCGAAAAAATCCAATCGGCAACCGCCGGTCCCAAGGCAATGCCAACAAATCCGGAAGAACCAAGNGCACCAATCATCTCACCNGTNCGACCATCCGGAGCTCTCGACGANACAAACGTGATCGATGCCCCAAACGCTCCTGCTAAGCTCGTCGTATAAAGNATTCTCGCCANAAAGACTAAGGGNGTATTGAGCGATGAGACCTGCGTATGGGCGAACAGACTGACGCAAACCAGTGCGACGGAAACGATCCAAATNTTTCCNGCCCCATAGCGATCAATNCCAACACCCTGAAAGATTCTCATCGCAATGGCACCCAACATNCCGATGCCAACGATCCAACCTAATTCGTATTCATCGCCACCCANACTCGTCACAAAATCNGCGTAGCGAAACAACGCACTAACACCGATCATCAATGTGGTATTGGCTGCGTANGCAAACCAAAANTAGAGACCAAAGGGATGNCGGGCTGAATTCAANGTGTCATTTCTTTCGCTAGCCATTNTGGCAGCCATGCCGTGGGAGAGACGCGGCTACGTTTCGCATCACGAATTTCAGCNACTTCCTNTGGCCGATATATTTGNAGCAGAATTGGGTAANTCGNTGCCCACTANACATCCAGATTNCGGACCTCAAGTGCGTGTTTCTCAATNAANTCTCGGCGAGGTTCAACCTTGTCACCCATGAGAACNCGGAACATTTCATCNGCAGCCCCTGCGTCTTGCATGGTCACCTGGAGNAATGTTCTGTTTTCGGGATCCAGTGTGGTTTCTCGCAANTCTTCCGCATTCATTTCACCGAGACCCTTAAACCGCGTGATNTGNAATCCTTTTTCACCAGCGGCTCGAACAGCNGGGAGCAGACCTCGNATGTCTTCGAGTGCGATTTCGTTTTCACCGCGTCGCAAGACATAACGTGGCTCTTCGATNCCNGTACGTTCCTGNGGAATNANGGCTTGCACATCCAAACCGAATTCTGCCAGGTTNGACAATCCTGANTTGATCGTTCTGACTTCATGGAATTCNGTGATTTGTAGTTGNGTCGCCGCGTCATCNTCCTTGGCTTCTTCTCCGTCACCATTNTCAGANGGATCATCNATCGTTAATGNATTACCGGTTTCCGCTTCANTTTGAGCGACTAATTCCTCGAGCTGNTTACGGCTATGNAGCCAATGNTCNTGAAAACCGATAAACACGTGGTAGACNGGCATTTTACCCGTTTCAAAATCNATTCTCTCGGCATGGCTCTTCAANGCAATGCCACGNCGTTCCAGCACGATGAGCGCTTCTTCCATGCCGGCCAGAATCCGACATATCTCCTTCATTTGCTCGCCTTCAACCGTACGACCGTCTCCCAAATCCAAAACCGAATCACCAAGACCTTTGGCCAAGAGCTGTTCCTTCATTTCTTCATCGGTCTGGACATAGTAAGTATTCTTTTTCTGTTTGACTCGGAACAGCGGTGGTTGAGCGACGTATACGTGTCCCTTCGACACGAGTTCATACATCTGTCGGTAGAAGAAGCAGAGCAAAAGCGTACGAATATGTGAGCCGTCAACATCGGCATCGGTCATGATAATGACTTTGTTATAACGCCGTTTTGAAATGTCCTGTTCTGTTCCAATGCCCGCACCGATTGCTTGAATCATGCTGCGAACTTCTTCATTTGCGAGTACTTTATCTTCGCGCGACTTGTAGGCGTTAATGATCTTACCGCGCAGGGGAAGGATGGCCTGATACTGTCTCAGCCGACCACCTTCTGCACTTCCACCGGCCGAATCACCTTCCACCAGATATACTTCACATTCTTCCATTTTATTGCTGATGCAGTCACGAAGCTTTCCAGGCAAACCTCCGGTTGAAAGAACACCCTTTCGATCTCTCAACAGTGCTTTGGCCTTTCGAGCTGCTTCACGTGCCTCAGCGGCGAGAATACCTTTCTTGACGATTGTCTTTGCCGATTTGGGATTCTCTTCGAAATACTTGGCCAAAAATTCTCCAACGGCCGAGTTAACGATACCTTCGACTTCGCCATTTCCAAGTTTGGTTTTGGTCTGCCCTTCAAACTGCGGATGTGGAACCCTCATTGAAATGACCGCCGTCAAACCTTCTCGGAAGTCATCGCCGGAAGGAGTGACATCTTTGAAGAGGTTTTCTTTGCGGGCATACGAATTTAGCGACCGCGTGAGAGCCGATCGGAATCCCGATACATGAGTTCCACCCTCATGCGTGTGGATATTATTCACATAGGAGTGAAGATTCTCGGTGTACTCATTCGAGTATTGCAGGGCAATTTCATAGCCCACACCATCCGTTTCACCTTCGAGATAAATCACGTCGCCGTGGATCGGTTCGCTCGCTCGATTAAGGTGCTCAACAAATTCAACAATCCCTCGTTCGTAATGAAACTCTTCAGCCTCATTATTGCGTTGATCTTGATAAACAATGCGCACTCCACGATTCAGGAAAGCAAGTTCTTGCAATCGTTTATAGAGCGTGTCGTAGATAAATTTCGTCGTTTGAAAGATCTTCGTGTCAGGTTTAAAGGTTGTTTTGGTACCCCGTTTTTTGGTCGCACCAACTCGATTAACAGGTCCTTGCGGAATTCCTCGCTGGTATTCCTGCTGATAAACCTCACCTTCTCGAAAGACTTCGACTTCGCACCATTCGGACAGGAAATTAACAACGGTCACACCAACACCATGCAATCCACCTGACGTCTGATAAGCTCCTTTTTCGAACTTGCCACCAAACTTCAAGACGGTCATGACTCCTTCGACCGTTGATACTTCTCGACCCGCTTCTTCGGAAAGCTGTTCGTGGCGATCCACGGGAATACCACGACCATCATCCTCAACCGTTACCGATCCATCGGTATTGATAGTGACTGAAACGGTTGACGCGAACCCCGCCATCGCTTCGTCGATCGAGTTATCAACAACCTCGTAAACCAGGTGATGGAGACCACGCCCGGTCGTATCGCCGATGTACATACTGGGTCGTTCGCGCACGTGTTCAAGATCGGACAAGTGCTGAAGATCTTCCGACGTATACTCGCTGTTACCGTTATGTAAACCTGAAGGTTCGTTGACGTCGGATTTTTCTTGGTCGTTCATAAAAACCTTAATCTATGTAATTAAAAAGCTTCCGTGGCATCACCCTGAAGATCAACGCACGGATCCTACTACAAACCGTAAATCACGGATCTTTTGATCTGGCATCCGTTCCGAAATAGCTTTCGTCAATTGTCGCTTTTGGAATGTCAATTCCTGGACCACCGCGGAATTACTTGCGATGATCTCCAAAACTCCTCTTCGGATCTGGCCCGGTCGACTGTGCTCGCTCAAATGGCCAGCAATCTCTTCCCATAACTCCGTGTAGTTTTCCTCGGACAACAACCGGTTGTAACCCCGGCGCGCCATCAGTTGGGGCAGGACGTCCGACAATTTGCGGGGATCGCGTTTGCGCGGTTCCTTGGATGAACCCTTTTGTTTCGACCACGGCTTCATGGCGCACCCACAGACTGAAGGACATCAACCAACCTACAACTTACGCGGTACCTGCTGTTTCCGCCGATGCTGCTGCCTGAGCTCGATCACGTGCAAGCGGCATGACAACGTATCCATAACCGTCATCCGTCTCGAACAGAGCTGCGCTATCGGAATCAACAATGTTTAGTGTGAAGACTTTCTCTGGATCTAATACTTTGAGGAAGTCGGTCACAAAACGATGATCGAGGCAAAGGGTGATTTCAGATCCCTCATACGGAATGGGTAATTCGACACGTGATTCACCCACGTCCGCCGTAAGACCGCAAAGGACCAACGATCCATTTCCAAAAATGAAATCGACACCCCGGCTATCAACACTCGTAACAATAGCTGCTTGCCGTAACGCTGAATGGATTGGTCCTGCAGCGATTTCAATGTGTGCAGCTTCAGGTCGATGCGGCAAAACATCTCGCCAACGTGGAAATCTTCCTTCCACCAATCTTGAAACAATGGTGACCTGCGGACTTCGGACCAAAAAGTCGTTGCCCCTTGAAGCAATATGGATTTCCGCATCATTATCGGAAAGAGCTCGTTCGATGAGTTGCATCGAACGGGAAGGAACGATGGTCATCGTATCGCCCGTCACATGGCCCTCGATGGAAATCGCCGGACCCTCCATTTTTGCCAAGCGTCGACCATCGGTCCCAACCGCAACGATCTTTTCCTCTTCCATTTCTAGGAGAATACCTCCCAATGCATAACGGCTACTCTCGGTATCCGTTGCAAATAGAGTCCGACGAATCAACTCTTTCATGAGTCGGGCAGGGACTTCGTGGTATTTCTTCTCATCGAAACTGGCGACACTCGGAAATTCAGCTGGATTTCCCGAGGCCAATTTGAACTTGGATCGTTCCCCCGAAACAACAACGCCGGATCCGTCTGCTTCGATACTGAGTGTCGAATCTCGGGATTCTCTCAAAATAGAACCAAATTGAACCACTGAAAGGAGTGCGTTACCAGGAACCTCAACCTCGATCTCACCAAGTTCAATTCGTATTCCGATCTCAAGATCCGTCGCCATAAGCACGGCTGAATTATCAGCTGCCTCAATTTTGACATTTTGCAAAATGGGCTTAGGACTTCTTGAGGGAGCAACGCCGGCAGCAAGTTGAAATGCTGCCAAAAGTTTTTCTCGTTCACATTTGATCTTCATGGCATTCCTTTTGTCATCTTTGACGTCGCTTGACGAATCTTCTATTTCTAATAGTTTTTTGTAATTCAGAAGCAGTAGTAACTTGCAGCCTATTCACTGTCGATTATCAAGCTTTGTATTTTGTAAACCGTTGCATGATCGATGTTTATGGTTTCAAAACAACATCAGCAATCGGTGGATAACATGTCTTTTGTCTGTCTTTGACTGTGATTATTTCGCGGTGTTGTTGCCAAATGCGACAGCCGGTTTCGAATTTCAAAGTTCAAGTTGACAACCATTCAGTTTCCCGACACGTTGCAGACAGTTTTTCCCCATTATTTTGTCATGATCGATGAGGCACCAGGAACCTTTCCAATTCCTGCACTGCACTGCGAGCGGTGGAATCAGTTTCAATAAGTCCGTTGATCTTTTTGCAGGCATGCATCACGGTCGTGTGATCACGATTCTGGAAAAAAGCGCCAATTTGTTGGTAGCTCAAAGTGGTCAGGTCTCGGATCAAAAACATGGCAATGGCTCTCGCCATGGCGTCCATTTTTCGGCGGGATGCGCCAGTCACGCTGTTTACCTTGAGGCCAAAATGGCGGGCGGTGGCCGTAATTATATTGCGAGGATCTAATTGGTCGTGGTCGTCATCGAGCAGTTGTTGAACCACTTGTTTTTCAACCGGTCCACAGGCAGCGACGTTCATCGCGTTGAGTTGATTGAATAGACCCATTAATTGCGGAATAGGAAGCGTATTCTCTGCCAACAGCTCACGAGCTTCATTGGATAACTCGATTCGATGCATCTCACCGATTCGGTCGAGTAGCTCCCGACGCGTGGCAGCGGCTGGCAGTTCCAGCGGGACGATCAATCCTGAACTGATACGGCTTGTGAGTCGTTCTGAAAGTTTGAGGGCATGAAGTGGTTGGCGAGTTGTCATCACCGTGGGCCGTTCATAGCGTATCCGATGATCCAGAATCACGGAAAGCTGATGTTGAACGGCGGGACTATCAACCAATTCGTCAAGCCGATCGATCAGCAACAGGTCGGCTCGACAGTAACGTTTTTGGAAAGGGGGCACATCGTCTAACTTAAGTGCCTCTAAGTAAGCATGACTCAGTTCGCTGCCAGTCATGAAGGTCACTTGATGTTCAGCGTAATGGCGACTCCACGTCGCACCAAGTGCCATGAGCAGTTGAGTTTTCCCGTATCCGGCAGGCGCCGTGATCAATAAAGGATGCATCGCAAAATTGATAGGGCTTGTTCCCTCGATGTCGGAAAGACCAATGCCAGTTGCAATCAATCGGTTCTCCGGACCCAACAAAAACTCGCGCAGCATTCCACGCGCACTCGCCGAAATTTGATTTCGACGGCGAGTTGTTTTGGAGTCCGTCTCCAAAGATAGCGTCGCAATTCCTTCGGTCACCTTGCCTCCATGAAGGAAAAAGAGCGTGATGCAAGAAGGAGTTTCGACCTGGTTCTCAGCGAATGATCGCCGTTCCAAGTTCTTTGCAATGACAAGCCGTCGCGTTCACAAGCCTGAACGGGTGAGTTGTCCTAACTCCGAGCAATCTTGGCCTTCCCTTGGGTATTCAAGAGACTCAAATTCAACCCCGTAATTATAGCGATTTTCGCCGCTTTTCGCGAGGCTCACTGGGCGAATTTGGGGCGGTTTCTGATTGTCGCAAATGCTTGACAGTCTTGAGGATACGTTTAGCGGCTTCGTCGATCTCTGCGAGGCTGCTGGTCGCACCAAGACTGAGCCTTAGAGAACTCTCAATTCGACCCGTTTCCAACCCCATCGCCTCCAACACGTGCGATGGTTCACTCGACCCGCTAGCACAGGCAGAACCGGTTGAACAGGCAACGCCAGCCATGTCCAAGGCCATCAACATCGCCTGACGGTCGAGGCCTAAAAATGAGAGATTCAAGGTGTGTGGGAGACGCTCGCCCTGACCATTCACGACCGCTGTCGAATCCTGGAGCAGCAGGTCTTCCAGATGATCCCGGCTTTGCCGCATGCCCGATTCTCGTTGATCTGCCTCCTCATTCCAAAGATTTAGGGCAGTCATCATTCCCACGACAAGGGCAACGGGCTCAGTACCGGGGCGTTTACCCAGCTGTTGAGAACCACCAAACAAAATGGGCTGCACTTGGGTTTGCTCTCGGACCAAAAGTCCACCGATACCCGCTGGACCATGGAATTTGTGAGCCGTAAAGGAAATGGCGTCGACTCCTGAACGCCCAAATTCAAAGGGCATCTTGCCGACCACTTGTACCGCATCGCTATGGACCGGTACTCCGGCTGCGTGACTCAACTCAACCACTTTCTCCAGGGGTTGAATGACACCTGTTTCGTTGTTTGCTGCCATCACACTCACCAGTCTCGGGCGTGGAGACTGTTCTAGTAGTGTACGCAGCTTTTCGAGATCAATCGCACCGGACTCCGACGCTGGGATGTGATCAACCTGCCAGCCTTGCCGTTCAAGCTCGTCAGCTGTGGCAAGCGTACTCGGGTGTTCTATGGCAGAAACAAGGATGCGGCCTCGTCTGCTTTCCGGCCCCATTCCCAAAATTGCCAAATTGTTGGCTTCCGTTCCGCCACTCGTCAAAATCAAGCGATCGTGGGCCGGATCACCTCGCAGCACTGAAATGATCTCTTCTCGTGCGTCTTCAAGCGCTCGTTTGGCCTGACGTCCGGCTGAATGTTGACTTCCGGCATTGGCCGTGGTTTCGCGGAAACAACGCTCCATCGCCTCGATGACGCGAGGGTCGATAGGTGTCGTCGCATTGTGATCCAGATAAATCGACTTCATAGAGGATCGATCAGAGCGTTAACGTTAAGTCGGTAGCCATTTTTCGATTAATTTGCTGCGATCGCTTCGCGCTCAACGGTTACTCAATTTCCTGTTTGCGAGCGGCAGCAAATAGTTTTTCCGCAGTATCAGATTGGTTCACGCTTTCGTAATCTGTCGCCGCATCGAAGTACTGTTGCTTGGCGACGGAGCGTAACTCGGTTTCGAATGCTTCAGCATTGCGTGTTTGTTTCGCGACCTCGAAAAACGAAGGGATGGCGAAGTAGGCATTCAGCTTTGCCGCTTGATGTATCGCCGACCAAAATGGGCGGATCTTTTTCTTGTTTTTTTCGTCTTTCGTCCAATCTAGCCAGAGGAATCCACCAGCCTCGTTTCGTGTGTCGAGGTAGTTACAAAGGATTTTGGCGTCCCCATCGATTTGCGCTGCGCCGGAGAAAGTGTTGACGGGATCCCACCGATCGTCCGTTTTTCCTGGGAGCAGAATCTTCTCATTGGAGAGGTAATCCTCCAAATCATGGGCTGGATTACTTCGAACGACGGGCGTTATCTGCAGTTTGAAGATTGGAATCTGATAGTAGGTAAAGTCGCGTCGACTGAACCGATCCGGTGAAAACTCCGTCCCATCAACTCGACCGAAGGAGAATACAAGAAAGCTGAATAACCCAGCAAAGGTCAACACAGCCGTCAGGATATACAGCGCCCTTCGAACGACGCTTCCCGTTCTTTTTCGTATGGATGACATCAGATCTCCGAGGAACAATCAGTTGTGCTGATTCTATTTTCTCACCGGTATCTTAGCCTGACAAGCAACGTTGCTGAGAGGATCTTCGAGGAATAGGTTGTGAAAGCCTTGGAACCGGCGTTTCTCACTTTGCATTCTCTCGCTATCATCGGCTCCGGGGATTGCATCAAAACCCTAAAATACAGGGGCAAACGTCGAATGTTTGGTCAATCGTTGAGAAATCTTCTCACCGTATGTCTGTTGATTGGTCTGCCCCTCTCGGCACTCGCTGATATTCGTTCGGTTTTTTTTGAATGGACCCCATCGGTGGGAAAATCGGCGTCGAATAGCCGCGACGCGGTCAAACCTGAGCGAACGCATGAAGCGATAACGGCACTGGAAGCAGCCCACGTACCCCTGGCTCAGACCGATTGGTTTCCAGCATTTCGGCGAGAAATCCGCCAGCTTGGGGCGGTTCATCTGCGTGTTGAACGGGTCACCGCTTCGGGTAATGGACCGATCTATCACTTTCAGTGCCGATTTCAGTGTCAGAGCCGAAATGAGGTCGCCGGAAAACAAATTGAGTCGCTCAGTTATTCAGCACGGTCGGCGGCAGAACAGGTTTTACGAGATGCTCGAATCTGGTACCGTCGAAACAAGCCACTCGTGTCGAAATCGTAAATCCTCACCTTTTTTCTTCAATGTAGGCCAGCCACGGAATAGCGTCTGGGAAACACGACTGTATCCTGATTTCAGACAGGATGAGCCAACGGTTCGTAAGGGATGATTGGACTGACATGCGAACGTGCCGCGAAACGCCCATTGCTCTTGAGAGTATTGCCTACCGGTACCGCATCGATGCCCGGCTGAATTGCCAGTGGCAAAGTGCTAATTCGCTAGCATTCGGCAGCCCATCGACGGCGATGACGGGCTCCACGATTGAAGAGTCCGATGCCGCAAAAATACAGCGAGTGGAGGCGATTTTATTTCTCGCCAAAGAGCCTCTCTCGAGCCGTAAGTTAAGCCAATACGCCAACTTGGCGGACGGCACGGAAGCTCGTACACTGGTGCGCCGATTGAATCAGAGACTGGATGAGCTCAACCGAGCCTTTCGAGTTAGTGAAATTGCTGGTGGGTTCCAATTGACAACGAGGCCAAAGTTTGCGAAATGGCTCCGTCGTCTGGAACATGTGCCGTCGCTGGACCGGTTGTCGGCACCTTCCATGGAGACGCTCGCGGTCGTCGCCTTTCGGCAACCGGTCATCCGGGCCGAAGTTGAGGCGATCCGAGGAGTAAGCTGCGGTGAGATATTGCAGCAGCTGATGAGTCGCGATTTGATTCGGGTTGGTGGTCGGAGTGAAGAACTCGGAAGACCTTATTTGTACAGCACGACCAAACGGTTTTTGCAGGTTTTTGGCCTTCGCAGTTTAGACGATCTTCCACAGTCAGCTCGTTTCGCGGCTGCACCTGTGAGAATGCCGCCGGATGCGGAAGGCCAGGTTGATTTGGAGAAAATTCCGGCCAATGAGTCGGACGGTGAGGAGGAATTTGACGTGAGCGTTTCGGTTGAACACGAGAATCACCCCCATGCGCTGCAAACGGTAGTCGAATCGGAACGTCTTGAGATTCAGACGGTTCGTATGGAAGACGAAGACTTCGATGATGACGAATACGAATACGAAGATGCAGACGAAGAAGAAGATGGAGACGAAGATGGAGACGAAGAGTACGAGTACGAAGAAGCAGACGAGGATGGAGACGACGACGAAGACGAGGAGTACGAGTACGAAGAAGAAGATGAAGATGAAGATGAAGACGGAGATTTAGAGGAAGAAGAGTACGAAGAAGAAGAGTACGAGGACGACGATGAACTCGAAGAGGATGAGGTAGACGACGAGGATCTAGAAGAGGACGAGGATCTAGAAGAGGACGAGGATCTAGAAGATGACGAGGAACTCGAAGACGACGAGGAACTCGAAGAGTATGAAGACGAAGACGAAGAGGAAGAGGACGGCTTCGAAGCAGATGAATGGGAAGAAGTTGAAGAAGAGGAAGAGGAAGAATGGGACGACGACGAGTGGGAAGATGATGATGAGTGGGAGGAAGAAGAATAGTTTCTAGCTGAGTTCAAGCTCGATTGGCTCAGTCTCGCAATTGAAACAATTTTTTGAGGGCATCCAGCAATCCATGTGGGGTGCCCTTTTCTGCTTCGTCCCGCAGTGATTCGAGAGGTGAGTGTAGCAATTTATTCACCAGTCGATCGAATGACATTCGGATTTCTTTTTCGGTGTTATCGTCGACTTCACTCAGCTTATTCATCAGTCGCTGTAATTCGTCACTCTTCAATTTCTCAGTCGTGGCCTGTAATTGACGAATAGTCGGGCCGGTGACGCGATGGTTCCATTGCTTTAGAAACCGATCTGTTTCGACATCAATGATTCGTTGTGCTTTTGGCCATTCTTTTTCGCGTTGCTGACGATTCGACTCGCAGGCCTTCTTCAGATCGTCAATCGAGTAAAGATAGACTCCTAAACAATGACCGATCTTCGGATCAAAATCGCGTGGAACGGCGAGATCGAGAACGAACAAGGTTCGTTGAAATCGCTCAGATTCGATGCGCTGATAATCATCGAGCGTGATGATGGGTTCTTTCGATCCTGTCGTGCTAATAACCATGTCTGCCTTGGCGAGATGCTTCGGAAGGTCGCCCCATGGAGCCGTTGATCCGTTGAATTCCTCCGCTAAGGTCTCGGCTCGTTCCTGATTCCGATTGATGATGGTGACGTGCCGAACTCCTTCTTCAACCAGATAGGTTAATGTCTCCCGGCCCATTTCGCCGGCACCGATGACAAGCACTTCTTTGTCATCAAATCGTTCGAATATCTGACTGGCGAAGTCAGCCACCGCGACACTGGGAATACTGACGCGTCGTTGGTGGATTGCCGTTTCCGTCGCAACCCGTCTCGCCACTCGCATAGCTCCCTGGAATGCCGCATGCGTGAGCGGACCGGTATAATCTCCGTCGTTGGCGACGCGATACGCTTCTTTGACCTGCGACAAGATCTGGGCCTCGCCCATGACCATGCTGTCTAAACTCGCTGCCACGCGAAACAGATGTCGTAAGGCATCACCACGTTGTCGCAAAAACAGATCATCGACAATTTGATGCGCGCGCAAACCGTGGAAATCGGCAAGGAACTCGATCACTTGTTCGTCGCTCGGCGCTTCCAAATCACTCTCCGCTGCCGTATACAGTTCCACGCGGTTGCAGGTCGAAAGCAAAACCGCCTCCGTTTTGGGAAAACTGCTACGGAGCGCCGACAGTGCCATGGGGATCTGTTCTGGACTAAACGCCAATTGCTCACGAATCTCAATCCGCGTGGTGTGGTGGCTGCAGCCCACAAGCTTTAGTTTCATCGTAACGGTCCTCCGAGAGAGGATGCGACGACATGATTTTTCCGAGGACTTTGATCCTTTGTCGCTGTCGAACCGTGATCTGTGGGCATCAAATAAATGATTCCCAGCACGATGCCAAGAAAGACAAAACTACCTATTGTCAAATAGGCCACTTTTTGACCGGAGCGTGACGGTTTGTAGTAGGCGTTAAATAAAAATACGATGATCAACCAGGCAAGCCAGACGAACGATGCCAACACCACTGGGTCCGACCAGGGAATACCCTGATCGCCATCGGATTGCGTTAAATTCAAAAGAATGCCAGAGATCAATCCAACGCCCAACAACAAGATCGATGTCACCAGACTGCGTTCATTGAGAATCTGTAATCGTTCCAAACTTGGTAGCCAAAAACCCGATTGTGGAGGCAGCTTCTGTTTCAGACGATGTGACTGAAAGAGATACATCAAACCGGCGATAAAGCCTACAACCACCAAGGCGATCCCAAACACGATCGAAAGTCCATGAATCATTCCCCAATACCGGATTCCCTCCGCCGAATTGGGAAAGAGTTGGGCGGCAAGTATTAAGGCTAGACTTGTGGGCAATAAGATCAAGCCGTTAATCGAATTTTTGCGATTCAACATGCTTGTCAAATAGCAAGCCACAATGATCCACGAGAGTGACATACATCCGGTGTACCAGGTGACGAGCGCGGTCCCATCTGTCCAATGCTGACGAAACTCGTTACTCAAGAAAATCGTTTGAGCGAATAATCCGGCTGATGCGAATCCAATCATCACAGCGTTGCGAATCACGGCTCGGTAAAAAAGCCTCGATATCTCCAACGCAAAGGCAACCAGATAGCTGGCTGCAAAACAGAAGACAGAAATGCCGGCAAGCACGATAGAAGACCTCAAATTGGACTGGCCAATTTTACATTGTACACGTTACGACCAACACCCTTCTAGGCTGCTACATAATTGACCCCGGTGCGGCTGCCCTCAGACTGACTTCGCTAGCAAATTATAGGCAACGCAATGGATTTAACACTTTTTCGCATTAGATCAGCACGAGTTTCCCTTGTCATTCCTCGGTCCATGTCGGGCCCGTGCTCGTGCGATGTGGTTCTACAGCGCGTTCTATCCAGACACTTGCTGCGTAATTCGCCCGGGCCGGCCTGCAGCTTGGAGAGCAGAAATTGGTATCATACTTTGTAGTCAGAAGTACGAATTCCTTTACGCGAGGTTTCACGATGTCATCCGTGCTCAAAACCATCTTGCTGTTTGGTCTCATCGGTTCTTCCAATCTCGTTGCGGAAGAGTTAAGGATCTGGAAAGACAGCACGGGCAAGTACGAGATCAACGCGGCTTTTGTTGAATTGAGAAATGGCGAGGTTAAGCTGCGTCGGGATGATGGTAAGACCTTGACTGTCAAGCTGTCGAAGCTGAGTGAGGCTGATCAAGAGCTTGCCAGGAAAATGGCTCAAAAGGTGACGACCAGCGCAGCGACTCGACCGAACAATGTTGCTAATTCGGTACGCGGAGCGGTCTATCGAAATCAATCGATACAGCGCATGAGGCAGCTTGCACTTGCGCTCGCCAATTATGAATCGACCAATGGTCATTTCCCTGCAGCCGCGATCACGACGCGGGACAAGAAACCTGGTTTGAGTTGGCGTGTTGCCATTCTGCCGTATCTCGAGCAGAACAATCTGTATCGACAGTTTCGCTTGGACGAACCATGGGACAGCGAACACAACATCAAACTCATTGAGCGTATGCCGAAGGCGTTTGAATCACCGGGCACCGGAGCGGAGCGTGGCTACACAAACTTTCTCACCGTGCGCATGCAGAATTCTTTCATGTCTGATGACAATCGAGAACCACGAATGCGTGACATCAGGGATGGCACGTCGGCCACCGTTGGCATCGTGGAGGCTGATGACGATCACGCTGTTATTTGGACGCGGCCGGACGATTTAGAATGGTCGAGTGAAAACCCTGCAAAGGGTTTGGGAAATATCTGGCCCGGTCGTTTTCACGCAAGCTTTGTCGATGGAAGTGTTCGGGCAGTGCCAATGTCGGTATCGGTGGAGGAGCTTCGTGGAATTTTCACTCGAAATGGCGGTGAACGTGTCAGGCTGGATTCCTTCTGAGTTCGCCATGTGACGATTGTAGCGGTTCATCTCATCCCTGGTGCAGGACAAAACGACAAAGCTCGGTCCTGGCCGAGCGAAATGGGATGCCAGCGCGGGCTACGTTCAAGAGTGGCTCAAGCAATTGAGACAACCAGCGTAATTCTTGTGTGGAGATGATTTGATGAATCGCCGCAGATTCGCCTTTTTGATCGGTATGGGTCTTTTTTGGATTTCCGACAAACTGCGCGCGGACCGAATTGATGAATTTGCCGCGACGTTGATGAAGAGTACCGAGCGCGTTTCCATACGAGAGCGATGGGCTCACAAAGAAAACCGTCGCTGGCGCTGGTTCGAACGGGAAACATATCTCAAAGACCATTGGAAGCTGACCGGTGTTACGACCCCGATCAACAAGGAAAACGGTGAACCCTACACCGAACGAACCGGTTACCTCGACGAATCCCTCGTACCCCGTGAACTGAGGAATGAACATCGAGTCGTCGCGCAGGAGCCCGTTGTCGAGGAAGTTGAATCCACGGTTGCTGATGGTCAACCGGATCCTGCACGCCGCGCTCTTGAAGGTCGCCCGCCCAGCCAATGGCTGAGAAGTCTCGAGGCGGAAGAGATTCGCATCTGGCTCAAGACGATTGAGGTGCCGGAATTTGGCGTCAGTGGCATGACCTTTAAGACCCATCTGACCCGAGATCATTTCTTTGATTCCAAGAAGATTGAAGGGTTGTCGGTCGACGAGCAAGCCAAGCTTCACGCCGCTGCCCATTACGGCTATTAGAAGATTTAATGCAATCTCGTACTAAGATTCGAGATTGTATTCCTTGAGCTTCTTGTGCAGCGTGTTGCGATTGATGCCCAATCGAGCGGCTGCTTTGGTCTGTACGTTGTTGACGCTGATCATCACCTGCGCGATCAATTCACGCTCGACTCGATTGACAATCTTTGCATGCAGGTTGTCTTCATTGGCGTCAGCGTCCGTCAAGCCGCGCTCGACAACGGCATAGGTCAACGATTCGAGATCTGCTGCTTGCAGCTTCCGATTTCCAGTGGGTTGACCAATGGTGACGGTGTCCGGAAGGAGATCGATGGTCAATTCGTCTCCGTCCGCCATGACCACAGCTCGTTCGATGTAGTTTTGGAGTTCACGGACGTTACCGGGCCAATCGTAGTGCTGCAACCGTTCCATGGCTTCGGGTTGGATGTGAACCACATAGCGATCGTTCGCTTCGTTATAAACGTTCAAAAAATGTGCGACTAACTCTGGAACATCTTCCTTGCGCTCACGCAAAGCGGGAATCAAGACTGGTACAACGTTCAATCGCCAGTAAAGATCTTCGCGGAATCGTTCCTCACTCACCTCTTCCATCAGGTCGCGGTTACTTGCAGCGATGACTCGTGTGTCTGTGCGAATGGTTTCCGTGTCGCCGACGCGCTCGAATTCACGTTCTTGCAGAACACGCAACAACTTGACCTGCAGCTGCAGTGAAGTGCTGTTGATTTCATCGAGGAAAAGCGTGCCACCGTGAGCCGCTTCAAAGCGTCCCGTTCGATTGTTCAATGCCCCGGTGAAAGAACCACGCACGTGACCAAATAATTCGCTTTCCAGCAAACTCTCGCTCAACGCTCCACAGTTGACCCGCACAAAAGGCCCTCCCGTGCGGAGACTCAATCGATGGATCGCTGTTGCGACTAGCTCCTTACCCGTTCCCGTTTCACCGAGCAACAAGACCGACGCATTGGAACGAGCTACGCGACGGATAGTCCGATAGACATATTCCATTGCTTGGCTGGAGCCAATCAATGCTGGGATCGGAGGACCCGAATCATCGGCATTCGCGTAGCTTGACATCGTTTTCAATCATGGAACGTAGGACGTCCGCTCGTCATACGTCTTTGGTGCTAAGGTTCTTGATTACCCTCGGAAGGGGCCTCAATTGAGTCTAGGAGTGACCCGAGTACTTTCTGGGTAGCCGGGTCTAAGTTCCGACTTCGGTTGTATCGGTCGTATTGGCGATGGATCTCTGCCTGGGTCATCAGGATTCCATTCTTCTGAATTGATTCATCAAACGCGCTGGCTGCTGCCTGTCGGTCGGCCAACGAGAAGGTTGGTTGGCTGGCCAAGTCTGCCAAGGCAAGTTGCGCCGAAGCAGTTGGCAGATTGATGGCCACACGTCGAGCATGATCGGCGAGTTCAGGAACCGTCAAGGCAGCCAGGATTCGATCCTGTTGTCTTAGCAACGTGGAATAACGATTGGGATCACCTTCTGCCAATTGGGCCAGCCAATCGAGTGCCATTGCCGCCTGATCGATTCGCCGGCCACGGTCCATCAAATCACGGCCCGCGGTTTGAATGGCCATCGCTACGACCTGTCCGAAAAAGTCAGACTCGAGCGGCTGTGGAAACGCAAGGACTCGCCTGTCCGAACTTGCGATTTGTTCAAGCTTTGTCAGCGAGTTGGGTTGATAACCCATGAGTAGAATCGGTAGGTCAGCCGACTTCGGATCGGAACGCAGTGATTGAATCAATGACCATAAACTGGCTCCGCGAATTGCGTCGCTGATCATGATCAATTCCAGATCCGGCGATGCAATCGCACGGGCTGCAATTTGTTTTGGATCCGTGACGACCTCCGCCTCGAATCCTGCGTTGTGGGCAAGACCCGCGAGATTATGGCCTTCTTGGGCCAACGGATGAGCAATCAAGATGCGTCGAGATCCCGTCGATCCAGCAAAGTATCCAAGCGCCTGGGGTAGGCGACTTGCCCCTGGAAATGATGCCTGAGGATTGAGCTTCATGATCGCCTGCAAGGCTGCGAAACGAACTCGTCGATGAGGATCGGTCAGCAACAAAACCAAAGGCGAGACTTTGCCCGCAGGAGCCCGTAAGGTTTTGACATCACCGATTTCGCCTAGGATTTCTGCAGCAGCGATCGCACCAATCCAGTGTCCGTTTTTGATACTTTCCTGCAATACCTGCTCGATCACCTGCGTTCCGGCTGCAACGCCTTCCTCAAATGCCGTTCCGGCACCGCGTCTTAGCGGTCGATCAAGAACCATGGCTTGATCAAGCTCAAGTCGACTTGCAAGGTAACGAATTCGATATTCATTGTCGTCAGGATCGACGGCGAAAAGATCACGGTAGAGACGTGAAGCCGTCAATGCTGCGACGTCTTCTGAAAACAGTCGATAGGGAATCGCCGACTGGAGTTCTTCATTCCAAGCCCATATCGAAATGACACCATCGATGTCTGCCTTTTGAGTGATTTGGCGTTGGTACGCTTGTTGAGCGGATTGTCGTAACAGTTGAGTTGCTTCAAAGCGAGTTGGTTCGGAGCCAAGGATGCGTCGAAAGGCTTGCGCTGCCGCTTGCCGTTCCGATTCGTCACGCGGTGCCAAATAAGGCCGCACCAGGTATGCTAACGCTCGTTCGCGGCCCAGACGGCCAAGAGCATCGATCGCTGCCAAACGGAGTGGATCATTGGAGCTCGACAGTGTCGTAATCAGCGGATCAACGGCTTCGCTCCCCAACTCAATCAGTACCGACTTTGCATTTTTCGTTAACTCGGGGTTCGTCGATGCTGCAATGGCTTCGATCAGTTGAGGAACCGCGAATTCGCCGGAACGACTCAATTCTAACGCCGCACGTAATTGGGTTTGTCGGTCGGTTGCAGCAAGTTGTTGGATGTCGCGACCAATTCGTTGAGGATCCTGGGCGTACGCCTTCGCAGCCGACAGAGTCGCCAGCGCGAATTCACGACCTAAAGGCTCCATTTCAGGACGCAAAAGCTTGAGCATTACCGACGTCCCAAATTTCTGGTGAAGCTGAGCGCGTGCAGTAACGTCGAGTCCCTGATCGTTTAATTGTTGGAGATAATCCAAGGCCAGATCGAAACGATCGAGTCGGATCAATTGATCGATCGCTCGAAGTAGTTGTTCCGGGGTCTGTGGATCAGTCGCGCGAATTGCACGGACGGCTGCACTATCAACGATCTCCGGAGGCTTTTCCGCTCCAGGAACATTGGGTTGCTGCCCATGGACGACAGTGCTTGTGGTGACCAAGAACAGCAGCAAAAGGCCGCTCAAGGAATACGTCTTCCCGGTTACAAATATCGATAATTTTCGCGATTGATACATGGATGCTTCTCGTGAAACTGCGAATGGTGTTCGAATCTGTTTCGCACTCCATTGAACGTCTAGCCGAGCGACCCAAGACAACCCATTACAGGTCGAGCTTCTTCTGCCACGCGGCTACCTGACTGGCAACTTCCGAAGGTGCCGTAGAACCATAACTTCGAAAGGCTTGAATCGCGTTTTCGACCCCAATCACCTCGAAAACGCGTTCATCCAATACCTCGTGCGCATCGCGAAACTCCTGCGGGTCGAGCTTCGCGAGAGGAACCTGTTGTTGGATCGCCTTGCCGACTAAATCGCCGACGAGATGATGGGCAGAGCGCTGAGGTACGCCGTGTTGAATCATGAACTCCATGAGTGTTGTGGCATCGAGGTAACCGCGGTCGAGTCCACTGACAATATGGTCTCGATTGAGTTCGGCATCCCGTACCATCGGTGCTGCAAGTCCCAAACATGCAGACACTGTATCGACGGAGTCAAAGAGCGGTACTTTATCTTCCTGCAGATCACGGTTGTAGGCGAGAGGCAGACCCTTCACCAAAACCAAAAGCGATTGCAGATTGCCGATCACCCGAGCCGTTTTGCCACGAATCAACTCAAGCACATCCGGGTTGATTTTCTGAGGCATGATCGACGAACCGGTACAGAATTGCTGTGGTAAAGTCAGAAAGCGATACTCGATCGTCGACCACAGGATCCACTCTTCAGCCCAACCACTCAAATGTTCCGCAATGACAGTCAGCGTAAACGCGAGTTCGAGTACAAAATCGCGGTCGCTCGAAACATCCAGACTGTTGGCGGCCACCGCTTCAAAATTCAACTCTTTTGCCGTCTGGTCGCGATCAATGGGCAAGCTTGTTCCCGCTACAGCGGCTGCTCCTAGACCGCTCCGATTGAGACGCTTACGACAATCTGCCAGACGCTCGCGGTCCCTCTCAAATTTTTCGCAGTAAGCGAGCCAGTAATGAGGGGCTAAAACAGGCTGTGCCCGTTGCAGGTGAGTGTAAGCGGGCAAAATGACGTCGGCGTCACGCGCACACCGAGATACGAATGAGCGTTGCAATTCGGTGAGTTGCTGGTCGAGTCCATCGATGGCGTCTCGACACCACAGTCGAAGGTCGGTCGAAACCTGATCGTTGCGGCTCCTGGCCGTATGCAGTTTGCGGCCAATGTCGCCCAAACGGTTGATTAAGGCCTGCTCAATGTGCATATGGATATCTTCGAGCTCGATCTGCATCGGCAGCTCGTTTCGATCCAATTCACCCTCGATCTCCGTCAAGGCAGCTTCAATCTGCTTGCATTCGTCTTCAGAGATCAGACCCACGCCGGCCAGCATGCGGGCATGTGCCTTTGAGCCTTGGATGTCGTGCCGATAGAGTCGACGGTCGAAACTGATACTCTCAGTGAATTGCTCGACACGTCGATCGGCTGACTGTTGGAAAACACCACTTCGTGAAGGACTAGACACGTTGCCTCAAAACCTTACAACCGGTTGAAAACCCGCGAAACCGCCCAATCTGTTAAGATTAAACGGCTTACGACGAGGTGTCAACGATCGGAAACGGGCAGTGCGTAGGAAATGGGCAATGGCTGGTCCAGCATTTCCGGTCAAAGCAGTCCCTCAGGGGGAGTCAATTTTGGCCGATTCCGCCAACGGCCTGGTAGGCGGTTGTTGAAAGAAGGCTGCGGTTTTCCGAAGAAGCTTCGCGCGGCTTGGTCGGATTTGGCCCAGAAAACGGTAAACCGAGTTGATTTACCCGGCTGAGTCCTGGTGGCTGGTGAGGACCGTGCCTATGAATTTCAAACTCCCGTCGCATAAATCTTAGGTCGCTCGCATAAATTTTGGCGACATGTCTGAGGAATGCTCGAGCGCCCCTTTTACGTTCGTGGGCCGCGTGGTAATTTCGAGAGATTTTACCCAGATATGTATTTCTTTGCGGCGACTCTTGTTATTGGAAGGAAAGGTGCGGCGTGCCTCGTCGGGACGACATCCACAAAATTCTGCTGATTGGTTCTGGTCCGATTGTGATCGGCCAAGCTTGCGAATTTGATTACTCAGGAACCCAAGCTTGTAAGGCTTTACGTGAGGAGGGTTATGAGGTGGTGCTGGTGAATTCAAATCCTGCAACCATCATGACCGATCCGAATACGGCCGATCGTACTTACATCGAGCCTTTGACTTGGGAAATCGTCGAAAAGGTGATCGAACAGGAAAAGCCTGATGCTCTTTTGCCAACCCTTGGGGGGCAGACGGGATTGAATGTTGCGATGGATCTGGATCGCCACGGCGTGCTTGAAACGCATGGCGTAAAGATGATCGGCGCAAACGCTCAGGTGATCGCCAAGGCTGAAGAACGGGATCAGTTCAAAAAAGCGATGGAGAGCATTGGACTGGAATGCTGCCACGGCCGAACCGTTCATACTCTTGAAGAAGCCCGTGAGGTGCTAGGCGAAGTTGGTTTGCCCTGTGTGGTTCGACCTAGCTTTACGCTTGGCGGATCCGGTTCCGCGGTCGCTTATAACCGCCAGGACTTTGATACGCTCGTCCAGTACGGCCTTGATCAGTCTCCGATTACTGAAGTATTGATCGAAGAGTCGGTGCTTGGCTGGAAAGAATATGAGATGGAGGTGATGCGCGACTTGGATGACAACGTCGTGATCATCTGTGCCATCGAAAACTTCGACCCGATGGGCGTGCATACCGGCGATTCCATTACGGTGGCGCCGGCGCAGACGCTGACGGACAAGGAATACCAACGTATGCGGGATGCCAGCTTGGCTGTCATTCGCGAAATCGGCGTTGAAACTGGTGGCTCTAATATTCAGTTTGCGATCGACCCCAAAACCGGGCGTATGATTGTGATCGAGATGAATCCTCGTGTGAGTCGATCTAGCGCACTGGCTTCGAAGGCAACCGGTTTTCCGATCGCGAAAATCGCTGCGAAATTGGCGGTGGGATACCGATTACATGAGTTGCCGAACGACATTACCCGCAAAACACAGGCTTGCTTCGAGCCCAGCATTGACTACGTCGTCACGAAGATCCCCCGTTTTGCCTTTGAGAAATTCCCCGAAGCTGATTCGACGCTGACCACGCAGATGAAGAGTGTGGGCGAGACGATGGCTATCGGTCGAACGTTCAAGGAGTCGTTCCAAAAAGCACTGCGCGGATTGGAAGTCGGCCGTTTCGGGTTTGGGTGTGACGGCAGCAAGGACCTGTGGGGCAGCGAGCAGCAGCCAACCGTCGAAGAAATCAAGGCCAACCTGGCACGTCCTAATGAAGATCGAGTTTGGCATCTTCGATATGCGATGAAGGCCGGTTTATCCAATAAAAAAATTCACGAGCTGAGCTACATCGATCCATGGTTCCTGGATCATCTCTCTGAAATCGTTGAGTTGGAAGAAGAGTTGCTGAAGATCGAATCCATCACGGATGTCGACAATGCAACGCTCCGCAAAGCCAAACAATTCGGATATTCCGATCGACAGCTGGCCGAAATCTTCCAGACGAGTGAAATGGAGGTTCGAGAATTTCGAAAGTCACGAGGTATCGTGGCCACCTTCAAGTCGGTAGATACATGTGCCGCTGAGTTCGAGGCGTATACGCCTTACTTCTATTCGACGTACGAAGACGAAGATGAGACGCCCGCCAAGCAACCTGATCGCAAACGCATTATGATTCTCGGGGGTGGACCCAATCGTATCGGTCAAGGTATCGAATTTGACTATTGCTGCTGCCACGCGAGCTTCGCGCTGCGGGAACTTGGCATTGAGTCGATTATGGTCAACTCGAATCCGGAAACGGTGAGTACCGACTACGACACTAGTGATCTGTTGTTCTTTGAACCTTTGACGACAGAAGATGTGTTGAACATCTGCGATCGCGTTCAACCGGATGGGGTGATCGTTCAATTCGGTGGACAGACACCGCTGAACTTGGCTCGCGGCCTGGCAACAGCCGGCATCCCGATCATTGGAACAACGGTCGATACCATCGAAGCTGCAGAAGATCGCAAACAATTCCAAGAGATTCTGCAGCGCTTGAACCTGAAACAACCGGCGAATGGCATCGCCATGAACATGAATCAGGCACGCAGCGAAGCGGCAAAAATTGGATTTCCTTCGCTCGTACGTCCTAGCTTTGTGTTGGGCGGTCGTGCCATGGAGATCTGTTACGACCAGTCGCAATTTGAGCGCTTTGTGTCTGAGGCCTTCAACGCTTCGCAAGGCAAGTCAGTCCTGATTGACCGCTTCCTCGAAGATGCGACCGAAGTCGATGTGGATGCCATCTGCGATGGTGAAAATGTCATTATTGCCGGAATCATGGAACACATTGAAGAGGCTGGTGTTCATTCGGGTGATTCCGCTTGTGCCATCCCCTCCTATAGCTTGCCTCAGAATGTGATCGAAGAGATCCGAACGGCCACGCGATCGTTGGCTTTGCATCTGAATGTCGTCGGATTGATGAATATCCAATTCGCCGTCAAAACCGAAGACGGGAAGCCGAACGTCTATGTGCTGGAGGTCAATCCGCGAGCCAGTCGAACGGTTCCTTTTGTTGCCAAGGCGACCGGCGTACCTGTGGCGAAACTGGCGGCCAAGGTGATGGCAGGAGTTACCTTGGACGAACTAGGGTTGGACCGCGAACCGATCCCCGCTCATGTCTCCGTCAAAGAAAGTGTCTTCCCGTTCCGTAAGTTTGTAGGAGTCGATATTGTCCTCGGCCCCGAAATGCGCAGTACGGGTGAAGTGATGGGGATTAGTGAAAGGTTTTCAATCGCCTTTGCGAAGAGTCAACTCGCGGCAGGGGTCGTGTTGCCCAAGGACGGTCAGATTTTCATTAGCGTTACCGAACGCGATAAAGATCTGGTGGCTGCTCTTGCCGAACGTTTACACCGGTTGGGATTTGAGCTTATCGCGACAGCCGGCACCGCTCGTCGCCTCGAAGATGCGGGCATTCCCGTTGAACCCGTGAAAAAACTTGTCGAAGGCCACCCGAATCTGATCGATTACCTGATCGACGGTAAGGTATCGTTGATTCTCAACACTCCCAACGGCAAAGGTGCTCGTACAGATGAAGGACGGATTCGAGCGGCAGCTGTCCAGCACGGCGTCTCATGCATCACGACATTTCAGGCTGCCGAGGCAGCAGTGATGGCGATGGAAGCGCTTCGCGAAGAGGAAATAAAGGTCCAGTCGCTCCAAGAACGGTTCGCCGAACGAGCCGTCAATTGATTCGCGGCACGTTGCGAATTTGTGGACTCGCAGGATCGTTTGCTGTTTAGTTTAGAGCTTCCACAGCAGAGTGACGTAATAGTCGATGTCATTTGCAAGAGCCCCGTCCGGCGTGCTGTCGTATCGATCAATGGCACCCAGCTTCAAGCTCAGGTTGGTGGCCTCGTCTAATAACACTTCCCAATTTGCATCGGCAATGATGTGAAAGTCAGAGAATTCTTCCCAGGCTGGATAATAGTCGACCGTAAGATTCAGCTTTTGACGTTTGGTGAGAGCATGTTCTGCGTCCGCACCAACGTTCGCCTCCGGAATCCACTCGTTATTGAGTCCGCCAAACTCACGTGATACACCCGCACCAAAGCGGCTCGTCAACGTTGTTCGATCGTTCTTGATGAAGTGATAACCAAGACCACCTGAGTTCGTCATCCGTATGTCGTAAAACTTGAATTCATCGTATTCGAGAATGGTCTTCGTGTACAAAAACCAGATCGGAGAAATATTCCAATCCCAGCGACCGTCGAGCAAAGCGTAGTGCTGTGTCTCCACTCCATCCGCTTGTGTCTTGCCGTAATTGATTTTTACTTCGACGGTGCTCGCTTCGGTTTCGCGCTTGAAGGATCCCGATGCCATCATGCTGAAGGCTTGCGAGTTACCTTCGGAACCGTTCACTCCTAATTCCATCCCGAAATCCCAAATCGGAGAGTTGAACCACCCCATGGTAGTCGACCAGGGAGTCCAAAAGTCGGTTGGAGCTTCCGTCAGCAATTCTTCACCCAGTAATTCTTCGGACGTAACTTCCGTAGAAATACTTCCGTCATCGGATCCCGAAATAGGCGGCAACAACTGAATCTCACTCTCCTGGGCGGAGAGTCTGGATGGAATACAGTAGGGGATCGCCACGAATGTGAGTACCAGGATCGCGTCAAACAGTCGATTCATCATGGATTTGGAAACCATCGTACAGGCAGTGAATGCTTTTATGCAGTGAATGCAATACCATCACGTACGGACAATCGGGCCAGAGCTTATAGCAGGCGATTCCGAAGATAGACAAGAGCAAACTTGCCGGCTCAACGCTGGAAAACGAGAGTCATGGCGGCCGCTCCATAACGAGCGACGGGTGAGATTCTTTCCAGGCCCGCCTCGAAGCGTCCCCACCAATGCCGCAGCTGTCCGGGATTCGTCAGCTGTTTGGGGACAAACCAGCAGTAATCGCGAGCCAAACATTGCCAGCCAAGTTCTTTTCCAATGTCCTGGTAGTCTCGATCGGTCAGCCAATCAACGCGTGAGATGACCCGATTATAAAGACTTCCAGCATTGAATTCGCGGAACAGGATGCGGCCTCCCGGACGAACGACGCGATGAATCAATTCCAGCATCTCTCGGTGCGGTCGCATGTACGCCAAAGCGAACTGAGTATAACAACCGTCGAAACTTTCAGCGGGTTGTTGTGCCAGCATTTCAAAGGCGTCGGCTGCCTGCAGCGTGACATGAAGCGACTTGCCACTACGTTCGGAAAACCAGGAGGTCATGGCTTGTCCGGCTGCCACTCGTTGTGGATTGTGATCCAGACCCGTGATGGTCGCACCACGCATTGCCAGTAAGTGTGCCTGGGTGGCAACTCCGCATCCCAGGTCGAGTAGATGAGGTTGAGTGGACTGAGGGTTGAAGCATCGATCGACGTCGCGAACGAAGGGCGCGAAATGATGCAGAAAATGATTCTGCCAAGTGATGTACCGGTCGTAATAGTCGTGCATTTGGTCGACCGCAGTCGCCGGAACTTGATCATCGCGAACGGCTGCCAGAAGTTCATTCAGAGCGCACTCGACAGTCGCCACGTCGAGTGGCGATTGGACCGCGAAATTCGAAATGGCTTGAGGCGTCTTGGACAAACAGACAAGTCCTGATCAAAAACCGAATACACAACGTAGGATCGTTACGATCGATACAAGCTACCCGCGAAGTAGGATCAAACCGATCTTCCCAACAGAGTACTCTTATAACATGACTCGACAACAACTACCGGGCGCTCTTTCTGGCCAATTATAATTAAGGAATTGAAGAAGTAGTCGCGACTCGGAGATTTTTACAGCTGCTATTGGTGATCGGCGCTATGTGTCGCCATGATCTGGCAGTAGAGCGAGTCGGAATTAGAAGCAAAAACGTATGTCTGATGATCCGCTGCGAACCGTTCCTTTTTTTGTGGTCGGAAATCCACGATCCGGAACGACGCTGCTGCGCAGCATTCTTTGCGGACATTCGCAAATTGATATTCCGGACGAAACTGGCTTTCTGGCCCATCTCGGTCGTTATCAATCCCGCCGGCTCAGCCGTGAAGAGATCGAACAGCTGGTCGGGGAGCTCGGAAAAATGAATCACGAGTGGTCCGGATTGGTCGACGATATCGACGCCTTTTGCGAATCGTTGCCCGAGTCCACACTTCGACATGCCCTGGATGCTCTCTATCGAATCAAGACGAATGACGCGGCTCGATGGGGTGACAAGGGTCCGAGCTATGTGCGAGTTTTACCCACCATTAACGAGATTTTTCCAGATGCGAAATTCATTCACATAATTCGTGATGGTCGTGACTCGGTACTCTCAGCTTTGAAGAAATGGAGTGACCGATACTGGTATTACGATACCTATTATTTGCTTCAAACCTGGAAACAAAATGTGACCTTCGGTCGACAAGCGGCAAGTTGGCTGGGTCCGGAGCGTTATCTGGAAATTCGTTATGAGAAGCTTGTAGAAAACACGGAGGCCACGGTTCGGAAGATCTGCGAATTCCTCGATGAACCTTTTGAAGCCACGATGTTGGAGAATACGGCGGCCGGTAAACGCATTGCCGGCCCAACGGGGCACCACGAGGTGGCAGCGCCGGTCAGTGTCGGCTCGGTTGCCAATTGGAAAACGAAGATGACCGTTTTTGATCAAAAGCTCAGTGAACATTTGGTCGGTCCCTTGTTGCGGGAGCTTGGTTACGACGTCCCTGAGATGCCCGCGATGACGATTGGGGAACGAATCAAGAAAACGCAGATGGCGGTCCGTTACCTGAGCCTGGATTTGGCAAAGCGACTTTTGTTTGCAGCGGGTTGGCTCAAAATGAGTCGAGAGAAATCTTCCCCGGAAAGTCAGGTTCCCGTTTCAACCTAGTTTGTGTCATGGACACGTGGGATAGAAAGATATCAAGCAAATGCTCGTAGATACCCCCGTGGTTATCATTGGCGGTTTCGGGCTGGGCAATTTCGGCGACGACTTGCTCATGCTGGCTGCCGTCAACGCGGTACGAAAGGTCCATGACCCGACGGACATCACCGTGTTGATTTATCGTGGTGGTGAACGATATTGTCGCCGACTCGATGCCATGCCGCAGTATATCGTCCGCCAGGCGGAAACCACGGTACGTTCGCAGGTCGCGATCTATGGTGGCGGAACACAGTTTTACGACTTCCAAGGAACTTCCTTGCGTCGATCAAGGTGGGAACGGGCTCAACGATTCCTGGAGGGTCTGGCGAGTGGGCGGATGTCGCTTGCTAATCTTCGACGACCGCAAGGAGTCCGTCTTGATCTTGATGAAAAGACTCGTCGGGCTGCGATTTCCATCGGTTTGGGTCCGTTCGCTCGACCTGAATCCGAACAATCGGCGGCAAAACAATTAGCCGGCTGCGAATTCTTGTCCGTTCGTGACGAAACGAGTGTGCGATACTGTCAGAACTGGGGTCTTGAACAAGCGAGTTTGCATTCTGACTTTGGGTATGCGAGTTCTCTTTGGGGTGCAGATCTTCCAGCTCTGAAAAATTCCTCTCCACCGTATCGAATTGGCATCATCGTTCGGGATTGGTATCGGACGGAAGAAGGATTTCGCCATCTATCCGCTTCCATGGAACTGGCGGCCTCGCTTGAGAAACGAGGGCACAAGCCGACCTTCTTTATCTTTGATGGATTTGGCGACACGACTTGCCGGCGAACGGTTCAATCGTCTTCGTTTTCGAACATTATCTGGAACCCCAATCGTTTATCGATCTCCGATCAATTGGACGAACTCGCGGCCTGTGATGTCTTGGTGACATCCCGAGCTCACGGCGCAATCGTGGGATCGGCGTTGGGAATTCCAGCGATTTGTACGGTCATCGAACCAAAACTTCGGATTATGGCCGAGACACTTGAGGATGCGGCCGTCGGCTGGGAATCGCCTTTTGAGGTCGACGACGGTGTAAAACTCGTTGAAGCGACGTTAGATTGCCTCGACGATCGACGACGCGCTGCCCAGGATGTCAGTGCAAAACATGCAGAATCGGCGCTCGTCTCCGCCGATGAATTAGCCGATTATTTAAAACGGGTTGCGCCCAGTCCGGGTGGATGAACCGTTTTGACTAGCTTACGTAAACAGACAACTGACTTCTTGGCTGCCACTTCCCTCGAAGAAGTCCCCAATTAGCAAGCAAGTGAATTATTCGACAAACGTAATTTGTGTTAGAGTTCTCAGGCGGGGCGCTTGATCGGCGTCCTCGTGATTTGATTGATCCATCCATTGTCAATCGCTCCTGCGGCGATGACGTGAAACCGTCAGTGAGTTGAT
Organism: Planctomycetaceae bacterium; assembly: GCA_002723275.1. Taxonomy (GTDB): domain Bacteria; phylum Planctomycetota; class Planctomycetia; order Pirellulales; family Pirellulaceae. The sequence goes on from PBNZ01000002.1 coordinate 290,529, forward strand.
TATGCCCGTGACCGATGTTGCCAACGCTGAGACTCGGGACTCCACCGGTGAGAAGCTCACCGTTTTCATTCTGACCCACGATTGGTCTGGCCTGCATCAAATGTTCGAAGACGAGACCTTCGACAAGATGGCGGGTGTCCCGTTGGTGCCGATGCTTTGGAAGACAATGGCAGACCAAGGTCACGACGTACATGTGTTTGTGATCGGCGACTTCTCCTCATCGAAGGATTTCATGATGGGCGGATTCCACGTCCATCGAATCTGCCCGCCTCCGTTGATCTTCAAGGCGATGAAGGCTCGACCCTTTCGAAACATTTTCAAGGTCGGATGGGTGTGGACGCAAAATGCCTTCAGGCGCGAGGTCAATCGAGTCGCTGCGGAATATCGTCCTGATGTAATTTATTCGTATCGCAGCGATCCCGCGTATGTCGCTCACCGCCTGTGTCGAAAATATTGTGCGGTTCACATTGGCAGACGATGGGGTACATGGTTAGGTCACACGCTGTTTAATGTGCCTTGGTATAAACGGATTCGAGATTTCGGAGAGATCCTTTCTTACAAGATTCCTTACGACATGTTGATCATGTCAAACGACGGCACGCTGGGTGACAAAGTGGCCGAAAAGTTAAAGTATCCGCCCGAGCGTCATCGGTTCTGGTTGGATGGGACTAAACGAGGCATTTATCAACCAGATCTCGACGTAGCTCAAGTCAAAGAATCTGTGGGCCTCACGCCGGATCACTTGATGATCTTTGCCGTCGCTCGGCTCGACACTTGGAAACGATTAGATCGTGCCATCGGCGCGATGCCGACGGTCATCGAGCGGATTCCAAATGCGAGGTTGGTTATCGGCGGAGACGGTCCTCTGAGAAAGGATCTCGAGGCGCAAATTGAACGACTTGGAGTTGGCGAATACGTGACGCTGCTGGGAAGCATTCCTCATGCTAGGGTGCGTGAACTGCACAACGCCGCTGATCTATTTCTGACAGTGCAAGACTTGACCAATCTGGGTAATCAAATTATGGAAGCGATGCATAGTCGAACCTGTGTGATCGCTTACGACATTGGGGGTACTCAATGTGTGATGAGGGATGATGAAACCGGCCTGCTCTTAACCGAAGATGAACTCGAAGAGCTCGGCGAGCGAATCGCCGAACTGTTCGAGAATGACGATCGTCGGCAAGAGTTGGCAGAGGGTGCCTTTCAGTTCGCTCAGGAGAATATCTGGTTCTGGGACGAACGGCTGCAGGCAGAGATTGAACTCGTCCAAGATCTCGTTGCCAAAAAACGCACCGGCTAAGTGACGACTAACTCGTAGCCACTGCCAAGGTCACCGAAACGATGGGATTCGTCAAGAAAGCAACGTTGCTAGGTGCCAGTGAGTTTGTACTTGCTTGCGCCGGTGTCATTAGCACGGTGATCTACGCCCGCTTTCTTGGTCCCGAGGGTGTGGGTCAGTACTCGGTCTTCATGTCGACTTTGACGCTTGTTGTTCCCCTGGCATCTTTGGGGATTGGTCGCGCGAACATCTATTTTCTCAATACCCAGCGGTATCCGCGCCAGGAGGTAATCCAGAATTCTATGACGTTTGGTGTCATCGTGGGCGTGTTATTGACGGTCGGGATGACGGCAGTCTTCTGGACGCGAGATTCGTTCTATGGCGCATTCCCATGGTGGTGTTTGGTTATCTTTTCGTTCGGGATGGCCTGTCATGTGGTCATTGCTCTGTTGCGGCCGGTTCTGGTTGCTGCACTAGCGAGTCGGAAAATCTTATCGGTCGACATCATTCAACGCGTGGTCCTCATCCTCGGTGCGCTCGCTTTTGCGCTCTCGGGTCATTTGACGGTGGATTGGGCGCTGGTCGTAACCACTTCGGCGGGTTTCGCCGGCATGCTGTTGCTGCTTTATTTTTTGCGAGTGGAGTTGCGACATCCGTTTGGTTGGCAGATGACCTGGTTCCGAGAAACGGCAGGCTACGGAATCAAGATTGCTGCCAGCGGAATTCTGTTTGCCATCACCTCTTCATTGACTGTCCTGATTCTAGCTGATCGGCTAGAACACGATTTTTCAGTCGTCGGCTATTACACGCGAGCGGTGACGATTTCCAGTTTCGCGGTCTTAATACCCCGCGCACTTTCGCCGCTTTTCTATGCCAAGTGGTCGGATGCGGCAAATAAAAACAAGAGAGATCAGATCGAGCGCGCGGCTCGCTTCAACGTGGCCTATGGTTTCTTGGCCGCCATCGGATTGATTGTGCTTGGCCGTTGGGTGGTTGTGCTACTCTATGGTGCGGAATTCATCGAGGCGTATAGCGCACTTGTGATTTTTGCACCCGCCATGCTGGTGATGTGTCTTTTCAGCATTTTCAACAGCGTCTTGGCGAGTGAGGGTGAGGCAGCAACGACCGCAGGATGTCTGGCTCTTACCTTGATCCTCGTTTGCGCGTTGACCTACGTCTTGGTGCCGGTCTATGGCATGCGCGGCGCAGCGATTGCCGTATTGTTGGGGAATGCCCTATCGACCGTGATGCTCGGAGTTGTCTGCTGTCGTCTCTATGGTTTGAGATTGTCGCAGATGTTGTTTCTGTCGCCGCAGGACGTCCGCTATGTCATCGCAGCTCTGAAACGCTGACTTTTATTGAGCGTGAACGACGATTTGATGCGAAGGCTGCTCAGCGGAGGTCAATGCGACGCGATCATTCAGCGCCTCAGATTTAACCGGTTGGCCGTTGATGAGACAGGTCGTTGGTCGGTCGGAGACGATACCGATTTGCAGATCGATTGGCGAATCACCGGAACCGGAATCAAACGTCCATTGATCCTCGCCGTGGATACTTAGTTTTACTCGTCGGAGAGCTGACCAAAAATCGCCGATCTCGGCCATGGCGGCTACCCAAAGTCGGCCAGTGTTCCGTCTTTCTGCCAGCCCCTGGAGGTTCTCGTCAAATTGTGGCGTAATGCGCCAATGACCGTTGCCGTCCGGTTCGATTGCGTGACTCAAGTGAGCTCGACTGATCGAGGTCAGGTATGTGTGCGATAAATGGATGCCATAGTCGTCGATCAAGCGATCTATCACGGCTCCGCTATACGCTTTTTCGACGTCATGAATGGCGAGTGTATTGAAGAGCCAACGGGGAGTCCGTTGTTGTTGGACTGAATAGTGCTCGGGAAAGAAAATTGGCATTCGAAGTATTTCTTCGCGAGCACCCTTCAAGTGATGCCAAAGATCGTTCACGCCGGGTGGCAAGAGCAATGCGGCGGTGATCCGACCTGATTGCCACATCGCGCCGGGTATGGCGGTGACATCCGCCTGCATGACGCGTTGAATTCGTCGTTGAGCCAGAAAGAATTGCAACATGGTCTTTTCCGGAATCAACTGGTATGCCAATACCGACATGCCGTGTAGTACGGCCCAAGGCCGTTTTGCTTTTAAGGCGCGGCGCGTATTGGAGGGCAGATCTCGCAGATAGGATCGACCGCTGAACTGTGACACGTTGAGCTGATTGAGTTGTTCTTGAGGAAGCGCATGGCCAAAGTCCACGCGACCCCAGACGTATCGAATTCCAAGTCGATCGAGCCAGGGGTGCAGTGAATACTCGTCATTTGGATCCCAACCTCGGCGACCATAGTTTGAAAGGAAACGGTTTCCATGATCGATCCAGGTCTTTGGCTGGAATTTTTCGAAGGGACGAAGCAGTGACTCGATTTCACTCACTTTCGGTTGAACGGCACTATGGATGCCGTGCGGACAGATCTCGATACCCGACTCGTGTCCGGCGCGGCACACTTCGGTAAACTTCGGATTGTGTAAGCCGGGGCCGTCTGCCTCGGGGGTCGCGGTGAAAACCGATTTGGTGAAGGGCAAGCTCAGTCCCACGAAACCCGACTTGCGACTCGCGTTGGGTGTTCGTGAACTTCCGTACCATAGCGCGTCGACACGTTCACAACTGTCGTGGTCTGCATGATCCGTGATCGAAAAAACTGCTCGATGGCGTTTTGGAAATCGGCCTGGAATTAACAGCGGTCGCGGTTGTGGGCTCGATTGGATAAACAGGTCAAAGTCGAGTTGTGCGGTTGCAGACCACTGATAGGCGTTGTTCCAATTCCGGTATTGCGGACCCTCAAAAGAAAACCGTGGGTGTGCCAATCCGTGATCCAGCCAGAAAGTCATGTCGACTTCGCCAGCCTTTTTCTGAAACGCATGCACCGGAAGCCAGCGGGAACCCACAACGGAGAGATGGTGCCCTGCCAGTTCGCTGCGGAGTAACACGGGCGTCAAGGCGCCATTCAGCTGCTCGCCGTCGAGCTCGCGGAGTCGATAATGGTTGTCGAGCGTGTCTGCTGTTGGGAAATGACCCAGGCAACGCCAACGAATTTCGTCAGCCGTCAAGCTGTGCTCACAAATCCACGTGCAGGAAGCCTTCATGCAGGTTGGTGTCAAAGGCTCGACGGTTACCGTTCCACGAAAACCTTCACCTTGAAAGCCAACCCGGTGATGGTCCTTCTCAACGTGTAGCGGTTGCTCGGGTCGTCCCTTACCGATCACATCGAGGGTACCAGCGACGCTCAACACCGGTATCAGATCTCCTCCAGAATTCTGATCAAGGGTGAGCTGGCCATTTTGCCGGGAAAGATAGACGCTGATACAAGTCATTCTTGAAGGTCGCAATCTGTTTGATGTCTTCTGGATCTGAGCGTCAGTTGTCCAGGCCCCGGGCTAATTGTTCGCAGAGCGGTTCGATGCGCAGCGTCACGAATTCATCGACCCGCCAGATGTTCCTCGGCGGATCTGCCTCAAAATAGACCGCCGCGCTGATCAACAGTAAGTCTCGAAAGCTCTTCAAGGGCAGGTTTCCCACACACTTTTCGCGAATCCACTGGTAGGCGTGCAGTTTGGCGCGATGAAGACCCAGAAAATTTAAGGCCAAGCGAGTCATGATGTTGATCTTCAGCTCATCGCCATCGACGTCTGCACGGAGTTGGGGTTCGTAGGTCGTCGCCTCCAGTTCCTGCCAGATGGCGATGGCTCGATCGACCTCACGTCGTGCTGCCGTTGGGCTGGCTCCAGCAGCAATCAGCTGATCTGCAGTTTCATGCTGTCGTTTTTCGAGGTTCGCCCAAAGTCGAAAGGCCTTGGTTGCCTGTCGAAAATAAAACGGAACATCTTGTACGATGAGATCGAGTTTACTCGGAAAAATTTTTAGCAAACTCGAGCTCAACAACGCCTCGGGATTATCTGGACGCAATTCCGTGTATTTGAATTCAGCAATGTCAGCAATGACCTCAGCAAGTACCGGAGTCATTGCAACTGGCAAACGTTCTACGATCTTGGATTGGACGAACGAGCGGAAAGTTGTTTCGTTGAGTCGAAGGTTTTCTCCTCTTCCCTCAAAACAGTCGCCTAGCTGTATTCTGTCGCCCGAAGGAATCCGCGTTGGTTCGTCGAGTGATAATGGCTGAGCGTAGCGTGCCAGTTGTTCGTAAAGCCCGTCGTATCGCAAGAGACTAGCCTGCCAACCATGTCCCCAAACGTCATGAACAACATATTTGTCGACTTGCTGCAAAGGGACGATCGCTGTTAGTCGGCCTATCTCGCGCGAAACGATTGGAATGCTCAACTCGGATCTTGCCGCAAGCCGCGAAAGAATCTCATCGGGCAGATCTTCACCCTTCAAAAACCCAAACACGGGGAAGTGAGCAAACTGCCATTGGGAAAAACGTTTGACTCGACCCAGGAATTTTCGAACTGGAGCTTGTTCGTCTTCGTTTGCTGCTTGAAACCGTTCTGTCTGCAAATCGGTGTCGGAAAACGGGAGACAAAAGAAGATCATGCTGCCGGTCACAATCAACTCGACTTCGTCGACGGTGATTCCTGTGTCCGGATAACAAGTATCGAAAAATCGAAAGATGTTTTCGCGCAGCGAAGGGTCAGACTTCCAGAGACCAAACTCGTCTCGAATCGCCTTAACCACGCTCAGTTTTCGATTTGCGTCGATCGCATCCGCTTCCACTTGCTCTTCCACTCGACCCAGCAGATGCTGGGACATGCCAGGCATCGACTGTAAGGCACGACGCATCTTGGCACACTCGTCAGGCGATGCGCGAAAATCGGCCTCAAAGCTGTGAAGCGTATCCGACCCCGCTGTATCGAGCACGGAATCTTGGTCTGCCGCAATGCTGGTTTCTAGTTTCATCAACACGAACACGGCTCGGGCGAAGATTTCCGCATCCAACTCTGTCGGTTGGTTCTCGATCGCCGACGGTTCGAGCAAGTCGGCGGACTCGATCACTAACTCATCGTGAAGCTCCCTCAGTCGCTGCTCGTCTTCGGCGGTGGGTCGTTCCGGACGACCCTTGCAGACGTCAAGTTCGAGCTGCACGAAGCTGCTGAGCCGCTCAATGATCGGCTTCCACCGACGAGGGACACGCGTTGAACAGATATTTTCTTCAGTTAGGACCGCTGGCATGGTAATCGTCACTCCGGATAAACAATTGAGAAGATGTGTTCACCGAAAATCGCGGGCTGTGCATCCTTTGAACGCTGTTCTAAAATAACGCGTTTACCTTCGACTTGCCAACTTGCATAAGAACTCTTCCTGACCATGCCAAATTCGGACATCGTGATCAAGGGCGCGCGTGAGCATAATCTCCGCGAGGTGGACCTAATTCTGCCCCGAAACAAGCTGATATGCCTGACCGGCGTCAGCGGTTCCGGAAAAAGCTCGCTGGCTTTTGACACGCTTTATGCCGAAGGTCAGCGTCGTTATGTGGAGAGCCTTTCCAGTTTTGCTCGACAGTTTCTCGGCCAGATGCCCAAGCCGGATGTCGACTATATCGGTGGTTTGAGCCCCTCAATATCGATCTCCCAGAAGTCAGCAGGGACAAATCCTCGATCGACCGTCGGCACCATCACCGAAATCTACGACTATCTGCGAGTGCTTTACGCTCGAGTTGGTGACGGACATTGTCCGACGTGTAGTCGTCCCGTGACGGCTCAGTCACGCGAGCAGATTCTGGCTCACATCATGACGTTGCCTGAAGGGGCGCGCATTTATCTGCTGGCTCCGGTAATTCGCGGCCAAAAAGGTGAATACCGGGATCTCTTCGAAGATTATCTCAAACAGGGATTTGTGCGGGCACGCGTCGATGGCGAAATTGTTTCGCTCTCAGAGGATCAACAACTCGATCGACAAATGCGACACGACATTGAGATCGTGATCGATCGACTGACGATCGGAAAGGCCGCTCGGACTCGTTTGGCGGAGGCCGTTGAAGTTGCGCTACGTATTGGCAAGGGAACTCTCATCGTCGCTCAGCCTGATGCGACCGATGAATCCTCTCGTCCGCGAGCGCGGCGAAAGACCACGACCCGGCAGAAACGGAATCGCCCCGGCGATCTTGTGATGTCGATTAGTTATGCGTGTACCGAATGCGGAGTCAGTTTTGAGGCACCCAGTCCCCAGCTGTTTAGCTTCAATAGTCCTCAGGGAATGTGCCTGCAATGTGACGGCCTGGGAGAGTTCTATTCATTTGATGTGGATCTACTGATTCCGGATCCGAGTTTGAGTTTCAAGCAGGGGTGCCTAGAAATCCTGGGACCTTGGAAAGATCTTGGACGGTGGCGACGCCACATTTACCAAGGAGTTGCAGATTCGTTCGAACGAGTGAACGACATGGAAGCTGGAGTGATGTTGGAAACACCCTGGCAAGATCTCGACGAAATGCAACAAGAAGCCTGGTTGTGGGGAACCGACGAATTGCACATCACCTTTACCTGGCGCGGTGGCAAGTCACCGATGAAGTACGGCGGCAATTTTGAGGGCATTATTCCCGATTTGTTGTCGAAGTATCGGAATAGCAAAAGTCGTATGCAATTGCGTCAACTCGAACGATACATGAGCACCGTCGAGTGTCCGGATTGCAAGGGCGAACGGCTTAATGCGCAGGCGTGTAGTGTTACCGTTTCCAGCACCCACTCCGATTTTTCTGATCGACCCGCACGATCACTTCCGGAGGTCTGTCGATTATCGGTCGTAGAAGCGATTGATTTCTTTGCAGAACTCGAATTGGATCCAACGCGAACGTTGGTCGCCACGGAGGTGCTCAAGGAGATTCGTGGTCGATTAGGTTTTCTCAATAATGTCGGATTGGATTATTTGTCGCTCGATCGTTCAGCGCCGACTCTGTCCGGGGGTGAGTCGCAACGTATTCGCCTGGCGGGCCAGATTGGCTGTGGGCTCGTGGGCGTTCTTTATATTCTCGATGAGCCGTCGATCGGTTTGCATCCGAGGGATAATGATCGGCTCATCGAAACGCTCGGCCGGTTGCGGGATCTTGGTAATACAGTCGTGGTTGTCGAACACGACGAGGACACGATGCGGGCGAGTGACCACATTATCGATTTTGGTCCCGGACCCGGTGTACGCGGTGGATATGTTGTTGCGGAAGGTGACGTCCAGCAGCTGGTTCGCAACATAGACAGCGTGACGGGCCAATATCTGTCGGGAAAACGAGAAATCGCAGTGCCAAACTCCCGGCGGCTCAGCGCAGGACTCAAGCCACCGAAGCCAGAAATCGAAGAGGAAGAGGAAAAACCGAAGAAGGTTCGACGCGGTTTGGGTGCCGCCCCCGAGAAAACCAATCCCGGCGAATTCTGGCTCAATATCGCCGGGGCTCGTCACAACAATCTCAAAAACATTGACTTCGCGTTTCCACTGGGTAGCTTCGTATGTGTGACTGGTGTCTCGGGATCCGGTAAAAGCTCTTTGGTGAATGACATTCTCGTGGAAGCTCTGCGGCGAGATCTCAATGGGGGCGATGGTGATCCAGGTGATCACGATGCCATTGTCGGGATCAAGCATCTCGACAAGATGATCGCCATTGATCAGTCCCCGATCGGACGAACACCGCGGTCGAATCCGGGTACCTATATCAAGTTATTCGACGACATTCGCAATCTGTACACACAGTTACCGGAATCGAAACAACGAGGTTACAAGCCAGGCCGTTTCAGTTTCAATGTGGACGGAGGACGTTGTACGGCTTGCGAAGGAAATGGCTCTACGAAACTTGAAATGGATTTCCTCGCGGACGTGTGGGTGACCTGTCCCGTTTGCCAAGGTCATCGCTTCAATCGAGAAACGCTTTCCGTTAAATTCAAAGGGCATTCGATCGCCGATGTACTCGAGATGGATGTCCAGCAGGCGTTGGAGCTGTTCGATAGCATTCCAAAAATTCGCCACAAGCTGCAGACGCTCCAAGATGTAGGGCTTGATTATTTGAAGATCGGGCAACCCTCACCGACGCTTTCCGGAGGAGAGGCTCAGCGCATTAAGTTGGCTCGAGAACTGGTCAAGAAGAGCACCGGGAGTACGCTCTACCTGCTTGATGAACCGACGACAGGCCTGCACTTTGCCGACATCCAAATGTTGCTCGAAGTCCTCCATGGCTTCGTGAGTGCAGGAAACACGGTCATCGTCGTCGAACACAATTTGGATGTCATCAAAACCGCAGACTGGATTGTGGATCTCGGTCCCGAAGGTGGTGCGGGCGGCGGAACGATTGTCGTTCAAGGAACTCCGGAAGAAGTTGCCAAGAGTAAACGCTCTCCGACCGGCGTTGCTTTGCATCGTGCGATGAACGGTAAAAATGGAAACGGGCAAAAAGCAGGCAAGAAAAAAACCGCTCGTCCCTCCAAAAAGATCAATCAGGCGAAATACATTGAAGTTGGAGGAGCTCATCAACACAATTTGAAGCATGTGGATGTGAAACTGCCCCGCGACGAAATGTCGGTGTTTTGCGGTCCGAGTGGGAGCGGTAAAAGCTCTCTGGCAATGGACACGATTTATGCCGAAGGCCAGCGACGTTATGTCGAAAGCCTCAGTTCGTATGCAAGACAGTTTGTCAGTCAGATGCAGAAGCCCCAACTCGAACACATCGAAGGGCTTTCGCCGGCGATTGCGATCGAACAACAGAATCTGGGAAATACGCCGCGTTCGACCGTTGGAACCTCAACGGAGATTTACGACTATTTGCGCATTCTCATGGCCAGGTTGGGAACGCCCCATTGTCCTGCTTGTAACATTCCCGTTGGTACGCAGACGCCCGACGAAATTGTCGATAAAGTCATGTCGGAACGCGAAGGAACCAGGCTGTATTTGATGGCACCGACCGGTGTTGAAGTCGGGCAAAAGTATGAAACGCTCTGGGAAGAATTGAGAAGTCACGGATACCTTCGCGTGCGAATCGATGGCGTCACTCATTCTCTTGATGACCCACCCACGATCGACCGCAGAAAAAAACATGATGTGGCCGTCGTCATCGATCGAATCATTGTGAGAAAGGCATCTCGCAGTCGCATTGCCGAGAGCATCGAAGCGGCTCTCTCCATTGGGCAAGGCGAATTGCAAGTCGCCTATCCCGATGAGAAGATTCCGGAAAACCGTTGGCGTGTGCGATCACACAGCCAACATCGTGTCTGCGAAGAGTGTGACCGTAGCTTTGAGGCGCTTACTCCGCACAGTTTCTCCTTCAACAGTCACTTGGGCTGGTGTGATGTTTGTGAGGGAATCGGAACACAGGTGGGTGCTAATCCGGCGTCATTGATTCGAAATCGTCAGCTTACCCTGGCCGAGGGAGCGATCCATATCTGGCCGGATGTGAGCCAGCCTGTTTCGAAATGGATGCTGAAGGCGATTTCGGAAGGGACTGGAGTACCGCTGGATGTGCCTTTTGATGAACTCGATGCACGACAACGACGGGTCATCATGCATGGCGCGGGCGACACCTGGTTTTCCGTGTTTCGGAACGGCCGCCGTACCAAGACCGGCAGGCCGATTTTTCAGTTCCAATTTAAAGGTTTGTACCCGGCACTTGAGGAAGCTGCCAAGCTCTCCCCTGCTCTGCGTAGTCAGTTAGAACATCTGGTCGATGAGGTCGAGTGTTCCGCTTGTGGGGGAAGTCGGCTGCGAGAGGATGCGGCTGCTGTTCGTTTCCGTGGTCGTGGCATCGATCAGTTGTGTCGTCAACCACTCGGACAGTTGCAGGAAACCATTGAGAAGTGGAAGCTCTCCAGCTCAGAGCGGAAAATCGTTGGTGAGGTGATTCGAGAAATCACGGGACGAGTTGAATTCCTGAACGACGTTGGACTTCAGTATCTGACGCTCGGACGCCCTGCGATGACACTTTCGGGTGGTGAAGCCCAGCGTATTCGGTTGGCGAGTCAGTTGGGGAGTGGCCTGTGTGGTGTGCTGTACGTGTTGGACGAACCGACGATTGGTCTACATCCTCGCGACAATAATCGTTTGCTGAAGGCACTGCATCGACTTCGAGATCTGGGCAATACGCTGGTGCTCGTGGAACACGATCGGGAAGTGATTGAGGGGAGCGATACCATCGTGGACTTCGGTCCCGCCGCCGGCAAGCACGGGGGTGAGGTAGTAGCCCAGGGTAAACCTGCGACCGTTGTCAAACGCCGAGCTTCCGTGACGGGTCCTTATCTGTCGGGAAAGGCTGCCATCCCGGTACCGTCAAATCGTCGGTTGCCCACGGCCGTTGCCAATCAACTCAGTAATACCACCCGCAAAGGTCGATCCACGAAGGCGTCGGAAACGATCGACTTGCTGACGGTCGTTGGCTCCCGTCACAACAACCTGCGAGGCGATGACGTCAGTATTCCGCTGGGAACCCTGACCGCCATAACGGGCGTTAGCGGTAGTGGTAAGAGTTCCTTGGTGAACGACATTCTTTACAATTCGCTCGCGCGAACATTACATCGGGCTAGTGTTATTCCCGGTGCCCATGAACGAATTGATGGAGTCGAACATATCAACAAGGTTGTGCGGGTTGATCAGCAACCACTTGGAAATTCACCGACCTCCAACCCAGCCACTTACACCGGTGTCTTTGAGCTGATTCGGATGTTGTTCTCCCAACTTCCGGAAGCCAAGGTGCGAGGCTACACCCAACGACGCTTCAGTTTTAACGTTCCCGGTGGCCGTTGTGATGAATGCGAAGGCAATGGACAGTTGTGCATTGAAATGCACTTCCTGCCGGACGTCTGGGTCGAGTGCGATACGTGTCGTGGACAGCGGTACAATCCGGAAACTTTGGAGGTCAAGTTTCGTGGGCATTCGATTGCCGACGTGCTGGAACTGACCTGTGCAGAAGCTCTGCAGCTTTTTGCCAACATTCCGAAGATTCGGCGCGTCTTGCAAACGTTATGCGATGTAGGACTGGACTATTTGACCCTCGGACAAGCTGCACCGACGCTTTCCGGCGGAGAAGCTCAACGCGTCAAGTTGGCAGCTGAATTGTCGCGGCCGGATACCGGTCGAACTCTCTATCTTTTGGATGAGCCGACAACCGGACTGCACTTCACGGATCTGGAGAAATTGTTGGCAGTTCTCAACCGACTCGTTGATTTAGGCAACACTGTGGTCGTCATCGAACACAACGTGGATGTCATCAAGACCGCGGACTGGGTGATCGACATGGGGCCGGAGGCCGGCGAGTATGGTGGAGAGTTGGTGGCTGCGGGTACTCCTGAGCAAATCGTTGACTACGCGAAAGCGATTGAGAAAAAGTCGTCGACGCGTGGTAAGGCAAAGCCTCAATCCTGCACGGGCCTGGCGTTGGCGCCTGTTTTAGAGGCTGGTCCGACGGAGATCCGGCCAACTTATGATCCGGCTGAAGACCAAAAAGAAGTTGAGGGTGATCTTGAGATTACTGAGGTTGGTCAACAGGCGAAAATGCCCTGGCAGATTGACGGTCGTCGCTGGCACACCCTCGAACGCGTTGGCCGCAAGGGGGAACCCTGTCGATGGGATGGTCGCATCTTGGAGGAAGTGGTTGATCGTATTCAGAGTCTCGGCGATTTTGGAGAGACGAACTGGGGTGCTCGCACAATCGTGGAAGTTGCGGGAAAGACGAAAAGTCACGGCTGGTTCTTGCACGCGATTACGGGTGAGGCCTGGTTGTTGAAGCTCAAATTCCGAACTTCAAAAGGCACCTTTCGTCGAGACGACCTGATCAAACAACTGAATCTGAAAACGCTCAATCAAATGGATGAATTGCCGGTTTACGGCAATCAACCGCGCGTGAAGTGCAAGTCGATTCGGGGCCCCTGGCAAGAAGTGGAGATACGAGCTTACTCGTATGACGAAATCGATCAGCCCGCTTTCTGGGAATTTCTGGAGGCGGCGGTTCGTGGTTTCGAAAAGCTTACGACACGGGCCGCTGAAAACCCGGAAGATCTGATGCCTTGGAAAAAGCTTGGCCGCAAGTGGCATTTCGCGCGGCGTGGATTTCCACCGGGGAAAAAAGTGAAATGGCAAACGAGTCTGCTCGAAGATCTATGCGAACTACTGATCGAAGTAGCTGGTGAAGAGAGTCAATTCCTTTGGAACAATCAACAACTGGTGCATCTATATGTTCCCGGACAACGTCAACCTTGGGCGACCCTCCACACTAAACGACTGGCGTCACTTGACCTGTCGCTGACGGGGCCGAAGAGCCAATTTGGTTTGGGACGAATCACTCAATTCGGCTTCGAACGCGAAATCGACGGTGAAGCTAAGGATGTTGATGTCGTCAAAATAAAATTCAATAAGAACAATCAGATTCAAGATGACGAACTGAATGCATTTCTACGTGAGCACTTTGATGCAGTAAGATCTTTGTTGGCTCAATAGTGAAGGCGTCGACCGATGGTTGAAAACACGTTAATTCCTCCCACCTTTCTCTTTCGTATTGCGAATCCGCTGCTGTACACGAAACAGCGTTGGAAAAAACAGGGATTGGAACTCGATCCGAAATATGTGCTTCCGAGTTATCACGCCGAACTCAATGGAGGACCGCGTTTTGCGGATCTTCGAGTCGGTTGGAATGAGGATGGCATCGCCATCAATCTACGGGTGGCGGGGAAGAAGCAGGCACCCTGGTGTCGAGAATCTCGGATCGACGATAGTGACGGACTTTCTCTCTTCATCGATACACGTAACACTCGGAACATCCATCGCGCAGGCCGTTTCTGCCATCGCTTCGTATTCTGTCCGCAGGGGTCCGGTAGGCTGATGGATGAGCCAACCGCGCAATTGGTTGAGATCCATCGTGCGCGAGAAAACCCCAAGCCGGCTCCCGAGGGTTCGTTAAAGATTCGCAGTGAAAAAAGGATCGATGGCTACATCGTGCATGCATTTATCGAAGCGAACGCGATCACGGGATGGGAGCCCGACGATCAATTGCAATTGGGATTCTCCTATGCGGTCGTTGATCGGGAGCTCGGCTGGCAGACCTTTAGTCTGGGTCCTGAGTTTCCCTATGCCTCGGATCCCAGCCTCTGGGGATCACTTGAGCTTCTTACGGACTAATTGGTTGCGACTCCCGCAAGCACGTAAGGGCCCTTGGGAATCACCGCTACCGATGCGTCGGCACCGTGCTGTTCCAATGCGTTTGTGAGTGCAGATTCGACCGAGTTCGCACTACGGACAAAGAGTCGATCGATCGTGTCGGCTGGCAATCCATCGGTAACAACTTGCACGTCGGCTTTGCGGCAAACCTGTCCCATCTTTTGTAACTGCCACTGATCGATGGAAAAGAAGTCGGGATCGGATAACCGTCCCATGAAGTCTTCCAGGCTGGCATGTGTCTTAAACAGGTTCTGGAACTCTTCACTTCCAATTCCTTCGGACATGCTGCCTGCAAGAATGATGGTGCCGCCTTCTTTGACGATTGGCATCGCAGCCGTCATGCCCTTCACGCATTGGTAAAAGGTTGTGTCCAGGGGGTAACCGGCAGCGCTGGTGACAACGATGTCGACGGGTTTTGGAACTGTTGCAGAGACAACCTCTCGCACAAAGTTCACACCTTCATCAAAGGCCGCTTGCAGTTCTCCAGCAACAAGACATAGGGGGCGTCGCTGAGCGTCAATCACCGCGTTGACGATGAAGTCGCATCCGACATGCCTGGCAATCCAGCTGTTTTCTTCATGAACTGGGTTGCCAGTGAGGATGCCGCAATCTGCGTTCGGATGACTGAGAAACTCAGGTCCATGCCAGACCTTGATCGTGTCGATACCGGCCAGCCCCGGGCAGATGACCTTGCGACCTCCTGAAAACCCCGCCATCAAATGAGGTTCAATGAGGCCCGTGGATATTTTCAGATCCGCTTCGACATATCGGGTGTCGATCCAAATCGGAACACCGCGAGGACTTTCGCCGAGATAGGTGTGCTCGGCCTGTATCTGACCAGCATGGTTTTCAATACGATATCGGTCGACGATTTCTTCGCCCACCATTTCGATCAGCTCTTCCCGGTCGTTCGGACGATGCAATCCCGTAGCGACCAGAATAAGAATATCCTCTCGAGCGATTCCAGCCCGTTCGAGTCGGCCAAGCAACGCATGTAAGATCAAGCGGTTGGGCACCGGTCGTGTGATGTCGCAAATCGCGATGCAGACGGTTTGACGACCTCGGGCCAATTTTTCCAAGCTGTCGCAACCAGTTGGTCGATCAAGAATGCGATCAAGAACCGCTTGCGGATCCTCGATTGGATCCGCATGGCGGTAAGCCAGTATTTTCGCGTCACAGTCTTCTGGTAACTGGACCGGAAGACCAGAACGTCCGTAATCTAGTTGTACACGCATGGTAGTACAACGCTCGTCGGCGAGCTTTGGAGCTGAAGAAAAGGAAAGGCGCGAATGCCAATGCATTCGCGTTAAGTTCACTTAGAGGCAGATGATCAAATCCGAAGTCATCCAATCAGGACGTCGATTCTTCGGTTGTAGCTTCATCAGTATCCTCTTCCTCTTTCTTGACCTTCTTCTTCTTCTTCAACGCGACTTTCTGGACACGGACCTTTGGAAGTCCGAGAACCCCATCGCCTTCGTTCCAACGCTCGTTCTCTTCGAGCTTTGCGATTCGTTCGACTCGCGTCAGCACGTTGCGGTTACCCATACCGCCCCGCCGAACCTTGAGGCTTTTGTCGATGGTCATCTAAGATTCTCCAACTATGACTCGTGGGCCGAACCGTACTGGCTCGCCCCGCCCATTGTTTTGGCAATTTGGGAAGCCCCTCAGTATAGAAAATATGTCGAAGGTCATCAATCCGAGGCGATCGGGGAGAAAAGCCGGAAAAATCGCCACTTCCTCCCCAGCTTCATGGCGAAACTGGCCTTCCAAGTCTGTCCTCGCCCATGAGGAGGTTGTTCACAAAGAGCATCTGGAATCGGATCTCAACCGCCTTTTCCTTCGGCGGAGGTGACGGCTTGCAAGACCCGCAGGAATTCATCCACGCTCTGGGGGCGGTCGCCGGGCTGGACGGAGATAGATTTCATGATTATCTCAGCCAACTTCGGATCCAACTTGGGGCAAACCTCAAGCAGATGAACAGGTTGCTTGGTGTCGTGCAGCATTGCCGCTTTGCCCGTCACATCTTGAGATGGCCAAGGTAGATCCAGGGCACAAAGCTGGTAAATCGTGACGCCGAGAGAAAAGAGATCGACCCGTTGATCGGTCATGCGGCGGCGAACGACTTCAGGTGCCATGTAATTGGGCGTCCCAGTGCGATTGCCAGGCTGCATGAACTCCTTGGTGGCCGGGACGGTCAGTCCGAAGTCGATGAGTTTCAGCTGTTTAGCATCTTCGGAACAGATGAAATTCCTGGGGCAAATGTCACGATGAATGAAACCCTGTTTGTGGACTTCGCCCAAAGCGGTAACCATTTGTCGAATTAATGACAGTCGGTTGCCATCAAGGAGAGGGCTTCGGTCCTTAATCAGGATGTTCAATCCAGGACCGTCAAGATATTCCATCATCAGATAGTGTTCGCCATTGTTGGTAACACCATAGCTGAGCGTTTTGACAATTTGCGGGTGATCGAACTGAACCGCGATTTCGCCTTCAGAAGGCTTTTCTAGACCTTTGAAACGTGACTCGAAGAATTCTGTCTTCGTTGGATCGAGTACCTTGAGTCCGACGATCTCCCCGGTCTTCTTATCCTTGGCCATATAGAAGGCAGACATCGTGCCGGAGACAGCCTCGCGAAGAAGCTCATAACGGTTCTCAATACTGAGCTTGCCTTCAAGTAGCGATTTGAATTGATCAAGCAAACCCATAGCGAAAGTTGCCTCAAAGAATCTGATCCGTTCCTTAACCTCGTGTGCCTTTAATCTAAATTAACATCGAGAGCGGGCACGAGGAGAGGCTTTTTCGGCCTTATTTTCCGCAATAGTCAATCACTCGGGCGATTTCACTTTTCAGTCGATCGCGAGCCACGATTCTGTCAACAAAACCATGCTGTAATAAAAACTCGCTCGTCTGAAAACCTTCTGGTAACTCGATGCGAATCGTCGCCTTGATTGTGCGAGGTCCTGCAAAACCGATCAACGCTTCGGGTTCCGCGAAGATCACGTCGCCTAGCGAAGCAAAACTTGCTGCGACGCCACCCATAGTCGGGTTGGTGAGTACGGAGATAAAGAGTCCACCTGCTTCGTCGTGACGCGCGAGAGCGGCTGACACCTTCGCCATTTGCATCAAAGAATGGATGCCCTCGTGCATTCGAGCACCACCACCCGATCCGCTGACGATAATCAACGGTAAATGCTGTTCGGTTGCACGTTCGGTAAGACGAGCTAACCGTTCGCCGACCACCGATCCCATGCTGCCCATGATAAAGGCAGAGTCGGTCACGCCGAAAGCGACACGACGGGCACGGATCATTCCTGTTCCAGTAATTGCAGCGTCACGTAAACCTGTTCGCTTTTGCTCGGATACCAATCGATCTCGATAAGATTTCTTGTCCTGAAACTCAAGCGGATCGTCGGGAAGTAGATCAGCATCCCATTCTTCAAACGTGCCTTCGTCCAGAACATGTCGGATTCTCTCGGAAGCTGAAACATAGAAGTGATAGCCGCATTCGGGACAAACCCCGAGTCGTTTCTCAGCCTCACGACGAAAAATGGCGGCGTGACAACCTGGGCATCGTTGCCACAGACCTTCCGGCACTCCGCGTTTTTGTCGCTTCATAGGACGATTCGATGTGAGATTAGTAGCCATGTCGCATCTGTTGGCGGGTTGGCGGACAGCGCTTTCCAATTTCTATTTGAACGTTGGTCGATTATCGCCGGAAAACCACCATTGAGGCAAGGCGTAACCGAGGTTTGATGGGGCCCTGTTTGAATTCGGTAACACTTAAAGACGCACTAGCACTGCTAGGACGACGATGCCAGCACGCTGTCAGGGGTCACGTCGATCATGACCCAGCTGCCGCATTCGGTTTCGGCTTGCCACAGGTCTCCCAGATCCGAGTTGTCCAAGGTGCTGCGAACAATGCTCCACAGCGGTCCGGGAATCACCATGCCGATTGTTCCGGTTTTGTGCTTCTTCAATATTTTTTCTAGTGCCGTTTGGACTCGCTGCCGAGCGGAACTGAGCGTCTCGCCCTCCGGAGGACAGACCGTATCCGGCTGCTCCTGCCACTGCTTGTAAACTTTTCGTTGCGTCGACTTTACTTCATCAATCAGTTTGCCTTGCCACAGGCCATGATCGAGATTCTGTAACCGATTAACGCTTTTTGATTTAACGCCGAGCGAATTTGCCAGAACTGCTGTCGTTTCTGCGGCAGCCTGACACGGTGATGAATAGACGATTTCGATGTCGAGCTCCGACAGCTCGTCGGCCGCTTGAGCGGTCTGGTTGTTTCCGAAGTCATTCAACGGAATGTCCAGAGTGCCCTTGATACGGCCCTGCTCGTCATAGTCGGTGGTGCCGGGTCGAATGAGTACTACACGAACCATCAGTGATGGGTCTCCACTATTGCGCCTGGGCCAAGGTTTCCAGGTCGCGAACGGATGTACCGTAATTAGGATGGCGAAAAATGGCGGAACCGACCACCAATAAATCCGCACCTGCCTCGGCGCAGGAACCAATCGTTGCGGAATTGACGCCTCCGTCAATCTCCAAAATTAAGTCGTCCCGACTCTGTTTCTTAAGTTCCTTCAGTTTTTGCAAGGCGATCGGGTTAAATTGCTGACCGCCGAATCCTGCATTGACGCTCATGACGAGTACCAAATCGCAGAGCTCAAGATGAGGCGTAATCTTCGACAATGGTGTGTCGGGATTGAGTGCCAATCCCCCGCAGGCGCCAAGTTCTCGGATCTGAGCTAAATCGCGAGCGGCGTCATCGGTTGCCTCAATATGAATCGTGATGATATCGGCGCCACTTTCAACGAATGCCTTGAGATAATGACATGGCTCCTCGATCATCAAATGTACGTCCAGCGGTAGGTCGGTGAGTCGCCGACAGGCTTCGACGATCGGCATCCCATAGCTCAAATTGGGAACGAATCGACCATCCATCACATCAAGGTGCAAACCCGCGACCTCAGCCGCCTCTAATTGCGCTACTTCCCGTTCAAGATTGCCAAAGTCGCACATCAACAGTGAAGGCAACACTGCAGGAGCAGCATCGCGTAATCGTTCAAGTTGTGGTCGACGTGACATACCGTTGCAAATCCGGACGAAAGACGAGCGTCGTGGTCAGAGTAGAAAAGAGGAAGCTTGCCTACGACGATATAGTTCAGACGGCCCAAGACCGACCTGCCAGAATGAGTTGAAAACCAACACGGCCAAAAGGTTGGTATTAATTCTCCCCCGTGTTGCTGTCCGCGATGCCTTGCCTCAAAAGGATCCTCATCGCGGATCGTCCAATTCTAACAACGACCTGCCGAATCGTCAGCGCGGCTACTAGGTGATCTCGTAGCCCCTCATTCGTGGGCGCTTATTTTCTGAACATGACCGTTGCTCAATCATTCATAATTTTACTTCCCCCTCGCGAGCGTGGGTAAGAGTCTAAGTCATGAATCCCATGAGTCTTAGGACAATCAAGATAGGTCAGGCGTAATGAAAATCGTCGTGACGCGGGAGATCGTCGAGAGATTCGAGCTGGAATAGATCCAGAAAACGATCGGCGGTGCTGTAAAGAGTTTTTCTCGGCCTTTCCTTGGTGCGCTCGATCTTTAACAACTCACGCCGCACCAATTGGCTCAGCATTGTGCCACAGGGGCGCCCGATCAACTTATCAATGGATTGACGATCGATGGGCTGATGGTAGGCCACAATCGCGAGCAGATCGATCGCCAGTTGGGATAGCTTCGCCTCACGCACGCGGCCGTAGAACCGTTCTCGTAACCCTTCATGTTCGGTTCGTAGTGTGAGCCGATAGCCGGCACCTTCTGAAACGACCTGGTAGGGGGCGTTGGATTCTTCGTAGCTTTGATTGAGTTTGGCGAGCAGCTCATCAACTTCGGCGGGGGTGACGCCGCGTAGATAGCCGGCCATCAGTCGGCTGGTGAGTGGTTCGTTGGATGGATGTCCAACGAACAGGATGGCCTCGAGAATTGCTTCGGCGGACACGCTGGAATCATCTTTCTCCGCCTCAACTTCCTCAGGTTCGGCAAGGTCTTGCTCCTCACTCGCGGCATTTTCCGCACCTGTCGATGGATCCGTCGAGCTGGCCGACGTATCTTGGCCGATCAATTGAGCGAAAGCTTGCGTCAGCTGATCGACGGACAATTCCGCAGGTGGCTTTTGATCGTCACCCGGGTCATCGGGGGATTCTTGCGGAACGTCTTTTTCGGTCATGAGATTTCCGTTGACTCAGCAAGCAGAGGCTGGGATTGACAAGCCCGTGTCACCGCGCCTTTTAATTATCTGTAAATCAACGACCGATACCAAGGTCAATTCTGTCGCTTCTCGACTTCTTGTTTCATGAAGGCGAGACCATCGCGAGCGAGTTGTTCTTCGTTCTCATACATCCGCCGCCAGATCTTGGTTGCGGCCACTAATTCAGGAAGAGCCAATCCGAAGGCTTCGATCATGAGCCAGCCATCGTATCCAACTTCTTTCAAGCCATCGAAATTACTTGCCCAGTTAACATCACCGGTTCCTGGTGTGCTGCGATTGTTTTCTGAAATGTGCACATGAACCATATGCGGTGCCGCCGTACGAATAGCTTCGGTCGGACATGTTTCTTCGATGTTTGCGTGGAAGCTGTCGTACATCATGCCACAGGCTGGATTGTCAACTGCCTTGCAGAAACGGGCGGTGTCGCTGGCACAATTCAGGAAATAACATTCGAAACGATTGAGATACTCGACTCCCAGTTGGACGCCGACTTGGCCGGCATGTTCAGCGACCTGTTGCATGCTATCCACGCCTCGTTTCCATTCATCTTCGGTCGGGCCGGTGCCGCTGAATTTTCCCAACGCGGAGTGATAGGGTCCGACCAGTGTTTGAGCACCGACGGCCTGGCAGCAATCAAGGGCGAGTTTGTTGTTAGCGACTCCTTGAGCTCGTATGTTGTCGTCGGGGCTGATCGGATCATCATCTTCGCCACGGACGGTGACTGCGGTACGCTCCAGACCCAAGTCATCCAGACGTTGACTCCATTGCGCCCATTTGTCGACATTCAGGTCGAAGATGGGAAGTTCGACTCCGTCATAGCCCATCGCCTTGAGCGATTCCAACACAGGCATCATGGTGTCATCCAGATCGCCGCTCCACAGCAGCAGATTCATACCGTATTTCATTGTTTCGCTCCTTTAATGCGGCATTACGAAATCGTGGTGGGATCGAGTAGATCGGCAGCACGCTTTTGGACGGCCTGCCGCGCTTCCGGAAACCACTCAGCAAGCTCTTCAGGGAGCCGAGGCAGTTTCACACGTTGCATGACGTTATTCAGTCGAAACAGCAGTTTGCCATCCTCGGCGTAGTCATACAAGAACCGCTCCTGCGAAAAGCGCGGGATCAAATAGGTGAGATTCGCCACCTCTTTTCCCGATATTTGCTCGACCACCCACGTCACAAAAGCGGGATCGACGGTGTCGAGAGCGCGATAATAATCGTCCAAACGGGATGGATCTGACTGGATCAACAGATCATCCAGCAGTAATTCCACGAGAATGTGGCCAAGAAAACTGGGGCGCAATCCGTTGTCGACTGGCAGCCGGTCCCGAATAGCAACCGTGAAGGCCCACGATAATTCGGCGAAGGCCGGCGTGCGGTGGAACCAATCATCATCCCGATGATGTTGCAGCACACCCGTTGCGATCGCGACAACTCGCTGGTCCTTGTGGGCGATGAAGGGTCGTGCCGCTTTGGAACGTGCGCGAACGCGCCGATTAACCACATTTAGCCAGTCCGGAATCGCCGATCCAGCCATCAAGTAGGGTGCATGAACGTAGTTGCGGCCGTGAGCAAAGTAATTCATTGCTCTCAGCATAGCCGAATGTGATTCGCTTGACTGCCTCTTGTCGATCGCTGGCTCTAGTCAATCGCTGGATCGCTGGCGTTTGTCGTCGTTTCAGATGGATCCGGTTCTTCGAGCAACTGAATCAAATCAGGAATCGCGGCGGCGGCAGCTGGGCCAATTTGTCCCAAGGCCCGCGTTGCAGATCGACGAACCTCATCATCCGGATCCTTTAATAGATGCTGTAGCGTCGGCACGGCGATCACCGCTTCAGGTCCGATTCGGGCCAGCACGCGTGCCGCGACCGTCCGCACTTGTGGATTCGGATCCTGTAAGGCTTCGACAAGCTTGGGAACGGCAGCGGGTCCCATGCGCCCGAGAGCATCCGCTGCCGCTTCAGAATCTGTCCATTCGTAATAAGGTCGGAGGCTCTCTCGTGGATCACGGTCTGCTTGATCCTGGTCGGATGCCGATGATGCGATCTCGTCCGCCATTTCGGCAGGACTACTTTCGTCGGTTTCGGGAATCTCTATCTCGACCGGCTCCTGAACCACCACCGTTGATTCCTGCCACCGATTGCAAGCGGCTAAGGAAAGCCAAAGCAGCCCCAGCACACAGACCATCGTCTTGGTTCGTCGGTGAATCGTCATCGGTTCGGTTGGATCCCTACACGCAGCTTTGCTATCATCGAGGAAGGTTGAGACGCAACCGTGATCGACCCCACTTGGGGGGCGAACGCAGTTTCGACAAGGTGAGATTTGGAGTCTTCAGGTCGAGCTGAACAAGGATTGAGCTCAACCTTAAAGCTTTAGAATTATACCGGATCCAAAAGCACTGCCCTGCTCTTCCGCTGGGAATAGAGGCTTGTGATGTACGGGTTGTACCGTTTGCTCAGCCTGGAACATACTGCAAGTGAAATCGACGCCTGCATCACCCGCTTGGAAGGGCAGATTTGGCGTCTTCGAGGAATTCAACAAAGGAGCTCTTCGTGCCGCTTCGGAATCTCACCATCCTCCTCATGACCGCTTTGGTTTCTTTGCTCTGTTACGCCGAAGCTGGGCGAAATCGGTATGCAAGCATCCTTTCGGAATCCATTGACAAGATCTCTTCCTACTACGTGGAACCGGTCGAAGCGCGAAAGTTGTTCGAGGGCGGCATGAACGGAATGCTCACCGATCTTGATCCTTATTCCGGATATATCAGACCAGAAGATTTCAGCGAATTTCAAGTTGATATTCAGCAGGAGTTTGGTGGTATCGGCGTCGAGGTCGGCCTGGAAAATGAACGACTGACCGTGCTGAGTCCCGTTCCCGGAACTCCTGCCTACGAAGCTGGTCTACGGTCCGGTGACACAATTCTTGCCATCGATGGCCAGGACACCGAAGGTTTTAGCCTCGAAGATGCCGTTGGGTTGATGCGAGGTCCACGGGGATCAACGGTTCTCGTGAAGGTGCGTCACAAAGGCATCGAAGAACCCAAAGAGTATCCGATCGTGCGCGAAAGGATTCGAATTGAGTCGGTTCGTGGAGAACGGCGATCGGAAGACTCGCAATGGATCTTTCAAATCGAAGACGATTCACGTATCGGGTACATTCGACTAACGGGTTTTGGCGAGCATACAACCGAGGATTTCAAACGCAGCCTCAATGAAATGCAGGGTGAAATTGAAGGATTGATAATCGATCTTCGAGGCAATGCTGGCGGTTTATTGACGTCGGCCGTCGAGATCTGCGACATGTTCATCGATGGAGGCGAGGTCATTGTCAGCACACGTGGGCGCGATCCGACCGAGGAACGCGTGGTCGTTGCTGAAGAACCTCCGCTTGTTGATCCTGATTTGCCGGTAGTCGTGCTGGTGGATCCCCTGTCGGCAAGTGCCAGCGAGATTCTTGCCGCCTGTTTGCAGGACTATGGTCGAGCGACCATCGTGGGTGAACGCAGTTGGGGAAAAGGGACGGTCCAAAACGTCATTGAAATTGAAGGCGGTCGCAGCGCAATTCGACTCACCACACAAACCTACTGGCGTCCGAGTGGAAAGAATATTCATCGCCACGTTGATGCAACGGATGAAGATGAATGGGGGGTCAAACCGCTTGCCGAAAACGAAGTCAAACTGACCAGCGAAGAACGGGAAAAGGTCTATCGGTTTCGCCGTCTGCGAGAAACGAGCGGACGTGTGGATGGCGAGGAGATGACGGAAGAACAGATTGAGCTTGAAGATTATGTCGATCCTCAATTGCAACGGGCGATTGATACCCTCAAGAAAGAGATGCCACCTCGTATCACGGATCGACCGATGGGCGTTGAAATCGATAAGTTCGCTCGACGCTGATCGACCGCCGCGGAAATCCGACTTGGAAGCCGTTCGAGGCTCTCGGATCTTTTCTCGCTCCCCTTTATTGTCTCGCTCTGCACGATTAAACTCATCGACCGGTTGTTCGGTTTCAGATGGGATATGCATGGTCAATAATCTGCCAGTCAAGACGCTTCAGCATAACGGTCTCACGATCGAGGGCTATTCGCGTGCCGCGGTGCAGTCCTATTGGCGTGTCCCGGAAATGAAATTGGGATTTGATCTGGGAGCTCAGCCTTGGGACTTCATGGGAACGGGCAACTGGTTCATTTCGCATGCGCATCTGGATCATATCGCCGCTCTTCCCGTCTATGTCGCTCGCCGACGAATGATGAAGATGAGTCCTCCGAAGATCTATCTTCCGAGTTGCGCCGTTGAAAACGTTAAACGGATGTTGCACGCCTTCAGCCGACTTGACCGCGGTCGACTTCCTTGTCACCTGGTGGGTGTGGAGTCAAATCAAGAGATCGAGCTTTCTCGGGAGCGATTAGTCACGACGCACGCTACCAAGCACACGTTGCCGTCTCTCGGCTATGTTGTTTGGGATCGACGGAATAAGCTCAAGCCTGAGTATTCGGAACTGCGCGGTGACCAGATCCGAGATCTTCGACAGGCGGGCGAAGAGGTGACGGTTGAGCAACGTGTCCCCAGGCTCGCCTATCTTGGAGATAGCACCCCTGTGGGACTCGATGAGAATCCCGTGATGTACGAAGCCGAAGTGCTGATCACGGAAATGACGTTTCTGGCGCCCGATCACCGTAAACAAAAGATTCATAAACTTGGGCATATCCATTTAGACGACATTGTCGCCAGGAAAGATCGATTCGAAAATCAGTTGGTGATCGCTACCCATTTCAGCACGCGTTACCATTCACGTCAGATCGAAGCCATTGTAAAAAAAGCCATGCCAGACATGCTTGATGGACGTTTGCATCTCTGGCTGTAACCGTCCAGGCGTCTTACGAGTGTCTCAACTGTCATCCCCTCCCAATCTGCCTCGTTCGACATACGTGCATGTCCCGTTCTGTCGACATCGTTGTGGCTATTGCAATTTCACGTTGATTGCCGGAAGGGATGACTTGATTCCAGCCTATCTTGAGGCCTTGTCGATAGAGCTATCTCATCTCGACATACCGCTTCCGATGGATACGATTTTTCTCGGAGGTGGAACTCCCTCGCATCTTTCACCGGCACAATTGAACCAACTCTTCTCGATGATTCATGAGGCGTTTCCGTTACGCGCTGGCGGCGAATTCTCGCTCGAAGCCAACCCGGCTGATATCAGTCACGAGCAAGTTAAGTTGTTTGCCGATGCGGGTGTTAATCGGGTCAGTTTGGGAATTCAATCGTTTGATGATCAAAAACTTGCGACGTTGGAGCGAGACCATCGGGCAAACACGATTTTCGAAGCAACTAAAATTGTGGCCTCGCAGATTGATAATCTGTCGTTGGATCTGATTTTTGGGGTACCGGGCGAAACGCGTGCGACTTGGCAGCGGGATTTGCAGCAGGCGGTTGCCTTGGCTCCGCAACATATTTCAACCTATGGTCTAACCTATGAACCTGGGACGTCGTTCTGGAACCGACGCCAGAAGCAGCAGCTTTCACCGCTTGCGGAAGACGATGAGGCGTGGATGTATGAGTTGGCGATCGATACGCTAACAGCAAAGGGTTTTAAGCATTACGAGGTCTCGAATTTTGCTCAACAAGCGTATCGCAGTAAACACAATCAAGTTTACTGGACGGGAGCCCCCTATTTTGCGATTGGCCCCGGAGCTGCACGGTTTGTCGATGGGGTGCGAGAAATAAATCATCGCAGCACCACCACCTATCTGAAACGTGTTATGGCAGGCCAGTCACCCGTTGCGGAACGCGAAACCTTAACTCCTGAACAACTTGCCCGCGAGCGTCTCGTTTTCGGTTTGCGGCGAATGCAGGGTGTCGATGCTGATCAATTCGCAACCGACACCGGGTTTTCGATCGAGAACCTGGCCGGTAGCGTCGTCGATCGCTGTTGTGAACAGGGTTGGTTGCGGTGGCAAAGTCGTCGTTTGCAATTGACGCGTTCCGGCTTGCTGCTGAGTGATTCCTTGTGGCCAGAGTTCCTCTAGTCGACGGCTGATCGTGATTCGATCGTTTTCGGCAAAAGCCCCTTTTGTGCCGGGAAAACGGCGCAGTTTTTTCCCAAGATCTGCGTAACTTCGGCGAATTACCCGTATCTGTAAACTACCCAAACACCTTATAGGGAAAGTGCCGATGTACTATCCATTTGAACAACCAGAACCCTTCGAAAAACAATCGGGTGAAGCTCAGTCGTCCGCTGAGTTGGCCTCATCGGATTTCGATGAACAACAGCGAGTTGTTGTTTTCGAAAAGCTGGTGGATTGGTTGATCGAGACCGATCCCTGGAAAGTTCGTCGTTACGTGCAGTCGCTACGCGAACGTTATCCCGACGCAGCGGATGATGAGCTGGTGGAAAAGGTTGTGAGCGTCAAGTCGGTAAAGAACGGCCTGATCGGAGCTGCCACCGCGGTGCCAGGCTTTCTGGCTCTCCCGATCGTCGTCCCTGCAGACTTGATTGCATCATGGCAGATACAAATTAATCTCGCGCTTTGCATTGCTCATATTTATGGTCATGAGATTGACGGCCATAACGTCGCCAAAATCAAAACCGACCTGTTCATGATCCTGGCCGGCGAGGAAGCGCGGGAGTCTTTCGAGGTGATGGGTATTGAAGTCGATCAAGTAACCCAGGAAACAGTTCGCCGTTATGTGACTCGTGAGATCGCCATTGAGCTTTGGAAACATCTGGGGCTCCGTATCATGCGGATGACAGGCGTCCGTTCGTTCGCTCGTCTCTCAAAAGCCGTTCCGCTGGTGGGAGCCCCAATCGGTTTCGTGTTTGATTACTCGGCCACACGCAGTGTCGGCGAGGCAGCGCGCGAGTATTACAGTCCGCAGCAGTCGGCGGCGTAAACGAAAAAAGGCCTCCCGACATGAATGCGGGAGGCCTGATTGAGTGCCCTGATTGCGTGATCAGCCGAGCAAGTCTTCGTAAATCTCTTCGTTGAACCCGACGATCAGCTTTTTACCGACTCGTAGCGTCGGTGCTCGCAGATTTCCAGTGGGTCCCAAGATCACCTTTTTCAAATCGGCAGCTGAGGGCTTTTCTTTTTTCAGGTTGAAGTGAACCACCTTTTTGCCCTTGGCAGCGTAGACTTCGCTGACGGTTTTTAGCAGCTCCATCGCCTGCTTTTCCCCGAAGGTATCCTTCTTGGCATCGACCTGTTCCGTGGCCTCTAAACCTGCATCCGCAAGGAACCCTTGCGTTTTTCCGCAGGTCTTTCAGCCAGGACGATGATAACTCCAATCAATTTTCGGCATGTTATTCTCCTCTCGATAAGCGGTCAAGAATCTCTATGATGATATAGTCAGTTTGTCGGAATCAGCAATCGGGTGCTGATAACTTCCGCGTCGTTGACGTGGCTCTCCTGTCGCATTTGGAACCGTAATGAGCTCGGATGCTATTGATTTCTGCTTACCAGATGCGTCCTGGAATCGACGAGTTCGCCGGTCCTTGTTGACTTGGTTTCGCCGTAACGCGCGTGATCTACCATGGCGTCGAAATCGAGATCCCTATCGGATTTGGATCAGCGAAGTCATGCTGCAGCAGACGCAGGTCGAAACCGTCAAGCCGTACTTCAACCGGTTTGTGAAACGATTTCCGCGTGTCGAAGTGCTGGCCAATGCTGATGAGCAGGAAGTCTTGCGGCATTGGGAGGGTCTGGGTTATTACCGCCGTGCTCGCCAGCTGCATCGCGCAGCAAAGATGATCTGTGACGAATATGGAGGTCAATTCCCACGCGATCCTGACGAGGTACGAGCACTGCCCGGTATTGGTCGGTATACGGCTGGAGCAATTCTTTCAATTGCTTTTGATGCGCGCGAACCGATCGTTGAAGGTAATACACTTCGCCTCTATAGCCGATTACTTGCCTATCGAGATGACCCTCGTGCGACAAGCGGCCAACGCGTGCTGTGGTCTTTCGCTGAATCAGTACTCCCGCGGCAGCAGACCGGAGAATTCAATCAGGCGTTGATGGAATTGGGAAGTCTTGTTTGCACACCTCGTTCCCCGCAATGTGATGAATGCCCCGTGAAAAGTCTCTGCCCGACCTATGGGCATGGTTGGCAGGATCAGATTCCGACCGCTGCGAAAAAGATTGTTTACGAAGACGTTAATGAGGTGGCCGTGGTGGTGCGGAAAAAGAACGCTGTATTGCTGCGTCGTTGCGGAGAGGGAGAAAGATGGGCGGGACTCTGGGATTTTCCCAGGTTCCGTTCCGAAGATCCGACACAATCACCTCCGGAACTTGAGGAACGTGTTCAGCAATTGACCGGCGTCCGTGTTGAAGATGCGCAATGGGTAACGGAGATCAAACACGCCGTTACTCGCTATCGAATTACTCTTAGTTGTTTTGAAGCGCACTACCAATCGGGTCGCAAAAGGAGCGGCGAGGAATGTGCCTGGGTGACCGTGGATCAGTTGAGTGACTATCCGCTGAGTGTGACGGGCCGTCGTATCGGACGACTCGTGGCTGCCGGTGCCTTCGGTAAATCTGCCGCCCTATGAATTGAGTAATTCATCGACCGACGCGCCGATGTCGGGTTTCTTCATCAGTCTTTCGCCGACGAGTAACGCGTTGACGCCTGCTGCTTCGAGCTTCACGACGTCAGCACGACTATCGATACCGCTCTCGCCGACCAAAAGACAGTCGGATGGGATTTTTTCCCGCATTTGAATCGTATGGTCCAAATCGACTTTGAAGGTTCGCAGATCACGATTGTTAACACCGATCAGTGTTGCACCGGCATCCAACACGCGAGATAGATTCTCGGGTTCGTAGAATTCAACCAAAGGAGTCAGTCCCAGTTCGATCGACTCGTTATGGAGCTTTCGCAGGTCACAGTCGTCCAAGCATTCGGCGATCAGCAAGACACCGTCGGCACCTGCGGCGCGAGCTTCCAGGAGCTGGTAATGATCGAGGATGAAATCCTTACGAAGCAAAGGAACTTCGACAACCTTGCGAATTTCCGCGAGATAGTCGAGTGATCCTTGGAAATAGGATTCGTCGGTGAGCACGCTAATGCAGGATGCGCCATGTTGTGCGTAGATTTGAGCGATCTGTACGGGATCGAAGTCTGCACGAATCACTCCCTTGGAAGGACTCGCCTTTTTGACTTCTGCGATCAGCTTGATGCGTCCTTCCGGAAGCAATGCATCGAAAAAGGAACGAACAGCAGGGGCATTTTCGACAGCGGTGCGCAATTCCGACTCAGGCCTGCGCTCTTTCGCAGCCTGGATTTCACCTTTTTTCGTGGCGACGATTTTGTCGAGAATGGTTGTCACGATGAAGGTCCTGACTTGCTCGCCCTTAGTGTTTGAAATGCCTTTTTCCGGTGAAGATCATCGGCAGTCGGTGCTCGTTACAGGCGTCAATGACTTCCGAGTCACGTTTCGATCCGCCGGGCTGAATGATCGCCGCAATTCCCGCTTGGGCCGCTCGTTGGATTGAGTCGGGAAAGGGGAAAAATGCATCCGACGACAACACGGCTCCGTTCGCTCGCTTCCCCGCTTTTTGTAAGGCAATTTCTACGGAGTCCACACGGCTCATCTGGCCGGCACCGGCACCCCACAGGGCGAGATCATTTGTCACGGTGATGGCATTGCTCTTCACATGACGAACGACCGCCCAACCGAATCTGAGCTCCCTAGCCAGTCGATCATCCGGTTGTGCCTCGGTAACCACTTTCCATTCATCATACTCATCAGGATTCATGTCGGCCTCTTGGACCAACATGCCACCGCCAATCTGTCGATAGGCGACTTGTGCTTTGGTGCTTTCGAGTTCACCCACTTCCATCAAGCGGACATTGTTTTTCCACTTCGGCCGTGTCGTTAAGATCTCGACGGATTCCGGAGAGAAACTCGGAGCGCCGATCGCCTCGATGAACAGTCCGGGCGTGGAAAGCACTTCGGCGGTTGCCGCATCGACTGGTTGATTGAAGGCGAGAATCGATCCAAAGGCGCTGACCGGATCACCGTCCAACGCTTTCTGCACTGCCGGTGCTAGTTCGTCGGCCGAAGCACAACCGCAGGGATTGTTATGTTTGATGACGACAGCTGCGGATCCCGGTAGTGATCGGACGATTGACAGGGCGCTGTCGAGATCCAGCAGATTGTTGTAGGACAGCTCTTTTCCATTGAGCTGCCGCGCTGAAATCAGACTGGGGCCCGAAGAAGTGCCATCGCTGTAAACGGCAGCCTGCTGATGTGGGTTTTCTCCATATCGCAATACAGCTTTACGCTGCAACTGAATCGAAACATTTTCGGGGAAGACTTCGTCGGAAGCTCCCAGTTGTTCCTGGAAATAGGAACTGATCGCGGCATCATAAGCGGCAGTTCGGGTGAAGGCCGCACCGGCGAGTTGCTGTCGGAGTTCAAAGCTGGTCGAGCCCTGTTCCTGCACCTGCTGCAAAATGCTTGCATATTGTTCCGGTGCTGTTGCGATCGTTGTGAAGGCATGGTTCTTGGCGGCTGCTCGGACAAGGCTCGGACCGCCGATGTCGATCTGCTCGATCGCTTCCGGCATCGTCACGCCTTCTCGGGCCACCGTGGCTTCGAACGGATAGAGATTGACGACGACCAGTTCGAAACTGGCAATTCCATGTTCGCCGATCGCTTGCATATCATCGTCGCGGTCATGACGGCAAAGAATCCCGCCGAAGACCTTCGGATGCAATGTTTTCAGTCGACCGTCCATCATTTCAGGAAAGCCGGTGTATTCCGAGATATCCTTGACCTCAAGGTCGTTATCACGAAGATGACGCGCCGTACCGCCTGTGCTGTAGATTTCGACGCCTGCTTCGGCCAGTCCCTTCGCAAAGTCTGCCAGTCCTAGTTTGTCACTCACGCTGATTAGCGCGCGTTGGATCGGTGGGGAATCCATGTCATCTCCTTATGAGCCTCAACGGCGAGATTTCACAAACACCCGACTGATTGTCGACTTTGGTCGGCCGCGGTCAACTCCCCCGAAGAGCAGGGATTAGGCTCTGACGACGGCCGTTTTGAGATTTGCGAACTAAAAGCCGAAGGGATCTTCGTCATCACCAGCCGGACCGAAGGGATCTTCGTCGTCGCCAGCTGGGCCGAAGGGATCTTCGTCATCACCAGCCGGACCGAAGGGATCTTCGTCGTCGCCAGCTGGGCCGAAGGGGTCGTCATCCATTCCATCGTCGAACATACCGTCGTTCTCAACCGGAGGATTGGGATTCTCGGCTGGGGGCGAAACAGGGGTTTCTCGCCTGGGGCTTGGGTCCGAATCGTCAGCGTCCGTGGTGGTCGGCATTTTGACATGCACAGTCGGTAATTTCGCATTGGTTTCTCGGAGACAGGTAATCGTCCCGTTACTCGCCGCAAGATAGATGCGATCCGTCAACTGATTGACGACCGGAATGTCATAACCGGAAATGTCCATCGACATCAGTTTTCCGCCACTCTTGGGGTCGAGCCCAACAAGGTTGCCCTGCATGTCGCGGGCGTAAACACGAGATTCACTCGCTGCGAGGACCCGATCGATGCCACTGGTTACCCATTGCGGAAATCCGTCTGACGAAATGCTGTGCAGCTCTCCCGACTCCGTCACGGCGTAAAGGTTACCCCCGTTGTAGAACAAAGAGTTTCGAATCGGTTCACCGGTGGTGATTTCCCACTGGATCAGGCCGTCGTCTTCATTCACGCAGTAGACATAGCCGTCGGTCGACGCGACCGCCAGGCGATCCGGCGGGACTTGCACGGAATGTCCGTCGATGGGACCAGCTGCTCGTACCATGTACAAAACTTCTGGTTCCGCAGTATTCGCGACGTAAAGTCGTCCACGACCGGCCGGCCAACTGATGGTCGTATCCGTTGCCGTGATAGGTGCGGTAACGCGACGGTCAGATTGATAATGCCAGGTGGGCTCTCGCAGAGGAAGCTTGCCCGGTTCCGGAAGACGTGCATTCTCTTTTGGCAGGTAATGTCCTTCGATTCGTCCATTGATGGAAGGAGCAAAAACCATTTCGCGGGTCAGGATCGGACCCCATGCCGGGTTTTGTTGCAAAGTTCGCTTCCAGACTTGTTCGCCTGTGAGCCGTTCCAACAGGTAAAGCGTGGAACCATTGATGACGGAAACATAGCGATCGTTGGCTGCGGGGGTCAGCGTTTGGTATTTGGGGTGGCCGACAAGAATCGCCCATTGGGTGCGACCGTTTTCGGCGTCAATTGCTTGAACCGTCCCCGAGTTGGAAGTTACATAGAGCGTGCAGCTCGGCACTCTTTTTTCTTGGATTTCGACTTGATAGCCCCGGGCTTCTAATTGAATCTTTTCTTTTTCTGCCAACCGCGCTGCCTCAGCTCCGCCGATCGATCGCCCATCACGACCCAGGTCAATGGCGCTAAAGCGACGTACACCCTTATCGAAGGTCACTTCGTAGACCGGATACGATGTGTCCATGAAATTGGCGTGCGATTCTCTGCCGACAACTTGCAACTGCATGCCGCCCGCGGACGAACGTTGAGGATCCAGCTCGACCTGCGAATCCCAGGCCACCTCAAGTCCTGCGCGTTGAAAGTCGGAGGCTCGCATCGGTGTGCGACGGAGCTGCGCTTGGAGCGATTCGCTCGCAATTAGTAACAACGAAAGAACCAAGAGCATAAGACGATAACGATGCATGAAAGACCTCGATCGCGTCGAATCCGATTTTTAATAGCTCGGATTGAGTCTAGAGATAGTGCCAAGCGGGGTGGCCTAACAAGTACAAATTGTCAAGCTTACCACGTGGCGTACGCTGTTCCGGTTACTTTCCATAATAGTCGATCTTCTTGGCTTCTCTGCATGAAAAACCGGGAATCCGACCGCTTCCCTTTACCGTTTTTGGCGAGGAAATGGGTCGAGTTTCTAGTCGGATTGAGTGAGGGGTCCCCATAGACCGAAGGGCAAGCCGAATTTAATATGTAAGCTTGTTGAATCTTTCCAAGACCGGGCGTGTTACGCGATTGAAACATATCAGGGTCACGCCGTTACTTGCCGGTGCTTCAAGAACGTTGACCGCGGGGCATTGACCCTCGTGTTAAGCAATCAGAACCGGCCCGTTTTCGTGAGCCTGAGGAGTGGGTTATGGAGCTTCGAGATCTCGGTCCCGACAGCCAACCGGCTCTTGAACAGACGCTCGGTTATCTGAATTTTTCGTCCGGCGCTCCGGATACTCTGTTCCTGGGGCACCTGAATCAGCTTTTTGCGGAAATCAGGGATCATCGCGATCAGGGCGAAAAAAAAACCAGTTCGAGGCAACCGACTGCGATATGGCAGATCCTGGGTCAACTTTGGCAATCGGAACTGCAGTCGTTGCGAGATTCGTCGCCTGCCTTTCAGGATGCGACCCAGGTCACCGCGGTCCTGGATCTGGTGCTCAACCATGTGATTCTGGGATTCCGAGACTTCCATCGAGACCTGTTGTTCCACCACTCGGACGACAGCCTGATTACGCCTTTCTCGCTGGGCCGAATTTGTGAGGCCGTATTACGCCAAGGTGCACCGTGGGGCGAAGTCGATCGGATTCGAGATCGTGCGATTCGGGATCTCAATGACTTTGTGGGATACCGACCGGTTGCTGTGCTCGAGTCCCGAGTATTGGAACCCTATGACCACGAACGTGTGCGACCGATTCCGCTGTACATCGAGGGTGCGGGGGTCACGTTAGGTTCGTACGAGGAGGTCGTGAACCTTGCTCTTGAGGTTCTTCGCGAAACGGATTCTGTCGTGTTGGGTGCAGCCTGTTTTGTGCCGGACAACCTTCAAGAGTTGGCCATTGATCCCCGCGCGTATGACTTTGAACATCCCGTCAACAAGCGCCCCAACTATCACTTTGGTCAATGGGATCCACATGCGATCGACAACCGTGGATTCTACTATCGGTTTGTGATTCAGCAGGTCACGCTTGATGCATTGATGAGTCGGATTGACTCGACATCGAACGTGCCGAAACACGAGTTGAAGTTTGAAGCAGCCGCGGTTCTTGCCGGAACGATTTTGATGGCGTCGGGTGTCAGCGGCGCCGGACCTGACAATCATGACTCAACGATCACCTTGGGGAATCTGCTGCCTCGCATCGCGACGTTTCGAGATGTCTTCTATGAACAGTTGATGGATCGCTTGGCAGCTCGAGATCCCGAGCATGCGAAGCGATTGAAGGAAGAATCACAGCGACTTCGCCAGCCGTTTGGAGCTGCTCGCCAACATCTCAACTCACAACTAACTCGGCAACGAGCTTCTCAATTGGAGCATGTGCGGTTGGCAAGTTTATTTGCACGAATGGGTTATCCGGAAGCTGCGCAGCGGCAGATCGATGCACTTCCAGTCGCTTCGGCGCGGATGCTTTGCCAGATTGATTGCAATCTGACGCTCGCTCAACGCGACATTGATGAGAGCGAGTTGGCGCGGGCTCATGAATGGCTGGCCGATACGCGCGACATTTTGCAGCGTGGAATCGAATGCGGAGCGATCCTCGATCCCTGGAATATCCTCGGATTTGACGGAAACTTCAGCCTCTTCCCGGCCATGGAAAATAGTATCCATGATCATCGTGTTGATGAGATGCTGGATATTGTGGACGAGACCTTTGAAACCTACAGCCGTTTATGGAGTGCTGCTGCCGCCCTCGACAATCAAACGGTTTCAACCGAAGTCGATGCAGAATTTCGTGACTTTGCCAGTTGGTGGCATCAGTTTGCAGTGCATGAAGTCAGTTGTGTTGATTCGGCCGATTCGCTCGATCTCTTTCGAGCGGCCAAAGACGTAGTGGACGCGTTAGCCCATTGGCATCAGGCCGGCGAGGCTACAGGCGATATCGCATTTTGGGCTCCCTATGTCGAAAAATTTGATTCGGCTCGCGCCTATGTGATGGTGATCGAAATGCTACTCGATCGTAGCGATATTGTGGCGGCACGTGCACTGTTGATTCACTGGCTCAGTCAGGCCGATGTGTCGCCGCTCGAACAGGGCGATGATTCGTTCCACCGACTAGCAACTCGATGGCTGATGGAGGTTCTTGAAATCAATCCAAACGCCGGTGTCGGACCGGTATTGGAGGGTTCGTTACCGATAGAAACATGGCGCCGCGTCCAGAAGTTTTTCGACTATTTGGAGGCCAACGCTGGCGATTATTGGCATGTTCCCAGCTTCGGTTTGAATTCCACCAACAATGATTCGGATATCGAGCCAGTAGATGCCGCTGATGAGCCGACGGACGAGGAAGAAGATGATTTATTCGGTGCGGCTTATGAAGACGTTGTCTATCGAGACAGTACCGACGACGGGGTGGAAGGCAGCATTTACGACACGAGTCATCGCAATGATGATCAACTTGATATTGTCCATGACCAAATTGCGAGTCGCCTCTCGTTTTTGAATTCTCTGGCTCGACTTCGTCGCATCGCGTCACTGTCGTGGATGTTGGCCGAGCCGGAAGAGGACGGTGAGTGCTTCGAGGAGAGCCTGCGGCATTGGCTTCAGCATGGGGTTCAGCTCAAGGAAGCTCTGGCACAGTTATTGGTCGACGTGGGTCGATACCGTCTTACGCGACCGTCCCATGATTATATGTCGATGGCGGAATTTGATCGCGACCGAATGATCAAAGAGTCGTTGATGGAACATATCATCGGCGCGAGTGTCGAACTCAGCCAAACTGATCAGTTCATTCACTGTGCTCTCAAGACCTCCGATCTTGATTTGCCCGAGGATGAAGCAGCCGCAATCTCCTTGTTGCGAGCAGCAGTACAGGGGCGACATGACGATGCTAGCGCAGCCTGG
The DNA here is from genome assembly GCA_002723275.1 of Planctomycetaceae bacterium. Taxonomy (GTDB): domain Bacteria; phylum Planctomycetota; class Planctomycetia; order Pirellulales; family Pirellulaceae. Next base: position 327,035 of record PBNZ01000002.1, read on the forward strand.
GAACAATTGAAGGATGCGCTCAGCGAGAAACCCATTCTCTATGTTCCGCTCGTTCGAGGTGGTAGCCCAAAAAAAATTGTCGAAGTTCGCAATCGCCAACAAATATTGCGACTCTTGTTGGCCTGGCTTCCCCGCTTGGGAATGCTCAATGAAACACGCGATCTGATCGACCTGGTGCGGACCATGGAACGAGCCACGCCAGCGGGACCTGGGTCGGTAACCGAATTCGATGATCTGTTTGAGATCGGCTTTCGCTCACTGGTCGACTGTATCATCCGAGCCACAAATGTGGACGAGACTCAGCATCTTGCGCCTTCAGATGATGAAGAGGAATCGGAACCACAGTTGGTGTCCTGCCTGGAGAGCATGACCGAATCCATGCTGGTCACGTGGCTCTCGCATAGCCGCACCCTGCGATTGTCCGTCCTGGAAAAAGTCAAGGATGCTGAAGCGTGGCAAGGTGTGGTCGACTTTATTAAGCGATTTGGCGACGATCTTTTCACACAGCAATTCTTGAGCCTTGCGAATGTTCGCAGCATTCTTTTTCAAGGTGCCGAAAACTGGTTCTTGCAGCTCGAGGAAGAGCCGGAAGAAGGTTGGCATTTTCGCTTGCTCGACGAATTAGATGGAAGTATTCCACGGGATGAAGCCGCCCGATATCTCACGTTGATCCTCGAGGCCGTTGTCGAAAACTATGCCGAATATCGAGACTACAACAGCACGACGACCCAGTCGGATCGCGGCGATCTGTTCTACAATTTGTTGGATTTCCTGCGACTGTTAAGTAAATACGAACGAGTCGTGTGGAACCTGAAGCCCGTCGTCCTGGCTCACGAACTGCTCGTCCGACGTGGCTGTAATCAGTCCGCGCAAATGTGGCGTCGAGCCTTGTCAGAACGCATTGCTGAAGAAGCGAATCGGTATGTGAGACAAATGACGAAACTGCAAACGCGTTATGCGATGCAGTTGCCAACCATTGCAGATCGCATTAACGAACGATTCCTGCGGCCTCTGATTATCGATCGTATGAGGGCCCTCGTAGAACCGGCTGTCAACGATCGATCGGAAAATGCCTTCGCAATCCTGGAGGATGAGTCGTCGTTGTTGCTGAAGCAACCCTCAGGCGTCGGATTCGAACCACCCGCCTGGTTGCTCGCGCTCGAAGATGAGGTCCGTCGGGTCCGCCGAGAAAGTCGAATGGTGGATGAGCAGCGACTCTTCGAGTCCCTGTTGCCAGCTGTCGATTTGACCATCGAGGAAGTTCAGGGACAAATTGACAGCTGGAGCCGTCATCCTGATGATGAATGAGCTCCGATCTGCCCTCGCGAAGCCGACGTTTACCGTGTGAGCTGTCAGGGCAATTCGATTTCGGTTAGCTCGAAATCAAACGGCACATCGACAATCGCCACCGGTGATTTATAGATCAGACGATATCCGGTGACCTCTTCTTCATCGATTGGGAACAGGTAAGCGAAACCGATTTCTTCTTCGCTCTCGAAATAACGCTCAAAGTTTGGGTTGTCGATTCGCTGACCGTCGGGTCCTTCCAAATACACCTCATTGTTGGATGCCCAGTCGAGATGTGATTGAAATGCTTTGCCAGCGTTCGCAATCTTCAATCGAATCCGGACCTCAAACAGGCTTCCGTTTTTTCGGACTTGATCGAGAGTTACAGTCAAGCCGTCGACTTCTCTTGTTACGTTGCGAGCAGTTTCCAGATCCTCGAATTCAAACGTTTCTTCTCGGCCAGGAATCAAGGCCGTGAATTGTCCTTTGAGTTGCTTGATGCTTTGGGTTGATCGATCAGGAAGTTTTAAAGGAACGACAAGATCCAATCCGGCAACCGTACTCTGAACCGGTAATTGGATGGTGCCCTCTGGAGCAGCAACTTCGATCGCTCGGCCGTCGTTGCCGAGGATTTCCAAATCAGACATCGCCTGTTGGACAAGAATGGGAATGACTCTCGGTTCCCATAGCAGCTCGAATCGGAGGCGTAACGATTGATTGATTGGGTTGCGGAGATTTCGCTGAGACATGATTTCGGCTGCTTCAACGCGAAATAAACCGCTGTAGGCAGCTGCATCTTCACGGTCTCGTTCACCGCTGTCTTTGGCGACCACACCAAGCGTCCGTGTCTGACCAACGTAGTTGTAGATCGTGAGTCCGGCTTGATCGAGAATTTTGTCAAAGGCTCGCCAAAAAGGCTCATCCTCGATCTCGAGCTGGAGTTCCACGTTGGTTTGAGGCTGTCCAAAACGTTCACGAAAATCGATGACCTGATTGCCGGTTTGATTCTTGATTTGAGACAGGATCTCCGAAATGTTGAAAGTCCCCTCTAAGGTTAATCGTGATGGAGCCAGGATCTCCTTGGCAGCCTCCAGCTGTAATGCCTTCCGAATCCGTTCGATTCGCGCGTGCAGCTCAGCCGGTGAGTTGTCGTGGGCCTGCGGAAGCAGGTCGAGTACGGGAACACCAATCGAGATGAGACGCTTTTCCGCTGCATCGCGATCATCCGGCTCGTCCGCTTCCAACGCCTTGATGAGTTGAGAGACCTCAGGCCTCAGATTCTCAGCAGTTGGTTCATCGATCTGAGACATCAGACAGATCGAGAGAATGGTTGCTGCTGTGATCACGATGTCTTCTCCGCCTATGAGGATTTTGCCGACATGGAGAGCTGGGCCAATCGTGGCTCCGCGTAGCTCAAGGCGTCATAGTTTCCTCAATGCATTTTACGAACGACCGCCACCCGACACCAGTTTGGCGGAAACCCGTGACTTTGACCGCTGGATTTGGCGTTCTAGGTTTAAGTGGACCCTTCAATTATCGCACATAACTTCAAGGTTTGACGGCCAACATGATTTGCCGCCTCGCAACGTTTGCTTTCTTGTTTTGCGGTTTTTCGAATATCTGCTGGAGTCAAACGATCGAGGTTTCTCTGCGGAGTAAGGCTTTGCATCGTGGGAAACCGATCTATTTCAACGATAACTTTGTGGCTCTGCTCAAAAATGATGGACGCATTGTGACCTTCGGAACAGGTGAAGCTGAAGATTTCAAGCAGTTGTCGGGTTCATTCCGCAGTTTGGACCCATCTGAACTGCGAGCTCAATTACGTCGGGAATTTGGCAAGGATTATGAAGTTTCCGGGAGTGGACAGTACCTCGTTGTGCACCCGGTCGGCCAGCGCGATCGCTGGACCGAACGGTTTGAAGAACTCTATCGTTCCATGTTGCACTATTTTAGCGTCCGAGGATTTTCCACGCGGCCTCCCGAATTTCCCTTCATCGCCATCGTCTTTCCCACACAAATGATCTACCAGAAATATCTGCGAGATCAGAAGGTCAAAATAGGTTTGGACTCGTTAGGCTACTACGATCAAACCTCAAATCGTGTTCATCTGTATGACGTTACCGGTGGCCAAAATCAGAATTCTGGTTGGCATCTCAACGAGAGCACTGTGATCCACGAAGCGGCTCACCAAACCGCATTCAACATTGGCATTCATCGTCGCTATGGAGACGACCCGATCTGGATTGTCGAGGGGATCGGGACGATGTTCGAGGCCAAAGGCGTTTGGAATTCGCGGTGGTTTAAATCTTTGGGTGATCGCATTAATCGGAAGCAGTTAGAGAATTATCGTGAGACGGTCACCCAATCCGCATCGTTGCAGATTCTACAGCAACAGATCCTCTCAAACGGACTCTTCGATCAACAGCCGAAATTGGCGTACGCACACGCCTGGGCATTGACCTTCTACCTGACCGAAAAAGAGCCGGTCAAGTTTGCGGAATTCTTGCGACGAATACGTCGCCGAAAGGCCTTCTTAAAATACCCTCTGAAGGAACGGTTGGCCGATTTTCAACAGGTGTTTGGGAATGACCTGCAGATGTTCGATGCCCGATTTCAGAGATTTATGGCGACGCTCAGATGACGTTGCCGATGCCTCTAGGTGGATTCGTCAAGCAAATCCTCTTGTTTGACTTTCGCGTCGACCGAGCGAAATCGGATTCGTGCAGTGTCAACAACAAGCGGATTATCAGAGTTGTATTCCAGCATTAAATTGCCGGTGAAACCCCAGCCCACGTAATTGACATTCTGGATGACCACTCGAAATGTGATGGCTTCACCGGCTGGAACGCGAATGGGTTCGGTGAGCTTTCGGTCATAAATGCCATGATGTCCAGGCTTGGTCGAGGTATTGTCGGCCTGTGAGTAGGCAATGGTGGTGATGCTATCGGTTCCGGCATCATTGATTGTGTCGGAGGATTCCACGCGAAAATCGGCAACCGGTCGAAATTGAAGCCGATGAATAACCGCCTCTTCTTTGCCGTTGTTTTCGACGTGAATCAGCGTGTAGTCGCCACTGGCTGGTCGCATGACCGATTCGGCCAGGATCAAGTTGGCAGAGGTTGCCAATATTTCACGGTTCGGATTGTCGATCGTGGCGGCGGCGTTTATGTCCTGAGCGGTGCTCTCATTCGTGATGATGTTGCCCTTCGGGTCGGGCTGGGAGGTCGAAAGTTGTCGCAGGGTCGCGATTTCCTGCCGAAAGGCGGTGGTGCGGTCTTGAATTGCCCGCTTCTCTGCCTCAGCAAGTTGATCGACCAATTGCTGAGCATCGGCTTCGAACCCGTTCAGCGCGTTAACGATCTGACCGTTCCAGTCTGTCATCCGTTGGTCGTTAGAGCGAAGTGAACTCTGAAATTCATTTTGCAACGCCTGTCGCTGCTTCGAAAAGGTGTCCGACTCGGTCTGTAAAGCAGTTTTGAACTCGTCGATCAATTTGTCTTGAGTGACGTCGTTCTCGTTCGGATCCTCCAGGATCGCGTATCCGCCGGCACCAATGGCAATGAAGAGACTGAGAATGGCAATTGTCCGACTGGGCCAATCAATCGCTGCCGTTGGGCGTCCAGAATCCATATTTGCACCTCGACCTATCCGACAAGAAAGGAAAACTCGCTGAGCGGAATCTTGCATCAGCGACTCTTCCTTCAGAATACCGGGCACCCCGTCCCGGGTCCACTAGCAGCTCAAGATAGGCGGTTTGGTGGCAGCATCCCGTTGAGGAAAGCGGGTGATCTATACCGATTATGAGAGCTCTACGGTGATAACGGCAGCATTCCCACGCGAAATGGGATCGCTGTCAGTGATAGTGGTCAGTCGATCCGTTCGAGCCGCACCGAGAGCGGGTTACTCTGAATTCCCCTGCCGCTTCAACGTGAAGGCAACAAAATGAAAACCACTCTCCTCATTGGTCACGGCGGTACCGCCAGGTGCCAAATACTTGGCCATGACTTCGAATGGAGGAATCCGATTTTCGCTCAGGTTTTGATTGAGCGTTTCAAAGAACGGGTTCTCTTCAGCCAGGCCTGCGATCCCCTCCCGAACTTCATCGGATAGCAGAAGATCATAGGCGTACCGGAGTCCTTCGTCGGGACGTTCGAATGAAATCACGCATGCCTCATTGGCTCCCGGCTGGCGTTGGATACGATTCGCAATCAGTTTGAAATCCAATTCGTCGGCAAGGCGGCCAACCTGGTCTTGATTGGTCAGGATGGCCTGTTCGATGAATACACCCTTGTTGCAGAGAATCAGATAATCGCCGACGATGGCCACTGCTGCGGGGCGTTCGCGCTGTTGACGTCGCCGCGCTTCGCGAAAGTCTTCTTCATCCGAATCGTCCCTCGCGAAGCGTTGGTCGTCATCTCCGAAATCGTTCGAGTCGGGCTTGAACTCGTAGATGGTCGTGCCGCCGAAGGGGCGTTCTTCGATCCGGTCGCTGAAATTGTCGAAGATCTTGTCTAATGTTACTTGGAATTCCGCGACATCTTTCAACTCAATTCCCAATGCGTTAGCTTGGCTTGTCAGTGAAGCAGGCTTTTCGTACCAGGTGGTCAGCGTAAAACGACCGGCCATTGCCGGTATCAAGTCATCCGTCAAATTGATGCCAAGTTCTTCTGTGATTCGTCCGTCAACAAAGTTCTCGAAGGCATTTTCGCCTTGAAAACTGTCAACAAGCTCGCGCAGGACCGTGTAAGCATCGATCACTCCGAAGTTGAAGGTTGTGTAGTTCGCGACGTCGGCAGGTACCCATGTTTCAGGTGTCGTCTCACCGTTCTTGAAGGCCATCATCTCAATCACACCGCTGCGCGGCTGGTCGAGTAGAAGATGGCCATGAAGCACGGTATCAAAATCGCCTTCTGGCAATTGCATCGTACCACCAATTCCCAAGAGTCCGTCGAGGCCGATCACGGGCAAGATCGCCAAGCCGGTGACTGCTGCAACGTTTCCTTGAGTGGCCGAGCGAATCAACCCGATAGGATCCATATACGCCGAAACCATTGCTTTGTTTTGGCTTTGACATCGAGTTAAAATTGTGTTGTACGCGTCGACTGTACTTAAGGTCTCTTGCTCCTCATCGCCTGCGAGCGCAGCGGTAATCGCGTTCATCACATTCTTGTTCGTCGCAAATATCAATGTTTCATCGACCTGCAATTGGCTCATCTCGCGAACCTCGCCGTCCGTCCTTGTCAGCATCAGGACTTCTGAACCGTTCATCGTCTCTGTGGATTCTTCGAAGCCCGCTTCGACCATCATCGTGCGACCACGATCCACGAGGTCGTTCATCACACGATTGTCGGCGGACTCAATCAAGATCACGAGAGCCGGAGGTTGTCCTGGCATTCCTACCACACCCAATGCCATTTCACCGAGGGGTAAATCCAGAAGCTCTTCAATCTTGATTCCTACTTGTTCTTCTACCGCCTCCATCGATGGCGATACCGAACCATACAGCTGCTCAATGACAGGCCGCACTTCATCATCCGAAAACATCGCGAACAATGCCGAACCTTGCATTCGTTCGCCCAGCTCTTGAATGTCAGGGATGTGGAACATGGCGTAGGTCGTGCTGGGAAAAATTTCCGGAGCCGACGGACGTTCCGCGAAGGCCGAGGAGTGAATGAATCCGATCCAAACGATGCAGATCGCTGTGGAAATACGAAATGATTTCATGGTTTTCTGAATCCTCTGCTGAATCCTGGTAGCCAAGGAAAATAATCCCTTCTTCCCGAGGATGTGGAATCTGGATCGGAACCAATCGGGCCTGAATTTCTCGGTCATTCCCGACTGCTGATCTCACGGTATAGTACTCTCCGTCGAGTCCCAAGGTTTCGTGATTCCTTTTCTTACGAAACCGATAGCCTATTCGCGGATTGTAAGATTATATTGAAGTTGACGTTTGTTCGATGGGTTTTGTCCGATAAATGCTCTGCTAGCATTGTTTTCCGGCGGTCCAACCGCTGTTGCTGGACGATTTTTTTCATGGGATGTTTCATGCCGTTGTCACTTACTGCCCGCAAAGAGGATCTGAGAATGATGCGCTTCGGAATAATGGGTGGTGTTGCTTTGTTGTTGGTAGGAGCATGGGTTGGCGATGTTTGGGCCCAGCGTGGTTCAACGTCCACCGGTGTTTTTGGCAGCCGAAGTGTAGGTGGTTCCATCAACTCACAGGGTGGAAGTGCCTTTGGCAGTGGCCAGGGTCGCGGTGCTCTTGAAGGGACCTCGGCCGGTTCGCGCATCGACCAGCTTGTGGGGAGTGCGGGTGAAGGCAGCGGCCTTGATGGAAGCGAGCGATTCGTCCGTGGCAATCGTCAGGCGAGCCAATTTGTCGGCAATGGAGCTCAGGACGCGTTTGTCGGTGCTCTTACCGGTGCTGCCTTAAACGGATTCAACACTGGCATCGGTCAGCGCATTGCCCCCCAACGCGATGGGCGTGATTTGAACGACAATTCTCAGCGAAGGGTCAATGTTCGAACCCAGCTTAGCATTGGCTTTCGCTATTCACGTCCACAGCCGTCGATCATTGAGGCCAAGAATCGTAAGCTGCTTAATTCGAGTGCGCTGGGCCGACTTGGCCAGATTGAGATGACGCTTGAGAATCAGACGGCGCGTTTGACGGGTACTGTTGCCAGCGAGGCCGACCGTGAATTGGCCGCCCGACTTGTTCGACTCTCTCCAGGAGTCTCTCAGGTTGAGAACCTGTTGGAAGTGGACGACTCTGCAACTGACGGAGTCTCTCCATCCGATCAGCGGCGGTAGTCTGGCGGTATCGTTGTCCGGCGGAAAGATCTTTCGAAGACATTACACGATGTCGCATCGTAGCCGGTAGATCGATGGTGCTTGTACGGATATTCAACGTTGTATCCGAGTCCTTTTTTTCATTCTCTTGGAAGCCCACTCGTCGAATTTCCGAACCGGATTCTTCCTCGACGAGTTGCTCGTCCGTTTTCTTTTTGCCGTTGAGCAAGTTTCGCGCGTAATCTCCGACTAGCATTTGTCCCTTTTTGGTTTTGAACATGGGAACGACACTGATCGGTTGTTGTGCGTTTCCGACGTCATCCCATGGGATCCAGACGCTATAGGAGGGTCCAAAGTCAGACTGGCTAAAATGTCCGGCGAATTGTTCCGGTGAGAAGATGTATTTTCGTTTTGCCGCATCTTCATTTTCTTGGTTGTCGTCAAACGCATAGACGATCAATTCGCCTTCTGCTGGAATCGTTTGATGTCGTTCGTTGTAGAAATAGATACGACCACCGAGACCTCGAGTCGGTTTTTTGGTGGAGCTAAACACAACAGATTCGCTCCAGATCGCCACCATCTTGGTCGGTCGTAATCGAGCTTCCTCGATTGGATCCGGCTTCTTTTTGGGGAGCCATTTAGGATGATTGTCGCCCGACGCCGTGGTCGACGTCGTCTGGCAGCCGAGATTTGCGACCAGGCCGCAACAGATCATCGAAAAGATAAGGCAACACCACTGCGTTTTGAAATCGAATTGTCGCATCTTTACGTACCTTATCGCTTGATCGAAAAGCTCTTCCGAATTTTATTCCAGGTCGATGTTTTCATCGGTTCAGGTCCGGCAGCTTGCAACACAGGCATGTCGTCGCTGCTGGGCGCGAGTGACGGAGAGGGGCTTCCTGCATCGAAGGTTTGGTATTCTTGTTCCCGTTCTGATGCCAATAAGGGATTGAATTCCGCTTCGGCCACATCCGATGCGTCAATCGGTTCGTCCTTTGATTTGATCGGGCTGAACACATCGCCCAGTCGTTGTGTGAAGGTTTTTGTATTCGAAGGAATACTCGACGTCGGTTCACCATTGGGAACGGGTGGTTCGACGGGCACATTCTCAAACGAGCGTTCGTCGAATGGAGTCGGAACTTGTTCGACATCCGATGCCGGTGGGACGGCCGTCGGGTTCAAGTCAGGGTAGATGATTTCGGTGTAAGCGTCGTTGCCGCCGATGCCGCCACTTGTAAGCGATGGATCATTTCCATGGATGTCGATGACATCTGCCAGGCACCAACTCATTCGCTCGGATTCGATTTGGTTCAATTCTTCCAGGTCGTTTTCTTTGCGGACGATGTGCGGCGTCATGATGATCAGCAACTCACTTCGCGCTTCGACGACCTTGTCGTATCGAAACAGGTCACCCATGACCGGGATGTCCGCCAAGTAAGGCACTCGTCTGGATTGCGAGTTTTTGTCTTTGGTGATGAGCCCGCCCAGAATGACGGTTTGTCCACTGCGTGCACTCACCGTCGTTTGCAGCGTGGTGGTATCGATCGGATTCTGTTCCACCGGCTGTCCGTTTTCGGAGATTCCGACGGTGACGGTGTTCTCAGATAATTTCGATTTTTCCGCATCGATCTCCATCACGACGAGACCGTCCGGACTGATTCGCGGCGTAACTCCTAACACCAATCCAACATTCTGAAACTCAACGGGAGTGGATGTGACGCCCGTCTGACCTTGGTTGATGCTGGTCACGTAAGGCACTCGTTGTCCAACCAGAACAAATGCAGGTTGGTTGTTGAGTGTCATAACCTGAGGTCGACTGAGGATGTCGAGTCGTCGTGATTCCCTTAAGGCTCGAATCAGTAAATTCACCGATTCGCTGCTTGCCGAGAGCACGAGCCCACCGTAGCCCAAATCGCTACTAATGCGATTGAGGCCGAAAGCAGTTAAGGCTTGTCCAGCAACGTTTTCTCGAGTCCTGAGTGAGAAGGGACTTACGCTATTTCCTAGCGGTTGGTTGTTGAAATTGAATCCTGGATCCAACACTCCAGACTCAAATGCCAATTCATCGCCACCGTTGATTACGGCATCGATGGCGGCACTGCGATCAAAGAGCAAGGAATCTTGAAGGCCAAGTTCAACGCCAAATTCTTCGACGTTCCCCAAGGCGACTTCAGCAATCAGGACCTGGATCATCACCATGGGCGGCCGCTCATCAAGCTCCTTGACGATCTTTTCGATGGCGTCGAAATATCGTGGCGTGGAGCTGATGATCAAGCTGTTGCTGACAACTTCGGGGACAACGACCACTTCCCGCTCGATCTGCTCGAAGGGGCTGATTGAATCGGGTGCGACCAGAGCAATGTCCCGCTCGCTCCGTAAGAACTCGTTAATGGCCGTAGCGACATCAAGAGCTGGAGCGTTCATCAAACGGTAGACGCGACTGCGACGTTGCGAGATGTCATCTTCGTCGAGTCGCAACAAAATGGCTTCGACGACGCCCAGATCAGCGGACGATCCCGTCGCAATAATACTGTTGGTCCGCAGGTCTACTGAGAACCTAAGCGGAACAAGACTCGATTCACCAGCGCCCGTAGCTGATTGAAGCGTTGGTCCATCTTGCTGGGTTTCCCCAAACAACTCTGCCAACGTTTCGGCCAGTGCGGCCGCGTCACCATTGATAATCGTAAAGACCTTGATTTGAGCTTCGGAGGTTGGTAGATCGTCAAGCTGTTTTACCAGAGCCGCGATCAGATCCATGCTATCCGCAGGTGCTGTGACCACCAAAGAGTTCGCTCGTTCATCGGCTGCGACGAGCACGTTGGTGAGAATGCCAGACTTCAGCTCGCGATTGCCGTCTTCGTCGATGGTTAACGTCAACATCGACGAACGTGGCGTGGTTAGCAGTCCACGACTGTTCTGGTTTTGTCCGAACCCGCCCTGTTGTCCGCCTTGGAATTGACCTCCGCCCTGCCCGAAACCACCTCCTCGGCCAAGCGACGTGTCTTCACCTCGAAGGATTGCCTGAAGGACCGGCGCGAGTTCATCCGCAAGTGCATTCTTGAGCTTGAAGACACGCACTTCGTCCACGGTTTTGCTCGCATTGACATCGATCTTCTTGATCAGATGTCCCACCTCCTGCATATCTCTGGGACTGGCATAAACGATTAGCGAGTTCGTCCGGTAATCGGCCTGTACCTGAATCAAGGGTCCCAATCCACCGCGTTCTTCAAAGAATGTTTCGATCGTCTGTTGAGCGTCTGTCGCGGACATGTGCGACAACGAAAAGATCTTGAATTGCGATGCGGGTGCGACGGGTTGATCGAGTCGTTCGATGAGTTCGACAGTGGCTTGAACGCCTTCCTCTCGACCGATCAACAACAACGCGTTCGGTTTTACCAGCGGTGTGATGCTTACCGTGCCGCGTCGTGCCGCCAACGCTTGTGTGTTCAATTGGGTGACGAGTTCGGCCATCGACACGCTGTTGACGTGCTTCAATGGAATCAATTCAATCGTTGGTTCGGTCACAATGCTGAGTCGTTCGATGTCGTCGATAATTTTCATCACTCGCTCGACATCCGGACGGCGACCGCGAATGATGATCGAATCCAAACCCTCGACGAATTCGATTTGCACGGGGCCGATCATGGCACCGTCCACACCTACCTGCCCTTCCGGTAACTGGATCGTGGTGACGTCCCCGCCCTCACCGGCTGGCTGAGCTTCGTTCGGAGGTGCTGCGTCGTTCTGAGCGACAATGTCGGCTTCACGCAGTTCGGCAAAACCTTCCTTGTCTTTAGAATCTTGGGTTTCGATTCCCACCAGATCTGCACCCCAACGCACTTTGGCAGCAAGAGCTTTCTGTCGCGCGTTTTGCAAGATGCCAATGGCGCGGGTGACGGTCGTGGCTGCCGCCTTGTCCCGAATCGGAAGAATCTGTGTCGTTTCCAGGTCGTCATTCGGTTGGTCGATCGCGACGATGGCTCGCGCCCAGCTCCGTACTAATTCATCTTCGCCATCAAGCTGATAATCGCCTGTCGAGGGATTCAAGCGAAGGCGCGTTTGACCCAATTTGGACGGAAGCGTAACTTCTAAATCCCGACTGTTACTCGACTGGGTTAGAGCGAGCTTGTTTGGCGTCATATCCTCCAGGGTTGCCATCAGCTGTTGCCAGGTGATATTCCGTAAACGTGAGCCAGCTGCGTTGCCGGCCGGGTGGATGGCCAGCGCTGGACCAGTCGACGATGTGCCTGGCGAGTTGGAGCGGACCGGCGCGGGGGTTTGATCCTGCCTCAGTGAGCGGTTGATTTCTCGATGAGTCGTGGATGGCGCGTGGACAAGAACTTGATTGTTGCGTTGATCGAGTCCAATCCGAACTTCGGGTTGGCTGGCATAACGTTGTCGCAATTCTGTGACGAGGTCCGCAAGCTCGTTGCCCGGCACAGGGTACGCTCTCAATTCCGAACTGGATAGAGTCGGTGCGTTGATCGGTTTGGAGCGAACAGCCGGATTCAACGAATCGCTGTATTCCAAAGCGATTCGATGGGAGGCGTTAGAACCGTTGACCAGCAGGCGGCGACCAGCAGCATCAACAACCACGTCTGCCTCTGCGTTCTGCTGTTGGAATGTTCGCCGCAATCGATTGGCGGCTTCGGCGACGGGTTCATCGTAGACGGGATAGGCACGAAAGGAAGTCTCCGGTGCGTTTTGCGCGGTCAATGCGTTGGTACAAAGCACCAGCAATACCAATGCGAGTCCAATACGCGAGCACGATTTCAGGACCTGGTTTCCGAAGAACCATGGTAATGAACGCGAACTCTTGCTGCGGGTGTCATTATTTCTTGCCGTCATGGCTACCTCGTGATTCGCACTCACTGCGATCGTGTTCAAAAAGACTCTATTTCGACAGTGTGTGGACTTACGTTGGGTGGAAGCTTGACTCGCGCGGGCAGCAGCAGACTTCCATTCGCCCCCAGACAGACCGGGGGCGTATCACCCACATAATCGTCATAGTCGACGTAACCGCGCAAGAAAAAGGCGGAGAAGCAATGCAACAAATCCGGAAAAATTACCGGGAATGCTGACAGAATGAATGCAGCTAGCTCACTAACTTGCTACCAGGCTCTGACCGACCTGGACTCGGAGCATTCCTTCATCGGTAAGGATGACGACGTCCTTATCGCCGATGCTGTCGATCACGCCTTCGACCGTACCCACGTTGATCGGATCACCAACGGACAGTCGCAGGAGTTTACCCGTCGTGCGAATCTTGAGCCAGATTGTCTGGTCAGTACCCTTGGATACGGTGCCGATGACATAGGCGTGTTCGGCCTCATCGAATCTTGGGCGTGGCGGTTCTGGTTCTTCGTCTTCGACGGGCGGTGGTGGCGGGTCTTTCACCGTGACCTTGAAGTCGACGCTATCAGACAACGAGGGTGTTCCGTCATCGGTGACGGCGACACGAACTTGGAATTCGCCATTCTCTTCCGGTCTCCATAGGAGCGTTCCGTCTTCCTCATCGATTTCCATGCCTTTCGGTGCATCCCCTTCGAGCCGAAACGTCAGGTTGTCTAGTTCATCAGCATCTCGAGCCTTCACGGTGAACGTGAAGCGTTCATCGCGATTAGTCGTCTTGTTTGAAATGGAAGAAATGCTGGGCGCTTTGTTGGCTGGAGCGAAGACATTACGGCTCAGAATCACCGTCTGGAAATCGTCGAGTGTCAGGTCGCCAAAACGATTGGAGGCCAGATTGCCAACGGTCGCACGCTGATTTCCCGGCAGAATAATCGCTTCTACATCCGCGGAAAAATCGAGCAATCGATTGTCCGAGCTTGCGATTGGTTTCAGTCTTAAGTTCTTGATCTGATGAAGGTCATTGGAGGAGTAGAATCCATGGAGGAAGGCGACGACTTGTTCCAGGGTAGCCTCGCCATCCACTTGAAAGCGGAGTTGTGAATAGAATTGGTTGCCACCGCTTCCTTTCTTGGGAATCACGGAACAGTCCTTCAGCCCGACTTTCTCATCAACCAGGTTCAACAACCATTCACTGTAGATGGTTTGTGCCATGCCTCGATTCGCCGGCAAGGAACGCTCTTGGAGAGACTTTAAATTCCGGGCGGCCATCCCGCCTCGGCGAACGGTGATCTTTTGCTGGTTGATCTGGTTTTCGATTGCTGCAATCTGCGCAGTTCGATTGGCGACCGCCGCGGTCATACTGGTGTAAGCATAGATCGCAACCATTCCTACGCCGAGCAGGACAACGGTGATAAGCAATAGTCGTTCGCGAGAATTCATGGTTACTGTGCCTCCGCTTCAGAATTCGTGAGGCTGGTGGTGCGGGTGCTGGGAGGACGATCGTTATTCTTCTTGTTTTGTTTGCCAGGTTTTTCGACGGTGATCGTTTCGCGAAAACGCCAGGGATACTCTTCATCCTGCTGCTCATTGACACCGCCCTCCCCTCGAACGCGATATCCTTCCTCCTGTAATTTCCGTTCAATTGCGGAAATAGAGCTCTGATTATCGACGACTCCTTCCAAAATCATGGTGCCGTTACCCGACGACGAGATATATCCGCGAAACTCGCGAATCTTCGTTTTGTCGGGTGGTGGTAATGTCGATGAAATCTGTTTCATCTGTTCCAACCAATTGGTCTCTTCTTGGAGCCAACGGTTGACGCCCTCATAATCGTCGATGCGGGTTTGTGCGGATTCCACATTCTTCCGCAGGTTTTGAGAGTCTTGTTGGAGCGTCAAGATCTGTTGGTCCATGCTGTACAGGTACCACCAGAATCCACCTCCGCTCAAAAGCAATACCGCCGCCAGGCTGCAGAGTGCCGCGATCGCCATCGGCCGCTTTGATTTGGGCTCTTCGATCTTCCGTGGGTTGAGGAAGTCCAACAGATCTGCTGAAGGGTCGCTCTGATTCACGAGCAATCCCAAGGTAGCGGCGAAGCGACCGGAATCGTCTGGCAGACCTTTCTTCAGTTCTTTGCCGAGTTGCAGACCCTGAAAGGGATCAATGCCCGTGACGGTCATCTCCAGTCGTTCCTGCAGCTCTTTGCAGGCGACTTGATGTTCTTCGCCGGAGCCAAACAGAATGACCTGTTGAACTTGATCACCTCCCAATTGGTTTTGGGCGGCAACCATGGTGCGACGAATCTCGCCGGCGAGATGATTGATGCGGTTCGAGCCCGTCGGGCGCTGAACAGTCCGGATGAATGTTGCTTTGTGATCTCGCAGAACCGTCAACTCGATGCCCGATCCAAACTCATCCACCATCAGTTGGACGGAGCTCTGAGTGAGATTAGTCTGGTGTTTCACGAGCGATCCTGCAGCGCAAGGTCGCAAGACGATTGAGTGGGGTTTGAGCTCAGCGGAATCTAATACTTTCCGAAATTGATTGAGCCGTGACGTTGAAACGGTTGCCGCCAGGACCGTCATTTCGCCTGGAGTGCTGCTGATGTGGAGATAGTCGATCGGCCAGTCTTCCGAGATTTCGGAGAAGTCGCGCAAGGCCTGAAACCGTACGATGTCCGGAAGCTCGTCCGCAGGAACTTCAGGTAAAGACAACAGACGCAATTCGACGTCGGCGCGGCGTATCGTGACGATCGCTTCCGCCGAGCGATAACGATGATCGTTGACGGATTGCTGCAATGTCTCCATGACCTGTGTCGGACTGTCATTCCCCGAACCGTCCAAGGCCAGCACGACTGCGTCGTCAACCAATACCGTATCACCTTGAACGTTTGCGAAGACGGCGCGAACCTGCTGGTCATCCCAGTCGAGTGCGACGTACTTAGGCATGTTGGATTTTCCTCGGAGGTCTAATCTTCAGTGGAATCAGTCAAATCTACGCCAAGGAGCTCTGTGGGATATCCGCGACCAAGGTGGCTGATATCTCTCCAGAATAATATGCGGGGTGCGGCAGAGGTAGCATCAAAGATGACTTCTGAACGGGCGGCTATCTCGCCTTCGTCAAAATATCCGACGATTTGACTTCGAAACACGTCCCCTCGAGCCGTCATATAAGGCATCATTTCCCGCATTTCCTCGAGTGTCAGAATGGCCCGGGAGAGCAGCCACGTCTCATTTTGAAATTCTTCATCAAATTCAATGTCCGCTACATCTCGGCCGTTGATGATTGAATCTGCCATTTCCGTCGTCATGCCGGGAATCGTCATCAGCACCGTGTAGGGGGCCCGATTGATGTTGATCCGTGCCGGTATGATCGGATCTGGGACCACGGTGCAATACTCCATCAGACGTGGCATGTAGCTGCCCATCAGCAGGGGTTCATTGGGAAACGGACATTCGAGAATGACTGGATCTTCGCCGCCATCGAGTTGAGCACGGACATCCACGCCAACCAGATCCAGAACCTGGGTTAAGGGAACTCGTCCCGATCTCGTAAAGTCAAGTGGTTGGTCACCGGGTGGAACTCGTTCCGCGCTGCTGCTGCTACGTCCTCCTCCTTCTTGATCCTCAGGCGAGTTGTAGGGTCCGAATTGGCGATAGGCAACGATGAAGGTTGCCCAGCCAGGATCGAGTACCGTTGACAATTCTTCATACAAAAGTTCCAGGTCATCACCATTCAGATCGATGCGGGCGAAACCGTCGCGCGTTGTATTCTTTTCGGCGCTGTAGAGTGTCAGATAAGCCGACCACCCGCGATCCAGGGTGCCATCTCCCAGATCTTCGGGAATGATGATCTCCTGCTCGTGAAGATCGATGATGCCGTTGCGATTCGTGTCACGACCAAACAATAATTCCGGCGTTACACCTCGGACGAGCAATAATTCCTCGAGGCTTTCCAGCGGCCCGTTCTTGGGGGCATAGGGTTCCGCGAGTCCACCGTAGTAGTCGTATTCGGCTCCATATTGACGTGGGTCATCGTCTTCATCGAGCCAATCCAGAATGGCATCGGCAGTATCAACCGTCATGCCCGGCAGCTGCATCAGCATCGTTCGACCGGATTTGTCGACTTCAATGTCCTCCTCCTCAGCATCTTCATCCTCGTCGCTCGAAGCACTGCCGGAACCGCTTCCCGAGCCGCCACCCTGTCCGATCAAGCTGCCGAGGTCACCGATGGCGGATCCGGAGGTAACATCGGTGACTTCATCCGGGTCGCCCACGATATCGGGGACCTCCATGTTTAGCGAGTTGAGGTTCAGTCGTCCCGATTCATCTTCGAGGCCGAATCTCATGCCTCCAAAATAACCATCTTCCGACATCTCGGGCGCCAGCACGGCAAAGCGAGCGCGTCCTCGGGGTTGAGGATGGTCGATAACCAGCTGGGCCTGGAATAGGTCCGGGTTGATGTAAGTGCCGCCCAGATCTTCCCGCACGAGCGGTTCCTGTTCGAGGAAATAGCTGATTTGCGAAACACCCGAGTCGACGGCGGCGCGTGCCTGAAGTTGTTGTCCGTGCAACACCGCACTCTCGTTTTCCGCCATCATCAGACTGGTGAAGGTGTAGGCGGAAAGCGAGAGCATGGTGATGACGATCAGCACCAGGAGCAGTGCCAGTCCTTCACGAGGCGACTTGCTCATAGACCACTCGCCTCCATGTCAACATCTCCCGTTAAACCTGCGGCAAATTCCTCGAGTTCTACGGCATCCGAGCCCGGCAGATAAACGACCAATCGATAAATGTGGTCGGTGCTGACGTTGTTCATCGCCGATTCCATTTCCACGCGTGTGTCGAACTGTCGCTCCTCTTCCGGCAGAATCACCAGCGAGATTTCCACGGCGACGGGAATACCGCCCCGAAATTCTGAGTCCCATTCCATTGACCACTCGACTCCATCGAAGTAGGCGAACTGCAACGCGGTAACTTCGGGGGCAAGTATTTCTACGTTTTGATCCATCAGGTCGAAGATGCCGTTATCGTTCGCAAAGCGACTGGTCGCACGATCAACCGTTCGTCGGCCGAGACCGGCGGTTGCCGCTTCCGGGTTCGCAGCATCAGGATTCGGTGCCGCGTTGACCATTTGCATCGGGTCGCTCTGGATGAAATAGGTTACGGTCTTCACGTCGCTGAGCATTCGCATTTGAGACGGATCACCAAACTCCGCCAACAGACTGTATTCTTCAGGGCGGGGGATTCGACTGACGTCGATTTGCAACTGGGACTCATTGCCAAATAGACCAGGTGTGGTGGCGACGATGGGAGCGGTCGAGAGATCGCTTGTTGTGTCGGTTGTCAGTTCAGCTTCGTCCTGTCCTGCCTCGAATTCGGTGAGATCCTGTTCTCCCGAGATCAGACCTTCAGCTCCTTCGAAGCTCTCACTCAACTCTTCCAGTGACGAGCTTATGGGGGGGCGGTGAACAACGACTCCCCGGAGATCGTCTCCGATCTGTCGGAGTATGGCTCGCGCTAACTGAGCCTCTCGGATTTGCGTGCGACGTGCGGTCAGTTGTCGAAGGTGATAATCGATCGCGGTTGCAATCATTGTGGCAATGATGGCCGTAAGCGAGACTGCCAGAATCACTTCCAACAGCGTAAAGCCGTGACGTTGCAAGTTCGGAAGCATCATGATGTGCCTCCCTGTAATTCCGACCCACGGGTGGAAGAGGATGAGTCGAGGAAGGCGTTGGCATTCCCTTCTTCTTCCAGGGAGGCATCATCGGTTGGCAAGGGAAGGCTCGGATCGCGCATCCATCGTGATAACTGGAATCGCGCTTTGTTTTGGGAATCGCTATCGCGCTCCGTCACGACCACAACTTGTAGCAGTCCATCCTGCATTGTGGTCTGGACTTCGATGGATACAAGCCATCCGGGTTCCAGCTCGACGGGAACCTGTTGTACGGATTCAGCCGGTGTGATGCCGGCGGCCACTTCGGACATGATACTTTCGGCCAGCAGCTGTCCTCGGGTGACATCCCGCGCTTCACCAGCGGCTCGGAGTCCGAGTCTCACCAGCTGAGAGAGCATCACCATGGCCATTGCCAAGATGGTCATGGCGAGGATGACCTCGACCAGAGAAAGCCCTTGCGTTCGACGGAACTGAGAAGCTTTCGTCATCGATTCGCCCTCGCTGCGGCGCTGCGGCCAGCTGCATTCAGCGCATCGATGACCTGAGGGTTGCCGACCCGAGCCAGACCTGTCAGCCCGCGAAGCGTGATCTCAATAGCCTGTTGTCGATCGTTCGCGACCGTCAGTGTCGCCGTTGAAGTCGTGCCGTCGGGGAAGAAAAAAATCGGCATTCCCCAGGACACGTCTCTCGTGGCTTCACGCGAAGCCGCTGTCGACCCGACATCTTCCATCGCCGGGCTCATTTCGAACGAACTTAATTCAACCGAAGTTCGTTGGTCGACCCGGACGTCAGCCCCGACAAAGTACACACCTTCAGGCAGTGTCCGCATGGGCAGGCCCGGTGCGGCACCCGGCTGGGAGTAGGCTGCCTGGCTTGAATTGTCATCCGCGGTTGAGCTCAGCAGAGCGTCTTCGAGGGAGGACTGTTCGGTGGTCGCAAACCGATCGGAGAACACACCGTGTTGGAACACCTGGACTTTGCCGGTTTTGATCGCTTGATTACGAGCGCGTGCGAATTCGGTTTGCACGATTTCGGCGCCCTTCCGCAATCGTTGATCCTCGAAGGCGCCGCGCATCACGGGAAGGGCTATGGCTACCGCGGCCACCATGATCGCGATCACCAACATCAACTCGAGCAGCGTGAAAGCAACTCGTCGCTGAATCAATCGCTTTCGGACGGATGAGCCGTGCACGTTCAAGCCAAAGCCACACTTATTGCATAATCATTTGATTACTAATGTCATCTTCCGTGCCATCAACTCGGTCGGCTCCCCACGACCAGATGCGATAATTTTCCGCGTCTTGGAGTTCGTATTGATACTGATTGCCCCAAGGATCCAGCGGTACTTCCGGTTTATTGAGATAGGGTCCTGCCCAATTCACCGCGTCACTTGACGGTGACAGGAGCGCCTGTAGTCCTTCGCTGTTGGACGGATACTGCATCATGTGCAGCTCGTACAGGCTGATGGCATTTTCGAAGAGTCCGATTTGTGATCGAGCTGCATCGATGTTCGCCTTCTTTCTGGCGCTACGGATGAAGATGCCAGCCATCGATCCGAGAATCACGAGGATGACAAGCACGAGTAGGACTTCCATGAGTGTGAAGCCGCCGCGTCGACGGCGCTGCATACGAAACATTGTGGTTACTCCATTCTGAATAAACGGTGTGTTCTTAAAGTGTATCTGTTAGATGGTGGAAGACATTTTGAATATGGGTAGCAGTAATGCGATGACGACGAATAGCACGATTCCGGCCAAGATCAACAACATGATCGGTTCCAGAAGTCGAACGGCGAGGTCGAGTCGTCGCGATGTTTGTTTTTCAAGTCCGTCCGCGATGTCGACGAGTACGCTATCGAGAGTATTTGATTCCTCAGCCACCGCAATCATTTCAACAACTGTATTGGGGAAATGACCGGACGACGAGAGCGGCGTGGCCAGCGAATCACCGGAAGTGATGTTTTCCGAAGCCTGTTCAACTGCTTCCGAAAGAACTCGATTTCCAGCCGCATCCTGACTGATTTCCAAAGACCGTAGAATCGGCACGCCATTGTGCAGCAGTGTGCCGAGGACTCGACAGAAACGTGCGACCGCAAGACTCAAAAAGATGTTTCCCATGATCGGCAAGCGAATTTTCCAGCCGTCTGCCCAACGCCGACCAGATGGCGTCGCCAGCCGATTCCGACCGTAGATGAAGGCGGCGCAGATTGCTAACGCGATAAAGATTCCGTACTTCTGCAGCGTCTCGCTGGTCCACATCAACCATTCGGTGATCGCGGGAAGCTGACCTTCGTCTCGCATCTGTTCGAAGATCTGCCCAAAGTTGGGCACGAAAAAGATCAACAAACCAAAGACGACGACCGCTCCTACAACTGCCAGGAAAATAGGATAAGCGAGAGCACCGAGCGTACGACTCTTGAGGTCTTCTTGTTGTTCGGTGAATTGAGCGATGCGGGCAAGGGAGTCTTCGAGAAAACCACCTTCGCTTCCGGCGCGAACCATGCTCACTGCCAGTTCGCCAAAAACCAACTCATGTTGCTTCATCGCTTCTGACAGATTGGCCCCGTCTTCAACTCGATCTCGTACGTCGTCCAGAACTTCTTGAAGCCTTACGTTGGACGATTGATTTTTGAGTACTTCCAGAGCTCGCAGTAAAGGCACGCCACTGCGGAGTAGAGCCGATAGTTGGGAATAAAGGGTCGCCAGCTGCTGGCCACCCACTCGTTTCTTGCGACGCCAACTCGGCAATGCCTGACTGGTCTGCACCTGCAAGGGAAAGAGGGATTGACCGGACAAAACGGCGACAGCTTCTCGTTCAGAGCTGGCCGAGACGGTTCCGGAAACCCGTTTTCCTTGCACATCACGGGCGATGTAGGCGAAGTCAGGCATAGTTGTTTATTGATAGGTTGAGGTTAGACGCGATCGCTCTTCGTCACGCGAATCACTTCGTCGATTGAGGTTTTTCCATCCAATACTTTGCGCCATCCATCCTGACGCAACGTGACCATGCCGTCGGCGACCGCGCTCTTGCGTACTTCCCAAGAACTGTTCCGATCGTGTGCGAGGTCGCGAACTTTTTCGGTTGTCAGTAACAATTCATAAATGCCGGCTCGGCCACGATAACCCACTTGGCGACATTCGCGACAACCAACGCTCCGCATCACTTGGTTGCCGTTTTCACGCATTTGGTCCCAGGGGAAATCTGTCGGCACTTCGTCCTCCGTGGGCACGTAGGCTTCAGCACACTCCTTGCACAACAGACGGACTAATCGCTGAGCCATCACTGCCTCGACCGTACTGGCAACCAAGAAGGGCTCAACTCCCATGTCAATCAGACGGGTGTACGACCCAGCTGCGTCGTTGGTGTGCAGGGTACTAAAGACAAGGTGGCCGGTGAGCGAAGCCTGGATGGCATTTTCGGCAGTCTCCAAGTCTCGTATTTCTCCGATCAAGACGACGTCCGGATCGTGTCGCAAAATCGCTCGCAAAGATTGAGCGAACGTCAAACCAATCTGCGGATGAACTTGGATTTGATTGATGCCGGTCAGTTGATACTCGACAGGATCTTCCGTGGTGATGATCTTGGTCGACGGAGATCGGATTTCTTGTAACCCGCTGTAAAGCGTCGTCGTCTTACCGGAACCGGTGGGGCCGGTCACCAGAATGATCCCGTGCGGGAGACGGATCAACTCATTGAAGGTCTCGTAGATCTCGGGAGACATCCCCAACTTTTGTAATTCAAAAGACATCGCTCCCTTGTCGAGAATACGCAAGACGATGCCTTCACCATGGATCATCGGAATCACCGAAACACGAACGTCAATTTCACGCCCTGACACTTTGAGCTTGATCCGTCCGTCTTGCGGTAACCGTTTCTCGGCAATGTTCAGTTTTGCCATGATCTTCAAACGGCTGATGATTGCCGCCTGGAAACGATTGATCTCACCAGGGACCGGTTGCGGGTGCAATAGGCCATCGATGCGGTAGCGGATGACCAGACCGGCTGCTTGAGATTCAATGTGTACATCACTTGCGCGTGACTCGATCGCTTCCAATAGAATCTCGTTGACGAGCCGAACAACCGAGGCCTCCTGGGCCATCTCTGATAGCTCGGAACCATCCGTTTCAATTTCTTCAAGAAGTTCTACCTGGTCATCGGACGTCTGTTTGATCAGCCCGTCGATCGTTTCGCTACCGACGCCCAGGTGATTCTTGATCAGTTTGGCGAGATCCCCACGGGCGGCCAGGACTGGGACGATCGATAAACCCGTTGCCGCACCCACTTCGTCGAGTGGATAAAGGTCGAAAGGATCGCTCGTGGCAACGACCAGGCTGCCGTTTTCACGCCGTATCGGAAAGAGAGAATCACGATAAATCAGCCGCTGTGGAAACTGATTAAGAAGACTCAGATCAATGTCCGCTTCGTTGATATCGATGTAGTCGATGCCGACTTCTGAGCCCAACGCTCGTAGCGCGTCCTCTTCCGTGACATAACCCAATTCCACGGCCTTATCGACAACGCTTGCCCCATTGGCTTGGGCGTCGCGCGATAGATTCAGCTGTTGATCATTCAACAAGCCGCGCCGCAATAAAATTTCTCCGGCTTCCATCAGCGAATGTCCATCCTCTTGCTCGTGGTATCTTCAGTCTACTGGTTTACTTACGCCTAATTCCTCAGCAAATCTACTCGCCCAACCGGGCAGCCAAATCTTGTGGATCCGAGGCTGCGGACTTCATCGAACGACAATGGGCTGGGGGGTGCCTGGGCTATCTCAGCACCATCAAGGCGGGTCGACCGATACGCATGGCCTGCGCAAACCGCTTTTACTCCGATTAAACCCGACGGAAAGCGGTTGAGTTTCGTTGGTTTCCGAGAAAGGTTTATTTCTGTAGATCAGATGGGTTTTTGGCGAAATTAATGTTGTCAAAATGGGCTATCGCTCGAAAATTTTTCCTGCTCGGGTCATGTTGCCCCGGATACAATGCAATTCGAATCGGGTTGCCATAACACTAACGATAGTCCAATGAATCAAAAATCCCAACTCCGACCGTTCTTCTTGGGACTGTCTTGTCTCTTTTTCTTGACATGTCTCCTTAGCACGGCTCCTGTCTCCGCTCAGCAATCGGAGGTGGATGCTGCTTTGCGACTGTTACGGGCCATGGACAAAAACGGTGATGGGCAGCTTGAATCGAGCGAAATACCACGTCGGTCGCGACCGGAAGTTGCAAAGATTGCGAAACGCGCCGGCATTGATTCCTCCGGTCCGATACCGATTGATACATTAAAGAAACAGCTCAGGCAGGAGGCCAAAAATAAGAAAAAAGACGCCGAAGCTTCGTCGAAGGCGGGTGCAGAAAAGTCTGCGCCGCGTTCTCGAGGTTTTGGTCGAACTCAGGCGAGTAGTACATCTGGCTCGCCCACGGCAACGAGCTCTGCGGGCAAAGAAAGCAGTAAGAGCTCCAAGGACGATTCCAAAAAGGAAAAAGATGACGACCGACGTACGGCGCGAGTCCGTGCCTATGCTCGGAGCTTGATGAAGCAGTTCGACAAGAACAAGAATGGCGTTTTAGACAAGGAAGAGTGGAGCAAAATGCGGGGCAATCCCGGGGAGTCGGACGTCAACAAGGATGGCAAACTGACCGTCGATGAATTGACCGCTCGCCTGAGCAGTTACTCGAGGCGTTCATCTAGTCGTGGCAGTTGGTTCTCGAGATCGCGGTCACGAGAATCGAGTAGCTCCAGCACGCGACGTAAGTCTGGGAGAGACGAGAAACAGAGTTATCGTTTTTTAACTCCGACCGAGAGATTGAGCGAATCGATGCCGAGAGGTTTGCGAGAAACTTTTTTGAAAGCGGACAAAAACGGTGACGGTCAGATCGCCATGGATGAGTTCGCATCTTTTTGGTCGAAGAGTAAGGTCCAAGAGTTTACCGACTTGGATTACAATAACGACGGTGTCATTACCCCCTTGGAATACGTTGCGGCGAAAACCGATTCCGATTGATTGGTTAAGGGGCGAAACGTTTCGCTTGTTCGATAAAGTCGAAGCCCACGGCATCAATCCAGCTCCGGCACAATCTCTGGTAAAGAGGGCCGGGTTTCTCCACCGTAAAGCCACCATTCTGGATCGACGACACGGATAACAGGCAGTAGGGTGTGCTGGAAAGCATGATTTCGTCAGCCCTTGCTAACTCTGCTTCCGAGATATCGCGAAAGTGAATGGGAGTCATGATTTCGGCTGCCAAACTATCGAGGAACTGTAAGCTTACGCCCGGTAAGATTCTTTCTTTGGCCGGTGACACGAGTCCCTCGTCGGGCAGGTGCAGCACGATGTTGGCGATTGGAGTTTCTGAGAGGCAACGATTTTCGTCGAGCAGCAGTGCTGTTGCCTTAGGATCAATCTGTTTGGCCTCGCGGTCGGCCAGATAATAATGCATGCGGCTACGGCACTTGATATGCATCGGCCAGCTCTTAGGCGATATCTGTTGAGTCTTAACGACGACGACGTTTTGACCGGTATCGTATTTGTTGGCCCAGAATTGGAAGGGCAGAGGATAGCTGTGTACGGCGAGTGTTGGGGTCGGGACTTCATCCGGCGCGTAGGTTGGATAGATGCCGGGGGTCGCGAATACGGTGATCCCCAAATCACCCCCTGTCGGCAGTTGCTTGAAGTTCTCGTCGACAATGCGGTGGATGATTTCGGGTAGTTCGGCGGTGGCGATTTGGTCTGCCAGTCCGATTTCGGCCAGACCACCTCGCATTCGATCCAGATGCTGATCGATCTGAAACACCTTCCCACCCAGAGTTCTCAGCTGTTCCGCGATGGTGATTCCGAGCATGAAGCCGCTATCCACCGGCGAGATATGCAGCTCAGCTGCATCGACATAGCGACCATTCAGATAGGCGATCATTCGGAATCCCTGTTGGGCAGAAGCGGTCCTTGACTGATTACCGTAGCACAGAGCTTATCGGAAAAGCGGTCGCTCGATAAGGCTTTGGAACGGAGAGATCGCGGAGCGAAAACGAGATTCTGCGAGTTGCACCCATGCTGGGGTTCGGCACTTCAAGGGGTGGGATCCCACAAGGCATACCGTCGCACTTTCGCCATCAGTGGGTTCGCATCCAAATGCCGGTCGAATGTGTGATTCCAACCGACCCATTGTGTGATGTTCTGTTGATGCATGACGTCGCGATTGGGTCCAAGGCTTTTCGAGGAGATTCCAGAGAAACCCAAGGCAGTCGGCTTCGTTTGCTTGTTGATCACATAGAAGTGTTTTAACGCTGGATCTTTGGTGTTGTAGGTCGAATAGATCTGATCAACGGCGTAGGTTGCCATCCCATGGATGCCTTCCGGACGTAGCCATCCGCGCGCAACGGCTGGAGCCAACAACACGGCTCGGGGCCGAAATTCTGGCCGTCGTTCTTCGGAGAGGACGTTGCCTTTCAGCGCGCCTCCGCCAAGCAGGTGAAGGGTGCCAGTTACGATTCGTGCACCGAAGCTATATCCGATCAAACTGACCGTGGAGGAATCGGACATGCCTCCCATCGTGTGAGCCAGATAGAAGGATTCACCGTCAGCTCGTGCGGCCTTTGTCCGGGCATCACGGATTCGCCCACGGATTGGAGTGCTAGGCCAGGACCAGATGACGAAACGGGTATTTGCCGGACGATTTAATCGTTGGTAAACACGCATGCCCCTTTGGAAAACTTCATCTTTTCGAATACGGTTCCCATGGATGTAGAAACATGTGATTTGCGCGGGGTCCGACGTTCCATAAAAATCCTGAGCCATTGACGGTTGCCATTGGCCGCCTTCGAGTCGATAGAACCGCAGGTCCCGTGAGGGCTCACATGTTGCACGGGGGCAAGATAAATGGCGCGTGCTGATCAACCAGATATCCGGTTTTTGACAACCTAGTGCTTCCCGAATGCATGACGTTACCGGCGCATCGTCAGCCACCACCGGGCTGAGAGCCAGGATACTCCAGAAGATCAGGATATTTCGAAGTGTTTGTAGAGTCTTCACGGTTAGCAGTGGAATGACGATTATGCGTCAATAGGCGAAAGAATGGACCGCCTCCTGCGTACCCGACACTTCCTTGTAGATGCGCAGGCCTCGATGGCGTGCGACAACATTTTATCGGCTTTGAATCGCTGTTGAATGAAGTCTTTGTTGAACATTTGCAACGCACGCTTGTTGAAAAAAAGCAACTGTTTCATTTGCACCTCGTAAGTCCTGGTGTAGAGTTTCGTGGCTGAATGGCTTGTCGCGGTTAATTACTTGCCTTCCCGGAGGACAATTTGTCATGAAGAGGCTCGTATATCTAACGATGGTTCTAGTCACGACGGTGAGTGTGACTGGTTGTCAATCACTTGGATCACTTGGATCACTTGGATTTGGAAAACGCGGTGCTCGCTGCGGCGCTCAAGCGGACGTTCCGATGTACGCACCAGGTTTCGGTCAATCGTCCCAATCGATGCAGGGTCCTGGATGTAAGGGATGCAATTCGAATATGCAATCAGAAACGGTTGTGATACCTGATGGGAGTACCATTACAGACGACATGCAAACTGTGCCGATGGGTACTCAGCGGTATCGAATGAGTCCGATGACACCGGATGGATCACAGCCCGTTGTGGTCGATCGCCAGATTGTGCCAGGCTCGGTGACTGTAAGGGATGCTGACTCCAACGCCGTCATCTCGATACCCGGTCCGGAATCAGCGCCAATCCCTCGTAGCTGATTCGAGGATTATGCCGGTAATAGGGTGGCTCGCCACCGGTCGCACGTGACGTCCTGACGCGTGCATCGGTGGCGAGTTTTTTTTATGGATGTCGAGCGGGAGAGTTTGACCCGACGCGGAGCCAACGTACGATTTATTGCCGAAAAATTTAACTGGTCAGGCAAAGTCGATGGTAAGCATGCTCCGATCTCCTAAAAAATATCTCCGCATTCTGAAACAGCCGTTCGTGCTCATTTCAGCCCTGGTTCTGCTGGTTTCCACAGCTTGTCTCGTCGCCATCGGGGTTGCGTCTGAATCAGACACATCCGTTTCCCGCGCGGCACGACGTTATCGAATGCAAGTGTTTCAGTCGTACCATACGAACCGTGCTGAATATGATCGACGTATAGAAGCTGGCGATCGTGTTCTTGAGGGCTGGAGTACACGCGGAAAACCAGAAACCGAACAGTCGCAGTTACTCGATTGGTTTCGACAGGCAACCGACGCAACGAAAGCAGGACTCGAAAGCCCCTTGCCACTCTTCGATCCAACCGACGAAGTGACTCAAAGGCCACAGCTTGAAACACCTCAACTATCGCCTGACATAACACCGAAGCCGATGAAACCAGAGCCACCTCGGAATTCCACGCCTCAAGAAATTTTTCAACGGCCGGATACCGAGTTGAAATCTGATCGACGTCGACGAGAGACAGGGCCCATCGTGTCGCCGCAGCCGCCGACTCTCGATCCTCAGCCTGGTACGGAACCGACGATTGCACGAGACGTACCTGTGCCGAGCCGGCCCCGCACCGTTCCTCCAACGGTTCGGTTGCAAGCGTCAAAACCGAAATCCAACCCAACCGAAATCATTCAGATCACACCTCGTGAGGCTGCGCCCCAGGCGACACCCCCGCGACAACGATTGCAGCGTTCCCGCCGCACGACGTCGACGTTCCCAGAACCAGATGCAACCCTGGGTCGCCAAGCGGATGCCGGGCTACTCAAGGTGCCGGGCCCTGCCAATTTAGATGAGCCAGCGGATATCGGATTGATTCCCCAGCTTGAGACGGAACGGTCTGTCGAACTAGCAGACGAGACCCCTCGTGACGCTTCCACCTTGCGGAAACCTTTTCCACCCGCTTCGATTGATCTTGAGGCAGCGATCTCAAGAATGGAATCGGCCGTGGCATCGAGGACTGGCCAGATTGACTTGGCCGTTTTAGCGGCGCGTATTCGTGCCTCGAATCTACGACTTGCCGAGATCGATAGTGAATTGTCGGAAAATGGTCTTTGGGATGTCGAACGACTTCGACCGCTGGTCGATCGTTTTGATCGTATGCTGTCTGGACGACGCCTCTCGGAACTTTACTTCGAGGCACTCAGTCAATCTGAGCGGCAGCGAGTGACGACATTGAAACCCTTGCAGCCAACGATCAATCTTTTAGCGCAGCGGTTATTTGAGGCTCGAGTTGCGGTCGCTGAAGATCCCATATTTGAGCCGACGGATTCATTGGAAGCCGAACAGCTCCAGGAAATGATCAACGTGATCGACACCTGGAAATAGAAAACTTTGCTCCTCGATAGTTGATGAATGTTATGAACAAGCTCGCTGAAGAAACCAATTACGAACCCAAAGAATTCAGTAAACCGGTCGGTGAAGGATTTCCCCCGAAGGTGGTTTCTAGCAATCAACGCGGGGAAACGGCGTCCGTTTCCGAGGGCGAAAAAGAAAATGTTGATGCGACCGCTGAGGCGATTGAATACGTCAAGCAGATCATTGCTCGTCAACGAGCAAAAGCAGGTGAGTCACTGGAGTCCGCTCAAGAAGACGCATCAGCCATTGACCTAAAAGCAGACGACGAACAGACCGTATCAACTAGCCATTCCCCTGGATCCTCTCTGCTCACAGACGCACCGACTTCCGAACCGAGGGCAATGTTGGACTCACTGGGCATCGCGTCTGCCGTTAAAGAACGGCAGAACCGTCAGACTATCCAACCACAAGATATGGAACGGATGCGAGAGGCTGCCAATATTTCCACTAGGCTAGTGCTCGACTCGCACGAAATACAGCGTATCTACCGAATGATGTTTGCCTATATCGTTCTCGTGGTGGGATCAGTCTCGGCATCACTGACGTTGGTAAGTCTGGNGCGGGGAACGAATGAATGGGGCTACACCGCTGCGATCGTCGCTACGGCCGTAGCCATCTATGCGACCTGGAGGTTTATTTCTCTCACAAGTCGACTCGTTAAGGTCAAGAGTCAGCCCAACGGTCAGAAGAAAACTCGTTAGACGATCAGGGCCTTCTGCATCGCATTCTTTGAAGACCTTCACAACTTAATCGTCGTACGATTGTTATTGGTCAGTTATCAAGTGGCAGATTGTCTGTAGCGATTGTACTGCTTGGGTTTCTTCCGGTACTCGAAACACGTNCGACAATCGATGACCGCGTATTGTCTCCATTTGGCTCGAAAACCGAGTCGCGGAGATCAGTCAAGGGTTACTATCGGGTGGGTCTTTAGCGGAGAACCCACATCTGACTGTTCACAGGTTGGTTCGGATCGTACCGCATGCTCTTCGTGATGGGTAACGATTGAGCGCCACGCTACGAATCATCCGATTNCATGTGAGATGACCGGCAGCTGCGATTGCCGGAGACAAACGGATGTGTCATGGAGATACGGCGATGACTACGGATGGTCTGCAGCCCGAAGGATGTCTGACGTTAACCGATCGTGCAACGTTCATCGGTGCATGCGCAATGGTGATCGCACTGGCGGTACCAGGCTTTGCGCAAAACCCAGTCGTCGATCAACTNCATTTTGCTCCTAGGAATGGCGCGCAACCAGAATACGTGCCGGATCTGTCCTGCGAACCCCGATTTCAGGGTGGTGGCCTGTCGGAGTACGACTACTCCATCAGTCTGTGGGACGATTATTGTGGTCGACGAAAACCGCGTCGTCGCTCCAGTTGCCGCTCGGCGGGACGCTGTTGTCCCAGGTCGGTTCCTCAGGCCTATTCCTCTTCGCCTTCGATACATNTACATCGAGCGACCGAGGGAGAGGGTGTCGTTGGCAATCCGAACATGATCGTCAACCCATACGTGCCCGCTGTCAAAGTACCNNCTGAACGGCGAGTGACGGCACCGACCACAGTTCAAACGCNAACCCAACCCAGCCCGTCGGAAATTTCGCCCTCCAGTCCGATCATTCCTCCGGCGCCGGTCGCTCCCGAAAACTCTCTGCGCATCTCGGCACCAGAGTCCATCCCTCCCGACTTTGAAGACGAAACGCTCGATCCCGCTGCACCGGTCATTCCGCCGGAACCCGCTGATGTTCCCCACGTACCTCCGGTNCCCGAGCTTCCCAAGAATCGGCTCCCGACCTTTTCGGCGACTCCAACGCACGAGTCGATCATCGCTCCGATGCCTGTTTCTGCTCTGTCTCCGGCCAGCGGCAATGTCTCCCAACAAGATTCGCTGCTACCGCCTATTCCGGTCGCCTTNGAATCGCGACCCTCAGTCGGAAACCGCGGTACCTCACGGTTGATCGACTATCTTCAGCAGCAATAATCGTTGTCAGCGGATGAGAAAAAACAGCACATTAACTGACAAACCCGTGAGAAGAGTCTCAGCGAGATGATTCGGGGTTGAGTTTCCAGCCGGATTCGCTGGAGACGTCGAATCTGTAACGTCCGGGTTCAAGGATTTGCTCCGCCGTCCCTAGCTGACCACCACGATCATAACGAATGACGATTGTCTCATTGATCTTGGTGTACTCATCACCAGGTTCCAGGGTTTGGACGTTACCGTTTGCAAGAAAGGAGACGGGCAGATCGTTCGTCTTCGAATTGACGAGTACGATCCGTTCCGTGCGTTCTCCGGCGGCACGCAGATTCTCTGCAGACCGCAGTTCCGAATTGGAATCTTTACGGCTCGATATCGCGGGGTCGACCGTGGCCATGCTTGATTTGTTCTTGGTTAGCCGTCTGGCGATTGAACTCATCTGNCGGGAGACGGGATCGGCTGTCTTGCCAAAAGTAGTGCCGAAGTTTTGAAGGGCTTGNTTCGCCTGATTTTCGAGAAACACCATCGTTTGATCGACAGCTTCCTTTTCAAGGCCTGTGTCAGCTCGATTGTGGCCCGGTGCAGGATGTTCCTCGGTTGTCGATTTAGAGTTGGTTTCCGGTTCGATACCGTGGGTTTCCGCCGAATCTTCGGTGAACGGGGTTTCGGTGGACGGGGTTGATGGCTTCGATTCTGGCTGGTTTTTCCAGTAGACCGGAGCTGCCAGCAAGACTGCTACNTTCAACGAGACGCCGCACAGCAGCAACGAACCGATCACACGAATAATGAAGAACTGTCCCATAAAACCCACTACTCAGTCTGAGATTTGGCGGTGGATGGAAGAACCACGCGGTTCTCGGGAAATACCATTGCTCCCTANNATATATGTAGTGTGAGCGGACCGACGGGTCGGACGAAACTGTGGGCATTACGATTTGACTGCCTTCTTCAGGACCAATCATCGCAGTCGTATCGATTTTAGTTGCTTGGGNGTGCTATCAGTTCCAGGTGCATGCATTCTGTTTGGCGAAGCCTCCAATCGCGNGATATTCNCCGTCCAGAACGTNAAAAATACTCGCTGCACGAATGGATTTCGAAATCGATCCCGGATTGCTATTTCGCAATCCTCCGTCTTTTGGTACCTACCTCCACCCAAGTTAATTTCGTGGCGGCCGGAGATCACGTGCCGTCCTCATCGCGATAGGGCACACCTACATCTCAACAAAGGTGCAAAGCCATGGTGGATGGCAAAATGAAAGAAATCAAAAAGTCGGTGAGACGCGTGTACATGAAACTATTTGTTCTTGCAGCCGTCGCAATATTTGGAGCGATCGCCATTGCGCAGGCCCAGAAGGGGATTAATTCTTCTTCGGAGCAAGCNGATGCGNCTCCTGTGGAATTGAGTGCTCCAACTCCGATTCCGATCAAACAAGCGACCGTCGCGGAAACGCCGAACGACTCGGGAACGGCGTTGGTGAATTTCGAGGAAACATTGCCGCCGGATGATGCCGCGATGCCAGCCTATGCGGAAGAACCCATTGCCTGGGATGTAACTCCCGCGCATCCGGATCTGCCGGCTGATTCCCTTCCCGACGAACTGCCTGCCGTCATGACGGATGAGGCAGAAGCTTACGCCGAGCCAACCCTTCCGGCGGTCGACAGCGATCCTTATGGTCAGGACGTGGCCTATGAAGAAGAATTTTCGGATCCTCAACCGACTTCGTTAGACGAGCCATCGGTTGCCTACAGCGATGAGGAATTTGATCCTCAGGGTACGGCAGCTCAGGAATTTGCTNCAGCCGACGAATTTGATCCGGTAAGCGAACAGCAAGAATTTGGCGCTGTCTATGATCAGCAGGGAACGGACGAATTTGCTCCGTCCGACCAACCTGCCGACTTACAGCCCATCGAAGATGTTGCGGAAGCACCGGCGGCATTAGTGCCGTTTGATGATGCACCCTNCGTTCTCGAAGCGGATCCGATTCCGCCTCAGATTCGTGTGGCAGAAGTTCCGACCATCCCACAATCCTCCGAACTCGAATACAGTGCGTCGATTGATGAACCGCTTGAGGCGATCGATCCTGTTGGCGTCAGTGCCGCACAGGATTTTGCGACGATCGATGCCGCCAATGACGCTCGTATCGACGTGGCAGCTCGCTTTTCGCATAGCCCAACCGGTAAGCCCGGTCCACAAACGATGGAAGGTCCGCAAAGTCCGAAGCTGACTCTGGAGAAGATTGCTCCGGATGAGGTTCAAGTGGGACAGCCGACCAAGTTCGAGCTGCGTGTCCGAAATACCGGTCAGAGTGTGGCTGAAAACGTCGTTGTTCGAGACGAAATCCCGGTGGGAGCCGAGTTCATCGATTCGAATCCCAAAGCGACTGCTGTCGGTCAAGACGCCGTCTACTGGNAAATCGGTGCAATTCGACCNGGTGAGAATGTCGTTGTCTCCATTGAATTAACGCCGACCGAAGAAGGACAGGTTGGAAGTGTTGCCAGTGTGTCATTTCAAACCTCAGCCACGGCGCGAACACGTGTCACGAAGCCTCAGTTAGTTCTTGAACAGACGGGCCCGCGTGAAGCGTTGCTCGGTGAGGCTGTTCGTTTTTCGATCAAACTTTCTAATCCCGGTTCGGGTGTTGCCACAGGTGTCGTCTTGGAAGAAGACGTACCGGTGGGTCTTTCGCACTCCTCAGGTAACAAACTTGAGTACGAAGTTGGCACGATCCAACCAGGACAGACTCGACATCTCGAGTTGACTTTGAAGGCGGCTCAAGCCGGCCCGGTCGTCAATACGATCGTCGCTCGTGCCCAGGGTGATCTTGAATCGACCAGCAGTGTCGAACTTGCTGTGATCGCTCCTAAATTGACCGTCGATGTTGAAGGTCCGTCGAAACGATACCTTGATCGTCAAGCGACTTTCGAAGTCTCCGTTGCGAATCCCGGAACCGCTCCGGCACACGATGTTGAAGTGGTTGCTAATCTGCCAAAGGGCTTGCAGTTTGTTAGCACCAATAACTCAGGTCACTACGATCAACGTCGACACGCAGTGATTTGGAGCTTGGAACAGCTTCCAGCGGGTGAGATGGGCAAGGCTCAGTTCACGGCAAAACCGGTTGAAATGGGACAGTATGAGATCCGTGCTNAAGGCAAAGCCGAATCCGGACTCGAGTCGAGNGACGGTCATGCGATTGCTGTCGAAGGAATTGCTGCTCTCTTCTTCGGTGTCGCTGATCAAGTCGATCCGATTGAGGTGGGTGGACGAACGACCTACGAAATNAAGGTTGTGAACCAAGGTTCGAAGGCCGCCTCGAATGTCCGTATCCTTGCTCAGGCTCCGGAAGGTATGAATCCTGTTTCAGCTAGTGGGCCGACGAGTGAGCAGATTCAGGGACAGCTCATTTCGTTTGATCCGATGACAAGCCTTTCGCCCAAGGGTGAAGCGGTCTTCCGAATCACGGTCCAAGGCGCTCAGCCCGGTGATCACCGATTCCGAGTGCAGTTGTCCAGTGATGACATGTCGTCACCGGTCATCAAGCAAGAGGGAACGCATATCTATTCNGACTGATCACCCATNACAGTCGTGAGATTTATAAACGGACGAGATCAGATGCTCGTCCGTTTTTTGTGCGCGTACCGTATTGATTTGCCTGTTTGACAGATCACGGGATGATTGAAACACTAAAGCCAAACGTGATATCGGTTGTCCTATGAAACGTAAAAATCTTCCTCCACCATCACCGCCACTACCCCCTCCCCTTCCGTCGGAATCTCGAAGAAGTGCAGTGGCAAACCCTTCTCAACGTTCCGCTCGGCGAGAAATGTTGTCGGAAGTTGGTTTGGTTCGAATCGAGATCGTTTTTTGGTTGGCTCTGGCGTCCCTTTCAACCATGCTCATTTCGCTGACNCCCGTGGTTCGAGAATGGATGCATTCAGGAGACCCGNTGACCACAAGTTGGGATCGTTGGATTTACCTGCTGCTGTTTCTGGCGATGCTGCAATCCGCTTACGTGATCCATTTAATTCAGCTGCCCACCGGTTTCAGCCTGAGGATGGGCGGTATCATTTCGCTCGCCACCGCGTCTCTTTATGCTTTGGGTCTGGCGTTCTTCTTATTCGCTCCGNTTGAATCGGGCGGGGTTGTCTGGTTGGATCTAATCGATGCGCACCGGCGAGGAATTCCAGCGAATTGGTGCTTGTTCATGTTGTGCCTCTATTTGCCTCTGACCTTCTATCAGGGTAAGGTTGCAGCGGACTGGCGACGTGAAGAAAAACTTTAGCGAGNACGAGTTNAATGAGTCGCGCAGCNGTCGGNAGAGATGAGTTANGGACGAGTGGGCACCNTTGAGCGATTGCNGTTGCCATTAACGCTCACGGCCATCGAGGTGATGGCCGTGGCTTAATGATGAATCCTGTCGTTGCAAAGACGGAGGCGAATATTTGCCTACGATGCGACAGCTTCTTCGACCGCGAGATCTTCCGAAACTTTTTCTTCGGTTGGGTTCATCAACGCATCCAACGTTTTTGCAATCTCAGCGACCGTTTTGTTGCGGTTGGTGTTTGTGAACTGATCCCCGTGACAGTAGGCACTTACGGGGCCCGAGTAATCCATCTCGTTCAACCACTCCAAGACGCCAGCATTAGGAACAACATTCGTTGAACCCGGCACGAGACGCTGACGCTCTGTGATCGAATCCATGGAAATATCGGCGGGAGCGTCCGCGAGTCGCACGGAGGTGATCAGGTCCACGCCGATTCCCTTGATCTCTTCAAGGGATGCGCCACTCACATGCCAATGCCAGACGTCAAGGCAAACACCTATGTTATCGCTCACAACAGTTTGCACGAGTGCCATCAGCGTTTGATACGACGAGATAAATTGGGTCTCGTAGGCGGCACGACTTGCAATCGGGGCTCGGAAGCCAAGTCCGAGCCGAATTCCGAAAGGCTTGAGCTGTTCGGCAACCTCGGTCAGACGTTCGCGATGGAACTCGAAATCCTCATGGTAGGCGCGNTGCTCGCAATAAGGTGCGATCACGGCGGTGCAGTTTGTGCAGTCCAGGGAGGAGGTGATTTCGGCGACGTCATTCAGAGCCGCCAGATCTTGCTTGTATTCCGCCTCTTCTGCTGAAAGTGGTACTGGCAGGTCGAATCCACCGACTCGGATATTGGCACTTTTGAGAAACATTGCGGCCTGTTCGCGTCCGCGTGACCAGGTTTCTGCATTCAAATCCAAACCGCGGAATTTATAAGTCAGTGCTAGCTCAATCAACTCGTTTGGGCGGCCTGAGATCCCCAGAGACTCAGCATTTAGACTTTTGTACATCAATTAATGGGTTCCTCTTTCGTTGACAATGGATGGCAGATCTGAGGCGAGTTACCAACACGACTCACCTCAATTTTTCCAAGAAGCTTGTGACTTANGCATTATGTCAAAGTTATCCATTTGTTCCTAGAGGAGATTGAATGGTCGGCCGATGAACCGATTACAACGATCAGACATATTACGAGGTGTGGATTACCCACGGTGCAAATCGTCACCTAAGATTGAACTGATTGTGCCATTCCTCATCCTGAAGCTAGAGAACCTAAGGGCAGTTTATGAGTTGGTGGGAAGCCATTGTGTTGGGCATCGTCGAGGGGCTAACGGAGTATCTTCCGGTGAGTTCGACGGGCCATCTGATTCTTGCTCAGCGGATGCTCGGGATTGAAAAGACAGAGGCCTCTGACGCCTATGCGATCTGTATCCAGGCAGGTGCGATCATCGCTGTGGTTGGTTTGTATTGGCATCGGATCCGTGGCATGNTTGCCGGTGTTTTCTCGATGTTATCCGGCGATCGCTCGCCCAATCCTGGGTTTCGATTGGCGGTGAATATCATCGTGGCGTTTATGCCCGCGGTGGTGTTGGGGCTGTTGTTTGATGACATGATCGAGGCCAAGTTGTTTGGGTTATGGCCAATTGTGACGGCCTGGTTTGTTGGGGGTGCGGCGATCCTGGTTGTTGCCTGGTGGCGAAAGCGACATGGTGGACAGCAGGAGGGTAAGCCGCTGGAGGAATTGACTTGGCAGATGGCGTTGGCGATCGGGACAATTCAGTGTGTAGCGATGTGGCCGGGGACGAGTCGAAGTTTGGTCACGATCGTGGGAGGTGTCCTGTTTGGATTAAGCCTCAGTGCAGCGGTTGAGTTTAGTTTTCTGCTGGGTGTCCTCACTTTGCTGGCGGCCACGGTCTATAAGGCCAAAGATGCTGGGCCGGTGATGCTGGAGACATACGGTTGGTGGCCGATGATTATTGGGTCGTTGGCGGCCTGGATTTCGGCAGTTGCCGCCGTGAAATGGATGGTGGAGTACCTGAAGCGGCATGGGATGCAGATCTTTGGATACTACCGAGTGGCGCTAGCTTTGGCGGTAGGAGCGGCCCTCTATTTCAATTTACTCTCGCCTTAGCTTTTGAAAAAAATGGGATTCTCGCCTAGAATGGGGGAGAAGTCTCATATCGGCGACGATGAAAGTCAGAGATGGCAGAGTATCATTGCCGGGCGACTATCTGGGGGCGAAGTTGGATTCGACCGGATGGCGTGAAGTGGGAGTCGCGTGTCGTGGTTGATCAGCAGGCCACGTTAAAAGCTGATCACAATTTTTATGTGCAGAAGGTAACTTCTCACTGGCTGCCTAGCATAGGCAACCCCGGTTGCGGGCTTTAGCCGGAGAATCCCAAAAACCGGTTGCCAAATCCGGATCGCTGAGAGTCATGTCGAGCACGCTCTCAGTTAAAAACCTGTTCTCGTCTAGTTCGAAATGAACCTGGTCGACAGGGGTCATTCGGGCGAAACACCAAAGAGTCGACTACACACGTAGAAGCTTTCATGGAAACATCGCGGGACGCGGGTTCGATCCCCGCCGCCTCCACTAGGGCCGGAACGACAACCCGGTTCAAACTAAAACAGGCTCGTCAGCATCAACTGGCGAGCCTTTCTTTTTGGCTTCACGTTGCGCGAGGTTTTGGCGTCTCTAACAATCGCGACCAACTCGCATCGTGGCACTTGGCTGCATCGTTGCTTTATTTTTTGAGAGCCGTTTCACTCATCAACGGCAACTTTGTTGCCGCATTTCTGCTGGCANGAGTGGCGTTTTCCTTCAACTTGGCATGCTTGTTGTGGTCATCCGAATTTCAGATNGCTAAGTACATCAGCACGCAGCCAGCATCCCTAGTTAGCCCGGCCGCCTTGCGGCCAGTTGCTCAGTCGAATACGTTTCGATTTCTGCGACATCGTGCGGCGNNCGCTCGACGTNACCCGCCGCGGCCCGANGCAGATGCCGAGAACAAGTTTTCGGGCCAGTCCAATGGTCTCAGCACGAAATGAGTCTTGGTCAAAGTGATTGGAAAATAGCTCTCGAACTCCAAGCAAAGGGATCGGAATATGAACGCGTTTCACACTCTTGTAGTCTTCACCGTCATTTGTATTTGCTTATTTGCAGTCACAGAATCCCCAGCACCAATTGATACGGAAGGCGCAAATGATGAGGCAGCCAATGGGATAGAATTTGAAAAAATCCTGTCTATCAAGATTCAAGTCAAAATGGACGATCAGCGCGGCGAATACATGGGTTTAAAGTCAGGCTACTTCCCATACACAAAGGGCGAATTTGATGGAATTGCGAAGGGCAAGCTGCTTCCCGAAGGCGGTGCTCTAAATCTTGTTTCAGACACCAGCATTGAAGGCAANAGGCTGATCGACGACGACATCAGGATGATCCTGATGACAGACGAAGGCGAAAAAATCTACTGCCAGGCAAAAGGCTACATACGCCAAGATCTCAAATCNAAAAAATATGAATACATGCATACAAGTTGGACATTTCGAACCTCTAGCTCGAAGTATAAGTGGCTTAATCACACCGTCGGGATCGCNAACTCAAAGTTCTTNGATCAACCATCGACTTATCTCGCACAACACGATATCTACGTGATCAAACCAAATGACAAGCACAAATAATCCCTCTTAATGACGAACGGGAGATAGGCTGGCGAGGGTAACGCTGGATCCGCAACCGGTGCGCGTCGCGTCCAATTACTGACACCACGGGATGCAAGAACGTGATTTAAGTGAAGCACNGCTTAGAAGAATTTGTAGACGGTGCACTTCGGCAACGACTTTCNCAGTTCCCTANNTGCTGGCTGAGGTTAACACGCTGCCTGAGACACAAAGGGTGGTCTCAGCGCGNACTCGACCAAGCGAGTCGAATTTCCCGAGCTCGTCAAAGAGCTTTTCCAGAACCGCACTCACCCGTCCAAGCATCAGAATGACTAAACCAGACTTGGGCGATCCGTCTCATGGTTTCCAGACCAATCGGGTCCGCAAATGGAGATGCGAGCCAATCCTGCGCGGCGACCGACGATGTCGACTGATATTCGAACCAGCGGTTGTTGGTATACTCACCCGTTTTCAAGTGTTACGCATCATCTCGAGAATCTCCTAGCGAGACAGGTTGTCTGATTTGAGACAAGGTCGTCGCAATCGGATGGAATGAAGGAGCCCCTGGTGAGCACGTCGGGTACGTCACGAAAAGGACCGTTCGATTACTTTCTGCGGATCGTTGAATGGTTGGGAAATCTACTGCCGCATCCGGTTACGCTGTTTGCCGTGATCTGCGTCTTGATTTTGATCGCGAGCGGCATTGCCGGCGGGTTGGATCTTCAAGTGGAAGATCCTCGGCCAGCAGAGACGAGATCGGAGGACGGCGTCATTCGCGCGGTAAGTTTGATCAATCCGGAAGGATTCCGCCGCATTGGGACGAATGTCGTCACGAACTTTACTTCATTCGCTCCTCTCGGTACGGTGCTTGTCGCGATGTTGGGAGTCGGTGTCGCGGAGAAATCGGGTTTGTTGGGCGCCGTGATTCGTGCGCTGGTCTTGGGGGCTCCCCGCAGTCTCCTAACGGCGACCGTTGTCTTCGCAGCCGTCGTTTCTAATACCGCAAGCGAAATGGGATATGTCGTTCTCATTCCGCTGGCGGCAGTTGTGTTCCATTCAGTCGGGCGGAATCCGCTGGTGGGCCTCGCCGCAGCATTTGCGGGCGTATCAGGAGGTTATTCAGCCAACATCCTGATCGGAACGGTTGACCCGCTGTTGTCAGGAATTACGACCGAAGCAGCGACCTTGATTGATCCAAGTTTTGCTCCTGGCAAAGAGAATGAGGTTTTGCCAACCGCCAACTACTATTTCATGGTGGCGAGCACGTTCGTGATCACAATCGTCGGAACGTTAGTGACAACCAAAATTGTCGAGCCGAGGCTGGGCGCCTACGATCCTAGCCGCGCCCAGGAAGACACCGAACGTTCGTTGGAGCAAATGGGTCCGCTGTCTGCGAAGGAAAAGAGCGGGCTCATGTGGGCAGGTATCACGATCGCCGGCCTCACGCTGGCCTTGCTCGCGGCCTGTTTGCCGGCGGAAGGTTGGTTCCGCGATCCCGCTCCGAATGACTCGCTGGTTCAGGATCTGCGGCCGATGCTGAGGAGCATCGTGGCCCTGATCCTGGTGTTCTTTATTGTGCCCGGAATCGTCTATGGGCGAATCACTGGATCCATGAGGAACGATCGCGACGTGATCGATGGGATGGGGCAAGCGATGAGTTCGTTGGGACTCTACTTGGTGCTTGTGTTCTTCGCCTCTCAATTCGTTGCGTTCTTTAGCTGGTCCAAACTAGGGACGATTTGTGCCGTGTCGGGCGCGGAGCTGTTAGAATCGTTGAATCTCACGGGCCCTGAGGTGTTTCTGGCATTCATCTTGATGTGTTGCTTTGTGAATCTGATGCTTGGCAGCGCCTCGGCTCAATGGGCGATGACCGCACCGATCTTTGTGCCCATGCTGATGACGATCGGTTATAGCCCGCAGGTCATCCAGGCGGCGTATCGAATCGGCGATTCAACGACGAACCTTATCACGCCCATGATGAGCTATTTTGGTTTGATCCTCGCGTTTGCCATGCGCTATGACAAGAAACTGGGCATCGGCACACTCGTCGCGACAATGATTCCCTATTCGATCTGTTTTTTGATCGCTTGGGTGATCTTGTTCTATGTGTGGGTGTTCTTGCTGGGGTTGCCTGTCGGGCCAGGCGCTCCGACCTATTACCCGGCGTAATGATGATTCTTTCGGGGGCACATCGGGCATCCGGTATCATGACCGGTCAGGAAAACATGGAAATCCACACGCACTGGACCTCACCGTCCACGTCGATGGTCGACGAAAACGGCATCGATGGCGGCAGCGATGTTTGTCGTATAGGCGCCGCTTCTGAACGCCCACACTAAGTCGGTAGAATCAAACTCACCGTCGCCGTTCCAATCGCCGTCGGCCCAGCCTGAATTAAAGGCGAGATCGTCTTCGTAAGCGCCACGTTGAAAGATGAGAACCAGATCCNTCGAATTGAATNGACCATCTAGATTGGCGTCCCCGAAGTTNGTCCGTAACACATCCTGAATCAGAAAGCTTTTGTCCTTAAGATCGACCTGGCCATCGAGATTGAGATCGAATTGTGGTTCGCTGCTGTCCGCCTGAATCGCAGCTGAGAGAAGATCGATGTCGGTAGCGTCAATACGTCCACTGCTGTCGATGTCAGCTAACATCGGTGGCCTGTACCCTGGTGTTCCTCCGACCAGCAAGCTCGAGCGCCAACCCTGGGCATTGCTCCAACGGCTGAGGTCCGGGTCGTGTGCATTCACAACCTGAAGTGAATATCCGCCGCCGTCAGTGGTGGCCTCCCACGAGTCTACGTATGAGAATTGCTGAATCATCTGATCGCCAGTGACCAACGTGATCGTCTCACCACGATTGCTCAACTGACCGACCCATTGACCGGCAACCGGCAGTCCCGAACCGTACCGAGTCTCAAACGCCGCCATGTCTTCGACCACGAGTACACGACCTCCTGGTGCGAGCTCGGTGATTGAACTGCCGAAAAAATCAAAACTCACGCCTTGTTCGTCGTTTGCGTCGGTTGCTAATCGAACATCTTTCAAATCGAGCGATTGCGTACCTATGTTGACGATTTCAATGAACTCAAAATCGTCATCTTTGACGAATCCCGCCGACTGCTCAGACGCCGTGGGTTCGGCTGGATGATACATGACCTCATCGATGCGTAGCGGGCTGGGCTGGTTGAAAGTGGCTTGTGCCATGGCGCTCCACTCGCCATTGATAAACGCTCTGGTCCGAACGGTAGAGGTTGTATCAAGTAACAGCGGATCGGAATACAACTCGGCTGTTTTGGACAAGGACGAGTCCGTCACGACACCGCCTTCCAGCACTGGGGCAATCAAGAAATCACTGCTTGTTGCCGAACGGTTGAGGCCGTGGATCGCCAGCACGTTACCTTGCGACTTGAGAAGCGGGAGCTGCGTGGTCAAGTTAAGAGTGACTCCATCCGGCACTGAACGAACGCTGGCCGTAGCTTTCGAGTCGAATGCCAGATCGGTAGGCGCATTGTGGCGCGCAACTTCGATCCCATTGAGATATGCAACAAGACCATCGTCCACGTCTAATCGTAATCTCAGCCGGTCGATTTCCGCGAGATCCACNGCATCGAACTCAACTCTGGCGTAAACCGTGGTCGTTTGTCGACGCATCTCTGCGGAAACATCGGTGGAAAAATAATCAGTCATTCGAGAACCAAAGCCAATCGGACCAGTGACTTCGGTCCATGCTGAATCATCAAAATTGGCGGCCGTCCAGGCTTGACCTAACGATTCGTCATNGGGGATATGGAATCGCGTCGAATCGCCGAATTTGACCCAGNGTGTCCAGTTGATNACTTCGGGACCGGAGCGGGGATCGCTGCCGTCGGTCGTGAAATAGACCGTGGCACCCTCCGATCCAGCGATGCGGATCAGATCGCTATCGCCAACCTCGCCACCGTGTTGTTCGATTCCATTGACTTCAAACACCGGAGCGTCGATGTGAGGATAAAGCCCGTGACTTCTCATCTGGTCAAGCACAATGTCAGTGCGAAACGGAAAGTAATTTTCCAACATGTTATCGATCGCGGGTTGCCAATGCTCGCTCGGTGTAAACTGCGGGCCCAGCCAATCGCCCCAGCGGGCTGATTCAGCGACAACGGCGCCTTTGATCTGGTTGGCGAGTGATAACCAAAGCTCGGTTGCCGCCTGGGGAGTGTAGATGCCATCGTGGAACAGATGGCGTTGCACGCGGTCGGCAAAGCGCAAACGGTATTCCGCGTTTTGACGCAACGCCATATCAATGACACCAGGCGACTCGCTCCACCAAAATTCGCCGAAACCAACATCGGCCGTTGATTTGTCCTTGTCGATACCTGACTTCGGAAATGCTATGTCATTGTCCCAAGTGAAAAACTTGAAGCCTTCACTTTCAGCACTCCGGTCGCGTACTGCATAGTAGTTGCCGGGCCAATCTAACGAAGCGTG
The DNA here is from genome assembly GCA_002723275.1 of Planctomycetaceae bacterium. GTDB lineage: Bacteria > Planctomycetota > Planctomycetia > Pirellulales > Pirellulaceae. The sequence goes on from PBNZ01000002.1 coordinate 370,377, forward strand.
GTATTGGCCGTTGATGACGTAGTCAATAAAGTTGTCGACGTCAATTAAGACTGCATAATCTTCGTTGCGAGTGCCGTCGGGATTGTTGCCTTGTACGAATTGATAGGCCGCATCGCTAGCCAGTCCGTTGCTGGAGAGTTCCAGCAACTGATTCCATATTCTCTTGTCCCCGTCGACGGATCGACTGGTACAACAGAACTTGATGGTGTCGTAATCCGAGGCTTCGCCTCCAATGCGGTCGGCCAAGAACTTCGCGTCCGGACGCTCGGTCGGGTTGTACAGTCCCCAATAAAGTCCGTTTAAATAGAGATGAACAAAGTTGCCCGACGCGGCAGGTTGTCCCATGGCCGCCTGTGCCGCCTTGGCCCACTGATCGCGTATGTAGGTAGAGTTGGGACCCTCGGCATAGGTCGGGTCGTTGACAGGCCAGCCGTCACGCGTGTTTGCACGTAAGGTAATCGTGTTGAAGGATTCGACCTCGGCGTCGGCGAAGAACGGATAATCCAGCCGGCCAGGGCCATATTGCCTTTTGAACAATAAACGCATTGAGTGCTTCGGCGTGGCTCTCGGATCTCGCGATGTGTTGCCCATGATCTGAAGACCTGCGTCGACTTGGAATCCATTCGTTCCGTCGGTCAAGATGTACTCCACCGACGCCGGGCGTTCCCAGTCGGGTCCACGCGATTGGCTGTTGGAATAAATCCCACGGGTTCCAAACAAATCTTCGGTATCCATCACGATCGACATCGTCGGTAGCGAGAGCAGCGAGTCGGTGATTACCGCGTTGTACTGTTCCGCCGTCAGGCTCGGGTCGCCTGCGATAAGCGCCAGATCGGCCGGATTCTGTTCCATTCCATAGTCGGGAGTCCTGCGCCGCCAAATTTTCGGAAAGCCGATTGGATCGCTTGGCTGTGCTAATGTCGAATCGAGGAAAACGTACGTGTGAGTTTCAATATTCGAGGGGCGCAAGTCTGTGTGAAACGCTGCGGCTCGCAAGGTCGTCGTCTGATTGATCGAAACAATCGCAAGTGGAGCGGTGTCGTTTGTTCCCGCTACCGAATGGCCGTTGGTGAGTGACGGTGCTGAGCCATCGGTGGTATAAACAAGGGTGGCTCCTGACGTGTCAGACCAGATTTCTAAGTCAAATGCGTCAGTCGTCGAGTTCGAGAAAATGCCACGGGGCACGCTGAATTCCGTGTCGGCCACCATGGGGTCGCGGTTCGGTTGGCCGGGGCTCGGCGTTGCAAAGTTGTGTAGACGGTCTTGAAAAACACCGTAGGAACGGTCATCGCGTTGAGCTGGAAACTGCGGCGCGTATTCGCTGGCAATGGTTGAGCCGTCAGGTTGTACCAAGGCGAGATATTCCCCGTCGGCGTTAAGAGCAAAATTCGTATGGAATTCAGCCGATGGGACCGATCGGTTCTTGCCGGAAGCGAAGACAACGAAATACTCACCTGGTTGGAGCAACCGATCAGGGAACCGCCATTTTTGCAAGTCGGCTGCGTCATCAGTCAGCGCCCAACCCTGCAGCTGAATAGGCGTTTCTCCTTGGTTGTGAATTTCAATCCAGTCTTCGTAATGACCATCTTCGTCGGCTAACGTGCTGTTGTTATCAGGCATCAGCTCACTAATCAAAAGATCGCTGACAAGTAAGACTCGCGATTCGAGTCTCTCGTGAGCCAGTCGAGTAAAACGCTTCCAGCGCGGTTCGCGTCTAATCCGTCCAGTCATCGCGTTTTACCTTTTCCAGCCGGAGCTTTGGTATCAATTCAGCCTGAAGTTGACGCCATCTTTCTCCCCTCGCAAACAGCTTGAAAGCGTTCCTAATCTAGCCGAATTCCAGCAAACATTCCAAAATTTGATGCGATAAGTTCGATGAATTGAGCGCCGAGGATCGTCTTTTTTGAACGTGTGCAAAGTCGATTAAGATACGCAACACATTGCTCAAAAAAGGGCCTGAAGACGTGTGGGTGCATTTGATGATTGGTATTTCCCAATTAGTTAATTGGATCGTGATTTGACTCCACTGGACGAATAAGGCGACCGCAACGATTGGCGAGTTCAGGCCTAACGTTTTCGATACCGAACGCAATCCGCGGTTCATTAACAAACTGAAATTCCATTAACTTCATTCAGTTGACTGATGGCCAAGTTCGCATTGGGGGATCCTGTCATCTGCGCGAATGATCAACGGAATTCTTTAGATTTTTTGAGTTACCGACTTTACCCGAATGAATTATGGAGCGTGAAATTCGATCAGGCGTTGTAAGTCGAATCGGTCACTTGTCTTCGTCCCTATTTCGACAGATCAATGACTTTGCGGTTCTCTCTCGAGATCGGCATATGACCACCAATGGGTGCATTTTGAGTGTGAGAGATAGTTTTCGTTTCAAACAGCCGTTGTGCTGAAGAAATCCTCCTACGGTAGTCTTGATGATCCTCGGCGAAGCAATCAGGTTTGACTGCAATTGACCTTGTTTGCCTCTAAAATCAGCAAAGCTGAGAGGTGTTGACTGACAAATTCTGAAAAGCAATACTGAATGGCCGCGGGGGTGTCCTATGCGGGCTGAGAGTTTTGGGCAGTATGTTTCGAAACAACCCTTCGAACCTGATACGGGTCATACCGACGAAGGGAGCGAGACGGCATTGCAGATTTCTAAAGGACCTAGCCGTTCTCTCTTTTCTGAGTCTTCCACTGTTGCAATCTAAAGGGAAGCAATGAAGTCTCCAGAGCTGCCGGTGTTGAAAAATTTGAACGATGCCAATCAATGCGGTGATTTACCGGATGAGGCGGACAACGCTGAAGAAATTCGAGCGATTGAAAAAGACCCAACACTCTTTCCTAATTCTTCCCGTATTTACGTCGAAGGCGAGATTCACGAAGGGTTGAAAGTGCCCATGCGAGAGATTCGCGTCTCGGACACTGAGCACCCCAATGGAGAGATTGAAAAAAATGAACCCGTGCGGGTTTATGACTGCTCTGGACCTTGGGGAGACCCAGAATTCAAAGGCAATGTGGCTCAAGGTCTTCCGGCTATAAGAAGAGAATGGATCTTGGATCGGTTCGATGTCGAAGAGTACACGGGCCGCGAGGTCAAGCCAGAAGACAATGGCTATCTCTCTGAATCACATTCGGAAAAGTACAACGAGCTGAGATCGCTAAAGAACCGACTTAAGGAATACCCCGGATTGAAACGCAAGCCTTTGCGAGCCAAAGGCATTGCGGATGGCGAAGGTGAATGGCATCCGGTTACGCAGAAATGGTATGCGGATCAGGGGATTATTACGCCGGAGATGGAATACGTAGCCATTCGCGAAAATCTTGGGCGTAAAGAAGAGTTCCAGACGATTGCCGACAACTATCCGAATCTTCGAGATCTACCTCCAGAAGCGTCCGAAAGAATTCGACAATTATGTTCTACGCCCGACGGCTATGAAATGCCCCGGCCTTCCGAGATTGATCCGAACTTGCAGGTGCCCCGCAATCGCATCGATCATCAGCACCCGGGACAATCTTGGGGTTCGAAGACTCCTGCTTTCATTACCGCTGAATATGTCCGTTCTGAGATCGCTCGAGGTCGCGCGATTATTCCAGCGAATATCAACCACCCCGAAAACGAGCCGATGATCATCGGTCGGAACTTTCTGGTAAAGATTAACGCCAACATCGGTAACTCCGCAGTTACGTCTACGATCGACGAAGAAGTCGAGAAGATGCGTTGGTCGACAAAGTGGGGTGCTGATACGGTCATGGATCTTTCAACCGGAAAGAATATCCATGCGACACGTGAGTGGATCATCCGCAACAGCCCAGTTCCCATCGGGACCGTTCCGATCTACCAAGCCCTGGAAAAAACAGGCGGAAGCATTGAGGCTTTAACTTGGGAGTCGTTCCGCGACACGTTGATCGAACAAGCTGAGCAGGGTGTGGATTACTTCACCATTCACGCGGGAGTGCTCAAAGCGTTCATTCCGCACACAGCCAAACGGATGACGGGAATCGTTTCGCGCGGCGGTTCCATTCTTGCGAAGTGGTGTATTCACCACGAGAAAGAGAACTTTCTCTATGAGCACTGGGACGAGATTTGCGACATTTGCGCCGCGTATGATGTGAGTTTCTCGATCGGTGATGGTTTACGTCCTGGCTCGATCGCCGATGCGAACGACTACGCACAGTTGGCTGAACTAGAAGTCCAGGGCGAACTGACCAAACGCGCTTGGGCCAAAGGCTGCCAAGTGATGAATGAGGGGCCCGGCCATGTGCCCATGCACCTAATTCAAGAGAACATGCAAAAACAGATCGAGTGGTGTCATGAGGCGCCCTTCTACACGCTTGGTCCACTGACGACTGATATTGCCCCAGGTTACGATCACTTCACTTCTGGTATCGGAGCCGCACAGATTGGCTGGTATGGTTGCGCGATGCTTTGCTACGTCACTCCCAAAGAGCATTTGGGGCTGCCCGATCGGAACGATGTTCGCGAAGGTGTTGTGACCTACAAGATTGCAGCTCACGCAGCTGACCTAGCGAAAGGACATCCGGCGGCTCAAATCCGCGACAACGCATTATCCAAGGCTCGTTTTGAATTCCGTTGGCGGGACCAGTTTGCACTCGGACTCGACCCTGCCCGTGCGATTGAATATCACGATGAAACTTTGCCTGCCGAAGGTGCCAAGACCGCTCACTTCTGTTCCATGTGCGGTCCAACGTTTTGTTCAATGAAGATCACCGGCGATGTCCGTAAATATGTCGAAAAACAGAACTCGGAAGGACAAGAAGCCGCGGGTAAACGAGCAGGCGACTCTGGTCAGTAGATCGCCGTGCGAACTGCTGTTTTATTTCAGGCGATTCAAGGCTTGGTCGCTCGGCTGACTACCATTACCAACTGCTTCAAGACCTGCTGCCTCGAAGCTCTGGAACGGCTCGTATTGCAAGGCAATCGCGAGCCTCGGTGCTTCGCTTTGACGCGCTCTACCCACCAACGGTTCCAGAAAAAAATCAAATTCATAGGAAGGACCCGCGATTGGTAGAACCACAACTCATGCTTGATGCATCGGTAATGGATCTTGGTTTTAGCACGGCATCCTGTCTCGTCGAGTTTCGCTGGTTGTGAGATTGTTTGGGCCAATTCTGGCTTTAAAACACCAGGCTCGTTTTGAGTTCTTGTTTTGAGTCTTTGCGGCCGCTTCCACTGCCGTTATCAACGGGGACTGGTAGGTGGATGCGGTCACCCATGCCGACACTTGTCCTATTTGGACAGTATTCATTTTGTCTTCCGGCGGGTCACAAACTTTACTGGCTTGGTTGGCTTCTTGATGACCCGTAAGTCGTACGGTTGTGTCAACGCCTGTGTGGTGAAACTATCGGCTGGGGGACTCGTTGCTCGCACAGAAACTACGAGCGCTTGATCGGTTTCCTTGATACTCGTGATTTTAATCTCGTAGCCACCGGTGCTTTTTTCTCCCATGAACACAGCCAAGACCACTTGCTTCTCGAAATCCACCGGCGGCAGCTGTGGCTTTGGAGTTACCGTCTTATGCACTACTTTCCAGACCTTTTGCCATGCGTCAAGATTATCGATGACCTTTTCTCCGGACTTGGTAACTCCCGAATAGTATCCACGGAATCTCGTCTGCTCATCTGCGTTGCACGTGACTGCTGCAACGACGAAACAGATCGCTACGGCCGGATAAAGTAGACGAGCTTTTTTCATCTCAGCCTCCGAAGAGATTTTTGTGAAGGGCAAGAAGCTTGGATGCAACGTGGTCCGCATCAGTTCCCTCATTTTTGTCCACTTATGTCGCCCTGGTGGTCGACCAACATCCGTGGTCTTTGCTCGTTATTCCGCCTAATTCTTCCGATACGTGGCCTTTACCTTTGTGACGTAATCTAGATCAGTGACGAATGTCGTGGCGGAATGGATATCCTCGATATACTCGGTGCTTCGTTTCCATTGATCGATGCCCTCGAAGTATTGGGGCTCGGCGCTGCCCACCCAGCGGTCAAATACCATCCCTTCGGCGGGCGGATCGGCTTGGACCAAAACCGGGTTTCTGAAATCAGGGTAGGTGCCACTGCCGCTCCCGTTAATCACTTCCAGTCGCCTTCTCCCCGCGAGCTTCACCGGTTCGATTTCTAGGAAATAAATCTCGGTTTGATTGGCGCTGCTGAGCGTCAGTCGCGCATCGGCAAGACCACTGCCGCCGTCTTTCATTTCGAAGGCTTCAAATTCGTAGATCTGATAGTGATCGCTTTGAATCGGGTCGTTGATTGACAGCGGAGTACGATCGGCGGACAGCTGTCCCACGTTCAGCTTGATCGCTCCTTGTGACTTTCTGGCACCTAGCCCCATCTTTAACCGATAGATTCCTTTTGGCAGGCTGATGCCCCAGGAGTAGCTGCCATTCTCGTTTTCAAAAAGGTTATGGGTCGCCCGAATCAAATTAGACTCGGACGAATCCTGGGATCCCGACAGGTTGTATCCGTTGAGCCAGCCGTAGGTGTAGCCGCTGAACTTCTTCGAATACGGTCCGCCACCGTCGGCCTGGTAGCCCGACGGCGCATAAAATCCTTCCAGCGGTCCGAAGGTGAGCTTGATCGGCTTGCGGTAAAGATCCAGTGGATCTTCTGTGGCCACGAAGACAGGTTTCAAGGTGATGTCATGATCTGTCCGCACAGTCAGCCGTTGTTGGTTGCTTTTGAGATCTTTGGTCCAACTGTGAAAGCGATATCCCTCATCCGGGATAGCCTCAATCGCGACGTCGATCTTTTCCGCATAGATCCCTCCTGCTGGCTGAAGTTTCACGCGTCCGTTTTTCGCACTTTCGTCAATCGTGACTCTCACCTTCCTCGTCCCCACAGAGATCGTCGTGATATCGGTGCTGACGTTTCCTGATTGATCTGTCGCCCTCACTTCGATCTGGTGCACGCCAGGGGAAACATCCTGCAGCGCGGCCACCATGTGGCTTACGCGGGCTTCGTCCTTGATGAGCTGCCCATCGAGATACAGTGTCATCGTCGCAATGGAACCGGAGTTGTAATCGTTGGCAAAGGCTTCGACCTCTAGCTCAACAGGTGCTGATGCGATGATCACCTGATTCTTTTCTGGACGAACCGTGTTGACAATCGGTTTCGTGTCGTAGTAGGAATGCGCGCGACTATTCAAGTAGTCTTCAAGATTGAGGTATCCATCCTGGTTTCGGTCTGAATTACCATCGGCAGGATCCGCGGGGTCTAATTTTTGAGCGACTTCCCACACGTCAGGCATTCCGTCGCCGTCCGTATCTGTCGGAGCGGCCGTCGACTTTAGTTGCGGCCAGCCGCCCACAGCATCTTGGGTATCGATCAGTCCATCGTGACTGCCATTACCGCCGTCCTGACAGCTTGCCGTTCCGGTCTTAACGTCGTGGACGATTCTGCGATCAACAGCGTCTCGCTTCAGGCTGGCTCCGGCGAACTGGAGTACGCGCCGGTAGGCCTCTTCCGCGGTGTCGGTCGTTACCGTGCCAGTTTCCAAGGGACGTTCAAGACGCATTCGTTGTTTTTCTGTATCGCTGACTTGGCTCCACTTTGAGTCAAACTGAACTCCGTATTTCCAGTTGTCGAGCGTCGCCCTCTTGGAGCCGTTCAGGACATTGCCGTGGATGTAGAATTTTCCCCAGACGTTGTACAAGGGATCCCATGTCTCAATGCGATTCCAGATCGCGACGATTCGCTCCTGGTTTTTGATCGTCGCGGGTCCCGGCTTGTAGTAATTGTTCACGATGTTTACGTTCATTCCCTCGCCGCCGTAACAGCTGTTGCCCTGCCAGTTGTAAATCACGTTGTTTCGGAGATCGACTCGGTCGGAGAGTGCGTAGCGGGAAACGAACTCACCCAGCCTTGGGTTGCGGCTGTCGTGGTGGGCCAGCAGGTTGTGGTGAAAGGAAGCGTTCTGTCCGCCCCAGACGCCGCCGTTTCCGTGTTTGCCGCTCGCATGGACAGAATTGCGTAGACTTTCGCCTATCAGACACCACTGCATGGTGAAGTTTGAATTAGCGTAGAAGGAGGCGCATTCGTCCGTGGACCAACTCATCGAGCAATGATCGATAATCACGTTACGGTTTTTCTGGCCGCCCAACGCATCGGCTTGCTGCCGAGCTTCGTCACCCATGCGGAAACGCAGGTAGCGGAGAATCACTTCGTCACAGGCATCCAGGTAGACCTCGTGATTCTTGATGCAGATGCCATCGCCAGGAGCCGTTTGCCCCGCGATCGTAAGTTGGCCGTTGCGAATGGGGAGCCTACTCTCGAGTGCGATGGTACCGGATACATCAAACACGACAACCCGAACTCCCTTGGCTTCGACGGCAGCACGTAGGCTACCTTCTCCGCGATCATTTAGATTGGTAACCTTGATTACTCTACCGCCCCGCCCTCCAACGGTGTAGCGACCATGGCCCTCCGCACCCGGAAAAGCCGGGATCTCTCGTGCGCTTACCGCCGATGCAAAACAGAAAATGGCCAAGATGGTTCCCAGCCAACGTAAGATGGCCTCTTCGTTGAATATTTGCATGGTTTTGTTTTGCGTCGATCTTGCAATTCTTGTGGAACGGGTACGTGTTAACTCTTCAAATCGAGTTAGAACTGGATTGCTGGATGTGATCGAACAAATTAATCACTACATCTAAAGTGCTTTGATGCACAAACGAACGATCCCGAAGCAGTTCCACAAACAACGTTGTCAGGGGTTAGGTCTTTAAGGGATTGCCGCACCATTATGATTCGTTTGAAAGTGACTGTCCAATCGTTGACTGAGTGTTCTTGGCGAGTGTTTGAATCTTCTATTGAGGTATCTGGATGTTGAGCAATTCCGTCGGGATTAGTGGGAAAGTTGGATAGATACTGATCGTCTTTGGGAATTAATCGAGATGTTCTCCTTGCAACTTGGGGAGGCGCACGGAGGTCTTACAAGTGTAACGCAATGGCTTGAAGAACTTGAAAAGAAGTTCGGCGATATTACCTTTTGTTAGGGAAAGCAAATTGATATTCGTTATCAAGTGATCTGATTGTTTGAGACCCGCCGCTCGCCGAGTCCATGAGACTCTTATCGAAGAATTCGAACCGTCACACCGGGGAACGATTTCCCGCGAATAACTTACCTCCGTGTTTGTATTCATCCAGTATGAAAAGGATGGTTTTCACTGCTCTCTAACGCGATTGCCATATCATCAGAGCGATCTTTTGAAGCGGTAAGGCTGTTCACATTAGCCCTGTTCGAGATTAGAAGAATTGCTGAAATGTCGTTGAATATTCGAGGTGATTTCCAACTGAGTAAATCTGAATGTCATGCAGCAAGTATCAAACCGCATTCCCTACGCAAATGCCTACCGAGAGATCTATCTGCAACGTCTCATGGAGAACGACTCGGAGGCTCTTAGCGAATCTGTTTTGCAGGCAGCAGCGATCGCAATAAAGCTGTCGGAATTCATAGACGTGTGGTCAAAGATTGGTGCCGAGTGCGGAGATTCCACGGTATCTGAAGAACTGCGAAACAATGATCCGCACTCGTCGGATGGGCGAGAATCGCGAGGACCATTTGTCGCTCTTCTTAAATTTGTGATTTGTGGCCCTGGCGATTTGGACACTCTAGGAGTCAAGATGATCGTGTTTTCAAGAAAGGTACCGTGATCGTACTGCGGTATCTGGGACCTGTGGTCAGTGGGATAACGGAGGTACTCATTGCGTCGGCCGCTTTAGCCGTTCCCGAATTGGATGGAAAGGTTGCCATGATATCGGATACGCGTGTTTCCGGTGTCTCGCACGGAGCGATTGGGGTCCACTGTTCGCCCGAAGCGATCGTTGGTGGTCCAATCGCGCTGGTCGAAGATGGCGACGAGATAACGTTCGATTTGCTGCAAGGCTCAATTATAATTGGCGTTAGTGACGAGGAACTCGTGCGAAGGCGATCCCATTGGTCTCGCGGCGTGGTACAATTAACACGACATGGCTACCTGGCCGATTTTTGCGCCATCGTAGCTCAAGCCAATCATGGTTGTGTGAGCAAAGCTTTTCTGACGAGTTGTAAGTAAGATGTCACGTTATCCCGACACGCGAATGCGCCGAAATCGCCGCCACGAATGGTCGCGGCGCTTGGTCCGTGAGACACAGTTTTCACCGGCCGATCTGATCTGGCCAATCTTTATCCGAGACGGCGAAAGCGAGCGAGAACCGGTTCCTTCAATGCCGGGTGTTGAGCGATTAACCATTGATCTGACTGTTGAAGCCGTTAGCAACGCAAAGCAGCTCGGGATTCCCGCTGTGGCACTGTTTCCGGCGACCGATCCAGCGCTGAAAACTCCCGACGCGGAAGAGGCGCTGAACCCGGAGAACCTGATGTGCCGAGCCGTGCGAGCGGTCAAGCAAGTGCATGGCGACGGAATCGGGGTCATCTGTGACGTGGCGCTCGACCCGTACTCCAGCCATGGTCAAGACGGACTGGTTCGCGACGGCTACGTCGTGAATGACGAGACGATTGAGGTGCTGATCCAGCAATCCATCGTGCAGGCTCAGGCAGGATGCGACGTGATCGCGCCCTCCGACATGATGGACGGTCGCATTGGAGCAATCCGTCGTGGTTTAGACGAGGCCGGCTACGAGAACGTGCAGCTCATGTCGTACGCCGCGAAGTATGCTTCGGCCTTTTACGGTCCTTTTCGCGATGCTGTCGGTTCGTCCGGCAATTTGGGCAGCGGCGACAAGAAAACCTACCAGATGGATCCTGCCAACACGGACGAAGCGCTACGCGAGGTTGCTCTCGACCTGGAAGAAGGCGCCGATATGGTGATGGTGAAGCCGGGTATGCCCTACCTGGATATTGTCCGTCGAGTCAAAGAATCCTTCGCGGCACCAACATTCGCCTACCAAGTGAGTGGTGAGTACGCCATGATCCAAGCAGCTGCCGCCAACGGCTGGTTAGACGGCGAACGAACAATGCTGGAGAGTCTAATGGCTTTCAAAAGAGCAGGCGCTGATGGTATACTGACGTACTTCGCGGTCGAAGCGGCAAAACAGCTCTAGCCTTGTCGTTCATACGCCCAAATTGTGGGCGGGTCTCTGAAGCCCCTCCAATCTGGATCTAAAGGGCAGGTGACGCAGTCGACTGAGCACAACGAGAAGATAAAAGGTACATTGCGTTGGAAGACTTAACGATCGAAGAATTGTACGAGGAATTTGAGGACTTGCCCGACTGGGACGAGCGGTGCGATTACTTGATCGACCTGGGCTTTAACCTGCCTAAGTTGCCTGATGAAGCCAAAATTGAGGACAACAGAGTTCATGGCTGCCAGAGCAATGTTTGGTTAGTCGCCAATGTTAAGGACTCCGATCCGCCGGTCGTCGAATTCCTTGCTAACAGCGATGCCGTTATCGTGAACGGACTGATTGCGGTTGTCATCGCTTTGTATTCACGCAAGACTCCGCAAGAGATCATTTCGGTCGATGCCAAAGAGGCCTTTGGAAAGCTTGGACTGGAACGCTACCTCAGCTCCCAACGTCGTAACGGGTTGTACGGCATGGTGGACCGTGTGCGGCAATTGGCCATCCAGGCAGAAGCGGGATCTTGATTGACATCGGGGCCGTTCACCGAGACGAGCCGATTCTACAGAAGCCCACGCCCGAAGATTTCTCCGCTCCAATTGATCTGCTGCTCATTCTTTCTTCAGCTCGCCATGATCCTTCTCGATCAGATTTGATTGATTCGTAATGGATTTGGCATACAAAGCACAACAAAATCGGGACTTTCTGAACCTGACTGTATTCTTGTGAGAAAGCGAGTCTCAGCTTTTGTATAATCTTTTCTCTTACAAAATCGTTTTGTGTCCTTGTTCACCTCCTCGGCTGAGATCAGATTCTGAGTCAGAGCTAACTCAAACACTGGTCGCGACCAAAAGAGGCACGTCAGCAGCGCACTCGAAAGAGTTGCGAACACGGATGCAGGGAATGGGGCCTTAGCGTACAGAGGGCATTACCGTAATTCCAGGTAACACCAGCCTAACTCAGGCTGAGTTGTGTGGAGTTCTCGTGTCGATCGATTGGACCCTACTATTTGGCTTGTGGAGAAAACAATGCGTCGTACCAGCAAAACAACATCCCGCAAAACATTATTTGCAATTGGCCGCGTGCGAAATCTGTTAATCACAGGTTTGCTACTTGCCATGGTCTTCTGCGTTTCTACGACGAATTTACGCGCAGGTGAAGCCGAGGATTTCTACGATTTCTACACCTTCTATCAGGGCAAGTGGGCCATTGAGGAGGAGACCGAAGGAAAGAAGGAGACTTACACAGGAAACTGCTTTGGGAGTGAAGGCGGTTGTAATGTTTATGTCGGCAAAGGTGAGACCTCGGTGTGGGGTTATGATCCTAAAACCAAGCAGTGGACAGGTGTGGGACAATTGGACGATGGGGGGCGTTTCGTCATGGCGATCTCACGTCCGCCGGGACCGAAGTTCAAGCCAGGAATGACGTTTACCTTCACGGGCACCATTTGGCATGCTGACGGTTCAATACACTATGTTACGAACGTTTCGACGTGTGTTGATGAAAACACCACACGAGGTGTCATTACCGGCACCGACCAAGATGGAAAACCGATTCCAAAAGTAACTAAGACCTTTAAGAGAATGGAATCTTAGTGCGAGCAATAAGGATGGCGTAAATTTCAGAGCGCAGCCAAAGACGATGTAGGGCCTTATCGATGTCCACTCCGTCGGCTTGCAAAATCTATTTGATCAACACAGGGCCCTTCAGTGAACACTGTTGGGCTTTGTTGTTTTGGTACACCTATCGATGGAGTTGCGACGGCGTTCAGGGATTGGGTGAGCACCAATTTGAACCCTAATACTGCACATGGTATCCTCGCGCTTTCAGCGGGATGCGATAGAGACTGGTGTCGACCGTGATATAGAGCGTTTGTAGTTCGTCACCGATGCCAAACTCAACGTTGCTAGGCAAGCCAACGGGTGGATTCTCGGGGTCTTCCGTAGACTGGTCCGTTGGTCCCGTGGGAATAAAGGCGACTTCATCGCCTGCGGGATTGATAACCATGACGCCGGGGCGACCCGGATCGCGGATTGTCAGATAGATATTGCCGTTGGCGTCGACGCACATTCCATCACAGCCCTTCTTGTCTTTGAAATCGATCAGGACTCGGTGGTTACGAGCTTGGCCTCGGTTATTGAGGGTGAAGGCGTGAATTTTCATCGGACCCAGCTTGGGTGGCGGTTGGGTGGGATCGATGTCGTCCGTGCCAAGGTCGTGGTCGGCAACGTACAAAGTGCGGCCATCGGGGCTCAACGCAATCCCATTCGGTTTGGATACGACTCGTGTTACTTCGACAACCCGACCGGTCCGTTCGTTGATCCGATATACCGCTCGGTGCTCCAGTTCGAGTGGTTCCTCACCCACATACCGTGGGTCTGTAAAGTAGATTCGTCCCCGTCGATCAACACACAGATCGTTGGGGGCATTGAATTGTTTACCAGCAAACCGGTCGGCCACCACAGTCCGCTTACCCGTCTCGACGTTCCAGCGGGTTACCGCGCGGCCTCCTTCATCCGCACCTTCACAGGCAAGCAATTGGCCGGCGCGGTCAAAGAGCAAGCCGTTCGACTTATAGCTGTTCTCGGCAAAGACCATTGTCTTCTTGGTCGCAGGATCAAAACGCAGAATCATGCCCTGATCGGAACCGAAGGGGATGTCGGAAAAATAGATGCTGCCATCGGGTGCGACGGCGGGTCCCTCTGTCAATCCTCCCTTAATCTCGGCCGTGCGGGTGAACAGCAGTTCAAGTTTGGCGTCGGCCGAGACGATCGAGCTTTCCACAGGGGAGGGAATCTTGGCGGCCTCCTGGGTGGCATCGTCCGCGAAGGTTCTATCTGCAAAGCCAATGGCGACGAAGAGTAAGCAGAATCCAACCGTCAAAGTAGTGCGCATCGTATGACTCCCCGAAAGACCTGAATAGATGGAAGCTAAATCGATCGTGCTTCGGCAGGGATTTTAAGTCACGGTTGCCGTCATAGCAAGCAACAGACACTCTGGGTTCGTCCCTGTGAGATACCAAACTCCGCGTTGCACCGATGGCTCGGAATAGATCACCAAGCAAAATTTGCGAGGTGGTTTCGATGGAAGGCGAGGACCACGAGTGTTCGAGCGTGCGAGAGCACACCCTAAACTTAAGAGTTATCGCTGGTCATTTTATTCAAGAGAAGAAACGGCTTGCATTCCTGATTTTTTAGCCAAGATCGCGTGCGTTTCAATTGTGGTGGTAATGATGCGTGTGATCGTTGTTGTGCATCATCGATCCGGTGATGGTTTTACCCGCGTCCGAAAACGAAAATTTCAGCTCGAATTGATTGGATGCGAGTAACTGTTGTGGGAGTTTATCCAGGCTGACCGCAAAGCGAGATGAAGTGTTTTGAGGGTCCTTGGATCGGGGGTCGGCTGCGAAGGTTACGTTGCTATTTTTCCCGTCCGCAATGAACTCTGCATTCAATGTTTTGACGTCAAGAGAATGCGGTTGTTGAGTTCCCTTGTCGTAGACATAGATCACCAATCGCCGGCGTTTCTCGTCCAACGTGAATTCCATTTGATAATTCGCGTCCTCGGACATCGCGAACGTATGTCCACCGTGGTGTCCATGCTGATGACTGGACACCGGTCGGCTCTCTTCAGAACTTTGGTTGCAGCCAATGGCTGCGACGATGAGCAAGCAGGCAAGAAACGCTGGACGTCCCAAAATCCGTTTAGAAGTCACCAATTTTCTCCCGATCATTTCGCTGTGCCAGATTTTGAAAAATGCCAAGCTCGAGTTCTTGAGGCAGAAAACGCACCGACCCGTCCGCAAACAGGAAGGTGGCACCGCCGTAATGATTGCTGCTGAAGTTGGCTGACCCGCGCCCATCGCAATCGATATTTTGATTAATGGGCGCGTCGTTGATCGGATAAAACGCGGTTCCAACGACCATCTGATTGTCTGCAAACCCGCATCCCTTCCATGAATTGCTGCCGGCCCACGCGGCCGCATAGTTTCGCATGCAACGTTCTCCCACCGCGAGTGTCTTGCTTGTGCCGTCAATAATCTTGGAGACGGTCACCGCAGAATTTCTGCCGAACAGGCCGTTCCCCTCGAAATCTTTGTTGTCCCAATCCTGTCGTTGAGACTTCCATTCGCTTCCAAACGAGCCAACATAATTCGACTTTGCAATCCGAGCGGGTACGGGCACTGGTTGAGCAGTAATAATTTGATTTTTTGGTAAACGTTGTGGGGGTTTGTACCGTGGGCGCCGCGGCGGGATAAAGACATGAGCCATTACCGTTTCGGTCGCGTCTAGTTCACGCGGCGACCTTTGAACCAACGAATTCTCCGCTCTCATTTCACTCTGAAGAATGATCGAGCGAAACCGATGCGATTCCCCACCTCCGGTGTCTGATGGGCACAGATAGAGATCCACGTTCGATCGGAGAAAAGGTGCTTGCTCGATGTCCGCTGCAACGGCGTCGAACGATTGCCACGAAGTATTGAGCTGATCCGCCAGCACACGCTGTTCTACAAACGGTAGCAACAGTGCTCCCCAGCCCCAACCTTTGCCGTCGCGATCACTTTCTGAATTCCCCGCCACGTACCCAGGTGGGAATGTGCCGAGAGCATCGTGGTACGCGTTCAGCCCGATTCCAATCTGCCGTAATTGACTCGTGCACTGCACTCTACGAGCAGACTCGCGGGTCGCCGAGATTGCAGGTAGAAGCAGCGCGATCAAGATGCCAATGATGGCAATGGTCACTAGCAACTCGATGAGACTCAGGCCATGTCGAGAAGCTGCTGCTTGATTGTGTCTCATCTTCTTTGCGCTTTCAGACTTGATTGCCGACGCGAGTTTGGATGCGATAAGGATTGGAATTTAGTTGCACGCTTATTTAGATCGTATGCTGCTTTCAATTCTCACCCTCGAGGGGATTACGCCCAGGATATGGGTAAAGCGGCGTATGCTCCTATCTTAGTTTGAAAATGCAGGAAAAGTAATCTTCTGGCAACGGCAATTCAGTTGCAGAAAGTGACACAGCGAAGGTGTGCTGGCACGATATTCAGGTTTCTTAGCGTTCTGACGCAAACCAAAGAGTTGATCTCTTTCGAATGGATTTTTCGCCAGCGGCAATGTTATATGTCCGGTCCTCGCGTTTTCGTCAATCTTAGACCTCAACTTTTTGGTGTTTCCTGAGTGATTGGTGCCTTCATTCCAAACCCGTGCACGTCAGGGAAGGTGTCGTGAATCGCAGCCGCACTGTGGCCGGCTCGTTTGTTCTTCCTGGTAAGCGACCTAGCTCGAGACAGTGCCATTGACGCAATGGACCGGCGTACCACATCAGAGTTGTCGTTCCCAATTCTTTTCGCGATAATCAGAGGGTAGTCGACCTGATGTGCATTTGAATGTTTTCAGTCATGCACGAGAGAGTTGATCCAGGTGAGGTTTCTTCATTCAAGTGGAATTTGGGGATCCCATCGAATCCATCTCCGGAGATGTTTCTAATTTGAAGTCGGTCGCAAGGGCTCCGTCAGGCGCAGACCCAATGATTCAACCACATGCGTAAAAGCTTTCATTGAGAAATCGGAGACACGGTGATGGCCCCATCCAAATGGGCGAGAAACGCTAAAGCGATTTTCTTGAGTGGTTGGAACCGAATCATCCAATTCCTCGATTCACAAATTGCCAACTAATTTTGATGAGATAATTTGATGCCTACCTACGAGTACGAGACAATTCCTCAAAGTGATTCTGAGAAACCAACGAAATTTGAGGTTTGGCAACAGATGTCTGACGACGCGCTCACTCAACACCCTGAAACGGGTCAACCTGTTCGCCGACTCATTTCAGGGGGATTGACCCTCATGTCTAAAAAAGGCGGGGGTGATTGTTGTAAATCAAGTTGTGGTTGCGGATGAACCATGGGTTTAACGGTGACGTTGACCGTTGGGAGCATACGATTCACCGATTATTCTGTAGGCCTTTGGCGTCTGTTGTTGGCTTTGTTGGCGTAGTTGCGAACGATCGTCTCTTGTGAAGCTGTCCCTGCCGTCTTTGATCGCTTTTCGCAATCTAATGGAATTGGATCTGCTGCTGAATTAGGTTTATCCTTCGGCGGCGAGGGGCGTATCTCGACGATGCTCGGCACTTCATGTCAAACGGCCAACCTCGAAAGTCCGTAAAGTCCGTTTCGGCACTGGATCCAACTGAATTTCGCATGCTTCACCAAGAGGTTTTCAGATGAATTGTCGATCGATGTTTACCGAAGCGCTGATCTTGGCCACCGTCTTTTGGGTAATCGCTCCGGCAACGGGAAATGCGGAAGAACCGTTTCCGCAGGAACTCGTTGACGTCGTACCGATGCAAGGTGATGCCCTGTTTGCAGGAACCGGCGAGGGAACCTGGGACCACAAGATTCGTGAACGCGGCTATATACTGCGGGACGGAGACAAATGGCATCTGTGGTATACCGGCTACGACGGCGAACGGACGGCGATTAAGAAGCTGGGTTATGCGACATCGTCCGACGGCTTCACTTGGAAACGCCACCCCAACAATCCTGTCTTTGACAAGTCATGGACCGAGGACGTTCACGTCGTACGTCAAGGTGACTTGTTCTATATGGTTGCCGAAGGTGATGGCGACATTCCACACATGCTGACTTCCCCGGACGGAGTCAATTGGACGGACCTCGGTCGAATCGATGTTCGCGACCGTGATGGTTCACCACTTTCGCCAGGCCCTTACGGGACGCCAACGTTGTGGGTCGAAAAAGATACGTGGTACTTGTTTTACGAGCGTGGCGACCGTGGTGTGTGGCTGGCGAAGTCAACCGATCGAAAGACGTGGAGGAATGTTCAGGACGAGCCAGTTATTGCCCGAGGACCGGATGAATACGATCGCTACGCCGTCGCGCTTAATCAAGTCATTCGCTATCGCGACCGTTACTACGCCGTCTATCATGCGAACGGAGACCCAAAATGGAAAGGTCCCTGGACAACCTGTCTCGCAGTTTCGGATGACCTCATTCATTGGAAGAAATACCCAGGCAACCCGATCGTCCGTACGAATGACTCAAGTGGCCAATTCGTCCACGATGGAAAACAATATCGCCTTTACACGACGCACCCGGATGTTCGAGTTTACTTCCCACGTGACGCCGAATCAGAAAAGTAGTCGCCATTGACCTGCTTTACATGGCAATCACTTGGAACTCATAAATTAGACCATCGACGAACTCAACCATCGAAATGATTCGCGCGTTATGGTATCAAATTGGTGGTATGCTTGCGGGCAATTTCTCAGCGACTGTCGACTGACGTCGTGAATAAATTGACTGAGACAACAGGCAGCGACTCCCGCCTGCAAAGTCTAACGATTCAAAAACCGAGATTGGGTACGGGGCTCCGATCGGTTTTAAACCAACCCCGTACCCGTCATCGCAAGGGGCTACTACTTGGTAGCGTTATCGTCGTACCAACTACTAACAGCAACCTCTCGTACAACCCGTCGGAGATAATCGCTGTAGGTGTTTTGTGCTTTCGCCGTCTTTTCTGGACCTCCCATGGCCTCCACCCAATCTGCATCCTGGCTGTCCGCAGAAATGTTGTTGAGGTTTGAAGGATCAACGTGAACGAAAACGATGTGATCGTAAGGGCCCGCAACAGAGAAAAGCGGTACAACCATTCGGCCCGTTTTTAGTCGTGCTGGCCTGAACTGTTCCATGATTACCTTCGTTGCGGCCGGCTGCTTACCTTCCTTGTAATTGGCGAACACGACACGGAAGAAGTTTTTCTTGGACTTAAACGAGTAGGCGGTTTCAATGGCCTCGACGTCAGCGGCGGGTATCTTGAACACACCGGAAGTGGATTCATCGATCATCGCGTCAAAGTGCGCTTGTGATTTTGCCGCTGCTTCCGGACTTCCCTCTTGTTTTTCGAATTGTTTGAGCCACTTTTGTACCTGCGCGGTATTTGCAAATTCAGCATCAGCGATCCCGTTCTCGAGACGGAAAAAGACGATGTGATGCCAGGGTCCGGTTACAAAATCAAAGGCGATAGGCTTCCGTCCAATCACCTTGTCAACGGTCCAAAAGTGATCGTAGATGAACTCTCTCGCCTCTTGCTCTTTTCCCGGCTTAAACCGATTGAACGCGCCATAGTAGTAGACATAGTCGTCTGAACTAGCCTCGGAGTTCGCGTCTTCTGCTGCGGTAGCAATGCTGGATCCATTGAAAAACCAACTGCTTAAGGCAGCGACGATAATCAGCGTGCATTTGAGTGATTGATTCATTTTTCGCAAACTCCCTCAGAATCCTGATATTATTTTAGCTCAAGATATGTCCGGAAATGATCGCCGTAGTTTACGTTGTCCAACGAGCAAAAAAAGAGACGGTCATCCTTTGCGTCCGCTCATGAGGATTTTATTCGGCTGATCGATCTTCAGAAAGCTCAGATTGCTTTCGTCGAGTGCAAGAATTGCAATGTTCAATGAATCAAAGTGAAAGTCTGCGGCCAAGTTATTTGATGCGACGGCGAACAAAAGCAGTTTAAATCGCCTGCCTCAACCGAAAAGATCCAGCCTTCAACCGCCCACTGTTGGCGTAGAAATATATCTGCTCACCGCCGCAAGATGTTCAGCGACTTAAAACAGGGAAGCAAATCGTTATCCTGGACCTTGGTCTGGGATGCGGATTGGTTTTTGAATCGCATGCACTCCAGCGTTTTTCATTTTTCTGCGATAAATCTTGCCGTCGCTGATGGCGTATAAAACATTCATGTCTTTTCCACCAAAGCAGACGCTACTAGCGCTGCTTACCGGTTGAGGCATGGTCAAGATCGCCCGCGATCTTCCGTTATGGTCAAAAATTTGAATGCCCATAAAGCTGGCTAAATAAGCATAGCCGCTGCGGTCGTAACACAGTTGAGATGCGCCGCTTCCTTGAGCCCAGTCTGGTGCGTGCGCCCAAAAGAAACGCTGTTTGTATTCAGTGGTACCGTCTTTTTTTAGTCGGTAGGTGTAACCCCAATGGCTTTCTTTTTCCAGGACATTTAACCAGGATCCATCGGGGGAGATTGCGAGTGCAGCTGGGGAATCTAATTCGTTATCGAGCACGGTATGCGTTCCGTCTGGCTCAATGAGCCAGAGGCTCCCCGTGTCTTCCTCAAGTGCATAGATCCGATCTGCATGGGTCATCGTGAGGCAATTTGCATTTAGTTTTTCGGATTGGATAATTTCTCCATGTTTGCCAAAACAGAAAACCTTTTCGAAAAGTGGAATCTGGTTTGTCGTGATCGTGTTATCGAGTCCGATTTTTATGACGGTCTTTTTGATCTTATCTTTGAAAAATACCTCGCCGTTATGTTTGCCGACTAGTTGATCGCACGCGTTGCCGGTTCCTGGAACGCGCTCCCAAGACGAGGATAGGTCTAGGCATCTTTTTAAGGTGACATTTTGGCTCTTAGAGATTTGTGCTTCTAGTGGTTTTGGCCAATCTTTCCAGATGAATCTCATTGCCTCAGGAAAAACCGCTGTGGGGTGCTCTAGATCATGAGCTCCCTTACCCCATTCGTGGTTGTGGTCGTAGCCAGCAAAATCCAGCGATCGTTGTAACGTAACGTTGCTCATCCACCAATCACCAACTTCAGGGCCACCCATCCACTGATCATTTTCACCGTCTTGGAGAAAAATTCGAATTGGCTTTGGTTCGGTTTTCCGTACCAAGACGGGATAACGGTCACCGCCGCGCATCCCAACGAACGTACCAATCGCGGAATAGACTCTACGGAATTGATCGGGCCGTTCCCACGCAAGTGTAAAGGCGCAAATACCGCCAGTACTCGCTCCCGCTGCACAACGGTCGTTTGGATCTTTTGAAAGAAGAATTGATAATCCTTGGGGTGTTTTACGTTGCTCTACAGCCGGAAAGATCTCTGTGATCAAGAATCTGGCAAAGCTATCGTTAAGCCCATCGAATTCGTGACTTCGGTTGTACCGCGGTTTTTCAGTCGGTTGCGACGATGCGACAGTACCTGGTGAGACACCGATTGCAATCGTGACCGGCATTTCCCCATTGTGGATTAACTTGTCGAAAACTTTCGGCGCTTCGAACAGCAACGCGTCCAAGCCGACATAGACACACGCCGGTTTCTTGCCTTCGTATTGTGCTGGGATATAGACAGTAATCGTTCGAGTTGTTCCGGGGTAGATTGCGAGACTCTGATGCTCGAAAGAAAAGACCGTGCCACGAGCGATGTGAGTACTGTCTGTGGGGTTTTTTCCAGCGATCAGCTGTTCCGTACTTTTCGCTGATTGACTGTCGACGACAGCAATCACGAACATAAGCAAAGTGATGTGAGCCGTTAAATTAGCCATTGGTTTCATAGGGTTGATCCGTTCATCAAACTCATCCTCCGATTGACTTCTATTCGAGCATCATTGGATTTGGTTGAACACTTTGTTCGATACGGTTTCATGTTTTCAAAACGCTGCGCTTGCCATAAAGGGTCAGGACTATTTGATACTGGGGCAGTTGTTTCGTAAATGTCAAAAGTAATTTACGACGGTTGGCGTCACTTCCCGCCGCCACAGCGAGTGACACGTTTGGTTAATTGCATTTGCATAAAGGCTGCGATAAATTTATTCTTCCGATGTTGTGCGCTACGCCGCTAATGGCAATATGGAACTTAGTCTGTTCCTTAAAGGATTGCATGATGAGTTGTCTGAAAGTGAGGTTTGGACTATTGGTGTGCTTTGGCGTACTTGCTGCATCCCCAGCGTCGGCAAGCCTCATTGGTAGCTACAGGTTTACTGAACATTCTTTATCCCCTACAGACGCTGACGACGGGGACGGAATCACGTTCAGCAACTTCGTCATTGGAGCCGGGTACGGCGCTCTGGATGACAACGGCGCCCTGGCCAATGCATTGCGCCTGTCGGGCGATGACACAGAGAATATGTCTGGTGATGCGTTTGCAAGTGACGCCGTACTGAGCTTCATGATCACAGTTGCGGCTGGATGGCAACTTGAACTTACATCGATTGAGATCGATAATCAGGCGACGAGTACGTATCAATACTCTTCTGCGCGCGTCTTTAGTGATGTGCTGGGCTTCGAAGACATTGTGGGTGATACGATTGGAAGAGTCGGCAGAGATTCGTCTGGCTCTGACGGTGCGATTCAGACCGATCTGATTGACCTGAACGACCCAGCCAACAACGTCGCTAACGGTCTTAATGCCATGAGCAGTTCCGCTTTCGATTTGACCGGCGACACCACCATTACCTTCTACTTACCTTGGATAGACAAATCAGGTGTCGAAGGCCGTTTCACCGATCTGCATGAGATTCGCATCAACGGTACGGCTACCGTGCCCGAGCCGTCTTCGCTGGTTTTGATGGGTGGCCTATTCGCTCTGGTAATGGTCTGTCGGAGAGTGGTCAGCTGGCGGCAGCGGTGGTTTTTGGCGTAGGACGATAGGGCGCCTCCGGCGCTTTTATTAGGCCCGGTCTTTCGTGATCCGTTGCGAACTCTACAAGATAACTCGCGAAACTCACTGTTGCACGCCGAGTGACGCCAAGTACACGACCAGGTCACGGAACTCAATGTCTGACAAGTTTGCCGTTAATCCTGATGGCATCCTTGAGATTCCGCTCTTGTCGCGTGAGTCGATGCTCGACTTAAGTACGCGATTCTCTTGTCCGGCGGCATTGCGGATCAGCACCATTCGTTCGTCTTCACGAACGACTGTCCCGGAATAGACGTCGCCGTCTTCCGTGATGATCACTGACATGCGATAGCCCTCTTTGATCTTCTCGCTCGGCGCCAGCAGAGACTCGATCAAATAATCGACGGGTGCCGCCGCACCGATACTCGAAAGGTCCGAACCAATGTTGCTGCCTTCGCCGTTGACGGCGTGACACTTCACGCAGGTTAGCTCTTTTCGCTGAAAGATCGCATGTCCCTTGGCAGCATCCCCTTGTGCAGACGATGCCACGAGTGAGGCTCGTTGTCCATGGTTCTTGGTTTCGACTGCGAAGCCAACTTTTTAAGTGCCGACAATAGTTCCGCGTGTTGGATACTCGATGTCTCGACGAGTCGACGGACTTGCGTCGCATTTTCCACAGGAATTGACGTCGACTCCAGGGCCTTCGTAAACGGGGCTAGGGCATCTTGTTTCGTAAGCACTGCGTTCAAGAGATCCTCAATCTCCAATTCACTTCGCTCTTCACGCAAAAGGTCAACGGCCGACTGGATGCCACCGGTCGTGGTGGTTCGGACAAGTGCACTTGCTGCTGCGATTCGAGCCGAGTCGCTGAACCTCTCGGGCGCTCTGTTGGGTTCGGTCAGAAAGGGATGCTGAAGTTCGGACAATGCAAACGCAGCTGCTTGGTGAACCGATGGTGGAACATTGTCGCGCTGCAGGAATTGGATCGCGTGAGTATCGAGCTGCTCTTGTTGCCAAAGTCCAATCAACCGACAACAGGCTGCCATGAGCTCAGGATGGTTGGACTCAACCAAACTGGTGCAAGCCGACAGTCGCTGGCTCTCACCGTTGGGACGAAGCTGCCGCACCGATGCGGCCACGACGATCCCCAACGCTGCACTTTTGATCAAGGGATGATTCTTCTGATTCACAATCTCGAGCAAATATGACAACTGTTCGGCGGACCCAAGTTTACCAGCGATTCGGGCGATGGCGGGGTCGTAAGGCGGCGACCGAAGCGTCTCGAGCAACGGTTCAAGCGTGTTTGGCTTTTCGATCGCTTTGAGTGCAAAGACGAGGCGATCCGCATTGTTGCCCAACTTCAATTTGCCTTGCTGAAAATCAGGGAGCCACTGCGATTTGAGCTGGCGACATGTACGCCAGAGAGCGAAGTCCAAAAATCGGTCTATGGGATGATCAAGAACCAGCACCGCTGTGCTAATTGCATTCGGCGAATCCATCTGTCCCAAGGTAGAAACATCCTCGCGACGAACGCGAGGATGCGGATCATCGGAAGCTTCTGCTAGATCTTTCGGCGTGGCCGCCTCATCCCAGTGGTAGAACAACCGGGTCGCCGCTGCGCGTACGCGATGGTCCGGAGACTTGAGCAATTCACGAGCGGGATCGAGTGATCGCTTCGTCGAAATTGTCTAGTAATTCCAAAGAGCTTCGAGTCGATGATGTTCTTAGTCAGGGTCTTCTTGGTCTAATGCCGCCAGCCAAGTCGACAGTGCAGATTCAACCTGCTCTTCATCACGACTCTTCAACTCCTGTTTTGCCTCGAGGATCGAGATACAGATCGAAGATCGTGCTCGTGTCAACAATCTCTTGCGGTCTGCCCCTGCGATCGGAATTCCCATGGATCATTAGTATTGCGACGGTGATTCTGGTAGCCTGAATCGAGTTGTTGCATTCTTGCACGCTAAAACCGTCGAATTCGCTGTGTGTAAATTGAAGGAAAAAAATCTGATGTCGTATGTCCGAAGCGTGTTCGTTTTGTTGGGCCTGACACTCACCTTCGCAAACCCTTCGTTGACGCACGCGAATGATGATCGAGTGAAGGTTTTTATTCTTGCTGGTCAGTCCAACATGGAAGGCTATGGGATGCTTCCCAGCCTTGAACATTTGGGACAAGACCCAGCCTTTGGCCATCTACTGCAGGAACTGAAACAAAAAGATGGCGCGTGGGCGGTCCGCGATGATGTGACGGTGTATTGGAAAAAAGATCAGGGCCAACCTGCGCATGGACCGTTAAGTGTTGAATGGGGAGCGATGCCTGGGAAGTCGATCGGACCCGAGCTCATGTTCGGGACACTGATGGGGCAGCGTTATCAACAACCGGTTTTATTGATAAAGACGGCTTGGGGAGGCAAGAGTGTTTGGTGTGATTTTCGTTCGCCCAGTGCGGGCAAGATGACATGGGACGAACGTCGAATTTTGAAGCGCGATGATTGGCTTCAGCCGGGCAAATTTTATCAACAGATGGTGAGTGATATCCGAGAGTGTCTGGGCGACTTGAAAGAGGTGGTCTCGGGATATCAGGGGCAGGGATACGATCTTGTCGGGCTCGTTTGGTTGCAGGGTTGGAACGACTATTCTGAATGGCACCTGCAATTGGATGAGCGACGTGTGGGCATGGGTTTAATCGAACGTTATCCACACAATTTGACGGCGATGTTTCGTGACCTGCGAAAGGATTTAGCGGCTCCTAAACTGCCCATTGTGATCGGGGAGCTTGGGGTGGGCGGTCTGGAAATGAATGACCGAGCAAAGAATCCGGAGGATGAAGAGGCGGTTGCGATGGTCCGATTTCGTGAAGCCCAGCGCGCGGTCGCAAAGGATCCGACGCTCAAGCATGTAAGCTTTGTGCCGACCGTTCGCTTTTGGGATGCTCGATTGCAAGAGTTGCGTTTGCAGGCAGATGCTCACTGGGATGAAAAACAGCGATTAGGAATTGAGGATACGGACGAGAATGTCTTGCCGACGAAATCGCTCAACGACGAATACTGGTCACGGGGCGGGCATTGGTCTTGCCACTACAACGGTTCGGCCGCCACTTATTCCTTAATCGGACAGGCATTGGCCAATGCATTTCAGGATGTCGATTGAGGAGTGGGAGAAACATACGCGAGTCTTTGTCGCTGTTCTTTCCTTCTGGTCGTGTTTTTTAAGACGCACAACAAACGGATCGAATAAGAATTTGATTTCGATCAGCCTGGTATGAGTCTTCACAGTGAGGAAAAAGAATGAGACCGGAATTCTGGGCGGTTCTGACAGCGTTGTGTTGGGCGACGTGCCGCACGTTGAATGCGTGGGAAATCCAGAAGAGAAATTTTCGAGTTACGATCTTAATGCGAGGTGGCAATGGCTGGTCGTAAGTTACTGACAATCGTAAATCCTCGAGGTGGTCTTCAGCAAGGAGCATCTGTTCTCGATACCGTTCGGCCCATCCTGGAAGCTGCGGAGATCGCGCTTGAGGTTCACAAAACTGAAAGAGCGGGGCACGCAACCGATATCGTCAAGGAAGCGCAACTCGCAGATTTCGACGGTCTCTGTGTCATCGGCGGTGACGGCACTTCGCACGAGGCGGTCCGCGGTCTGATGCTACAAGATTCGGAAAGCCGGATTCCCATCGGCTTGATTCCAGCTGGCACCGGCAATACGCTCCATCACGAACTTGGCTGCGAAACTCCAACGGCAGCGGCGGAGCACATTGTTGCCGGAAAGACGCGGCCGATCGATGTCGCCTGCGTCACAACCGATCAGGAAGAATACTATTGCATCAACATCGTTGGCTGGGGCGCTGTCGTCGATATCAACGTTACGGCGGAACGGCTACGCAAGCTCGGTCGATCACGGTACGCGTTGGCAGCGTTATGGAACGTGTTGTGGCCTCGTCCGCGTCGAGCCACGCTGACGCTTGACGGTCATCAAATCGAAGACGAGTTCTTGTTCATCATTGGTTGCAACACGAGGTCGACCGGTTCCAAGATGCTTCTTGCTCCGCAAGCGAAAATTGGTGACGGACTGATTGATCTCGTCGTGCTCCGCAACACTTCGCGAAGACAGATGCTGAACGTCTTTCGGAAGGCGTTCGATGGTAGTCATCTTTCGTTGCCGTGCATTGAATGCCACCAGGTGCGATCGTTTTCGCTAACCTCGGATCGTCCTGAACTGCTTAACCTCGATGGTGAATTGGAGGGCAAATCGCCGCTTTCCGTCGATGTTCGTTCAGACGCCATCTGCGTTTTCGGTTAACTTTTACACGAAATGCATGGCGACGCCGAAGCAACAATAGGCTGGAGCCGATTTTGTCATCACTCGATACCGGCCATGCCTGACTCAGCGACAGTCGCTGCAGAGCTTGGTGGTAGCAACTTCGCCTCACCAAAGGCCTCTTCAGTCTCCCAGATGACGACTCTCGTTGCCTGCACATTCGTATCGCTCAAGACCTCAGGGCAAACGACTTCCAGCAAGTAGCGAGCCATGTTTTCCGCGGTCGGATTGTAGGGCAATACGTAGTATTTGCTGGGCACAACCAACTTAATGGCCTCAAGGCCATTTTGATCGTCTTGATTGAGGATGAAACCATGATCCCAATGATCGTCCAACCAGCCTTTGAATCGCGACTTGAGTTCGGCAAAGTCGATGATTCGGCCGACGGAATCGACATTGTCGCTGGTGACGTAGAAGTCGGCGATGTAATTGTGACCGTGAAAAAACTCACACTTACCACCGTGCTGGTGAAGACGATGTCCCGCACAAAATTTGATGCGACGCATAATCTCGAGGTTCATGATTGCCTCTCTGAAAGTACTTTCGAAACCGCAAACTGACTTGCTGCTCCAACCTGCATTGACCTCATCTCAAGAGATGGAGATGGGTTCACGAAGCAGGTGGCTGGGAAACATTCCGTTGGTTAAAAATTGTTTTGGGTGTGAGCGTTTAGCCATCTAGGATCGCTCACATATGACTTGTTCCTCTCCATGTAAGTAGTCAGCGGATACAGGATAATTGCGAAAACGGATTGAGTAATATTGCTCGAACCATTCGCGAATGTCGTTTTCTGCACCTCGGTCGAATTCGGGGGCAATATGAAACGTTTTGCCAAAGTGGTTATGCCGGATGTCGCCTTGTTCAACGATGATGTTCCCCGATTTAATGACAAAGCGGGGCAGTTCGAACATCGTTTGCTTATTCTCATGAGGCGTGTAGATCGTTATATCCGCATCGGCACCGACCCCCAGGTGGCCCTTGTTCTTTAACCCCAAAAGTTTTGCGGGACTCGCACGAGTAATGATGGCGATTTCGTTCAATGTGTATTCACGGTCCAGGTCGGCCAATACAGAACCCGCGCGGACCTTGGGGTGAATGGTTTTCATGAAGTCTTTGCGATAGGTGCGATCCATGAGCAGCCGAATCACGAGTGGATAGGAAAGGAAGGTGCCCCCGTTAGGGTGATCCGTGCTCATTGCAATTCGCCACGGATCTTCCATCAGCAGGTACCATTCCAAACCGACTGCCCATTGCCAGGCGTGAACCATACTCATGTTGCGATACTTAATAGGTGCAATGCCACAGCCAGCTTCCATCTCCGTATCGGAACTAAACCACTTTGTGCCGAAAACATTGTGCAGGAAGTATCCCAGCGGACCGTCACCCGTCATGCTCGTGGTATCGCCGAAGACGATGTGTCCAACGTCGACGGTGATATTTTCATGCGAGTTGACGTAGTCGACCAATGGTTGAACGCGCGAGCAGAATGTATCTTCATCGCCATCACCACCGCCGTAGCTGTGAAACTGAATGTGCGTGATGTGCCCGCGATGGCCTTCCAGCGCTTCCATCGTCCGCATTGTGGTTTCCCAGTTACCGGGAATCCCAAGATTGTTTGCGTGGATGTGGATGGGGTGAGGCATGTGCAATTCGTCAACGGCTTGGGCGAGACCGCGGATGATGTCTCGCGGTGTGACGCCAAAGTGGTCGACCACTTCATCGACCGTGTGTACGTTGCCAGAAGCGCGATGCTTCCAAACTTCCACTCCACCTGGGTTCACTAACTTGATCGCATACGCTTTTGCGGCGCCCGTTAGCCATCCGACAAACGCTCTGAGTTTTTCAGGTTCCTGGTCTGCAATCGACTTCATCACATAGTGATTGTTGCCCAATAAGGTGAAAAACCCTTTGTCGATACAGGGCGTGTCGGCGAGTTCCTCATGAGCATGTCTTGCCGAGAGCGGTGGAACAGCAGCGTCGAAGGCGGTGGTATAACCAAGGCCCGCATATTTGTAGCCTGTCGCAAACGTACTTGGCACGCTGCCCATCGTGCCACTATGCGTTTTTGAGGTTCGAAGAACTTTCTCGGCATTTCTCTTATCCTCGGGGCGCATCTTCCGAGCTGCATTTACCTTTGGCCCGGCGAAGTGGCTGTGCATGTCGATTCCGCCCGGCATCACGACTAAGCCGCTGGCGTTCAACGTCCGGGTTGGACGCACCGAAGGATCACTCGGTGGCGAAATGATTTTCCCATCCCGAATCCAAATGTCATGCACTTGCCCGTCAATAGTGTTTAGCGGGTCAAAAACATAACCACCTTCTATTTTGAAAAACTCAGACATCGATGCAGTGAGAAACCTTAAATCCAACAGCTGGAAAACAAGCAGAGAATGCGATTCATTGGGGCAGCAACGCGCACCACTACGACGCGTGTATGCATAGTGTAATCGACACGCACCTGCAATGCGATTGCAGAATTGTGCTCGTCGTGCAGAATTTTTTTGAGGCTTCGCTTGTCTTGCTGTCTTGTCCGGCATGTGGCAGAACCGGCACCTGCATTCGTTGTCTCTCGAAGAGTCCGCGCAGACAGCGTTTGCTACACAGAACGCCGATCGTCAATTGGCTTTGAAAATCCTTGAATCGAATTATTTGCCAGTTCAATGCGACTTGCATTGGCTCCGATGCGAATTCCAATACGATTCATCGGTTTCTGAATTTCCTTCAATTGATTTCCGAGAATCTGCAAATCCTTGGTTTGACCTTGAATGTCGATCGCGATGCCGTCGTTGGCCCCAATGTTGTGGATGCGATTGTTCTCGATACGATTACGGTTGGCCCAGAAGTCTTTCCCTCGAGAAGCATCTCGGAACAGGATGCCTACTTTGCCGCTGTCGATAACATCGTTATCCACCATCACATTATCGGTGTCGTTGTGTCCGATCGAGATACCATAGTTGCGGTTCCCAACGAGACGATTCTTTTCCGCGTGACCGTATTTGACGCCCCAACACCAGAAGATACCGATGCCGTTTCTTTCAAGCCGATTGTTAACGATCAAGGGTCGTTGCGAACCTGAACCGGGATGCACGCCCAAATCTGCGTTGTCGTGGCTATAGCAGTTATCGACAATCACATCGTGACAGATTTGAAAACTGAAACCATCGCCATTGTAGTTTCGCGATTCAACCTTCCGAAACGTGTATCGATTGCAGTCTTGCAAGAAGATGCCGCCACCATAGTTTCCGTTCAAGTTTGCATTGTTTTGGGCATTTCCATCCAAGGTGATGTTTTCAATCACAACGTCGTTGGTATACTCGCTGGTTAAGAGAGGGAATAGTGACGAACATGTTGGTTCGCCGCTCAACCAGAAGTTCTTTCTCAGGCCATCGTTCAACTTAAAACGATTGCCTTGGCGAGCGACGAGCGTTCGCTTGAGCACGTCGGTCGCACCGTTGTGTGGGTTTTGGGTTTTTAGGACAACGCCGTCACCAACTCGGAAGCCAGCCGATTTCGATAGCGTGATTTCTTGATCGTACCAATCCGACTCTTCTGATAGTTTGACTGACTCCGATGGGATCTTAGTCAGAATGCTATCCGCTCCACTCCCCAGCAGCCTGATATTGGATGGCAAAAACACGGAGTTCCGCAGCGTGTAGATACCAGGCAACACATTCACGGTTCCTCCGCCGAGTCGAGCAACATAATCGACGGCGGCCTGGAGCACTCGATCGCTGTTCCCGACGAGGTCGCCATTTTTTGTTCCGACCGTGAGCGTAAATCGTTCATCCCAGTTCGGCTCATGGCGATTGTCACCGTCGGTCGCACGCGGATGTCGAACGGGGGGTCGCGGATCAGCGAACAAGTTATTCGCGGCGAGAGCCGCTGCGATTCCACTGCACGAAGTGTTCAAAAATGCGCGTCTGTTGATGTGCCTTGCCATAAACGTGCCCTCGTGAGAACGGCGGTGGATTCAAAGGCGAGCAGGTAGTCAAGAACTTTGAAAAAGTTAACTAAGCCTTCTCAACAACGCTCTCGAATGCCAATCGCATACAAATTCTACAGCGTATAATGACCTGTCACCATCTTTGCAACAATAAGCGAGCTGCTGGACATCAGCTATGGTAAAGGCAGGTGACGCTTTCGTATTGAGGCGGAATCCAGAAAGAAAAACGGCGGCCTCACTAAGTGAGACCGCCGTCAAATTTGGTAACAATCTATTTTAATAGAGCCAGTCGAGCTTCCGTAGAATACTCGCCGCCACGCTTACTTCTTTCGTCGAATGCAGCTCAACAGCGGAAGCGAGAGCAGTGCCAATAGAGCGGAACTGGGCTCGGGTACGAGAGTCATGTCGATAGTGAAACCCTTGGCGTCACCCATGAGTGAACCATTTTGCAGTTCGGTACCGTACGAGAGACCGTGTTGAAAATACATTTCGGGGGTACCACTCAGACTATGGAACGTTGCCAAGCCGGCATAGGAGTCGGTGACGTCCTGAGCGAAATTTTTACTGACATCTTCGAAACGCCAGTAGATGACCGCGGATTCAACCTGATTGTAGACACCTGTGTCGATACCATCGTAGCCAGTCCACTCGCCACCTCCATTGTTGCCCCAGTCAATAACGATTCCCCCGACGTCGAAAACGGAGCCGTCCCAGGTCGCGGCAGTTTGTTCTGACGGAAGCATGTGGCCAGAAAAAGATTCACCATTTAAGGTAGATAAGCTCAGAGATACGGATAGGTCTTCGGCGTTTTCTGAGACGTCTGCAGAATGTGATTGGCGTGCAAGGCCATTGCCGTCGTAGGTGATTCCTGCGGCCGAGAAGTCACTTGCTTTGCTGTTTACATTTGCTCCAGTTCCATCCCAGTATCCAATGGTTACATGGTAGTCGGTGATCGGCGCAGCCATTGCCGCTGCGGAACTGAACAGAGAAGCAGACAGAGCTACAGCTCCAATTACGGCCTGCTTGAAAGAGGGAAGAAATTTTGTCGTACTCACTAGCGTCTCCAATTCAATCTTATCAGGGTCAAATCATTGTTGATCATTAAACAAATACAAAAACCGCTTCACATCTTCTGCCTTGCCTACATTCTATTCGAAAGTGGATAGCCCTTAAAGAATGTTAAAAAAAGTCTGAATCAATTACTGTGAAAATTTCGAAAAAACGCGTTCAGCGAAATTAACAAATAATATCGGTCAATCACTGACTCTGGTAACCGGTCGTCATTTGGATCGTCACGGTTGATCGAAAGATTTCTCGAGCGGTCAAAAGATTTTCATCTATCTTTGCTGATCTTTAGATGCGACAAGCCTTGGCCATCTCTAGAAAAAACGACTCTTCTCTAAACTGAAAGGTCGAATGACGACCGTATGCGATCTTGGTCACTGAAAATTGCGGATCGCGTTTCAGCGGCCAGTCAACGAAATGGTTGGATAGCATCTGATCAAAATGATGCTGCAGCGACAACGCTTCGAAAATAAAACACAGTCCATTAGAAATTAGGATGTGAGGTTCATCGACTCATTGATAGAACTTTGCCGTCACTGACAATGAGCCGAAAAATTTTACGACTGACTAACGCGTCTCCGCAAAATGGCAGTGAGCAAGATCATTCCCAAAACTGTCGTGCTCAAACTCATCGGCTCAGGAACCAAATTCGCCTGCGACGAAGGGCGTGGTCCGTTCTCATAACCGCCGTCTTGAAATGCCATGATCAGATCGCTACTACCGAACTGCCCATCCGCATCCCAATCTCCCTGACGCCAAGTCGCTTCGCCTAGAGATTCGTATCGTCCAGCCTGGAACACCGATACCATATCGGTGCTCGAGAATTCTCCGTCCAGATCAACGTCGCCGATCCATGTGTTGGCAATCTGAGAAACCCAGTGTTCCAGGTCTGAAGTGTTGACCACGTTATCTCCGTCGAGATCCAAGCTGAGATCGGACGAATTTGTTCGAATGGCGGCGATGAGTGCTTCGGCGTCGTCAGCATTAAGCTGTCCGTTACCGTCTAAGTCACCAGGTAGGGTAGGCTCCGTAAACGACGCGTCGAAAAAGGCGACAGCGTTTTCGAAGTCTTCGCTATCGGCACCATAATGCCAAATGAAATAGAATGGATCTGAATTTGCGATTCCAGCACGGTCCGTCGATATGTTGAGCTTCATGGCGTAAGTTCCTAGAGGGGGTACAGCCTCATCGTCGGTGGACTCGAGGAACCACTGAAGGTCAGCATGAAAGTTGCCTGACGAGGACGATCGGCCAACCCGATTGGTGGGCGGATCAAAGGTTCCCGGTTGGTCACTCGATTGGCCCGACACGATTGTGTCCGGAACAGATGCCGGTCGATTACGTGTTCGAATTTGAATGTTGTTGATTTGTTCTGGTCGTAACGCCCCGCCGGACCAGAATTTCAGTTCGGACATGACGTTGTAGATGATTTCGTCGTTGGGCAAGATTCCTTGATCCGCATCCGTCTCGGAAGCAAAACCCGGCAACGTTTGAAACCGTTTGGCAATGCCACGGGTCGGAAAAAAGCTAGTGAATGTCCGGGCGTCAATTTCGATCTTTTCGGGACCATATTCAAACAACACGTCGGTGTGTCCAAACTCTTGTGCCACAGAGAATTGAGACATGGCCTGTGAGAGTAAAATACCTAAGCAGTATTTGCAGAAAAATTTGGTCCAATTACGTCGATCTGCCTGATCGCTGCATCTCTCACACGATTCGCAGGCGCCATCCGGATCGGCTGTTCCAAGGACCGAAAATTGGTTTTCTTCCTGTTCCCAATGATTGTTTGCTCGCTCCGTCAGATTCAATGCTGCCATCATTTCTATTCCTATGTACCAGAGTCTGAGCGATTTTTCAGAACGGTCTGACCGTTCAAAATCTTCACGATCTGCAACTTGAGGTGGATGTGCTACCGGCCATGCAATAAGACGAGACGACGGACTGTAGAGTCGCCTGGGTCATCCGTGAGATCAGAGCTTAATCTATATGCAAAACGTTTGCAAGTACTGATCGGTTGCTTTGGGAATGCCCAATAAGCAAGAATTTGTGTCCTTGCACGTGCAATAGGTTTCTGAGAATTTCGAAGTTGAGGGCAGACACATTGAGGAGGATTTTCGAGATCGAGGCAGCCTGTTGTTGAGAGGGGAGGCGCTGTTGAGGCCCCCGATAGAAGGGGATTTCCATCGCATCCTTCTCCATCCTATGGGACCAAGCACTCAAGAAGCTTGGTTTCAAAGTCTTCCCAGCCTGATGTCTTGCGGTCGAGAATTATTTCGAGGCGACTATCACGTCGATAGGCGGAAGGTGCGTAGGAGGTTCCGTCTTTAGCCCGATTGATCAGCCACCAATCGTCTTCGCATTGGAATACGCCTTTCAACCGAACAATGGGATGGACGTAACCGAGCAGGTCAAGCAGCTTGTCTCGATCGAAGATGTCATCGACGTGAAAGATCCAACCGCATGCGTCATAGTCAGAGTCTTTATTCTGAAAGCGGAGAGGCTGGCGTGGAGTCGGCTTTCGCTGATTAAGATCGACCTCTGCTTCTGTATCATGTGCATGTTCCGAGTGATCGTGATTGCTTTCGGGGACCAGTTCGAGGACTGTAAGCTCAGGGCTCTCAGATTTTGCGGACGGGTGTGCATCAGCAAAAAGAGGAAAACGCACTAACTCAAATTCCATGTCAAGCAATTTGGGGTCAATCACACCAAAGCTGGTTTCTACGACCAATTGTTTTGGCGGTGTGAACGTCTCGATCCATTCACGACAGCGGTCGATTAACTCGCGATCACGTTTATCCGTCCAATTCAAAACAACGATATCTGCCAATTGTACCTGATCTTGAAAGACCTCGGTATCACGCCAGCGAGGATCTTTGAAATCCTTGGGATCAATGATGCAAATGATGTTGCGAAGGTCGATTGCGCGGGAAAAGTTTGGGCCGCGGAGAATGTCGACGAGATTCGCTGGGTGGCTTACTCCCGAAGGCTCCAAGATTAAGCGATCGGGTTTCGTGCGACGGATGAATTGTGCGAGCAATGGTTCAAAGGCGAGCGCCAAAGTGCAACAAACACAGCCCCCACCTAATTCCTCGACGGCAACGCCCTCTTGGCCGGATTCAACTAAAGCATGGTCAATGGATACGATCCCGTATTCATTCACCAAAATGGACCACAGTTCATCCGTTGGACGTTGATCGATTAGCTTTGTGATCGCCGTGGTTTTTCCTGAACCGAGAAATCCGACGATCACATTGGTCGGAATTCGCTCTCCCTTTTTCCAAGTCATTTTCTCGTCAACATCCCCCGTAGTTGCTCGGTTCAAAAGAGCCCCGCTCCGTAAGAGCTCCAAGGGTTGAATGTAAGCTTACACAAGCCGGATGACTCTAGGGAATGAAGTACTCAGGATGATCTGACACCGCGGCGCCTAACATTTGCCAGGCGTCCGCCATCTGTTCCGGTGGCACTGAGTCGTTTTTTTCACTCCAAGGAAGCAGTGTCTCGGCTCGATAATCAAGTCCGGCCTGTTCCGCAATCCAGCTTTCGTACTGATGAATCCAATCAATCAATTCCAACAACAAGTGCTGGCAGTCCCGAACTCGATCCTCTCGTGGCGAAACAAGTGGCGGCAAGTCTTCCACTGACCACGGGGGTCGAGAGCAATCCGACGATGGCGTGAGTTGCGGTTTGAAAACGAAACGACGCAGGAACACACCACCCCAGCGATTGTCACCAAAGAAGACACCGAACCCTCGTAAGATGACGCGCGACTCCGGTGACAATTCCAACCGATAGAGACTGGCGAAGTTGCTGCCTGCTGGTTTTTCGGTGCGCAGAAACCCATGCTGTACTAACAGGTCTCCCTTGGAACTCAGGATGTCTTGTCCCCAACACCAGATTTGCTGATTGAGTAAACTAGCCGCTTGTTGTTCCGCATCCTCCAGTCGAATGACAGTCTCGATAGATCCTCGCTTCACGGCAGCTGCTCCTCGATGATTCATTTCAACAACTACTGGGCTTTTCCAATGCATGCCCAATAAATGCTGGTGCGATCAAGCTGTTTTCGCAGGTGCAATTGCAGGTACACAATTGGTGTCATTCGTGGGAGATTTGGCGATGTCCGAATCTTATCGATCGAATCGCTGCGGTATCTCGTTCCTGACTTTTTATCGTTCGACTAATCTAAGCTCGAGCATGAACTCATCACTCGCAATGTATCGCAAATGCAACAAATATGCAAAAGCAGGTTGTTTGCAAAAGCGGAGTCGGTTCATCCGTTCCCATCAAGAATTTTGGAGCAGCTTGCATTGAGCTCGGTGAATAACCTAGAATGCAATAATCTAGATGCAAATAAATTGCATGTGTATCGTATTTGCAATATAGGGTGTTGTTTCAGATGATTCGAAAGGCTCGGTGTCAATCTGTGCTGCTGGCTGCTTTCGAGCTGTGTGGCCGGGCCCCAGGAATTCAATGCGAGAAGTTTCCATGTTGAAATTAAAAAGTGTGTTGACGCTTGCTTGCATCGCAGTTGCTTTGGGGATGCACTGGTTTCTATCTCCCCAAAAAACGATGGCACAAGCTACCAATACTCTTGTGATTGTTACCAACGCCTTTGATCACGAACTTGTCGGTCGAGTTGGGGACAAGGTGGTTCAGGTCGAAGTTCTCTTTGCACCAGAGGCCGATCTGGACGGTGTCACCTATGAATTTTGCAATAATCGAGTCCAGGAGCTACAAGGCTTTCGACTGCTTTTTTTCCAGGAAAACATCGATTGTCCCGTCGAAAGATTCTGGCGGAATCGCTTGTCGGTGGCTAATCCCCAAGCCGAACTGCACCGTTTACCACAATCGCGCCATCGAACCGAACTGGAAGGCAGAATTCAACGATTGAAAGAAATCCATGCTGCACTCGTGTCGATGTTACCGGAGCAGCGTGAGCAACTGGATGTGAACTTGCAGTTCGAGTTGCATCGACTTCGCGGGCCGCAAAATTCGCGACTTCAACTCGCGCTGCACGAGTAGGGTCGTTGTTCAGGTCAGCGAGCAGATGGGTGTAAAATGCGAACGGCGTCATGCCGATCAATCCAACTATCCTGTCTTGCAATCGGCTGGAAAGTTTTTATCTCAGGCAGCGTCGCGATTTTGATCCGGCGTTGTTTCTGTCGTATGACCTTCAGTGATATGAAAGATGCGTTGAGCAGACGATGAAACGGTCTCGTCGTGGGTGACGAGAATGATCGTTCGGCCTTCGTTACAGAGCTCATGCATGGTCCGAAGCACCAGGTCACGCGACTCGGGATCCAGGTTCCCCGTGGGTTCGTCAGCGAGAATCAGATTCGGTCCCATCGCAAGCGTTCGCGCCATCGCAACGCGTTGTTGTTGTCCAGCGCTCAACTCCGCAGGCTTGTGTTCCAGACGCTCACCCAGGCCAAACCGCTCCAGCAGATGACGAGCCTCTTTCGCCTGCTTGACGCGGTCGCCTCCATACAGCGCCATCGGCAACTGCACATTCTCAACGGCGCTCAGATAGGGCACGAGATTGAAGCTCTGGAATAGAAATCCGATTTGTTCGTTACGGAGTCGCGACCGTTGTTTCACGTTGATTTCATAGAGCGATTTACCGTCCAGGATCACCCGGCCGGACGTTGGCGACAGCATTCCGCCAATCATCGACAGCAACGTCGACTTGCCGCTTCCGCTGGGCCCGACAATGGCGATAAATTCACCTTGACCGACTTCGATGGAGGTCGGATGCAATGCGTGGATAACGCTGCGTCCACGTGTGTAGTCTCGGCAAATCGATTCAATCTGAAGCATGACACGTGACTCGCTAATATTAATATTGAGGAGCAGAGATTACGAACATCAGAAAGGTGTCGGATGGTCAATCGACCGAAATAGGCAACTGCGGTTGTGACTAGGAATCCTGAAAACAGAGGCAAGGATCTAAGTGCGCCGCTTTTCTTGCCGGTGGGTAGCTTGCCGCGAGAGCGACGATCAAGGCGACAATCATGCCGATGATCACGGCATTCATGGAAACGCTCGTTGCCACACCGAGAAACTGCGGTCCTGCGAGAAAAGCAGCGATCAAACCAAGAGCCAGACCGCAAACTCCGCCAAACAGTCCGACGGCGGATGCCTTGAGCAGGATCATGCGACTTACCATGCCTGGCGTGGCACCCAATGCCATGAGCGTTCCGAGTTCCCGTTTCCGCTCGGCAACATTCGCGAACATCACGCTCGCGATGCTGGCTCCGCCAATCATCATCAGAATGGCGAAAATGACATAGGACAGCCGATTCATCAGCCGGTTAACCGTGACTTGCGTTTGCACGATCTGTGAGATGGTGACGGCGCGAGCGTCGGGCAGCAGTTCATTCAGTTCCCCGACAAGAGTGGTGGCTACTTCCTCACAACATCCCATGACCTCGATCACATTCACAATCGGGCCACTCTCCGCTACTTCTTGCACGCGGTGCAGATGGGCAAGGACTCGGCTATCGTCACTGGTCCCGGTCGCCGGCAGAATGCCCGCTACCTGAAACTCTTCGCCGAGGATGCGAATGGATTGTCCTTCTTCGATTCTCTGTGATTTGGCAAGGTCGGCACCAACCAGGGCTGAATCCATTTCGAGCGCGTGCACAATCCGGGTTGATGCGTAGGAACTAATGTCGGTCTTGTCAGCGGTAACAATCTGACAGGATCGACCACCGCACCCTTCGTGTTTCTTGCCAACAGCGCTTTCGCTCAAGCCTGAGGTTAGCAAGTCGACACTTTGCCAGGCGGACTTCTTGTAGAATTCCGTTCGTGGCAGAATGCCCGTTACCACAATCGAATCGCCTCCCAGTTCAGCGGGTACAGAAAGCTTGGGAGCGAGTTCTTCGACGCCAACCTTTTGCGCCAACGCGATTCGTGTAACGTATTCCTCCGGCAATGATTTGCCATGAGCATCGGCGGCATAATAGTCCTGGAGTGTCACGCCGTCGGGAAGAATCAGGATGTTCGCACCAAGCTGCTGCATTTGCGACGCAACCTTCTGTTCCGACGAACCGACGACGCTTTCCACCGCGACCAATGCCGCGACTCCCAAGGCAACGATCAGCAGTCCCGTCAGGGTGTGTCCTGGCCGGCGTAGCATTTCTTTCCAGACCATTGAATGAAAGTTCATGGACAATCTCTCCCTCGAATGCTGTTTCCAGGCTGTTGATACCTCAAACGTCAAAATGCGATTTGAGGTAACTCTTACCCGATGTAAAGCTGGTCTGACTGGGTTCGTGGAAATACGTTGTCAAAGGTCTCGCATAGACAGAATGCTATTTCTTCTTCTTTTGGCATTTGGTGCAATTGCACTTGCCCGACTTATGAAGTTCCTGAGCAAGCTCCTGACCCTTGACCGATGCGTTAAAGGTTCCGAGATGCGTGCCGGGAGGTGCAAACATCATGACGACGGGGGTCGTTAGATTTCGATCGACTTGCATGCGATTGAAGAAGTCGGCCTCGGAACTGTCGGTCGCATACACGTTGACCTGGTGCAGCTTGCCTTTGAAATCAGCATCTCGGTGGAGTTGTGCAACACCGGTCGGAATGGGCATGGCTGTTGCCGGCATCAGGCAGACAACTGCAATCTTTTGGCTCTGAAGTGCCTTGACCATGTCAGAGTACATCGGCGTCAGCATTGAATTGGTGAGCTGTTCCTGGCTGACTCTTTGTCGATAAACACCGGTGACAGCACCGTTGGGAGCGACACTGAAGACGGCCGGGAGTGGAATTCTTGTCGCGTCAAATCGTTTCACGAGCCGAGACTCAGCGCGATCCTGGATGTTGACCACAGCCCAGGTGGTTTTTTCGCGAGTTTCAGCGACATGTGACCGAATCGTGTTTGCCATCTGTTCCGTTGCAGCGTTGTCGGCACGATAGAACATGACATAGGTGTACTTCCCGTTCTTGGCAGCGGCTTCAACGCGCTCCGTCATCTTGGCGGCAAAGCCGTTCACGGGAAGGAAGGCAAGAATGACAATTAGGCCCAGTAGACTACGCATGGATCACTCCTTCTGGCGACATCCGTAAATCGACCTCGTTGGGTCGCATAATACTCCCAGCCCTACAAATCGTCTTTAAACTCATATCGAGTCAAGCCAATGTGTCGTAAACATCAGACTGACGCCAATTACTCCAGATTCGCAGCTAGAAGATAGCCAGCTGATCCCCAAACCTTGTGAAGCGTAAGGGAGCTGGCAGCTTAGGTGATGGCAGCCATCAGCTATTGCCAGCACCTTTTTGTCAGCTGGCGTTGCTTGATCGCGGTGAAGATGGTTGCGACCTTCAACCTTGCGTTTGCCGACTGATATGGCGCGAGGTCCAGAGTCGACCGATGCAGTGGCACCGTTGGACGATTTCCCGATCGGTGCAAGGCCATTGTTTTTCGGACGGGTGCATGGGCCGATAGAGGGCCCAATCGGCCAGGGTCATGAGTGAGCGCAGTGACTCGGCTGCTTCCGGAGCTGCATTGCCGGCCATGGGCTCGTACCACTGACGCAATGTTCGAGCCTGTGGCCTGCTGTGACCGGCCATCCAACTACGCCATTCGAGCATCCGAATGGTCCAGAGGATTCGGCGGCGTGATGAGCCAAAGCTGACCGCCATCCAGAACGCATACGAGGCAAAGTCAAATACCGCCCGTCGGAAGACGATTAAGCCAATCCCGAAACCCAGCAGCGCGGTGGAAAGAAGAAGATTGGCTTGCACCCATTTGAACATCGCACCTGTGGTTTTTGCGAGTTTTTGATTCCAGCTGAGTACAGTCAGAGGTGGCTCGTAGCCCGGTGTGGGTTCGATTGGAACCCAGGTGCGATCGTCGACACATACCTCTGCCCAGACGTGGGCGTCCTCGTCTTCGACGATTGTTTGTCGGCTCTGTCGATCGTAATCCTGCGGATCCGCATAGAACCCTGAGACGACACGGGTGGGGTATCCGAGCATTCGCAGCATCACGGCCGCGGTTGAGGCGAACATATAGTCGGGACCACGACGAGCTGCGAGAAAATGACTTACCGTATCTTCGCAGTCTTCGGGAGCGGTCGCCTGAGGATCATGCTCAAAATCCGTTCGCAGGTGTTCGACGACGGCTTCGACCTGCCGCCAGCCGGCGGGAACATCCATCGTCCAACGATGTGCGATTTCGGAAATGTGATCCTGCTCCACTGGGTCCGGCAGAGCAAGATACGAGGACATTTCCTCTCCGGCAGAAAATTTTATTGGTTGTCTGTCGCGCAGCGGTGTCAGGTTCATGCGATGCGAGTTTAAATTGACAACCGTTAGTTGCGGCACGAATTCACGGCCGCGCATCTCCAGGATTCCATCGTCAGTCCAACCAAAGAAGTCGGGCCGATCGACACGATCGATGTGCCACGCATTCAACTGGGCAGGCGACGGAATGCGTATCGTCCGAAGATTGATGATCTTCACGGCGTGTTGGTCGGTGCCAGAGAAGATTGGGTAGCTGCAGCTCCGGGGCGCCACAATCCATGGCTCGCCGTCAACGTTTTTCATGCTCATCTTGGGACCGATTGTATCTTCCTGGTGGGAAGACCATTCGGTGCCATCAAAATGATCGTAGGTTGCCAAGGCGAGATGCAGTGGTGTCTTGCCGACAACATAGAACATAGCAGTCGCGTCACGATCTTTGAGTGATTCACGCCACCGCCGAGCTTTTCTCCGCACGGTCGAGAACTCGCGCCCCGATTGTTTCGATAGGGCTGGATCTTTTTCGAATTCAGTGGAGTCTTCAGGCCGGAGGGAAATTGCCTTCTGGCTCTTGCGCACCTTTTTAGGATCCCCGTACATGTCGTTGAAGACGTCATACAGACTGGGCAGCTCCGATTCCAAAAACAGCTCCGACTCCACCGCTCCAAAGGTCATCGCCTGATCCTTCGCGGCCACCAGCATATCGCCGTCACCCACGCCTGCGCGAGCGTAAGGATCGGACCCGCGATTACCGCCGGAGCTTGGCATGAATCCAGGCAGCACGAACGTATCCGAGCTGACCGTCAAACTGGCGAGCGCCACGCCACCCGTCAACACGAAAAGCGTGGCCAAAACCGCGCCGGCGCGAACCGGGACTTGGCGCGTCGTTTCGGCGGCGAAGCGACCCTGGAGCCGATCCCAATAGGCATTCATCAGCCACCACATTCCCGCGATTCCGAACAGGGCGGCAAGAACATAGGCCACGCGACTTGCCGTGATGATGATGATAAATAACACGAGAAATCCGCTGAGCAGGAACGAGATTTCTCCGGCACGTCGCCATTGCGCCAGTACCGCCGCACCAAGGGCAGCATTCTGCATGCACAGCAGCATGATAATCTCAGCAGTATCCCCTGCTCCGAACAACGGCCGCGATACAAATTGCACGAGAATCGGAAGGACGATTAGCAATGCCAACAGTGCCTGCAAGGATCCTGGCATATTCATGTTTCCGCCAGGAAAACGCCGACTCATCCTGAAGAGTAGCGTCACGCAGAGGATGACCAATCCAAGCTCAGCAAAAACGAGACCTAAGTGTGATTGCGTCTCGAACCGAAAGCACTGCGTGATCCCGGCGGCCAGAATTGCGAGCACGACACTTGTCACACGTTGGTTGCGTGAAGTGGCATCGCAATCGATGGGTTTGTATTCAGACGGTGCGCCAGACGTCATGGCATATCCTTTCCCACTGACTACGTAACGCGCCGGCTGCTTGATGCGGACCGGGAATCTCGATCCAGGACGGTTGCGAGGAAGTGGTGATGGGAGATGGGAAAGGTTGTTCTCGATCAGCTGCTTCAAAACCATCCGTGTGCAGAATGACCAATCGCGTCGAGTTGGCAGATCCGTTTTGGTGGAGCGAATCGACGCCTCGATCGGTTGTTACAAGAATCGAGAGTAGATTTGCATTTGACGCAGTGAGCCGTAGTGGCGCCTTGCCGTCGGACGGTTCTGGCTCAAGACGCGCAAGACAATCGAGGAGACGTTGGATCCCCGCCGGCCCGGCTTCAGCGACGAGACATCGTGTTCCGAACATGCACTCCACGCGTGAGTTGTGAGCATGAAACTGTCTGCACAAAGTTGCGCCGATACGGATGGCCCATTCCAATGAACCTCGCGTGATGCTCCCGCGATGGAATGTCGTTCGAGTGTCGATCGTCACTCGCACTGTTCGTCGAGCCGTGGCCTGACCCTCGCAGACGATTAACTGGTCGTGGCGCGCTGTCAGCGGCCAGTGAACTTTTCGCAAAGAATCGCCACGTCGATACGGGCGAACGCCCAGCACGTCGCCTTCATTTCCCGTATTGTTACTAAGCATGCCGGCCACCGTAAAATCTTGGCCATAAACCGGTGGAACCGAATCGAGATCGATCATTTTTGGCCACACGATCAGTTCACTGACCACTTCGATCGGGCGCCGAGCGTGCCAAATGCCAAATGGGAATCCCATGGCCAAGACCGGCCGATCCGCAGGATAAACTCCTCGACGCGGTGGCTCAAATGTCCAGTAGTATGAGTTCTTGGACCAGCCGGGAATTCGTGCGAGGGCCACAGCCGTCGGGTTGCCGCTCCCGTCGGCTTCTGCGAAGAAGCCGCGTTCAATGGCCAGTCCTCGCACGGGCCATGGCCAACGGTTCACGACATCGAGCCGAACGGAAACGGACTGGCCTTCCTGGATTCGCGATTTGACGAAGCGAAGCCGGCAGGCCAGTCCCTGAATCTCGATCCACGGCCAGAGTACACCCACCAGCATGAATGCCATAATTGCCGCAAACATGATCATCGCCTGTGGCTCGAGAGTCAGGCCAATCAACAGACACGCACCTGCGGCGATGACGAACCAGCCAATCGGTTGTTTGAGCCAATACACATAGCGGTTGGCCCATGGGCAAAAATCATGATTCAACGTGGCACTTATTCCGCGCAGTCCCTTTGACCACACGGTAGCTCCGTCTCTCCTGCGATTGCCGCTCATGATGGAACTCCTTCTCCAAGTTCCAAATTGATGAGGTTGGCCACTCGGGATTTGCGGGACAACAGGCGAGCCAAGGTGCAGGTAGCAACAACCCCAACACATGACATCGAAATCGAGACAACGCTTGAGTGCGGTCCCGGCCAAAGTGGCCAGTCAGTGAGCGAGCTCCAAAGGCAGATGTGAAGGATCGTCGCCAACAATATCCATCCGCTCGCCGGCATGTTGGTGATTTGCGGCCAACGTCTTGCAATCACGACCGCACAGATGAGAAACAAAGCGGTGAACACGGCTATGGATAGCGCCGCCTGCCACCCTAAATAGACGCCCACCAGAATCATGCTTGCCGTTTCAGGGGCATACCGGCGCTGGCTTTTCGCGGTTTGAGTGTTCGAGAACATCGCAGTCTTGAGAACAGTCCCGAGACATGCTCCTACGACCAGACCTGCCAGGGTTGTGTCGATGCGTTCCAGCCAGGACCAGTGTGCGAGCCAATCCGGATAGTGTTTCAGCCAGGCCACGGGTTGGAGAGTCGGCGAGATAGCGGCAACCAAAGCACCCAAGCCAAGGCCCGTGAGAACCAGCCGCCTCGGGATACGAGCTCGCTCCCATTGGATCAGGCTCATCACGAGCAAAAAGCAGAGCAGCGTCATGTGGTAGGCATACGTGCCTACGACGTCCCACTTGGGGTAGAAGATAATCCACACAAACCCGTCGTGGAAATAATGTCTTTTGAAGGGGACGTTGGCGCAACCTGAAAGGAGTTCCACAAAGAGAAGGAGCAGAAAGATACCGGCCGTCAAAGCTTCCACGAATGG
This sequence comes from Planctomycetaceae bacterium, assembly GCA_002723275.1. GTDB lineage: Bacteria > Planctomycetota > Planctomycetia > Pirellulales > Pirellulaceae. The sequence goes on from PBNZ01000002.1 coordinate 415,014, forward strand.
GTATCGAGGAGAGATCTCTACGTGGCATGTTCGACAACGACCACCCAGGGTAAACCACGCCAGGATCGGAATGAGGTCCCACCGTCTAATTCGTGCGTTGCAGGAAGAGCAACGCGATGATCCACTGATGGATGTTCCCTGGTTCATCCGACCGGCGACGACGTTTAGAAAGCTGCCGAGGCTTGCGCCCACGGCAAAAATCCAGAAGACGACGAAGAACTCGGAAGAACGGAGACGTATGCTCTCGCCCAGGGTCAATTCTTCCAAGACGGGACCTTGATCAACAGGTTGCCAGGCGTCGATCGCGCTCCTCGCAATCGGAAAGATGAACATGTAGGTTACCGAGGCGCCGAGCAGAATACTCCAGATCGCGACAATCCTCCAACGGTACCGAGTTCGAGGAACCGCGTCGTGTGAATGCGATTCTGAGCTTGAAGTACCCGTCGTATCGACGACATCGTCCTTCGATTCTCTCACGATGGATTCACTTTCTAGATCGTGATTCCTGGAATTCACCGGTGCACCTTTCCGCTCGCCGGCAGATCCCGTGAGAGACGTGTTGGATTTAATTGCCTGCGCCCGGAAAAAGTTAGGTCAAGAACGTCTGCCAGAATTAGCGTAATGAGCATGCCAATATGAATCTGTAAAGCATATCGGCACGTCTCCGCCAACACGTGTTGTGGCGGTGGGGAGAGCAGATTTTGCGTTGCGAAAAGTATCGCCAGAAGTCCGATTGAGATACAGATGGAAAGCACATGGGACCGCAGGCCTCCAAGCACTCGTACGACAATCCAACCGGATGACACGATGAGGATCCAACCGACCGCTATTTGAATGAGCGGCAGCCAATAGATTGCACTGACAACAACCGTCGCTAGACACAAGAGTCGAATCAGTTCCGATGGGATTGTTCCAGTCGCCGGGACTGCTGTTGATTCTTGTGCCGTTGTCTCATGTGCTGTCTGCGACACTCTCGTCGTCGCAGGTGGCATTCGAACCTGGGCCGAACAAATCGCTTCGCGTTTTACGTTCTTGGTATCCATAGTACGAATTCGGCAGCGCGGGCAGGGTCGACGAAACCAGTCTGAAGAAAATACCCGGGAGCATGTCCCGACAAAACGACCCGCAAGAACTCAGCGCCATCCGGTCGATTGCGTTTTCAGTTTTTCAAAAGTGGAGGGGAAGCGTATGAGAACAGTTGAGTCAAATATACACCTGCACTTTCCTGTGCAAAATATTATAATTGCAACCGGATTGCAAGTAACTGCCATATGTGTCACCATTGAGAGATGTTCGTACATGCAATGCAATTGCAAATGTGTGTTTTGCTGACTATATTAAATATCTGACAGTTAACCTGTAGAGTGGAGTCGCCTGGAGCATGAATGGCACTGAAACAGACACCGCTTGGGCAAAGCAGGCGCTTCGAGATGTGACCCTGCGTGCTACCGCTGCGCGGGTAGCCGTCCTGAAGCTACTCGCGTCCAAAGGGGTTCCGATGAGCCATTCGGAGGTTGTTGAATCGCTCGCCGAGTTTGGGTTTGATCAATCGACGTTGTTTCGCTGTCTGAACGAAATGGCTCATGCTGGCCTGCTGTCCCGACTTGACCTTGGTGATCACACGAGACGTTTTGAACTGAAAAAATCGAGTGACGAAGCTGAGTTCACCCACGCTCATTTCATGTGTGTCGATTGCGGCGAACTTCAGTGTATGGATGATTACTCGTTGCAGATTACTCCATCGCGAGGCCCCCGGCGGAACAACCTGGGTACGATCACCGAAATTATGATTCGCGGCCACTGCGGTCAATGTAATTGAAATTCGCCTCGTCTGCGAAGATTTGCGGAGTATCCCCCGGTGGCTGACTGCGTGGTGAAACGATTCTAAAACGCGCCAAGCGCTACGTCGCGCGTTACAATTGCCGTCAAATGCATTGACGACCACTACCGCACTCACAGGGAGTCGCTGCTATGCTCCGCCCATGTTTTCCGTGCAAACGACGTTGTCACCTGTTTTGGGGTTCGTTGGTTCTGTTCTGGATGGTCGCTGTAATGGTTTCCGCAGAACCGGCGGTTGCCGAGATGCAGGCGGGCGCGGCCAAAGTTGATATTACGTTTCCTGGCGAGCCATTTAATGATCGGCTGCATGCGCGCGCTTTGGTGCTCAAAAACGAGTCGACCGCGATCGTCGTCATTTCGCTTGATGTCGTTTCACTCGGCGAGATCGGTTACATCAGCAACGATTTCGCGCCCAGCGTTCGAGCTCAAATTGAAAAGGAACTGGGTGTACCTGTTGCCAATATCATCATCAACACGAGCCACTGCCACGGCAAACCGGCCCAAGATACCGATCAGCGCACGTTGCGGGCGGTTCGGCAAGCCGCCAAGAAACTCCAGCCCGTAAAGATTGGGATTGGTACAGGGCATGAGAATCGAATTCAACAGAATCGGCGTCTGATTCTCAGGAGCGGCAAGGAGATTGACGAGCGCCGCGCCTATTCGCTCCCAGCCGACGAAGAAGTTGCCGACGTTGGCCCCATCGATTCCGAGATTGGAGTCGTTCGTATCGACGACCGTAACGGCGTTCCCGTGGCAGTGCTCTACAACTTCGCCATGCACCCGATTATGGGAACCCCGAACGGCTTAAACACGGCCGACGTCACGGGCTTTTCTTCTGCGGTGATCGAAGACAATCTGGGGAATGGGGCGATTGCGCTTTTCTTGCAAGGTTGTGGCGGCGATATTAACCCGGCCGATTACAAGGATATTGATTCACCGCGCCATGCCGAGCCCGCGGGCAATATCCTTGGTTTGAGTACGCTCAAGGCGATACGGCAAATCCAAACTCACTTCGACGACCGACTGGTCGTACTTAACAAGACAATCGAGTTGCCCCGCGCGGATCTCGCTCAACGGATCGAACAGATGGAGTCTGAGCGACAACGGTTGCTCAATTCGATCGGTGGCACGACGCTCAATCTCCGCTCATTTCTTGACCTGACGATTCGACACAAGCTTTCGCCCGATTATCCGTCGAACTTCAAATATCGTTACTTGCACGACGAAAGGATCGAGGACAAGGATCAGGCATTGCACGATTCTTCAAATCGCCGACTGCTCCAGCAGTACGTGCGAAATATTTACACCATGGAGCAACTCTCGCGAATCAACACCAATTTGCAACTACTCAAGCAGCATCAGCAACGCAACCTCGCAGCGACAAAACGGATGATCGATGCCGAGGTGACGGCGATTCGATTGGCCGACATGGCGATGATCACCTTTCCCGGCGAAGCGACGGTCCGCATCGGATTGAGCATTAAACAAAAATCACCTTACCAACGAACTTTCATTTCGGCCTACACCAACGGCTATCTCTATTACGCCCCGACCGATGAACAGTTGCGCAACAATGTTGGCAACGCGCAGGAGGATAGTGATTGTCTGCTGGCCCCCGGTTGGCAAAAAATCTACGAGGCCAAGGCGCTGCAGATGCTCAAGCAACTGGGCGATCAATAGGCGAGATAAGAAACGGGGTAGCTCTGGAGCAAGCGAATCCATGAACGGTTTGACTTGACCAACCGCTCTATCAGCATGGAGTCGCTGGAAGTGTTGCTTCCAAGGATTATCTTTGCCAGTTATCAGCGGCACCTGATGGGGAATAAGTTTGGATGAGGCGAATAAACTGTTTTGCTCTGTTACAGACAGTGGTACAACTAGCAGAGCCAAGTAAAGTCAGCGATCAAAACTGAAGATGGCCCAGACTTTGAATTTGTAATTTCAAGCAATTCGTTAACGCATTGCTGAACTGACAACTCCAGGCGGCTCAGGTAAAATTTCCTTCATCGGAAACGCCAAGAATACAAAGGGAAGACATGATGAACGTCACGCGTCGACACTTCATTTCTCATACCAGTCAATTGGCTCTCGCCGGCGTCGCACTACCCGGCCTGGTACGCGCCAATAACATCGTGGACAGTTCCAAGTATGAAGTTGGTTTGAGTCAGTATTCATTGCGAAGCATGTTCGGCGATGGCACTCTCGATCCACTCGATTATCCTCAATACGCCGTCGATACCTTCGGCATCAAAGCGATTGATTTTTGGGAAGGTGGACTCCCCGCCGATCAACTCAACAACAAAAACTACCTGACCAAACTCCGTCAACGTAGTGAAGATGCCGGGACAAAAACCTTTTTGCTGATGGCTGGAGCACTTGATGCCAACCCGGAGAAAGCAGAAGCAAGTCGACAGAATCTCCTGCCCTCCATTGATCGGACAGCAACCCTTGGCGCTCAATACATGCGTGTCTTTCTGCGAGCTCCAGGAGAAGACCAGGCAAGTGGGATCAAGGCAAGTGTCGAAGCGTTGAAGCCATTGGCTGATGCAGCAGCTAAAAAGGATGTCATGATCGTGATTGAACCTGGCGCTTCTAAATTAAGTCAGCGTGGAGCTTTTCTCGCCGAAGTCTGTAAACAACTGGATCACCCCGCCCTCAGACTGATGCCTGACTTTGGGAAACAGGTCAATAATGTGTATGACGGTACAGAAGCCATGATGCCCTATACCGTCACCATTAGTTGCAAAATGCACAGCTTCGATGACAACGGCAAACAGCCTCACTTCGATTACAACCGATTACTGAAGATCATTGATCGGGCAGGCTATCGCGGATTGCTGACAATCGAGTGGGAAGGCAGCAAGCTTGAGCCGGTACCAGGTATACTGGCTTCGAAAAAACTAATTCAAGAAGCGATTGCGAATTTGTCCAAAAGCTGAGTAGATTCGTAATCAGACCTTGTTGTTAGTATTCCCACTTGGCTTTGTTGATCTGCTTCCATTTTGTCGGAAGCGATCATGTGCTTCGATGGTCACATCCAGATCGCTACCAATGCCATCAGGCCTGCGCCGAGCAATGTCCAGATAAGGCGTTTGCTGCGGTTGCTGCCGCCGGGAAAGAACTCCTCACGTACGACATCGAGCGTTGCGATGTAGAGGAAGGTGCCTGAGGCAACGGCCTTGAACCATGCTTCGGCGACGCCGCTTCCTAAGCCAAACAGATCAATTGCAAGGCCGCCCAGGATGACGCCTAAGGGCGTGCTGCCGACGAAAAATAGTAGCGCTGGAATCCGTGTGCGAATTGGTACGGCAGCTTTTTGGAAGGTGGAGCCAAGGGCGAAGCCAGCAGCCCCTTTGTGTGCCAGGATGGCCACTAACAGTACTGCCGCGCCTGAGGAAGACGAGATACCAAGCGTGACCCCAGCGATGAAGCTGTGGATCGAGAGGGTGATCAAGAGGAGATAGGGTGTGATTCCATTCTGGTCCTTGGAGTTCAGCAGGGCATCAGATTCAGGATCTGTGACCGTGTTTCCGGCTCCCATCGCGATGGGAATCACCCGCTCGAGGCCGAGCACCAGAATGAAGGCCAGAGTTGCGATGCCGTAAGCCGCTGGGTATTCGACATTCGGATAAGCGGCAGCGAAGCCATTATTCGCATCGGCGAGGAGGTGGATGAGTCCTGCGGCAAGCAGTACGCCGCCGGCAAAACTGTTGCCGTAGGCGATCACACGTCCGTTGCCGCCGCGGTCCACAAGCCAGGGGGCAAAGACGCCAGCGATGCCGACAGCCGCAATCAACGCCGCCGAAAGCAGAATCATAAGGTGTCCGGTCGATTTAGATGAAGTGATTGTCGAGAACTTTACTCGACCATCTTATCGTTTGGGATCGAATTACGAAAAGGGGATGCGCCAGCTGATTGTGGGACGACTATGAATCATGGTGAATTCTTACTCGATTCGGCAAGTTGCTGAAACATATGCATGCGGCACACCTAATTGATCAATCCTGCGCGATGGAACAAATCACTTAACGCTTAGCTGCCTTGTGAGTTCCACCTCCGAGTATTCGGGTCAGAATTTCTTGATATCCGTCGATGCCCAGGATTACAATCTCGGATTGTTGTCCATCTCGATTTATAGACCGTGAAGGTAGACGATGAAAAAACAGCGAACGTTTCGAAGTCCGTTTTGGTTAGTTGCTCTTGTTGCCTGCGTGCGGCTGGTTTGCCTCGGTACTGTTGAGGTAGACGCAGATGTCATCGTGCAACAACTGGATGAACATATGGTTGTTGAAGCGGAACTGTTTGAGTACGACGATCTGAATGATGAGTTTTACGGTTGGATCGTCATCGACACCAATGAGCCAGTGGAAGTTGAATTACACCATTCCAATCCTGGATACATTGAAGTACCACCCCCTAGTTCAAATGCTTCTGAAGGTCTTGCGATCCTTGATCAGGCCGGCGGAGGCGGTTTTACTGACCAACTGGGATATGCGTTGCAATTCGAAACGCCGGGAACCTACTATCTTTACCTGAGAATGTCGGCGTTTGATTTGAGGCAAATCCTTGATGACAACTACGGCAATGAAGATTCGATCTATCTGCCAGTTGAATCCATCGATGAGGATCCGACGTCCGAACATTTGCGAGCTAGTCGAGATGGTTTCATCGACTTTGATCAAATGGGCGTTTTGCCGTCAGCAGGTTGTCGGGACTTCGAAGAACCTTGGGTTATTCCGGACGATGAATGTGATGTGGATGGGTTGCGCGGCCCAATTCAAATGGAGGGTCAATATCATTGGCAACCGGCCAATTGGAACAACGGTCTCGGGCACGTGAACTATGAGATCGAAGACACGGGCGTAACGCTGGATTTCAATTTGGCGAGTCGGGAACGAGGAGCCGCCTTGGATGTTTTTGTCTTTTCTCAGCGCGATGATCTTACGCCCAGGGATTTGGATGCGATTCTCGCCGAATTGAAGGACCCAGGCGATCCCTATGATTTTGATGGCGATGGGATGTTGGGTGGCGGCGACGTCGACATCCTGCATGCCGCAATCGTTGGAGGCGATAGGAGTATTCAGTTTGACGTAAATTCAGACGGATCGGTCAACGCCGGCGACCTCAAATTCTTCGTCGAGGATGGCGACACCATCAACAGCTACTTGGGGGACGGAAATCTGGACGGACAATTCAATACATCCGATCTGGTTGGTTTCTTCCAAGGTGGAAAATTTGAAGCCGGAACTCCCGCATCTTTCGCGCAAGGTGACCAAAACGCAGATGGTGTGTTTAACACATCCGACTTGGTTTCGATGTTCCAAAGTGGTGGTTTTGAAAAAGGACCAAAGCCAGTGGTGGCGACCGTTCCAGAACCAGGTAGCCTGGGTCTCGTGATACTAGGAGCTGCGAGTTTATTGGCCAGCGGCCGACGTCGGAAATAATCGTCACGTTTCCATTGTTCAAAAGAGTAGACCTCTCCAATGAATAAGAGGTCTTTTGGGGTGCCGATTCCCGGTTCGTTTCTGCCACCCACCCTCAGGCTGTTTAACGGTCTTGTCGGGCTCGCTGCGGAAATGGTTCTTGCGCGATTTTCTCTTGGTCTGAATTGCCAGAAAAAATCTTAAACAACATGGAACTCGCGGAGAGGATCTGGCGTCGAACCGCTATTGAAGAGGTTAGCGTTCGCCAACAGCTTCCAAAAAATTGTGAGATTCCACAGACCAACTCTCTCGTCACCAGCGGAAACCGGATCATGATCCATCGACATCTTCTCGCGTTACTCGTCTGCACGTTACTTCCGTCAGTGGTTGCATCAGCAACGCTCGTGCCTCAGATCGAGCCGATCCAAAACATCACAGGCATCAAACCGAAGGAAGCAGTCTTTCTGAAGGCAGGTCGGGACATGCCTCTTGTCCTTCGGGAAAAACAAGATCTTGCCAAGTATTTCACGAAAGAAGATCTCGCAAAGATTGTTGCGAAGGTCGATCTCAAGAAGCAAAACGTTCTCGTTTTTGCCTGGGGTGGTTCAGGTGGCGATCGCCTCAAATACGATGTTCTGGAGTCATTCCCTGAACAAATTGTTTTTAGGATAAAGCCGGGTCGTACGAAGGATCTTCGCCAACACGTGCATATTTATGCCGTACGATCCAACGTCAAATGGGGCATGAAGTAGTTGGGCCGATTCCCACCGTCTCGTCCTCAACGTTTTTTTCTTCCGCGGTCGTACTATTGCTGTTGGATGCAATACAGAAACTTGCGTCCACGCAGAAATAATGTGTCCTCCGCTAATGCTGGTGAGGCGTCGATCGTATCGTCGAGTTTATTCGTCGCCAGAACCTCCAATTCATTGGACCGCTTTAGCACGAGCGTTGTTCCGTTGCGGTCTGTGATGTAGATTCGCCCCGCCGCACCGACCGGTGATGCGTAAACGTTAGAGAGGCCTGGCAATCGAGTTCTTTCGAGTAGGGTATCGCCAGTCTTCGAGTCCAGGCAGGATAAGATCGCATTGTTGGACTGAGTGTAGTACAGCATTCCATCGTACAGCAGTGGCGATGGGACATAGGGTGTTCCGCGATCGCGTGACCAGATAATCTTGTCGGACTGCGAAATGTCACCGCTTTCCGTAAGAGGCAAGGCAAGCAAGGAATAGCCCTGGTATCCGCTCATGCAGTAGACGACATCGCCCTCGACCACTGGACAGGGAGTCACATTGCCTGTTAGTCCGCTGCATTGCCAGATGACGTCCCCACTCTCGAGGTCATAACTGCGAACAAAATTCGTCGCGCTGGTGATGACCTGAGTCCGCCCACTATGTTCGAGCACCAGTGGAGTCGCCCACGCGTTATTTTCGTCTCGCTCTTTACGCCACACGGATTTTCCCGATGCTGCTTCAAGAACCTCAATCGAACCTTTGTGATTGTAGTCGCGGACGATGACCAGCTTGTCACCATATAGCACAGGTGAACTGCCCTCCCCTAGGCTCGACCCAACCTTCACTTCTCCCAAATTTCGCTCCCACAGTTTGTTGCCGTTCAGATCGTAACAAAATAACCCGGCCGAACCGAACCAGCAAAACAGACGTTTCCCATCAGTCGTTGGTGATGCCGATGCAAAGTCATTGTCGTTGTGAGCTCCTTCGTGAGGAATCTTTTTCGTCGCGATGTCGCGCCAGATTTCCTTGCCCGTTTTTTTGTTCAGGCAAATCACCACGAATTCATGAACAGCATTCGGACGTTTGATGTCGAAGAAATTTGTTTTCGGCTGATCCTTTGGATCAGGAATGGAGGAATCTTTTTCTTCTGTCTTGATTGCGGTCAGAAGGAAAACTTTATCGCCCCAAATGATTGGCGTTGAAGTGCCGTTTCCATCAATGGCAGCCTTCCATTTGATGTTTTCCGTTTCACTCCAGGTCACAGGCGGTTCTGCAGATTTAGACACTCCGCTGTTCAAGGGTCCGCGCCATTGCGACCAGTCGTCGTCCGCCCAGCAAGATCCCGGAGATATTGCCACGAGGAGCATGCTGCAAAGAGAGGCCAAGAGTTTCATGAGGATGTCCTTCAAAACCTTGAAGTGCTGTTTGATATAATGGGGCGCAGTGAACGCGAGTCCGTCCTCGTGTTGCTTCCGGGAGTCGAAATTATGGCTCCCAAAATTCCCAATGTACATAAACCTGATGGTGAAACGGTTTTACTAAGCTCATTTTGACGTCGGGTTTCTTTTCGACGAAGATCGAAGACTTGTAGACGTAAGCATTTGCAGTACCATGCGGTAGAGGTCAATTGGGTTTTTTGACCACGTGATGCATCACCATACCGAAAGCTGAGTCATTCGCACGATTGCAAATTTATCAAGGATGTGCTGAGCAGAAAAAACTATGTCTTTTCGCGACAGGTCAGCCATTGCAGTGAATCGATCAACTTCGCCAAAACATCTTGCTGTTGCTGGCGTTGTTTGCGCATTACTGCTCAGTCTGTTGGGGGTCGCTGTTAGCCAGGAAGATGTTGCTGATGAAGAGCAACAAGAGCGTCCGTACGGGCTGACCGCGCGGACACCGTGGACCAGTTCTCGGTTGCTGGGGTCGCCTGATCCGCCACGGCCTTACATTGCAACAAAGATGTTTGCCGACATCCAATGGGATCGCCCCATCTACGTGAAAGCGGAACCGGATGGCCAGCATCTGTTCGTGATTGAACAGGGGGGTGAGGAGAATCGACCGACAAAACTGTTTCGTATTGTCGACCGTGCCGACGCAACCAAGAAAACACTTCTCCTGACTGTACCTCGCCGATTGGTCTATGGAATGGAGTTTCACCCGAACTATGAAGAAAATGGGTTTATCTATCTGTTCGGTAATGGACCGACGGGGAACCCAGAACGACTCAATCATGTGACTCGGTATACCGTGCAACGAGACGGCGAGCAGGTGACCTGCGATCCGGGTTCTGCCGTCGACATTATTCAGTGGCGGTCGATGGGGCATGATGGTGGTGACCTGGTCTTTGGGAACGATGGGTTTCTCTACATTACGTCCGGAGATGGAACCTCTGATTCTGATCAATGGCTCTCCGCTCAGGATGTTTCGAATCTGTTGGGAGGCGTTTTGCGAATCGACGTCGACCAGACGTCGGATGACAAGCCATATTCGGTGCCAGCCGATAATCCTTTCCTCGAGATACCTGGTGCGCGCGGCGAGCTGTGGGCGATCGGCTTGCGAAATCCCTGGCGGATGTCGATCGATAGGAAGACCGGACAGATCTGGGTCGGTAACAACGGACAGGATCTCTGGGAAACGGCTCACTTACTTCGCAAAGGTGAAAACTATGGTTGGAGCGTTTATGAAGGGAGTCATCCGTTTTACGCGAATCGAGAACTCGGACCGGGCACTTTGGTCGCTCCCACATTCGAACACCATCATACGGAAGCTCGTTCCCTTACCGGTGGCGTCACCTACGACGGCGACCGGTTGAAGGATCTGGTCGGAGCTTATCTCTATGGCGACTATTCCACCGGAAAGATTTGGGCGGGTCGACATGACGGTCAACAAGTGACCTACCATCAGGAGGTTGCTGACACGTCGCTAAGTATTGTTGGCTTCTCAAATTCTCATCGTGGTGACCTGATCGTTGTCGATTCGGTCCGGGGACTGCATCGACTGGAACGCAATCCGGATCTTGATCGTCTCGATGCGCTTCCATCTTTTCCGAAAAAATTGTCTGAGACCGGACTGTTCGATTCGACCGTCGATCACAAAGTCGCAGCTGGTGTCATTCCGTATGATGTTGTTTCACCCGGCTGGGCAGATGGTGCTCAGGCGGATCGATTCATCGCGGTACCCGATGATCTGCAGATCGCTTACACGCGCGATCGCGGCTGGAATTTCCCAGATCGATCCGTCCTGGTTCAAACACTCACGATTGACGAGACACGTGACGGTGAAGTTCAGCAACGCCGTTTGGAAACGCGAGTCCTTCTTAAGTTACAAAAGGAGTGGCAGGGTTATTCCTATGGGTGGAATGAAGATCAAACCGATGCAGAACTCGTTGCGAGTGAAGGGAGAGATATTTCGCTGGCCAATGGTCAAGTCTGGCGAGTACCGTCCAGGGCTGAGTGTATGTCATGTCACGCTCGTGCCGTGAATTATGTGTTGGGGCTCACTGACCTGCAGATGAACCGTGACTTCGATTATTCGGGCACGGTCGATAATCAACTGCGAACCTTGAACCATATTGGCTTGCTTGCCGACTACGATCCGAAGCCGGAGGACGAACGATTCAAACTGGTAAGCCCTCAGGACACTTCAGCTTCGTTGACGGATCGAGCCCGATCGTATCTCCATACAAACTGCGCATGTTGTCATGTTGCTGCTGGCGGTGGAAACGCCCGGATGGAATTGGAGTTTGCGACGGAGAATGAATCGGCACGGATCCTTGACGAGTACCCACAGCACGCAACGTTTGGGTTCGCACAACCGCGCATTGTTGCCCCAGGTGATCCGAGCCAGTCGGTTTTGTTGGCCCGTGTGTCCCGTCGGGGACGCGGCCAGATGCCGCCGTTGGTCTCGAACCAAGTTGACGATTCGGCAGTCCAGTTGCTTCGTGATTGGATTGCGTCCCTTGAGGTTCCCCAACGCGAATTTGTCCGCGATTGGTCAGTCGAGGAATTGACCGACGATTTGTCAACTCTTCAAGAAGGTCGGTCGTTGACCCGTGGGAAATCACTGTTTCGATCATCGGGTTGTGGACAGTGTCATCGAATTGAAGAAGAGCTTGCTGGTATTGGACCCAATCTGAGCGATGTCGCGAAACGTCGTAAGCCGATCGAGATTTTAGAGTCCGTCATCACGCCGTCGGCAAAGATCGAGCCAGAGTATGCTTCGACAATTTTGGAGACTGCCGACGGTGAAGTTTTGCAAGGACGCATTCAATCGGAAACGAATGAAGACATTGTTTTGCTGGGTCGGGAGTCCTTTGCAAAACCGCAGCGGGTGCTCAAAGCCGAAATTGAAGAGCGAACGCTCTCACGACTGTCGATGATGCCAGAGGGAACGATCGATCATCTTCAGCGTGACGAAATCCTCGATCTACTGGCTTATATCCTTGCCGGGTCGGCCTCCGAGGAATGACACCGTCAGAAGATGACGGCAGTCGTCACGTCACAACGGTATCAGGTCTTCATGGCATCGGCTTAAGCGTCAGGTTGATCCGTACGTCAGACTTCCCTGCCCTTGACGCTCGTCATGTGAACGCTGTTTAAGCCTTCCCGCATCGATTAAGTCGGGTTTTCTCCTTTCGCGGAGAGAGCCCTCGCTTGTTGAATGTCTTCAAAATGCAGGGGTGGGCAGTCATGGCTAAAATGTATAGACTGTGCGAGCCAAGTTCTACATTCAATTTCCGGTAACGTATTGATAAGGACGGCTTGGGCAATGAGATTTTTTAGCTTAAGTGTTTTCGTTGTTATCACGTTAGTTGCAGCTGATTTCACAGATGCGTCGATAGTCATTGGTGACTTTGAAGTCTCTGGCAATCAAACGGTATCTTTTGCCGGTCGCACCCAATCTCAACTCGATTTAATTGCCTCTGGTTCCGTCCCTGAACCTGACGGGATTCAAAAGGTAATACAAGACATCGCCAATTTTGGCAAAACGTCGCCGGATGCGATTTCGATCACTGGTTTTGATACTCTATCGATCACAGCCACTGGAACTTGGGCCAACACAGCGAATCTGTCGTCTAACGGAATGGGTCCTTCCGGCAATTCCGGCGATAATAAAACGACGAAGGCGGGCTATCGTATATTTGGCATCAGTGGCATGTCAGCTCGACTCAATACGTTGATCGGTGTCTTTCTTTCCGATGATATACCGGACCCTAATGGCTTGCCGGAGATGCTGAGCGTTAATGACGGAGACGACATGACAACTCCTTTGCTCAATCAAACATTTGCGATTGGGGCTGACCTATCTAATATCATTGTGCCAGAGAATGCGACGCGACTTTTTCTCGGGCATCATGACGGTCAACAATTCAAGAACAACTCTGGATTGGTAACGGCTACAATTACTGGCACGAGTGTGAATACACTCAACGCCGTCCCGGAGCCTTCTACAATTCTGATCTGGTTGGTGTTAGGCATGGTTGGCTACACGAGCATGAGATTCCGGTCGTTCTTCTCTGTTTGACGATTGCGACTGGCGGTGGCCAGTGCGAATGCCTGTGGCACGTGGTTGTCGCGGCTAAAATCTGGCATCACTTGTTTGTTTCAGCATTTACAGATCTATCGCATGGATCGATCGACGAGTGTTCTGCAATCCAGATTTGCAGAGAGATTGTTTCCAGGCGATCGGCTTCTTCCAATCAGCGATCCGACTCAGAGCACGAAGCGTAGCCGAGACGGAGCTCTACAATGAGACGCTCGATCACTCAATGATAGTGCGGCAGCTTTGTCCTTGAATTCAAAACGCGCTGGTTAGGGTTGAGGCAGTTCATGGCGACTCTCTTCGTCGTCTGGCCGTGGTTTTTTGTCGGTCGACGGCGTCACTTTCTCAATGCGTTCTTGAACGGACATTTTTCCAGCACGAGCCCAGCGTCCCCAGACGCGTAAGTATTCCGGAACAACGATTTCTCCATCGCGATTTGTATCGAGCGCAGCGAAGACGTCCCTCGCAAGCGTTTCGCTATTCAGCTTCGGAATCGCGTGCTCGATAAATTCACCGGCCTGGATTTTTCCATCATTGTCGTCATCCATATCTTGAATGATGGACTTCGCTTCATCGGTAATGATTCGATTCAGAATATATTCGGCCTGAGTGACAAAGCCATCTTTATCCGCGTCCGAGGCATTAAAGATTCCGAGACGCGATTGTGGTGTCAGGTAACGACCGTTCTTGATGTACTCTTCCTTGGAGTGTCGTAAGTCGCCGTCACGGTCGAATCGACGAAACACTTTCGTGTAATTCAGTTGCTGTTCCAGAGTGAGACCCGTTTCCATTTTCGCGCCGAGTCTCTGCAGAATTACGGCTACTTCTGTGTCACGAATTTTCAACTCTTTGGAGGATCCGATTTCCTGGGCGCTGGCATTCGTTTCCCCCAGCAACAAGTTACCCATGGCACATTGCAGAACGAAAGATATGGCCAATCCGAGTCGCATGTTGAAATCCTCTCTCGTTGAGATTTGCTGCGTGTCGCTGCAACTTGTTTTTCAAACGAGTTGGTTATGCAAAAAGCTGGAAACCAAATAACTGATAATCGTTTAATTGGCATTGCTAATTTTGAACGCATACAGCTTCAAAAAATATTTCACGCATGAACAGCATATCTCTGAACGACGGGGCCCCGGGGTTGTTGAATATCGTACGACGATTTATCAACGGATCAATCCAGATTTCGAATTCCTTTTTCTGTCGTTTGGATTTTGTTTGTGATGCCAGGAGGGTTTGCGTAGAGTCATGGACCGAAATTAGAAGGTATGCCTTATCTCTTGAAGAGCTTTGGCGGAATCGATTCGTAACAGGTTGTCACGTCAAGACTGATTGCAGTCTAAGGGGAACGAGACTGAGGCGAACTTTTATTGACGGATTCTAGTATTACAAACGAGATTAAAGGCGGTTCACATGAGGGATTCATCTTTGCTCGTGTCGTTGACCTCGACGATCTCAAGATTCTCGTCGAAGATTATTTGCAATCAAAGATCGCTGATGCTGATCTGAATGGCGCGTTTAACTCGTCGGACTTCGTCTGTGTTTTCCGCGCAGGGAAATATGAAGATACCGTTGACGATAATCTTGATTGATCGGAAGGTGACTGGAATTGCGATGGCGATTTTACGACACGCGATATTGTTTTTGCATTTCAATTAGGATCTTAAACCGCAGCGTTCAAGGCTTCAGAAACGGGGGTCGCAGCCAGTTTGATGCGTCTTCGCAAGCTGATGAGTTTGTCGAAAACGAGTAGATCGACCTGCTCAAGGCTGGCCAGCATCCGTCGAACGATTCGGAAACGGCGATCGAAACCTTATTTTCCCCGCCGAATCATGAGATATTTGAATTTGATGAATTCAGCGAAATCTGGAATAAATCCAATCGTTTGAAGAAAACGGTTTCCAGCGAAAGTTTTTCGAAAGACTTTGGCCGATTAAGACACATCATTTAAATGAAGATTTGATGTCTTGATTGTTCGGGACCAAGCGATACGCCTTCGAAGCTTCAGCGGACGAATCGACTGTTTTTTGCTAATATGAAACGGGCGACGATGACGGGCAGTTGAACGAATTGAGTGCAGCCGCGTCCCCGGAATTATCTGCATCAGATTTTCTTTGCCGCATGAATAGGCGATTGCACTCAGACGCTGTGATCAACCCGTAAATGCACTCCCGTCGGGACGATGGAATACCACGATCAATGACAACCACTTATCTCAAACTCGTCAAAGCACTGCTGATTGCGTTCTTGATCCCGTTTTGGGTTGTTGGCATCACGCTTGATTCTTCGATGTCCGTCCGAGCCGCCGTTCAAGAAGAGGATGACGATCGGGATCGCGAAGAGTTCGAGGAAGAAGAAGAGGAGTTCGACGAGGAAGAAGGCGAACATCTCGGTGAGCTTTTCGAAATCCGAGAGGAACTTGAGCGCGAACTCGAGGAAGTTGAATCATCGGCGGCAAGATTGAAGGAACGCATCTCGATGATTGATGAGTTCATTGAGAAGGTTAAAAGACGGTTTGTACTTGAAGAACAAGTTGAGCAAGCGGAAGAAGACGGCGACGATGCGCGTGCAGAAAAACTTGTGCGCGAAGTAGAACGGCTGGATGCCGAAATTGAAACTCGCGAGCGTATTTTGGAAATCGAGTATGAGCTTTTCGAAGTTGAAGAAGGGCTGCGGGAAGCACGCGAAGAAGACGATGAAGAAAGCATTGAACTGCATGAGGGATTGATCGAAGGCTTGCGTGAAGTTCAGGAGATTACCAAGAAACTAATCCCCGTCTATTTGAATGGCCCCGAGTCGGCTGAGGTGCGTTTGGAACAAGAACGCGTCAGGATTACCACCAGGTTGGAAAAGATTTTTCATTCGCTTCGTGTTTTGGAAGAATTGCGCGAGGCTGAAGAAGAAGATGATGAGGAGCGGATTGAGGAACTCGAAGAGAAGCTGCGGGAATTGCGACGCGGTATCGACCAGCGAAACAGCGATTCAGCTCAGGAAGAGGATGACGAAGGAAACGCATCCGTCGAAATCCCTCAGCCCATTGTGGTCAACGAGCAAACGCTGTCGCCTTATGCCAACATGGATATCCAGCGCGATGTGGCTCCACTGCTCCGTAAGTACTGCGTTGATTGTCACGGGAACGATTCATCTTCAGGCGAATTGAATCTGGAAGAATTGCTCATCGAATCGCCAATCGTCAGGAGCCGAAAACAATGGATCAACGTGATCGAACAGACGAAGAATCACGTGATGCCAACGGAAGATGGCCTACAACCTGATCGTGAAGATCGCAAGACGATCGTGTTGGCACTTCATCATGCCATTCACAATTTTGATTACAGCGATATTCGCGATCCGGGATTTGAAGCAACGCGAAGATTGACGCACCGAGAGTACAGTAACACGGTTCGCGATCTTTTCGGAATTGAAATCGATGTGGTTGACCGTTTTCCTGACGACCTGACAGCGACCAGTGGCTTTGACAACAGCGCAAACTCGCTGTTCATACAACCGTTGCTTATGGAGCGGTATATTGGCATTGCGGAATACGTTGTGATGTCGGCTTTACCGTTGCAGCCCCAGGGTGCTGCGGAAGAGGCGGCTCGCAAACATTTTTTCAAGGATCGCCCAAGTTCGCCCGAAGAAGTCAAGCAAGCCGCAACCAGACTGCTTGAAAAATTTCTCTTGCGTGCTTTTCGGCGTCCATTCAAGCCGGGTGAAGTGCAACGCTACGTACGGCCCGTCGTAGCCGCCGTGCAAAGTGGAACTGACTATGAATCGGCTATCCGATCGTCGTTGCAAACGATTTTGATATCGCCGAGTTTTTTGTTGCTGACCGAATCGATACGTGGCACTGGGTCGGAACCTTACCGCGCAAGCGATTGGGAACTCGCAAGTCGCCTTTCGTACTTTTTATGGGCCTCGATGCCCGATGATGAATTGTTCGAACTGGCAGCGGCGGGACGACTTCGTGATAACAACGTGTTAAGGCAGCAGGTCGATCGCATGATTAACGATCCCAAGGCCGATACGTTGGGTACAGTCTTCGCCTCACAATGGTTGGGGTCGCAACACTTGGGCGTTCGCATGAGATTAGATCCGATCGACAATCCGTGGTGCACGGAGTCGTTGATGACAGCGATGCGCGATGAAACGTCGATGTTCTTCAATCACCTGGTGCGTCAAAATCGACCGATCACCGAGCTGATTAACGCTGACTATACCTTTCTCAATCAGGAACTCGCGAAGCTCTACAACATTCAGGGCGTTCAAGGCGCCAAAATGAGATTGGTAAAGCTCGAAGATACGAAACGTCGAGGCGGGATCTTCGGTCAAGGAAGCTTGCTGGCTGTGACGTCGGCACCCTATCGTACGAGTCCCGTAAGTCGTGGGCATTGGATTTTAGACAATGTGCTTGGTACGCCTCCGCCTCCACCACCCCCGAATGTGAGTGAACTCCCTGAGGAAATTGAAGAAAATCGACGCCTTTCATTCCGGGAAAAACTTGAGCTGCATCGCAGTAAGCCAAACTGTTACGCTTGCCACAGCCAAATGGATCCGCTCGGATTTAGCTTAGAGCAGTACGATTGGTTCGGCCGATATCGGACACGACGCGGACGACAAACCATTGATCCGAAGGGGCAGCTTCCAAATGGTACAGAATTCACCGGCTTGGCGGGATTGAAGCAGGTGATTGTGGAGCAAAGACGGGACGACCTCGTGCGCCAGATGTCGCAAAAAATGTTGTCCTATGCTCTTGGTCGACAACTAGAATACTACGATGAACCTGCGATTCGACAGATTGTCTCCAAGGTGATGGCTGAAAACGACCAAATGCAGACGCTGCTGCAGGAGGTTGTTCTCAGTTTCCCATTTCAATACAAGATGAATCGGCCAAGTCAGGTGGCCACAACGGAGAAACCATGAGTTTTCACAGACCGATTTCTCGGCGTACGATGCTTCGCGGTGCTGGCGCTGCGGTTTGCTTGCCGTTGCTTGATGTCATGGGATCGCAATCAGCGATCGGTGCGGCAAAAGCGGAAATGCCGGTCAGGTTGTGTTACCTCTATTTTCCCAATGGTGTTGCGGAAGGTGCTTGGAAGCCCGAAAAGGTCCAATCAGATAGTACGCTGTCGAGCTTGAATCGATGGATGAAACCGCTGGAGCCATTCAAATCCGACATCGTGATTCCACGGAAGATTTGGACGCCCCGTGGAAACGGTCATGGAGCGGGAACGGCTACTTGGCTTACGGGCCACGGTTACGATGGAGAAAAAATTAACGCCGGTGGTGCGTCAGCGGATCAGATTGCCGCACGAGCTGTCGGAGACAAGACGTTGCTTCCCTCGCTCGAACTATCCACTCGTGGTGAAGGATTCTTTTCCAACAGTTTGGTCCGTAATACGATCTCGTGGTCAAACGAATCGACACCGGTTCCTCGAGAAACAGAGCCTCGCGTGATCTTTGATCGGATGTTTCGTATCGGCAACGGTGGATTATCCGATCGATCCGTTTTGGATGCTATCCTGGAAGACGCTCGCAGTTTGCGACATCGAATTAGCACGGATGACCATCGAAAGCTCGACGAATACCTCGAGTCCGTGCGTGCCGTTGAACGCAGGATTCAATTTGCGGATCGCCAGGCTCGACGCGCGGCAGATAATCCAGAACTCACCAAGAGTTTGATTCGACCCAACGCTGGCATTCCCAAAGACTACGAAGAATACATGCGTCTGATGCTCGATATGATCACGCTTGCCTATTGGGCTGATGCGACACGAGTTTCCACGTTTATGCTTGATCATGGGCAAAGTAACCGCTACTTCAATTTTGTTGATGGAGTTCAGGGTACGTGGCACGCGTTATCCCATTGGAAAGACGCGTCCGGCGATACGGAAGACGATGACGGTATCACGTCATGGAGTTCCCCTGAGGTGAAACGCGATCAGTACAACCTGGTCACGGAGTGGCACCACCGCCAGATCGCCCATTTCCTGGGACGTCTGAAGAAGATCAAGGAAGCAGACGGAAGTTCGCTGTTGGATAATTCTGTCGTTGTCTATGGATCCAGCCTCGCCGACGGGCACGAGCACTCATCAAAGAACCTCCCGGTTCTTGTTGCCGGACGTGGAGGGGGGGCGATTCAATCGGGTCGTGAAATCCGGTTCCGTCGTGATACGAGCATGTCGAAATTGCATCTGTCACTGCTTCGAATGGTGGATCCGAAGATCGAAAGATTCGGTGAAACAGAAGATGCGATGTCGGAACTCAACAGCTAATCCGGTAAGCGTGTATCAACTTAACGCGACGGCAACTTCATCGCTACATCGGCATCGTACGCAGGATGAGTTCTTGTCCAAGAATTCGACCAACCCGTTACAAAAGTCAAACGCGCGATTGATCTAACACGATCAAGAATTGCCGCAGCTAAAGTGCCAGGTGCGGTGATCGTTTCTGTTGGCTGGACGACTCCAAAAGGAAAATGCGCTCTGCGACCGGAAGAACAGGTAAACCGCAGGCAGAGTTTTCCCAAGCTTGTCGGGCATCAGCTTAACTCATCAAGTCCATAGGAATCGTATTCATCGTAAGATGATTCAACACAAGATATTTACTCTTTTGCCGAGCCATCTTTCAAGACTGCTTCTGCGAAGGGTGCGACTGCCTGCGCGTACCACTGGAGACCGTTGATGTTTGGGTGCCAGTCATGAGGCCTTAAATCCATTTTCTTCGGAGCGTCCAATTCAGCTTCTGTGTGCAAAAGAATGAATTCTTGATTCATTATCCGTTCAAGACTTTGCATGAGATTGCGATTCGGTCCCCACGTGATCGTTTTCGCCTGATCAATTTCACGTTTTTGTGGAAGGTAGACCAACATAATCGGGCAGCCGCTGTTTTGGAGTGACTCGATGTTGGTGACTAATTCGTCGTCTTCCGAGAAGTCTTCAAACGGAACCCGTGGCATCGCCGCTGCGGTTCTCTTTACCTTGCCATGGATGAGTCGAGAAAGGAGATGCGATTTGCGGAGCGAAAATGGTTGAAAGATTAATCCCATGACTCTTTCGTTCTCCTGCCTCAATAACGAATGTTGTTGTTTGACTGCGTCAAGCACACCGTGATCGGATGCTGTGGCTTCACCCGCCAATATTCGTTCACACCAGGATCTGTTAGCTTCTGGATTCACCAGGATCGTATCCGTGGCACCGGGATAATCCAAAAACTTGTCAGGCCGGTCGGAGATCAAGTGTCGAGTGTATCCATTCCATCGAAAGTCCTTTCGCCACCATCTGCCGCGTGAGAAATCACGGCCAACTGCTGCAATGATGATCAGGTCTGGCTTGTGTTGTTCTACCTTTTCAGCCGCGAGCGCGAGCATCTGAGTGACACCGTAAGTCCCGCGTGCATAATTGAGCACTCCAACGGACCCGTCAACTCGGCGATTCAATTTGCCTTCGAGAAGATCTGGCCAACTGCTTCCCATCTGGTTCCAGTGGGAAAACGAGTCTCCGAAAATTAGAACCTTATAATCTCGTTCCTCATATTCAGAAATCGTCGTTTTGCCACCTAATCCATCAGCGTTGGACTTTGAAATCGTCGTTCCAAAAACAACGTTTCCGTCCTTGATATAGCTATTCCAAAAGGTCATGTTCGGCTTGATTCGTTCGCCGTGTTTCTCGTCGAATTCGGTGTACACCTCTGAGGTAATGCGATACGAGTACGCTGCGGTCTGTTGTTGGTAGAGCAATACGATGCGATACGCACCTTCCAGACCAAAGAAACAAATCAGTAATACAGCAATGGACAAAGCAATCTTTGAGATAAATATCCCCTTTTTGGCAAAGGCAAGGATGACCAAAAGGATTGACGACGTCAGCACCAATATGAATTGTGTTCGGACAAGTCCCGTAGCCCCGCCGAGGCCGATTGCACTTGCCAACACCGAAAACACAATCACAGCTACACAGACTAAGGTAAGCAGTCGTCGCGAGGTTTTTGCGATTCTGTGTGACTTAATCGCTTAGGTTGATCCGCTATTTTGCACAGAGGTAACTCAGAATCAGAATGTAGCAGAAGGTCCGGACAAAAAAATATACACCAAAGGTATCGATCAACAGAGCTGCTCGAATGGATCTGAAAAGAAGGATTCAGCGAACAATCGATAATACCGGAATCTTCCCGAATTTGTGTTCGCTGAAAACCGAACATGAGTGGCTCAGTCGAGAATCGACAGTGTTTCAACCCAAATGGGGCCCTGTCCCACCTCGTACTGCTTGATCTTTGTCAGGGTACCGGACTTTTCGATTCGATAGGCGCCGAGTCGCGCATCACCCTGCCCCGCCACGTACAAAAACTTGCCGAGTTTATCGATCGTAAATGAGCGCGGAATGCGTTCACATGCTTGATGTCCCAGCATTTTCAACTCTCCCGTTTGCGGATCGACAGCAAAGCCGACAATGCTGTCGGCTCCCGTTGCTGTTCCATGCGCGCTGACGTCGCGGTTCGACACGAATAGAAAACGAGCGTCTGGAGTCAAATGCAAATCGGCGGTCGTGATGCGGCCATCGAAGTTGTTGGGCTGGGTTACGATATTCTGAATGGTCTCGAGCTTGCCCTTTTCGGTGTCCCACCGCCAAACACCGACGCCGGGTTGTTCGCGCTCATTGCTCGTATAAGCAATCGACAGGTTGGGATGAAAGATCAAGTGCCGTGGTTGTCGCGCATCGCCCGCTGCTGTGGGTCCGCTGGCAAATGGCGGATCATGCGGTTCCACGGTCCCAACCTGTGCTGTGAACTGGTTGATGAAGACCTTGTTCGGGCCGGTTGCAGGGACCAGGAGCCAGTGGTTGTCAGGTGAAAACACCGTACTGTGTGCGTTTTTTTCAAGTGCCAACTCTTGGAGAGTGACGCCGCGGTAAATCGGATCAATCTTCCAAATCGACGCCTTTCCCGGCCCGTAGTGGTTGCCCGCAAGGAACTCTCCGTTGTTGTCGGTCATTAGATATCCTGGCCGCAAATTAATCTTTGCTTTGTTGACGAGCTTTAGGTTGCCACCTGGTTCGAGTTCCAGCGTTGCAATAGCTGGCGATGTTTTTTCCGCTTCTGAAATCTTCGCCACGGCATACATCAGTTTTCGATTGGGAGCGAAGGTAAACGGGCCAGCGCCATCGAGCGGGACCTTTTGTAGCAGAGACAGTTCACCGTTGTTTGGATCGACCGCGAACACGGAGATATGATCACCTGAGGCCAGATACAATCGCTGTTCCGAGTCGCGCGGATCACCGTCTCGCGGTGTCGGATCCGGGTTAGGCATTTCTCTGAGCACGGCCGCCAAAAGTTCGCGTGCGCTACGACTTGCCTCGGTGTCGTCGCGGGCGAGGATGGGTTGCTGTTCCAGCTTGTCGTTCGGTATATCGTAAAGTTTGCCGTCGCCGTAAAGCTTGTGTCTCTTGTCACGAGCGAAGCGGATCTTGCGAAATTGGTCTTTGTCCCATCCCGGACGGGGGTCGTAGTGGCAAAAAACCCACGGGCGAATCTGACTCGAATCGCCAAACAACTGAGCGTAGAAGCTGAGACCGTCTAGTTCTGCCTCGTGGGAAACCGGTTGCCCTGCCGCTTCCATGCAGGTCGGTAGAAAATCGGTGGAGTCTACCAGGTTGTTGTTGAGACTGGGCTGGATCTGACCTGTCCAGCGGACGATCAGGGGGACATGCGTTCCCGCATCTGTCGTGCGTCCCTTGCCGCCGACGACCGGGCCATTGATTGTTTGCGAAGTGATCCTTCGGTGAGTTCCGTTGTCGCTGTAGAAGATGACAAGAGTATTTTCCGCCAGACCTAAATCATCGACCTGTTTGACGACACGCCCAACGCACTTGTCCATGTACTCGACCATGTCCGGAAAATACCGAGTGTCCTCTGATGCATGCGCAGCCTGGTTCTGCCAATCCGTACTATCGGGCGTGGGTACGAACGGTCGGTGTGGCAGTGCCATCGCATAGTAGACAAAGAACGGTTTCTCATTGTCCTGTTTGCGTTGGATGAAGTCGTTGATGAACTCGACCCAGTGGTCTGGGCCATACTTGCCCTCGATTTCTTGGATCAGTTTTCCGTTTTCGTAGATCGTGGGATCTGCGAATCGTGAACCCTTGTCTTCCGTGTGCCATGAATGGAAGAGACTGTATTCATCAAATCCCGCGTCCGTGACTTTCATCCCTTGGCCACGACGTAAATGGGATCCCGGATAGCTTGGCGGGTCGTAACTTTGCAGCTGCCATTTGCCGGCGATGCAGGTGTTGTAGCCGGCATCCTGCATGAAGTGACCGATGGTTTTTGCACGAGGATCGAGTATTCCGAAATAACGCCAGTTGCGGTTGTTATACAAACCCGTCATCAGTTGGACGCGCGTGTTGGTGCACAACGGTTGCGCGTAAGCGTGATTAAATCGGACTCCCTGGTTCGCTAGACGATCAATTGCGGGTGTGCGGTAGCTCGTGCCGCCGTAACAACCGATTCCTTCGACGCCAAGATCGTCGGCCATGATCAAGACGATGTTGGGAGGCTTAGCCTTTAAAGGCGACTCCACAGCGTGGAAACAATCGACAGGAATCTTGCTGTTCAGGAAAAGTTGGGACCCAGGCCGGTGATATTTTTCTAGCTTCGTATCTGAATCAGGTTCGATCTCTTTGCGTCTGTCCTCAGGATTCAAAGAAGGATGGCCGGCATCGCCAGTAAAACAGGCGGTCGCCAGAAAGAAGAAGAAGAGTGCTGTAAGTTTCATGATCCGTTTTCCCCGAGGAATGGGTGTGAGATCATATCTTACACGATGAATTCTTCGTGTTCTTTAGGTAAGGAACGCCTGTCAATAAATTATGTATCGTGCGGATGCTACTCACTCGCGATAAAGATCGTCGAGTTTGTAAGATTGGCCGCTAATCACACCGCCTTCCTATCCAATGGCGAAAAGTGTTTTGATCTTTGTCAAATCGACACCGCTCTTCTTGACATCGTTCAAATCGATATGGCAGCGGTGTCAATCTCCGTCAGGTTGAAAGCCAAGTGAGGCGAGAGGTGCTTCGTAGGATTGTCCATTATTGCTGCTGATGATGACGCGAAAATCTTCCCAATGGGCCGCGTCTGTTGATTTGATGGCAACTCCCATCTTTTCAAAATTTGTCATCTATCCTGTTAGCAAGCCGGTCAACGAGTGCAAAAAACAGCAGTCTTTCCTCCCCGGTGCGGCTCCGCAGGGAGCTGTTGACATCTTTTTATATTTCCGCGGGTCCCTACAATTCGGGGATGCTTCAACTTTGTTGTACGGTTCGAAACTGCAGCCATCCGCTCGTTCATACTGAAGGTCGACTTGCGTGTGACGCAGGTCATCACTTTGATCCGGCGAAAGAAGGCTATTGGAATCTGACTCAACCGCAGGATAAAAAGTCGGCCAATCCGGGTGACAATCGAGACGCTGTGCTTGCCAGGCATCGCTGGCTTGGGCGCGGGCATGCTGCCGGTTTAGTTACGGTGCTCAAGTTATGGATTCCGGATTCGACTCCTCAGATGCGGATACTGGATCTTGGTTGTGGTGATGGTTCTTTCGGTCCCTGGATGTTTCCTGGTCATGCAACCAGCTACTGCGGCATCGATCTTTCCAAACCGGCTATGAAACTCGCTGCGAGAAACTGGCCTGAAGCCACTTGGATTCTTGCAAATGCTGATCGCGGTCTGCCTGTGATGGATTCCAGTGTGGACTGTGTTGTGTCCTTGTTTGGTCGAAGACCGGTAGCTGAAATCAAACGTGTTCTCAGTGAACCTGGTCGGTGTATCGTCGCGGTACCTGCCGAAGACGATTTGATCGAGCTTCGGGAAGCGGTCCAGAAAGAAGGAACGCATCGGAACCGAGTTGACGCGATTATCCAGGAGATGGACACCAACGGGTTGGTGTGTGCCGAGCAAAAGCAATGGCGAACTCAAGTTGAAATCGGTGCCGACGAGATCGAAGATGCATTTGCGATGACCTATCGGGCGCGGCGATGGTCCGAACAAAAACGGATTCCCTCGATCAACACAGCGAAGGTGACTTTGGCTGCCGACTTGATGCTATTTCACCACAAGTAATCCGCACGGCTTTCTGTGCAGTTCCGTTAGAGCTGGTACTCCGATACCTCGGACCCGCGGACTTCTGGGTGTCTGAGATTTCGCAAACTGTTAAAAGTCTGTTAGATTGCAAAGCTGTTCATAGGTCATTCATTCAATGAGGATACAGCCGTGTTGCGGATGCTTTTCTCGGCTTGGGTTACAGGACTTTTCTCGATCGTTATGGTCATCACTTCGACGACGCAGGCCGTCGAAGAGGTGACGATCTACCGAGACGTTTGGGGTGTGCCCAATATTTACGGTGGTTCCGAGGAAGCAGTCTGTTACGCATTGGGATATGCCCAGGCTGAAGATCGGCCTGAACAGATTTTCAACAACTATCGAAGAGCCGTCGGCCGTCTTGCCAAAATCGAGGGTGATAGCGCGTTGGAATTCGATTTCTACGCCAAGGTGTTTCGGTTTGAAGAAGTATGTAAGGCGAATTGGGATCAGGTTTCGCCTAAAGTGCGATCCTGCATGACTGCTTTCCAACAAGGCGTGCGTCGCTACTTTAAAGATCATCCTGACAAGGTGCCGGATAGCCATCTCGAAATCGAACCTTGGATGTGTGTCGCTCTCGGACGTGCGGTGATTTGGGGATGGCCCTTAGGGCAGGCAGGCCAGGATCTTGTCGCAGGTGGACTCGACCCACCGAAACTGGAATACCGCGGCTCCAATCAGATGGTACTTGCGCCGTCGAGGACAAAAGACGAAGTTGCCATCGCGGTGATCGATCCGCATCTCGACTTCTATGGCATGATGCGATTTTATGAGGCGAGAATGTATGGCGGAGAGATTGCGGTCGCAGGTGTGACGGTGACGGGACTTCCTTTCATTTCACTTGCTCTTGGACACAACGCATACGTGTCTATTTCTATGACAACCGGAGGTCCCGATACCTCTGACATCTTCAAGGAAACTCTGCACCCCGAAAACGATGAACTCTATCTCTACGAGGGAGAGTGGCGCGAGGGAGAACGCCGTCGGATTGAGGTGGATGTGAAGAATGAAGACGGCACGTTCGGAAAGTTTACCCGCGACATCCTTTACACGCACCACGGCCCAGTCATTGCTGAGAAGGATGGATTTGGATACGCCGCGGCACTGCCTTACACCGACGAAGTTGGCTTGCCCGATCAGATGTATCGCATCTTCACCGCGAAGAATCTCGATGAGGTAAAAGAAGCGTTGGCGATGGCGCGACTCATGCCGCAGAACGTGATGGTAACGACCGTCGATGGAGACATTTATTACCAGCGAACGGGACGAGTGCCGATCCGACCCGAAGGCTTCAACTATGATCGTCCGGTTGATGGTCATCTGGCGGCGACGGAATGGAAGGGCATTCATCCGACCGCTGATCTTGTTCAGATCGAAAATCCCTCAGGCGGTTGGATGCAAAATTGCAATGTCTCGCCTCGCGTGATGTTTCCAGACAGTCCGCTCACCGAGGATAAGTACAAGGGTTACATCTATGTTGAGCCGAAAGTGAATGGATTGAAGTACGGTCTCCATCAACGAGCCAAGATGACTTTCGAACAGCTCGATAAACTCGAGAAGGCGTCGACAGAAGATGTCTTTGAAATAGCGCTTTCACCTCAGGTGTACGGTGTTGAACCGTGGCAAGCAAAGCTGCGCAACGCATGGGAGAGGGCGGATGATGAAATCAAGTCAGACCCGGAGTTGGCGAAGTTTGTTGACCAGATACTGAATTGGGACGGACGCGCCGAAAAGGACTCCACCGGGATTATTCCCTATCGTTTTTGGAAGGATCAGCAAGGTGCGTTTGGCCGTGAGGTGGGTAACCGATTGGGCAGTCCTCCCGGACTGTTCTTGACCAATGGTGCTGCGATCAAGATGGCTCAGGATGGTTGCCAGGCGATGATCGAGGAGCATGGTCGTGTCGACGTGGAATATGGACAGGTCTACCGTTGTGGCCGCAAGGGAGGCCAGCGAACTGCACCTGCGGAGGGGGGTAGTGTTGACGGTGTTGCCACTCCCAGGGCGTTATCGTTCGGAGAAGATCTTGAAGGCGGGCAGCAGTTGATGACCGGCGGGCAGTGCGCGTTTCAAATTGCGGTGATGTCTCAGCCTCCTCAGTCTTGGACGGTGTCACCTCTGGGGCAATCCGACGATCCCACTTCGCCGCATTTCGATGATCAGGCGATTGAGTTGGTAAGCAATCGAAAGTTAAAGAGCACCTACTTCCAGGATCGCGCGGCGTTGATGAAGGAGCTTGAGTCGACGACAAAGCTAGTCTATCCCGAGTAGGCTTGATCACGCGCAGATGCCATTTCCAACTGCATCAGCGGGTCGGCTCGGAGAAGCGGTTGATCTTTAGTCGAGCGACGGAAGTGTGAGTCGTGAAGTACAGGAACGTCTCGACTGGATGGAAGCATAGATTTGTTGTCGGATGATCCAAGCGGATGTGAGCAAGTCTCTCGCCTTCTTCAGAAACCAGGTGAATCCCGCCAGGCCCTGTAATGAAGACGATCCCACTCGAATGGACCTTCATGCCGTCAACAACACCTTTGTCCTGTTCACGAAAGGGGCCGTCGAAGAAAAGCTTCCCTGCGTAAGTCTCGGTGGAAAATTGCATGACATGTGGAGCTTCACCTTCGGCATTTCCGACATAGAGACGTTTGCCGTCCCGTGACAATGTAATCCCATTCGGTCGATTCATCTCTTTGGTCACGAGTGAAATCTTTTGAGATCCACGGTGGTAATGATAAACGCCCTGAAACGGTAACTCTTTATGACGTGTATCGAATACGACCTTGCCCTTTTCAAAGTCACTGTTTTCCAGGTCGAGATATCCGCCAGGTGGATCCGTAAAGAAAATGTCACCGTTCTTTGCAATGGTAAGGTCATTCGGGCTATTGAATCGTTTGCCCTGGAAGTGCGACGCGAGTGTGGCGAATTCAGATTTTCCGCCATCTGATTTGATCAACTTTGCAATCCGACGATCGCCGTGTTGGCACAACACCAACGATTGATCTTGATCGAACGCGAGCCCGTTTGCTCCGATGACACCATTCTTCAAGGACGGCGCAAACCCGGTTTGCCCACTTGGATTCAGGTAGACGGAAACTCCATCTTGCTTTGTCCACTTGTAGACGGAATTTGCCGGGATGTCGACAAAGAACAGGCAGTCTTCGGCCTTGTTCCAAACAGGTCCCTCGGCCAGTCGATATCCGGTGGATAAGGTTTCAACTTTGAGTGTCGCAGGGAAGAGGGGTTTCGCGGTGGGTGAGAAGATTTCGACCGAGACCGTTTCCTCGCCGGAGGCGACACATGCGAGACAGAATCCGAACACTGGGAACAACAGGCAATGAACCATTGATTTCATGAGTGTCTCCATCGTCACGGCAGTGCCGCAGTTGTGTTATGTGCGGTGTTAAATCAAACCTTACCAGAATTAGTTACTCGAATTGCTTCCATAGAGACTGTTACGGTTGGCCCGCGATCCTTGGTTATCGCAAGGTGCTTCAGGAGTCCAGGACCTGGCATTTCGACGTCTCTATTCACGTCTTTGCCTTTGGGGCTCGCTACAGATGGCTGTTCTCTTGGCGATTTTTTGGCTATCGGTCTTCAAGCCATGGAACCGGATTCGAAAATCGCTCGCTTCAAAATGGAATAACATCTGAATAGGAAACAGCCCCTCCATGAAAATGGAAGGGCTGTTGTTTTTACGATGTAAATTGACGCTACTTGGATCGTTTTCGTAAGCCTAAGAAGGCCAGGCTTCCGAGCATCAAAAGACCGATCGAGTTTGGTTCTGGAATCAGGCTTCCCGGGCCACCGAGTGCGGAAACTTCTTCAGCACTCAGAGCACTGCTGAACAGTGCAAGATTGGAGACAGCAAGCGTTTCTTCTTCGCCGCCACCATTATCGCTAAAGGGATTGAAGGTGCCGAGCAGGCTCCAGCGACCATCGATATCCGCATTAGGCGATCCGCCTAATTCACTGTCGGTGTGAGCATGGTTGAGAGCACCATCAATGTAGGTGGTCATCGAAGTATCCGAAGCCATATCGAATACGAGTGCAATGCGATGCCAGCTACCGTTAGCACCGGTACCGTAGTAATCGCCATCAATGCCTAATCCGCCGGACGGATTCGTGAAGACTTCG
This sequence comes from Planctomycetaceae bacterium, assembly GCA_002723275.1. GTDB lineage: Bacteria > Planctomycetota > Planctomycetia > Pirellulales > Pirellulaceae. Next base: position 444,805 of record PBNZ01000002.1, read on the forward strand.
CCATCGCCCGAGAACGCGCCACTGTCGATATCGACGAGAGCATTCCAGGAAGAGCCAGGAGCATTCATGTCCATAACGAGTGTATAAGCGTTGGTGTTTGAACCGCCACCGTTGGCGCCGATCGGGTTGGTCGCCGTGAAGTAATCGCCGGTGCTGAGCTGAGCTGCGCCAGCGTCCGCGCCGCCGCTTCCCGCGGCTGCAGCTGCCGTTCCCGTCAAAGCCAAGTCGCTGCCGACGCTTGCCGCCAGTAGGTTACCGCTGTCTTCGAATTCCCAAAGGCCGACCAGGTCAGCATTCGCAGCTTCGGTGGATACGAAAATCGCCGCGCAGATCCATGTCAAGCAGATCCATGTGGACTTCAGTCTCATGATGATTCTCCCCACAACGCAAATACATCTAAAGGTGAATGACAAATCGAAAATACGTATTTGACCGTTGGCCAATAAAAAAAACCCACGTCACGTAACCAAGACGAGAACCGTCAGTGGAAACGTGAATGTGGGTTTGTCGTTAGCGTCCCTTTGCAGGTATCTAGTTGTATTTAAATCATTAACAAAACGTGGCGGCGGATTGCCAACCAAACGATGTTTTCAAGGACAAAGCGGTCGTCGTAACTGACATCAACACCTTTCAATCGAAAGGAATCGATGACACACGTCGAACCAAGCGTGAGACCACGAAGGTCTTACGGCCCAATGCTAACCGTGCCCAACACGATCGAAAAGCAAGAAAAGAAAATTTGAACAGAATATTCATCGCTTTCTGAATCGAAGCGCTAAGTTTCCTTGACGACCTAGGATCGATCCGACGATCAGTTCGCCATTGGGTCTTCATGAACAGCGAAAAAGTCAAATCGAGTGATCCATCATCGATGGGAGCTTCGACGCGTGGTCTTCGATCGCCGATGAACTGTGACACCCGGTTTGTAGGCGAGAGCACATCCGCAATCGTTCAGAGTTAGTGCCGTCCGCGATAGACAATCGGCTCAAGACTTTCGATGTCAGGATCGAGTGGGAAGAAAGGGCGTTGAAGATGGGTGAAGGGTAAGTGGCGCAGCGTTGCGGGTGTTGGTCCAGGAGTGTCGAGTACGAAGACCTTGGCGGATGGCCAAACCATCTGATAGTTCATCGGGTTTTTCACAACCACAAACTTGGCGTTAGTGGTGTCGATTCCCAGTGAGCCAAGTTGCTCACCACACCATTCATAGGTTGGGTGGGTCGCAATGCCGATTTCAAGGTGGCCGCTATGGATGACCGCAGCCGGGCCCATCGCGCCGGATCGACCGTCCCAGATGCCACCTTGATATTGGAATTGGCCGTCCGTGAGATTCACGACTCGTCCTGTGACTTCGATGGGATCTCCCCAACGTGGATCGATATGATGACCGAGTTTGAGTTGGACCTCCGCTCCCCTGCCCGCCCGGTGACAATGTTCTGCCGCGGAAGGATCGACAATCGTCGCAACACTCGGTTGCTTCATGTCGGAATCAAGTAACGCTCGGATGGACGCAACGCTATCGCCGGCAGCGCCACCTCCGCAACAGTCGGCGGTTTCCACAAGTAACACCTGTCCATCGAGTCGTAGGCCTGCCTCGATTGCAGCTTGGGGGGTGAGTAGATCGGGTTCGAGTTCGAATCGCCGTTCCCAATATTCGATCGCCAACTGTTTGGCGAGATCGACGGCTTGAGCGATGTCGTTGTGGGTAATGACGATTCCGCCGCTGCCCATCTCCGGAAGATCGAGGTAGGGATGGACGAGAATCGCGCCTGCCGAGTACACATCGCCAGCGCGCTCCCATGTTTTTGCTCGGTGCATGATCGTTGCGAAAGGTCCTGGTGGTTTTGTGCCACCGTTAATCGCGCTAACCATCACCGGGACTTTGGCCATCGCCATCGTTGGAACGAGTTTTTCGTTCATGATGTCAAGCAATGTTTGAGCACCGCGTTGTCCGGTTTCAAAGGCGTCGCGGTGTGGGTAGGTTTCCCATGCGAGCAGGGCATCAGCATGGGCCATCATTGCTTGAGTAATGTGAGCATGCAGATCCAGTGTCGCGACAACAGGTGTTTTGGGCCCCACGAGTTGTCGGACAGCAACCAACAGATCGCCTTCCAGGTCACCGGCATTTTCAGCAGCTGCCGCACCGTGCAGACCTAACAACACACCATCCACAGGAAGAGAACTCTTCAGCCGCTCAATCAATTCCGACTTCAACGCTGTATAGCATTCAGCGGCCACCGGTCCGCTGGGGCATCCACTCGCAACAAGCAGAGGTACAGCGTCTCGTGTGGCCTTCCGCAAAACATTGAACATGCCACCAATGACTCCATCGGTGACGTTCGTCACCTCTTCGTCGAAGAGCAGCTCTGAACGTCGAAACGTATCGAGATCTGCCGGAGTTCCACCAAAGTGGTTGCACTCGATAAAGATCGAGCCCACTGCAATTGGACGTGACATATTTGTTCTGCCAACTCACGAATAACCGGACCGTGAAGCGGCCCATTTCAGATTCTGTGTGCATTTAGCTCCGCACGCTTAAATCATCATATCGTGCGGTCAGCCGCTGCACATAGCAATCGCTTCAAAGTCGTGGTTGAGGTTATTTTTGATCAGATGATCGTGAGCGGAGCCAAGTCAAATTTTTGAGATGACGATGCTTTTAGTGTATTGGTAAAGTAAATCTTGGGCGGTTCCTCAGCAGCCTACTTCTACACGAGAATCTCAATCGAATCTCGCACCCTCGGGCGATGCGCTCTGTTAAACTTGGGCAATCGCGAAGATAAGCAACATCCTGTCCGACGACCAGCTTCCAGTGGGTGGGTGTTGAATGATCGTGAGAAACTACGCAGGTAAGGTTCCCGGCCAATCGCTAGTCTGGATGAGGCAAACATGATCAGCTGTCATCTCGCCATTCTGATCTTGATTCTGTTTTCGTTCGCTTCAAACGCCGTCGCAGATACTTCTCGCGTTGCTGCCTATGTCCACATGAAGCATTGCTGGGCAGAAGGCGATGGTAAATCGGAACGAGAAACCGCCATTCTGGCGACTCTCGACCGAATGCAATCGTTGGGTCTCAATGTGATTGTCCCCTACGTGGCGAACACGTCCGGTCAGTCTCTTTTCCCGAGCGAGGTGAATCATCACCATGTCTACGGTGATTGGGATCCGGTTGAGATCTTCGTGCGCGAAGCACGTCGGCGAGGAATCGCCGTGCATTTATGTATACCGGTGATCGTATGTGGCCATCACCAGCCGGCTGGCATTTTGACCGAGCATCCTGAGTGGGCACTCCGCAAAGAGAAGGGCGAACCACTCGGCGCCATCTCGCCTGGGAGCAAAGCAGCGCGACAATGGATCCTGCGGTATCTCGAAGAGATCGTAGAACGATATCAACCCGATGGTCTCTTACTGGATTACATGCGTTTTCCCAGCCAAGCCTCAAAATTCGAGCCGCAGTCGGCGGAGCGATTCGCCGTCTGGCAAGAGAAAAACCAGCATCTTGATGCCCAACAGCAACTACAGAAGTTTCGTGAGCAATTGTTGACGGAGCTAATGGGAAAGATCAGCACGCGACTTCGTACGCTTCGTCCCGATCTGCATCTGGCGATCTATTCTTGGGGTCATCATGTCACGGCGAACCATCGTGTCGCCCAGCCTTGGCCTCTCTGGGCCAAGAAGGGCTATATCGATGAGGTTAACGTGTGTGGGTATTGGTATCCCGAATCGTTTCCGGCTGCCTGGGGCAGCACGCATCTCGAGGCATTTAAGACGATGCTGAGTGAGAGTCGCCAACATCTTCAAGATGCAAACCGTGATGTTGACCTCACTTTCGCATTGGGTGTGAAAACCAGTCATGGCCAGCTTAACTCGGTCAACGAAATCAAAGAATATCTCAACATAGCGCAAGACTTTGCCGTCGACGGCACCACCTTCTTCACGTGGGCTTATTTAGAGCCATTCCTGGATCAACTGGAAGAGTCCGGTGTGCTTGAGTCCTATGTCACGAGGCGTTTGGGCAGCGACGCGGAGCAAGAGACTTGCGATGAGGCTGAACCGTCGCAAAACTCAGCGGCGAAAACGATTCGAGTCACCGTCGATCGTGGTAAAGACCACGGTCAAAGTTTTGGATCGCTCTTTGAAGTCAAAACGAAAGACGGTTCGATGGTACTCGGCGCTGGTTTTCAGAATCTCTACAACACTCGCTACCGAGCAGATCGTCACGCAATCCAGTTTTTTTTCCGGCCAACGGATGGCCAAAGAAGCTTTGTCACGGAGACGCTCCCGCGACCCAGTGATCTCTGCGGCAGCTATCTGTACGGTCGTGACGGTGTTATCTATTCGGCGTATGGTGAAGTCAGTTCGTGGAATGAGAAAGCAGATAGTTGGCAGAGCACGGCGAGTGTTGGCGGCACTGACGAAACGATGCGGGTCGGTGATGGTATGTTGCGGCTGGGAGACAGCCGTGTCATCTACAACGATACCGAAATCCTCGGCCATCCCGACGAAGGACGATACGAACTATTCTTCTATGCGAACGGTTATTTGTTTTGGTACCACGTCCAGCGTGGTGACGGCGGATATCGACCGTATTCATCCGATGACGACGGTTTCAGCAAGCTGGTTGCCTGTCCCTGGACGCCGGGAGCTGGGCCTGTCGATCTTGCGAAGGCGATTGTCTTGACGTTGCCAGTCGTCGGCGAAACGACCTTTGCCTGGGGGCAGCTCGGAGATCAGGTGGTCACCGGCTCTAACATTGGTGGATTCTATCGGTTCGAAAATGGCAGCTGGCGCATGCTCCTGGAGCCTCGTATCTCTGAGAGCTACCAACTTTACTCCACGTTGCAAGTTCATGACCGACTCCTAATGGGGCACTATCCGAGTGGTCGACTTCTTGAGTATGACGGCGAATCGATCAAGGAATTGCCTAACAGTCCGCCAGTGATGGAAGGCGTCTCCACCAGCGCACGCGAAGCGCAGACTACCGTCGTCTATGGCGGAGATGTTTTGGTAGGTGTGTGGCCATGGGGTGAACTCTGGCGGTTCAATCCGGACCAGGGAAACTGGAGTTTGATGGGCCGCATGTTCGAACATCCAACGCCTTCAGACAAAACGGTCCATCCTTACGAAGCCGAATCCCGACAGCACTCGGTCAAAAACCTATGGGGACAGCGCGTTACGAGCCTGGTACCTAACGGCCCTGACTTGTTTGTGGCAACGTCGGCCAAATCTCCAATGATTTGGGATCCGAATCGGTTCCCGTTCCTGTCCCCCGACAAATGGAAATCTTACGGCTCGGTCTATCGAATCACGATGCCTGGTCATTTTAGCGCACCCACGACTTGGACTGCGGGTTCTACTACTTTTGAATTTGAGATTCGTGGTTCCTGCGTCATTGTAAGGCAAGATGGAAAGGTGCTCGTCGCGGGCGAGGTTGCTGGCCCGTTAGGCGTGCGATTAAAGAACAGTCTCGAATTGAAAAAGATCAGTTGGGGCGATGGAATTTACGGCGATTTCCGCGGTCGCTCACTCGAGGGAAAACTCGAGGAATAGAATTCCTCCGAGCAGCAAGTTTCGTGAGATCGATTTGAAGGGAGCTTGTCGATGCAAAGTAAGCTGAGAAAACATTGGTGGATCTCTTTAGGCTTTGCAGTCTCGGTTTTCATCCACGCAAGTGTGGTCACCGCTGAGCCCACGAAATACTTTTCAATCAAGATGGATGAGAAGCTGATTGGGTATGGCATGGTTCATCAAGATTCGTTCGATCAAGACGGTCGAACCGTGTTGCGCTTCAAGTCGCAGACATCGATCAAGTACGCCCTGCTTGGTCAAGAACGGCACACGATGCTGGAATCCGAAACGTTAATCGATCCTCAAACCGGTCAACCGCTCCGCTACAAAATGACCGACACGTCAAACGAGGGCGTCCAGCACGTTGAGTCTGAATTCGCTGATAGTATGGCTCGTACTTGGGGGTATCGCGATGGCGAAACGCGTGGAGATGCGATCGAGACAAAATTGCCTGACGGGGTGGTGATACTCGGCAACAATAATTTTGGACATTGGCAACTGTTGATCAACGCCGCGATGGCTCACATCGGAGACGACACGTTCAAGCTTGCGGTCTTTCTGCCAGCGGCTACACAAGTTGACAGCTTTGAGTTCGATCGGGAGCAGCCACGGGATGTGAGTGTTGGCGGCCAGTTGCGAAAGTGTCAGGTATGGAATCTGACGAATGTCAACATGAACGCCTTTGCCGACGCTGAGTCAGGGGAGCTCGTTCGACTCGATGTACCGGCACAAAAAACGACGATCGAACTGGCTAATGCAAACGTCGTTAAGCTCGCACAGAGGGCACAGGCCGAAGAAGTACTCGCCCAACACTTTATCAACTCGAACGTCCTGTTCGACGACTTTCTCAAGGTTAATCAGTTGAAGGCCGATGTCGATGTGAAGGTCATTGGCAGCGGGATTGAAAACGAACCGTCAGTCCTGAACACGTCAATGCAAAGTTTCGAAGGCGAGAAAAACGGAGATCACATCATTGGTGAGATCAGAGTTCATACCGTGACATTTGACGGCAATTCCGACTCGCTTGCATTTGCCAAGGTGTCACTGAATCGCGACCGCGATGTGTGGTTAAGCCCATCCGTTTACATTGAATCCGATCATCCGGCGATCGTTGCCAAGGCGCAGGAACTGACCAAGGGTTCAAAGACACGATGGGACGCTGTGCTAAAAATTGGCCAGTGGGTCCACCGGGAGATTACCTATGTGATTGCTGATACGCCGTCGGCAAAACTGGCACTGGAAACAAGAAAAGGCGATTGTGGTTCGCATGCTACGTTGATGGTCGCGATGTTACGGGCAGTCGACATACCATCGCGGCTGGTCGGCGGTCTTGTCTATACCCCAGTTTTCGGTGGCAGCTTTGGTCAGCATGCCTGGGTCGAAGTTCACATGGGGGAATCCGGCTGGATTGCAATGGATCCTACGACGGGCGAGTTCGATCAGTTGAGTGCCACTCATTTGAAGTTCTTTGAGGGTCTTGGTGGCGTGATTCCTGAGTCGGTGAAAGTCACGGAATTTGAGCCACCCAATCGTGTTGCTACAACCAACGTCTTGGCCGAAGCAAAACCTTTGCCATGGAAAATTGGCCAGGAATATAAATTCAAGTATAGCCGGGGTGGCAAAGAGTTTGGCACCGAGATTTTCACCATCAATCAGGTTGAAAAGGATGAAGCGGACGCCTACGAATTGAAGGCAGAGGTGCAATTGAAGATTAATCTGATCGCTTCACTAAAGACCAATACAACGATCGTCGTTGCTCCGACTGCGCAGCCCATCTCGTTCACGCAAGATCTATTGGCGTTATTGCAGAAGGTCAAAATTGCCTGTTCGTTTGAAGACGGTGTCGTCAAAGAAGAGATTAGTGGTACGACGAACTTGTCGCGAGAAATCAAACTTCCAACCGGTGCCTACTGCTTTGACAATAATTTTATGGGATCCTGGGCTTTGATTTGTTCTCAACTCGACTTGGTCGCAGATGAACCCGTCCAGATTCAGACGTTTCATCCATCCACGCTGCAGGTCATTGCTCTAACGTTTACCGCCAAGTCTCCAGCTGCGATTGAGATTGGTGGCAAGCAGGTTGACTGCTTCGAATGCGAGGTGTCGCCCATCAAGAATACGTTTTGGGTCTCGCGCGATGGCCGCTTCCTGCGGGCCAAGCAGGGAGATGTGGTGATCGAGTTGGTTGAAGAGGACTAACTCAGCCGGTTAAAATCGCAACTGCTCATTCATGATCCTTATTTCGCGCATGGTAAGTTGGACGATAATTCACGCCCTGTATCCAACGCTGTCATTTTTCACGAGGATCCATCGATTGAATCGATTTGCAAGAAGGTGCTTGCGTCAGGATTCGATGCGATCGAAGTGTCACGACCTCCATTCTTTTATCGTGTACCCACGGAGTGTACTCGCAAAACCTTTGTCGAATGAGCCGGACAACAGGGACCCTCAAACCAGGAGAATAAGGTCGGATTTGTCTTGAAAGGTTTCGAGAATCAAACATAAACGTTGAAAACAGCTGTGGATTCAGGTCGCGTAGGTTGGACGGAGCCAACGTCCGATTGAGGAAATCCGGTCGTCAGATAGCTCGAGTCGAAAACGGCGGTGGATAGCTGTACTGAAATCAATACTACGACGGTTTTTCGTGGTAAAATGCTGCCTGATGATGTTGGATTGCCAGGCGACGATACTTTTTCTTATCGCGACGACGCAGATTCCTCATTCTGATGTTTTCCGCTCGCATTTGATCGACAAACTTTTTGACAGGGATCGGTATTCGCGTGATGTACTCCGCCTTTTCTCGCAGAAGAAATAATGACGCAGCTCGCGTCGCTCGATCCAAGGATTCACACCCATCACGTCGCCGACGCAAAAGGTTGCCGTGTTCGGAGTTGCTTGAACCTCGTAAAGTTCTTGCCGCCGGTCCACTCATCTCTGAGTTCGTCGCCATCAATGACTCGACGCTTGCCGATGGCGATGGCGTTTACTCGGACTGGATCGAAATCCACAATCCCACATCAACATCTTTAAGCCTTGGTGGTTGGCATCTAACGGATGACCGCGATGATTTGGAACGCTGGCCGTTACCGAATATCAACTTGGATGGTGGTGAATACGTTGTGATATTTGCCTCGGGCCAGGACATTGATGATTACATCGATAGCAAGGGAAATTACCACACCAACTTCCGACTTGACGGTGGAGGCGGCGACCTGCTTTTGGTCGAACCAGATGGCGTTACCTATGACTCGACCTTCTTAGACTACCCTGAGCAGAGCTCCGACATCAGTTATGGCATTAGTATTGAGGGCGTATCCGAGACACTGATCGAGTCGGCGGGACCCTTGTCGTATCGAGTACCCACTGCGAACGATCATCCCACCACATGGACCGGCGTTGATTTTAATGATCAGCAGTTCATCAAAGAGCAAACGGTTGCTGGCGCCGGGCTGCTGATTACGGAAATCAATACTGGTGAAGATAGCCGATCGATCGAGATTCAAAACGTTTCCTCCGCAGCGATTCGTACCCAAGGCTGGACCGTAGCGGTTAATGATGCAGCGGCGGGTCCAAGTTCGGCAGCAATCACCGTTTGGAACTTAGCCGATTTCGTTGGGGCAGGTGAGATTCTGTATCGCACGGATGAAGCGGGTGATGAGTACTGGGGTGCTCCCATTCCCTGGCAATTAGAAGGGCCCGGTTGGGCAATCATCCTGGACGATTCCGGTGAGGTCCAGGACGCGGTGATCTGGGGATATTCGGCAGCTCAGATTGCGACTATGCGTGTCGATGTTGGACCCTTTACGAACCTGGTGTTGGCAGATCATTGGCAAGGTGATGGTGCGGCGGTAGGAAAGAAAGATGGTTTCGCGACAGAGCCGATTGAGGTTGGTCCCGGAGCAAATATGGAGGAAGCATCGGGTGTGGACTCCGCGGGTACTCGCCTCAACGTCGAACCTGAGTCAGTTCAGAAATTGCAGGCTGGAACCTACGACGTTCAGAACATCGCATTTGCGTCCAATTCCAATGGAAGAGGCCAGTTGCGCGCTTTTCTCGCTGTTCTTACCGGTGGCACGAACTACGAGACGATCTGGGTCAGCCCCGCAACGACCCCAAGGTCAGGTGACACGATTCATGATGTGGCTTATTTGCCCGGAGCGCAGCAATTTACCTTGGACCGCGCGACCGACGTGTACGCGGGTGCCTGGCACGATGGCGATGCGAAAGTGCGTTTTAGTCGAACAGCGACTGTGACCAATCATGACAACAGTCCGACCACACCAACCGCGGCTGGTCAGACGATTTCAGGATTCAGCCACGGTTCGTTGAGCGACCGAACTTACGCCTATCACGTTACCGTGGGCACCGGAGGGAGTTCGTCCACATCGCTGTCCCGAGTGGGATCCACGGACCACGATACGAACCAGAATTTTGTCCGCGGAGACACGTCATCCATAGGATCACAGAATTCTGATTCCGCTGCATTGTTTGGCGGACTTGTTCCAACGATTGCCGGCGTGGGATTTGGAAGTGGAAATCTGTTGCTGGAAGATCTAATTCAGACCGATGTTGGCGCGTCAATGCTTGGCAATAACGCTTCACTCTGGACGCGGTTCGAATTTAATACAACCGATTTGAGGAACTTTGATGAATTGATACTCCGAGTCCGCTACGACGACGGTTTTCAAGCGTATCTCGATGGTGTGCCTTTGGTGTCTCGCAATGCACCGCCCAACTTGTCGTTCGATTCCACAGCGACGGCAGAGCGCGGACTTCTGGACGCTCTGCTGTTCGAGGAGATTGATGTTACCGATGCGTTGAGTCAACTGGTTGCTGGCGATCATGTGCTGGCCGTGCATTTGTTGAACGCGTCGGTGAACGATACTGATCTGCTACTTCAGCCGGAATTGCTGGCCGCTGGCGAACGCACCGCCCAATTCTTTGAGGATGCGACTCCGGGTCGGGCGAGTGTGGGTGACGGATTTAATACGGTTGCCGATACCAAGTTCAGTGTTGGTCGTGGGTTCTATGAGACGGCCTTCGACGTTGAGATCTCGACTGCGACAAACGGCGCGACGATCATCTATACGCTTGACGGAACGGCTCCCGAAGTCGCCGCAAATGGGAATATTCGCAACGGTTCCGAATATGTGGCGCCGATCAATATTGGCAGTACGACAACACTTCGTGCTTTAGCATTCAAGCAAGGATTGAGATCGAGTAACGTTGACACTCAGACGTATCTCTTTCTCAGCGACATCGTGCAACAGACACGCCAGTCAACGATCAGTGCAGGATTCCCATCCAATTGGGGAGGTCGTGGATCCGACTATGGTTTGGATCCGGATGTGGTGGGCCCTAATGATGATTACAACGGTGTTTATGCCGCTTCGATTGCAGAAGATCTGAAGTCGATCCCGACTTTATCGTTGGTGTTGGACATCGATGATATGTTTGGCTCCCGCGGCATTTACGCGAACTCTGGTAGTCGTGGGCTGGCTTGGGAACGTGAGGTTTCGGCCGAGTTGATTTACCCTGATGGCTCAGAGGGTTTTCAAGTTGACGCCGGCATTCGAGTTCACGGGGGTGCCTCGCGAGGTATGGCTCGCAAGAATAATCTGCGTTTGCTGTTCAAGGAACAGTATGGCACCACCAAGCTTGATTATCCCTGGTTCGGTGAAGGCGTGGATCGTTTTGATACCGTCGTCCTGCGATCGCATTTCAATGATGGTTGGGGTTGGAGTGGCGCCGGCGGCGACCCGCTCTTTTCCCGCGATGCCTGGCATCGTAAGACCCAGGCCGCGATGGGACACACTGCATCGCGTAGTACCAGCGTGCATCTGTATATTAACGGAGTCTATTGGGGACTCTATGACCCCACCGAGCGTCCTGACGCCTCCTTTAATGCGCAGCATTCTGGTGGTGACAAAACAGAATGGGATGTCATGAATCATCGTGGCGTCGCTGACGGCCGGAGTGCTTCTTGGAGCACCATGCGATCGCTGGTTCGGGCCGTCGATAACGCCTCGAGTGCCTCTGCGAAGTGGGCAGCGTATCAGAAACTACAGGGCAACGATTCCGATGGTAACAACGATCCATCTCGTGAGAACTATTTGGACGTCGTGAACTACATCGACTATATGTTGCTGAGTTTCTACAGCGGCAACGATGATTGGCCCAACAACAACTGGTATGCTGCGCGGCGTCGTGGTCCGGAAAGCGAAGGATTTCAGTTCTTCGCCTGGGATAGTGAGATCTCGATGGATCTCAGCGATCGCACGCATCTCCGAGAGAATGTTGTTCGAGACACCAATAACGCGAGCAACGGGGCTGCGGAACCTTATGGTTTCCTGAGGCGTTACGACGAATTCCAACTTGCCTTCGCGGATCGCGTGCACCGCCATTTCTTCAATGGTGGTTTGTTCTATGTTGATCCGGCGAATCCCAGTTGGGATCCGTTGCATCCGGAACGCAATGTACCCGCCTCAAGGTTTGTTGAGGTTTCAAACGTCGTGTCGCGAGCCATTGTGCCTGAGTCAGCGCGATGGGGAGACCAGCATCGGAGTCGACCGTACACTCGGAATGCTGAGTGGCAAAGTGAACTCGACAATATGTTGAGAGTTTTCTTCCCTCAACGAACCGGAATCGTGATGGGCCAGTTGCGTTCCTACGATCTTTATCCAAACACCGATGCGCCGGAATTTGAGGTCGACGGGGTGCGGCAGCATGGCGGTGCCGTTCCTGCCGGAGCACAACTCGGATTCACGAATCCGAACGGTGGTCAGGGAACTGTCTGGTTCACGACGGACGGTAGCGATCCTCGCCTGCCCGGTGGTGCGGTGAACACGACCAGCGCCACAAGGTTTGCCGGAGCTTTTCAACTCTCCAGCCCGGGAACGCTGAAAGCTCGTATTCAAAACGGCAATGAGTGGAGTGCTTTGACAGAGGCCTTCTTCGCATTCGATCAATCCGGGGTGCGCGTCTCAGAAGTCCACTTTAATCCAGCCGATCCAAGCCAAGCTGAACTCGCGATTAATCCCGACTTTGACAATGACGACTTTGAATTCGTGGAACTTGTCAATGTTGGAAGCACCACTGCCCAACTCGATGGAATCCGGCTGGTCGATGGCATCCAATTCGATTTTGCGAATGTTGCAGCCAATCAGATCGGACCTGACGAGCGCGTTGTTCTTGTTCGTAATCTTGAGGCATTCTCGACGCGTTATAACGGCATCCTCGACTCCATCACGATTGCGGGACAATATGACGCGTCGTTGAGTAACGGTGGTGAGAGCGTACAAGCGATCTCGGCGCTGGGCGAACAGTTGTTCGAATTCGAGTACAGTGACAACTGGTTTGATCACACCGATGGTGGTGGATACTCGTTAACCGTTCGCACACCCGGTGGCGATAATGCTGACTTGAATCAGGCAACGGCTTGGCGCCCAAGTAATCTGGTAGGCGGATCGCCGGGTAGTACTGATGCGGCCGTCGATCCCGACTCCTTGGCCATCAATGAACTGTTGGCGACGAGTGATGGAACGGGCTGGATTGAATTGCAGAACTTGACGTCCGCGTCGATCGACGTGAGCAACTGGTATCTGAGTGACTCGTCGGATGATTTGCAAAAGTATCAATTCGATACGGGAACCGTTATCCCGGGCAACGGTTATTTGATCGTCAATGAGGCGACGCAGTTTGGTCATCCGTCCGCGCAGACGCCCTTTGCACTGGGGAGCAGCGGTGGACGAATCTACTTGACCGGTGGGAACTCGAACGGACAACTGTTGGGTTATCGAGAGGACCAGCGGTACACCGCCGCAGAGGCCGGAACCGCTCTGGGTCGATACACCAAATCGACAGGTGCTACCGATTTTGTTCGTCTGCAAACCGAAACTTCCGGTGCAGCCAACAGTCAACCGATCGTGGGACCGATTGTGATCAACGAGATCATGTACCATCCCGAAGAAGGGAGTGTGGAATTCATCGAGTTATGGAACACGTCCGACGTATCCGTAACGCTCGGCGATGCACAGGGACGTTCATGGCGCATGCGCAGCGCTATCGACATCGACATGCCTGCCGATGCGGCGATTCCAGCTGACGGATTCGCATTGCTGATCCAGCGTTCCGAGAATGGAAACCCGGCAATCGAGGAGGCTGCGTTCCGTCTCCGCAATAATGTGGATGCGTCCGTGCCGATCTGGATGTACTCGCCGACACCTCATGGCAGTCTCGATAACGATGGCGAGAAGATCTTTTTAGAAAAGCCTGTCGAGAATATGCCATCCGATGTTTACGCAATTATCGACTCGGTGAAGTACAACGATCGCAGTCCTTGGCCGATCGAAGCGGACGGCGGAGGATCTTCGTTGAGTCGTATTTCGGGAGCCGCCTATGGAAACGACGTTGCGAACTGGGGTGTCTCGACCCGAACCGGAACGCCGGGAAGCGATAACGCCTACCAGGATACTACTCCGCCAACGCGCCCCAGTGAATTGGTCGGTCGTATCGAAGATGAAGACACCGTTTCATTAGCATGGTCCGCAGCGAGCGATACCCAGAGTGGTATCGACCTTTATCGCATCTATCGCGATGGACAGGTCATCGGAACTTCGGTCGTGACGCGATTCACCGGTGAATTGGAGTTTGCGTCAGACCAACCCAACCAATATCGAGTCGCCGCCGTGAATGGTGACGGTATTGAAGGTGCAACCACCGTTGAGTTTGTCGACTTCAGTGTAAAGTCTGCTGATTTTCAGAGTGGTGCCGACGGTTACCGTGGGGCACGGGATGCCGAAATACGCGAAGCCGATCCGGATAGCAATAGCGGTTTAACGGATACCGAATTGGAAGTCGATGGTGAGGACCGAGGATCGGAACTGGCGATTCTCATGCGATGGGACGACCTGAGCATACCTGAGAATGCAATCGTGGTCGGCGCGTCGATTTCACTCAACGTCACCAATCCAGGCGATGAATACTCGATCAACCGTGTGAGGAAAGATTGGAGTGAATCACAGGTTACTTGGAATGATGCCTCTGCCAATCGACCATGGCAGGTAGCCGGTGCACGAGGTTCGTCCGATCGTGGACCCCAGGTCGCCACTCTCAGCGGTGGGATCGGAATGGCCGATATCGAATTGAATGCTGCCGGTCTCGAAATGGTGCAGTCGTGGCTGAGTAATCCAGCGGATACGAATTTTGGAATCGTGATATCCAATCCGGGACAGTCCACCGACGGCGTTGATCTCTATTCCCGCGAGCATTCAACCGTCAACCAACGTCCAAAACTGAGCATCCTGTATTCACCGGTACCGATGCCCTCAAAACTTGGTGACTTCAACTTGGATGATGTGGTTGATAATAGCGACATCACGATGTTGTTGACGGCGATCCTGGCGGGTTCAATGGATCCCGCCTTTAACGTTGACGGGAATGGGGATCTCGACAATCAAGACTACGATCATCTCATCCGAAATATCTTGCAGGTTCCCTACGGTGATGCCAATCTCGATCGACAATTCGATTCAGCAGATCTGGTAACCGTTTTCCAGGCGGGCGAGTATGAAGACGGAATTATGGTCAATTCGACTTGGGCGAGTGGCGATTGGAACGGTGACCGTGACTTCGACTCATCCGACCTCGTGAAGGCATTCCAGGAGGGCGCGTATGAGCAGCCAGCCGGATTTATTGCCGCGACGGTGGGGCAGTCTTCGACTGCGATTCCTGATGCTGGGCGACCCACGAACGCTGGTAGATTTGAGAATGTGATCGATCAACTTGCCGCTGCCGTGGCAAATCGCAGTGATCAATCTGCCTCAACTCTGAACGACGAACAACTGAGGGACGAAGCCGTTCGCCAACTTCAGCAACAGTCGAGTGATCCCCATGCATATGCATTTGACGATGTTGCCTTAATCGACAGTCTGTTCCGAGAAACAGGTCAATCGAATGAACGCGTCTTAGAACCGTCGTCGTCATCCAGGTTGTTTGCCCTCTCCCTTGATTCGGATCCGACTGACCGATCCGAATCGACGAAGAAGAGAATCTGAATAAGCTGTATCGATTTTGTCACATCGTGGCAAGTGTACAGAATTGATTACGGCTTGTCGTTGCAATGTAATGGCGTTCAGATGCGAGTTGACCAACGATCATCTTTCGTTGATTGTTTCAGTCATTAACATTTCTATTCACTCTCGACTTCCGTTAAGATAGCGAACAGCAACCTTTGGCTGGAAAACAGGTTGCTGCCTTAAGGGACGGCCGTCGATGATGAAACTGACCTTCAATACGCTAATCGGGATCAGTGTCATACTGTTTTCGGTACGCGCAACGGCTCAGGAACCTGATACTTCGACCGATTCCCCACAGTTCTTTGTGCAGACGTTTTGTGTCGATTGTCACAATGAACAAGAGCAGAATGGGGAGATTGATCTGCAGCCCTTTTCGCAGGCTCCTGCCAAGGTAGACACACAGCAGTTGCTCTCCGTTTACGATCAAATCAATCTGGGACAGATGCCCCCGCCGGATGCAGACCAACCAACGGTTGCTGAACGCGCTAAGATGCTGGGGTCACTGGAAAGACTCATTCAGGGAAGTGGAGTGGTTATCGTCGATAAGAGGTTGCATCCTGGCTACGGAAATTACGTTGACCATGATAGTCTTTTTGAAGCCCATTTGAACGATCCATTGTCGGCAACAACAGCTCGAATCTGGAGATATAGCCCGGAATCGTTTTCGGCACGAGTTAACCGAATCGTGGGGCGAGATGTAATCAAGTTTGTTCCCGTTGCGACCTTTCCAGTTCCTCAGAAAGGGTTGAAGCATCCGGCGTTTCCGTACAAAGGGCCAGCTCACACCGCAAAGGATTACGCCCAGATCCATGACTTTGGTTTGACCGAGACGGAGTTACTGATCGGCCTTGCCGAAGAACTGGCCGAGGCACAGCTCTCCTCGGGAAGTTTGCGAGAGTACCAAAGCCTGGCAGCCGGAGACGCGCAGTGGAATAAGATTCTCGACGAGCATTTTCAGAAGCTCTACAGCCGAAATGCGAACGAGGCGGAAAAACAGTCACTGTTCGATCTTCAGCAGAAGGTGGTAGCCGTTGCCCCAATCGAGCGAGCGAATCAGACGATGATCGCCGCTACCTACCTGCGACCCGAGTCGTTGTTTCGGTTCGAGATCGGTGATCAGTCTTCTGTCGCGAGTGGCCGAGCCGTTTTGACACCGCTGGAATATGCTTACGCAGTCGGGTTTGCGCTCAATCGTACCGGTCCGACTTCCGAACTTGTGCAAGCTTTGGAAGGTTATGAAGAAAAAGACAATTCTGAGTTAAAGGAACTGATTCGTCCGTACCTGCTAACCGATGCCGCCCATCAACGGATGATGCGGTTCATGGATGAGTATTTTGAGTATGGAAATGCGGCTTACGTCTTCAAAGATAGACATCATCGCCGCTACCGACCTGGTTGGATGATTGAGGATGTGGAAAAATTTGTTGCTCGTATCATCCAGTCATCCAGGAAGATCGAGACGTTCTGAAGCAGTTGCTCACATCGAGAGAATACAATGTGAGGGGTGCCTTCAATACGAATTTTGCGCCGAAGTGGTTTCAAGACGAAACGAATGGGCATCTCTTCTACCACGAATGTTACAACCTCGCGAAGGAAGATATTGGCAAGGATCCCGAGTGGCGCGTCCTGCCGCAAGAACGTGCCGGCGTGCTTTGCCACCCGGCTTGGCTGATTGCCTTCTCGGACAACACCAGAAACCATGCGATTCAACGGGGCCGCTGGATCCAGACAAAGCTTCTGGGAGGAGTGATTCCTGACACGCCGGTCGAAGTCGACGCAAGGTTTCCCGAGGATCCCGCATTGACCCTCCGTGAAAAAATGAAAGTTGTACGGCAGGAAGATTGTTGGGGCTGCCATCAACGGATGGATCCGTTGGGACTGCCCTTCGAGCAATTTGATCTGTGGGGTCGACATCGAACTCAAGAACTTGATCGACCCGTGAATACGACGGGCGTATTGCATGGTGAACCGGTCAAAGATCCCATTGAGTTGTTGGATCGTCTGGCCGATTCAAAACGTGTGCACCAGGTGTTTTTGCGTCATACTTTCCGCTTCTTTTGCGGACGTAATGAAACTCTAGCCGATGCTCCAACATTAAGAGATATGGAGGCTGCCTACCACGAAAACGAGGGCAGTCTGAATGAATCTCTGTTGGAGTTGTTGGTTTCCGATTCGTTTATTCAGCGTCAGGGTTCACCTCCCAAGAATGAGTCAAGTCGATGAAACAAAAACCTAATCAACAGCAGAAGACTTTAGCCGGTCGTCCTGGGTTTCTCACTCGCAAAGAGTTTCTGCGAGGTGTCAGTCTTTCGGCGGCTGGATCGGTATTGCTGAATCCGTTGATTGGAAGACTTCATGCTGAGGTCGAAGGCCGCCAACAGCCGACTCGCTTTTTATTCGTGCTAGAAGGCAACGGTTGTCCGCCAAATCAGGTGCACCCGACCAACCTGACGCTCACGCCCATGGGTGAGCGCAAGCAAACGGTTGAGGAGAGGATCGATCCAAACTATCTCCCTGTCGCTCTCCAGCCGGTGTCGGACTACGTCAATCGGATGTTGATCCTGCAGGGTATCTCGGGTCGCATTTGTGGCGGTGGTCATTCGACCTATTTTGGAGCCTTGGGTTGCTTTAACACGCGAGAAGGAAAGCACATTCTTGGACCAACACTGGACTATGAATTAGGCCGCCAGCATGCGACGCTGTTCCAAAATATCGTGTTGGGAATTTCGCAAAGGGCGAATCTGGATATCGTGTTCAACTGTTCTGCGTCGGGATCCAACAGTCCGATCGCGACGATCTGTAATCCGGTAACCGCTTACAAACGCATGTTTGCCGCGATCGGCGATCAAAAAAACCTCGCCGTCAAAACCCAGTTGTTGGACTATGTGAAGGATGATATTCGAACGGTTCAGAATCGCTTAGGTTCGGTGGAAAAGGAAAAGTTGGATCGCTACCTTGCATCCTACGAGCAGATCGGACATCGGCATTCCGCCATTGCGGATCTGGATCCGACGGTGAAGAGCCGAGTTACGCCACTGACGGACAAGTATCGTTCTAGTAATCCGGTGGATCGACTTGAGTGTCATTTTGAAATGGCGACGTCTGCTTTGGTAAGTGGCCTGACTCATGTCGCAACCATCGCCTCCGGTGTTGGTCATCAGGACTTTTCCATCGTGTTTGACAAATTGGGAGTGGGGTTGGAAAAACATTCCATTGGTCACGCACTCTACAACCAGGAGGCGATTGCCATCGAAGCCTCCCAAAAGATTCGAACCTTCCATTTCGAGTTGATTGCACGAACCTTGAAGAAGTTGGAGAGTATTCCGGAGGGATCCGGCACGATGCTCGATAACACGGTGATTGTGTATCTGAGCGATGCGGCCAATGAACACCATACGAAGTGTATGGAGTGGCCTTACGTGATGATTGGTGGGAGTCCTCGTTTGAAATTGGGTGGCCGATGTCTCACGTATTCGGACGTTGATCGCCGCGGCCATCGGACGGTCAATACGATTCACAATACGTTGCTCCATGCGTCGGGGCGAGCTGTGAATGACTTTGGTCTGAAGATTCCTGGTTTGGAAGAAGGGATTCAGGAAGGCCCCCTCAGCGAAGTTCTTATTTAGCCGAGTGCGATGATGCCACGTTATCTCCTCACTGCAGTTGCCTTATGCGGTCTCCTGGGTGCGATGAACCCCGCGCGAGCCGATAAACCGTTAGTGTGGCGGAATGGGATTCATGGGCGGGAATTCTCTGAGGTTGGTCGACTCTACCTCGGACGCGACAAGCTCCTTCATTTCAGGACCAATCAGCGAATCTATTACTTCTCCCACATGTATTACATTGGGGATGCATTGCGTAAGGCACAAGTGGTGGTGGATGGAAAGATCGTCTATGACAAACCGATCCGGATCAGCGGGAATTATTCCAAGGCAGGTGCAGTCTATAACTTTATCGAAGAGCCGGCTTTGCGCGGAAGCCAAATTGTCTGGATTGATGGCGTTGAAAAGGTTGACCTTTCTGCGAATCCGTCGAAGGTAACTTCGCTATTCGATGGCGAGAGTCTAGCGGGATGGTCGCTCGTGCCCTTGGCCTCTAAGATGCCGGCTTGGAAAGTTGTGGATCAAGTGATTGCTTCTGTCGATTCGCCGGACCGCGGTGAGGTGACGTTGTTGAGTGAGCCGAGCTTTAGCGATTTTGAACTCTCCTTTGAATATCGTTCTTCGTGGGATGTGTCTGCCAGCCTTCTGCTTCGCGCGAATCAAGCGGGTGACGGGATCGCGATCAGTCTCGATCATATGGATGATGGCATTGTGGGTTTTCCCAAGTCGGCTACGGGGGCGTCTCGACCGTACGTGGTCATTGAAACTCGTGAGCAACGTGGTGTTGGCGCGACGCTGCATGAACACATTCAATTCGATGGCATTGTGAATTATGACGGCGTATCTGAAGACAATTTGCTCGAATGTTGCAAGCTCACTGAGTTTCTGAATGAATGGGATGGGGCTTACTGGAACCTTGTCAAAGTACGGTGCGTAGGAGCTGATCCCGAGATAACCGTGTGGATCAACGGATTCCAGATCAATCGATTCAAAGCAAGTTCTGTTTCGATGCAACAAGAAAAGCCTGATCATTTGGGCGCCATCAAGAATTTTGTCGTCCATCCCTCGGGCCGTATTGGGTTTTCGGTTCACTCAAAACGGTCAGTCAACACGGACTTTTTGCTACGAGAGCTGCGTGTCACAAAGGTCGAATCGATTGACTGATCGATTGGCAGCACCCGGAAATCCCCTCGCTGAAACCACAAATGCGAGGACGGCTCAATCGTCATTGAGTCATTGCGATCGATCTTTTCAAGCGATTACGACGAAGCACATTGTTGTGTGAGGCATTGGTGCTTGCAGATTTCAACTGAGGAGAGGAAACATGCATCCGGTAGTCGGTCAAATATTCGACGCTTTCAAACTGAAAGGGTCTGAACGCTACGGAGAGGAAGAAGTGACTCAGTTGCAGCACGCACTTCAGTGCGGTCACTTGGCGATGAAGGCCAATGCAAGCGAGAGACTCATTGTCGCAGCTCTCCTGCATGACATCGGCCACATTCTTGATGACCGTGATATGCCCGAAAAGTGCAGTGAGAACTTGAACGACCAGCATGAATTTCGGGCCCACCAATTCCTGGTGCAACAGTTCGGAAACAGCATCGCAGATCCCGTTCGTCTGCACGTCGTGGCCAAGCGTTATATTTGTACGAGAAACCCGGGCTATGAGAAAAAGCTCTCTCCTACCTCTCTGAAAAGTTTTCACGATCAGGGCGGGAAGATATCACACGAAGAAGTTCGACAGTTCGAAGATGAACCGTTTTTTCGAGAGGCGATTCAATTACGCCACTGGGATGATGCAGCCAAAGATGTCTCGTGGGTTACGCCTCCGCTTGAAGATTTTGCCACCTTGATCGAAGCGAGTTTGACGTGAAATACCTTGCGAGAAAAAAGGTCTGCTGACGTATCGATGACGAGTCGTCGATGCGTCCGTGTAAGGTTCTTCCAACAGATCGGTTCTGTCGATTGAAGGTTGGCGTGCCGACGCGAACAAACGACGTGGCGTCGCAATGACACCACGAAATTCAAGCCCATCGACTTGGTTACAAAGATCGAGGACTTTCGGAACCTGGTTGCGAAAGTCCTATCAACCGCCTATTTGACCGACGGGAACGATCGATTGCAGTCGGGCGACGATTATTTGCCGGCGGGTTTTAATCGCTTGGCAACCATTTCAAAGGAGGTCAAAACCTTGCCGTCCTTATCTTTTTGGGTGGTGGCCTCATGAAAACGATTCGGTCCCAGGCAGGTGAATTGGACTGTCGAATGAGTGATACGACCGTCAGGGTGGTAGATCTTATCGGAGAATGTCAACTTGGTTCCGGCAACGATCTTGGTGTCCTTAGCCGTCTTGATCACTCGTTCCATTCGGCTACCGTCATCGGAATAGAGTACACCTTGCCAGGTCTCTGTTTTGGGATCATAGCCGTGAATGGAGGTGGTGTGTTTGCCGAACCAGATGTTGCAATCTCCGGTTGAACCGATGCAACGTCCGAATTCAGTTGACTTCTTACCGTTTTCGTCGGTGTCGATCTGCCACAAGCCCTGAAAGTAGGAGTGGATCGTCAATTCATCTGCCGATGAATTTTTTTCCCGGTGCCAGACATTTTTCTGATTGTCAACAACACGGTCGCCCACCTTGCCGTTGATCAATACCGTGATCGTATCCCCGTCTTTAGAATGCGTAATTACAGAGCGGAGATTACTGACTGTACCATCAGGTGATGTGAAACGTGTGTGCCGAATCCACTGGTCACCCTCCGGGTAAATCTCGTGCTGATTGGTGAATCCCTTCGAGCTCACTTCGTTCACACGGATCTTTTTTGAAGCCGCGTCAAAGTAGCATACGCTTTGGCTTGTTGACTCAGGTCCGGTGAATCGAAATACGATGGCCTGGTTGTCTTGAATCATCTCAGACTCCCAGCGACCTTGGTACGTATCTCCCTTAACACCGAGATTCTGTTCCGAGATGACGGAGGTGACGTCACCCGACCACCTACCGAGTGTCGCGGAGGCATATTGTTTAAAGTCATCCCTTGTCGCATTTTCTGCCTGCGCAGCAGAGCAAATAACCAATCCACCAAGTATTGTCAGGGTGTAAAAAAGTTTCATGGCAATTCCTTTTCCTTATGAGCATCATGGGTATCGTTCGTTCCAGTTGTGGAGGTAATGTCGTCCGGCGACATGCGATTGCCAGCAACATCTCCCGCTAGCCGAAAAACTTAATGGAAATGCTTGCGCTGTGGAAGAAAAAACTATTTGATTTCTTTAGCGGTCCACATTCAGCGTTTGCCGATATCCAATCACAATCTCAACACGGACGCACGACCAACAATATTGGGGGTAACCGTCGAGCTAAATTGAATTTTCCCAACAGGATTTCGGGGTCATCGTTGCCTGTCAGTTGCTGATTTGGAAACAGATTTTATGACTGTTGAATCAATAAAGGTGGGAAACAATCGAACCTTGTACACGGCTGTGTCTTTTTAGATTTGGTTAGAATCTTCGTATCTATCAATATTTCGGGTTCATTGTGAAGTGCGGGGAAGTGCTGATTGATCTTGAATCGTTCCAGGATCGAAAGAGCACCGGAGCAAATACGAGCGTTCCCGGCGCAGGCTTATCTTCGAACTAATGAAGCGTTTGAGTTGCTAGTTCAGCAGCCTAACGAGAGGTTCACATGAATTACCGACCACATTTGGAGCTGATTGGGGGGTTGCGCTGATTGGGTGCACGCTGTCGTCTCCTGTGGTGGCCAACGATCCGCAAGTTTTGCTTCGTGAGGCTGAGTTGGTGTGTGTTGGAATTTAAGATTTGAACGAGCGTGACCAATCATTGCTCCGATTTCACACCATTTATCTTCAGCGCGACGAAATTGCAAAGGCTCAAAAAGTTCATTGCTTATCAAGGACACTCGTCGACGGTTGGCGGCGCACGTTGCAATCGCAAGACGATTCGCCGAAGCGGGGGATTTAGAACGATGCAAAACTGATTTGTATCGAGCGACCCCGTTTGCCGTAGAAACGCGAGCGAGTGGTGATCAATTGATGGATGCCTATCTGGAGCTCACAAAATCACCGGAACTTATAATCTCATTTATGAGTGACGACCCTGATAATGCGGAGGCTCGTGAAAGTTTATGCCGAGCACTTGTACGTCACGGTTTTATCGACAAAGCCTTTGAGATTGCCGAGGGTTAAGTCGATGTCGACGAACAAAATTCTTTGAAGCTAACGGATGCGTTGGCAAGGATGGATTCAGTCGCGTCGATTCATTTACTTGCCGTCGTTCCAAAGAATATGAGTGCCACTTTTGCCTGGAACGATGATATCTTTCCAGCCGTTTCCGTCGAGGTCGTGAACTCGTATTTGGAGTCCAATGCCTGGACCAGCGCCCGCGGGAGCGGTCGAGATTAGATTCTTTTTCCAGGTTTGTGACTTACGGTTCCAATCGTAAAACTGAACCGTGATGTCGTCGTGTGCACCGGCGTCCCGACCCGAATGAGCAAAGTAACGTTTGCCGGTGATCAGCTCAGCTTCGCCGTCGTTGTCCACATCGTCCCAAGCCAACGAGTGGGGCTGCGAAAACTTCTTGTCGATTAAGTGCTGACGCCAAGTGGTCGTTCCATCAGATTGAGGCGTTAGCTGCTCGTGCCAGTATAGTCCGTAACTGTGACCGTCCCCCCAGACGATGTCTTGCCTCCCGTCTTCGTTGAGATCAACGACTAGGATTGGACAACTGGCCTGTGGCAGGTCGAAATCGTGGTGGTATTTCCAACGCTGCGAGAAAGGGTCAGCTGCAGGCTGTTCGTACCAACCAGACTGGAAAACAATGTCTTGCTTTCCATCACCATTAATGTCACCAAAACCCATTCCGTGTCCGTTGCCGACTTCCGAAACAAAATGAGTCGTGGCGGTAACCTTGCCGTCATCACCTCGGTGGAGTCGGATGATCTGTGTAGGGTTTTTGCGATTCCATGAGTTTTCAATGAACTCAGGAGTTCCATCTCCATCGATATCGTGGAGAAAGGTTGCCTCATTGTGACCTGTCCCGGTATCGAGCAACTGATGCACCGGCCAGGCTTCAACATCATAGTTTCCAGCTCCTGGGTTTTCGTACCAGTTTACAATTGAGTGGGTGAACGCTCCGGCCAGCACGTCGAGATCACCGTCACCGTCCATGTCCAAGAGATGTTCGGAATTGTTTTGCATGTAATCGGCACCGAAGGGCGCGATCTTGCGCAACGAACGTTGTTGAAAGTCAGGCGCCTGATACCAATATTCGCCTGCCGTAATGTCCGGTACCCCATCCCCATCGATGTCCCCGACGGCGATCGCTTCGTTGTTGTCCTTATGAAGTCGTTGTACTCGCCATTGATGTTGAGGATCGCCTTGGCCTTTTCCCGCCTGTTGTGCAGACGCATGGGTCGCGATGGTTGTGACCAGAACGCCTAGGATCGCATGATGAAACTTCATAATGGAAAAGACCTCAGTTAATGGAATCGCCAAGGGGTGGTGAGTGAGCCAAATATTGTAGCGAAAGTCGCGAACTCTTCCGAACCGATACGCGGAGAGACGTCGCGCAGAAAGAGATCGCCTGTATTACCAAGTTGTCTTAGAAATCGAAAGAATAATCGCCAGTCGGCGATCGGGCGACCTTTGAAAGGTTATTCGAAATGTGAATCTCGTAAGCAATTCCTGAGATTCACAAAAACGACGGGGCGTTCTTCAATTTGAATGAAACGACCCCAAGCATCGCCCCGTGAATCGGGGCGATGGGTAACGGGCAAAGCTTGTCTACTTGTGATTTCTTCGGATCAGCGGCAGCATCAAAGCCAATGCTGTGAAGAATAAGGTGCCAGCAACCGGTTCCGGGACGACAGCGACTGCCGGACGAGCACCCAATTCAAATCCGCCATCCACGAATGCAGCGACGAAGTCGGTCGAATTGAACTCTTTGTCACCATTCCAGTCGCCTGTGGCCCATACGGAGTTTCCAACGGCGCCGTCTTCGTACTCACCAGCCTGGAAAACAACGACAAAGTCAGTCGAATTGAATTCACCGTCCAGATTCGAGTCGCCGATCCACGTACCCAAAACATCATGCACGTAATTGGCACGTTCCGTTGGATCGGTGAGCGATCCATCGTCAAGTCGTAGAGTTGGATCGGCGGCTTCACCGGCGATCATTTGGCCCCAGTAAAAGGGAATCTTATTGGGGAAACCGCCAGGATTGGGATCGGCCCAGACATAGTCGGTTGTGAAAGCGGTGTCGCCGTTACGAGTTCCCGTGTCATCCGGGTCGTCGTTGTCGCGGTAGCTCAATTCAATCCCATAGTTGTTACCTGCTGGGTCATTCGCGGGTCCCAAAACAGCAGGTAGAGGTGTTTCGAAAACGCTTTTGTCGATGCCGACTTCAAGCATCCAACCGTTGTCGGTGATGGTGACTGCGGAATCAATGCCTGCCTCGACCTGTTCTTCGTAATCGATCGGCGAATTCCAAACTTGGACACGGTTTTCTGCATCAATGACTAACTGTACTACTGTTTCCCAAGGTGGATCGCCACCCTTGAACTCACTGCGGTCGTTGGCAGGATCAAAATAGAATTCCACGCAGTCATTGGCCCAAGCCGCGTCATCGTCTGTATTGATTTCGTCTTCAATAATGTCGACGAGGAAGTATTGATGCGTTTCATTGTCGCGTGCGTAAAACCTGACTGAATTGTCTTCCCGGTCGTCGGGAGCCTGGGAATTCTGCCAGATTGCACCGTAGTAGACGTTCTCGCCCGCATCATCCCAGCCGATCGCCGCGATGTCGCCAGTGCCGGTCAAGGGTTCCCATTCGAATGGGTCACCATCGGCAGCGATGCCGCCCGCCACGATCGTTCCAAACTGATCGAGGTTCCAATCGCTTGCATCACCATCAACGGTGATGTTTGCGTTGGGATAGCTCATGAGAAAAATCTCTGCGTCGTCCGCCTGAATGGGCGATGCCATTAACAGGGCCGCCAATACACAGGATAGTTGCCATCGATGTCGCATCATTTGATTTCCTTCGCCTGGTCTCAGAATTAATTCATGGTGAATGGGTAAAAAGTTCACTGACCCAATCAACTACACCATCTTTAGGTCGAGTCCGTTCGCGAGAATTAGAAGGGGGAATATTGGGGATGTTACACGTCCTCGAGAACGATCAACACAGTAACAGATATGAACATTGATTCCCACGAAAATCAGCGGAAATCAAATTGTTGAAACATTTTTTTCGAATCGAATTGTCGATTCGCGCTAATGCGTGGGGGTGAGGCGTTGACGAGCTCGAGAATTCAAGGGGTCGAGTTCCAAGGCCCGACGATAGGCTTCGTTCGCATCCTTCTTCCGCCCCACCTGGCTTAAAGCTTCTCCCAATGCGACATGAGCACGGGCAGAATCTTCCTGAAGCCGAACGGCTTGCTCGAATGATTCGACCGCTGCCTCGTATTGCTTTGACAAAACCAAAGCGGCGCCACGATTGTAATGACCGTCAAACGAATCGGGATCGGTGGTGACGATCTGTTCGAGCAGATCGAGAGCCTCACCGTTTTTCCGATGAATCAACAAGAGTTGAGCCTTGGTAATCTGAGCTGGTATCAATTCAGTATCCAGCTGAACTGCCCTTTCAACACAAGCGAGCGACTGAGGGAATTGTTTTCCTTTCTTGAAGGCCAAGGCAAGATTATGCTGTCGTACTGCATCGTTCGGATCTCTGCGGCACAGTTCTTCGGCCAATTCGATCGCCAGTTGTACTTGGTCCGTTGCCTTGGCAGCTTGCATGCGATCGGTCAATGCTGCGTCCGTATTGTTGGACTCAAGCATTTTCTGGTAGAGCGGATCGTTATAGACGATTTGTTTTGAGAGTTCGTCGCGTCGATTCAAACGATTCACGATTGCCAGGTGCTGTCTCGCTTTGCCGGTTTGCCCCAATTGTTGGTATGCCTGTCCCAACAGATTGTGGGCGCGAAAATCCTCTGGTGCATGTGCGATCGACTTTTTCAATAGCTCGATCGCCGTCTCAAAATCCTGTGCATCGAAGGCAATCTGACCTAATCTCAGATATCCATGACTTGATTGTGGACGCAACGTTGCAAATCGGCGGAACGAGGCATTGGCTTTCTGAGGGTTTCCTTGTTGAAGATATAGATTGCCTAGAGCGAGAAAGGTGGACGGGTAATCCTGTTCCAGCGTCGCCGCGCGTTCGTATGCCTCGATCGCCTGGTCGATCTCAAAACGATCAGCATGAATCCTGCCCATGTAATAAGCCCACTGGTGATCCGCAGGATCGTGTGCGGCAGCTTGCGTATAGCAGGCCAGCGCCTTGATAGGATATCGGTGACTTTGGAAGACACGGCCCAACTGTCCCCAACTCTCAGCCTTGCTCGGGTGTGCCGCGAAAACCGTTAACGCGTTGTGGATGTCCTCGGCCGCCTTGCCGGTAAGATCGGGGATCTCAGGCAATTGATGATGTTCAGCAAATTGTTTCAAGGCGTTCGAATCAATGGTTGCCCCTTGCTCACCACCTTGTTCCAGGGTTGTAATAGGTGGCAAAGGAACGGGGGCTGTCGATTGATTCCTGTTGTTAAGGGCAACGACGCCAATCGTGATAACGCCGATCACGATAACAAGTCCTTTCAACAATCCCCATTTCACTCGAGCAATGCGTTGCTTGCGCGGGAAATTTGGTTTTGGTTGATTTGAGTCGGAACGATTCATTGAAGGGGTATCAATGAGTTGCATGGACGGAAAGATTGCCGAAACATCGATTGCTGGCTAGTATAACTGCAATCTGGACTTGCAGAAGAAACTCCCTCAATTTCCTGTGCTGTGCTCTTACCTTCGCGCCCACGTCTCTTGTTATTGATCAAGCCTCTGACCTTTCTGGTCGTTGTGGCAACGCTCGTGCTGCAGGGTTGTCGTGAGCCTCGAGTTGAAGACAGCGTATCCACTGCGGATGCGGTCCAAAAAGAAATCGCCAATTCGCTGCTCATCGATGTTACCCAGGAAGCGGGAATTGATTTCGTCCATGACGCAGTGCGAAACGGCGATTTTCTATTTCCGGAAATTAACGGAGCTGGCTGCGGCTTTCTCGATTACGACAATGATGGGAACTTGGATATCTATCTGGTCCAAAGCGGCCGAGATCTGAGCAGTCCCAATGCAGCGGGGAAAACCAACCGACTCTACCGGAATCGTGGTGACGGAACCTTTGAAGATGTCACGGATCGTAGTGGAGCGGGCGATGCGGGTTACGGTCAGGGTCTGGCGTGCGGTGACTATAACAACGATGGGTACGTGGACATCTATGTGGCCAACGTCGGAGGCCCGTCGACCCTGCTGCACAACAACGGTGACGGGACGTTTACCGACGTGACGGAAACAGCCGGGGTCGCGAATGGAAATTGGGTGATCACACCGTCGTTTTTGGATTACGACAACGACGGCCTGCTCGACCTCTTCGCGACCAACTATGTCGATTGGTCGGTTGAAAAGAATGTCGTCGGTAGCGCGAGCAACGGACGGCCCGACTACACCGGTCCGCGATCCTTTTCGGCGATGCCCGCCATTCTTTATCGTAACAACGGTGATGGTACGTTTCGCGATGTGACGAAAGAAGCTGGGATCGATGCGGCTTTCGGAGCAGGAATGGGAATTGTGTGCGCCGACTTCAATGACGATCATCTTGTCGATATTTTTGTCGCCAATGATAGCTGGGCGAATCAGCTTTGGATTAATCAAGGCGACGCAACCTTTCAAGATGTTGCGCTCGAAAGCGGTTGTGCTC
The DNA here is from genome assembly GCA_002723275.1 of Planctomycetaceae bacterium. Classification (GTDB taxonomy): domain Bacteria; phylum Planctomycetota; class Planctomycetia; order Pirellulales; family Pirellulaceae. The sequence continues at coordinate 473,864 of PBNZ01000002.1, forward strand.
TTAGTGCTACCGGATTGGGGCAAGCCAATATGGGAACCAACGCTGAAGATCTAGACGGTGATGGGAAGTTGGATCTGTTTACAACGAACTATCATGCCCAGGGATCCATTCTTTATCTGCAAGGCAGCCAGGGAATCTTCATGGATGTCAGTAAGCGAGTTGGTTTGTTTGGGCCCACGGCTGCAAGGACGGGATTTGGTGCTTGCTTTTTTGATCTGTTCAACGACGGCTCGACCTGCGTCTATATTGGGAACGGAGCTGCCGTCGCAGGCGGCGAACTCGATTCCGAGGATAGCACCTACGCTCAGAAGGATATGGTGCTGCACTGGTTGCCTCGTGAAAAGAAGTTTGAGGATATTACGGGACGAATCGGACCCGCTATGAATGTTGCGTTGACGACTCGCGGTGTCGCTGTCGGCGACTACGACAATGATGGTGCCGTCGATCTGCTCATCAATAACAATCACGGTCCAGCCAGATTGCTTCGAAATCGTGGTGCCGACGGGCAACATTGGCTCATGATTCGTTGTCTTGGGTCGAACGGTCTCTCAGATGCCGTGGGCGCGAAGATCTTTGTCACTGCAGGGGGTAAGACACGCCGCCGTGACGTAGTAGTCAACTACAGCTATGCATCGTCCTGTGATCCAAGAATCCATTTCGGTTTGGGCAACCATGAGGTTGCCGATCGCGTGGTTGTTTACTGGCCTGATGGTGCCAAACGCACTTGGGAAAGCGTCAAGGCCGACCAGGTTTTCATCGCGAATCATCCGGCGCAGGATTAATCATGGCGGTCTCCGCAGAATGTTGATTCCTCTTCGTGCTGCAATCGCACAGAGGGTAGCTTCGCGATTCTGGTTTGTTGCTGAGTTGGACACCCTGCCTTTGCAAAGGAATTGGCGTACATCTTGGAAGCAATGAGTGGGCTTTGATTTGGAAGGATCTTGCTTCTGGATTTCGCAACAAGTCGGCCAAGCGATCGTAGAGATCGCTCTCCTTGAAACTCAAAAAGCCGGTCCGTAGNGGATCGGCTTTTTTGTTGGAATGGCGGAGTTTCCTCGATTTGGGTGACTCTCTTCGCGACCTGGATCAAGCCCNATGTCGTCGCGTNAGGTTATNGCTGCGGCGTCNTTTCAACGATCAAAAGACGGCTCACCGAGGCTTCTCGCCAAGGNGNGCTCACCCNTCTTTGCGCGGGANCNAGTTTTATNATTGGNNCGCAAAAATANAAAGAGANGTNNNTTNTTGGNAGGNGNCAGGGNGGACTTTNANGATTGTNTCGAATTGTTAAAATTNCCTGANCANCGGCGGGGATCCGCCAGGCAGNTGTTTTTTTATNACNTTGCGTGCGTNTTTTTGCTCCGACGTCGTCGTGGGTTCAGGGACNAACATTCAATGAGATTTTTAAACTTTGTTTTTGTNTTGGGCTGCTCGCTCGTATTGTCTGCACCGGCTTTCGGATCCNTGGCCATNTCCTTCTCGATCGANAGTGCGACTGCGGCCCCTGGGGAAGAGGTTAAACTCGGCATTTACGCCACGGGCAATGGTGAGGACGTGCAAGGTTGGTCTTACGGTATTACTTGGGGCGATAACGCCCCATGGGCCGATGGTCAGCCAACACTCCAAAATACTCCTGATATNAAGAATGGANNCCCGCCTGACTTTAACCAAGTGAGTGCGTTTGAANNCGGCGTCACTCAAGGCACGGTTATATGCTTCACCGGCTGTGNCGTCCTCNCCTTAGGAGCAACCCCTTCGTTGCTGGCCGAGCTTGTCTTTACGGTTGCAAGTGACGCTGCAGATCAAACCGTCNACTTTNAATTTACGGNCTCTTTAGGCGCCCCCCCGGTTAGTGTCGTAGCCGTTGTCGNAGGCGCGTCCCNANCCCCCGNCNAAAACNCAGGNGTGTTGACGATTCAAGNGGCCAGTNGTGACGATGGCGGCGAGGGTGAAGTGATCCCTGAACCGACGACCGTAGCGATTTGGTCGGTTTTAGCTCTCTGCGGTCTTGCTTATGGATTTCGCAACAAGTCGGCCAAGCGATCGTAGAGATCGCTCTCCTTGAGACTCAAAAAGCCGGTCCTTAGAGGATCGGCTTTTTTGTTGGAATGGCGGAGTTTCCTCGATTTGGGTGACTCTCTTCGCGACCTGGATCAAGCCTGACTTTCAAAGGTATTCGTCGAGTGGCTTCCGTTTCCGCCAGCTGATTTTTTCAACAATGACTTTGTTTTTTCTATTTTCTTATTCAATCGTTCATCGAACGAAGATACGCTGATCTGGACTATTCAACCTGTCGTTGGTAGNCGTATGNCAGGCTTTCCTGTGAGTTTTGAGNTTGAATGAAGGAGCTTGCGATATGACCTNCTGGATTCGCTTTGTGCTCGCCGCCAAGGTGATCGCTGTCGCACCTGTTGCTGTGGTGCACGCTGACTTGCCACCCGTTTCCTCCGCGAATCTGGTTGCCCATTTCGAAGCAAGTGATGCGACGCTCGAGCTCGACGAATTGGGTCAGGTGCTTGGCTGGACGGCCAAGAATGATGCCAGCTTCACTCTCGTTGCAAATGGAACAGACCCAGCGAATATTCGCTTTAACGGTACGGAGATGAAAGGTCTCGGGACGATTGAAGTCAACGATTTCTCCGGCGACAACCAGACCTTACGAGGGCCCTTACCCTCGGCGTTGACTGCGGCAACGATCTTTTGGGTGGGTTACTACGACCCGGGTCGCAATGGCTCACTCGGAAGTGGTTCGGGGCAATACGTTTATTCGATTGGGACCTCCGGTTCGCAAGGCTCCCAAATGGATCATCAGATCGACGACGGAAATTTTGAACTCTGGGGTGGCAGTGGAACTCAGGGTGGCAACAGCATTNACTACTTGAACGGCAGCTATTCCGTATTTCAGACGAACTACTTCCATGGTGAACCGGGTCACGAAGCGTTTGCNAATGGNTTCAATCTGAACATTCCTTCGGACGGAGGTTACAACGTTCCAAGCGAACAAGTGCTTCAGCTGTTCGGGTGGCAGGACGGGAGTGGTAATTCCGGTGGGTACAACTTCGTTGGCAATCTTTCGGACTTGGTCATTTACGATGATGTTTTGAACGCCGCAGAGGCTGCCTCCGTTGGCTCCTACCTCACAAGTCGACTTCCAGCGACGCCGCCCGATCCGCCAGGACAGCCAGACCCANTTACCCTTTATGCGCCGCTGAGTGGCAATCCAAACACGATGGTTCCAGGCTTTGTTCCTCATGGGAATNCCAANGTATCGGGACATGCGGAGTTCACGATCTATCCCAATAACACGATGGATTACAGCATCGTCGTGAAGGGTAATGAATATGACGTGACTCAGGCTCACCTCTATAACCTCAGGAAAACCTCAGGCACATCGGGTNATCCTGAACACGGTGATTCCATTATTTGTTGGGGTGGAATCTGGGCTAACGGTGGTGAGTCGGACGAGTTTCTGCAGGGTCTTGGTTATTCCAACGGTCGTCTGCACGAGGTGTTGGAAANTCCGGAAGATTGGATGCTGATCGTGCATACCGAAGGCGGTAAATTTGCTACCGATGANTCGGGTGGATTAGTTGTCTACGACGCAGCGATCCACGAGACCAATGANCTGGGTGTTCCAGAAAGCGAACGGCCCACTCGATTTAACAACCGCGTCGGTAGGACTCTGGTCGATCTCTCCTTGCGAGAAGAAAANACAAACGATTCACGTGCTCCNAAGCCGGACCCGGATCACCAGGCTCGCCAACCCTTTGCGGACGCGAATGGTGTTCGTTGGGTCGAACTTGAAGAGGCGTCAGGTCAGTACGTATTGACGGCCGCAGCCCAGGACGCCGGCTACGATCTCGACACGGAGTATCTGTTCTATCTCTACGACGACCAGGGTCCCCAGTGGGACTTTGGCGGGCCCGAGGCGGCCTTCGGAGGATTTCTGACCACCGNACCTGTCGTGGTCGCGCCCCGCGGTGACTATAACCGAGACGGTATCGTCGACGTCTCAGACATTGATGCCCAGGCAATCGCCATGGAGACTCCGAGCAACAGTCTGGCAACATTCGATGAGAACGGTGACCTCACCATCGATATCCAAGATCGCAGCCTCTGGATCAACGTGCACAAGAATACCTTTGCGGGAGATGCGAATCTCGACCTGGAATTCAACAGCAGCGATCTCGTAGGGGTCTTTGCGAGTGGTAAATACGAGTCGGGCGCTATGGCGACCTGGTCGGAAGGTGACTGGGACGGGAGTCTGCTATTTGATACGAGCGATATGGTTTATGCATTCGTCGGTGGCGGTTATGAGCTAGGGCCACGAACGGCTGCGGCCGGCGTTCCCGAACCGTCCAGTCTCCTACTTTTCATTTGCGGTTTGACGATGATTCTGTTAGTTCGCTGGCCACCCGCGAGTGCATCATCCGAAGATTGAAATCGGCAANGCTTTACTGAGTTGGTTCCAACAGCCAGGCCAGATTGAATCTTGCCATCCAGCCGGTGACGCTTCGTAAGTAGATGAAGCCTTCGCTANGGGTTNCCTTTCTTCCCTGAGNCATCCATGAGTAGTTGCCCGGNCCTTCCTTGACGAGTCGATTGACCGGCCACGTTTTGCCGCCGTCAAAGCTGACCCACACCTTGAGGTTCGCGCGATTTTGTTCTTCAGGCAGCTTCGGGTCGGGCGCACTGAAAAGCAGAATATCCTGGTCGTCATGATCCAGTCTGAGTAATGCGCCCTTACAGCCATACATATCAGGGGGACCGTCGAATAGTTCGTCGTCTTCGTGACAGTCTCGCCATGTTTTACCGCTGTCGTCGCTGTAGGTGATCCAGCGATTGCCCTTGCGCGTGTGAGTNCGGGAATTGAAGTAGATTGTCCCGTCNCTCAATTCGACCAGCCCTGATTCTCCGGTACCATCGATCGGAAANGGTTCGCTGGAGAACCAGGTCTTGCCATGGTCATCACTGTAAACCGCATTGGTATAACCCTTGGCCTCTTCGAATTTGTTGTAGTTCACCATCACCCGAGCGGGCACNAGCAACCGACCTNGATGGGGACCGTGTTTGATGGTGATACCNGGGTCGCATGCAGGGTTGGGGTTTGTCAGGAACCCTCTCGAGTCCTCTTTCAAAACAACCTTTTCGAGTTTCCAGGTTTTGCCATGATCTCGACTCTTGTACATGAATGGGACGGGACGAAGCGCGGCCATGAAGAACATGATCTCACCCGTGTTTTCATCAACTACGCAAGTGCCCAAGCTGGCGAAGGCGAATATTTTATCTCGGCCCCAGCCTTTTCCGTCATAGGGTCCGATTCCGAGTTTCCTCCAGTCCATTTCGATCGATTTTCCGATTACCTCACGATCNGACCAGGTGGCTCCTCCATCGGTTGATCGCTTGATGAAAATCTCATCCGTTTTCTGACCCCCGGTAATGCCGAGCATCAGAATTGTGCCATCCAGGGCGACAACCATCGGGCCATGGAAAGANTCCTCTTCCCAGGTTTCAAAAAACGGTTGATCACCNTTGGTAATTNGGGAGANGNCAGCCTCTTCGGTGGNAACTTCAANCAATGGCGATTTNGATTCNGANATGNCAAGGATGATGTCGGACGAATCTTGATGACTGCAACCTCCTANTGTCAGCAANCCNNACATNAATGTTGTGACAAAAGGTGAGCAGATACTTTTCATCGACCTNAGGCTCCGAGCGGCANNTGTGCAATAAGGGCAANCAACNGGCAATCATTCAGCGGAATCTCGATTGCCCAGCAGCGGAGTCTATCAACACTCGAAATGGGATGCTAGCGAAGCGCATCATACCCTTAGCTAAGGTTCCATATTCGCCCTCGGGATAGACGACTCGAAAGTCGGCAGAATTCCGGTTGCGAATACCTTTTGATACACAAGCGTGAATGGGAGGTTGCGAATGCCCGGATGGGCGGGTTTAGTTCATCACGAGATGGTATGCTGTCGCTGGTGTGCATAACGATGAATTTTGCCGCTGAACCATTGGGTGATGTTTTGGGTTCGGGTCTGGAACATCGAGTTGGCATAAATCGAACCGCGTTTAGAACAAGTGCTCCGTGTTTGATTCAGGTCGACTTCTTCGAGGTCATCGATGAAGCTTTATTGGCTAACTGCGATCACGCTCATCCTGTTCATCTGTAGCGGACCTGTTGCTGCTGCTGAATCGATCCGAGAATCGTTGGCGCCGTTGATTGATGTCTCCTGTTCCGACTGTCATGATTCGGCAACCGAGACAGGCGTTGATCTTGAGGAATTGGGGAGCGATCTGTCCGATCGTCTCACCTTCCAAGCGTGGGTGGCCGTCTACGATCAAGTAAGCACAGGCAAGATGCCGCCAGAGTCTGCGCCCCAACCTGAAGCCGATCAGGTGGAGACACTGCTTGGCGTACTGCGCGAGAAATTGATTGATGAAAACCGACGCCAGCAAATTCAAATAGGACGTGTACCTGCCCGCCGCCTTACGAAACGCGAACTGGCCTACACCCTGAAAGATCTGTTATTAATTGACAGGGATGTGACCGATGCCATTCCGGCAGAGGTTCGAGCGGAAAGCTTTGATACGGTTGGCGTCAATCAGCGGATGTCGGCAGTCCACATGGAAGGCTATCTCGACGCCACCAACCAGGCGTTAGAGCTTGCTACTCGTCTCGGGAGAAATCCATTCCGCACTCGTATCCTCGATTTCGCTCATAGCCCGTTTTTGAACGATTTCCACGACAAGCCGTTGGAGCTCGGAGGAAGTGTTTCTCGACGAACCGACCAAGGCGTTGCGCTATTTCGGGATGTGGATTATTTGTTGACGTCCACAGCTGCAGCCGTGTTTATCGTGACTCCTGGAACGTACAAGATCGAAACGAGGGTTGCGGCGTATCAAACGACGAAACCCATTACCCTGAAAATAATTCGCAAAGGAAGCGGTGGTGCGACTGAGCTTCTGTTAGTGCAGGATCTTTTGCCGGGTATCGAAGCGGAATTATCTGTCGAAGCGTTTCTTGAAAGAGGCGATTCGTTTTACACGACGTTCGAGATGGAGGCCGAGCCGTTTGTGGGAATCGCTTCGGCTGGCGGAGTCAAGAATTATAAAGGGCCGGGCATTGAAATTCGATCACAAACGGTGAGCGGCCCGATTCATCAATCTTGGCCGCCCAGCAGTACTCAAAAACTGTTGCAAGGTTGTGAGTTCCAAGGTCCGAAAAAAGGTCCTCTGAAGGTTGTCGCTTCTCAAGACTGGCTCGAGCAACGTGTTAACAAGTTTTGTGAGCAGGCATTTCGTCGTCCGGTTTCCAAGGAAGATATTCAGGACTATCTGGATCTCGCAGATCAGGCTTTACAGGATGGCGGCGACGTCGTCGGTGGTTTGCACTTGGCGATCAAGGCGATCCTGGCGGCTCCCCAATTCTTACTCTTTCAAAATGAACCAGGAGAACTAGACCCGCATGCACTCGCATCTCGACTATCCTACTTCCTTTGGAAAAGTATGCCGGATGATGAGCTAATCGGGTTGGCGGACCGTGGCGAATTACAGGACTCTGCTGTCTTAACGCGACAGGTGGATCGGATGCTCGCCGACGAGAAGTCGTTGCGTTTTATCGAAGATTTTGTGGGGCAATGGCTTCGACTTGATGAGGTCAACGCGACCACTCCCGACGAAGGTTTATACCCAGAGTTTGATGAATTGTTAAACGATTCGATTCCCCAAGAAACAAATCGATTCGTAGCCCATTTGATTCAAGAAAACCTGAGTGTGACAAATTTGATCGACTCTGACTTCACCTTTGTGAATCGTCGACTGGCTGAACATTATCGCTTACCCGATGTGGAGGGTCAGCATTTTCGCAAGGTGGATTTGCCGAGCGATAGCGTTCGAGGCGGGGTTTTGACTCAGGCTGCTATTCTGAAGACGACGGCCAATGGGACCACGACTTCGCCTGTCATACGAGGCAATTTTGTGATCACCAATTTACTCGGTATGCCCGTACCACCACCGCCGCCGTCGGTTGGCTCGGTGGAACCTGACACGCGAGGCAAAACGACGATCCGCGAAATCCTCGCCGCACATCGTGAAATGGAATCGTGTAACAAATGTCATCAACATATCGATCCTCCAGGTTTCGCGCTGGAGAGCTTTGATCCGATTGGCGGATATCGAACTCGCTACCGAGCAACCGGAGGCGGTCTTTTAGGATTCCTGAACCAACAAACCTATCGTCAAGGACCTGTTGTTGATGCCAGCGGTGTAACGAGCGACGGCAAACCGTTTCAAGGAATTGTCGAATTCAAACACCAGTTGATGAACAATCAGGATCAATTTGTCAGAAACCTGATTTCGCAATTAGTTGTCTATTCGACCGGCGGGGAGATCCAGTTTTCAGATCGTGAGGAAATAGATTCCATTCTGAAGGACGTGACAGAAAATGGATTGCGTTTTCGTGACATGATTCACGCGGTCGTACAGAGTCAGATGTTCCGACACCTTTAAGATTATTGAGAATGTGAGTTGACGATGTCTAGAATTCATCGACGAACGTTGCTGAAAGCATCGGGTGTGTCATTGGCTTTGCCGATGTTGGAATCCATGTCACCCGTGTTTGGCGCAACGAAGAGTCAACCTCCAAAAAGAATGGTATTCGTCTGCACCGCTCTTGGACTGCATCCACCATTTTTGTGGCCGGAGATTGCAGGACGAGATTATGAAAAGACCGCCTATCTCGAACTACTGGATGAACACCGCGAGCAATTCACTCTATTCTCCGGACTTCAACACGAAGACCAAAACGGTCGGCAGCCACACGACAGCGAATTGACTTGGTTGACCGCTGCCAGAAAGCCTGGCATGGGCGGTTTTCGCAATACCATCTCCATTGATCAGGTTGCGGCGGAACAGTTGGGTGATGAAACTCGGTTTTCCTCCGTCACTCTCGGAACGATGAAGGCGCAGAGCCAGTCTTTTAACAGTGGCGGCGTCATGATTCCGGCGCAAACCAGTCCTGCCAAATTGTTCGCTCAGCTGTTTCTGGCCGGAAGTCCGCAGCAAGTGAAGGCTCAAAAGCAGCGATTGCTGGACGGGAAGAGCGTCCTGGATGGTCTCCGCAGTCAGGCCAAGGCTCTGAAGTCGAAAGCCAGTTCTGCAGACAACCACTTGCTTGAGGATTACTTTGATTCAATCCGAGTTGCTGAATCAAATATTCAAGCAAAGCAAGGATGGCTCGAAAAACAAAAACCTGAGATTGATGCGAGCCAACCCGAGGATATCGCAGACCATGCTGATCTGATTGGTAGAACCCAGCTCTTGATGGATCTCGTCCCGTTAATTGTGCAAACGGATTCATCCCGCGTTATCAGCATCTTGATTCAAGATCATTATGTTGTGCCTAAGGTGACTGGCGTCACAGGGAATCATCACAATTTGTCTCACCACGGTCAGGATCCAGCAAAGATTGATCAACTGCAAAAGATCGAGTCTGAAATTGTGACGTGCTTTAGCAGTTTATTGGGGCAGATGAATTCTCGTTCTGAAGCTGGGAATACCCTGTTAGATAACACATCCGTGTTGTTTGGCAGCAACCTTGGTAACGCGAATGCACACCATGCAAAGAATCTACCAATCTTTTTGGCCGGCGGCGGATTCGAACATGGTCGGTACGTCCCGTGTGAATCGGGAACTCCTCTGAGCAATCTGTTTGTGACAATGCTCAATCAAAGCGGAGTGGAATTGGATCGCTTCGGACAAAGTAATGGATCCTTAAACTGGTAATAGTGCCCAGCGCCATTCTCTTTCACCGTCTACCAGGTGAAAGAGAATTACACCAGAAATCGATCGATTTGCAGGCGACGTGTCGCGAAATTTCTTGTCGTGCACGGAATAGAAGACACCTGCGGAGGCCATTCAATTATCTTATAGGAAAGATTGGGTTGTAGGATACCCGCTCAGCAATTCGATCTGAATGATCGATAAGAGAAATTGGGTTTAATCGAATCACCGGAGTTTGGAGAGAGAGTTGATGGCATCGAAGATTCATCGTCGGAATTTCCTGAAAGTGGCAGGTTCATCAGCGGCTACATTCACGATCTTGCAAGCGGGTTCGGCTCGTACCTACGCGGCCAATGACAAGCTTGATATCGCATGTATTGGTGTGGGTGGGCGAGGTGCGCTCAATCTACGAGATTCGGGGTCCCAGAATATCGTTACCTTGTGTGATGTTGACTGGCTGCGTGCTGCGGAGGGTTTTAAGAAATATCCCAACGCGAAACGCTACAAGGACTACCGCGTCATGTTGGCGGAAATGGAACCTAAGTTTGACGCGGTGATCGTGTCGACTCCGGATCATCACCATTTTCACGCGTCAATGGCGGCCATCGCGCTCGGTAAACATGTTTATTGTGAGAAGCCTTTGACCCATTCCGTCTGGGAGGCTCGTGAATTAACCAAGGCTGCCCGCGAGGCGGGTGTGGTGACTCAAATGGGCAATCAAGCGGTTGCGGATAAGGATACGCAACTCGTTCAGGAATTCGTGATGGACAATGCGATCGGGCCCATTCGCGAAGCCCATGTCTGGACCGATCGGCCCTCGCGCGGCTTGTTCCGCGAATATTGGCCGCAGGGTGTCGCGCGTCCAACAGAAATGCCCGCGATTCCTGACACGATGGATTGGGACCTATGGATCGGTCCGGCTCCGATGCGGCCGTATCATCCGATCTATGCACCGTTTAAATGGCGAGGTCGGTGGGACTTCGGGACTGGTGCCTTGGGAGACATGGGGTGTCATTACTTTGATCCTGTCGTTCGCTCATTGAAGTTAGGTCCGCCGACCAGCGTGGAAGGAGTTTCGACCCGAGTCAATGACGAATCGTATCCGTTGGGATCCGTGGTCACGTTTGAATTTCCGGCGCGCGGAGATGCGCCTCCGGTGAAAGTCCAGTGGTACGATGGTGGGTTACGACCGCCGAGGCCTGCGGTCGTTAAGGATGGAGACATCATGGGCGCTAACGGAGTGATGTTGGTAGGTGACGAAGGAGTGGTCTTCACGGATTGGGATGAAACCTGGAAAATGTTTCCAGCAGACCGTGCGAAAGCCTATGGAAAGCCTCCGAAAGTCTTGCCTCGGTCTCCCGGGCATCACGAGGAGTGGTTTCGAGCCTGCAAGGGCGGTCCGAATACGAACTCCAGCTTTGAATGGGCTGGCCCCCTGACAGAAACTGTTCTGTTGGGTAACGTGGCGCTGCGTTCACAATTACGAGATGATCTCACTCAGAAAAAGCTGTTATGGGATGCCGATAAGATGGCCTTCACCAATCATGAAGCTGCCAATCAATTCCTGCGTCGCGAATATCGAGAAGGTTGGGAAATGTAAGCCAGACAGTCTCGAACCACTCCAGTCACAAAACTTCCTGATGAAAATGGGGTGGATCACTTTTTCAACAGATGATTCCTTACTAACCAATAAGCCGCTAGAGTTTCGGAAATTAACGACGATGAATCTATTGTTTGGACGGCGGATCAAACTGCAATTCGTACTTTTCTTGTTCTGCTTGCTTGTGGGGTCGCCTGTCTTTGCAGAGCGAGAAAAGCAGGAATACGATGCGGGCAAGTTGCCGAAGGTACCGCCCAAATTTCAGATTTCGGTTTTCGCGAATGAACCGATTGTCAGGCAACCTTGTTCGATGGCTTTTGATGAGCGGGGACGGTTGTTTGTTGGTATGGGACCTCAGTATCGAAAGCCTAAGCCAGATACGCCAGGCGACAGCGTAACGATCCTGTTCGATACCGATGGTGATGGCAAGGCGGACCAAACCAAGATCTTCGCAACAGGTTTTAATTCAATTCAAGGTTTGGCCTGGCATGGTCGTGATCTGTGGATTGCCAATGCACCTGACCTCACGGTCGTTCGTGATCTGGATGGAGACGATGAAGCCGATGAATATGTGAAGGTCTATACCGATCTTGGCAATCTTGAGCACGGTCTGCATGGATTGAACTGGGCACCGGACGGGAAGCTTTACATGAGTAAGGGCAACTCGAAGGGGATGAATCAACCCGGCCGATATGCTCCCAAACCGTTTCGGGACTTATGGGGCCTTACCGCGCCTGATGGCGTCCCTGATTTTCCGAAGCCCGTTACTTCGACGAAGGATGACTATCGTCGTGCCTATCACAAGCCATCTGACGACTGGGGGTTGGATGGAGGTGTGCTGAGGTGTGACGACGGGGGACATAATCTTGAAATCGTCTCTCGCGGTTTTAGAAATCCGTGGGATATCACAATGGACAGCGGTTTTCATTGGGTGGGGACCGACAACGATCAAACGGAAGGCGATCGTGTCTTCATGTCTTTCTACGGCGGACACTTCGGTTGGAATCATCCGTGGAGCAGCCACTGGTCGCACAAGCCGCATGCCATCACCGCTCCTGTCAGTGGTCCGTTGTTTTCAGGTTCGGGTACTGGTGTCATTTTTTGTATGTCGCCCCAGTTCCCACCGGAGTATCGAGGTGCGTTTCTCATCAATAATTGGGCGTTGAGAACAACTTCTTTGTGGCGACCGCAGTGGGATGGTGCGTTGATGAGACCGGCTGAGGGTGCCTTTCAGCCTTTCATTGAAGGAGGAACAGCACTCTTCCGACCGACCGATTTGGAGTTTGGGCCAGACGGTGCACTTTGGGTTCTTGGATGGAGCAGTGGCTATGGTGCTGAATGGGAGAACGACCAATTAATCAACGAAGGTCGTATCTTTCGAATTACTTGGAAGGATGCACCGCCCGCAAAGGCATTGCTGAATACAAAGCCGCTTGAACAATTCTCTGTCGATGAGCTCATTGAGGATTTTGACTCGCCACTTCCCGTTCGCCGGATTAATGCACAAGACGAACTGGTGCGACGAGGTGAAAGCGAAGCCTCCGCGATCCTGGAACGGTTGTCGGAAGGCGAACTTACCGAGAATCAAGAAACCTGGGCTGTCTGGGCGATGGGCCGCATGCCAAGCAACAGCTCGCTTGCCGATTTTTTGCAATCGACGCTGCAGAGCGAAGATGATGCGCTGCTCAACCGACAGATCCAAGCCGTTCGGATTCTGGCATTTCGAGCCAAGCAGTTTCAGCAAACGGAGCGACTTGCAGACGGTCTGCAAATCGCCTTCCAACATCCCCACCTCCGAGTTCGATTCGCGGCGGTTCAAGCGGTTCATGAGTCTGGGCAATCGAAACTTGTTCCTGAGTTGTTGACTCTCATTAATCGCGAATCGGATCCCACCATTCTCTATGCGAGTTGGCAGGCGCTACGTGGAGTGACTTCGATTAATCAACGGCGAGCTTTGTTGGCCGACTCGCGGCCTGCAGTGCGCCGGGCGGCATTACTCTCTCTGCTCGAAACGCAGGCAATGACGAAAGGCGAGGTCAGTCAGTTGTCCAGTGATGAGTCTGACACACGAGTTCGCGATATCTCTGAAATGTGGATTGCCAAGATGAAGCAAGCTGCTTTACCGAGCATTCGAGGGCGTTCTTTGATGGAAGCCTCGGGTCTCGAAGACACAGAAATGTCTGCGAGCAAGGTGGCCGCGATTCGCAAGGTGAGATCCCGCAGTCAAAGAAGATACAAGGTTGTGTCAGGCGGATTTCTGACCGGAAATAAAGCCTATGTCGATCGTGGTTATCGATTGAACAGGGTTCCCGAGGAATTGGCGGGTTGCGATCTGATTCAGACTGCCAATAGCGATGAAAGCTCACGCGGCGACCGATGGATTACTGCCGAAGCGATTGTTCCCGTTCGAGTCTGGATTGGAATTGACGAGCGGCAAGAGGCGCCGCCTGCCTGGTTGACGAGTCACTACGAAAAAGAGCCTTTCACGGCGGCGATTGATGAAGGAGCTAACTTTACGTTTTATGCCCGCACCTTCCCTGCAGGTTCGCTGGAGTTTGGCGGGAACACCGACAATGGTCGCGGTGGCAGCATGGTGAATTATGTGATTGCCGTCGCTCCCGCTCCGCTTGATGGAAAGCCAGAAAAAGTCACCAGCGAGGCGGCCGTCGCTTTGTTGGATCGCGGGAGTCGTGCTCGTGGTGAGGTCCTGTTCCAGCACGCTCGGGGCGCCGGTTGCGTGAAATGCCATAGCCTTGATCAGGCCAGGAATGGTTTTGGTCCGAATCTCAGCGACGTTGGACTACGATCGAGCGCGCGGCACATTGTGCAGTCGATTGTCGAACCAAGTGCCATCATTACCGAAGGATTCAATCAGCAGACGGTGATTACCGATACCGGACAGGTCTATTCCGGTGTTCTGTTGGAAGAGAGCGGTCTAACCCTGTCTTTGGGGCAATCGAACGGTGAGCAAATTGACATTCCCAAATCATCGATCGAAGAACGAAGCACCAATCCGGCTTCTGCAATGCCGGACATGGCTGAGACACTGTCGCCATTGCAGGTCGCCGATCTATCGACCTTTTTACTTGCGATGAAGGATTCCGCGGTGGCGACTGATGTGCCCGAAAATGAATTCGAATTCAAAAAACGGAAGGGCCGATTACTCATTTCACTCGACGGAACTCGAATTGTCGATTTTGTGTTCCGTGATAAAAACGTGATGCGACCTTATTTTGCGAATGCCTGTCTTCCCGGTGGACTGCAGGTTACCCGCAATCATCCTCCTGTGGACGGAGTTGACGATCTCGATCATAAGCAATTACATCCTGGGATCTGGCTTGCCTTCGGTGATATTAATGGCAACGACTATTGGCGGAACAAGGCTGCCATGGAACATGTGAAGTTTGTGAAGGATCCCACCGTCACGAACGGACAGTTGCAATTTGCGACGGAATGTCTCTTAAAGAAGAGTGATGGGGAGGCTCTTTGTCGAATGACGAATGATTTTAAGTTGACTGCTCGGCCGAATGGTTGGCTGCTTGTGTGGAGCGCCGTGTTTCATGCGGGTCAGCAAACCGTCACGTTTGGAGATCAGGAAGAGATGGGTTTTGGTGCTCGAGTCGCCACGGCCTATACGGAGAAGAACGGTGGACTCATCCGAAGTTCGACCGGCAAGACAACCGCGAAAGGAACGTGGGGTCAGGCTGCAGATTGGTGTGATTATTCGGGGACCAACCCTCGTGATGGCGGAATCATGCTGATGGCCAGCCCTGACAATTTTCGAAAGAGTTGGTGGCATAATCGCAACTACGGCGTCTTTGTCGCAAACCCGTTCGGCCGAAAGGCGATGAAGCAAGGCGAGGTGAGCTCGATCTCAGTCCTGCCGGATAACAGCTTGCGAATGACCTTTGGCGCATTTATTCATGATCACCAAAATTTTGACGAAGCCGCCGAATATGAAGCGTTCAAGCAGATCACTTCCGAATGAAAATGAAAACGCCTCGGAATGATCGTTCCGAGGCGTTCTGTATTTATCGATCGTCGGCGAGCGAGCGGCCGACTTCATGTCGCCTTGTTTCGCGAGTTGAAGCTAGTTTAACTTTTTGACGTTCGGCATCTTCCACGACTTGTCATAGTACGATTCCAACGGTCCGTACAGCCGCAGGTAGACGAAGAATCCTTTTTCTGGGTTTGATTCGATCCAATTGTTCTCATAACCGAACGGTGCTTTGGGTCCGACAAAGACCTTCGTGCTGCCGTCAGGCTCGGTTCGAATGTTTCCCTGAGCCTAGCTGATGTCGGATTTCCCCTGCGGATTCTAAATGATGCATCGTGAGTCGTTATCGTAGGCTGTGATCGACCAGAAGCGATTCGCCGGAGCATCTTTAGGCACCACGATTTCGTAGCTGTTCTTCCCATCGAGCCACTTCCAACATTGTTGAGCAACATTGCTTTTGAAGTCGTAAATGCTGCGTAGGTGTAAGAACCAATCTCCATAACTTCGTAATAAATTGGATGAAGATGGTCGAGATGTTCCATATTCAAAACGTACAGCCAATTGCGATCCGGCTAATGCCGTTCTTTGTAACATTCGCGGCTGAACGTGTTCACCATCGCGATGGCGTTACCCATGTTGGCAGCCTCGATCAGGATTTTTTTCTGGCGGGCATCTGGGTTGAAGGGCTGTCCTTTTTCGATTCCGATTCCGCGTAACTGTGTCAGGATGAATCGGTTTCGGTCGACAACAGGATCGTTCTGGAGAACATGGTTTAAGTCTTTCCAGTATTCAAGTCCGTGGGATTGATTTCCCATCCATTGAGGTTCTTTTGAGGCTGCAATGAACTTTTGCTTTGTTCTGTCTCCGCCAACCTTGTAGATGCGATGGGCATCCAGACTCTTTTCATACTCAGCACGTTCGAGGCGGATGATACGCGTTCCAACGAACACCAAGTTGCTTTTTGATTTTACGACGATGTCGGCATTATGGTCGGCGGGAACTTCTGATTCCGGACCGACCAAAAGATACTTGCCCCCTTTTCCCTGGTCGGGGCCCAGGACACCCAGATCGGCTTGGGGTGTCTGATAGATATCAATCACCAAGCCGCCAATCGGCCCCGCTGGGATTTCAACGTAGTAGGGGGATTCTGCCAAGTCGACATAGGTCACGACGTAGGGCGTTGTCGTATTCGCGGTGATAATCGGAATCTTCGTTTCAGGACCTGTGTAGATCAGCCAATCGCCATAGTTTGCTTCTTGCAAGAAGCCCTTATGCCATTGCTCAATTCCAACAATGGGCAAGGCGTATTCATAGGCCGAGACCGCTTTTACTCGCAGGTGTTCGTCGCGAATGTTTTGAACCAGCTCTTCTTTCAAATAACCGTTGTCTTCGAAATTAACGACAAGGGACTTTACTTCCGTAAGCTCGGGTTTTGATTCGTTTTTCGTTGCTTATCCATGCGAAACGTTGCAAAGGAACGAGACTAACATGAAGGAAAGTAAGACTTGTGTTTTCACAAGGCGGTAAGGATTCCTAGTGCTTTCAAATGAAAAATAAATCTTGCTGAGTGCAAAATCGCTCGAATGACTGTTGGACGAAACCATCATCAAGCCAAGGTGAAATGGAGCGAAACTTGAAATTAGCGTGCAGTGGGTGAGTCAAATCAAATCTCGGGAACATGGTGCTTTCGTTTAGCATTGAAGACTCTGCAAGAATCGCAACTGGAAGATAGCTTGCTGTCGACAATTTGTCATGGACTGAAATGAAAGCAAGCTTGGGTATTTCGCCGGCTTACTGACGATGACTTTTTCAATGTGAATTTGGTTTCCGGGCGTGGCCTAATTCATCTCTGTAACGCTGTGTCAACGAACTCTTTCACAGTGTTCGTAATGGTCCAATCATTGGATCACAACAAATGTCGGCCAAAGTCGATTGAACTGAAATTCTCGCACTTAGTCTAAACGGATGCCGTTTGTTTGAGGTGTCATTTTATGGACCGCGTGGAATGAATCGTTGATCCAATTGAGATTAAGTGATTCGTGCATCGATGGAGAGAAGATATTCAAAGGCTTGGGAGTGAAACTAGCCCTTAGTGTGATTGAAGGCGTAGTAACGCGTTGCTTATTTTGATGTGGTGCCGTTGATTATTGCTCAGGTTATGGCCAGACATCATGTAGAGTGAGTGCGGAAAACCATGTAGAATGGCGACATAAATATTTTGTTTGTCTGTATTCAGCTTCTGATGCTTATTAAATATCGATCGTGACCTTTTCGGGATAAGAATCATGTCGTGTGATTTGGCCGAGTATTCTGAATCTCTTGTCGAGCGAGACGGTATATGGATGGCTCCACAGGATCGAGAGATTTCTTATCCTCAGCATGGAAACGACGCTTGTTTTGACGTCGAGGATTCGTCGTTCTGGTTCCGACACCGTAACCAAATTATTGAGCACTTGGTCAAAAGTTGGTCACCTGAACGAACCTTCTTCGACATTGGTGGTGGAAACGGCTGCGTCTCATATTACCTTCAGCAATCGGGTATTGATGTTGTTTTGGTCGAACCAGGGGCCTCCGGAGCGATGAATGCTGTTGAACGCGGAGTCCGGATGGTTGTTCAATCAACCTTGGAAGATGCAAGTTTCTTTCAGGGTTCAATTCAGACTGCTGGGCTATTTGATGTATTGGAACACATTGAGGATGATCAGCAGTTTCTGAGAAGTCTCCATGATTATCTCGCGCCAGGTGGATTGCTCTTCATCACGGTGCCCGCGTTCCAATTACTCTGGTCAGCTGAAGATGATTACGCTGGTCATTTTCGTCGGTATACATTACCGTCGCTCAAGGATCGACTGAATAGATGCGGATTCTCAATCGAGTATGGCAGCTATTTATTCTCCTTTCTTTACCCGGCAATTCTTCTGGCTCGTTCCTTGCCGAACAAGATTGGTCTTCGAAAATCCGTGAATCATGACACAACGATCAAGGAACACAGCGAGCGAGGTGGTCTTGCTGGAACATTGATTAATGAATGTCTTGAATATGAGTTGAATCGGATCCGAAACCAGAAATATATTCCCATCGGTAGCAGTTGTTTGGCGGTCGCATCGAAAAAAGTTGACTAGTCAGGCCACGGATCTGGACAAGGTCACAAGAGAAAATCTCTATTCAGCCTTTGATGATGAGATTGTCCTAATCGTACTTGATGATTGTTTCTATCATGGAAATGATCGATTACCCTTGTAATTGAAATTGATGCTGTCGGGTTTTGTCAGGTATCTTGCGCTGGTCATTCAAGAACGACTTTGCGCCTGCTACTCAAATCCCACCAGGAATCAGAATGATTAAGAGAAGTGTTTTGATGTTGTTGACACTGTTGGCATTAGGTTGTCAGGAACGCAACACGGATCCGTCATTACGTAGGGCGAAACCTGAAGAGACGGAACTCTTCCAAACTCAGGTTCTGCAAGATGATGGGAACGATCTGGCTCGTCCCGTCGACATCGAGCCTGTGTTGGTCGTCGCCGAGGGACTCAACGCAGATGGATCGCTAGTCAAAAACTATCGACGCGGCCTCGCCTATGCGATCGATTATTTTGGTAACTATGGGCCCTATTACGTCTATCTGCTCGGGCCTGGTAATGAGCGAAGCATTCGAAGCATCTATTTGAAAAGGGCACAAAGTCGGGTCGACCCGAGTTCCTCAAATTCGGCTCAACAGCAAATCGACGAGTTTCTGGAGCGGCCTAATATGGTCTCTGAAATCAAAGCGGTTCTTCGGGGCGAAGCAGAAGGTGGTTTGACCTGGAGCGAACCTCCGCGTCGCGTCTATGAGGATGTCACGACCAATGCCCACGGTCGCGAAAAGGATCCCGTCGAAAACACTTGGGGTGCACTGCACGAGTATCACCATGTGTTTCAAATTGCCCATTGCGATTCCTATCAGGATCGCAATTCTGATCGGAATCTCAACTCTTGGATCACCGAAGGAATGGCAACCTATAGCTCCGCGAAGTTTATGGAGAACCTCAAGCTGATCGACTTCAAGAACTATATGTTGGAGTTGAGACAGACCGGTGGCAACATTGGTGTTCCCGGGATCAATGATTTTATGTCAGCTGCGCAAGCCTGGCGTCTGGACGAGGAGAGTTATTGGGATTCTGGAGATGCGGCACAGGTCTATTACATGCTAGGCGCTTGGGCCACTGCTTATCTCATCCACGTCCAGGATGTTCCAGAAGTGACGGTGTTGAAGAACTGGTATCTGGACATCCCCACGCTTGGCAAGGCGGCTGCATTTGAAAAACACATGGGTTTGTC
>PBNZ01000003.1 GCA_002723275.1 Planctomycetaceae bacterium
CCTGATTGATACCGTACAGATATTGTGTCCCCGATTTTTCTTTTGATTCGATTAATCCGAACCAGACGAGACACAACGATCTACAATCATTCGTGGAAGCCTGTGCCAACACACCACTCGCCTTCGAACCGTGGACTCAATATCTGTACGGTATCAATCAGGGCATTCAGGGTCGGCTGATCGAAGTGATAACAGGTATTCCATTTGAAGAGTTTTTAGAAAAGCGTCTCTTTAAGCCGCTTGGCATGGTGGATACGGGTTTTTCAATGACGCCTGCACAAAGAGAACGTTTTCAGCCGCTCTTTATCAATACAGGATCCTTGAAAGGATTTACCTATCTTCTCGATCAAATGACCTATCAACCTGGAAGTCGAGCACACTTTGGAGATGCCGGACTTGTCTCAACGATGGAAGACTATAGTCGTTTTTGCGAGATGCTTGCTGCCGGCGGGAAATTTCGAGGTAAGCGAATTATCTCGCCAGAAAGCATTGAGACGATGACCAAGAAGTGGGCTGGCGGATACCCCGAAGAGCAAAATGCTTTTCAACCACTCTTGGGGCACTACAACGGCTTCTCACTGTTTGTTCTTGAGGATCCGTCTAAGAAAGAGACGAATGTTCCTGAGGGAATCTATGGATGGGCGGGATACCACAATACTCACTTCTGGATCGATCCTCAGAACGAGATGTTCGGTCTGTTTATGGCTCGAGCACGCCCCTTTAACTGGGAGGTTCCAATGGGGCTTAGAAAGGTTGTTTACGGCAACCTTACGAATCCTTGAGTCAGTCGTCTCATCGATTCAAGCCACTTTCAGGACGCTTGTTCATCCCGAAGCCATTGGGTGTCGTTGATGAACTGAATAAGCGAAGTCGTTGGATTCGCCTCGAGGAATCACTTTATGATTCGTGCTGTTTTGCCTCTTGTCTTTCTTGGTGTTGTCGCAGCAGGCGTAGTTCCAGTCGCAGCGGAACCTTTGGCCCCCGAACAGGCAAATGCAAGTTTGGGTTCACCTCCTGCTAATGTGATTTTGATTTACATCGACGACCTGGGCTACGGTGACATTGGTTGTTATGGATGCAAGGACATACCGACACCAAACATCGATCGCTTAGCAGCTGAGGGAACTCGATTTACCGCATCCTACATTACGAACCCACCCTGTTGCCCGAGTCGATGTAGCATGATGATGGGGCAGTATGCTCAACGGTTCGGGAAATATGGCATGTCGCGAGGACTTCCGATCCCGGAGGACCGCCCGACGTTGGCGAGGTTCCTCGCTGATCAGGGTTATGTGACTGGCCAGATTGGCAAATGGGACATCGGAAGCAAACTGCAAAGACCGTTACGTGTCGGATTCACGGAGGTTGCCAGAGTTCCACCCAAGAAGCAGTACACCAAAAAGGAACTCGCGGAACTTCCTGAGGTCGTACGGTCGATGCTGTCCAAGAAGGGAGGCCAATCGAAGTTCATGTGCTTCAACGAAGCAGGTGACATGATCTGGCTGACCGACTATGACGGGGATTCAATGGTCAACTTCGTCGAGCGTCACAAGGACAATCCATTCTTTCTTTATTGGTCGCCTGAGGCCGTTCATTCGCCGAGTACCGAGGCGCCTGAGCGGTTGATGAGCAGGACGACTGCGACAGGGAGACGTCGTCGATTGGCCGGGGCGATCGTTTCGGTGGATGATCAGGTTGGAAAGCTTTTGAAGGCGTTGGATGAGCATGGTTTACGCGAAAAGACATTGGTGATCTTTTCCAGCGACAACGGCGCGAACGGTGGCGAGGGGGGATCGTCAACGCCGTATTCTGGCGGGAAAGGGCAGGGGACTCAGAGAGAAGGTTGGGTGCGCGTGCCCACTATCTTTTCGATGCCGGGAACGCTTCCTGAGGGGAACGAATATGATGGCCTGATCGCAAACTTTGACTTCTATTCGACGATTGCTACTCTAGCTGGGCAGCTGATCCCCGAACATTGCGATGGTGTGGATCTCTTTCCTTATCTGCAGGGGAAGGAAACTGGTGACGCCCATGAATACCTGTTCTGGCTCAACAATGAGCCAGGGGATGCGGTCCGCAGGCATTTGATCGCCGTCCGTTGGAAGAATTGGCGACTGTACAAAAAATATGAAAGCGATCCGTGGCAGTTATTTGATCTGAATGCAGATCCGCTGGAGACCAAGGATCTTGCTGCAAAACATCCTGAGGTTGTTCAACGCATGGCTTCGAGACATGCAGCATGGTCCAAAACTCTTGCCCCATTAGGGGAGATCCCCAAGATCCGCGGCCGTGTCCCAGCTGGTCTCAAGGGACATGGATGGGTTTCTGCAACCGCTGAAGATTCTGCGAAATGATTCGTGTGCGAAGTTATGAAGTCATGCAGATCAGGAAGCGGTGCAAGAAAGGTTTTGGCGATATTGAATCGATGAGTAGATTGGCTGCGAGGGTTCGTTTGAAAATCGCGGTCTTCTTAGGACTAGCGTTGGCCTTAAATGCTGGAACTGCATGGGCCACGCCACAAGGTGATCGTGAAAATGATCTCGAAATAAGCTTGAGGGATCGCGATCCGAAAATGCGTTTGGCCGCCGCTCGCGATCTGATCCGTGTCGGCAAGGCCACAGGGTTTCCGACCTTGGCTAAATTGCTTCTGGCCGACTCGATGGCGATCCGAGTCGAAGCCTCCTTATTGCTGCAAGTTGCCAGCGGCGAAAAATTTGGATATTCGGCCGGACAACCGCTCGAACAACGTCGTGCCGGAGCAGTTCGTTGGTTGCGATGGGCGAACAGTGAGGCGGCCCGTGTCAAAAATCGGGATGTTCGAGCGAAAACTAAACCGGTTCAGCTATTCGATGGTAAAGGTTTTGCGGGTTGGCAAGCAATCGACGCTGGACAGCCAGCCAAGGCCGAGCCTGTTTGGAGATTTGCGGAGGGAATCATTTCGTGTGATGGACAGGCGGATGGTTATTTACGTACTGAACAAGCCTATCAGGATTATGTTTTGTCGCTTGAGTGGCGTTGGCCGCAAAATTTAGGCGACGATGGCGGTGTGTTCCGCAAGGATAGCGGCGTGTTCATCATGCTCAATGGACAAGATGGCGTGATTCCATCCTCCGGATTGGAGGCTCAGTTGTATGCGGGGCGTGTCGGAGACTTCTGGGGACTTGGCGATCTCTCAGGCAAGATCAATGGGGCACCATTCCGCCATTATGCCCGCCGCATGGAAGATCCTGAAGAAAAACCAATTGGCGAATGGAATCGTATAGAGATCCTCGTGGATCAGGGAAATGTCAGTGTGTTCGTCAATGAAAGTCTTGTGAACACCATGACCGATGCACCTCGATCGGGGCGCATTGGATTGCAGGTCGAGCAGCACGCCGTCGAATTCCGCAACGTGCAGTTGACACTTATTGCCCGCGATGGTGAATGATCATCGGGTATTCTGACGGTGAACGCAAAACGGCCCATCGGCTACCAGGTGTTTGGGTTCGCCAGGGACGTCAAGTGACGCTCGAGAGCCTTGATCACGTGGCAGAGATCATTTCTATTCTACTCCATTCTGCTGTGGTCTCATTGGATCTTCAGGACGAGTCGCCGCAGATTTATAGCTTCGGCTTGCTCAGATGACCTGTGGCACGCCGTATAAAGATGGATTAGATTCGTGGTTCCGATTGATGTCGAGGGATTCGAGTACCGCGGATCTTTAATATCTCCACGATGAATCGGTTGCGATCTGGCAGCAGAAACTTTACGTTGACAAGATCCAAGTCCTAATTCCGACAAACACTTAACTTGCGGAGCGCACCCGATGATTTTTCAACCTCATGTTTCTTGCAGGCCGATTTGTTTGGTTGTTGCAATCCTTTGCGTGTTTATTTCTTCGTCGATCACGGCGGCTAATGATGAACTGCAAAAAAGAATGGCTCCCTTTATGGGAAGATGGTCTGGGGAGTCGAAGGCATTCGGCGGTTTTGAAGGGACCATCGACGAGGGTGACCTGAGTTGGAATATCCGGTTTCGTTGGCTACCCGGGAAACAGGCCGTAGAACATACCTGGAAAGCGACCTATTTGTCTTCTCAGAAAAACTTTAGTTCCGGAACGGAGATCCTCTTTCGCGATGCCGATAGTGGTGAACTTAAGGTCATAAGTTTCGGCGTCGATGGTGACGACGTTGCATGGTCCAATCATGGAACTGTGAAATGGGTCAAGAGAGGCACCGAAGTTAGCCTTCACGAAAAGACGGAGAATGGAACAGCTTCTGAGTACGTCGTGCGTCGAGTGAAGCAGGGTAGAAACAGGATGGCCCTGTCGATTCCGAGTCGCAAGGTCGATGGCAAGGAACTTGCACCCGTCAAAGCCTTTGTTCTTCAACGACAGCCTTCGGGTATTGCAAGAAATCGGAAGATGGCAGAAGCATTTTTCGAGGACTTGCTGACCAACCCCGAAGAACTGAAGTCTATCTTGCATCCGGACTTTCGCTTCACCTATATGGGCAAGATCGATAATACCATCGTGCCGGTTGGGGTTCCCTATGATACGGATACCTTCTTCTCCGAATGGTTGCCTCAAATTCCAAAGCTTGTACCTCAGGGAATCAAGCTAAACACGACCCAAGTGATTGCGAGTGACAACGGGGTTGCCATTGTGCAAAAAGGGGACGCCCAGGGTAAGTATGGTCGCTATGACAATGACTACGTTTGGGTCTTTAATTTCAAAGACGGAAAGATCTTGTCAGTCGAAGAATACAACAGCGATTATCTCGTAGCGACTCGCCTTTATGGGCAGAAGCTGAAGACGCCGGAAGAGTAACGACTGTGATGATACTTGAGCAGAGATGGATCAAGATCAACCCTCGTTTGGAATCAGATCGCACGGTCTGTTGTGAAGCACCGATCGTGCGAATCTGTTTCTGGTCTCTTCGTCTCGCCCGTTTCCGCCTGCTCTAGAATCCTCAACCTCAACCTAGGGGATCACCTTCCATTCCAGGATTCCGGCGGTCCGCTCTGATTGAGGATAGACGATGAGTCGCAACGCGTCGGTTTTTACCGGAGTGAATTGGACCGAGTTAAACTGATCTTTTGCGACGGAGTAGTCGTCCATCGTATGCACAGGGTGCCATTTGTCCTCGACGCGATAGAGCACCTCCCATGAGTCAGGCACTCGATGGTTACCACTATCATCTAACCAGTAAAGCTCGACGGCTGAAATCTGCCGGACCCCGTCGAACGTATATTGAGCCCATTCACGGGGGCGTCCGTTCGGGATGTCATCGCCCGACCAGTTGGCCGGCTCCGTCCATGTGCCGCCTTGAGGATTCGTCCAACGAAATAACTCATTAGGCTTCGTGATTTGCTGGTTAGGCTGAGTTGTTGCCTGGCGAATTGTCTGCGGTTCCTCGACCAACTCTTTCTGCTGCGAAGCTGAGATCGTGATTTGCAGTCGATTGTTATTCAGGTGCAATTCGCCCGCATATTCACTCGTTCCGTCAATCACAAAGTTTTTCGATTCAAGGCCGGGGGGCACTGTGCCCTTCCAATCGATCTGGTCGAAGGTATCACCGCGGTTGAAATTCTGCGGTCCGGTAATCGAGATGAAAGAATCCTGTGATTGACTACTAGATACTGCAAAGTGCATCCCCCATTGCAATCAATTGAGGCATCCTCTAACACGTACCGTATTGCGAGTGGACTGCACGATTGGGGCTAAACGCCCCATAAGCAGAAGCACTGTTTTGTAGATGCTTTTTCGCGGCCAAACAGGCCGCGTTGATACGCTGCTTATCAAGCTCATAAAAGAGAAGACGTGAATAACATTGTCCCCCAGGGTTCGGCTTCCATGGATGATCAGACTCAGCAAGGCGTGGAAGGAGTATTGCAGCTAGGCGACTATCGGCTCCAATCAGGTCAGACCGTGCCCAACGCGTTTTTGACTTATGAAACACACGGGACGCTCAACGAAGATAAGAGCAACGTGATCGTCAACCCAACCTGGTACACCGGAAGTCATGTCGCGAATCGGGCTGCGATAGGACCTGGGAAGATGTTGGATACCAGTCAGTATTTCGTCATCGTTCCGGACATGTTTTGTAACGGCTACTCTTCGTCCCCCAGCAATACGCTCCCTCCGAATGATCGAGCAAGATTCCCGCTTGTTACGATCTACGACAATGTCTTCGCCCAGAAACGATTATGCGAAGAAGTGTTCGGTATTGAGAAGATTAAATCGGTTGTCGGTTTTTCGATGGGAGCTCAACAGGCATTCCACTGGGCCGCCGCATTTCCGGAAATCGTCGAATCGATTGTGCCTATCTGCGGTACGGGAAAAACGTCGCCTCACGATTGGTTGCATCTCGAAGCTGTGAAGGCCGCGCTCATGGCTGATGAAGCTTGGGCAAACGGAGATTATCGAGAGCCTCCAACCGTTGGACTGCGAGCCTTTCATACTGTGAACGCCGGTTGGTTTGCCTCGCAGGCCTATTTCCGAAAAGGGATGTACAAGGATTTCTTGGGGATGCGATCGGAGACCGTTTCGGAATTCATCGACAATGTTATCCATGGTTTCCAAGCCAATGACGCTAATGATTTACTCGCAGCCTTGGCCACTTGGCAAAACTCGAATGTGACCAATCATCCCCGATTCGAGGGCGATTTAGACAAGGCATACGGATCCATTCGGTGTCGAGCAATGGTCATGCCATGCCACACCGACTTGTGTTTTCCGCCCGAGGATAATGAAGCTGAAGTCGCTAGGATGCCGAACGCGGAACTGCGGGTAATCGAATCGGACCTTGGACACCTGGCGGGATCCCCCGGAATCTCTGAAGAGACTGATCAATTCGTAAGTCAAGGGATTGCGGATGTTTTGAATGCCGGTTAACGCTGAGCGATTGATCGTTTTAAAATCTTCGTTTTCCGATCTCGCTTGCTTGTGCAAACATGAGCTAAGCTGGTTTACCCCTGTCAATCTGCGGTCCATTCTTTCGGGAATAATTTGCGATGCCTTCCTCACGTCACAAGCTCCATTGCCAGATTTCACAATCCCTCTGGAATGCGATTCAATCGCAATTAAAGGATTCAGGCGAGTCACTCTCTCATCTTGTTGAACGATCCCTGGCGAACGAACTCAAGATGACTCAGCATTCGTTGTTTCAGGTGTCGACAAGCCGGGCGTTGGTCGAAGGTGTTTTCGAGGGGTGCACGACAGTCGAGCAACTCAAGCAGTTTGGTGACTTCGGACTGGGAACCTTTGATCAGCTTGATGGTGAAATGATTCTGCTCGATGGCCACTGTTATCAAGCGCTTCAGAAAGGAGGGCTTCACGAGGTTGATGATGAGGCGACCGTTCCATTTGCAACCGTAACTCGATTCAGTACTGACCATGCCTTTCAACTGAAGCAGGTTAGTTCTTTCTCCGACTTTACGAATCAACTCGATCAGATCAAACCCTCGTCTAATCTGTTTGCTGGATTTCGTGTCGAGGGAACCTTCAAGACGCTGGCATTGCGAGCGGCTTGCAGAGCTGAGAAAAACGAGAAGCTCGTCGAGGCAATATCACACCAAAGCGTGTTTTCGGTGGATGACGTGGTGGGGACACTGGTCGGCTTTTGGGCACCGCCTTATTCTTCGGCGATCAGTGTGCCTGGATACCATTTTCATTTCGTCGATGAGGAACGGAAATTGGGAGGTCATGTGTTTGATTTGACCGCCGCGTCATTAGAGGTTGCAGTTCACCTCGAAAATGAAATCCATCTCGCACTTCCAGAAACTCGCGAATTTCTGGAGGCCGATTTGCAGAGCGATGGCAGCGAAAAATTGAAGTCTGCGGAAACGTCCGAGTGATTCTTCGAAGCGAATTAACACCGCTTGGTTTTGACTGCTTACTGTTGAACCTTGAGTGTTGGAACTTTCCAGGTACCCTGCAGAGCCGCGGCTTTGGGCCAGTAGAGTCGCATCACCATAAAGAACGGTCCCCGGGGAGCAGGTAACCAGTTTGCCTCTTTATCCTTGCCCGGTGATTCATGTTGGATCAGTAAGGTAATGCCACCGTCTGCATCTCGTTGAAAACCGGACAGCATCGGCGAGTTGAGAAGATAGCGGTCGATTTTGTTCTCGGTCAGCAGACTCGCGGGTAACTCATACATCGTTAGCGACCAAAATGCGTTAACAGGAGGCAGATCGCCCTCTGCAAAACGAAGCGTGTATCGCTGGCTACCGTCGAGTGGCTTGTCATTGGCGTCCACCGTGTAGATGGGATAAATGGCTTCCTCTTTAGAATTGCCATAGATACCAACCACTGCGGCCAGCATGCGATATAGATAATTGTTCTTGAGGTATTTCCGAGTTCCAAAGACATCGCCTGAGGTGATTGCTCCGGCGTCGAGTTGAGCTTTGGCTTGATCATACTCTTTCCATGCATCCGCCATGCCTTGCGCGATGGCAGTTCGTATCTCCGGGGTGAGTTGACTGACGTCGAACTTTTTGCCCGCTCCGATACCGATTTTGCTAAAGCGCTTCATCAATTCTTGCTCGGACGAGTTCGTGGGACAAAATTGCAGGACGAAGTTTAGGATGTTGAAGAATTCAGGCGAAGTACGTTGCTCTTCGACACTTAAAGGTTTGATGAACTTGATTGCGGGTGCGGCTTTGGATGCAGCTTTTCCGAGGAAGGTCGAAAGCGGTTTGACCTGATAGCCTGCTTGGATCTGCTTGACCTTATCGATGTCGGCTGCCTCAAAAAGTTGAGTTCGGTAAACGGCTAGGACGAGTTCGGTCTCGGAGCGGATGACCTTGTCAATTCCCTTAGGAGTTTCACCTTGCCAGTTGGGCCCGGCGACCAAAAAATTGCCACCATCGTTGTTAGTCGCGCGGCTGCCGATGTAAGCGAAGTTAAAGGTGTAAGCATCGATCAACTGAATACTGAAATATCGGTCCTGCTCGATACGAGGAACCGTTAGCACCATCGGTTCCGTTCTCAGGTCTAATCCCAAAAAGGAATAGGGCGTATCCGAGTTAGGTGTTTGGACAGCTTTGTCGGCTGGCGTATAGACACGCGGGAAGCTTGTGATGACATTCCACGGTGCTTTGTATTCTGGATTGTCTCGATCGACAAAGTAGGCGTACTCGACTCGATAGCTGTCGACCATGGGGAAACCATAGATATAGGCTTCTTTGGCTATTTGCCGTGCCTCTTCGACGTCGACGACAGCATCAGCATTGGAAAGCGCGGTTCCGGAAAGAATGAGTAAGCAGGTGGCGAAAGCAACGGGTTTCACGGTTTGTATCTTTCTTGGTCGGAGCATTTTATTAGCGGTTTAATATCCAGCCAGACCGAAAAAGGGTCTGACAATCTGAAGCGAAAATATAGCGGAGAGAAGCGTTTTGGCCAGAGGGGCCGTCAGCTGCGGAGAGTCAAGGCTTTGAGATATCGCTCTTGGCGAAAGCTCGATTCGATTTCCGAACCATGGAATTGCATTGAGAGTAATGCTGCGGAGGTTCGGAGGAAGACCGAATCGAGCTATGGGTGTGAATCGACTGCGAGCAACTTATTGTGTTGACTCTTTCCTGTTCGTAATGGAGGGAACGGACCGTTCTCTCAGCCTAGGGCTGGTAACTACCTGCTGATTCCAAGAGTAGTTTTGCCTCGCCATTTCGAATACGTATTACATTTCCCCACTGACCGTAATCGATCAGATTCCCATCTTGATCCGTGAGTTGCCACACGCCGTTGGCGATGGCAATCGTGGGGCTCAGTCTTTTAGCGTTCAGAACCACTGCGTCTAATGTCACGTCGTCATTTGCTTCCAATGACTTGTCTTCAGTTTCGAGTGACCTCAGGATGGCAGCATGGCCTCGATAGCTCCCCGGTACTGAAGAGACACTTCTGACTCCATCGAGGGTGAACTCTCTCGTTACTGTTGCAAAGTCGGAGTTCGAGAATCCCTTGATAAAGCGGTTGACGTTGCGTTGAACCATTCCGCCCAATTCGGTTTTGCCAAGCTCGGAGTCGGTAGGGAAATCCTGGTCCCTCTTGGGAAGATCGCGTTGGTGAGGGGCGTCTGCGTAGGCGGATTCCAGTACCAACTTGCAGTCCGAGCGATCGTCGTTAACGATCCATACATTGCCCCATTTTCCTTGGCGAGACACTGTGCCGTCGAGTTCGGTAAGCCGCCAAGTGCCGTTGGCCGCGATATGTTTGTCGGTAATGAAACGAGCATAGTCCACGTTCGCACTCATCTTTGCGCCGGATTGACTTGCTCCAGCAGAGAACTCAAATGCAAAGGACTCCTGGATTGCGTCATGGCCGACGATGGGACGAATTGAAATGTTGGTCGCGCGTATTCCGTCCGATGTGAACTCCTGAGCCAGTGCGTCAGCGTCGCCCTTTACCCAGATTTCGAGAATTTGATCTATCTCAGCCTTAACCAGCTCTTCTGCAATCGGATCACTGTCGGTAACAATCCTTCGGAATCTAGTAATGCGGTTTTTTACCGGCACTCCGTTGACGATCCGATTCGTTTTCTTGATCGACCACTCGTTATTCGATTTGATACGGAAGATGCGGTCGCATGTTTCGATGGATGCTTCGCCTTCTTTTGTGTCGATGGATCGCATCGGGCTAACCCATCGATCACCGGAAAGGTCATGAGTTGCTGTCATTGTTCCGCCGGCAGAATTGAATCCTTGTTCAATGACACGCTTTCCGACCGGATCCCAGCCCAATATTCCAGAAAATGTCGCAGAGATTTCGGTGTTGAAGTTAGAGCCGTCGCCTCGGTAAATGATTGTGTTTCTGTCCGGAGTCCAGCGGATGCTGGCTTCTTCACCGATTATCTTGCCATCGACCGTTGTTTCGCAGTCCCAGGTACCAACGATTTGGTTGAGCTTGTCACGCACCTGGGTAGGCATTTCTTGGGCAAGCACTGAGGTCGTTGTGAAAAAGCCGAGAAGTAGAAATGCCAACAATCTCATTGTATTTCTCCGTTTTCGAGTGAAGGGGGGATGGGGCCACCGACGCAGCATCGCTGTATCGCAGGCCAGGTGAACGGTAAGTGTCCTGTCCAGCAGTGCGATGAATCGTTGGTACTTCCTCGGTTTTTGAGGCTAGAAGATGCGATTTTCTATTGCGGCAGAAAATCCTGGGTAATTCGGGCGCGGATCTCGCACTGAGACTTTAATGAAAATGCTTTTTGGTTTTCTGGCCCGCATAGACCTGTTTTGATGATTCAATTTGAGAGGTATTCCAATGAGTTCTTTCACGAAACCGTTTGCAGCAATCGTTCTGGCGATGTTTGTTATGGCCCCCCTTCTGTTGCAGGCTCAGGATGATGGCGGAGACGCCGGCGCCCAGGCAGAACGAGCGAAACCCGCTCGCTCTTATGAATCACGATTGAAGGAAGCTCGTAGGCCTTTCGAGTTTATCCAGATCGACTACATGGCCGTCCACGATGGTCAGGAAGAGGATTACTTGAAGGTGGAGGCTGTCTGGAAAAAAATCCACGATGCAATGGCCGCTCGAGGCAAGATTGTTGGTTGGGGTGTTGCCAAGGCTCGCGAGAATGACTTTGGGTACGAGTACATCACGTGGAAATTGATTCGTTCACGCGGTGAACTGGACTCGATGTACAACTTGGATGCCATTGAAAAGAAAATGGGAAGTGATAATTACAATGCGCTGATGCAGAAAACGGGGGCCACTCGGACGGTTGTTGGTTCCGAGTTACTGGCACTCGACGACTACACGGTGGACGAATTCACGAGCACCGAGGAAGACTTTGATCCTTCGCAATTGTCCTTTGGTTTCGACTTCATGACGCCCGCAGAAGGAAGAGAAGCCGAGTATGTCGCGATGGAGCAAGACGTTTTTCAACCAAGGCATCAGCATGCAGCAAACAATGATGCGCGTTCGATGGGTTGGCGAATGTTTNGAAAACTGATGTCGACCGGAGAAACCAATCCCGCGCCCTATCGGACGGTCAATCTCTTCCGCCGAGACATTCCAGAAAAGTCGNCGGAAGAGTGGCAAAAGGTGATGGCTGGTGCTCCTGAATTCCCCGCCGATTTGTCCTTCGAAAAGGTTGATGAGATTCGAAAATGGGAACCGGTTGTTTTCGATGTCGTCTATCACACGGAACCCACCGCATCGGCGGAGAGAAAAGCTTGGGAAGAACTGGTCGGTGCCTGGACTCATACTCGAGAGGATGGTTCCTATCGAGTAAAGATCATTTCTCCGTACCAAGAGATTCTGAAGCAATACAACGCCGACGGAGAGTTGCTCAGAACCAATACGTCCCCGATGTCGATTCGGGTGAAAGATGGCATCAAGCATTTTTCTGCTCATCATGGGAATGGTACCTATCACGGCATCTACGATGTTCACGATGGAAAATGGTATGAGCAACTTCGCGGGATTTTCCACAACGTACCGGGGAATCCTGATGGATTCCTGGTTTACGAAAAAGGTGATCGCTCCGAGGAGAATGCTGATTCATCGGCAACCGAGGCCGCCGCATCTGAGGTCGATGGACAGGCAAGTGTTGAAACTGACAACGAAGAGTCGCAGGTTGTTAGCGACTCGACATCTTCAACGCCAGTTCGAGACCGTCTGCGCGGATTTGGTAACCGGCTCCGCAGTCGATAGTCCAGATCGCAATTAAAAAGCGAGGGAGGCCACGTTGAGGAATCTTCGTGGTTTCCTCGTTGGCTTGGCCTGTACCATTTTGGGGCGGTCGGAATTCAGAGGGTGACGAGGGTGTTGCAGTAGGCAACGACCTTGTTGCACTTCTTGACGAGTCTCGCACCCTGGCGAGGCTTGACCTCAATGACTTCTATACCTCGACAATCTTGTCATGGTGCGAATCAATGCTCATGCGAGCGGAGACTGCGGTCGCATGTATCGATGGGCGCTTCGCCCGCATTCGTGTTCATTGCGTCGGTCTAATTCATCGATTACCGGATGGGTTGTAATTGGACGTGTGGGTTCCACGGGGCGAATTGAAATCCTGTTTACCGCCCGCTGACCGATCGAAATCCGACGCAGCATTCTGGGAAATGTCACGGAAATCCTGGTGTTGGAGTCTAGAGGATAAGATTTCTTAACGCAGTAGAAAATGCGGCAAATGATATCGGGTAATTCGGGCGCGGATCTCGCATTGTACCGTTGAGGCGGATTGTTTTTTCGTATTTTCCCCGCATCGTTCCGTTTCGATTATTTGAAATGAAAGGTATTTCGATGAGTGTTTTGACGAAACCGTGTGCAGCGATCGCTCTGGTGATGTTTGTTGTGGCCCCCCTTCCGTTGCTGGCTCAGAATGATGGCGAAGAGACCAGTGCTCAGACGGAACAAGCGAAACCAGCTCGTTCTTTCGAATCACGAATGAAGGAAGCTCGTAAGCCTACTGAATTTATCCAGATCGAATACATGGACGTGCACGACGGTCAGGAAGAAGACTATTTAAAGGTGGAGGCTGTCTGGAAAAAAATCCACGATGTGATGGCGGAACGAGGCAAGATCGTCGGCTGGGGTGTTGCCAAGGCCCGTGAAAATGACTTTGGCTACGAATACATTACGTGGAAACTGATTCGTTCACGCGGTGCATTGGACGCGATGTACAACATGGACGCGATTAAAGAGAAAATGGGAACTGAAAATTTCAATGCATTGATGCAGAAAACGAACGCCACGCGGACGATCGTTGGTTCCGAATTACTATCGCTTGACGACTATACTTTGGACGAACTTTCCCCCGACGGGGAAGACATGGATCCTTCGCAAGTTTCGTTCCACTATGACTTCATGACGCCGGCTGAGGGAACAGCCGGAGAGTACGTCGCGATGGAGCAAGATGTTTTTCAACCACGACATCAGCATCAAGCGAAACATGATCCACGTAGGCTCGGCTGGCGAATGCAGCGAAAGTTAATGTCGACTGGAGAAACGAATCCCGCTCCCTACCGAACGGTCAATATCTTCCGACGAGACGTTCCCGCAATGTCAGCGGAAGAGTGGCGAAAGATGATGGACGATGCTCCCGCATTTCCGGCTGACTTGGACATGGAAAAGGTTGGCGAGATGCGGAAAATGGAGCGAGTGACTTTTGATGTCGTCGATTGGACGCAACCCAGCGTTTCCGCGGAGAACAAAGCTTGGGAAGAGCTAGTTGGTGCCTGGACTCATACTCGAGAGGATGGTTCCTATCGAGTGAAGATTATTTCTCCCTACCAAGAGATTCTCAAAAACTATAGCGCTGAGGGCGAGTTGCTCGGAACTAATACGTCTCCGATGTCGATTCGGGTGAAAGATGGCATCAAGCATTTTTCTGCGCATCATGGGAATGGCACCTATCACGGCATCTACGATGTTCACGATGGGAAATGGTATGAGCAACTGCGCGGTATTTTCCACAACGTAAAAGGGGAACCTGATGGATTCCTGGTTTACGAAAAAGGTGATCGCTCCGAGGAGAATGCTGATTCATCGGCAACCGAGGCCGCTACATCTGGGGCGGATGGACAGGCAAGTGTTGAGACTGACGACGAAGATTCGCAGGTCGTAAGCGACTCGACATCTTCAACGCCAGTTCGAGACCGTCTGCGCGGATTTCGTAACCGACTCCGCAGTCGATAGTCCAACTCCCAATTAACAAGCTAGGGAGGCCACGTTGAAGAATCTTCGTGGTTTCCACGTTGGCTTGGGCCGTACGCTTTCGGGGCGGTCGGAAATCAGAGGGTGACGAGGGTGTTGCAGGAGGCAATGCCCTTGTCGCATTTCTCGACGACTCTCGCCCCCTGGCGATGCTTGACTTCAACGACTTCTACACCTCGCAAATCACGCCACGGTGCGAATCGATGATCGTGCGAATCGATGCCTTTGTAATAATTTAGAAGGAGATAAATGATGCATGTGGTACGCCAATCCATTCTTTTTGTGACTTTGTTGCAATTGACTTGCTTGTCCAGCGCGNGATTCGCAGATGAGATCCTGAGCCTTGAAGACGTTGTCGCCCCCAAGTCGTGGTCGGATTACGTCAATGCGACAAATACTCTTGGTAGTTGGGTTGGTGAGGGGAAGACGCAGGCGATGTGGGAGGGGGTTCCTGCAGGGCTGGAGTATTCTCTGATCCAAACACGAAAACTCGCGGAAGATGGGACTCGGATCCAAATCAGACATCGTATGGAAACCGTTGACGGTAAAGTGATTTCAAGTGGCGGAGGCGATCTTGCCTGGGATGACCAAACCGGAAAGATCGTGTTTACCGGGAGTGGTTTTGACACCGGCAAGCCATACTTTGGTACCGCAGTGCTTGTTGGATTGGATCCGTCCAACCGAAGAGAACTCTGGAAACATACAGAGACGAGTCGGGGAAAAACGGCGGAATACCATATGGAAATAGCGACGGACGGCGGAAATCAATTTATTGAACGCTGGCAAAAGGTGGGTGAGGATGACGAATGGACCCTTGAGCTCTCCCGACAAAATCCCCTGGCTGACATTACACGCCTTTACGATATCTCTGGTACTTGGAATAGGATGTCAGCGGGTGGTGGTCAGGTCGTTGTCACAGCTCGACTCACTCTTGATGGGCGGGCGCTCATGGTCGATGAGGCNGTTAAGAAGGATGACGGTTCACNGGAACCCAGGAGCGGATATGTTATGTCCTGGGATCCGTTGACCAAGAATGTCGTGATTCGAGGTCTCAATCGTCAAGGGTTCACCTGGAACGCCCAGATGGTTTCGCTGACGGTCGACGGCGATGTGGTGACGATGGTCAGTTCGTTTTCAGGTGCGTCGGATCAAGGTGGAACCGTCAGAGGGACGATGACACGCGTGCTCAACGGCGACACGTTGACTCAAAAAGTGACGGACGTTGTCTTTTCAAATCGTCGTGATGTTCCACCTTGGGTTGGAGTTGAAATGAAATTCTCCCGAGTCACTGAATAATTTCGCGAACTCGGTAGCTTCAGGAAACGATCGTGTTTCTCCACTCGAGAACACGATCGTTTTTTGCAGATGACTAGCGTTTTTGGGAGTGCCCAGCGTGGGCCATGCCCTCGATCTCAGCCTCAGAATGTAAGGGTGAGCATTGTTGTTTGACGGAGTCTTAAGCGATTTTGGATGCGAGTGGGGCACGCTGTGCGGACTCGAATGCGTGGGAAGCGTGGGAATGTTTCATTGGGTATACATGACGAACGTGAGCAGGGTACCTATCGACCCAAAACCATAATTTGAAAAGAGTGAGATTAGTAACGAAGTTCTGCATGATTTCTATTTNGGCTTGGGAAGCACGAAGTTAAGATGCGCCTTCTGATCTCGGAGGTAGAGTTGTATTCGAGGGAACCTGGAATGGTTTCACTTAACATTTCTNTGTTGCTTGTTTGAATGTGTCGCCCACAAAACCCCTGGTTCCACGAGATTCATGACTGAATTGCCGCATGGATGGAGCAATCCAGAGTCAATCATCCGTAGGTCCTTGCTCTGATGATTACCTTTTTGACAACCGCCAAGCACCGATACACGATTGACGGACTCAGGAAGGTCTGGGCGGCATCTCTGACGCACCACTTGAGGGTCCTCCCCTATGAACGACTCTTTTGTATGCGCTCCGTGCCTGGCGGCGTTTACATCTTTACCGATTTGGATCGGCTCTCGGAAAAAGATGGAGAGCGAGCGCGAGAATGGTACCAAATCCTGAGGGATGCTGGAGCGTGCGTCCTCAATGATCCAAGCTGTTTCGTGGATCGTTTGGAATTGTTGCAACGTTTGTACGCTGCCGGAAAAAATCAATTCAATGTCTACACGATCGACCAGATCGATAAGGTTCGATATCCTGTCTTTCTGCGATACAACGAAGGACATGACGGAAATCAATCCGACCTGATTAATGATCGCGCTACTCTTGATGGCGCGTTAAAGCGGCTGAAACGCCAGGGTGATGGCCGCACGCCTCTCATCATAGAATTCCTTGATTATTCGGAAACGGATGGACGCTTTTACAAGTACAGTCATTTTCGTGTTGGGGATCATTTGGTCTATGGTGGCTTGGCATGTGGGAGTTCATGGTGCGTTAAGGCCAGTGAATTCATCGAGCAGGAATTGCTCGAACGAGAGATTATCGATGGAGAGAACCATCAGTTTGATCAAGCCATCATGGATGCTTTCCAAATGACTGGGATCGAATATGGCCGTATCGATTATGCATTCGTGGATGGCAAGTTGCAGATTTTCGAAATCAATACTAACCCCGANATGGGATTTACACGACCTCAGGACCTCGCTCGTTGGAGAATCCGCAGTCGTAATTATCAGCTGGTTAATGAGGCACTCTGGGAGCTGTGCATGTCCTCCTCTCGAGAATCTCGGATCGAAACCCCTGGACGTTTTCGACCTGGCTACGTTCTAAGGCGATGGCTCACGTTGCCGCGGCTTTGTGCGAAACGCATTCGTAAATTCCTTTATCCCAACGGATGATCGAGGGATTCGAATGCGGAGGTACACACTTTGCGGGACAAACGTCTCCATGGCGTAAAGGGATCGTGATGCGATTACTGACGATCGATGACGTTTTTCGGTAGAAGTGTTGATTACAATAGATNTTAGGTGATGTGATAACTAGATTCTTTGAACGGAGTGCCTGTCGAGATTTTTCCGGCCGACATGCCGCTACTTGAAACGATGCCTAAGATTTCAGTCGTTATTCCGTTCTACAACGTCGAGTCATACATCGAACGTTGCATCCAAGGGTTGTTAGCGCAATCGATCGATGCGGACGACTTCGAAATTATCATGGTCGATAATAATTCGACCGATCAGTCCGCTCAGATTGTGGCGAAATACCCTGAGATCCGCTTGCTTTGCGAAAGTAAGCAGGGTTCATACGCAGCTCGGAACTGTGGCATTGCGGCCTCCGTCGGTGAGCTCGTCGCGTTTACCGATTCTGATTGTGTTCCTCGTGATGACTGGCTCTCAAAGATTTGTGGGTATATGCAATCACCCGACGTCGAAGTGTTAGTCGGGTCGCGACATATTGCTGTGCAGAATCACGACCTTTCGATGCTGTTTGATTATGAGAACACAAAAGACGCGTTTGTCTTTGCCAGCCAACAACCGGAGATCTATTACGGCCATACGAACAATATGGCAATTCGCCGATCACTTTTCGAAAGCCAAGGGCTNTTTAACGAGGTGTATCGTGGCGCAGATACGATTTTCGTCCGTCAGGTCGTCGACGCGTTGTCCACCGATAAAGTTCTCTATTGCGCTGACATGATTGTTGAGCATCTAGAGTTGGAAACGACGGAGATGTATTTCCACAAAGTCAAAGCGTATGCTCGAAGTCGCGAGCGCAATAAACGAGTCCGACATACGAAACCTTTGAGCTTGTTGCAGCGATTCAAAATCTATCTGAAGACGATTCGAGAGCATCGGTATTCAATCTTCGATCGAATTCGTCTATTTGCACTTCTTGCTCGAGGTATGTCGAATTGGTCGATTGCTGGTTCTCTTGAGCGATTCCGATCGTCAAAAGAATTGCCTTGAGCAAACCTTGCGTGGTCCGTTGTCGAGTTAGGCCTGGAAGGCCGTTGTAACCGATTCTGTAAACTCAGCGAATCGAGAGGCTGAGCTTCTCGAGTTCGGTGTCGATTTCATCTAAAACGCCCATCCAATCGCCCGGGGATGGTTGTCGAACAATCTGAACCGAATTGTACCAGCGACAATGGTGACCCTCCGCGGGCCATGCCCAATAACCTGGAATCGCGATCATGGCGAAGGTTTTGATCCCCAAGCTTCCGGCGAGATGGAGCAATGTGTTGTCGATTGTGACTACAGCGTCCATCTCCTGTAACTCCCTCGCAAAAGTCAATATGTCGCCGTGAGGAGTCAGTGTGTCGACATGAATTTCGGCATTAGGAGCTCGTCGCTGGATGCGTTGGATGTCTCGTGAAATGTCGCCGTGTTGTCCAACGTGCCACTCGACGTCCGAGTTCGCGATCGTTTTTGAAAGTCGATCGATCGATAGATTGCGGGTCCGTCCTTGCACCCGATTTGTGGTCTTCCAGGAAATTGCCACTTTGGGACGAGAACGTTTTTCTGAAAGGCAGTGATCCGACTGCGATCCGAGTAGAGGATTGCGGTGAATTCGTTGGAAGTCACTCTCGCTGCTGATCAACATTCCAAGGAGGTCTCGAGCCATCACATAATGACTTCCTTGCCCGATCAAGGGACGGAGGTCGGTTGTCTTGTCGATTACCAGGCAGTCAGGCAGGGAATCGGTGAAGAGACTTACCAAACGTGGATCGCATGCGAGGGTCAGTGGAAAGTCATTGCGAGATCGTAATGCGTTGACTAAACGGCATGCGAGTAATTCAGAGCCAAGACTATTCTTGAAATTGAACCAAACAAGCAGGCGACCAGTTGGCTCGGCTTTACCTTCCCATCGNCNCAAGCAGAGTGAATTCGCGAGTTCGTGCGGTTGGCGAGGGTTGGCGACATGGATCGCGCCGTGAGATTTTGTAATGTTCCCCGCCGGAACGGGGGCCTGAAAGTCTGCTCCCGGATATCTTGGCCAACCCACCGAGAGATTCCCTCGATGAAATGCGATCCAGTCCTGGATGAGCAGTGACTTCGCACGCGATTCAGGGCTGTTTTCCACCTTCTGATACTGCCTTAAGGCGAGATCGAGATTCCCCTTTCGAAACGATTGCTCAGCCATCAGCAGGCGGAGAGGCGACCCACTACGCAAACGAACGCATTCCTGGAACGCCTTTCGTAAATCGCGTCTCGTGGTCCGGTGCATGCTCAACATTGGGCTGGAATCGAGTGCGCCAATCGGCTAGATCTTTTACGTGGGTGCGTCTGTTCTTTGCGGAAATTAAGGCTCGAATTGGGCGAGGTCAAGATGAAGTTGTGGAAGCGTCATTCATCGAAGCCAAAGCTTTGTATTCTTGGTGATCACTCAAAGTTTCACTCCGGCTGCAAAGCTGTCATGCGCACTTTATGGCGTCTGGCCAATGAAAAAGGCTGGCAAATCGTCCGCAATAGTGAAAGCTGTGATGCCTTACTGGTCAATGGCGAAGGAAGCATGCATGATGGCTCCAAACGGTTTCATGAGAAAATGAATTCGCTGAAACAGGCTGTCACACATGGCAAGCCAGCGTATCTTGTGAATACCGTCTGGCAAGACAATCCGCATGATTATGACGATCTACTGCGGCAGCTGTCCGGAATCTTTGTGCGTGAAGTACTTAGCCAGAAAGAGTTGCTCGAAAAGCATGGAGTGCATGCAACGACGCTCCCGGATGCTTCGTTCTTCGCACCCTTACCCCGTTGGACAATCCCGCATCATTTCCGCGATAGGCCAGCGGTTTCTGACTTTCTGGTCGAACCGAAACGGATCAATGGACGACGAAATATCTTTAAACGATTAGACCACATGTTTGTCGAAACAGAACCTCTTCCATTTTGCCGCTGGTCTTGGAGTAAAAACATCGCCTCGCTGCGGACTGCAAGATATCTCATTACGGGTCGACATCATGCGGTATATGCAGCGTGCGTCGCACGGATACCCTTCGTTGCCTCGGAGGGCAATACGCACAAAATCGAGGGGCTTGTTGCATCCGCTGGGGCAGATCTTCGCGTTGCCGAACATCCCTCTCAGATTCCCGAAATCATCGAAGAAAACCTGTCAAAGCCGGAGGAGTATCAGCGATTGTTTGAGTGGATTGATCGTCATGATATCGGCGAAATCATGCCAACTCCCGATGAATTATGGGGGCAACAGGTTATCGCAGCCTGATTCTTTCGTAGCTCATCTCAATGGGCAAAGAACGCAAGCATGAAAGCTGATTGCGTCTCTGGTNCTATCGAAACAAATCNTGTGATTACGCTTCCGATCGAGTACTTTGCGCGAAAAGTTGTAGCGAAGGAATCTGCGATGAGTTCGACCAGTTTTTTTACCGATCTTCGCGACCAAATCTCTGAGCTTGGTGGCATCCTGAATGCCCATCTGCATCTGGATCGTTCAGGTACCTACGACGCGACGTTGAGAATATTACGGGACGCAGGGCAGGGCGATCAACGCTCGTCGCTTTCGTTGGCGAGAAAGCACTCTCTCATTCCACTGATTCACGCAAGTGACTGTTACGATCCTGCTTCGTTGAAGAAACGAGTGCGCGTTTACCTTGAGAAACTGGTCCGTGCGGGCACGACGCGAGCCGATACCTTGGTGGATGTAACCATCGACCGTGTGAAACTTACTGCGCTCGAGGTGTTTCTCGAGCTCAAACAGGAATTTCAGGCTGTTCTCGACTTTCGAGTGGGAGCTTATTCGCCACTTGGTTTTAAGGATGTCGAGCCGGAGCGATGGAGCCTTTTAGAAGAGGCGGCGGTTCTTGCCGATTTCGTCGGAGGGCTACCCGAGCGGGACGACCGATTCGACTATCCTGACCATATCGGCTTCGAAGAATGTTGTCGCAGGTTGGTGAGTCTTTCTGAGGAACTCGGAAAGCCACTTCATCTTCATGTCGATCAGAAAAACATGGAGAACGAGAATGGCGCCGAGCGAGCGTTGAATGTGATTGCTGATCTTACCTTGAAAGATTCCATTCAAGGAGCATCACCGTTGCTTTGGTTCGTACACATGATTTCGTCGTCTGCGTACGACGAGGATCGTTTTCAACGATTGCTTGATCGGCTTGTCGAGCATCAGGTTGGTGTCATTTGTTGTCCCTCAGCAGCCATCAGCATGCGGCAGGTTCGTGGCGTGTCCGCGCCGACTCATAATTCGATCGCTCGCGTCCTGGAGATGCTTGAGGT
This sequence comes from Planctomycetaceae bacterium, assembly GCA_002723275.1. Classification (GTDB taxonomy): domain Bacteria; phylum Planctomycetota; class Planctomycetia; order Pirellulales; family Pirellulaceae. The sequence continues at coordinate 21,806 of PBNZ01000003.1, forward strand.
TGGCATTCCGGTTCGTATTGGATCGGACAATATCTGTGATATCACGTCGCCAGCGGGTACGACGGACCTGGTCGATGAACTGTTTGTTCTTTGCAATACGCTACGCTTCTACGACGAACCGATTATCGCCAAGCTTGCCGCTGGTCTGCCCTTGTCCGACATCGAACGGGCACGTGTTCAACGCCATCTCAAGAATGACCGAGAGGAAAGCATGCAAGCAGTATCGCGTGTATCGCGAATACGGGAGGCTGCTTGACGGATGTCCGAGGAACAGCGGGGAGCATGCGGGACGGACCTTACTCTTGATGCCTTGCTCCAAGAGCAGGCATTACGCTACGGCAACCGAGAAGCGATCTTTGGGCGGCAGCATGAGCCCCTGCATTATCAGACGCTCACAGAAAATGTTGACCGTCTTGTGCGGTCGCTCGCAGCCTTAGGGGTTCATCGTAAGTCGCGGCTCGCGATCGTTTTACCCAACGGTAGCGATCTGGCGGTTGGACTGTTGGCAGGGAGCATTGCCGCGATTGCTGTTCCGTTGAGTGCACAATATCGGCCGGAAGAATATCGTTCCTACTTCCAGTTGCTTGGGGTCACTCATCTGCTCATCGCGAAGAATGGGCCGGTGGCGGCACATCAGGTGGCACGGCAATTGAATTTGCCGACAATCGAGTTGGAGAATGATCGGAATCATTTCAAACTGGTCGGACACCCGTCGGATGGGGAAGCTTCTTCGCAATTCTGCAGGCCCCGCGCAGAAGACGTGGCTGTCGTCTTGATGACTTCCGGTTCCACGGGGCAACCAAAACGAGTTCCTCTGACTCACCGGAATCTGTGCGCTGCGGCTCAAAATGTTGCCAAGTCGGTGAACTTGAGTACACAGGACCGATGTTTGGTGATGTGGGAACAGTACCATATCGGAGGTCTGGTGGATCTTTTACTAGCCCCGATGATCAGCGGAGGGCAGATTTTCTGTGCTGGAGGATTCGATGCCTCGTTCTTTTTTGAGGCGTTGGAGACGTTTCGCCCAACATGGTTCCAAGGTGTGCCAACAACTTTGCGTGAATTGATGCGAGAGGGGAGGTTACGAGGGGCATTCCCGTCAGAGACTAGCTCGTTGCGGTTCCTGCGATCGGTAGCAGCGCCGCTGCCTGAAAATCTGATGGCCGACCTCGAAGATGCTTTTCAGGTGCCCGTTATTCAAACCTTCGGAATGACCGAGGCAGCACCGTTGATCACGACGAATCAGTTGCCGCCTGGTCAACGAAAGGCGGGTTCCACCGGTACGCCTCTGGGATGTGATGTTGCCGCAATGGACGAAGCCGGAAGTCGATTGCCAATCGGACAAACGGGACAAATCGCCATTCGTGGCCCCAATGTTTTTTCAGGTTACGAGAACGATCCGGAGACCAATTCGGACTGCTTTCGAAATGGTTGGTTCTATACGGGGGACAAGGGATATTTCGATGACGATGGTTTCCTCTTTATAACCGGGCGCATCAAGGAGTTGATTAATCGAGGTGGAGAAAAAATCTGTCCTACTGAGGTCGAAGAGGCTGTGCTCCGACATTCGGCCGTGCAACAAGTAGCCGCCTTCTCGTTACCACATCCGAGGCTAGGAGAGGATGTCGGCGTCGCCATCGTAACCCACGATGGTATTCCAGTTGATCTTGCTGAGATTCGTAAACACGTCGCTCAACACTTGAGTGAATTCAAAGTTCCGTCCAGGATCCTGATCTTGGATGAGTTACCCCGTTGTCCTATTGGAAAGGTGCGTCGACGAGAATTAGCGGAACTCACAGCCCCAGAGTCAGAGTTTGCAACAGCTTTGCCTCTGCCCGTCGAATCAGATCCCGGCGACGACCCATTGGACCTGATTGAACAACAATTGGCACAGCTTTGGGCGACTCATCTCGATCTGCCCCGCGTGGGGCGAGGGGACGATTTCCGGATCCTTGGTGGCGATTCACTCTCACAGCTTCGATTGCGGATGGCCGTTGAATCATTGTTTGCCATGAGCTTTACGGATAAGCACCAAGATTTCCAAATCACGACTGTTCGTGAGATGGCCAAACAGGTTCGCTCATTGGGCGGGAAAATCTCCGATGAGCATGAAGCCAAAAGGCTACAAATCTCGGATGTTGTTCGTGATCTGTTGGGGGAGGCTGAAGTCTGTTCAGATATCGCCGATGCTCATCCAATTCGGATTCGCGAACGCTTAGTAGGTAGCGATTCGATGTTTGAGTTCAAGGCAACACGTGAGGCTTTACTTAACGTCCTTACCTTAGAGGAACTTTGCCAGGTCGTTCCTCACCGGTTTGTCGGACTGTCTGTCTTCTGCAAACGATTGTATGGAATCGGACGAAAACCCTCTGCAGATTCCGAGCCGTCAACTTTCCGCCAAAAAATGGCGGTGTTGCGAGCGATTCGCAAGTGGCGAAAGACGCTGCGGGCAGAAAGAAAAAATGCGAACTCGTTGGGTTGGAGTCGGACGCGTATTAGCCCGAGCGTTTATCGATATTGTCAGGTTGATCAACCGCATCAGGGACGTCACCTGATTGTTGCATTTGCTGGAAATCATATGCGGTTAATGTTACCTACCCATTCGATTCTTTCACGATTGGGACCCGATTACGATCTATTGCTCCTTGGAGATCGATCACGACGGCATTTTGAAGATGGAATTGCTGGCGTCGCTCCTGGGATTACTGAATTGTGTTGTTGGGTTCGCCGCAAGGTATCGGAGTGGGGCTACGAGAATGTAACGACGTTTGGCACTAGTGCGGGCGGTCTCGCAGCGATTTGCTGCGGCTATGCATTGGAATGTCACCGCGTTGCAGTTGTCGGCGCTGATGCTCCAACGGCGCATGCTCGCCTCAAACAATTCCTCCATGGGAATACGTTGCGATCCCATTATCCAATGGTCGCTCTCGGGTATGATGAAAAAAATCAACGAGACCAAAAAGCGGCCAGGGAACTGTTTGGCATCCTGCCGCGTTACGAGGTGATTCGCTGCGAGGCTGAGGGTGCCCATAATGCACTACAGCCTGCTCTGAAGGGCGGACGCCTGTCATCACTGCTCAACCAAATGTTGCGAGGTCATTCTGACCGTTCGGGACATGAGCAGGCTTTGAGGCGAAACCTGAGACGTGTTGCTTAATGAGACGGTGATTGATGGTCGTAAATACGTACTACAAGTTCATCTTTGTCCATGTTCCCAAAAATGGAGGACGAAGTGTCAAGCGGATCCTTGCGACGATCCGGGGAAATCGAAAGCACTGGATGGCCGTTTCGAATCACGAAACGTTGGGAGATTTTTATGATAATTTCAAGACACGGGCCACCTGGCGCGACAAAGTCTTTCGCCGAAATCCGAGTAGCCAATATTTCAGATTCGCCTTTGTGAGAAATCCTTGGGACCGAATGTCGTCCTTGTATCATTTTCTCACCGAAAGGCGTGCTCGTGATGAAGTAGACGCGGTGCGTAGCTTTAAGCACTTTTTGCAACAAATGCAGGAAGGAGTGCCGTGGATATTAAATCTTCATTCCACGCGATCCCAACTCGAATATCTGACGCTGGAAGATAATCGCGTGTGCCTTGATTATCTCGGGCATTTTGAGTTCTTAGAGGACGACTTTGCAGCAATCTCGGAAGCGTTTGGATGTCCGCTTACGTTGAGTCATGTCAATCGATCGGTCAATAGTCAGGTTGATTATCGAACGCGATATGATGCTGAAATGATTGAGATTGTTGCCTCGCGATTTGCCGAAGAAATTGATCGGTTTGGATATGTCTTTGAACAAAGTTCACCACGGCGACGTTTCAGCGGTCCGATTGATTATGTCCGTGACTGGGGCGATGGAACAAGGCAAGGCGACGTTGATAAAGTAGCCTAGTGTCTTCTTCCGTCTAAATGCTGTAACCGCATGACTGAACGGTTTCGAACATTCCCATACGTTCAAAAGCCGTTCGCCAGCGTCGGTCACCCTCGGCGTGGATCGGGGACGGTTTTTTCAGGTGAAGATGAGCCCAGTCAAGGACCTTTGTTGGGACACTTCGATCGGCTAAAGCGTAGATGCGGTTTAATTCAGCGGTTGGATCTGCACAAAAGTCCTCGTGTCGGAGTCGGATCATCCGATCGCCAAAGGTTGCAGCGGCATCGTCGCGGACTTTTTCGTAGGTGTATCTCCAAACCAAAAGAACACGTTCCAGATCGGTTGGCTCTGGCAGGTCCTCGTGAACATATCGTCGTCGAATATGTTCCGAGAGAGGGTAACTAGACCAGGCAGATCGATTTGAGCGTCGTCCAAAAAACACGCGAGGTGGACTTGTCTTCTTGTGGTAACGGCGGTTCTTGCCGAACAGGTAAGACATCGCTACGGCGCGCGGATCTCGCACAAGGTGGACGAATCCTGCTGTGGGAAAGAGCCGGTAGATCTCACGGACCTTGGCATAGATCCTTGTGAATTTAGCCGCGACCAGTCCCGGTTGTTCGAGCAGAAAGCGGAGATACTCCTCGACGACATGAGGCAGTCCGGGTGAAAACTCGAGCGACGCATCCCGAGGCGCTCCGAAATTCAAAATGTCCGTTTCGTTCAATCGATGTTCCTGCAAGAAGGTTTGACGAGCCGCACGCAGGTCGGTAAATACATCGACATCACGCACTCCACTACCGCCGCCAATGGCCGGCTTCTTGGCCGCAGCGAGTGGCTCGTACCATTGTTGGAGATCTTGGTCCTGTGACAAAGCATCGTAAACAATTGTCGTCCCCGATCGTCGCATGCCTTGAAAGATCATCTTCATTGAGCGCACTCGAATGCAGGTTTTTCTGTGACGAGGTCGATGACATCTTGTTGAGTCAGGTTCCAGTCGAGTGAGGCCTTGCGAGCTTCAACGCCAGCCACGAGCTGTTGACGGAAGTCATTGTCGCACAGTTTTTCGATTGCCTCCCGCAACGCACCGACCGGAGTTTCAAGGCGAGGGACGCCCTCTGACTTTTCTTCACGCCAAACAGCAGGGATCAACCAACCGTCGACTCCATGAGTGACGTATTCATTCATGGGCGCAAAATCGTTTGTGATGGTTGGCATTCCCAGGGCGATCGCCTCACTGTGATGAAGGCCCAGCCCTTCCCATCTCGTTGGTGCCAGACACACATCATTTGAGGCCATGAGGCGGTAATGTTCTTCCGCCGGAAGGTCGTCGATGATCACTCGGATTCGGCGATCCACTCGCTCTGCCTTCATCGCCAGTTTTTTGCCGCGATTCGGATGTTGGGCTTTGATGACCAAACGTGCTCGAGGGTTGGAAACGCCTCGAAAGGATCGAATCACTTCCGCCGTCGGTTTTCGTTGTGTGAGATAACCGCCGGGATAGAAAAAACGCACTTCGTCGTCGTTGCGTTCAGGCTTGGGAAAGTCAACCAGTTCGGTTGGGCAGCCCCATCGTACGCGTGGGCTGTCGATTCCAAAGGATTGATAACGAAGTCGTTCGGCTTCGGTTAACGAGTAGATCGTGTCGAACGCTTGCTTGGCTGCCGGGACATCGTCTAGACCGAAATCCTCCCAGACAAAACGTCCAATCGTCTGAATGCCTTTACAGCGAAGCATCAAGATTTCGGAGAACTGCAGATTTTGGTCGAACAAGATCGTGTCCAGGCGGTTTTCAACTGCCCATTCGAGGTACTCATCACCTGGAATCAGGAAACGTGACGCGGTCCTGATTCGCTCTTGTTGCCAGATATCCGTACGGTCGATGAACGTTGGCCTGACGAATGAGGATTTTGTGGGTCTTGCCAGGATGTGTGATTCAATACCGGCTTCCTCAAGAATCGCTCGGAGTTCTCGGCTAACCATGGCTTGTCCACGATTAAACCAATAAGTGACGATGCCGATTCGTCGCTTATTGTCGGAGGCAAGGATCGGCGTTTCCCTTCGCATTGTATCGTTGTCATTTGGCTGCTCAAGATCGTCGTATGCGGACCATGCCACCGCGTCACGGAGGTCCTCATCGGATACCAGCATTTCGTCAGGAGCGTCAAAATGTCGGTTGAAGTGGGGAAAGGGTAAATATTGTTCTTTGACCTGAGTTTTATCGTGCCATTTGCACCATGAGTCACGATATTTTTTGCGGATCGGGGAGACTCCGTTCCAGAAAGTTACCCCGTGCTCTGCATTGTTTGTGAGGCTCCCCGCAACATCGAGGCAGAGCATCGTGATCTTCTTGATCTCCTGGAACTTTGGCCCCAGGTGATTCGAGACACGTCTCAACATCTCACTATCACCGCCAAAGCGAACACCGTCCCAATAGCCCAAATGAGACTCGAGGACTTCTCGATCGATCATTAGCGAAATCATCGCTTTTCTGGCCATGCCATCGTAGCTGTATCCACCCATTTTGCTGGGAAATGAGAATTTGGCATCATCATCGATCCGCAGCATGTATGCGATCGTGGCTGAACACTCCGGGCTGCGGAGAATGGGACTCATCTGGTCGGCAATCCGTGTGGGTACCGCAATGTCATCCGCATCGTGTCCCGTAATGTAGCGGCCGGTGGCCACCTGCAACCCTCTATTTTTGGAAACGTAAGGTCCAACATTCTTGGCGTTTCGTAAGACCCGTATCCGGGGTTCGCTTGCCGCTAACCTCGTCGCGATCTCCGCTGTTCTGTCTGTACTGCAGTCGTCGACAATGATCAATTCAAGGTTCTGCCAGCTTTGATCAAGAATCGATTGCACCGCCTTTTCAATTGTCTCTTCGGCATTGAAGGCTGGCATGATGACCGTCACCTTTTCAGGCGAAGGCACAGGGACCACGGATTCAAATTGTATGCGATAGAAACGAGGCTCAGGCCCCTCCCGAAGCTTTAGTCTCGGAAGATGATGACAGGCCGCCCAGTCATTCATCTCAACTAGCCATTCGTCGTCGGATTGGGCGCTGAGGGCGCGAAATAATTCGGTCGCACCAGTCGGAGCGTCGTCCCCGAGGATGGTCATCGCCCGCTCAGGATCCTGAGAATGGTGGGCAAGGTAAGCGTCACGGATTCGGCGCTTTCTTCGAGATGGCAAGAGACTCACAAGTGACCATTTGCGATTTTTCTGGGGCTTGGCAATATGACGAAAGAGAGCAACGAGAGTTAACAGCGGCAACAAGAGGATAAAGGAGGGAATCGCAAGAAGGCGAAGAAACCGATTCTCCTTTTTCAACTCATGAACTCGCTTCGTCAGTCTCACAATGGGGAGTGATTGTTTGGACTGTTTGGAAGCGTTTTTGCCCGTCGCATTGTGTCGTTCACTAAACAGGTTTAGGCTCTGCTCGATATTGCCGGTCGCGTTGATGCGACGTGCGAATTCGGGGAACTGTGTTTGGATGTCGTCCAGGTTGATCGTCATCTTGTGCGATTTGTCTCGCAAGAAAGAACGAATGTTCTCGTTGATGGTCCGCACCAGCTCCGCGGCCGTTTCCTCATTCGGAAGTTGATGACGCAAGATTCCCTGATCGAATCCATGAATCAGTGATCCATGACTGTGCCAGCGGCGATCGTAGCTTTCAGCGACTTGCTGTTCGTCTCTGATCAGGTGGACATAAAAGGCAGCGTCGCCAAACTTGTCTTGAAGTCTCCCCAAGAACCAGGCCAATCGGTTGTCAACTTCGATATGATGGTCCTGGAAGTCGACGCGAGCCTCTCCGGTCTGCCGATGACGGGTTTCATGACCGCTCGTGTAATTGGTGAAATGTTCGCACGCTTTGGCGAAACTGACGGATCCACAGCGACCGGTACACAAAACAAAAACGTTTCGAAAACGAGTCGGTACTGCTTCGTGATCTTCAAATGAATCGGCTCGGTCGGCATGCCGTAACGGTTCTCTCGAGGTATTTTCGATCAAGGCATCGTTCTCCAATGGAATTCGCCGTATTCTCTAGGCCGCTGTCGGCAGAGAGTCGGTGACAACCTCCCCGAAAAGTTTTCGATACGGTTCGCTCGTTTGCATCAAATCTTCATGCCGACCGGCGTGAGCGACTCGGCCGTTTTCGAGTACGTAGATTCGGTTGGCTGTCTCAATGGTTGATCGGCGATGAGCGATCACCATGGTCGTGCGACCCTGCATGAGCTTCTTCAAAGCGATTTGGATTTCGCGTTCCGTTTCGGAGTCGAGCGCGGAGGTCGCTTCGTCAAGCAATAGGATTGGAGCGTCCTTGAGGACAGCACGAGCGATGGCCAAACGCTGCGCCTGGCCACCGGATAAGGTCGCATGTCGTTCGGCGACCTCCGTGTCGAAGCCTTGGGGTAATGCCATGATAAAGTCATAGGCAGATGCGACCTTTGCCGCAGCGACGATGTCGGCCTGACTCGCCTGAGGGGATCCCATGCGAATGTTGTCAGCGATGGTACCGCTGAAGAGCGTTGTGTTCTGACTCACGACTGCCATGAGTCGTCGAACGTTGGCCGGCTCCAGTTCGCCAATGTCGATGCCGTTGATGCTGATACTGCCTTGCTGAGGCTCATAAAACCGTTGTAACAACGAAAAGAGTGTCGACTTGCCTGCGCCAGACGGACCGACGAGGGCAATAATCTCGCCTGGGTTCACATCAAGTGATATGTTTTGAAGCACCTCCCCGTGGCCATAGCCAAAGGAAATATCGGAAACATTGAGTTCCACGCCATGGTCGCAAGCGGGAACAGGATAATCGCCGCTTGGTTCCTCGAGAGGTAGATCCAACACGTTATACATTTTGCGAGCTCGGCTCAGACAACGGCTTAAATTCACCCGCTCCCGTACGAGTTTCTTGGCAGGTTCATACGCTAACAATAATGCCGTTAAAAAAGCCATGAATTCGCCGGGAGTGCTGCCGACCTGGATCGTCTGCCAACCCGCATAAATGATCATGCCCCCAATCACAATCCCGCCGAGCGTCTCCATTAATGGGCTGGTTAGTTTTCCCACTCGAGCCAGAGAATTCCCTCTCGCCTCGACCTCAGCGACCGCCTCGTTCAATCGGGTTCGCATCACGGATTCCAAGTTGAACGATTTGACAGTGCCAATTCCCTGGCATGTCTCTTGGACAGCGGATATGCCGGCCTCGATGCCATGGAATTCGGAGTTTGTTAGTTGACGAACCTTTTGAATGATGTGGTGAATCGAAAACACCAGCAAGGGTCCGGCGAGGATTGCGACAACACTCAATCTTGGGTTGGTGACGACCATCACGATGACAAGACCGACAAGCATCAAAAAGTTGCGAGCGATCCCCGTTGTCAGTAGGGTCAATGCCGAAGTGGCCGCGCGTGAACCGTTGCTGAATCTCGCCACGATTTTGCTGGAATGAGCCTGCGAGAAAAAGTCCATTCTCGCACTCAGAATCTTGTCAAACATCCGCCGTTTGAGTGACGCTGCGATACCATTACTGATCCGTGCCATGATCAAAGCTTGAGCATAGTCCGCGAATCCTTTCATAATGGATAAGCCCATCACCGTGGCGGCAATGAGCCACACCGCCTGCAGATTGCGGTCGACAAAAATGTCGTTGATCACACTTCGCATTAACCAGGCTAATCCCGCGGTCGAGGCAGCGACCATGCCCATCGCGAGAATCGCCAATGCGAACATCCCACGATGTCCCTTTGTTTCCGCAAGCAAGCGTCGGACGATCGGAGTCTTCGATTGACTTGGACCGTCCAGGAATTCGTCGATGTTCGATTTGACGTGGCCCGTCACCATCTCCGAACTGCGGTCGTATAACTTCGATCGATATCCGAACATCCCCATCATGCGTCCGGCTGACCAGCCCAATGATCTGAACGCGATGGTGAGCGAAGCAAGACCGTGAATGGGGCACAACAGAAGAAAACAACTCAATAAGAATCGGCTGAGAGCGCTGAGTGTCGTGCTGATCGCGATCTTCGGATTTACACCACCATACTTCATATGGAAGTGAGTCGCCGATTGTGATGCTCCACGGAAAAACTGGTAACGCAATGTTAAACGGTCCGGGGTAATCGTCTCGTATGCAATCGCGTCAGGACACCAGGCCGTTTTGCCACCTGCAGCGATCGTCGCTTTGAAAAAGGCGGTGTCCGAACCGCCTGTGATGATCATGTCCGTGTTGAAGCGAAGGCCTGATTGCTTCAGCCAATGCAAATCACCCATCCAGTTTCCCGTGGCGATGTGCGGCCTTCCACCCCGCTCCCAAGTTTGTAAGGCGGCTGCGTGTTTCCGCCCCTGCCGAGAAATTAAACTGGCGTTGATCAGTTTTTTCCAGAGACCCACCTCCGAAACGGTACGACCAACCTTGACCGGACCACCCAAAAGATTCGCCCCTGTTCGTCGCCAATTTTCGATAAGTTTGCTGAGCCACTGACGATCCGGATACTCGTCGTCGTCAATGAAACACAATAGGTCCGCCCCATATTTTAGTGACTCGTCGATGGCGCGATTCCGCGCAAAGGGAATGCCTGCATTCGGTTCGACAACGTAGCGAAGATCCGAAAATTTCTCCTGGTAACGTTCGACCACACTGCGTGCGGGACCGTCCTTTGCATTGTCGACGATCAAAAGAATCGTCTTGGAACCCTGTGGGAAATCAATCTGTGCGAAGGAATGGAAAAAATCCTCCAGCATATCGTTCCGCTGATAGGTTAAAACGGCGACGACAACGGTTGGCGACGAGTCGTCTGGAAGGGGTGTTGTGTCGGTAGCGGGAATCGACATCGATTAAGTTTCCTACTTCGTCAATGTATCGAGGCTGTTGATGGTTGAAGGAACCGTTTCGAGCAGCCGTTCGGTTGGATCGCTGGGGCGTTTGGGGGCATATGGCGGCTTGTCATCGGAGTAGACCGCTAGCTTCACAGTGCTAGCTCCGCAGAGCGGGCCGAATCTCCTACAAATCGAATAACCCATTTGTGGCATTCGGCCAAGACCAATCCCGGAAAAGTAGCCGTGGAAAGGACTCGTTAGCAGCCTGATATTGGGGCAAATTCAGAAGCTGGAAGACCGACGATGTGCGTTGAATCGTAGACAACCCTTTGTTAACCTTCGCGCGATGAAATGGAGTGCATCGTTCATGCTGACCTCTAAGTCGCAACTCTAGGTTGCCGGGTGTTTAGGATTCGGGCTGACCACATCGCTCGATTTGTCAATGAAAGAGGATTACCGTGATTAATTACGTCCACGATGATTCCTTGGTTGCAGCAAAATCTGAAGTTGGACCTTCGACCTTGCTTGATCGTATCGATGCGAGTGCTATCAAGGCGTCGCCGTTTCCCTATGTTGTCATCGAGGATGCGTTGGCAGTTGATGAATATCGTGAATTGGAGGCAGCTTTGCCGCCGATCGAAGTCTTGCCGAAAAAATTCCGTGAATGCAACAATCGGCGAGTCGATTTGATCTCGAGCAGTGGACGAGCTGAATTGCCCATCGAACAGATCACCGAGCGGTGGTCGCGTTTTCTACAGGACCATGCATCGGAGCGATTCGTCGACCAGGTTGTTTCTTTGTTTGGGGGGCATATCGCAGCGAGTTCCTCGCGATTTTATCAGGAAATTCTGGGACCATCTTGGAAGCGTGCTCTTTACGATCCTAAGAAACGTGGCGGAGGAAAAAAGTTTCGATGGATGCAACCCTGGATATCGTTGAGTAAAACGAATTGGCTGAATGATTTTGCAAATCCTCAATCACTCCAAGTGACGGGGAGGGCAACGCTGGCCTTGAATACGCCCGTGATTCAGCAGACGTCAGTGCGTGGACCGCATGTCGATTCAAGACACAAGTGTTACGTTGGTTTGTTTTATTTGCGGCACCCTGATGATCAAAGCACAGGGGGCGACTTGGAGTTGTTTCGTTGGAAGTCCGGCAAACCACGCACCCGGTGGGCCTCGAAGATTTCTGACAATGAGTTGGAATTGATCGAGACCGTGCCTTATCGCCCCAATACCTACGTTCTCTTCTTGAACACTGACGACGCGATTCATGGAGTCACCATTCGTTCTAAATCGGAGGTTCCACGATATCTTTGCGTGACTTCAGGTTGGTTCTCATCCGCCCCTGAACGTATTGTGGGCCCCTCTTTTACCGGGCAAGGGAATGGGGTTTATGAAAAATAAAGTGGTTGGGATCGGATTGTCCAAAACAGGGACCACGACACTTCGTGAAGTTTTCAGGGTGTTGGGCTTTGAATATGTTGGATTCGATGGTGAACTGACAAACGCCGTGCTCGACGGTGAGACGCGTTCGGCACTCGAAGTTTTGGACCCGTATGAGGCAGCAGCAAATTTTCCGTGGGCGTTGATGTATCGGGAAATCGATGCTGCCTGTTCCAACACTCGCTTTGTGCTTACTGTCAGGCGTGATTCGCAAACGTGGCTCAAGAGTTTGCGTAGCCAAGCGAAGAAGCGGCCAAATTCAGCTTATCGTGAAAGAATCTACGGTTGTCGAAATCTAGGCGGACATGAAGATCGGCTCCTCAAGTATTACGAGAACCATAATCAGCAGGTACGAGATTATTTTGCAAGTCGGCCCGAAGCGTTGCTCGAACTGTGTTGGGAGACAGGGGCTGGCTGGCACGAGTTATGTGAGTTCTTGGACGTGCCGATTCCGATGGCTCCTGTTCCACATGCCAATCGCTCGCCGGTGACCAAAAAGCCGGTGTTCCGTCGCATGCTTTCAATGTTCGGTGAGCGAAAATCTGCGTGAGCGACCCATCGGGGTGAAGGGCAGGAATGCTCGTCTCATAACCGAAGGGCATGATGCTCTCCGGGCAGCGACGCAGCCAATCGAGAGAATAGGAGTGATTCTGCGTGATTTTTGAGGTAGATTCGCTCGCGTCGCCAGAAAATCACTTGTCAAACTTGTCGGGTGCACTAACAAGAACCAACGTGGCACTCTTTCTTCTGCTCAGTGACTGAATTCAAGGCTTAACATAAGGATCGTCGAGATGCGAATTTTAGCACCCATTCTTCTGCTTATATCGCTGAACCTGGCCCTTATCGCCGATGAAGGGTGGAATCAATTCCGCGGAGCCGTGGGTGGGAGATTGCCAGTCGTCGAGCACCCGCTCGAATGGGCTGAGAATTCGAACATCGCCTGGGCCGTACCGATGAAAGGCAGTGGTTGGTCTTCGCCACTCGTATTGGGTGATCGTATCTATCTGACCTCGGCTGTATCCGAAGGTGGGGATCGTCCCAAGGGCATGGTGGCCGGCGTTGCGAGCATGCGGTCGTTCCGTAATGCAAAACCCGATAAACATGATTTCAATGTCAGCTGTTACGACCTCAGTACTGGAGAAGAACTCTGGAGCAAAACCGTAGGTGAAATGGTTCCGCCCGTTGTGCACCCGTCGAATACCTACGCGACGGAATCTCCTGCCACCGATGGCGAACGCATTATTACCTTGTTTGCTACGACGGGGACATTGGTTGGATGGGATCCTGACGGGAAAGAATTGTGGAGGCAGGAGCTCGGAACCTATAAATCCGGTAACGGATTCGGTACCGGAAGTTCTTTGGCGATTCTAGACAATCGAGTTTTTGTTCAGTTCGATAACGATGAGAACTCGTTCGTCGCCGCTTACAGTACGGAGACTGGAGAGCAGCTTTGGCGCGATGACCGTCCGGGGAAGACGAGTTGGAGCACGCCAATGATTTGGGAGCATTCGGGTCGAAAGGAATTGGTTACTTGTGGATCTGATATCGTGACCGCTTATGACCCGGCCGACGGCACCGTGATCTGGCAGTTGTCGGGGATGAAGTCAGGCTTTAGTGGCTCGCCTGCGATCGATGCCGACCGCATCTACTTTGGAACGAGTGGACCGATGAGTGCCGGTCCACTGGTCGCCGTCAAAGCAGGGACTGAGGGCGAGATCGAATTGGATCGTAATTTTGAATCCGAAAAGGTTGCCTGGTCTCGCACCAGGTCGGGGCCTGGAATGGCGTCGCCGGTTGTCGCAAATGGACATCTCTTTATCACCGGATCAAGTGGGATCCTGAATTGCTACGATACAGAAACCGGCGAACGAGTCTACAAGAAACGAGTTTCTGATATGAAGACCGTCGTCGCCTCTCTCTGGGCGGACGAGGAGCGCGTCTTTATTCTCGACGAAAATGGGACGACGCATATTATTGCGGCCGGTCCAGAATTCAACGTGCTCGGTACGAATCAAATCGACGATCTCGTCTGGTCCACTCCAACGGTCGCCGGGGATTCCCTGATCATTCGTGGAGTTGAAAAGCTCTATTGCATTCGCCAATAAGCGGGGATGCTTGCGGCAGTCTGAGATCGATTGGCTTACTCTCGAAGCGGCCAAAGTGGAGATCCAAGGTGAATGTCTCTGTACATTCGGAGCCCGTTGATCGGGTACTTCGTCGCGATGTTCACTTGCATTCCCCTAACCTTCTGAGCGATGGTCCTCCTCTGGCAAGCAACGAGGCAACGGTTCCTTTCCTATTTCGGCTGATCCCAATTGATTTCCAAATAAGTGGAATGGGATGGCGAACAGAGCAGAGACCGGGATTTTTTTCCGGTGTTGCAGTTCTTTTTTGATAGGATTTTGCTTGGCGGTGTTTTCAGCTTTTTGCATCAATCTCTGATTCGAACAGTCTCTGATTCCTTGAGGGCAGCCTCGAGTTTGCAAAGCTAGGTTGATGCCGCGGGGGAGATCACGATGGCGATTTTTGTTATGGGATTCATTCTTGCAATTCCGGTCTCCTTTATTCTGCTGGTGATTCTTGCTTGTCTGAATTCTGGACCCGTCGCCGTGGTGTTGCGAAGCTTAGCGAGCATCGTTGGTTTCGCCATGATGGGCTTTTTTGTTTTTGGCTATTTGGCCAGTTATGAAATCGATGATGCATCAGGATTGTCTTTTCGCCTGGTCTACGGTCTGTTTTTTCTACTGGTTTCCTCTGCGATTGTTTTTATGTGGATTCCGCGTAAGAAGGCGGCTGAAATCCAGGAGGATTCGAGCCCAGCTCTTTCCAAAAATGAACTCCCTTAACTTTGTCGCGTAACAGACCCCCGAATCCATGCCAAACCTGTCTTTCGCGTTGCTCTCTGGAGCATGGTTGTTCGTTGGTCGGAGCAGTATCCTTTGAAGCAGAAGTTCTGGCTCATCAACTATCCTGATGCAGATTTAACTGCCGGAGCGGAGCGAGTAAGCTCGGAAGAGCTTGCCGGGAAATTAGCGATGCTCGATCTAGCGACGACATTACGAATGGTTGGATTTGTTGGGATCCAAAATGGTTGGGCTGTTCTTCAAGACTGGCGTATGTCTTTCTTTTCACGACGTCCCAGTGTAAAGCGACTAATGGTTTGGTTGGCTGATTTTCCAGCGGAGACACAAGCAAGGCTGAAACGATTGGGCGGCTCTGTGTTGGTGCACGAGACGAAAGGGAAGGCGTTTTTTGAGATGGGTTACGGGCGTAAACTCGATCGAGTCGAGGACCGCGACAAATACCAAACACCCGAAGAATTCTACCGTGCCGTTGCTATAGAGCTTCGTGTCGCTGGAAAAGCGAAGGCGATCAAAGAGTTCAGTTGGAACAAGGCTGATGCACAATACATCCAAGTAGCACTCGGGCGTTTGCCTGGTGAATGGTTGGTGCGGTTATCTCGTGTCGATCCGACAACGGTTTCCGACAAGGAACCGGTGATTCTGGACGAAGTCGTGGCGGCGATAGAACAAGGGCGATTTAGCCCCCCGGCCGGGAAAGTCTATTGGATGTACCGTTGGCAGGGAGCTCCGGTACAACGTTGACACCTCCGGCTTCGCACAATGCCGATCGTCGACGCGAATCCTGTTCTACGGCTGTAGCTCGAATAGCAAATAATCGATGTCGCCAATGCTGTTGGATGCTCCAACTTCATCCATCACCATTTTGATTCGATGCTTGCCTTTGGGCAGGGAAACGTTTTCGACCTTGATGACTTTCAGTTTGTCCCAACCCCCCGTGTCTGGTATCACGATCGGTCCGGTAATATTCTTGCCGTCGATTTCGAGATGGAATTTTCCACCTTGTTTGTTGGAGGCGACCGGCATCGTTATCGAGTATTTACCGGCCTTACGAATGTCGACGCTGTACCACAGCCACTCGCCCGCTTTGGTCCATCCGAGTCCATGTCCATTCGAGGCGTCACTCCGCTTTTCAATATCAACCTGAGTCGGTTCGCGATAATCTGCGCCGAGGTTCTTCTCGTCGACGTCGTAATAGGCGACGCCAGCTTTGCCGAGATCGAAGTGTTCTGCTTCGATTTTGCCGGGAATGACAGGCAGCTTGTTTCCAAAGGGTTTGGTTTCACCTAGA
Organism: Planctomycetaceae bacterium; assembly: GCA_002723275.1. Classification (GTDB taxonomy): domain Bacteria; phylum Planctomycetota; class Planctomycetia; order Pirellulales; family Pirellulaceae. The sequence goes on from PBNZ01000003.1 coordinate 38,095, forward strand.
ACCGTTGAGAGCAGGCCGATGGTCATCAGCATGGCGAGCGGCAGTTGGACAAACGACATGTATCTTCTCTCCAAATCAGGGTTAGTTTTCAGGATGAATGTCCCGTGATTCTAACAATTCTTGATGGGATGTGTTCCGTCAATTCCCGCTCTCCTCGAAATGCCAATGCGATCGATGCTGCGTATTGATTTCAAGTAGATCCAATCGGAATTGCTGATGTTCTGTTACGAGAGTCGGCAATGCGGTTTGCCCCACTTTGCCGTCTCGGACAACAATTTTTCGAAACTTCTCCGCATTCGAGCCAACGGGAAATCGATTCGTGTCGAAGGTTCAATTCCCATGGGGTGTCCAGTTTTACCGGTTGAAACAATCAGCTGTGGGGGCTCTGGACGTGGGATGGAAATGAATCGAAATGCTCACGAAACGCGGGAAATTAACATAATTCCGTGGTGGGATTGGTCTAGATTTCGAGTAAAGAATTAGAGGCTGCGAAAGCAGGAGATTTTAGATTCAATCGTGATCGAATTCTCTGCCACACGTTATCCTCCACCGCCAATCTTCATGGAACTTGAATTTGATCGAGGAATCGTCGTCTTCGTTGATGGCATCGACTTGAATAGGCTATGCACGGATTCGTTTGTTGTATCGTAAAAAAGTTTATGGATGTCACCCACGGAGAAGCAGCCTGATCTGTGATCTTAGAACGGTCGGGCCAGACAGGGCTCGTGTTGTCTCCAATTGCGACTTATCCAGACGAAGCAGTTCTCGAAATTCTGACGGCGGCTCGCGGTTTACTCGACTGTTAACGCGACGAATTGCTTGTTGAGATCGGTCTTTTTGCGGCAGGAGAGCAGTCGCAATCGCCAGCAACATGACTCATCCTGACTGGAAGTCATTTGAATTACTCGCTAACGTCGAATCTTTGATTCACCGCACAGTGCGGATCCAATCGACGGGAGATGAGCCTGCCAGGATTCAGTCCTTTCGTCTCGATGATTCGACGCTCCAGGTGGTTTACTCTTCTCGGCGAGGTTTGTGTGCGCTTGCCGATGGGATTGTACGCGGGCTGGGACCTGTCTTTCCCGAGTCCATCGATGTGCGGCAAGTGACTTGTGTGAATCGAGGTGATCCATTCTGTACATTTGAGTTGAAACGGATTCACCATGAATGCGAGACAACATCGGAGCATGCAGGTAACGTCAGAACTGAGAAGAATGTTGACGCATTTTGGACTGAGGTCACTCAGGTCATCGACTTAATCGAAGAGGTCGATGATGATCGCCTAAACGAATTGACGACGGCGATGAATATGCAGGATCAGTGTGTCGGATCCGGCTTTGGTTCGATGCACTCTCAAACCCATTCAAATGCGAATAACTCAGGAAGTATTCCCCATCCAAAGCGGATTGTCGATTCTCGTGAGGTCCGCGACATACTTGCGATGGCTCGAGCGACGCGACCGGTCATTGACGAAGTACATGACGATCACGACCAAAATAAATCGCCCTTGCCTAGGGGGCCGCGAGTCGAACGCTAGTCCGCATTGGCGGTTGCCCGTTTCTCGAGCCAGAATCTTCTTGCGTTGAGATGCCACTCTAAGACGCTGGTCAACTCTTCTTGATCTGTGAGATTCGAATTGACTTTGGTGATTCTTTCATTGACCCAGTCAAGAAAGAACTCTGCTGAGCGTTTGCTGATTCGGTGAGTCGTGTTTGGGCTTTCGATATACCAGGGAGCTGTTGATGCGAAACGAAATGTCTCCGCAACGTTTGTCATAGCTCGTACCAAAATCCATCCTGGTTCTCGGACCTCAATCTGTGTATCAAACTTCTGGTCGAGCGCATCGCTGCAGGGGATGCTCTTGGTGATTCGCCCGTTCTGGATGATTTCAATGCGCGAAATCCGATCGTTCGAGGTGACTTCAATGTCCAGTTTGACGGTCAAGGGTTTTTGTTCGATTTGTAGAGATCGGCCGGGCCAGGATCCATTGGCTTTCACTCGCAACAGGGGACCGTTCGTAACAAAACAACGACCTTGCTCAAGCGCGGAGAACCATCGGTGTCGAGAAAGCGTTTGATCGCCGAGATGAACATAGACACGGTTATATCCGACTGGGTTTCGCAGGACTCCAGATGCGCTACCTGCAGACGGAGGAAGTCGAATTCCTGTGTTCAGAATGTGATAGTAAATCTCTTGTGTCCAATGTCCGTTTCCCTGAGGAGCCGGTAATCGCTGAGTATCACGTGGGCGTCCCCACGCTTCGCTCTCAAACATCCCCGAGCGATTCATGTGATTGTTTGCCAACCCGATCGATTTCATCTGTTGGCTCGCTAGCCACGTCGGCACGTCCCACCAAAAAGGTTTTTCAATGTCAATCCAAACCTCAGCGTTCTGGTCTTTTGCTTGTCGGACAAAATGAATGGGAGATGGAAACTCGCGGGAACGTACTGTCAGGTCCAACGGTTTCTTGAGGCCAAAGTATAGCAACGCACCACCTTCCCTTTCGTCTTCCCCAGCTCCGATGCAGTACACCCTATTGTTGTCGAAACGAAACTCCGTTTGGGTAGCGAATTGGGCGTCCGGTGCAGGTGCATTCCACCAGTCAATCACCGGTGCGAAGTCGAGATCTTCGGCCTGCATCAAAAGCTTGATGTCATTCACCGACCGATGTACATGCAGGTCGCCACTGAACCAACCTTCCTGTCTTAGCGAAGCAATGCGTGGAAGTTGATGTTCAAGATATGTTGCTTGTCCAGCGTTGACCTGAATCGTCCCGTTGGCTCGTTTGTATTCTGGACCTCGCTCGATTTCCCAGCTGTAAATGCCAGGGGAAACGAATAACTTGGCTTGTCCGTGGCAGACAAAATGATCGTGCCAAAATGGATGATCCATCGTCTTCACGATCTCACCCGCCGCGTCGCGAATGTGAACTCGCGCTGGCATGATTCGTCCGTCTGAATCTGTGATGGTGATCTGAAGTTCCTCAGCTGTTGTGATCGATCCGATGAAGATCATGGCGGAGAAAACAACAACGCAATGCCAATCATTCGCTTGAGCGAGAAACACAGAACGTTGAGAGCGGAGGGGCTCACGGGATCGTTCAAACAACATATTTCGTTCCATGAAAATGATCGTGACACTTGAATAGGAATCAGACGCTGCAGGCAAGCCCCCATTGTGGCGGGTAGCAACTGGCACTCAATTTTACCAGAACGATGATGTGGATTTCATCGAATGATTCACCGATTTGCAAGCCTTTATGCAAAAGCGATTCTCGCTTTACTCGGTATTTGAGTTTTTCAGCGAGAATTGGATTTCCGCATGCCGACATTGCGCCCCTTGTCGTTTGCGAATTCGTTTTTACAGTCGTCGTTTGAATTCAAAATGAGCGAATTGTTCTCACTGGATTTCTACGTTGAAAGGGACTCGGATGACACTCCACGCACGTACCCCTTGGATATTGATGGCTATTCTACTTTTGGTCGGACTCGGGATTTTCTCGAACTTGGATCGATCGGTTGAAGCTGGTGACAGTGAAGCTTCGGCACAGAAGTTGACTTCGAAGGATCGCAAGAGCTTGCCATTTCCTGACATTCGAAACCCGGCATCCAAAGAGATTGATCCGAGCAAGGCGAAGATGCCGTTAGCGCAAGAGTTGGCCGCTCTACGACACCCATGCCGACTCCAGTCTCGCCAATGACTTGGCGGACAAGTATCCCGAACGACTTGAACGGATGAAGAAGAAGTTTTTGGAAGAAGCCGAAGCAAACGGTGTATTTCCCTTAGACGATCGGCTGCTCGAACGATTGCTGCCCGAAGTCGTAGGACGCCCAACTCTTATGGGGGATCGAAAGTCACTCACGCTTTATCCAGGAGCAATCAACATGAACGAGAATGCATTGATCAATGTGAAGAACCGTTCTAGTAAGGTGACCGTTGAGGTTGACGTCGTCGATGCGGATCACAACGAAGGAGTCTTGATGGCGCAAGGCGGACGCTTCGGTGGATGGGCTATCTTCGTTGAGGATGGCCACGCAGGTTATGTCTACAATAACCTCAAAAATCGCACCGTCTTGAAGTCGAAATCACCTTTAAAAAAGGGGAATAACACCATTGTTGTCGACTTTAAGTACGATGGAGGCGGTATGGGGAAGGGCGGAGTTACCTCGTTGAACGTGAATGGACAATCCCCCGTCACCGCGAAACTCGATTCGATGATTCCAAGTCAATTCTCAATTGATGAAGGTGCGGATGTCGCCTGTCATCGTGGCTCCCCTGTTCTTGGACAACAGTTGGGGCCCCATTGAAACAGTCGATATGCGGGTGACTTAAAGCACGTGACCATCGACGTCGAATAAGGTTACAACGCTTCAGTTATCGCTGAGCATGGTCTCGATCAAACCGCTCTGAACCCGAGGTTTAGAGCGGTTTTTTGCTGCTGGACCAAGCCGGCATTATCGATCGTTGGAAGCCTCTTTTTGGAATGGGAAGATTGTCTTCCAGTCATTCTTCATACTGACGACTTGCCAACCTTGTTCTTTCGCTGCTTCAAGAGAAGCGTTGTCTTTCTCGCCGTAGGCAATCTCGCGTTCTTCATCGTCGTGATGGATCAGCAGTTGAAAGTTAGGGCGAGAGTTGTTGCGAGCCATTTCCAGCATTGCAATGTCCCCCCCAGATCGCACATTGCCGCAGGCAAAGATCGGTGTTCCGCCCGTTTGAATCGCGATCCCGACCGGTTTGTCTTCTTTATCATTCTTGAGCAGCAACTCGGGCGTTTTGACGAGGACGCTTTTGCCGTCACGATTTTCGAATTTCCAGCCGCCGATGCTGCCAATGACTTGTTGAGCTGGAATGCCGTAAGTGTTTTCTGAAATCACTCGCACAAATTCAGCGCCACCGCCAGTGCAGATCCATGTCTGAAAACCTTTCGACCGGAGGTAATTGAGCAATTCCAGCATCGGTTGGTAGGCCGTTTGCGTAACTGCCACATTGTATTTCGGGTGCTTCGCGGCTCTAAAGAATTCGCCAACCCGCTCTCTGAATTCTTCTCGAGTCATACCGGAATGGGTTAACGCCAACATGCGTGCCAACTCTTGTTCGCCGTTTTTTAAGAAGTAGTCCAGGTTGTTATCCAGAACTGCTTGAACTGCCACATCCTCTTTCCATTCCGGGTGGTTCGGTAGCATCTGTTGAAGGCTTGCGGAAACAAAAGCTAATTGGACGACCGGAAACTCACACCAGAGTGTGCCATCGTTGTCAAAGGTGGCAATGCGTTCATTCTCTGGTACGAAGTCGGGATGACCCGGAGTGGTCACCCGTTCAACGAAGTTGATGATGTTGTCTCGCGTTGGTCCGTCATGCCACGAGGGTAGGGGAGTGGACTGGGCAAAAGCTGGTGTAACGACAAACACGCCGAAGAAGAGGCATGCGAGGCGGTCAATCATGGTTTTCAAGGTTGGACTCCCGAAATGGGTGAAAAATCAATGGGCTGATGGGTTTGGAAATCAAGTTTTGAACTACTTCGACTGGATCCCAATTCGTCGAGATATTGGGTTGGGGAAACGGTCGCGATGATGTGAGCGACGAACGGCTGTGCTGAAACTTTGTAACCCCATTAGGTGGGCAGATCCAAGCAGGCATGTCCGACGCGTTCGCCTCTACCTCGTTGGCCATCTTGTCGATCACATCGTATCAAAACGAATTTATTTCGGTAAGTTGTGAGTCGTTGGTCTCGATGTACGTCAGCCTCATTCGGTATTGCATGCAAAAACATGCCCAATCTGTTACCCTTTTTTTCTGACATTGATCCGCGGAGATGAAATATGACGCAGTCGCGACGTGCCTTCATCAAGCAGACTCTCCCTCAGCTCACCGCAGCCGGAATCCTGCTGCCGGGCGTTGTTCTCGGGCGAGTAGCCGATACGGTTGAAACTGAATTGACCGTTGCTCATGACGGGTTCGATGGAAGTACCTGCTGGGTGCACGCGCGGGCTGGCATTGTTCCTGCCAATTCCGATGAATCGTCAGAACTTGATCTTCCCCGTGTGATCATGACGATGCAAAAGCTGTTGCTCAGCGGTTCGGATATTTTTTACGCCCTTCATGAAACAACAACGGAAGATGGTGGCCAAATATGGAGCCAACCGAAAGAGATTCCTTCGTTTGCTCGACAACGGGTTGAATCCCTGGATGTCACGGAGCTGCCGACGGGTGCGAAGATTGCCCCAGAGTTATTGCAGGCTGGCGATGAGACGACCGTCTGCGATTTCGTTCCAAAATGGCACGCCTCAAGCCGACACCTATTGGGGATCGGGCAGACGGTCTGGTATCGCAATCATCGTGTGACATCTGTTCGGCCAAGAGGAATCGCCTATGCAGTGTTCGATCCTGAGCGATCTCGTTGGCAGAACTGGGGCACCGTCGAACTGCCTCAGTTCCCTAAATTTCGATCTGCCGGTTCGGGAAGCGTTCAGCGGGTTGATTTACCTGGCGGGGATATGTTGCTGCCGCTTTACTTTAAAGAGCCCCAAAGCAAACAGTATTCAGTCACCGTTGCGCACTGTCGTTGGGATGGGAGTTGTCTTAGGTACGTACGTCATGGAAATGAAATGACAATTGCGGTGGATCGTGGCCTCTTTGAACCATCGCTGACCTATTTTAAGGGGAGATATTATCTGACGATGAGAAATGATCGCCATGCTTATGTGAGTGTGAGCGAGGATGGGTTGGAGTATTCGCAGCCGCGCCGTTGGTTATTCGACAACGACCAGGATCTCGGCAGCTATAACACGCAGCAACATTGGGTGACCCATCATGAAAATCTCTATCTCGTCTACACTCGACGTGGAGCTGATAATGATCATGTGTTCCGGCATCGAGCGCCACTATTCATGGGACGTGTTAATCCGAAACGTTTGTGCGTAGAGCGTACCAGTGAACAGATACTTGTTCCTGAACATGGAGCGAGGCTCGGGAATTTTGGAGTGGTGGATATTTCGCCGCACGAAACTTGGGTGACGGTTACCGAGTGGATGCAGCCGATTGGCGTGAAAAAATTTGGGAGCGATAATCGTGTTTTTGTTGCGAAGCTAAAGTGGAAGAATCCCAATCGTCGGTCTGAGCAACAACTCCAGAAAGTAAGTCAACCTGCCTCGGCGAAGTGGTATTGTCATCCGCCCGCAAAATGGAAGAACGATTTCGGTAGCTTCCGTTCACCTCTGCAACGTGCGGATGGGAGTCAAGTCAAGACTCCCGATGAATGGGCTTGTTGGCGAAAGGAGTTGCGAAATGAATGGATGGAGCGACTCGGTGACTGGCCGCCATTGATGGTCGAACCTCAAGTCGAAACGTTGCAATCCAAACGTCGTGAGAATTTCCAGGAGCGTCGGCTTCGTTTTCGTTGGACACCCAATGAATACACGACGGGATATCTCTTAATCCCCGATGCGAAAGCTCCACGACCTGCGGTCGTAACGGTGTATTACGAGCCTGAGACGGCAATCGGCCAAGGAAAGCCGAATCGTGATTTCGCTATTCAATTGGCAAGGCGTGGATTCGCGACGCTTTCGTTAGGAACTTCGGAAGCAACCGCCCAGAAGACGTATTCGCTTTACCATCCCTCTTTGGCTAACGCACAGGTACAACCGCTGTCGATGTTGGCCTACGCGGCTGCGAATGCCTGGTACGTTTTGGCTGATCAGCCGGAGGTGGATCGTCACCGGATTGGAATTGCTGGCCATTCCTTCGGTGGTAAATGGGCGATGTTTGCTTCCTGCCTCTTCGATAAATTTGCTTGTGCGGCCTGGTCGGATCCAGGTATTGTTTTTGACGAAGCACGTCCGAGTGTCAATTATTGGGAGCCCTGGTATTTGGGGTATCACCCTCAGCCGTGGCGCACGCGAGGAGTCATCACTCCCGATAATCCCGCTCAAGGTTTGTATCCGGAGCTCGTTGCAGAGGGACGAGACCTGCATGAATTGCACGCGCTCATGGCGCCGAGACCTTTTCTCGTTTCGGGAGGATCCGAAGATCCACCTGAACGTTGGCAGGCGCTAAATCACAGCGTTGAGGTCAACCGCTTACTAGGGTTTTCCGATCGAGTCGCAATGACAAACCGACGCGAGCATGCGCCAAACGCCGACTCGAATGAAGTGATCTACGAATTCTTTGCGGAGCACCTGGATCCGGGGTAAGGTCCGTAGATATCCGGAATTGATGAAAACGAAGGCGGTTGAGACTCGGACGACATTCGAGGGAGTCCGCCATTAAATGGTATCTACCGTTTCGAGCATCCCTGATGGGCTCGCGAGCATTTACTCAGAAGATCGTTTTTTGCTTTCGATCCGTTGGCGGATGGGGGCATACGGATCTGCCGGACGTTGCTGCGGGTCGACGTATTTGACGAGGTCACGTAGGGCGATAACCGTGCATTGCTTGTCCTTGAGATATTGCATGTAGATCTCGAAGTCTTTGGGATCGGTGTTTACCCAAGGGTGGTCCAAGGCGGGAACGCCGTGAAAACACAGCACCGCAATCTTTCCGTCTCGAGCCTGGTCAACTGCCCATTTGAGATCGTCAAGTTTCCAATCGGGACCATCGTAGCCGGTCGATGGAATCAAAAGTGGATGGTCGACTTGGGGATCATAGGCTGGGCCGCGAGATCCCTCGCCATTGTCCTGCCATTCGGGGCGAACGCCGCGCCGTGCAAAAAGAAAGCCGGATTCGTCGAGAGCCTTTACGGCTTCGGCGTTGTGTCCAAACCCGGGATAGCAAAAGGTAACCGGAACTGGAATGTTGTTTTCTTGGCAACGTTTCTCGATGTGACGCACCGACTCCTTCAATTGCTCGCCATTGATGCTCGTGACACTGCGATGGTGTTGAGTGTGGTTGCCGATTTCAAATCCCATCTCATGCAGTTCGCGTATTTCGTCCCAGGTTGTATAGTGCTGCTTGTTCTTGAGAAAACCCAACCCTTCACTCACATAGAAGGTGGCGCCGAAACCGTGTTTCTTGAGAATGTCGGCGACAAACGTTCGATCCGACTTATTCGCATCGTCGAAGGTGAGTACGACCAGGCGATCTGGAATGGGTTGGAGCTTGGGCTCTTCGGCCCCAACGTTCGAGTAACTGTAGAAGCTAACGAACAGTAGAGTGAGTAATCGAGCGAGATGTCGCATTGTCATTTCTCCTTGGGGTTGAGCGTATTCTAGCTGACCTGCAGGAGCGATGCGACATTTGAGTTGCCGCGGGGTGCGCCGGAATCCGAACGAACTCAGGGATCCACCTTTTTGCGGGAATGATGAGCGATCGCAGCTTCCTGATGATTGAGGCGATGCTCAGCATTTTTTAGGATTTTAGGACCACCGCAAGACAATGCTAATGTCGAAATCGTTACGACAGCGGTCGCCATGGGTGTTAATGGCTGAGCTGATGCTGCCCGTTCTGATTCCTCCATCGGTGAGTTGTCGGATGACACTGGTAGGGAGCGAACGCTCAGCGGGGACTCGATAATCTCCAACGCCATTGCGCATCCCATCGCCGCTTTTACCTCAACTTCGATATCCGCTAAGACAGTGTCCACTGGGACAATACCGGGTGCTGATTCCATCACACGGTCCGCGTCTACATCCATGGCGATCATGCCTTCGACAGCTTGATCAATTCCCCATTTGATCCGGTCCTCCTCCATGCGTTCTGAGTTGAAGATTACGTGCTCTGTTCCTGTCTCCGAGGGAAGGTCTGGGGCGGCCAATTGGCCATCAGTTGCCGCTGTGACGGTGAGAAGCCGACGTTCTTCCAACGATTCCCAAGCCATAATTCTTCTCGGTTGCCGACCAGTTTCCAGTCGCTTCGTGGTAAAAGACTTCATGGTTCTTCCTCACTCGCAATGGTGTTTTCGTTCGGAACAGGATGCCTCTCGAGTTGATGCACATGTCGCCGAAATACCGGTTCTGTGTGCATGACCTCGTACACGGTTGTCGCCATGATTGTTTCGTCGGGTTTCCAACCGGCGTTGATCGCAAGTCGCAGCGTCTCGTTGATTTCTCTTTGATAACGAGAGCGTCGTTGGCCAGGCATGAATTGAATGGCCTCGGCAATCTCTTCTGAAACGCGGATTAACTGCTTGGCGTTGTTAGGCCAGAGTTTTCGGCGTCGGATCGCTGTTTGAGCTGCCTGATTCATCGACCCTTGTTGGCGTAGTACGCGACCGTAGTTGTAGAGAGTTCGGCTCAAATGATTTCGAAAACGCTGAACGTCGGGTGCGTTGGTATAAGCGATCTGAAGGAGATGAATTCCGGAAAGATAGGACTCAGCCGCCCGTTTGTCTTGGCCTTGCAACTGATAAACCATGCCGAGGTTATTGTGCATTCCGCCAAGTTGGCTTGTGCCCGTAAGGTCACCCGGCACTTCTTCCAGAATTTGCTCTTGGGTGGTAATCGCCGATTGAAGGGATTTCTCAGCTGCCTCGAATCTTTGTAATCGAGTTTCCATCAGTCCGCGATTGTTTAGCGTAATTGCTAGTTCGCGACGGCGATCGATTCGGAAAGGTTCGCGTTGAATCAGCTCTCTCTGCGTCTGCTCAGCATCGGCGTAGGTTTCGAGCAATTTGTCCATGTTTTCCATGGGTCGTTTCGACAAGAGCGATGTTAAGCCTGAATAGCTGTTTGCGAGGTGCGCCTTGTATTCCAGATCGGTGGGTTCTGATTCGACAAGTTTCTCATAGAGCTTCATCGATTCTTGGCTCCATCGAATCGCTTCTTCGAGATGATCTGCTTTAACGAGCAGGCTGAGGTTGCGAAAAACGGTGGCGAGAGTCAGGAGTCGTTCTGAGTTGTCTTGAGCAGCTGAAGCCGGCTGCTCAAGGATTTTTATTGCCGATCGATAGCATTCACGAGCTGCTGCTGTATCATGATCTGCTTGAATGATCCCGAGATTGTTCCACGAGGTTGCCAGGCTTCGTTGCAAGTCGCTTTGCTCCGGGGTTTCCGTGATTAAGGTTTGTAGTGTTTTGATCGCCTTGGCGATCCTGGCCTTGGCATCATCGGTGCGCCCAAGTCTCGCAATGACCAGAGCGTGGTTGTTGAGGCAGGTTGCGAGTCTGGCTGCTTCGCGACCGTACTGGTCGTTGTCTTCTGCCATGTCGAGCAATTCCGTAAATAGTTGGCAGGCGATTTCATACTGCTCCGATGCCCGTTGGTCGTCTCCTAATTGTTCGTTGATTGCGCCCATTTTGGCGTGGGTCATCGCCTTATCTGTTCGTAGTTGTGGAGAATCGTTCTGTTGGATTAGCAGGCGTTCGTGATAGTGCAGCACACTTTCAAGAAGATTCCGACGGGCGAACTCGGTGCGTGGCACATGACTCAATAGTTCGGCCGCTCGTGTGCCAAGAGTATCAACCGCCGATCTGGCCTCTTCCAGATTTCGTTTTGCCAACACCAGTCGCTGCTCGGCCAGGTTTTCATTGGCCTGAGATGTCGCCAAGGCTGCAGCGGTTTCCGCTCGTTCCTGATAAAGGACGATGATGCCTGTTGTGAGCGATGCGATGGAGAGCATCGCGACAGCAATCGCCGCTAAAACACTTGTCTGATGTCGGCGCGCCCACTTCGTGATCCTTTGGGCCGTAGAAGGTGGGCGAGCGACAGTCGGAATGCCCTGGTGAAAACGCTCTAAATCATCGGCCATCTCTCGTGCTGATGCATAGCGCTCTTCTCGATCCGTCGCCATTGCTTTGGCAACCACGTTTTCAAGATCTTTGGGGATCGAAGGGGTCCAATGCCGCACTCCCTTGCACTCGCCACTCTCGATCTGACGCAGAACGTCATTGTGATTTGTGCCTTCAAAGGGACGGCAATTCGTGAGCAGTTCGTAAAGAGTGACCCCGAGAGAATAAACGTCAGTCCGGTGGTCGACCAGCGTTGATTGACCGCTTGCCTGCTCCGGACTCATGTAGGGTAGCGTACCGATAATGTCGCCCGTGGCAGTGACCCCGTCGTCCATCGATGAACTAGCAAGTCCGAAATCGGTGATCCACAGTTTTCTATTCTCATCGATCAGGAGATTGGATGGTTTGATATCTCGATGAATGATGCCGCATTCGTGGGCCGTTTGTAACGCGTCGGCCGCCTGTACAACGAGTTGCGTCATAGCACGAGTATCGCGGATTCCGTGAACATGTTTGCCGTATGCTGATTGAGATGTTGCGTCCGAGATTGCGTCTGTGTTGATGCTTTGGTGGACAGACTCTGGCTTTGACGTTGCCTTCTGTTCGTCGGCGAGGCTGCGGTTTTCCAAGACCTGTCGCAATGACTGGCCGTTAATTAATTGCATGGCATAGAAGTGGACTCCTTGGTCGGAGCCTACGCCGTGGATCGGGACGATATTCGGGTGTTGTAACTGCGCTGCCGCTCGTGCTTCGTTCTGAAAACGCAGGATCTGTTTTCGGTCAAGCATCGACGCAAAGGGCAGGATCTTGAGGGCGACCCGACGATCTAGAGATTGTTGTTGCGCTTCGTAAACGACACCCATACCACCTCGCCCGATTTGCCGAAGTAGTTCATAGTCGCCCAGTCGACGCGGAGGACTCGTAAAATCAGTGGTCCACGCTGGCGCATCGAGATCGTTCAGATCCGCGAATCCTGCCCTGAGCCAGGCCAGGCTGGGAAGGTATTCTTGCAAGGTTTCCGATAGATCTGGGTAACGAATCAGTAACTCGCTCATGTCGATTGATTCACCGGATTCGACCGCACACAGATACTCGTCTAAGGCTTCGGCGAGCCGTTCCTGCTGATTCGAGCTTTTCGTACCCAAATAATCCATCAACCTGTCTCGCGCTGATTGAGCCTGGTTCTGAGCTGTTTGATCGCTCGGATCCAGAGCATTTTTGCTGCGGGTACCGATCGCTCCATCTGCGTTGCAACTTCATCGAAACGTAGACCCTGCATGTTTCGTAGCAGCAAGACGTTGCGGTGGTCAGGTGGAAGTCGCCGCATGATGTCCGCCAACAGGACTGCTCGCTCGCGACGTGAAGCATTTGAGCTAGGGGACTCTTCCCGCCCATCGAACACAGCACGTAATCGCACCGTCGAACGCTCGAAACTTGCGTGCAGTTGTTCCAGAGGGACTTCCCGACGAATGTCTCGTTTTTCGGCCAAGACGTGCATCTGAATCGATCGTGAAAGGTTGTTGACCAGAATTTGTCGCAGCCAACGGATGAATTCGCCTTCCGAGCCACCCCGGAATTGATGAAAGTCTCGATGAGCCTCCAACATCGTGTCTTGAACGATGTCGGAAGGACTGGATCGTGCTCGCAGCTTACGATCGAGTTGGCTGTCCGCCAACAAATAAAGATAGTTTCGGTAGATTTCCAAAAGAGCACCGAGCTGTTGCGGCTGACCCTTCCGCACACGTTTCAAGAGCTCAATCGGACTGTGAGATGAGCTAAGCTGAGCTTGATGTGAGTTCATGGCCTCCTCCTCTGCAAGCAGTCGATCCTCTCGTGGAGGCTCATCGCTCTTATGCAAACCGTCGTTCCATAAAGAGGTAACCCCGAGGGGGCGGCTCTGTTTCGCAAAAAAAAATAAATGGTGAGAAGGAGCCTGAAATAGCATGAGCTCGAGAGAAAGTTGACCCTTAGAAAGGGTGGCGAGCGAGACAGAGGTCCAGGGGCGGCTACGAAATGAGTTACGAATCTTTGTGATTCGGTGTGACCTCCCGCAGCAGTTTGCTGAGCGCATCGAGAGCCTGTGTCTCCTCGCTGACCACAAAAGATGCGCCTAGCTTTTTAAATAGGCGAACATTTGACTGGAATCGACAACGCACGAAGATCTCGCCATCTCGATTCAGACGCCGCAATTGTCGGACAATCGACAGTGCATCGGTATCGATCGCAATACTAATGATCGCAATGCCAGTGTGGCGTATCTCTGCCCGTTCCAGGACATCCGATTCGGAAGCGTCTCCAACGATCGTGCGGAAACCTTGCTGAGCAAACTGTTGAAGATTCAGCGGGCTCCGATCGATCAAGCAGACATCGTAGCCGGCGGTTTCCAATTGTGAGGCCAATTGTCGGCCAATAGGGCCCAAGCCCACCACTAAGGCTGAACGACTTTTAATCGCCAAATTTTCTCGCCGGGTCTCGGTAGCTTGACTGGGTGCGTCTGTTTGCTTGATCGCTCGTGATAACAATAAAGGAGATATCATCAATGATAGGAGAGATAAACCAACAAATTGTTGAGCCTGTGGTGCGGTCACGAGTCCTGCCTGGAAAGCAATCGTAACCAGGGCAAAGGCGAATTCCCCGACATGAGCTAATCCGAGACTCATGTGAAATGAGGACTTCCAGGATAACGCCGTAAGTCGAAGTGCAATGGTCGCTGCGATTGTTTTGAGTGCGATCAGCACAATCAAACTCGTCACAAAAACGACGGGTTGTCCGAAGACGGTCTTAGGATCCAAGAGCATGCCAAGGCTGACGAAAAACACAACTGCGAATGTTTCGCGAAAAGGTAGCACGAGAGCGTCGATTTGGGCGGTCCAACGGGTTCCGCTAAGCATCAGCCCAGCAGCGAAGGCTCCGACTGCTGGAGGTAAGCCGAATTGAAAGGCGGCCATTGTCACACCACCGAGCAAAACAACACTCGCCAAGACAACGCTGTCCGGACTCCGAAGGCTCGCCAAAGTTGGAATTACCCAACGTGACAGCAGCCATCGCATGAAGATCACCGAACCGACAAATAGAAATGAGGTTAGAAACAGTTGGATGACTTGTGCAGACTTGATTTGATCATTTTCGCCAGAAAGTAACGGGATCACCAACAAGAGAGGAATCAACGCTGCGTCCTGAAAAAGCAAAATCCCGATTGCTCGGCGACCGGGTGCAGAACTGGAACGCCCCCAATCTGATAGAGTCTTGAACACCAGGACGGTGGAACTGAACGCAAAAGCCGAAGCCAATAGAAGCGAGGTTTGCCAGCTATAGCCCAATAAGTTCAGGAGAAAACTTACAGGAGCGATCACCAATCCCATCTGAATGCTGCCACCCACCAACAAATGTCGGCCCAGTTTCCAGAGTTCATCGAGTGAGAATTCCAGGCCGATTGCGAATAGCAAAAGGAAGACTCCGGTCTCCGCGAGCGACTCGATATCGTGGCTCCGCTCGCGAATCAGCTGAAGGCCGCCGTTGCCAATCAAGACCCCCACCAGCATGTAGCCGATCAGAGTCGGTACGCGCAGACGTTTACAGACCAGCCCTGAGAGGAGGCCCGCTGTGAGGATGATGAGCAGATCGTAGACGAGCGATAAGTCCATGGGACATGTTTAAGTGTTTGAATTTTCCAGTGCCCATCCTAGCTTGTTTCGTGTTTTTGGCGTACCGCACTTGATTTTCTGCCGGTGCCAGCACACATCTCCTCTTGAGGGCATTGATTCAATGGGCCGCATCCTACAAGCTAAAGGATTACCTTCAGGATCATCCCAGTCATCTCCCTATGTCCGACTCCAATCCGACTTTGCCGAGACACGATTCCAGCCGCACTCGTTATCTGGAATATCAGGCCAAACGTAAGGCTCGTCACCGCAGCGGCAGCTATTATGCCCCGATTGATCAGAGTGAGGTGAGGCATCGTGAGCGTTCCTTTTGGGATCTATTGACTGCGTTCTTTAAACTGCTAGGACCGTTGCGGACCTCGATTATTTTCTCCCTGGTTACGCTCACCTTTGGAACGATACTCCGACTACTGCCTCCGGCCGGTACCAAGTTGGTGGTCGACTATGTTCTGACCCAGCAGCCCCTACCGCATTGGCTCGTCGTAACTTGGCCAGGGGCGGAGGAACGCTTGCATCTTTTGTTTGCGATCGGCGTTGTTGTGGCGATCGTTGCCTTGGTCTCCTCGTTAGTCCATCTATGGGGAAGATGGTTTGCGACAAAAGCAGTCAACAAAATGCAGATGCTTGTTCGCCGCAGGGTTTTTGAACACGCGGTACGTCTTCCACTGCACCGAGTCTATCAATTGAAATCTGGAGGAACCGCGAGCATTTTGCGGGACGACGCCGGTGGTGTTGGCGACCTGATCTTCAGCATGTTGTACAACCCTTGGCGGGCAATTGTGCAACTTGTCGGAAGTCTCTTGATCCTAGTTGTCGTCGATTGGCGGCTTATGCTTGGCGGAATCCTGATCTTGCCGGTCGTCTTCTTTACCCATCGGACCTGGGTGACGCGGATTCGACCGATCTTCAAAGATGTGCGTGCACAGCGACAGGAAATCGATAGCCATGCCACTGAGGCCTTTGGTGGGATGCGCGTGGTTCGCACCTTCAACCGGGAGCGAAGTGAGAACAGTCGTTTCGTGCGCGGCAACAATTTCATGGTCCGGCAGTCTCTTTTCGTCTGGTGGTGGACCCGCGGTATCGATCTGATTTGGGATACGTTGGTGCCATTGGCGACGACCGGTTTGTTGATTTACGGAGGCTATCAAGTCCTGCAGGAGCAGATCACTCTCGGAGACTTGACCATGTTTCTGGTCTATCTCACCATGCTGCTAGGGCCCATCGCGGCACTGGCAAACAGTGCCACGCTGTTCCAGAATAACCTCGCTGGACTCGATCGGATTCTTACTCTGCTCGACGAACCACTGGAAGCAGGTCGACAAGAAGCAGGAAGTCTCATCAATAACCATGAGGTGACTGGTGCCATTACCTTCGCCGACGTCGATTTTCGATATCCGGAAAGCGAACAGTGGATCCTGAAAGATATTAATCTCGAAGTCAAAGCTGGCGAAGTCATCGCACTCGTTGGACGCAGCGGTTCTGGGAAAACAACGCTGTGTAATTTGGTCGCTCGATTCTATAACCCTACACAGGGACGTATCGAATTGGATGGTAAGGATCTACGCACAATTGATCTCTCCAGCTACCGTCGTTTGCTCGGGGTTGTTGAACAGGATGTGTTCCTCTTCGATGGGACCATCGCTGAA
Organism: Planctomycetaceae bacterium; assembly: GCA_002723275.1. Taxonomy (GTDB): domain Bacteria; phylum Planctomycetota; class Planctomycetia; order Pirellulales; family Pirellulaceae. The sequence goes on from PBNZ01000003.1 coordinate 55,065, forward strand.
AATATCGGATACGCTCAAGCGAATGCATCCACTAAGGAAGTTCTGGAAGCAGCCAGGATGGCCCGTGCTGACGATTTTATCGACAACCTCCCTCAGCAATATGACACGCTCATCGGCGAGCGTGGTGTGCGACTTAGCGGAGGCCAACGCCAGCGTCTGGCCATCGCTCGAGCCGTTCTGGCTGACCCGCGGATTCTGATCCTCGATGAGGCGACGAGCAACCTCGATAGTGAGAGCGAGCGTTTTATTCAGGATGGATTGCAGCAACTGATGAAGGGAAGAACCTGTTTCGTGATTGCCCATCGTTTGAGTACAATCGCGCACGTCGATCGTATCGTCGTGATTGAGGACGGTCGGGTTATCGAAATCGGAAACCACGCAGAATTGGTGGCAAAAGGCGGGCGTTATCAGGAAATGTTGACTCTGCAAACTCAGACCAATTGATGCTGTTGTCGGAATCGCTGTCGAATCAAGTGGAGTGAGAATTGGATATTCCAACAAATACAGCTGCGCCAAAAAAGATTCGTTATCAGGCGATTGATGCGTTGCGCGGTTTCGATATGTTTTGGATTCTCGGTGCCTCCAGCCTGGTGCACGGACTCCGACCAATCAGCGACGCCGGTTGGTTGAATGCGATCGCCGATCAATTGGAACATGTACCTTGGTCGGGATTCCATTTTTATGATCTCATCTTTCCGCTTTTCGTCTTTCTGGTCGGTGCCTCGTCGGTTTTCTCGTTGACGAAAATCGTCGAAATTGAAGGGAAGTCAGCAGCGTATATCCGATTATTTCGGCGTGCCGCTTTGCTCTACCTCATTGGCCTCTTCTACTACGGAGGAGTAAGCCGAGACGGCGACCCCGAGATGTTTAGATTTGTCGGTGTCCTCCAGCGAATTGCCTTTTGTTATCTCGTCGGCGGCCTGCTCTTCTTGAACTTGAGATTACGTGGAATGATCGTTGCCTGCGCTATTCTGTTGCTTGGCTATTGGGCCATGATGGCGTTCATTCCCGTGCCGGGATTCGGAGCCGGAAATTTTGAGGAAGGTAAAAACCTGGCAAATTATCTGGATACCCATTACCTGCCCGGGTTTAAGTGGGATGGAGATTGGGATCCTGAAGGGCTGCTGAGCAATCTGTCGGCCGTCGGCAGTGGTATTCTTGGGATCTTTGCCGGGATGATTCTCATGAATACCAATCTGACGCCGGCTCGACGCATCTATACCTTTCTGGCACTTAGCGCCGGTTGTCTACTCGCCGGCTGGCTATGGGGATTTCAGTTTCCCATCAACAAAAAACTGTGGACGTCGTCGTTTGTCCTGTTTGCCGCCGGTTGGAGTTACCTGTTAGTCGCATTGTTCTACACCGTTATCGATGTGCTAAAGTTTAGTCGATGGGCCCAACCGTTCGTATGGATCGGTATGAATTCGATTACCATATACATGCTGACGAATATCATCGATTTTCAAGGCTTGGTGCGGAGAGTTATTCATCAACCAATGTTGACGGCAATGGGTGATTGGGGCCCCTTAGTAATTAGCGTGCTTTCACTTAGCCTTAGTGTTGGTATCTGCTACTTGCTCTACAAGAAAAAAATATTCCTCAGAGTCTAGTGTTGCGGGCAAAATGCAGTCTCATCCATCGAAAACATCAGACGTCGATGAATTGCAAATTCTTGCAAGTCGCCCGGACTGTACTGAGGACGATCTCAAGACGGCCTATCGCCGAATGGCGCAAAATCTACATCCCGACCATGGTGGGGATGCGGAACGTTTTCAGGCATTGCAACGAGAGTATGAAGCCTCGCTCGAACGATTGAAGGAGCCTGCTCGCCGGATCGTCGCCTCAGGTTACCCCATCCGGCCGCCACAACGACAAAAACCTCGTCGACGTTTGTTCGTGAGGGCATTTTTTATTGTGATCGCCCTTGTAGTCTTCACTCTCTTTCTGCCGCGAGAGGCTCGTCTGGTGGTCCTGTCGCTGTTACCAGCTCTCCTTGTGTTTTTGATCGTACCGCTCTTCATGTCGACCTTGAAAATCCATGTGAGTGTATTTGTTTTTGTCGTCTCCAGTCCCGTCTTACTGGCTACCATCGCCGGAATCCTGTTCAACGATGCCTTCCTCAAAACTTTTGTGGTTGTGGACAACGTTGGCAGAGATCAGGATTATTTTCTGTTATCATTCTTAGCGACCTTAATGGCACTATTTGCCTCTACCCTGGTCGGTATGTTTTTCTCCTTCTCCAGCCAACGCTGAATTTAATTATTTCTCGCTTCGTTTTGAGGTGTCTATGAATTCTCGGTTCTTACCGTTCATGCGTGTAATCAGTCTGCTTGCGGTCTTCTCGTTGGCTTGCGGCGTAAATGCGGAAGAGTCGTCGTTGAGTAAGATCTCGCAAGATGATTGGCCGAATTGGCGTGGACCGCAGCAGACCGGCATCGTGAACCCCGAGCAAGATCCGCCAATAACTTGGAGCGAGTCCGAAAATATCCTGTGGGCAACGGACATTCCCGGACGAGGTCACGGATCCATCATTGTCCTGGACGGTGCGATTTACTTGGCAACTGCGGAAAATGAACCTCAGGCGCAATCTGTCCTTTGCCTCGATCAGAAGACAGGACAGATCAAATGGAAGACGGTCATTCACGAGAACGGCTTGCCGAAGAAGAGCAACAAAAAGAGTTCGGATGCGTCGACAACCTTGGCGACTGACGGAGAAAGACTGTTCGTCAATTTCATGAGTCATGGTGCGGTGTACACAACCGCTCTCACCTTTGATGGAAAGATCCTTTGGCAGCAAAAAATCACCGATTACATCGTGCACCAGGGGTATGGGGCCTCACCGGTGATCTATCAGGATCTGGTGATCGTTTCTGCCGATAACAAAGGTGGAGGCGCTTTAGCGGGCCTCGATCAAAAAACCGGGGAAATTCGCTGGCGTCGCGAACGCCCTAAGATGCCAAACTATCCCTCCCCAGTGATTTTTCATGTCGATGGTCGAGATCAACTCTTTCTTACGGGATGCGAACGGGTGTCGAGTTTTGATCCAGCGACTGGCAAGACGCTTTGGGAAGTCGAAGGTGCCACGACCGAGTGTGTGACCTCGACCGTTACTGATGGCGAACGTATTTTTTCGAGTGGAGGATATCCACAAAACCATGTTGCGGCGATTCGTGCTGACGGTTCTGGAAAGATCGAATGGGAAAATACAACACGAGTTTACGTACCTTCAATGCTGATTCGTGATGGTCATCTCTATGCTGTGGCCGATGCAGGCGTCGCCATCTGTTGGGATAGCGCAACCGGCAAACAACGCTGGAAGCAACGTCTAGGAGGCACGTTCAGTGCTTCTCCTGTCATGATTCAAGATCGGATCTATGCTTCCAACGAGGAAGGTAAAACCTTCGTCTACCGTGCGAATCCCGAGAAAATGGAATTGATTGCTGAGAATTCTCTCGGCGACGAAGTCTTTGCGACTCCCACCATTTGCGGAGGTCGGATTTATCCGCGCGTTGCACATCGCCTCGATGGAAAACGACAGGAAAGAATCTACTGCATCGGCAAGTAGCTTTTTTCGTCGCTCGGCGATTGGCCCGAGGTGAAAGTTCCGATCAGGCAAAATGACGGCGGACCGTTTCACCAATATCGTTGATGGCCTTGAGGCCAGCGTCGAAAAAGTTGGAAGAATGAACAAAGCCGTGCAACATGCCATCGTACCGTTGATGAGTCGTGGGTACACCTGATTTGGCGAGTCGAGCGGCATAGGCCTCGCCTTCATCTCGCAAGACATCGTATTCAGCGGTGACAATGTGAGCGGGCGGAAGATTTGCCAGATTGAGTGCTCGTGCCGGTGTCAATTGAGGGTCGTCCTGCGGAAGCGGTCCAGGAACGTATTGTTTCCAAAACCAACCCATCAATTCTCGAGAAAGCCCAAAGCCCTCTGCAAATTCATGATAAGAGTGGGTCTCCAAGGAATGATCGACGATCGGATAAATCAAGAGTTGGAGTCCGATCTTAGGACGGTGTTCGTCGCGGGCACGAATGCACAACGCCGCGGCCAGATGGCCACCAGCACTGTCGCCTGCCACCGCGATCTTGTCCTCTAATACACCGAACTCTTCAGCATTCTCCGCAACATGCAGGGTCGCATCGTAGCAGTCATTCAAGGCTGCTGGATGGGTATTTTCTGGGGCTCGACGGTAATCGACCGCAATGACCGTGCAGTCGGATGCGAGTGCGAGTCTGCGACAAAGAGTGTCATGAGTGTCCAGATCTCCAATCACCCAGCCGCCGCCGTGGAAATACATCATGCCCGGCTTCGGTACCTGGTCATCGATCCGATAGACGCGTACCGGGATTCGATTGTCGATCCGCACATCCGATACACTGGGTAATTCAGGACCATCGCCGAAGAGGTTTCCGAGTCCCCGGAAACGCTCACGACTTTCTGAAACGCTGGTTTCATTCCAGCGAGGTGCATGGCGACTTAATTCGATAAATGCCTTGGATTGAGGGTGCAGCGTCATGATACCAATCCTCGTTTTGTCATTGATTTCATCCTATGGTCTGAGATCCTAACGAATGGCGACGCCGTTGGCTATCACGGTTGAGCAGTAGGCCAATCTTCGGATTCCGTTCGCGCAGATCTAAAGAACGCTGCGAAATCTTGCACAATCTGCGGATGCTCTGCCGAAACATCGACGGCTTCGGCAAGGTCCGTCTCCAAATCGTATAGTTCGATGGCAGCTTCTTGACGCTGACGAACGGCTTTCCAGTTTTTCCAGCGAGCTGCCTGTTGTAAGGAGTTGCTGGAATGGAATTCCCAATAGAGCTTGCGGTCGGAAAGATCCTGAGCCCGGCCGAGTAGTGTGGGAACAATGCTTGTGCCATCAAGGTTATGAGCAACCTTGACACCTGCCAGCTCTGCCGCTGTGGGGAAAAAGTCGGTGAAGGACCAGGCTGTATCGCTGACCGTACCAGCCGGAATCTGGCCGGGCCATCTCACAAGCATCGGTGTGCGGAGGCCGCCTTCATAAAGATCGCGTTTGCGACCTCGTAAAGGACCGCTACTGTCGAAGACGCCCTCGTAACGATTCGCCGCGCCATTGTCACTGCAGAAAAAGACAACTGTTTGATCGTCGATTTGCAGCTCTTTGAGTAACGCCATGATTTGTCCAATGTGATCATCGAGACGCGAGATCATTGCCGCATACGCCTTTTCCTCTGTCGTCCAATCGCGATCAGCATACCGGCTGATGTCGGGCACGTCGAAATCGGAATGGGGAATCGTGAATGGCAAGTACAAGAAGAATGGTTTTGAGTGAAAGCGGCGAATGGTGTTGAGAGCATAGGCGCTAAAGAGGTCATGCGAATACTGTTGACGCTGATTATTTGCATTACCTGGCAGGTCAAACTTGTCTTCGTTGAGCCAAAGAAAAGTGGGATAGTAGGTGTGGGCTCGTCGTTGATTCAGGTGGCCAAAGAAAAAGTCAAATCCCTGACGGTTCGGTGTGCCGGTTGTCTCCGGTTCTCCCAAACCCCATTTGCCCACCATGCCGGTTGTGTAGTTGGCCGTTTGAAGTACTTCAGCGATCGTAATGTCTTCATCGCGAAGAGGCACGCGGCCTGGGCGGCCTCCTAAACCGACAACACCCGTTTTCCCGAAATTACCTCGTACGCGAGTGTGACCTGAATGAAGCCCCGTCATGAGGACACTTCGTGAGGGAGCACACACTGCAGAACCGGCATAGCAATCGTGAAAACGCATACCATCAGCAGCGAGTCGATCGATGTTCGGCGTTTGAATCTGCTGCTGGCCATAGCAGCCCGCATCGCCGTACCCCATGTCGTCGGCCATGATAAAGATGATGTTGGGACGCGATTTTGGATCTGCATGGACTCGTTGCATATCCATTGAAAATGCAGCGAGTCCCGCAAGCGTTGAAATCACCAATGCGAATAACTTGGGGAGCCAAAGAGTCGGTTTTGAACAGTGGTAGCCAGGTTGGGGCATGGCGAGCGATCGAAACATCATGAGTTTTCTTTCCTCTATCACAGCGTGTGCTGCGTTGGGGCTTGCTTACGTACCATCAAGACATGGGGGACAGAAAAGAACTGAAAACGCAAATGAAATGGGAGTGATTTGTCGGAACGTTACTTCGTCTTGCCAGCGCCGCTTGACTGATTCATCGTCCAGGCGGCGCCGGGGCGGTCGACTCGGAATTGGACTAGTCGCGTGTGGTCGACTTCGGTCACGTAGGCCGTGCGACCGTCAGGGCCGCCAAAGCAAATGTTGCTAGGACGTTTGCCAAGCACGTCGATCTCCTGCAGGATTTCCCCCTGAGGAGTCATTTTTACGACCGTGCCCTTGCCGTAACGAGTGATGTAAAGATTGCCGTCGACGTCACATCGCATACCATCGAATCCGTGATCCGGGAACTGTTTGATGAGTCGTTTGTCCTGCACGCCTTGCGGGGTGATCGTAAACGCCCAGACATTCCGTTGCTTGCTCTCGTTCACGTAAATTGTCTTACCGTCAGGGCTCACCTCGACTCCATTGGTCGTTCCCAAGTCAGTTGCGATGCGGGTAACCTCACCGTCACGGTTGATGCGCCAGAGTTGGCCCGTGCCATCTGACCAGTTGGGATCGCTGGCGTAGAGGACTCCGTTGGGTGCCATGGCCAGGTCATTCGGCTGGTTCATGGTGTCGTTGTGAGCAAATACGGTGGGCTTTTTCGAACCGGCGGCCACTCTCAAAATATTGTGATTGGTATAGTCGGCAATAAACATATCGCCATTCCGCGCGAAACGGATGCCATTGCCGATGCTTCCATTGTCAAGCGTCACAAAGATACTTCCTTTTCCATCAGGAGTGACTCGACCGATTGTTCCCTGCTCGGAAAAGTTGACGGCATAGATATTTCCTGCGGTGTCGCAAGCCGCCCCTTCGATTCCGCCGGTAAACTCTTGCGGCTTGGTGAGTGGTTTGGAAACAAAAAGTAGATCGTCGGCGTTCGTCATTGAAGTGACGAATGCGAACATCATTAGCGCTATTGCGAGTCTGTGGAGGGCGATCATGGGGAATCCTCTGGGAGCCATTGAAACTGGCGTTTTAACCATTGGCCGCGGACGCCGCGGCATTGTTGAATTGAACCGAAAGTTCTGTCTGGGCGACAACCAACCAACGGCCGTCCTGCAACGCGGTCGCCTTGATCGTTAAGGGCCAACGTCCTACCAGGGCAGGGTGCTTGGAGGTGATGACTCGTAGTTTGCCCTGCGTCTCATTAGGCGACAAATCGATGGATTCAGGTTCTAATCGAATGAACGGCCTTAGTTCGACAGGCGTGATCATCTGTAGCTTGACTGGAACAGGCAATTTGGCACTGCGCGATACGGCGAAGGGAACTTCAAAGGTCTCCCCTGTGTTGACCGTCAATTCATTCAGCTCATGGGCAACCTGCAGCAAGGCACCTTCGAGGATCATGGTGATTCGGGCATCTGCCTGTTTTGTCACTTCACGAATGTTGCCAAGCGGGTCCTTTTGCCAACCGACGCCCAGTACGACCATGCGCGTCGTACGATCGGTTTCTAACCATTCCGGGATATAGCACGGATAGAGTACTTCGGTAGCTCCTGCGGGAACCGGCAGGATTGGACCGTCGACCCCTTGGCGATGACCGGTTGAGTCGATTGCGGTGACCTGAATCTGTTGCTGCGAATTCGGACGCATGACAATTTGACTTGGCGAAACTTCAATCGAAGTGACGCGGGGTCCGTCGATATCGTCGAGCTCCGCGCCCTCGGCAACCCAGCGAACTAGTCGGCGGTTCCAGATTCCGTTTGTTTCTATCTTGGCACCTCCGCCATGGGGTGTACTCGCCATTGCCTTAAGCAATAAGAGGCTGCTTTCGGGTGCGGCCAGCGAAACTCGGCGACCGCGACTCTCTTTGACGAGCGCCGCATGGTCCGCCTCCGGATCAAATCCGAAGATGCTCAGCTTAAAACCGTTTTGCCCCTCCGCCTTGCCGTGGCATCCACCGGAGTTGCAACTGGCCTTGGTCAAGATCGGCAACACTTCATGGCGAAAAGAAACGGGACGCGGTTGCAGCAGGCCGTTCACTATCACCGGGATCTTCACCTCGTGATCATCCACCTGAATCGTGATGGTCGTTGCGCCCTCAGCCTGAGGAAACACCCGACCGTCGTCAGTCACGCTGGCGATGTGAGGGTCGGAAGTCGTGAAGACCGCATCGCGAGTTGCATCACGTTGAAAGCGGTTAGGACCGGTCGTTTCCACCAGTAACTGTTGACGACTCTCCGGTGAATGGAGAGTGACCGTCGAGGGTGTCACTCGAAGCAGTGTTTGCTCAGCAGCCGAGAGCTTTCCCGTGTAACCACAAGCGCAGAATGCGAGGACGATCGCGAGTTGCGAGATTGTTCTCAAACGCATCACGCACTCCTGTTGCTCGACGGCTGGTTTGTCGCGATGCATCGACGCCGATCGCGGCGAAAATGCGTCGCGAAACACTCGCGTCAATATAACTGGATACCATCAGATTGCCAACGGAACGCATGTATGGTTCGAGTCACATTTTGATGACTTGGAATAGCCGTATCGGTGACGTCTGGTCCAAATGGTCAGGTGTTTAAGGCAATTAGAGCAGGTGGGTAGATCACACGGGAGATGACACGGCGAATCGCACCGTATTGCTGCGTTGGCAGCATGGCTTCAGCTATGGCCACCGCGGCGGCAGTTTCCGTCGTGGTCGGTGATCCTCGACATTGAATTTACGCGATCGCTGAGCCCCGCCTCGTGATTCAACGCGTCTGACTGTCGTCGACAAATTCGTTGTACACGGCTGAGCAAGAATGACCGCTTCTGGAACTTTGTAAACGTTGTCGTCCGTGGCAACAACATGCTTGGTCACTTCGTTCAAATGAACCTTTTCATGATGATGTGTTGAGGTCGGCTTTTGGCGCGATCTTCCGTAGGCGACGATCTTGGGGGGAGTGAGATTGTGATTGCGTTTGCTCAACCCCTCAATTCGGGCTCAGTCGCCGCTCATGCGATGTGAGTTGAGAGTGGGGATCCGCTGTCGTCGCTAGCGCTATCGCTGACGCATTTTTGAGAAACTGGGTGTCACGGGCATGCGACGGATGGTCAGTTTTATGTCGGAAGGCTATAGTTCGCCACCACAATGTTGACCTAAGGAAGGACAATGCTGAAGCTTAAACTTGCGATGAGATTGGTGGTTTTCTTGGGTGTGCTGGCTTGCGATTCTGTCGCCCGCTCTCAAACAACCGACCGTGAATTGATGCTCGATGAACCGACCTGGGATGAGCCTGAATGGCTTGACTTCACCGACGATCAGGAGCAACCGGTTGAGCGTTTTAAAAAAGGTTTTTTCCAGCAACTGCAGTTCAAGGGCGGCTATCTGGGTTCAGGGGATTCCGATGACCTGGCGATCGGTTATGCCGAAGCGCTCGTAGCCGTCGGTGTCCCTCTTGGAAGTTTTGAGAATATTTTGGGGGTCGCCCCCAAATTTCGCGTCGACTTCTTAGACGGGCCGTCCGATCTTGAGCTGCCCTCGCAACTGTACACGACCGGGGTCAATCTGCTCTGGCGCAAACAGCTCAACGAACGCTGGGGGCTCATGGCGATCGCGACCCCGGCCGTTCGCAGTGACTTCGAGGCAACCGAGAACACGGTTCGCGTGTTTGCGCTCGGACTCGCATCCTGGCAATGGATCCCGGGCCGACTCGAGTTGTCTTTTGGCGCCGTCTACCTGGATCGAAACGATATTCCTCTGCTACCTGCGTTGGGCTTGAAAGCGCGTCCGACACCTGCCTGGCTGATCGACGTCATGTTTCCTCGCCCGCGTGTCGCCTATCGATTTTTGAAAGACGGTCCACGCAGCGAATTGTGGGGATACTTTGGGGGCGCGATTGGAGGCAACACGTGGGCTGTTTTGCAAGATGGTGTCAACGATGAGCTGACGATACGAGATTATCGTCTCTTGTTAGGAGCCGAAGTGATTGCCGATGGGGGGAGCGGTGGATTCATCGAAATCGGGCTTGCGCTAGGCCGAGAACTTGAATATGAAGTTCTCGACGAGAAATACGATTTCGGGAATGCCTTCCTCATTAATGCTGGTATCAGCTACTAGATCGGATGGATGATCATCCTCGCCCTCCAGCGATAAGCAGGAGGCACACGGCGCCAATAACCGAACTGACCCATCCGCCCGAGTGCAGAGCGGAGGAACCATCGATCAACAATGATCCGATCGTTCCACCTACGAATGAGCCAATGATTCCCAACAAGATGGTTTTGATCCATCCCATGGGTTGAACGCCAGGTACGAAAAGCCGTGCAATGCAACCAATGATGAGACCAAAAATAGACCAGCTAATGATGCTTCCGATTGAGAACATGAAAAGATTACTTTTGTCGAGAAGCTAGTTGTTTGGGGAGCGTCCTGGTGACCAACCGGGCACGTTAACGCGAACCTTCCATAGTTGGCCGCCCGCCGTGACGTAGAGTGTTTTCATATCCTGGTCGCCGAAGATACAGTTGGTTACTTCATCGTTGAGGATCGGAACGAAATCGAGTAACTCTCCGTCCTGAGTCAACACGTAGATGCCACCCTTGCGACGATCCGCTGTCTCGTACGGTGGATTCGCTCGATTGAGCCCCCCCGCAACGAAGAGACGCCCCTGTTGATCCATCGCCATCCCGTCGGGGCCGCGACCCGTTTCCCAATCGAAGATGAGTTTGCGAGAGTCGGCCATAATTTCACCTTCTGGGGTGAGGTCGAAACGGTAGAGGGAACGGGCACCGCCCACCGAGTTATTGTTGTTGTCGGCCACAAACAGATATTTGTCATCCGGAGTAATTAACAGGCCATTCGGTCGATCGACTTCGTGTGTAATGATACGAGTCACCTGGCGGGGGCCATCAATGCGATAGACTCCCTCGATCCGTTTACCGTCTTCGCCTACGATTTCCATGTCCTCTCGATTGCCATATCTTGGGTCACTGAAGTAAATGCGACCTTTCGAGTCGATGGCGAGGTCATTCGGTGTATTGAATCGCTTTCCTTCCCAACCATCCGCAAGAACGGTCGTCCGGCCGTTCGGCTCCGTTCGAGTCACACGACGACGTCCGGCTTCGCAGATAATCAAACGGCCCTCGTGATCAAAAAGAAGGCCATTCGAGCCGCCCGACGGATACCGAAAGGGTTGCATCGCACCGGTGGGGGAAATGCGGGTGATTCCTCGAGGGCCGCTAAAATACAAACCTCGTGTCGGATACCAGGCTGGTCCTTCTCCTGCGTCGTTGGAAAGTATCCGTTGCGGTTTCACTCGTCTGTCGATTGGCGATTCGTCTGCCAGGACCAGGTTGCCGAGTAACAGAAGGATGCCAAGACTCGAAACCGTTTTGAAACTCATCGATATCCGTTCCGATTAGAGTTGCGGAATAAAGTGGACTGACTGGCCAGGTGATGGTTAGTCGAGCTGCGGGATCTCGCCGTCTTCGGTGGATTCGCCGTCCAGAAGCCAGGCAAGATTGAACCTTGCGACCTGTGATCCACCTCCGGGACCACCTTCGAAATGCAGATAGATCAAGCCTTCACTCGGTGTCCCAGGACGGCCTGCGTCGAGCGATGAATAAGCGCTGGTCCCGTCAAAGACGAGCCGTTTGACGGGCCAAGTCTTGCCACCATCGAAGCTCGCCCACAGGCTGATTCGCTCGCGCTTTGCCGCCGGAGTGTCGAGGTTGCTGTAAATCAAAACGTCTTGGCCGGCGACGGGGAGACGCACGAGCCCTCCCATGCAGCCATACGATCGATGTTGATGTCCGTCCGGCAAAACGTCAACGATTTTCCAGTCTTGCCAGGTTTTTCCACCGTCATGACTGATCGCGCTGCGACGTCGCGTATTCCGTGGTCGTTCCTGCCAGTGAACGCGTGAGTTGTAATAAATGCGACCATCCGACAATTCGGCGACGGCCGCTTCTCCTGTTCCGTTTTCGGGAAACGGATCGCTTGCGTGCCAGGTCTTGCCACCATCGTCGCTGTAGATGGCATTGGTGTAATGATTGGGCCACTCTTCGCGACTGTTGACCTTGCCATAATGTCGCGATGGTCGAACCAATCGTCCTTTGTGTTTTCCGTGGCGGAGTGTAATTCCGTGATCGTTCATGTGCATCGACGGAACGTGTCCGTTCTTGTCCGCATGAATCGTCGTCTCCTGACGCGTCCAGGTTTTGCCATCGTCACTGCTACGGTAAACGGCAAGCGGAGCCGGTGGATGCTTTTCTTCAACAAAGGCCAGAATGTCACCGTTCGTTTCATCCACCGTCATGCCGCCGCCTTGGAAGCCAGGCTTAGCGATTGAAATCGAAGGTCCCCAGGTGGCACCACCGTCTGTGCTGCGTCGAACCATCACTTCAGAACTGCCAAAGCTCGCCAAGATCGTGCCGTCCATCGTGACGACGATATTGGGGAACCGTTGCTCTTGAAAGACCTGCTTCATTTCCATGCGGGGAGCACCCAGGAATGGTTTCAGCTCGCCCTCGACCGGGCGCTCACCATGACTGCTTTCGGCGATAGTCGCTAAGGCGACAAAAGTTGCGATAAATATGAACGTGCTTTTCTTCATGTTGAATCCTGAGGCTAGTTTTCGTTGTTAAATTTTTCCAGTGGCCTTCAATTCGGCAGCCAGAGCTTCTTGGTAAGCTTTGTGAGCAGTCGTGTCCTCGCGAGCTCGCGTACTGTAATAGATGAATCCAAGCGACCGTCGAGGTCGCCGTGTCGAGTGATTGGCATCCGCATAATGAACGGTTAAAGCGTTGTGTGCTAATAGATCACCCGGATCAGCAGAGATTGCGACCTCTTGTTGTCGATCTGTCTGAGTGGGAAAGTCGGTAAGGCCTTGGCTGAATCCCAAAACTCCCGAGCGTTGATGCGGGCGTAAGCCAGTGCGGTGAGAAGCACGCACGTAACGCACGCAGCCGTTCTCCTCGTCGATCGTGTCCAAGGCCAGCCACATTGTGACCGCCTCGCAAGGATTGAGCATGAAATAATATCCGTCCTGGTGTGCCGGTGTGGGACGACTCTTGCCCGGTGGCTTGCTGAAGTATTGCAGATTCTTGGGAACGACATCTCCCGACATCAAATTCTCCGCCAGTTCCCGAAAGGGTCCCGTCGTTAAGTGACGGTGGAAATCAGAATCGTAAAGCTCAAGATGCTGCAGTTGCTTGAGCGTACTCGCGTCCCCTTTGGTCTCGTAAAAGACATGCTCGTCCGGCATCTGAGGCACCGCTTCGATGAGAAAACGTGATACCCGATCCCGAAGTTCCGCAAGTTGCTGCCCCTTCAGGAATGCACGCAAGATTGCAAAGCCTTGGTCCTGGAATTCGTCGCGCTGCTCGGAATGACGTAATTCTGCACGCATCTTTCAACACTTCGGTGTGAATGAGTCTGATCACGTGGAAGCCCGAATTCTAGCCGATTATCCGAAGCGATTCGAGTTGTTCACCCGATCATGGACTGCTGCGTAACGGAACTACCTGTTCTATCTAGAGTTGCGTGCTTTCGTCGATCGCCCCGTCATGGAAGAACTGTAGCCGCCCCGTTTGACGACTGGTCCGAAATGGTTTTGCATCGTTGTTCAACAAAAAAAGGACGTCGCGAGCATCGCTCACAACGTCCCTCGTGTAGCTGTAGTGTCGACCGTCGTCTAGCGACGTCGAATGAGGCTGATCAATCCCATCAGGCCGAGAGCCAGAATGGTCACGGAAGACGGTTCCGGAATCAACGTTCGGCTGCCGAGGATGATGTAGTTATTGCGGCTTCCGCCATCGTCTTGCTTGCCAAGTGTGTAGGTGCCGGGACCCGCGAGTGCGGCCCAAAGCGTGAACGTTTGATCAACGCTGCCATTATTGCCTTCGTCGATGCCGATCTGAGTGCCTGTGCTCAGGAAACCATCGGGAAGACCGGTGTAAGCACTGTCGTTCATCCATGAAAGAGGTTGGCTTGTGAGGCGATCATCAAGACCGACGTAGATTAGGCCGAGATTGGTCGTGATGGACACTTCGTAAGGACTGCTCGTCTTGTCACTGTTGGAAACCTGGACGAGGTCCGATCCGATGAGTGGAGCGGGAATGTCGACAAGTACGTGGTTCCGGTCGGTATAGGCGTCGACGCCGTCTGCCAAACCACCTTCCACGAGGTTGATTGCTGTAGCATTACCAGCAAGTTTAACTGCGTCCGTGATCACTGCGCCGAAAGCGGAGCTGCTGGACAACAGAACGAGAGAAAGCATTGCAACACAAAGTTTGAATCTCATTGGATCACCCTTACATTTCCACGCAAAATCGGAAACGTCAAAAGCTGGCACAGTCCAGCTCAAACACAACGTGATCGAACAATCAGAAACGGCACTGAGACAAGATTCGCATTGGAATCAAACGAAGACACAATCATCGACACTACAGACGAAGAACGCTCATAGAGCGCTGCGCGATATACATCGTTAGTTCTGGGTGGCTGTAATTACAGTCAACCGACCAACACGAATCGAGTCAGTAGCGTTCTCCTGTCGATGATTTCCGATGACCTGCGTGAGGTCAGATTACTGTCATTGGCCTAAAAAATTCCAAACAAATGGTCAAAATCGTAAGCGGGAGTACCCGCTACTTGTGCTAGTTATAGCTGAAGCTAACGGTAATAGCGAGAATAAAAGTAACAATAATTAAGATATTTGTAGAAAATGGAGCAACCGAGAGGTCTGTCAAGTTTTTTGCGCAGGGATTTGTTTTTTTGGCGCCGCGCAGCTAACCAACAGGCAGAAACTCCGTGACAGTGCAGGGCATGGCGTCCCCAGGTGATGCGATCTTAGCCCTCTGTGATAACGATCTTGAACATCGTTACATCCTGTTTCCAGCCGAATCGAGAGGGACGGGCCGTCAGGCGAGCCGTTCAGTGAGTCGGGGCTTGGAGCTCTTCGGTGGACGGTGGGTGTCCAACGATCTTCGAGCCTTCTTCGGAATTTGTCGAGGTTTCGTTCCACAATGAGAATGAAGACACCGAGAAGGCTGGACTCGAGAGTTCGCAGAGATCCTTGCTACGTTCCTAGATCCAGTTCACGGATCAGGTGATTTTGTCCAAGAGGACTGGTTCTGGGTTATGGATTATCATGCTGTCGCACGATTCGGGTTTTGAATCCCCAAGCATTGTCTTCGGCAAGAGGTTGTCATGCCACCAACGCAAATGTCAGACCATGCTGTTGTCGACATGGCTGGTCGAATTCGAGTCGGAATCTTCGTGGTGATCGGATTGCTGGGTTCTGTGACGGTTCATGCGGAAGAGCCGAATCGCGACCGTGCGCGCGTTGGTTCTGACCTGGTGGTTCTTTACGATTTTCAATCCGACTCGGGGGATTGGGTGCGAGATCGTTCAGGAGTTGGTCGCCCTATCGATTTAAAGATCGACAATTCCCAGGCAGTTCACCGGTCGGTTGGTAAGTTGCTCGTTCGTGGGAACGTGCTCATTCGTTCAGCCGATCCGCCGAAACGTTTAACGTCGGCGATTCGGCGTTCTCGTGAGCTCACCCTTGAGGCGTGGATCCAACCAGTCAATGTTGAACAATTCGGTCCAGCCCGGATCTTGACGTTATCACGTAATGGTTCGAATCGAAATTTCACATTGGGGCAGGACGGAGATAAGTTCGATGTACGTTTGAGGACGACGGCAACGAGCGCTAATGGCATCCCTTCGATCGGAACTGATGCGGGGAGTGTTGAGCCCCGGCTGACTCATGTTGTCTACACACGCAACCGACGCGGTGAGGCAGTTATCTTTTTGGATGGCGCGTTGGCCGTCCGAGAGAAGTTGTCCGGTACGATGGAGAATTGGAATCCTGGTTACTGGCTGGCATTGGCCAATGAGCAAGAAAAGAGTCGGCAATGGCGCGGTACCTACCACTTGATTGCGATTTACAAGCGGGCACTTACGCTGCGGGAAGTAACGCAGAATTTTGAGGCGGGTGCTCAAGCGACTAGCACGCAGGCGCTTGCCGCGTTATCGGTCGCGTCATCGATTGATACCCGCGCAGTCCATTTTGAGAATCGCATCGCTCCTCTGCTCGCCAAGCATTGTCTTGAGTGCCACGATGCGGCTGGAAAGCAAGGTGGACTGGACCTTTCGCGAAGGGAAGCGGCATTCGCGGGGGGGGGATAGCGGAGCGTCTCTCGTGGCAGGGAAATCGTTGGAAAGTCTCATCTGGACTGCGGTTGAATCGGACGAAATGCCCGCTGAACGGCCGTCGCTTACCAAGCAAGAAAAAGAACATCTGAAAGCGTGGATTGACGATGGGGCGATCTGGTCGCTGCCGCAAATCGACCCAGCCGTTTATGTTCATGGTCAGCAGCAACGTCAAAATTGGCTGCGGCGTTTGACCATCCCTGAATACATTGAGACGGTACGCAGCGCCGTTGGTGTCGAGATCGAAAAGGAAGCAAATGAATTGCTGCCTGCCGACCTTCGAGCCGACGGCTTTAGCAATACGGCCTATAACCTCAACGTAGACCTCAAGCATATCGAAGCCTATGCCCAACTTGCTGAGATCATCGTATCGCGGATGGATATTTCTCGCTTCGCCGATCGTTTTATCAAACAACGTCGCTTTACTGACAAGACGATGGGTGAGTTGATCTCGAAGATGGGGAAGTGGATTCTAAGAGGTCCGGTCAGCGAAAATGAGGTCATTGACTATCGAGGGATTTCCACCACGGTGGCGAGTACCGGGGGGAATTATGACCAGGCTGTTTCGCTGATCCTGGAGGCGATGCTCCAATCCCCTCGCTTTTTGTATCGCGTCGAAAATCAACGAGGCGATGGCACGGCGGGCCCGATTGATGAGTATGAGTTAGCGTCGAGAATCAGTTACATCGTCTGGGGAGGTCCGCCTGATCACGAACTGATGCGAGCGGCCGACGATGGCGGTCTCTTCGAATTGTCAGCTGTCGAAGCTCAAGTGGAACGAATGTTGCGGGACACCCGCGCACGTCAACACTCGGCTCGCTTTATCACTGAATGGCTCGATCTCAATCGCCTCGTCAACCTGAGGCCGAATGCCGACAAGTATCCGCATTGGAGTGCGGAGCTGGCCGACGATATGCGGCGGGAGACTCTGGCTTACTTTGATGAAGTCGTTTGGGAGCAGCAGCGACCGTTGTCAAATCTTCTCAACGCACAGGTAACCTTCGTAACCTCTCGTCTCGCGAATCATTATCACTTGAAGACGGAGGGTGTTCCGGTCGAAGGACGTGATCTGAAACGCCATGATTTGGTTTCGGAACCAGCGCGGGGTGGAATCCTGACACAGGGGAGTGTGCTTACTGTCGGCGGTGATGAAGCTTCAATGGTTTCACGAGGCCTACTGGTAATGCACGAACTATTGCGAGGCGTCGTCAATGATCCTCCTCCCTGCGTGGATACGACTCCCGTCACAACGAAGTCAGGTTTGACTCAACGCTCCATTGCCATGGAGCGAATTGCGAATGCTAGTTGCGGCGGCTGTCACGCTAAATTTGAACCGCTGGCGTTCGGTCTCGAAAAATACGATGGCCTTGGTAGCTTTCATGAGAAAGATGAGCATGGAAATGCCCTACGTGAAGATGGCCTAATCCTCATCCCGGGTGCGGAACGAGCCGTTCCTTACCAGAATGCCAAAGAGATGATGGATCTGCTCGCTGGAAGCGAGCGGGTCAAGGAATCGATGACCTGGAAATTGACACAGTTTGCCTTGGGGCGCCCCTTGGTTGCCTATGATGCCGCAGAGGTTCAGCGAATTCATCAGCGATCACAGCAAGCGAGCGGCACCTACGCTGCCCTCCTGAAAGCGATTGTATTGAGCGATCTTGTGCAGCTAATGCACACTGAATCCGATGAAATCAAGTAGGTGATTTACCTTCGTACCGTGGCCAGAACTTCGCTGCCGTCAAACCGAAAGCCAAAGAATACGGAAGCCAAGATTATGCAGAACAATCGCTTGAGCCGACGTGCCGTTTTGCGAGGTTTGGGGGCGACCGCGATTGGTTTGCCGTTGCTCGAAGAAATGATGGTGAGTTCGGCAACCGCAAAAATCCAGACGGGTGTTCCTGTGCGAGCCTTTAACGTGTTCTTTGGGCTCGGCATTCCCGCTCCGTTGCAGACGGAAGGTTTTGATGGCGTGCTCGAACCCCTGAAGCCGCTCCAACAAAAATTGCTCATCATGCGTAACGTCGATCAAGTTCGTTGTGATGAATCGGGGATCAATGCTCATTTCGATGGTGCGACAGGGGCCTTCACTGCAGAACCACCGGACGGCGAAGCCAAAGCCGGTGGACCCTCCATCGACCAGGTGATTCGGCAAGCGTATCACCCGGAGGGAATGCCGCCGAGCATGGTGCCCACGTTGGTTGCTGGGACTTTCTTCCGTCGTAGTCGCGTTGGCCGCTATGTGCACAGCTATCAAGCAGATGGAACTGTGGCTGCAAGTATGCAAGAACGGCCACGTGATGTTTTTGACCGAGTGTTCGGGACGATTGGTTCTGATGGAGACAAAAAACAAGATGACGATCGCTTTAAGCGGAGCGTGTTGGATACTGTCCTCGAACAATATCGATTCTATACTGGCCCCGGCTCTCCGCTGGGGTCAGCTTCGCGTACTCGCGTTAAAGATCATCTTGACCGTATTCGGGAATACGAACAGCGTGCCTTCAAAATGAAGGATCGTCTCGAGGGAGCTCCGGAAACGCCTCCGCGGTCGCGATTGGCACACGGCGGACAAGCCGATCCCGGTGGACAGGGGATCGATATGGAGCTCGATGCTCTTACCAAAGAATGGCGGCTGATGGCTGATCTTTATGCGCTCGCTGTCGAACTGGATCGCGTTCGCTTCGGTTCACTCACTTTTCTCGCTGCAGGAGAACGCTTACGAGTCACGGGTGACTATCGCTACGATGACCGTTTGATCTACCAGTTCAACGATTCCCGTGATCTGAACGCGACTGGAGATAAAGGATGCAGCCATGAATATTGGCATCAGTTCCGTCCCGAAAAAGAGAACACGCAGTTGAGGGCTCACGCGCACATGAAAATGCGTGAAGTCGCCTACTTCCTGGCCAAACTCAACGAATTGCAAGAACCCAACGGAAAGTCGGTCCTGGAAAACTCGCTGATTACGATTTCGACCGAGTCCGGGGATGGGCGCCATAATGATCCGAAACGTGAACTTTCAGGCGTCTTTCACGCCATCACGAGCGCCAACGGGCGGTTCAAAACCGGGCAGATCATGGATGTGGGCCACGAAGGTCTCGACGTCTACAACACGATGCTCGCAGCGATGGGAGCCGATCGGCGACTGGGGCCGCAGGATCGTGAGGCCCGCTCGGTCGATGCAATTCGGGCCTAGGCCTTTGAGGCTATTTTTTCTGCGATCCGCCAGCGATCGGCGATTTTGTGAGCCGGATTAGGCTGGCGGTGGTCGCCCAATGCTGTGCCGCACGAATCCTTTTCTTTACCCGGTTTTTACCAACGATTGCGACCATAATATTTGACATTATTTGAAGTGGGAGCCATACTGTGATTAGAAAATTGAGATTCATTCTCAACTTAAATGGCTCAGGAAATGGCGTTAAAGACAAAGAATACGAATCGCATCGACGGCGTAATCCGAGTCGTCTGTCGCTGTTTCAATGTCTCCGAGGCAAAGATTCGTGATGCCATCGAGCTTTATGGCTCCACCGAAGTCGCACAGGTCACCGAGCAGACTCGTGCTGGCGGAGGCTGTAACGCGTGCCATTGTCGCATTCAACGCATGCTCGAAGGCAAGCGGCCGACTTGTACTATGTTTGAAAGCTGCGGCACTTGTGGGTTCCGCGTGCAGCAGTGTGAGTGCGACGGCAAATAGACTTTCGCACCAGAGCCTGCGGGTTTCGCTGGATAGCACTCTCTTTCATTCACTGCCCTCTATTCTGGGGTCGCCTCTCCCATTTGCTGAGCCAGGTAATTTTGGATCCCCACGCGTTGGATCAGGTCTATTTGCGCTTCACACCAGTCGATGCTGTGTTCCGACTCGACCACCATCTCTTCCATGAGGTCTTTGCTGCCGGCATCTTTCTCTTCGATCGTCAGGCAGATCGCGTCGTTATAGGTGCTCACTCCCATCGTTTCGAGTTTCAGAGAATTCTCGACCTGTTCCTCGGGGGTTTTGCCGACGTTGATCACGCCATATCGGGCGATCTCCGGTACTCCATCTAGATACAGGATGCGATCAATCACCTTCTCTGCGTGCTTCATCTCTTCGATGGATTCGTCGTAGTAATGCTTGGCGAGTTTATGGAGTCCCCAGTCACTGCACATCTTGGAATTGATGAAGTACAGGTTGATAGCGGTGAGTTCGATCGTCAGCCCTGCATTGAGTGCTTCGATTACTTTGTCACTGCCTTTCATTTTTCCTCTCCTTCTACGTTGTCTCTGAGTTTTTCTTAACTAGCGAAGTGTATCTACTCGAGTCCGTAATTACTACGCCACAATCGATAAACGCAAACGCATTTTGAGTCGAAGAAAATCCGTGCTCACAACTTTTTGATAGAGTGTCTCAGTATCACCGAAACCGCGAGGTCTATGTAGTTATGAACTGCGAGATCTCTGGGGATCGGATCGATCTGTTGCTTTATTTCGTGAGGGTGTTACCTCGAGTCAGCTCTCTTCATTCCAGTGACTAAACGGGCCTCTGAATTGCAACTTATTCTCAACAGTGAGATGAATTTTCGAATCGACAGGAAATGCGAAGCTGGCCACCTGGTGATTGTGGATTTTCCCATGAATTTATCGTTCACGTTTAGGTTGCAACGATCTTTGCCATCCGCAGATTTAGCCGACGGGGAATTAGCCGACGCAGGTTTACCGTGCATGGGTGAAGATGCAGTTCAGAGCCTGATTCAGACAAGGTGATAGGCTGTCGGTGAGATTGATCGGAGGTTAGTCCATCAACTGAGATGGAATCCAAAGGACTAGCGATGGCAGCATAATGATCAAGGCTAAGACTAGGACATTAGCGAGCAGGAAAAGAGAGGTGCTTCGAAAAATCGTTCCGATGCGAAGCCCGGACACTGCGGAACAAACATTCAGGCAATTGCCGACAGGTGGAGTACAGGCTCCCACAGCTAAGCCAGAGACAAGGACGACACCAAACAAGATTGGTGAGATTCCCTGTTGCTCAACCGTCGGCAAGAAAACTGGCGTGAGCAGCAGGATCGCCGGACTCACGTCGATGAAGGTTCCGGCCAGCAGAACAAGCCCTGCGATCAACATGAGCATCATCGTTGGGGATAACCCCAGTCCGGTGATGGTGGCGGCAACGGTTTCCGGAACTCTTTCATAAGCGAGCACCCAAATGAAGACTTGCGAGAGGGCGATGATCATCATGATTTTCGCGCTGATGATCATCGAACTTTTGAGTGCCTCGAAGAATTGGTGGGCGGTCAGGTGGCGCGTCAGTACGAAGCCAACGATCGTAGCGTAGGNGACTCCCAACCCTGCTGACTCGGTCGCGGTCGCGATTCCACCCACCACCGTTCCCACAACAAAAATGGGCATGATCAAGACATAGACGCTCTTGAGGATTTCGGAATAGATTTCCCGCCTGCTGAACTGACGTTCTTCGATGGGATATTTGCGACGGATAGAAACGTAGCTGACCAGTGCGATCTGAAACAATCCGACCAGAAGACCGGGAACTATACCGCCCAAGAAAAGTTTACCGACGGATTGTTGGGCGGTGACGGCGTAAATCACCATCGGAATGCTGGGGGGAATGATCATGCCCATGGTTGAGGATGCGACCGTGATGCCGGCCGCGAATTCCTTGGGGTACCCACGTCGCTCCATCTCAGGGATCAAAACGGATCCGATCGATGCGGTATCGGATGCCGATGATCCGGAAATTCCGCCGAACAACATGCTGGCGGCTACATTCACCAGGCCTAAGCCGCCGCGGAATCGTCCGACGAAGATGAGACAAAAGTTGATCAGACGGGTCGTGATGCCGCCTGCATTCATCAGTTGTCCCATCAAAATGAAGAGAGGCAGAGCGATCAAGGCATAGCTGTCCATCCCTG
Source organism: Planctomycetaceae bacterium (assembly GCA_002723275.1). GTDB lineage: Bacteria > Planctomycetota > Planctomycetia > Pirellulales > Pirellulaceae. Next base: position 77,233 of record PBNZ01000003.1, read on the forward strand.
CAAAAAAACGTTGTGGCAGAACGACGATTAGTTCCGGTCGCATGACCGCGAAGTAGAGCAGAGCGGACAGTCCCAACGAGTAGGCGATCGGAATTCCCACCAGTAGAAAAATCGCAAGGCTGATCAAAAGCAACGTCATGACAGTTACTGGGACTCGGGGCCGTCAGTGGATTGTGTTGGGTTACCGCAGCCCGTGGTGAGTTTTGCTAGGCAATAGAATACCGCCAGGCCGCAGCCTAGTGGAACGCAGGCTTGAGCAAGCATCCTTGGCCAGCCCGTGGTAGGCATCAGGTAATCCCCGGTGACTTCAATCCAGCCGAGGCTGTAGATCACCATCGTTCCATTCAGGACAGCAATGAGGAGCAACACCAGGTTGTCAGAGTATNGGCGAATTCGAGGCGGCAGCCGATCCACCGCAAATGAAATGGAAATGTGTTCGCCTCTCCCTACCGCGACGGCCGATCCGATGGCTGTCGTATAGACGAACAGGATCGTAATGACCTCGTTCGCTCCCGTAATCGAAGAATTAAAAACGTATCGCATGACCACGAGCGTGACGACAATCGTGACGATGGCGAAGAGTGCGATGGCCAACATGGACTCAAGGACGCGGGTCAGGTTTTGTTCCATTCGATTCATGGTTGTTGAGCTGCTGCTCTTGCCTGTTCGATTTCATTCCAGGTCAAATCGCCTTTTTCAACGTAATGATCGTAGACGGGACGCACCGCTTCTCGGAAGGCAGCGAGATCTTCGCCGTCGACGTAATTGATCTTCAGCTTTGAGGATAGTTTGCGAATGAATTCCTGTTCCTGTTCGCGATTCAAACGGTCACTCAACGAAATTGCTTCTCGAGATACTTCATCGAAAAGTTGTTGGAGATCAGCAGGCAGTGACTGATACCAGTCGAGGTTGACCATGAAGGGGTCCGGACCTGTGGCATAGTTTGTAATGGTCATGAAGTCGGACACCTCATAGATCTTGTAGTCCCAGATGTTTGAGGGTGGGTTGTCCTGTCCGTCGACGACACCCGTTTGTAAGGCCTGATAGATTTCCACCGCTGGGATCTCCTGCGGATTGGATCCAAAGGCGATCGCCGTTTGCACAAACACATCTTGAGCTGGAACTCGCATTTTTAAACCACGCAGATCATCCGGGTGCTTGATCGGATGTTTGCTGTTGGTGTGGGCTCGAAAGCCATTCGAGATTCCCGTTGCGGGAACATGCCAACCTCTCTGAGTACACTGTTGGTTGAGTTGCGCCATATAGTCACTGGTGACCAAACGCATTGCTTCATCCCAGCCGTCCACTAGAAAGGGTAACGTCAGTAAATTGAATTTCGGATTTGCGTCCGCAAAGAAAGCGCCGCGAGTTCCTTGGAGTGCTCCTGTCGCCACCAGGTCCATCAATTCTCGCTCGTTGCCAAGGACTCCTCCGAAGTACAGCTCCACTTGGATTCGCCCCTGGCTCTGCCGTTCCAGTTCTTCCTTGAAAAATTCCATCGACTGGCTGCGCAGAGAACCTTGCGGTTGTTCGTTCGAGTAAGTGAAGACAAAAACGTCTTGCTGCTGTCGGCAACCGAACAAACTCAAGAATAGACCCATCGCAAGCGTGTAGACCGTCCAACGCGTCATACCGCAGGCTCCTCTAGGGTCACTGCTCTTTAAAAGTCGATTTCGCTGGGAAAGAATTCCGCAATCAAATCGTCATAGTAGGGTCGTAGCTCGGCAACATTGGGCGGTTCCGAGCTCTTCGTATACAAGTCATACGGATTGAATGCGTTTACCCAGCGGAAGTACTCGCGATCCTGATCGTTCATGAGGTAGTCATATTCTCCCTCGCGATGAGCGGGGTAGAAGGAATGATAACGGAGCATGTACAACGCTTCCAAAGGCAAATAGTCTTTGGTGACGTGATAAATGTATTCGTCATGGCCCCAAGACATCAGGACTTGATCAAGCCCGCAGCCTTTTTCGTAAATGCCGAGTTCGGTCTGATACTCGGCGACTGATGAGTCTGGGTTGTCGGCAAAGAATTTGGCGAAGACGATTTTGTCAGAAAATCGGCAGCCGACTGGGAAGGTGTCGCCCACAACGGCCCACTGCGGTTCATTCCAGAGGCACAGGACCTTGCCGAGGTCGTGGACCAATCCGGCCAGCACAAACCATCGTGGGTGTCCATCCGCACGAATTGCCTCAGACGTCTGAAGCAGGTGTTGGATCTGAGATAAATCGGTATCAGGATCACTGTCGTCGACAAGTGTATTGAGAAACTCGAGGCCGTCCCAAAGACTCATGCGTTCTCGCTTTAGAGACAAGTATTCGTCTCGTTTTTGACGGACAAAATCGACTGTCTGATATCGATGATTCAGACGGTAAAACTCGCGAACCGTATCGCGAGTATCCGCCTCATAATCTCGGAATTCCTCTTCCTTTTTATCGGCATCAGTGAATTTTGATCTGACAGGATCTTCTGTCGGTTCGGGATAGCGACGGAGTAAGTCGTCTTCCCACTCATGCAGATCCTCAAGAGGCTGGTTTTCGTCGTTTTCTTTGTTAGGTTTCTGTGGGGAGATCATGTATTTGGTCTCTCGCGAAAAAAGCCCATAATCTTGAGATCGATTTTGACCGGACGGTAGTCTAGTGGTACATCGTCGCCACTGTCAACGTTCGGCGGATCCGGCAGGAAAGGGTCTCTAGGAATGTCCGAAAGTGTATTAAGAGTGGGTCTGCTTGGATTAGGTCGCGCAGGCAGGTTTCATTTGCAAAGTTTGCGGATGATGGACAGTGCCCGGCTTGTCTCCGTCTGTGACCTGGATTCGACGGTCTCGCAACAGGTTGCACAGCTGCACCATTGCGATACCGACGAATCGCCTGAACAGCTGATTGCTCGGGATGATGTGGATGCTGTCATTGTGGCGACACCCACGGATTCGCATTTTTCTCTGGTGCAAGCGTGCCTGCAGCGGCAAAAGCCGGTACTTACGGAGAAGCCATTGGGGCGGCACTTGGAGGAAATTGACGAGTCGTTCCAATTGGCGAAAGAAGAGGACACGCCTCTGTTTGTCGCCTTTCAACGCCGCTTCGATCCTTCCTTTGCCTCGCTCGTCGATGCGTCACACTCCGGAAGACTGGGGCAGTTGCATTTTGTTCGCTCCGTATCACGCGACAATCCTGTGCCATCCCCCGATTATATTCGCACCTCAGGTGGGATTTTTCATGATTGCATGGTCCATGATCTGGACATGGTCGTGCATATTGTCCAGTCTCGTCCAACTCATGTGAGCGCATTTGGTAGTAGCTTCATTCGAGAAATCGGCGAGCTCGGTGATTACGATAATGTGGTGGCTTCAATTCTTTTTGAAAATGGAGTGACGGCGACGATCGATATCAATCGGCAAAGTGCGTTTGGATACGATCAACGACTGGAGGTCTTTGGAGACGGTGGGATGCTGCTCGCAGAAAACCGACATCTGACGACATTGACCCAAGCCGGCGATCAGGGCTTTACTCGTCCTCCGGCCGACTATTCGTTCCCGACGCGATATCGAGAAGCCTATTTGGCCGAATTAGAATGTTTTGTGCGATGCGCAAGACGCGAAATCCCTGTGCCGATCACGCACGAGGATGTGCGCATGAATCATTGCCTGGCGACTCGCGTGCAGCAGGCGGCTGAGCAGCGAGAGGTTCTGGCGGTCGAGTAAGACGTTTTCGATTGTTTCATTTCATGGCGTTTTCAAAGGTGGTGGTGGATGTCCGACTTGGAGCATAAACACGGGATCGTTTGGGGCGCCGTTGGCGCTCTATTTTGTTGCCTCGGGACTGGCGCGGCCGAGGTTCAATGGTCACCCTTGCCCTTTGAGCAGCTCAAGCCGACCCAAGAAATGCCTGCAATTCTAACTCTCGAAAGTGGGCGTCCCGTTCGTACCTCAGACGATTGGAAAAGGCGTCGTGCTGAGATGACGGCAATGCTCGAGTACTATCAATATGGCCACATGCCACCCGCACCCGACGAGGTGAAGGTGGTTGTCGATCGAAGGCGACGGCATGCCAGCGATCTGGGGCATGAGGAATGGGTGACGCTCAGCATTGATTCGCAACATCAGCTCAAGATGAGAGCAGTTGTCTACGTTCCCGATCAAGACGGACCGTATCCTGTTGTGATTCGGGAGGAGGGGACTTTGGGAAGAACTCAGCAAGTTTCCCTCTTTCTCGAAAAAGGATACATGTTCATCGAATATGCCAGACACGATCTGGACCCGGATCGAAAAGGGGTGAAGGGACTGGCTCAACTAGCTTATCCCGAACACGATTGGGAGACATTGTCGGTCTGGGCGTGGGGTGGCATGCGTGTTGTCGATTATCTCCAGTCTCGCAACGATGTGGATCTCGATCGAATCGCGATAACAGGCCATTCTCGCGGTGGGAAAATGGCGCTCTTGGCTGGCGCCCTTGATGAACGGTTCGCACTAGTCGCACCGATGGGATCCGGAGCGGGCGGAGCCGGTTGCTATCGCTGGCTAGGGCCGGGCGCCGAGAGTTTGGCAATGAATGACAAACCTCACTGGTATCATTCACGCATTCGTGACTTTGCTGAGAAGGAAGAATATTTGCCCTTCGATCAGCACTTCCTCAAGGCGCTTGTCGCACCTCGTGCTCTGATTTGTATTGAGTCGGTTGATGATGCATTTGCTAACCCCGAGGGAACTCAGATTACCAGTGTGCTCGCTAAGCAGGTGTATCGCTTTCTCGAAGCTGACCAGCGTCGCAACGGCTTGCATTATCGCAATGGTCCCCACGAGTCGTCGACGGAAGATTGGCAAACGTTACTTGCCTTTGCCGAATGGAACTTTTTCGGACGCCCGCCTGAGAATCCTGAACGATATTGGGATACGCCTTTTCCTCAAGCATCATCCAACAATCCTGCTGCTTCTCAAGTAGACACGGCGACTGTTACTGAATCCAAAGACCCCATCAAAATCTCCATGGCATTGATTGCTGAGCCGAACAATTCGGCCGATCGAAATTATTTTGGTCAGGGGCAATATGGAAATGTTGCCGATCCCTTCCGCATCGGAACAAGACAGATAACCAACCAAGAATACTGCGAATTCCTGAATGCTGTGGCCTCATATGACCCCCACTCACTATTTGATGAGCGAATGCAGACGGATGATCGGGGTGGTATTTCACGCTCCGGTGGGCCCGGTGAATATCGTTACGCGGTGAAACCAGAGATGCAGCAACAGCCCGTCGTTTTTGTTTCCTGGTTCGATGCGGCTCGCTTTTGCAATTGGCTACATAACGCTTTGGCATCGTCAGCAAAAACGGTGGCGGTAACGGAGTCGGGTGCCTATGAACTGAGCCACGCGGGAAAGGGTAAACGCCAGACGGGAGCCCGCGTCTTTCTTCCCTCAGAGAATGAATGGTATAAGGCCGTTTATTATTCACCTGGTCATGCGACCTATCAGCTTTTTGAAGGCAACGACAATCGGTGGAGAGTCCAAAAGCATTCCGCCGACTGGGTTTCACCCTGGGGGATACAGGAGTCCATGGATCATGTTTGGGAGTGGACCGATACCCCTGTATCGGCCCTCTTTCGAGGCTTAAGGTCAGGGGCCTGGTTTCAAGGGAATAACCGCCAGGCCGCAGGCAGGTTCTATTCGAATCCGGAGTGGAGCCTCGGGCACATTGGTTTCCGCATCGCTGCCCCGGAATAAGCGGCAAGCCGTGGGGGCACGTGTCAGGAACACTTCGCCTGTCCAATCTGCTCGATCCTTTCGAGCAGGTCGTTCAAGTCGCGAAGTTCGGTCATTGGATTCGCAAGGGTCGTTCTCAACCAGGTCTCCCCCTCAAGCGTCGTTTGGACGATGTAGTGTCGGCCCTCTTCGAGTAACTGTTGCCGGATTTCCTGATTGACTCGGCTCAACTCCTGTTGGTCTTCGGGTGCATATCGAAAACAGACGATATTCGTTTCCGGAGATACTGCTAATGCAAAATCTTGCCGTTCTTGAATTAACGTTCCGAAAGCCTGTGCCAGGTCAACGACGCGAGTCACGCTTTCGTCAAAGACCTCGAATCCATGAGCGCGAATAATGCTGTAGACCTTCAGGCCCATCATCGACTTGGTGCATTCGAAGGTGCGTTTGGCGAGATTGAACCATTCATGATCCTCGGAACTTTGTGACCACAGATAATCGGCCTTCTGCCGGAAACTTTGGTAGCTCTTTTGTTCGTCTCGGAAAATCAAGGCGCTGATGATTGCGGGCGTCAGCAGCATTTTATGGAAGTCCATCGCGACCGAATCAGCAAACTCGATGCCGGCGACTTTGTGTCGGTACTTTTCCGAAAATGCCATTGCTGCGCCGTGGGCTCCATCCACGTGGAACCAGATTCCTTTGGCTCGGCAAAACTCCCCGATGCCGGTCAGATCGTCGAATGAGCCGGTGGAGGTTGAACAGGCGCTACCGACGACGACCATGATTTTTTGCCCCGCGTCTTCGGCACGAGAACATGCATCTCGCATCGCGCCAAGATCCATCTGATATCGGTCGTTGGTTGTGACACGAATGATTCCGCCCGGCTCGACCCCGAGCAAATGGGCCGAGCGAGTTACGCAATAGTGAGCCTGTTCGGAGACCAGGATTGCCACCTGGGCGGGGTCGGTTGTCGTCGGCAGTTGTTCAAAAGCAGCCACTAATGCTGTCAAGTTGGCCAGCGATCCACCTGATGTCAGAAACCCATCTGCGCCTTCGTCGAATCCTAACTTGGCGGCGGTTGCCTTGACCACGGTGTTTTCGATCGCCGTTCCCGCGATCCCCATTTCATAAACTCCCATTCCATTGTTGAGCAGATCAGTGACAAGCCCGGCCACAGCGGCAATCGGAAGGGAAGGGCTGATCTGATGCCCCATGAAACGGGGATGATGTAATTTGACGGAGTGATCGATGACCGACTCGAACAAGGTCTGCATTTCGATGGGGGCCAGGTCGCTCCAGCGTTCGAGGGACGATGCCGGGGATTCCCAAGGAATCGCTTCGTCCGGTTTTCGGTCGAGCCAGTGGGTGAGACGATCGGCCAGACGGTCGACGACGTCGTGACCCAATTTGCGAAATTGCTCCGGGTCAAAAGCTTGTTCCAATGATGAAGGAATCGATTCCATGTAAATATTTAACCCAGCAGTGGCGATTTTTGGGGAACAGTTGCAAAATGACAATTTACGGGTTTCGGGCTCGGTTGCCCAGGATCGGATGGTCCTCGCAGAAGCGGATTCTTATCTGAGCATTCGGCCGCCTGTTAGCTTCATTGCATTTGAGATCTTGTATGATGATCAAATACCTGCTGACCGCGATGAGTATCATAACGGTATTCGTATCGGTGACCCCACCTTTGGCACAGCAAGCTTCGGCGCAACCGGATGTCACAATCCGATGGCCTGTGGCGTCTCAGAAAGTCCAAGCGGAAGGTGAGTGGATCACGATCGATGAGTCCAGCCCCGAATCGGATCGAGTGATCGTTCCGCGATTATTCCATGTCATCAGAGAGGTTTTGGTTTCTAACCCAGCGGCGGACACAACCTGGCAGTCGGTTGAAATGACACCGGAGATCGAAAACTGGACCGTCCCTATTCCCGCTGAATTACAGTCAGCGCGCCAGTTGCGGGTCAGGTTGCGGTTGGATCGACCCTTCAATGGGTTTTTGACGCAGCCGACATTGGTGCCGGACCCGGATGGAACTGTCGTGTTGCCCGCTAACGCTGCCATTACCTCCGGTGAGAAACTGCGTTTTGAACCGCAAGCCTACAAAGATACGGTCGGTTATTGGGTGGAAGCGGGTGATACTGTGGCCTGGAAGTTTTCCACGATTCGTGCGGGAGATTATGACGTTCACATTTTGCAAGGTTGTGGTTCCGGTTCAGCGGGAAGTCGCGTCGTCGCGCGGGTTGGGGATGAACAAGTCGATTTTGCGATCGAAGAAACTGGGCATTTTCAACGTTTCGTCTGGCGACAAGTGGGAGTGCTGAAGCTACCGAAAAAATCGCAACTCACTCTCTCGTTACATGTGCAAAACAAACCCCATAACGCAGTGGGCGATGTCCGTCAGATTCGTCTTGTGCCCCACGACATTCCAAAATCCAATACTCCAGATTCCGTTCGCGATATACGAGAGGTGAGTCCGGACCTCGTGGTGCCAGCTTTGATCGGCGACACACCGCGTGCCGGTCGTCGGGTTCGTGTTCGATGTCCCGCCGTAGCGTCCGACGATATTTTCTTTTCGCTTTACTTGCCTGTGAATTGGCAGCCGAATCAGAAGTTTCCCGTCCTGGTTGAATTGCCGGGGAATGGTGGGTATCGGAATGCGTGGGGGGATACCTGCAGTGGTGATGTGGCCGACGCCTGTATGGGCTACGGAATCGCCGGAGGCCAGGATGCGATCTGGGTGGTGGTGCCATTTCTCAATGCGAATGGTACTGACGTCGTACGCACTTGGTGGGGCGACCCGACCAAATACTCGGTGGATGCCACGCTGCGGTTTTTGAATGCGGCCCTTGACGAAGTGATCCAAAAATGGGGTGGCGATAAGGAGCGAGTTGTACTTGCGGGGTTTTCCCGAGGATCGTTGGCCTGTAACTATCTGGGTTTGCACAATGACCAGATCGCGAGCCGTTGGCAGGCCTTCATCTGTTACAGCCATTTCGATGGCGTTGAGCAAGGCTGGCCCTACCCTCAAAGTGATTGTGCTTCAGCCCTGAAGAGATTGAGTCGACTAGGCGATCGTCAGGAATTTGTTTGCATGGAATCGGGGCCCGCCTACGAACGGATACGCGAGTACCTGAGCGAAGTGGAAGATCCTGATCGCTTTTCTGTCCGAGCCACGGGATTTCGCAATCACAACGATCAATGGCTGCTGAGACCTAGCGCAACTCGACGTGCCCTGCGCCATTGGTATCAAGAATTGCCTTAGTTGGAATTCTCTTTCATGGTCAGCGACAATAACTTTTCCGTGGTCCCGTTGCGGAGCGTTTGTCGCACCCCAAATGGCTACAAGGAAAACGGGTCGAACAGGTCGTCATCTTCATCAAGCCACGGTTGTTCATCGGGGGAACGCCTGAGCTGCCTGTCATTCCATCCCCGATCCTCGACTCCCGGTTCCGCCAACAGCAGGTCGATTGCCCGACGCCGCTCAGATTCGTCGGGCTCTGCAGTTTGTTGATGAACTCGGCGTTTCGTGGTCCCGGGGTTGACCATCAGGTCAGCCATGGCCGCGGCGATATTTGACTCGCCCATCGAAGTACCGACAGCGGCTTCACTGTCATATTTCCCAGCCAGGAAGGCCGAGACGATATCGAAGGAGGTAAAGTCACCGTCGCAATTCCAGTCTCCGGTCGACCAGCGAGAATTATCGGCCAAAGCATCTTCGTATTCGCCCGAGATGAAGACCTGGACCAGGTCCGTCGAATTAAAGCGGCCGTCGACGTTGGAATCCCCGGCAGAGGTTCCCAAGATGGACTCGACGAGTTGCTGGACATCGCTGAAGTTAAGTTGACCATCGTTGGTGAGATCATATTTCAGATCATCCCCGCGAATTCCGATGCAAATCAGGTCGACATCTTGTACGTCGACCTGACCATCCTCATTAAAGTCGGCAATCGGCTGATCGCCATTCACAATACCTGGAGTGGGGACAGCTGCTTGCCATTGACCGGGGCTATTACCGAATCCATTGAGGGCGAGACGCTGCAGGGATTCGCCGGTTGCCACCAGCGGCCAAGGTGCGACGTTGTCGTAAATGACCTGGTCTTCCCACAGGTGCGGGATGAAATTCGGCTCGTCCAGTGGAGGGGCGTCCGGACGTTGTAACTCAATACGCTCGCCTTGATCGGCCAGTTGCCCTCCGAATCCTCCGCTCAATAAAACGCTTGGGGCAAGTCCGTAGTGCAGACGAAATGCCGTTGTGCGGTCCTGGTTCTCAGGACTCATCGGATTGAACGGAACGATCACCATCGTTTCACCGGCGGCGAGTTCTGTTCCCGCTTCGAAATTCAAATCGATACCGCCGCGTACTCGCCAGTTGGTGAAATCGACAGGCGTTAAGGTTGGATTATGAATCTCGATGAATTCCAGATCTTGCGTGGTCAACTCCGGATAGGCGATGACAGCTTGCAATAATGGCTCGGATGGTGCGTACTGGATTTCCGAAATGACCAATGGGCCGATTCGCGGTCGATCATTCGTTTGCCCAAATGTTGGTTGGAGCATCGGAGCCAGGTTGCTCTGTCCATTGGGCCAACGTCCCATCGACTCTCCGTTGGGCGTTGCCCCGAAGTGAACGTCATCGACAAAGGTGGACACGGTTTGCCCATCGGCAGAAGTCGTTACCCAGACGTCATCGCCACGGGCTCCGCTGAGTGCAAAATTGAGAGGACCCGGGTTGAGTGGATTCGGGTTGAAGTTGGCCTCGTCCAGCACCAAGTAGCCACCTGCCGGGATCGTTGTCCCGTCTGGGATCTGGTATTTGAACAGATTGTTGCCGGAATCGCTGATATACCAACCTCCCACTGAAATGCTCTCAGCGGTCACATTATGAAGTTCAATCGAATCGGATGCGGTATTCGGTGGATCTGTGTTTGCCAGGATTTCGTTGACCACGACGCCAACTCGAGGACTTGAATCTGTTCCGGGAGATCCGCCGAGTTCCGTACTGCCACGCCACTGGTCAGGCTTGGCGAAAAGTTCGGTCGGGGTTGCCAGAGGGGCATTCAAGACCAGGGACGCTCCAATGCCATCTGCGCTCTGCGGCCACTGCTGTGAATCATCGTATTCGAAGTCGAGGACGACATTGCCTTTGCCATCGATCAGGATGATGGATTCACCGCCATTCGATAACCTCCCCTCGTATTCACCGATCACCGGCAGGTCATCTCCATAGCGGATTGCAAAGGCTTCAGCATCACGTACGATCAAGCCAAATTCGCCAGCAGCGAGTTCGTAGGCGGGGAAGGTAAAGTCGACCCCGTCCGTCATTCTTGCTTGCAAAAGATTGACCGTACCTTGGCCGATATTGCGAAGTTCAATAAATTCGAAATCGTCGTTGCCCAGCGAATCGTCAGATCCCAGTTCGGCAGTCGTTGGATCGTATGGATTGAAGTTGATCTCAGTGATTCGGACAGATGAAGCCATGTCATTCGCCACGGTTGATGTCACGTTGATCGTATCGGATCCGGTCAATTTGCCTTGGAAATCAAACGCTTCGAGGGTGACCGCGTTCGTGCCCTGTTGAAGTGGAATCTCCAGTCTCCAGTCGTCACTGGATGTCCATGTTACGTCAAGTTGCGTGCCGGTTTCTTTCCAGTAAACTTCTCGCACGTCAATCCAACCGGTTCCTCGCAGAGTAACCGTGGCATCATTCACCGAAAGATCGCGTCCACCATTCGTCTGGATCTGGAAGTCAACGACCGGGATGGCTCTCCGAGCCTGCGATCTTGCTTCATTAGCTCGTGTGGTGATGAGGTTGGTTTCTCCCGACAGGTTTGAGCCCATGAGCTGACCGTAATGGGATGCCCAACGACTGATGTAGGAACCATTGAATCCCTGGTTCACGAGGTCATTCATATGCCCCCAAAACAGTCTGAGATTGACGGGCAGGTCTCGGATCTCATCAAGCCGGGTCGCGCCGCCATTGTAGATCAAGGGCTCTCTGACGTTGGCCAGGTCAAAGTCCCAGGCGAGAGGAATGATTCTGCGATCGCTGGGGCGTTCGTAAACGCGAAGGTTTTTGGGGCGCCTGAAACCGTAGGTATCCCAGTTGCCAAGAAAGGACTGCGTCGCATAATGTCGCATCCAAAGATCGACATCCATGACGGCGTTCGTTGCCTCGAATAACTCGTTGCCCGATTTGTGAATCGCCTGGGCCATCTCGACAAGTCGACGATAGTCGTCCTTGGAACGATTGTTCTTGATCAACAGATGGCCGCGATAGGCTTCTTGATCGGTGCCGCGATCTTCGATGTCGGGTGAGCTGACTCCAGTGCCGCTTTTTAATCCTTCCGGCGACGGACTGGGATCTGTTGGATAGGTGACGTCATCCAGTTCCCATTTGGTGCCATCGCCGCCATTCTCGAATTGCTCATTCAAGAAGACGTCTTCAAAACGTGCCAGATTCAACAGCATCGACCCCGTGTGACTGGAATTTGGGGAGACCAAATGAGCAATGTCATCGTAGAGGCTGACATCACTACCGGCGGCTCGGTTGATCATCTGCTTGTAAACGATTTCCTTCAAACCATTAATGTCGAAGCGAATCGATTCGTGCACACCGTAGAACTTCTTTTCCGGGTTGAGTTTGACCTTGTAACCGCTGTTTGGGCGAATGAAGCGGCTGCCAACCTGTCGGATTTGGACGTCATAATAGACATCGGTACCATTGTGAACGAGCGTTCCACCGCGATAGTTGTTGCTCATTCGGTTGACGCTGGAAAACAGCTGAGATTCATCCCCGGGCAACAGTACGATTTGCAATGTGTCGATAGGTCGAGTTGATAGGCTCGGGCTATTAACTTGATAGAGTGCTCGCGATTCGCGTCCAGCGGCAGGGTACACGGCATTGGTGTCCAGACCGTCTTCCGCTGCCACATAGAATTGCACGATGCGACCTGATGATTGGCCTGGAATTGTGCCGCGGAATTTACCGTTGCCTAGATCGGACATGGTGTCGGATCGCCAGGTACCGCCGTTAACGCTCCACCAAAGATTCACCTCGGTGACACCATTGGGGTCCTCGGCAAATACCGTGATATTGACCGGTTGACCCGATGAAGGACTGACGGGGGCGTGTTGCAGATTGGCAAAGGTTGGCCCCGCGTTGGTTCGTTGCTTTGAATTAACGGCTCCGGGGGTGCCATTGTCCTGAGGTGATTCGATCGGAATCGTATTTCCAATACGTGTGAAATAGAGCCGATTGTTGATTTGTCGATTGCCCGCCAACCATTTGGCACGAAACGAAATGTTGTACGTCGCACCCGTGCGGATGCGGGTATTGTTGACAAAGGTCGTCTCGACATGATCATGCACGTGTTGTTGAGCACCCTTAGCCACGACATGCAAGACCTTGTTGCTCGCATCGTCTGGATCGACGATGACCTTGCCGGAGTGATTTCCAATCAAACGCCAATCGTCCGGAGACTGGCCGAGACGGTCACCTTCGAAGGATCCGTTTTGCATTAATTCCGAGCCGGATTCGACCACCGAAATGTCATCGATCAAAAATTCCCCACTATCGAGCAGGCCGAAGATGAACTCGTTGTAGAGCGCTCCAACCAGGTCATTGCCGGTGACTCTGCTCACCTCATACGTTTGCCAGCTTGATTTGGTACTCTCATCACTCGCTCGCCAGACTCCTCCTTTTGAGTTATCTGCGAAGGGGTCGGTCAGCTCCAAGCTGGAGCCACCGCCGTCGGCATACGAGGGCCATTCGCCGCGTTCCTGGTAATGCAGCCAATCGGCTGGGTTGCGATTGGCGTCAACCAGCATGAGCGATTCCCCTGAATTGCTCAAAGAGCCACTGTATTCACCAGCCAGATTGACCTCTGGAAACTCCTCGAGAAATTGTTCGGCGTTGCGAGCGACCACCCAATACTCTCCAGGGCCGATCGTCGTGCCGTTGTCAAATTCAAAACGGACGCCCTCAGAGAATTCCCATCCGCTTAAGTCAACGGTCTGATCACCACGGTTGTAGATTTCGATCCATTCTTCGTCAGATTTTGCAAAAGGCGTTCCGGGTGTCGCGGGAGTTAATTCTCCACGGATGACGAGTTCGGCACCGAAAATATAATCGCTGCTGTTGCTATTGGTTTGATGCAATTCTGCGGAGATGACGTTGTTGCCAATTCGCAGCAGGTTTTCAGGAATTGAAATGTTTCCGCTGTAGGATGCCTCGCCAACCGTTCCGTTGGCAAACGTCGCAGCAGTGACGTTTCCGGCTGGCATATTGAATCGAGTTACTTCTTCACCATTGAGATAGATGATGGCTCCATCATCAACGACATGTCGCAGAATCACTTCGTTGGCATCGAGTTGGCCGCCAAAGTTGAATTCTGTCTGGAAGTAATAGGTTGTTTCTCGTTTCGTCCTTGGATCCGGCAAGGGAGTCCGGATGGGCTCAGGCAGTGCTGACGGTTCATAACCAAACAATCCGCGGCCCTCGAACCAGTCGGAATTGTCGACTTCATGGGTGGTGCGATACCAGTTGCTTCCGAGGTCGTCGCCAGATGCGTTGTATCGCCAGGTTGCGTCGATGGGGAGTAATGTGGTGGTTTCATAGCTCGCCGGAGTTCCGGGCGTGGCAAGTGTCGGCTGAGCGTGATACATGATCTCGTTAATGACAACGTCGTCATTCAAAATGAATGCGTTATCCGATCCTGGCGTTGCCGAGGTTGGATAAAGCCAGGCTTGATCTCGATCGGGTGCCCTGCCGCGTAGACGATTGGTTACCTGTTGGGCATCGATCAGATAAGTTTTGTCGGGAGCATACAAGAAAAGACGTTCGCCATTCCACGGGTGGAATCCAAGCTGCTGCTCCGATAACAACCGATGCTCGCCCGCCGCTAAAGTTTGCTCGCCGAAGATGTAGCTGCCGCCCTGTTCCCCGGTGGCGACTACGGTGATTCCGTTCAGGTCGATCGGCTCATCGCCATCATTGGTCAATTCGATCCAGAAGTTTTCCGCATCGGCCGCCTCGATCTCATTAATCGCGAGCGGAAGGTTGGATCCGCTAGGGCCGCGACCTCCGATTTCGGTCGTCCCGACGATCTCTGGAAGGATCAAGAAGTCACTGCTCGTCAGGCTTTGGTTCAAACCCTGGATTGCCAAGATGTTCTCACCCGCAACCAGATTTGCACTCGTAATGTCGTAGTCGGCGAAAGTTGTAGCCAGGCCGTCGCTTCGTGATCCGCTTGCCCCTGAATTCCAGCTGACAGTGTCGGGAGCATTGCCGCGGGCAACTTCGGTGCCGTTGATGTAAGCGACAAAGCCGTCGTCATACTTCATTCTCAACAGAATAGAATCAAAGCCGTTCAGGTTCTCCGTGACTTCAAACGGAATACGAGCATAGGCCGTTTGATTCACCTCATACATGGGAACCGCCGGCTGATTATTGGGGGGATCTGCAAGATCGAGTCCGAAGAGAGGTTCGTAACCAGAATTTCGTTCGTAGCCGATGCCAGTGGTTCCAGAGGTCCAGCTGCTATCGTTAAAGCCGAGCTCGGTCCAACGGGTTCCTAGGCTCCCGTCCGAAGGGACGTGGACTCGTACCGCATCGCCGCTGTCCAGGATTTTTGTGAGCTTGGTGGATCCGTCTTCGAAAAAGTTGGCTGCGCCGGGAGTGCCACCCTGTTCGAAGCTCGTCGTCCAACTCGCTGCATCCTCACTTGCCGTCGTCTGAAGGTACTTGGCCAGGGTCATCCCCGATCCGTCCGGCCCAACCGGCCAGTCCTTGCGGTCGCTGTAATTGACGGAGTTCATCAGGCGGCCGTCACGGTTATACAGCTTGATTGAATCCCCTGAATTGTCCATCCGCCCCGTAAACGGACCGAGCGCATCGTCAAATCCGCTCGCAGCTTCTAAAGCTGGCGGTGCCGCTGCGACGACGACGTAACCTCGACCAGGCACGATGGTTTGATTGGGAAACTCGTATTCGATTCCGCCTGACAACGTCCATTCTGAAATGTCCATATCGACCGCTAACTGGTTGTAGAGTTCAACCCATTCGAGGGACTCACTGACACCGTCTTCGGGGTGGTACATCAGCTCATTGAAGACCACGGTGCTGTCGAGGACATAACGCTTCTCGAGAGTTTCAAGTGTGCGTCGCCGGGAGGAATTGTGTCTTCTGTTTCGAAGTTGGTTCATCGTTTTTGCAAAACCATGCTGAGACAAGGAATCAGAGGTCGGCTGAGGATCACACGGGACGTAGGATCACACGGGACGTAGGATCACACGGGACGTAGGATCACGTTGTGCAGACGAGTACACCGATGCTGTTCGAGAAGGCAGTGCCGGTCGAGAAGGCAGACCTTTCGGTCCGCGACCTGGCCTTCGCGATCACGCCTCAAGATTGAATCGGATGTGAGACATGCTGGAGTCGCCTGTCCAGTCATGAATCGATCTGATTCTAGCAGAAACTGCCGAGGATTCATCAAAAGAATGCGATTTGATCCTCGGCAAGAGATTTCCTCAGCCTCCCTCAGTGCTGAGGTCAGCGCGGACCCGAGCGGCACACGCTGGGAATCGTCGGCTGATCCTTATTGCATTTCAAGGATCATTTTCAAAATTTGTACCGTGGCCTCATCTTGCGCTCGGATAAATTGACGGTCGTTCAAATTGTTGTCGTTACTTGGTTCGCCGAAGCGTGCTTCAAGGTATTTGACGATTTCTAATTTGTTTTCCGCGGCCATTAATTGCTTTTCTGCAATGGCTCGAAGCAATTTCACTTTGCGCTCAGCTGCCTCAACGTTCAGTGTCGCAACTTGCAGCTCGAGATTCGTTACAACGACGTTGGGACGCAGTGTTTGGAGCGTATCCACGCTGACTCGAGCGATCTTGAGATCGCGGAGCGCGTCGGTGTAACTGGTCGAAAGTCGAATCAGGTCATCGGTCGCGGTTTCCAATTGGTTCCATGAGACCAGCTGTCCGATCTCCTGGCCGTGTAGCCGGTTTTGAAGGGTGGTCGCGCACGTGAGGACGGCGACCATCAAGGCGACGCGAAGGGTGAGCCAGCGACGAGCAGTCACCGCGGCGACAAAGAGGTTTAGTGGTGCCATCGAAGTGTCCTTTCGGATAAGCATGTGATTCATTTACCGAGGGCCGTCAATGACCGGGGCCAGCGTGGGCTCGACTGTATCGGTGACTCGGTAGATCGGTTCTTCGTCTTGGGTTTCATTGGTGTCGATTCGTGACGGCGGACCTGATATCCAGTGTACCGTGGGTGGGCTTGTTACGTCACGTCCCTGGTGACTTCCATCCGTGGTCCACATTCCCAAGGGAATTGGCTCCTGCGGAGCGGGAGTGTCAAGCCAGTGAATCGTCGGGCCGGATTGCTCAACTTCTGTTTTCGAAGGAAGGTTATCCGAAANCTGCGGAACTGGGAGCTGAATGATAGGGTCGCTCTGTAGATTCACTCCGGCGACATTTTGACTCGCATCGCAATGACAGTTGCCGCGGCAGTTGTCATGATTTTCAAGCTCTTCCGGCAAAAATTCGACGATCGGAATAAAGCGGTATTCGGTTTTTCGGATCAGCCGGTTCTTCGGTCGAACTCTCGTTCGACGACTAGCTGGAGCGTCTACTGCACAGCTGTCGCAACCTGAACTGTCGCAACTTGAACTGGAACAGTCACTGCTTTTTCTGAAGCAGGAAAATAACTGGCACCAACTGATGCATAACGGTTCGGTCGTGACNCACCATTGTTCAACGCGAACGGGCCGNAGATTCTGATGGCAGCGGCAAACCACGCAATTGGATGGGCAGGAGTTGCAGCTTTGGCAAGCTCCAGCATCACAGGTGACGCAACTGTCGCAGGGTGTTGCGGCAGTGAGTCCCGTGGGTGCCAGACTTATGGCNGCAAGGATGATCCACATTCTCACAGTTACGTTCCTCTGGGGTCGAGATTCGAATCAAAAGTCAAGCTGCATTCTCAATGCAATGATGTCGCCTTGTGAGTCGACTCGGTCAGTTGGATTTGCGATGTTGCTGTTGTGAGCAAACGGATGGATCCAATTGAACATGAGCCGTGAGTGAGAGTTCCAATACCAGTTCACTCCCAACGTAAAGTCGTTCAGGTACTGCTCGTTTACGGACGAGAAGCTTAAGTGCGACCAACGAGCGGCAACTTCCCATGCACCCCAACCTGCGCGTGGTCCACCATCGGTCGGGACAACCCAGAAGTTTTCATAGGGAACGACTCGACCGAAGCGACCAAACTGACGGTTGTAGGTTCGTTGTTCACCCGTTAAGAAAAAACTTCCGTGAACGTATCCACCGAATAAATCTCGTTGGCCATCGCCGTATGTATCGAGCTTGCTCCAGGTGAATTCAGATTGAATCGTCATGGGCCCGTTGACCCAGGCCAATTCGTAGTTCGCAGTTTGATACTGTTGAATGTTTTGGATGCCTGTGTCGATCAGAGGAGTTCCCAGATGGATTTCGGGACGAGCGTCAAATCTGACCGGTCGGTAGACGGGGTCGAAAATGATCGGGTCTTGGCGTTTACGTGGGCGGGTATACATGTAGCTCATGCCGGTATGCACAAAACAACGATGAGACAACTCGTCGAAATAGGGTGTCCAGGTAGCACGACCTACGACACGGGACCCCTGGCTATCGTCCACAATGGCAGCCACGCCATCGTTGAAGTCAGCAAAGTAGGCACCGACAAACCAGGTCGCTCGCTCTGAAGCCGTTTGGTTGAAGGTACCGATCCCCAATTCGCGTCCGGGTAGCAACCGTCGCGTTAAACTCTTTTCCATAAACGGAATGAAGCGGCTGCTGGTGACATTTTCGAGACCCATCTGGACCCGATAATGACCGAGAACCAGGTAGCCCAACAACGGCAAGTCGCGGAGACCGATAAATGCGTCTTTGAATTCGACACCAAAATCTTCGGCTTCTCCCGTATCGCCATCGAATTCGGGGCCAAAGTTTAATTCAACAACGTAATCGTAAACGCCGTACCCTTCGCCAGCTGCGAATAATCTTACCCGACGTGCCTCAACATAATTCGATTGATCCAGAAACTCGCTTTTCTGGGCCCAGTTGACCCAGTCAAAATCGAGTCGACCACCCCAGGTAATGCGGCGGCCGTCTTCGATCGTGACCCAATCCTCTTGAGAAACGTCAATCCCGACTTCGGTCTCCTGGACAACTTGCCGTACTTGCTCAATCAACCGGCGATTGTCTCCGTTGGGAAACAGGTTGAGAACTCCGTCGTAATTTGGATTTTCCAGCGTACGGTTACTACTTCCATTGACGATTCGATAACCGCCTGCGGTCGCTGCGCCGGGGAATCCGATTGCCCACTGCGGAGGTCCGATACGGTTGTCTTGCAGCACGCTCATGTCGGGCTGAAAAACTTGTTCGTCCAACGGCAACCGCTCTCCCCTCAGGTAAGAAGGAAGTTCTGGTTGTAGGAGCGTAGGCTCCGAAGGCATGTCCTCGAGACTTTGAGTCGGCCGAATCAACGCTTCCGTTGCTGGGACTTCTGATATTGCTGAGAATTCTGATGTTGTGAAGGCTTGCTCAACAGGCGGAAGATCTTCGATCGACAGAGTGATGCCTTGTTCTAATCGCGGGATCCCAGCCTCGGATGCGATCACGACCGGTGGTAGCATGGCGTTTTCTTCACGAGAAGCCGCTTCCGTCTCCAGTTTCTGCGCANTTGCTGGAGTTACGACGGGTGGCAGCGAGGATTCGTCGCCAAGTGTCGGATGGGCGAAAGACAGCCAGAGGGCAATTCCTAGCAATCCGACTGTCGTCAAACCGTGTTTTGATCTGTGGATAACCAACGAGCTAACCCCTTTTTTCACCGGGAAGGTTAAGCCTGTCACCGGATGAATGCAGCTTGTGCGCGTGACGGCACAATGTCATTGGCTATGTATCGAGCTCCCTCTGGTTGTTGATTAGGTAAAATTTACCGGTTGTTTAGGAAATGAGGGATTTTCTGATAATCGGATGCAGTAACAGCAGTGCTATAACGGTCCGGGGACGAAGAACCTCGGATTCTACGAGATAACCTCACGCTGTTGAAACGGATTCGCCGATTATTCGTTTAGATCTGTTTTTCGTGGCAATTCTGGTCATAACGAATCACAGCTCCTCCCTTCCTGCATTTCTCCTCCCACCTTTGCGTTTCCCTCGAGCCGGTTTCCCGTTTTTGTTTTGGGTTACTGTACCGAACTATCCCACCCCTATCCCGTGAGTCCAGCTCACGAGCATCTCAACATGCGTTGGACGACGTCCTCTCCAGTTCGATCGTTGGTCTCACTGCTGTTTATCTGGATGGCAGTTCAGGTGTTCGGCGGTTCCTCAGTTTCTCTTGCTGCGGAAACCGGAATCGCCCGAATTGCTCCAGTACCGCCTGAGTACACGCGAGTCTCGAGCGAACAAGCGGCAGGCGAATCGAGCGACGATGCGGGGGACAAGCTTGAAAGAATCATGGCTCCCCAACCGCTTTCGATGGAAACGGAAAGGCTGGTTTCACCGGATTCTTTTTCGTTAGCCGAGATTGAAGCGACGGCGCTGGGCAACAATCCGACCATTGCTGAGTCGGTTGCACTTCTCAACGCTGCCCGATGGCGACGTCTGCAGGTGGGGCTGAGAAAGAATCCTCGATTAGGGTACATCGGGAACGAGATCGGCGATGATGGGCGAGCAGGCCAACAGGGAGCGTTGCTCGAACAAACCATTGTCCGTGGGCAGAAACGACAGCTTAATCGCAATATCGTGACGGCAGAGATAAAGCGACTCGAGCAGAATTTGGCCGCTCGCCGCACTCGCGTTCTCACCGATGTCCGAATCGGCTTCTATGATCTTCTTGTCATTCAAGAACGCGAAAAGATTCTGTCACAACTCGAGTCTATCTCGCAACAGACGCAGGATACTGCTTTGCGTCTGTTTGAAGCACAAGAGTCACCGAAAACAGATTATCTTCAGGCGCGGATTGAACATGATCGGGTGCAACTTGATTTGCAAGCCGCTGAGACCACGAAGCAGGCCGCTTGGCGCGAACTTCTGGCGCTGGCCGGCATTGGCCTGGCCGATGAATCCCCAGTGCCNAANCAACTTGATGGTCAGTTNGAACCCGCAGCGGAGATCATCAGTCGTGACGAAATGTTGGCCCGTGTCATGACCGCCCACCCGGAAGTTACCGAGGCAATAGCAGGGATTGATCGAGCAAGAGCTTCAATCCGTCGAGCTCGTGCGGAGCCTATTTCCGATTTGGATACTGGACTTTCTGTTCAATATGATAACGCGACTGGAAATACCTTCGCCTCGGTAACGGCTGCATTTGAGATTCCCGTTTGGGATCGTAATCAAGGTGGTATTGGNGAGGCCCGCGCTGACTTNNGTCGAGCTCANGCACACGTTGCTCTTGTGGAGCAACGACTTCTTGCGAAGTTTGATGTGCTTTACGGACGTTACCTAGTGTCACACAACCAGGTGTTGAGGTTCCGCTCAACCATTCTCCCGCAGACGCGGGAAACCCAAGAATTGATTGGNGAGGGGTATCGTCAGGGAGATTTACGCTTCCTGGATTATCTGACCGCCCAGCGGACCTTTTACCAGTCAAATCTCAGATATTTGGACGTTTTAAAAGAGTATTGGAGGTCGTTGAATCTGCTCAACGGTTTACTTTTGAATGAGAGCTTGGCGTCGAGGCGCTGAGCGTGATTCTTGGGATGCCTGGCGATTACGAATTGGCCAGTTGACTAACTAGCGTTAGAATCACGGTCATGTGGAATCGATTTCGCTCAATTCGATATATCGCTATTTCGGGATTGCTCTTCGGGATCCAACTTGGATCCTTCGAGTGTCGTTGCCTTGAGCACAATGGTTGGGTCCAATTGGTTCTGGCATGTGTGAATTCACCTTCCCATCACGGGCACTCCCATCACGGGCACTCCCATCACGGGCATTCCCATCACGGGCATTCACACGATTCGTCGCCGGTCGAAGTGGTCTTTGGTGGACATCACGATTGTGAATCGAGTCACGTTGTTTATCAGGGGACACGTCGTAACGACAGCATCACGCTCCTCCATCTGTCCCTTTTTCATGATCTGACAGCGACACATTGCAGAGACATTCGACCTGCTCTGTCGAATCAGCGATCTCATCATGACGCGAGTCCCGCTGTTTCGAGAGCTTTGACGCGCGCGAAGAGTCAGGTTTTCTTGCTTTAGTGGAATCAATCAGCTTCGTTTGATGTGGTTTCATTGNCCTGGCTCGCAGTGGTGAGCCCCCTTTGTTGATTTGAGAAGATCATGCATCGATCAAGAATTGTCGGCGTGGTGTTTGCTGGCATCGCGATTCTGGCGGTCGGCGTCTGGCTAGGTACGCTCTTGCCCATTAGCTCTAGCGTTGGAAAANCAAGATCCGCTGGTCACGGTCANCAACATGCGACGTCGACGGGGGGTGGCCATTCCCACAGCAGCCATTCCCACAGCAGCCATTCCAACAGCAGTCATTCCAACAGCAGTCATTCCAACAGTGGCGGGGNTGATGACATCCTCGTGCTCGATGGATCGACCATCAAGACACTCGGTCTAAAGCAGGCGCGAGTCCGTTTGCAAGACGTGTGGAGAAATCTAAGGATTCCCGCGACGATTGTTGAAAAGCCAGGATCGAGTGAGCATGGTTTAGCCTCTCCGGTCAACGGAATTGTTCAAAAACTCTTTATCNTTCCTGGGCAAGCGGTTTCTCCGGGGGATGAGTTGTTTCGGTTGCGGGTCACCGACGAGGCTTTGTCTCAGGCGCAGGTCGATCTGCTGAATGCCATCACGCGTATGGATGTGATCGACGCTGAATTGGCCCGTCTCGAACCTCTGATTCAATCCGGAACGGTTTCCGGACAGCGAAAGCGAGAGCTCACCTACGAACGGCAGCAGTTAGATGCTCAGCGACAATTGCATGCCCAGGAATTATTGATGCGTGGATTGAATGAGGAACAGGTCGAAGCCATCGTCAAGACGCGGGAGCTTGTGCGGGACTTTGTTGTTCGACTGCCCGGTCATGCCAGCCACGATGAAAAAAAGATAGGTGACGAAGAGGAATCGAACTACTCGATTGAATCTGTCATCGCCCGACCAGGCACCACCGTCAAGCGTGGCGATGACCTGTGTCGCATGGCCTATCACTCCGAACTCTACCTNACCGGCAGTGCCTTCGAAAACGAATTNGATGCGATCGTCAAGGTTGCTGATGATCAACAGCCATTGTCTGCGGTCTTCGGAACGCGGGATGCCGAATATCGTCGTGAGGGGTTGGGCATTGAATACATTGACAACCATGTTGACGAAGCAAGTCAGACTTTTTCGTTCTACATTCCACTCAAGAACGAAGTGATGCGAGACGTTANGAATGAGGACGGTGTTCGCTTTCGTACTTGGCGATTCAAGCCCGGTCAGCGGGCCCATCTTGCTGTGCCCATTGAAAAGTATGCCGATCATATTCGACTTCCCGTGAATTCCATCGTGCGAGACGGGATCCACGTCTATGTGTTTNTCTATTTGCATGCTCATGGTGATGAACATGAGTATCGGCGAGTACCCGTTGAAGTCGCTTTTCAAGATGAACAATACGCCGTTCTGAAGAATAACGGTTCGTTAAAGGTCGGTCGCAAAGTTGCGGCTAATCGAGCATTTGAATTGAACCTTGAGCTCAAGGCTGAAGCTGGTGGCGGTGGACACGGGCATGGACACGCTCATTAAACCTGTATCAGTCTCGGTTGCTATCCTCCTATGAAGAGTGTTCGAGTTCAATTCGCCGGATTACATGTGACGCCATGTTGAACAGCATTATTCGTTTCTCTCTGACACATCGGTTGCTGGTAATTTGTTGTTGCCTGGCAATGATCGTGATTGGTAGCGTTGTTTCTCAGACGCTCCCGATTGATGTTTTGCCTGATCTCACGAGGCCTCGAGTCACCGTCATCACCGAATGTCACGGCTTTGCTCCGGAAGAAGTCGAGCAGCTCGTGAGCTATCCGCTCGAATCGGCGATTAATGGTGCCAGTGGTGTCGTAGCCGTTCGCTCCACTTCGGATATCGGATTGTCCCTCGTGACTGCGGAATTCGATTGGGGAACCGATATTTATATCGCGCGTCAAATCGTGCAAGAACGGATNGCGACCGTACTCGGGCAATTACCGCCGGATGTGCAACCGCAGTTGGGGCCCATCTCGTCCCTGCTTGGTCAGATCATGATCATTGGGTTGTACAGTGAGAGTGGTGAAACCCCTGCAATGGAAATCCGCACACTCGCGGATTGGGTCGTTCGCAAGCGGCTCCAGGCGATCCCTGGGGTGTCTCAAGTGATCGTGATGGGCGGCGGGCGAAAACAATACCATGTCTTGGTTGACGCCGAAAAACTTCGGCGTTTTGGAGTCACGCTGCAAGATGTCGAGGCGGCGCTACGAGATAGCAATCTGAACGTTACCGGAGGATATGTTGATCGAAATGCGAATGAACTCCTGGTTCGTGGGTTAGGCCGGCTCGATGACATTCAGCAACTGGACAAGGTCGTTGTCAAGAATGTGAGTCCGCGACCAATCCTGCTCGCTCAGGTTGCTCGAGTCCAAGCTGCTCCGCAACCTCAGCGTGGTGACTCGTCGGTGAATGGTCAACCTGCTGTTGTATTGACGATTCAAAGGCAACCGCAAGCTGATACGCGGCATCTGACCGACCAAATCACGATGGCCTTGCAGGAGCTGAATCCGGTCTTGCCATCCGATGTTGAAATGTCGGTGACCTATCAGCAACGAAGTTTCATTAATAATTCCATTGATAACGTGATTGAAGCTCTGAGAGATGGTGCAATTCTCGTCGTGATCGTGCTGTTCTTGTTCTTGCTCAATTTTCGAACGACTTTTATCACGCTCACCGCTATCCCTGTCTCCATCCTGGTAACGGTCTTGTGCTTTCGCTTTTTCGACATGTCGATCAACGTCATGACGTTGGGAGGACTGGCTGTTGCTCTCGGGGAATTGGTTGATGATGCAATTGTCGATGTCGAAAATATCTTTCGACGCCTGAAGAAGAACGCCCAGCTAGAATCGCCTCGGCCGGTGATTCAGGTTGTCTTCGAAGCAAGTGTTGAGGTTCGGAGTGCGATTCTCATAAGTACGATGCTCGTGATCGCTGTCTTTGTTCCTTTGTTTGCGTTAACCGGCATGGAAGGGCGACTGTTCGTACCCTTGGCCATTGCCTACATCGTCTCTATCCTGGCTTCGACCGTTGTATCGCTCACGCTGACGCCTGTCCTGTCCTACTACCTATTGCCGAAAGCCAAAGCGACAGTAGCGAATCGAGATGGCTTCGTGCTACGGTCGCTCAAAAAGGTGGTCTCTCCCCTGATTCAGTTCAGCATGAATCCGTTTGGGTTTGGCGTGATTCTCACAGGGCTCGTCGGTGCTGTGGTGGGTGTCGGGATCCTGTTTTCGTCGATCGGTCGGGATTTTCTGCCCGATTTCGATGAGGGGGCGGCGCAAGTGAATCTCTTCACACAGCCGGGTACCTCACTCGCTACCTCCCGAGAAATTAGTCGGCTTGCCGACCAACAATTNGAAACACTCCTGAAGTCCGATGAAAATCCGCAAGCGCCCTTACTGTATTTCACCTGCCGAACGGGGAGAGCTGAGCAAGATGAACATGTGATGGGAGTCAATGTCAGCGAATACGTCATTACGTTGAATCCAGAGNGTGGATTATCCCGAGAGCAGGTGATTCAAAAACTTCACGAAGTTCTGGAAAGTGTGCCGGGCGTTCAGGTGGAGGTCGAACAGCCAATCGCCCATCTCATTAGCCATATGCTCTCCGGCGTGACTGCGCAAATCGCGATCAAGATTTACGGAGATGATCTGGAGACCTTGCGGCGTAAGGCCGGTGAAGTTGAATCCGCGATTGAGGATATCCCCGGTATTGCTCCCCCGTTTGTCGAGCAACAGGTGCAGATCCCCCAATTGCAAATTGAATTNATTCCAGCCCGTCTGGCAGATTATGGTCTTACCGTTCGCGACGTTAGCGACATCATTGAAACGGCACTCAGTGGTCGACTTGTGTCGAGAATGCAAGAGGGACAACGTTATTTTGATATCGTGCTGCGATTTGACGAAGGCGATCGCCGAGACTTTGAGGAGCTAAAGCGGTTGCCGATCGAACTTCATGATGGTGCACTGATCCCTCTTTCAGCGGTAGCCAACATTCGCGAAGGGGCTGGACCGAATGCGATTAACCGAGAAAATGGCCAGCGACGGATTGTCGTCCGCGTGAATACGATGGGACGAGACCTGGGAAGCGCCGTGCAAGAAATTCGAACTCGGGTCTCGCAACAGGAAAGTGAATTGCGAGCTGCAAAGAATGGTCAGGACAGCGATGAATATTCAATCGCCTATAGCGGCCAGTTCGAGGCACAGGAAACTGCCACCCGTCGAATTCAATGGATGAGCGCCGTAGCTCTGGTCGTGATCTTCGTCATTCTTTACTCGGCTTATCCTTCCGCCAGTATCGTGTTGCAGATCTTGACCGCCTTGCCTGTAGCATTTTTGGGTGGCGTTGTAGCGCTTTGGTGGTCAGGAGAGTCGATGTCTGTAGCCAGCCTCGTCGGATTCATTTCGCTCGCCGGTATTGCTGCACGAAACGGACTGTTGCTCGTCTCGACCTATTTGAACCTGATTCCTTCTCGCGGGTTTAATGCGCAAATGGTCCTCGAGGGTAGCCTCGAACGCTTGACACCCGTCATGATGACCGGATTGACCACCGGAATCGGATTAATTCCGATTGTTGTGGGTGGTCATGTGCCAGGTAAAGAAATCCTGTTTCCGATCGCAATTGTGATGATCGGTGGCCTTGTCACTTCGACACTCGGTGAGTTCCTGATTCGGCCAGGGCTATTCCTGCTGTTCTCCGAAAAGGCCGCCAGTAACATTTTGTCAAAAAGGCAGGATCAGGATTTCAAAGTGGATCAGTCGAACGCCGTCGTGTCTGCCGACGCTTGAAACTCGACGATCAGAGAATCCGCTGTATCGTGGTCCAATTGTACCGTCGACTGGTCCGGAAGCACGAACATCCAACGCGCGCCTTCTTGAGAACGGGCGCCGGCGGTAATCACCATTCCAACTTTTAGTTTTGCAGGATCGGCGTCTCCCAGTCGTTTGATCACGCCTTGGTTGCCTTCGCGGAGCAGGCTCGATTTGACCTCGGCCCCTGGGATTAGATGGACGAAGTCTTCTGGGATCAGAGCACCGTGCGGGTCGCGCAAAGGATGCCCAAGTTTGTCGTCGAGATAATCGACGGTCTCTTCGTCGTGCAGGTGTTCAAGCTGGTGCGCTCGGTCGTGGAGTTCGGATGACGGAGTTCCGAGTTGTTCCAGATAGGTTTCCCAAAGGCGATGGGCCCGCAGGATACGTTTGGCTTCGATTCGGCCCGCTTCGGTCAAAGTCATGCGATTTTCGGCCTCCGAGAGAAGGCCGTTCTTCAACATGAAACGCATGGCTCGTTTCAGTTCATCAGGTTTGCTGCCCAGGGAACCGGTGATGTCGGCGATCCGCATCGTATCCCGGTCGCCGTAACGAAAGCATCCCAAAACGTCTTCGACCATTTGTTGAGGTACTCGAGATCTTTTGCGTAACCAATCGGCAATCAGGCCGTATCGCGGAGAAACCGTTAGCACGATTAGAAATTGCAGGGTGCTGACGATGACGATCGACGGACCGGTTGCGATGTTCCCGATCCAGAGCGAAAGATACAGGCCGCCTANCACTCCGGTTACTCCAAAAATGGCGGACAAGATCATCATTCGGTGGAGACGATCACTCAATAAATAGGCCGTTGCCGCAGGAGTTACCAGTAATCCGACGACCAGAATCACACCGACGATTCCAACCGCTCCTACCACGACAAGGGATGTGCAGGTCGTCAATAAATAATCCAACGCAACCACAGGGATTCCGATCGTGGCCGCCATCACAGGGTCGAAGGTGGCGATCAAAAAATGTCGATAGAGCAAGATGATGACACTCAAAACAATCGTCGTGATGAATGCCATCATCCAGAGATCCGCATCTTCGATGCCCAACACCATGCCCGTGATGAAATGATAAAGATCAAGGTGGATGCGATGGCTGAACAACGAAGCGAGAACTCCGCCGATGGCGAAAATTCCCGTATACATGATTCCGATTGCCGTATCTTCTTTGATGCGAGAGACACGCGATACAAAACTGATCAAGCCGACCGTGATAAATCCAGCCAGGATTGAGCCAATCATCATGGCCGGAGCATGGGCTTCTACTCCGAAGATGATCTGCATGAACAGATAGCCTGCGGTGACCCCAGCCAACATGGAATGGGCTAACGCATCGCCCAGAAAAGCCATCCGGCGTAGGATCACAAAACAACCAATGACGCCGGAGACAATCGCGACAAGACTGCCACCAATCAGTGCTTTTTGAAATGCCTGTTGGGTGAGAGGCTCGGCAAACACTTGCCAGATGAAACCGCTCATGGTTGCCCCTTCCCGGATACCAGAGTTTCGATTGCCTTGAGTCGGCCTTCGTAAACCTCGGATAATAGCTTCGGTTGGAGCACGAGCTCAGGGGGGCCCAAGGCGTAGAGTCGTTGCTTCAGTAAGATCAGAAGATCAAAGTACTCAGCTGCTGTGGCCAGGTCATGATGTACGACGACCAGAGTTCTTCCTGAATTCTTGGTCGCATCCAAGACGTCCAGGATGGCCCGTTCGGTTGCCGCGTCGACCCCGGAGAAAGGCTCGTCCAACAGCAGAATGTCGGCACCCTGCGCCATCGCTCGAGCCATGAATACTCGCTGTTGTTGTCCGCCCGATAATTGACCGATTTGCCGATCGGCGTATTCCGACATGCGGACCATTCCGAGCGTTTCATCCGCGATTTCTCGGTCCCGAGCACTCAGGTCACGCCACCATGGAACATGACCATATCGCCCCATTAA
Source organism: Planctomycetaceae bacterium (assembly GCA_002723275.1). Taxonomy (GTDB): domain Bacteria; phylum Planctomycetota; class Planctomycetia; order Pirellulales; family Pirellulaceae. Next base: position 105,961 of record PBNZ01000003.1, read on the forward strand.
GGCCACGTCGCGGACCGTAATCGGAAAGTCCCAATCTACCGAGCCTCGTTGCGGAACATAGGCCACGCGTCCTCGCGCACGGTCAAGTGTTTCGCCAAAGACTCGCACTTCACCGACGTCAGGCTTTAAGAAGCCGAGGATCGCTTTGATCAACGTCGACTTTCCTGAGCCATTCGGACCGATCACTCCGACTAGCGTTCCGGGCGGAATCGTTGCCGAAACATCCAACAACGCTGGTACGGGACCGTAACTCACGGTGAGATCTCGAACTTCGATCGCAGGCGTAGCAGCGGTCATGCTGTATCCCCCGTGGCTTCTGCGGGAGTTTCCGGCAGGGATTCAATCGAGACCACTACCGTGCCCTCGACGAGTGTGCCGGGTTGAGACCAGATCGACTCCTCTGTCAGCGGATGATTGTCACGTAAAACTCGTACCCGAATGGCACGCGCGGATTCGTCCAGGTGCTGGGGTGAAGCGCGGACGTAAAACTCGTTGATACCAACGGTCACGTTCGGCACGTCATCAATGCGAATCGTCTCGCCTGGTTCAATCGATTCCGTGATCCGAAGTAACTCGTTGCCCTCAAAAACGACAAGCAACGATGGGGAATCGTCCGCGTCGACGGCAAACGGATCGGCGCCGGCCGCAAAAGTGAGCGTGATTTCTAGTGAGATCTGGCCAGCTGCCTTCAAACCGGGAATTTCCGCGAGGGGTGCCGCATGAGGGCGGACCATCATGTAGAGCTGTAAACCGCCCAGGATGATCGTGACGACAAGTAACGCCAAGAGAGGACGCATCGTTGTTCACCGTAATGCGTTAACGAGAGTCAGGACGTTTTCTCGCATCATGCCCAGATACGATTCTCCGGCGGTGCCCGACTGACCCATCGAATCTGAATACAGCTCGCCACCAATCTTTACGCCCGCTTCACTGGCAATCTCACGGATTAACTTGGGATTGACGCTAGTCTCGATAAAAATTGCCTTCACGCCAAATTCACGGATCGAGTCAACCGCGGCTTTTCGCCGTGCAGGGGTGATTCCAGCTCCGATTTCCTGGCCCGTTGACCATCCTGCCGGTGCCGCTGATCGGAAGCCATAATCCGAACAGAAATAGCCGAAGGCGTCATGGCTGGTGACCAAAACCCGACGATCTCGAGGGATCGTGTTACATTGACTTTTGATCCAGGCATCCAAGCCGCGAAGTTGACTNAGATACAATGCCGCCCGGGATTCGTATCGGTCACTTCTCTCCGGATCGATCGCCTTCACACCGCGGAGGATATTTCGAACGTAGACTGCCGCATTCTGGGGAGAGAACCAGGCGTGGGGATCTGCAACCTCCGATCCCTCGNCACCNTCGTCATCGGGCACCTTCAGTAAACGAATTCCCTCGGTGCATTGCACTAACGGCTTGCCCGCGTCCTGGGCTAAGGCGCCCATCCAGTTATTGCCCTCTAAATTTAAACCGTTGGAAAGGCATAGCGTTGCGTCGGCAACAAGTTTCGCATCGTTCGGAGTGACTCGATAGAGATGAGGGTCCTGACCAGCGGCCAGAAGACAACGGACTTCCCAGTCGTCACCCACCACCTGCCGTGCAAAGTCGGCAACCTGAGTCGTTGAGCAAACGATAATTGGGCGGTCTGAATCNTCGCCACGGACAGAATTCATTAGCGATCCGAAGTTGAGGATCACTGCAAAAGCCATGAAATGGGCAAGCGAGCGGTTCATGGATACTTCCTCCGGAGAGAGCTGGATTCAGGTCCGCTCCTCTGAATTAGAGTCCTAGTAACTTATTTTTTGACTAATCAAAACCGAGTGTAAGTGTAAAAGCTCGAATACTTTTAGTCAACGGGCCACCCTCTGAAACGCGGCCACCTCCCTGGAAACGGGACGCCTCCCTGGAAATTGAGGCGCGCTGTCGAAAATCGGCTTCGTTCCTAGGCGAGATCGCGGTCTTCGAATAACGCCAATGCCAGGAGTAGCGCGATGAGGCTATAGAGCACGCAATAAATGAAGGCCATGACCAGATATTCTGACGGGACTCCCAAACCTGCTGCGATCGCGGCTTGGATATTGAAATGGTCCAGAACCGGCAGAATGGTTGCAATCAGCTGCCCGACGAAAACGACCGGCGGGAAATCGATCGGTGCTTGAACAATCAGTGGAGTCAGGTGACCGAGTACGTAGATTGAAAAACAGATGACGAAATTGGCCAGCATCGGCAAACGCGTAGAAATCGCAACGCTTAACGTTACGAGTACCGTTGTTTCAAAGAATGCCAGGACCAGTCCGGGAACCGTTCGTGTTACTTCAATAAAGGCCAATTGCCATTGTGGAATTTCAGATCCGAGTTCACGTGCGTCATAAACGGGTTTGTAGGCGACGACGAGCAAGAACACGCTGCCCAGAACGATGAACAGAAAGACAACGGTCCAGAGGATTCCAAGCACTTTGCCAATAATGAATTGTCGTCTTCCGATCGGTTTGGAAAGGACGGTCAGTGCCGTGCGGCCTTCAATCTCTTCGGATACCGAGTTGCTTGCCCCCCAGACTCCCTGGATGATGGCCAGGATCATGATGAGCGTTAAGCCGGAATCCTTCAGCATCTTGATGTCCTCGCCAAACGTGTTGTAGGGCAAGAAGAGAAACAGAATGATCAGGAAAATGCCAACTGCAAGGATGATTCCAAACAGCGGTTGAGCGATTTCTGACTTCGTCGTTGCTAATGCGATGGCGGAGATCTTGGGGAAACACCAGGCCTGGATGAAATACAGCAGGTACAAAAGAACGACGCTGATGGCTGTGGTCACAACCACTGAGGTTTGTGGATATAGGGGGCCTGACGAGAATTCGATCGTCAAAGTTGCCTCGGCATTCGTCAGATTGGTGACGTAGAGGTTCTCCACAAAGTCACCAGCGAAGGCATCGTCATTCCCACTGTTCCGATCCCAGTTGAAAATATCGGTGGGACCGATTTCGACTGGCGGACTAAGGCTGTCATCGTCTGTAGGTCTCACGGAAACCTTGACCAAACGATCTGCGGATAGGCTTAACGATTTCAGTTGGCTGCCTTGGAAGTTGACGGGCACTTCCACCACTTCGTCTCCGGTTGGGATCGTCGTCACAACAGTCTGTTGGCCGGCATAGGGCAGTCGCGGGATGGACTGAAGAATCGTGACGGGATCACGAGCGAAGAAGGCACCGACGATTCCGAACGCTGCGGTGAAGACGACGATGAAGGTTAGTGGCAGCAAAACCCCTTCGGTAATGCCCAGCGTTACCTCGGCTGCCGCCTTACGACGGACGAGAAACAAGAGTCCCCAGAGCAACAGAAGAACACCCAGGCCGAGAAGCGTTCCCACACCAATCAGCCAGATCGTTGTAAGCCAGGTGGTCAGCCAGGGAGCAGCAGCGAGGGGAAGCAGCATGATCAGATTCTCAAATCAATCGGATGTTGGGTTCGCGTTTTGGGGGTTAGCGGATGATGCTTGATCGCTTGCGGCGATCGGGCAGGTGTTGGCCAAGCTGGTCTGATGAGCCTGGATCGGCCAACTGACCATGGATACGGGACACCGTCCCATAAGGTTCAGCTTATCGCTTTCAGCCTCTTTCGTGGATGCCCTGTCGGCCCATTCGGCTTTAAAAATCAATGTTAAATGAGGCGAATTCCCCTGTGGCTTCCAGATTGTGGACGTCAGCATGCTGGATATTGTCGGCCATGGTCAGCTGGATCTGGTCGGTGAACGCCCGAACGTCGCCAGGTACCCCCTCGACGACTAATTCGACACGACCATCCGCCCGATTCTTGACATAGCCGGTGACNGCGAAATCCTTGGCGATCCGGTCGGTCGTATAGCGAAAGCCTACGCCCTGAACGCGGCCTGAGTAATGAATTAATTGGCGAATTGCACCGGTCATGCGTCAGACTTCCCTGATATGAGCTAGACTCCGGTTTACGAGTATAGCAGACGCCTGGGGGCTAGAATGAGCCGACGTTGAGGTGGGAGAGGTAGGATCTGAGAAACAGTTACGGAGATTCGCTCTCTACCGCTTTTTCTTGATCGTCCTGCGGGCCACCATCCTCTTGCCCAGCATCGTCTTGCAATTCCTCTTCGCGAGACTCAAGGGGGGAGGGAGCGTCTGCCACAGGGGCGGCGTGACGCGTGTTGAACTCCGCAGGATCGAAGGGATCACTCTTTCTCTCTATTTCCGAATCACTGCCTTCGTTTGCCGGAGTTCCATAGAGTTGGGAGAGAGCGTCTTCGTGTGGCGTTCGTGTCGCCGGTTGATGCATACTGGAACGAGCGACGTCGAAGATGTCGNCATTGTCGTNCTGAGGTGCTTCGGGGGCACGTGATTTGGCAGGCCGATCTGCTGCGGCGAGTGATTCGACCCAACCATAAAGATGAGTAAACTGACGATTCTCATGAGTTTCGATCGGAGCTCGATTGGTATGTCCGTGAACGGAACGAGCCTTTAACAACAGGGGGCTCTGAGCAAAGGACGAGCGATCGATATGTGCCAGGGTGGATGCGAGATTCTTCCAGGTCAGATCTCGATTAGGGGATCCGCGAATTCCTCGGACGAGGCGAAATTCGGTTTGGCCCGCCTGGCCATGGCAAGTTGTTTGACCACAACGATTGATCAACAGCGGTTGAACAACACGGGTGAAATGTGGCAGCGCATCGCCTGGCAGGTTGACCGGTAGCGTTTTTGCCTCTGCCACGCGGTTGTTTCTTTTTGCGGGTTCCGTCTTGGTCGCTACCGTTTCATTGGCCTGACGACGCATTCGTTTTTCCAACGCACGAACAGCGGTGTTACGCGGAGCAATTCGATGCAGGTAGAGCAGGCGATCGGCGGCGCCCTCGGGATAGTCGTAACGGAGGCACCATTGGGCAAGACGTAAATGTTGGCTCACGTCGTCGGGCTGCAGGCGAGAAAGTTTTCTGCGGTAGGCTTCTGACAGGTCTTTGCAGATGAAGTCGACGTCGTTGAGAGCGACCTTCGTGATGCGATCCTTGCCGTCGGCAACAATCACTCGCTGATTCTCTCNTTGCACGACGCCTTGAAGCAGGCTTCCGTTACGCAAAACAACCACCTGCGGCTGATGACGTGGTAATTCGACAGCGAATGTTGTCGTTGTGCCGAAACAGGCAGCGATGGTCGTGATGATTAGAAATGTTCGGTGCAGCCGATTCATGGTGGGCGAAGAGTAGGAGAAGGGTCGAACAGCGTCAATAGCCATCCAATGTGCTGCCGCTGCTATCGCTTGTGACTCTTCTGTCGGGGCTGCCTGTTCCGTGCGGCAGTAATGCTGAGGCCATAACTTGGTGATCGTCCATTCGCTCGGTGGAAACGGGTTCCCTTGAAAAATAGNCAGGGCTGCTGAGTTTGGATGGGGGCCGACNACTCGACGTCGTCGATGGGCAGTGGTGTCGGGATCCGCCGCCAAAGTTTGACAAGTCTTCCCAGTCGTTAATGCAGATCGGGCTGGGCGGCCCTCTCGGGCTCGCCAGTTTCCCCGTCCTCGCCCTGCAACCGGTACGCCTACTTGAAATCGGCTTCGGTTATGTTAATTTCTGCAGCTTCGGATGAGCCCAATATGTCTGACAATAACCGAACGGAGACCTCAATTATGGCCATGTTTATCGGCGAAGCGCTCGTGGGTGACGGGAATGAGATTGCCCATATCGATTTGATCATTGGTGACAAGGAAGGCGCAGCCGGAATCGCCTTTGCTAACGGTTTGGCACGCCAGAGCGAAGGTCACTCGAATCTTCTGGCTGTTTTGGAACCCAACCTGGCCGTCAAGCCCTCAACTGTCATGATTACCAAGGTCACGATCAAGGGTGCTAAGCAAGCCGTCCAGATGTTCGGTCCGGCACAAGCTGCCGTTGCCCAAGCAGTCGCGGATTCGGTTGCTGACGGTGTAATTCCCAAGGATAAGTGCGAAGAATACGTTATCACGTGCGGCGTCTTCATCCACTGGGAAGCCGAAGATAACGAGAAGATTTACAAGTATAACTACGAAGCGACCAAGATGGCGATTGCCAGCGCCATGGCAGGTAAGCCTTCGGCCGACGAAATGTTGGCAGCCAAGGACAACGCCAAGCACCCATTCCAAGGGTTCTAAGGTTAGCGGTCCAGCGTTGGATTCAATTCCAATCGTTTCAGCCCTCGGAGATCTGTGAGATTCGAGGGCTGTTTTTTTGCGATCCACGATGGTGATCAGCCGTCGCGTTTCAAACACAAGTGTGGTTCCGAGAAATGGACGTGGCCTCGAGGAATAAACGATGAGTAAGCCAAAGATTCTTGTGCAGCTTGATCCCGATACGCATGCCAGTGTTTTCGATGCTGTGGTCGCGGTGGATGCTGGGGTCNATCAGCTGTTGCAATATGACGGTGTCGAGAAGGAGCAGGTTCGCGATCTTGTTCACGGAGCGATGTTTACTCGTGGTGTGGCCGATCTCAAGCACACAGCCGTGTTCGTGGGCGGTTCAAATGTAGCGGCAGGAGAAGCGTTATTGGAGGCGGTTACCAAGAGCTTCTTTGGCCCTATGCGGGTTTCGGTCATGATGGATGCGAACGGTGCCAATACGACAGCTGCAGCAGCCGTGATTGCGGCCGGGCGTCATCTGGATCTGGAGCAGACAAAAGCTCTCGTGCTGGGAGGCACAGGGCCCGTCGGGCAAAGAGCTGCTCGCCTGTTGGCCGCGGCAGGTTCCAGTGTCCGGCTTGCATCGCGGGGAGAAGACCGGGCCGCTGCCGCCTGTGAGGCGATTAGGCAGCATGTCCAACAGGCAAACCTTGAGCCTTGCGGTGTCACGGATGCCGCTGGACTCGCGGCAGCTCTGAACGATGTTGAACTTGTGATTGCGGCCGGCGCAGCAGGGGTGCAATTGCTCGATGAAGGATCACGGAGAGCCTGCGAATCCTTGAAAGTCGCCATCGACTTGAATGCTGTACCGCCCGCCGGAATTGAAGGAATTGGTCCGATGGATTCCGCCGCTCAACAAGACGGAGTGTTTTGTTACGGAGCGATCGGCGTTGGCGCAACCAAAATGAGGATTCATAAAGCCGCGTTGCGTCGATTGTTCACGAGCAACGAGCATGTATTGGATGCCGAAACCATCTATGGACTTGGGCACGAACTCGAATTCGGCCCGTGATTCTTTGACTAACGGCCAAATCCAACGAAGAAACTGAAGTTCTGGATACGGTCCGTCTGTTCACGAGCGATCGGAACAGCCAGGTCCAGTGCGATGGGAGCGGGTCCCATGGCTGGAATCGACACTCGTAGTCCCGTACCCACGGCGACACGAAAATCATCCCATTCAATCTCTAACTCTTCCTCAATCGTTCCAAAGTCGCAGAACACGACACCTTTCAGCATGTCGTCCGCCGTAATGGGGAACGTGTATTCGGTGGAGCCCAAAAGGCTGAGCTCACCACCGACATAAACGCCATTGACTTGAGGCGTGGCACTGCGGAAACGAAAACCTCGTAAGGTAGAATAACCACCGGCGAAAAAGTTTTCGTACAGCGGTGTGTCGGTTCCCGAGATGCCTGTTCTCAGCGACGTGCCCAGCACATGTCGGCCTGATCCGTCTGGACGCTCCTTCAACAGGAAATATCGCCGGTAGTCCACGACGCCGCGTGGATAGGTATAGGAACCAAAAGCTTGTTCGAAGGTGAGTTCAAGCAGGTGCCCTTCCGTGGGGGCGAATGCTGAATCTCGAGTGTCGTGCGAAAGTGTGATNCCACCGCTGTACAAACTGTTGTCGCCAATCACTTCGTTCAGCTGCGGAACCGTATTCGTTCGAGGATCACTGACGTTGACATTTTCAAGTCGTAGCGAGCTGCGGATTGAAAGGTCGGGAGTGAGTCGGTAACCCAGGCCGACGCGGCCTCCGAGTCGTTGTTCGTCCCAGTCCAAATAACGTCGGTCATACAAAAAGCCACTCAGATTGAGGCTCACATTTGTATCCAATAGATACGGCTCGGTGAAGTTCACCATGTAACGTTGGAGTTGGCTACCGGGAATGGCCTCAATTCGCAAACGCTGACCACCACCTCGCCAGGCACCGCCGTCGATAATGTCGTCGATGCCGCGCGGAAATCGTCGCCAGTCAAAGTTGTATTCATCCAGAATCACTTGGGCTGTCAAACCTGCGTCCGAGTTCATTCCCACACCGAACATGAATCGTCCGGTTTGCTGTTCCTTGACGTTGACGATGAGGTCTGCAAATTGTCCCGAATAGGGTTGCGAACCCATGGGGTCAGGATTGCCGGGGGTCAGAACAGGTCCAGTTGGGCTGACCGAATAGTTTCCGGGATTCGCCGGCGAATTTGGTCCTGGCGGAAGAACATACGGACTCGGATTTCCAGTTGCCGGTGGCGGGAATTGACCCTGCGGCGGCGGAATGAACTCCGATTCCGGTGGAGCGATCCCGTAATTGGGGGTGTACTGAGCTGGTTGTGTGTTCCGATCCTGAACCTGATTCTGTTCGTTCACCGGGGGTGGCAAAGTTGTTGCCGTCGATACGGGCATCGGTTTCGATGAGTAATCATCGACCGGAGTAAAACCACCAGGGCCGGAAGGTTGCTGCCCACGAATGATGGGGCGTTGTGTGCTACTGGGCATCGCCGGAGCGGTTTTCGGGGTGGCATTACTCCCCGGTACCGTTGGCGTTGGTGTCCAGGCAACACATCCAGCATGGAGAACAATCGCTACCAGTGCGAATGTCGTGCGAATTTGTTTGTATGAAAAGGTCGTCAACTTTAGCTTCCTTGCTTGTGTCAACGTGAATTGGCTTAGTAGGGCGAGCCTTGATTACGATCAGGTTGCCGAGCGAGTTGTTCGCCGTTATTCAATTCAGGAGGACGAACCACAATCGTCGGTGCGGCCCCTTGAATCGGGTCATTCAAAAACAGTTGCGATGAACGCAGACGTCGTTCGCTGGCTCGTATCTCTCGAATGTCGAGAATGTCATTGGGAGCCAGGGATAGACGATTGATCACGACGTTGCGTCGAGTGCGCGGGTTCTCTCCCTCAATATTTACGATCACACGACCAACGCGATATTGTTCGCCTTCGTCGATGTCGTAGACCAGGTCGATCATCCCAGGTTCTTCCAGGAAACGAGGATCAGCATTGATGTCTGCGTGAATGTAACCTTGACTGCCGTACGTGTCGCGTAATGAATTCAAGTCGCGATTCATCGCGCGAGCATCAAAGAATGCGTCTTGCTGGACCTCGAGGCGTTGGGCCAGGGATTCTTCGGTGAACGTGCTGTTCCCCACAATGGAGACGTTGCGAATCTTGTATCGAGGTCCCTCGTCAATCACGAAGGTCAGAGTCAGCCATTCGCCTGATTTGCTGTACTTCAGGTATCGGCCGACGCGAGCTTTGAAGTATCCCAAGCTGCGGTAATATTCCACGAGACGCTCTCGGTCTTGCTCAATCTTGTCGCGGTTCACCTGGCCCTTGATGTACCATCCCCAACCCGGCTTCGACTTGATTTGGGTTTTTAGTCGAGCATCAGAGGCGATTGTGTTTCCTTCAAAGCGGGTGCGAAAAATGCGTTGCACTGAACCTTCATAGATCTGGAAGACAACGCCTTGGTCACCAACTTCGTCACCTTCGGCAATCTCAACCTTGGCATCGCCATAACCAGATTCCACGTAAAACTCGTGTAGTTTGCGTTGAGCTTCCTCGACCTGATACCGATTCAACGACTCGCCGACAGATAGTTCTACTTTTTTCTTCAATGATCGAGTTGATTTTCCTTTGTTGCCCTCAAAGCGGACATATTGAATGATGGGAAGCTCAAACACTTCGAAGGTGACTTCGATACCTCCATTCGGCAACTGTTTGCGGTAGGTCCGTACATTACGAAACATCCCCGATGAGGAAAGTTTGCGAACATCGGCCTGGATGATTTCCGGATCGNAGTCACGGCCTGGTCGGGTTTGCAGAATAGGGCGAATCTTACTTTCCGGTAGAACATCGTTACCGACGATCTTTACCGCCACAATCGGACTGCCCTTTTCGGCACGCTGGATCACGGGCGGCTGATAGGTGGGCCGTGATTCTTTCGGCCCCGAGGGTAAGCCTCGTCCTAGCCCATTGCCGCCGAATCCACCCATCTGACCATATGCCTGGCCAGCAACGGCAGTTGCGAAAAGAGCGATGAAGAATTGGCATCTGCGCCAACGACGATTCCGTGTCTTGCTCTGTATTTGCATGCGTCCGAACATTCGGCTTCCAGCCTATCGATATTCCGTTCGATTAGTTTGCCCTGTCTTGGGCATCGCAGCCTCGGGCTTCGCAATACTGCGTTACGAAACCCCGGTCGTGACAGTTCGATGAAATTTTTTGCGACGTGGCTCTAGCCATAAGTTTATGATCGAGGTGATTGATTGCTGCGCTTCGACGAGCGCAGTTTGAAAAGNTCGCGTAGAAATACTGAATTGAATGGGATGAAGCAAGTCGAGTTGGTGAATAATACTGGAACAGTCTCCCCTTGCCTCGAGATCCTGGTTTCTCGGTAACTTCATGGGAGTGGTCTTGAGCGCGGTTTACGTTGAGAAAGTGACGTATCCTTAATGGCTGTGCTATGATGTCACGCTATCACTTCCTTGCCGTACTTACGTTGAGCTCGANAGCCGGATGAGGTTCGTATGCGATTGGTCTTTAAGAACCGTAGTTTTATTTCTGTTTGGCTCTTGCTGGCGATTGTCGTGCCAGCAGCAGGTCACGCTGCCGAATCGGAGAAATGGGCGAAAGCGATCGATGCCTTTGAACAGCAGGATCGAGAAACACCGCCTAGCCAGGGTGGTTTATTGTTCGTGGGCAGTTCGAGCATTCGCATGTGGGATCTCAAAAAGTCATTTCCCGATCGTCTTGCTCTGAATCGCGGCTTTGGTGGATCTCAGATGAGTGATGTCATTCAATATGTGGACCGGATTGTGATTCCCTATGCTCCCAAGATCATCGTGCTCTATGAAGGTGACAATGACATTTCAGCCGGAAAGTCCGCAGATCAGGTGACGCATGACTTTCAGTCGCTGGTCGGTCTTGTCCACGCTAAACTTCCTGAAACAAAGGTCGTCTTCATTTCGATTAAGCCGAGCCCGAAGCGTTGGGAGCTCTATTCCAAGATGAAACAAGCCAATGATCAAATTCAATCATTGACCGAAAAAGACGATCGTCTTGATTTCGTTGATGTAAGTCGAGTGATGATTGGTGATGATGGCCTGCCGATTCAATCNTTGTTTGTGGAGGACGGATTACATTTGAATGCCGAAGGCTATCAACGCTGGGCGAACCTGGTACGACCCCACCTTAGTCGCTAGCTGTGGGTGATGATCCGGGCGGCGGTACGGGGGGCCGCACGACCAAATAAAGCCCGCGCCAGACAACCGGAACATTCGCTCCCTCATAACCCACGAACTCGATCTCCGGTTGGTCGACGATCGACCCAAATGCAACGATCTGGTCACCAAGCTTGTAATTCTGACGCACATCCGTGCTTGGATTTCTCAGGCTCATCAATCGGATCGATTCGTCGGGCCGTCCGTACAGTGTCACCGTTGATTGGAAGAGTCGTCCAACGGGCTTGATCTCGGTAACCTCACCCGCAATGGCGATTCCGTTGGTGACCCGAGATGGATAGTTGATCCAAGTCTGAGCCGCGCCGCCGACCAGTCGCAGTTGGTCAGTGGACTTTGAAATGCGGACGAGCGTCGCTTCGGTCGCCTGCATTAATCGGCCAATGTCCGGGTCGGTCAGATCGATGAAGGTGGCGACCTGACCTATTTCGCAAAAGGTTTGGTAGAGCAGATTAAGCTGTTTTCGCCGTTGTTCCCGGTCTAAGCCGACATGGTAGGCCGCCAGCTGGTTACGTGCCGTTCTTAGCAGGTCCTTTAACTCACTCCCGGAATACATGGGGGCGTCGACTAGCCCTGGCGTGAGACGATTCGTTGTTTTCACTTCGTCCGTCGACGGCTGAAGGCTTGTGTCGGCGCTCGGTGCCTGCAAGGTGGAAGTCTGTTCGCTTGATTCATCTTGATCGAGAAGATTTGATGGCGGTGACTCTGATGATTTGGGATCGACTGGTGACTCGGATCGAAATTCTGGAGGTGTTGCAAAGGCCAGCCATTCTGGAAGCAGGGGAGCAATATCGAATGGATCTCGACGCAGGTCACCGGGCAGCCACCAGAGAATGATCTGAGCGATCACCAGGCCTGCGATTCCTCCGAACACGACTTTCAGTATTTCGCCGGTGGCACTACGTTTTCGCCTGGATTGTGCGCGAGCTCGCGCGGCTGCCGCCGTCGAATAAACGGGCTCGGCGACTTGCGACGTTTCGCCAGAACTTGCTGACACCACCTCGCTCGGTGAATCCGTAGCACCCCCTGCCGTCGTGTCCGAAGAAGTGGAGTTAGACGCCGTGGAATCACTGTCCAGTATGATTAATTGAGGCACATCGATAAGTTCGAACGATTCGCTGACGAACTCCGCTCCGCAGCATGGGCATTGGAGTCGATTCGATGTGAGTGGGGCGGAAGTAGTGACCAGCTCTTCGCACTTCGGACACTTCCCGAGAAGCACCATAGGATTCTCCGCCGACTCCGTGACCTAGCCAAGACAGTTAAGTTTGTGAACTGTGGCATTCTTTCGCGACGATTCCATTTTCGCCGTCGAACTTCGTTAACGGGTCGAAAATGTTTTGGTTTNCGCTCCCCACACTAAAAGGTCAAGCCGGCTCGCAGCATGATCGTATCCCGGATCGGCAAGACTTGGTCTGGGGCGTCTCGGACGTAAAAGACCTCCCGTTCGAAGACATAGCCAACCTCGAAGATTCCGTTGTAGCGATTGAGATTGTTCCAATCGATTCCGAAATAGACGCGAATGTCGTTGATGTCAAACCGATTACTGCCGGGGTGGTTGTTGATGTTTTCAGCCGTCCAGGAACCTCCGCCATACTCGCTCCCGATATACCACCAAACCTCCGTGTTGCCATTCGTCGTCCAGTATTTTGAGAGTTTGGGCCGGGGAAAGAAAATGTCCCATTTCGTTTGAGGGTTGGGCTGCCAAAGGAGACCTAACGCCGGCANAATCTTGATGTCTGCTCGATCGAGATAGGTGATTCCTAACTTGAGTGAACTGGCGGGAGTAACTCGGATGATGCCGATTCCCGTACCGGTGAAACGAACGCTGTCGGAATTGATCGTTTTGAAATCGCTGTAGATTCCCATCCGGAAACTGATGTCGCCGCTGATCGACTGATTCAATTGCGGCGTGTAGCCGAAGTCGATGAAGGCGTCGTAAACTCGAGCCGGCAGAGATTGGGTGACGGGCGGTGAGGGGCCATCGAGCCAATTAACAACGAAGCCCGGACTGACACGTAGCGGTCCAGCTCCACCTAGAAACTTGGGGAAGTAAGCCGAAGTTCCCAATTCGAGAACATTCATCCCTAACTCGTCTCCGCTTTGACCGTACAGCCATGTGTAGCGAAAACCCGAGTCTTGAAAAAGACGATTGTAGGGCGGCAAACTCTGAGGCAACACGTTCTGTTGCATGTACGGTTGTGACGGTAAAGCACCATAAGGGGGCGCCGTATTCGGAGCTGTCGTTTGAAAGGGCCATCCCGGTGCCGCGGGTAGTCCACCTGGAGGTGCGGCGGTTGGATATCCGGTTCCCAAAGTGGGCGGTAAAGCCGGATTTCCAGCGGGCATCGCATACGGATCAAAAGGCTGAATGCCTGGAGCCAAGGCCGCGTTTGGCTGAGTCACAACCGGTGTGCCCCAATTCGGCGTTGCCGTCATGGGACTCGGAGCTCCTGGGGGAGGCCCTGCAACCGGAGCGCCGCCATATCCCGCTGCCGGTACGCCATAACCCGTTGTCGGTGGGGCGGCATAGGTTGGAGCTGGAGCTGGAGCTGGAGCTGGAGCTGCTGGGTAACCGCCGGCAGCCGGTGCGCCGTAGTTCGGCGGAATGTCGACACGCTGAGCCCATGAAGGCGACAGCAGACAGGCGACGATCGCCGGAAAAAGATAACGCGTATGATTGGCTCGAACAAACACCTGGATTTCCTGCTTCGAATTCATTTCGAAAACGGGGCGAACTTGGAGGGCGGTGAATATCAAAGTCGACTTGGCCTCGTCAAGCCAGATTCAACCATGCGAGCAGAAATGCCAGCATTGCAATTTCGACAAACGGTTTCGACGAACCGCCAGATTCACCGCCTGATTCCTATGAGCATCAGATTCGTTCCCGAACGACAAATTGAAGGGTGACGATTGCGCTGCATCGCTTCCGCCACCGTGAGGAGTTGAGTGGTTGCCGAGTTGAGTTGCTACGGATGGAAATGAAGGAACGCATGCTGCATCCTTGAAAGCAGAGCTGCATCCTTGAAAGCAGATTGGTGTGGAGCTTCGTGATCAATTTTTGAAAAACCAATTACGAAAACGATAGATCGGTGTTGACGGTCAAGNTTTCTTCTTCTAAAAGTCCGCCCTCATCCTTCGTCCTAGGACCTTGTACGTCTTTGGACATCACATCAATTACATGAAGTTGAGCCTCTTCTCGTTATGAATTACCGCTCGCGAATTTTTGGATGTGTTCTTGCTGGACTGACTTTATTGGTGACCAGCCCTTTTGCCACCAATTGTATGGGGCAAACCGATCGAGATGCGTCGTGGACCTCTAAAAACCACTCCGTATCCATTGGTCGCATCATTCGTTCCGGCCAGGCCAAAAACGGAACGCCACGTTTTGCGTTGTTGAGCGAGGAAGGATCGGTTACCGCGTACGTTGTACCGTCAGCCGGTACTGATCTAAGCGTCTATCTGAATGAACAGGTGGGAGTCACGGCTCGAGCCATGCGACGCGGCCCCAATCGGATTCCGTACATTCTGGCCCAACGGGTGTCCATTCTTGACGACGAGCCAACGTTCTCCACACGGAATGACGTTTCGATTCAAAGTACCGGCTTTGATGAACCTCGTATCATTCGCGAAGAAGAAATCGAAGCTGACCAGCTCGCTGATGTCATTCAGGATTTTCGGGACGATAATTCGGAACTCTCCCTGGTCGACCAACTCTGGAGAGATCTTGATGGTGACGTCATTCCGGCTCAGGCACACGAAACACTGGTAACTCCGCCACCGATGGTTCCGAGTCCTGGCTATACGAATGATTTTGGGATTCAAGACGGGGGCTATTATCCGGACTTTAGCGGTCACCGTGGAATGGGGCTGAGACGAGGGCAGGGCTGTTTTGATCCCAATTGTAAAACGTGTGGTGCTACACGACCCGCCGTATGGTACGCCCGGTTTGATCTGCTGGGTTGGAAAACCAAGGGATTCAACGTTCCACCGTTGATCACGACCAGTGAGCCTGGCACGGTTGCCGGGAGCGCAGGTGTATTGGGTGTTGATACAACCTCCATTGTCCTGGGAAATCAAGATATCTTTGAAGCGGATCGAGAAGGTGGTCGTTTGACAATCGGTCGCTGGCACGATCAACATCGTAAGAATGGTGCAGAGCTCGAATACTTTGCTTTAGGTGATGACGACTCCATGGTTTCCATCACCTCCGGTGGTGATCCGATCGTTGCACGACCTTTTACGAACGCCTTGTTAGCACGTGAAGACGCTGAGCTCGTTGCCTTTCCCGGCATCGTCGCAGGAACGGTCTCCGCTGGAGCCACCGGGAAGCTTCAATCCTTCGCGGCTCGATATCGACGCAATTTGCGGTGCCGGAGTGGACTTCCGTTCGGAATCTGTGCCAAAACCAACTGTGTTGGTGGCTGTGANTGTGTACCAAGTGGTCGGCGACTCGATACGACGATCGGTTACCGTTATATGAATCTTAAGGAGTCCCTTTGGATTAATGAGCGGTTGACAACCCTCAATACAAGTACTCCCTCCACCTTCGACCTGACCGATTCCTTTGGCACGAAGAATGAGTTCCACGGTGCTGAGTTCGGGCTTGTATGGGAGGCCTATCGAGGTCGTTGGACCCTCGAACTTCTGTCTCGAGTCTCTGTTGGAAACAACCGAAGATCGGTTGCGATTGACGGACAGACCATCTCGAGAACTCAAGGGGTAGAGTTTACGGACCCCGGCGGACTTCTGGCGCTCGATTCCAATATGGGGCGATACAGTCAGGATAAATTTGTGGCCATTCCCGAGATAGGAGCGAATGTTGGCTTCCATCTCAGTCCCAACTGCCGCATCTTGCTCGGTTATTCTGCCCTTTATTGGGACAAGATCGCACGTCCAGGCGAGCAAATTGACTTGAGAGTGAATACCGATCTCTTGCCACCCGCTTTGGANAATATTGGGCCTGAGCTACCAACGTTTTCGTTGAAGGAATCAAGCTTCTGGGCACAAGGTGTGAACCTCGGCCTTGATTTTCAGTGGTAAAAACTTGTCGTTGGATACCCACGCTTCGATAAAACGCTTCTTGGCCAGGCCAGGAAGCGTTTTTCGATGCGCTGGATCCGACTATCGTGGTCTTACAAGCTCAATGTTAGACCTTGCGTGCAGTAACGGCAGGTGTGGTTTTGGGGNAAAGGNGGCGTATGCGTGTTTTGGGTGGCACGCAATGAATTGGGCGAGTTTACTGATCAGTGAGCCGATACCTCTTTACGTTCGTCTTTTTCGACATGGAATTGCAAGACGTTCGGTACGGATCAATCAGCAATCAGGAAGCGCCCCCCATGCCAATTTCTCTCCAAAACTTCACTCGTAGCACTCGCAATCACGCTCGAACACGAGTTAGAAGCCATCGCCGCCGACCCTTGCGAGTTGAATCGCTCGAGCATCGACGCGTCCTTGCATGTCTGGGAACTTTGACGCCGACGATCACGGGGACCGCGTTCCAAGATTTGGACGGAGACAATATCCCGAGTGCTGGCGAGGAATTGCAGGGTGTTCAAATCCAACTGTTTCAAGCAAATAACAATAGCTTGGTTGGTAGTCAACAAACCGATGCGACGGGTGGGTATTGCTTCGAAAATCTGAATGATTCTCTGACTTATTATGTTCGCCAACCACAGCAAACGGTGGACGGTTCCGAATTGTCGGAGCAGCAGAGCGGTTCGATCACACCGGGGCAATTTGGCGTCATGATTGATGCCTTTATGTCTTCACAAACGGTGGAGGCGATTCCACCAGCACCTGACTCAGACAACAACACCCTTCCGTCTCTCGAAGGTGAGGCGATTGGTGGTTCCAGGAAAATCTTCGCCAATCTTGATACCGGGGAAGGAATTGTAAAGGTTTCGATCAACCCATTCGGTGGTCGTGAAACAATGCAGTACAACTCGGATGTCGGCGTGACAGGTAGCGGCCGGGTTGCATGGGACGGGACGGATGGCAGCCCCAATCCTCTGATGATGGGGTTAGGTGGGGTGGATCTAACGCAGAGTGGAGCCAACACCGGAATCGCCCTTCAAATTGGGGCCTTAATCGAGGGCTCCACGGCTGTGCTTCGTTTGTATCAGGGCAATGCCAGTAACTTCTCAGAAGCTTCGTTCGAGATCCCAAGAACAAACGACGGAACCGCTCAGATTTATGGCTTCATCAATTTCTCAAATTTCATCGGGAGTGTATCTCCGACGGATGTCGACGCCATTACCTTTGAAATTGATTCAAGAGATTCGTCGACGAATGGGGTTGAGCTCGACGCGATCGGAGCGAATGGACCGAAACTCCACAACTTTGCCAACCTGCCTGAGGCCGACCTTTCGGTGACGAAACAGAATCAGGGCTCGTCGATTCCGGGAGAGACGATTGANTATGAGATCACGGTTTCAAATGCAGGGCCAAGTGCGGTGACGGGAGCTCGAGTCGTCGACAACCTGCCGGCTGCTCTCNATCAGGTTACCTTCACGAGTCAAACCCAGGGTAACGCTTCCGGCAACACGACNAGTNGTAATGGAAACATCGACGATTCGGTGACGATGGATTCNGGTAGCTCGATTACCTATACCGTTTCCGCGACGATTGATCCCAATGCGAGCGGTGAGCTTTCGAACACGGTAACCGTCACAGCGCCTCAAGGTGTTGTCGACCCGAATCCAAATAACAATACGGCCACCGAAAANGACACGTTGAATCCACAGGTCGATATGAGCATCACGAAGGACAACGGTGTGGATACACTTGTTCCCGGATCATCTGTCGACTANACCATCGTCGTGACGAATTCCGGGCCAAGTCAGGTCGATAACGCGNCGGTATCGGATACGTTTCCGACGGCTTTAACCCAAGTCAGTTACACAAGTAGCACGACAGGGACGGTGATTCAGAGNGCGTCGAGTGGCAATGNNAATATTCTAGANACNGTGACGATGTCACCGGGTGCCACNATNACGTACAACGTGCAGGCCNTNGTGGANCCCAATGCAACGGGCCAAGTTAGNAACACGGCAAGCGTCGCNTTACCGAATGGNGTNATTGATCCGACGCCCGGNGACAATACGGCAACCGATACGGANACGTTGCAACCTGAGGTCGATTTGCTCGTGCAAAAGGTAAGTNCCACGACGCAAGTCGANCCCAATGAATCGATAAGTTACACCATNNCGGTTCGTAATGAAGGTCCCAGTACGGCTGCTGGNACNCGTCTNTCGGATGTCTTTCCCGCGTCGTTGCTTACAGATATCAACTACAGCAGTACCGCTTCTGCTGGAGCGTCTGGAAATACGACCAGTGGCGTTGGAAACATTGATGACNTCTTAACGCTTCAGCCAGGTGCTAACGTCNCGTATACNGTTGATGCCACNGTGTTGAGTAGTGCTCTTGGAGAGATTGAGAANACTGCGNCTGCAACGNTGCCCGCNGGNACAACCGAAACCAATCCTGGTGACAATACTGCGACCAATACGATCACCGTCATCCCTGTTTTTGATCTTTCNATTACGAAGACCAATGGNGCTNCGACGGTNGTCGCCGGGCAAGAGGTGGTCTATACNATCACCGTCGGGAATTCTGGCCCGAGTGAGGCAATGAATGTCGATGTTTCGGATGCATTTCCTCCAGAACTGCAAGATGTNACTTTTTCTAGNCAGGCTCTCGGTGGCGCTACNGGAAATCGAGCNACCGGTTCCGGGGACATTAACGACATGATCAATCTGCCNGCCAATGCCTCNGTGATTTACACGGCANGNGGCACNTTGGCATCGAGCGCGACAGGAACCTTGAGTAACACCGCTTTCGTTGCCGCCGCNGATAGTTCNCATGATCAGAACCCCAATAACAACAGTNCGACGANCNCAAGCGACATTCGTTTAGAAGCCGATCTGACCATGACAAAGACAGCAAGTCAGGANGTCTTTGANCCCGGTGATGATGTGATGTACCAACTCGTCGTGACCAATGAGGGNCCCAGTGATGTGATTGGAGCCANGGTTACTGACGTCTTCCCTGATGCAATGCCCGNTGACCCTGCGTCTTTCCTCAAGGGACTGGTTGACGTCCGCTACACCAGCCAAGCCTCCGGTGGCGCATCGGGGAATGCCAACGGCCAGGGGGATATCNATCAGGNNGTGAATCTGCCCGCCGGAAGTTCGATNACTTATACCGTCGATGCNTCGGTGAGNCCCTTTGCNATGGAGCCNGTNAAGAATGAGGCGGAGGTTGAGGCTCCCANTGGGGTGATGGAATTGAATCCNACGAATAATAGCTCCAGTGTNACGAATAGCGTGAAGGTCACATTACGGAGCATCGAAGGATTCGTNTTTGTCGACAAAAACAAAAATGGGGAACGGGANCCTGGGGATCCAGGTATTCCAGACGTCGACATTGCTCTNTCGGGAACCGACNTTTTCAATATGCCGGTGCAAAAAGANACGGTNACNGNAAGCGATGGTTCCTACGCTTTCAANAACCTTCAACCCGGTGGATATACAATCACTCAGACTCCACCNGCAGGCTTTCCCGANGGTGGTCTCNTGATGGGAANAGGAGCNGTGATCGATCCCACCATTGCGGACCNTGTATTNCANAATCTCGTTTTGGGCGANGCTNAGGATGCTACCGATTATGANTTCAGGCAGTTGAGNCCTAATTTNTCCAAACGNNTNTANCTGGCGTCGACGTAGANGANATGATCGTNNCCTTGGNCACCCAGTCGGTGGCCAAGGTCGCTTNACATTCTGNCTCGNCANNNCTTCNACCTCCTGNNTNTCGNTTTCGATTTCTGNCAAAATCNGGTGCNTCNTGTCGCACCCTTTTGGNGNAAGACNNCAAATTCAAGTGGTTTTCTGNCGTCTAANGAATTCCTCCCAAAAAGCNAACTTGTCTTTTCTCAGCTTTTTGCGANCATACCNTTAGTGNTCACGTTTGACGCAAAACGTGATTNACTAGAANCCNGCAANGGCGTCCATCTCTGGCATTTGGANGNCGCGGGGAAGNCTAGTTTTAGAAAGGAGGTGTTCCTTGAATTNTTTCTGTAGTAGCCAGCGAGGTGGTCTGACCTAAGACAGCCGGCGGGCTGTTTTNGGCAGCCAATCGCAAGTGGCCNACTTGGTCCGCTTGATAAGNTGGTCCGGATCCTCTTTGAGGGTNCGGGCCTTTTTTTTCGGATGTCGNNCTNGCCGATGGCNNTCGGCAANAGANTTGCAGCTATGCTTTGCGAACGCGTAGCACNCGCGGCAGNTTTGCGAGATCATCCACCAAACTNNCNTCGGTGTACGCACCGCCGCTCTGCGCCATCTCTTTTGCACCTGCTGCGATGATCGGACTTAGTTCCGATATCAGCCAACCACCCGAGTGCAGTCGCTCCGCACTTTGCTGGAGGAGTTGTTCGAGGATTTCTAGGCCAGTGGGACCGGCAAACAGAGCAGATTCTGGCTCTTGATCGACGACGTCAGTGGGCAGCGTTGACCGTTCCCCTTCGCCGATGTAAGGCGGATTGGAAACGATGTAATCGAATTTTTGTGTCACATCCACCTCGGCGAATAAGTCACTCTGGATGAATTGGATGCGGTCGGCGACCTGATGCTGATCGGCGTTTTGGCGAGCGACCTGCAACGCCGCCTCTTGAATGTCGATGGCAAGCACCGTCGCGTTGGGAAGGTGTTTCGCGATACAGCAGGCCAGGTTGCCACTGCCGGTTCCCACATCCGCAATATTCAGGGGCGACTCCGAACGATTGGAATCTTTCACGAGGTCGAATAGCTGTAACAATACGAACTCGGTCTCCGGACGTGGAATCAGCACATCCGAGTTGACTTGGAATTCCATGGAATAGAATTCCCGGACTCCCACGAGATAAGCGACGGGACTGCCTTCGGCTCGACGCTTAACGAGTTCACGAAATTCCTGTCGCAAGACGTCATCGGCCTCGTCTTTGAAAGCCGTGTAAAGCTCGATCCGCTCACATCCACGAGCATGAGCCAACAGGACTTCAGCATCGAGCCTCGGACTCGAAGAACCGTGTTGCTTTAGATAGTCCGTCGTCCATTCAAGAAGGCGGCCGATCGTCCATGAAGAAGAATCTGACATGACAGCAGACGGTCCGTCGCGATCACGGGGTGGAGGCCTAGTCGAGTTGGCCCATGGAGGTGCGTAATTCCTGGCGATCGTGTTCAAGGAGCGCTTCGATGACGGGGGCAATAGCTCCTGCGATCACCTGATCTAATTTATAGAGCGTGAAGTTGATACGGTGATCCGTGATGCGATTTTCCGGGAAATTGTAGGTGCGGATTCGTTGGCTGCGATCTCCGGAACCGATGAGCGTCTTGCGTTGGTCGGCGCGACGTTGCATTTCTTCCTGACGTTTGCGGTCGTACAACCTCGCCTTCAGTTCACGCAACGCTTTTGTCAGGTTCTTATGCTGACTTTTTTCGTCTTGGCACTGGACGACAATTCCCGATTCGTAGTGTGTCAGCCGAATAGCCGACTCGGTTTTGTTAACGTGTTGTCCACCCGGCCCGCTGGCGTGGAATTTGTCGATTCGATAATCGTCGGCCTTTAAGTTGATGTCGACATCCTCTGGCTCCGGCATGACGGCGACTGTGGCTGCGGAAGTGTGGATCCGACCCTTCGTTTCCGTTTCCGGAACTCGTTGAACGCGGTGACCGCCACTCTCGTATTGCAGTTCGCGGAAAACGCCCTGGCCCTCAATAGACAGGACGATTTCTTTGAAGCCACCGAGCTCCGTCGGGCTGGCACTCATGATCCCAGTTTTCCAACCTTTGGCTTCGCCGTGCTTTTTGTACATCTGATACAAGTTGCCGGCGAACAAAGCGGCTTCGTCGCCGCCAGTTCCTGCGCGGATTTCCATTACGCAACGGGTGCGGTTCGCATCCTCGCCGCCGAGCGTCTGATCCAATAAGTCTTGCCATACCGTTTCGCGTTGATCCTTCAGTTCTGGAATCTCTGCTTCCGCAAGCTCACTCATCTCTGGGTCATCACTCGCGGCCAGCTCCTTCGCCTCCTCAATCTGACTGTTCAAGTCCTTGAAGTTGCGATAGGTGGTGGCGAGTTTGGTGAGAGAGCCATGTTCGCGCGCAACGGCGGCGAGTTTCGAGGAGTCCGCGAGGACATCGGGGTCGGACATCTGCTGCTCGAGCGATTCGAACCGAGCAAGCTTTTCGTCGAGCATTTCGCGCATGTTAGTTGGCGTTCATGCTGAAGGGAAGTCGAAATGGAAAGCCGTTCACGAAGGAAGCACCGCATACAGATCGTTCGTGCCCCCACAGGGGAACGGCATGCGGTACCTTGGAGAGCTAAGACTTGGACTTCTTCTTGCCTTTTTGCAGGCTTGCATAGCTGCCGCCGGCGAACTTGTTCTGGAACTTCTCAATACGTCCAGCCGTGTCGACATACTTCAGCTTGCCCGTATAAAACGGATGGCAAGCGTTGCAAATATCGACCTTCAATTCCTTGCGGGTACTTCGGGTCTGGAAAGAGTTCCCACAACCGCAGGTGACTGTCGTGTCGAAGTATTCCGGGTGAATGCCGTCTTTCATGGGTTTGATTCCTGCCTCGTTGACACTGGCCGCTGCGTCCAAGAGCGAGCACTGACTGACTAAATGCGGTATGAAAGTCCCGTATTTTACTTGCGAGAGGGCATCTCGGCAAGCCGGTCTCAGCCCCGGCGATGACTCGCCGAAATCGACCCATGCCTTTGTCTTCTCGGCCGCAATCGCCTACACCGGCACCATCGCAGCCTGGAAGTGTCGGGGCAATGACCGTGAGCCTCTAATTTTTCAGCATAGTCGGAAAACACGCTGAGTTTTCACGGTTTTATTTGTGTCGGTCCGTGGTTGCCCCGCCCACTTTACGTTCTCTGTGACTTCCGGTTCGGGAAGATGGGAGGTTTGATCTCATGGCCGGTACGACCGGAGACGGGCAAAAACGGACCGTTCTCTCGGTCCTCGAATAAATCCCGCAGGAGGATCCAGACCATTTTTGTTCATCTCTCCATCGGTCGTCGTCGGAAGGATGAGTACGATTCAAGGCTTGACCGCTTTGACGAGATAATAGTCGACGTCCATGCGCGCCATCGTGGGAATAAACAACGATAATTGGTAGGAAGGATGTTGCCATGGTCGAGGTAAAAAATGGATCCATTTAGCATGTTTCGCATATCGTTGGTTTGGCCAAATGCAGATGTGTTGAGAAATCTTTTTGATTTCGATCTCAATAAAACCTGCCGTTTTCAATTTCTCCCGATACACATCGATCGAATAGTTGTTTGCTGAAGGCTTTTGTTCCTGATTTTTACCAACCTGAAAATGATAGGCGAGTCGTCGAAGACGATGCAGGATACGGCTTTCCCAGATCGCGTTCGGAACCTTAGGTGAAATCCATTTTGTTCCGCTAACAATATCAGCAAGCGCCAAAGTGCCGCCGGGTTTCAAAAGCCGAAATGCTTCCTGGAAAAACTTCTCACGAGTTTGATAGTGGAATGCACTTTCAAGAGACAGGACTTTGTCCGCGCACATTCCTTCGAGCTTTGTGTCCACGGCGTCGGCGACGGAGAATTGAATGGCGTTTCTGGTCTCGGCATCGGCGTGTTCAAGCAATTCTGAGGCTTGCCTGATTTGATTGGGCGAAATGTTGATGGCGTGGATTTTGATGCCTGGAAAACAGGTTGCGAAAAAGATGTCCTGCAATCCAAAGCCACAGCCGACGTCAATCACGTAATCGCCTTGTTGGAGATCTGCGGTCTTTGCCAGCTGATTGGCAAGATTCTCGCATTGCTCTGAATAGGTCTGCTCAGCGAAAGCATTGGGGGATTCGCTGTAGCCCAGATTCATCCATCGAGCTTTCCCTGGGTAGATGGCATCGTAGTCAGGATCGAGGGGGGGATGCGATCCACCTGCCATCTGAAATCACCTTTCTCAAAATTACTTTGGTTTTTGCTTGTGGCTGTTCGCCAAAAACAATGGTTGGAGTTCAAGGTTAGACGTTGTGGGGTATCTCTTGCTGCGTGATTTAATTGAACGTCACGAACCTCAAGACCAAATAAAGTATCAGATTGAAAAAACAACCATCGACTTATAGCACATATACATTGTACATGCACAATGTGTAATGGATTTCATCAAAGCGATCTAATTGATATCTCGAATCACCACGCATGAACCCTGAAAATGAAGTCGTGGGCAAAGATAAGTGCCAGGCACCACCACACGAGTATTGCCAGATTGATGACCACACACCATTCCAAGAAGGCCTGAAGATTTCCAGAGGATTGAGTGGTGTTCGTGGTATTGGATCACACTTTCGTTTTCCGGAATTGCTTTCGTCTTCCGAAATTAACAGCGTGCTAATTGTATTCTTTCCCTTTGAGAAACGACACGGATAACTCGCATGTTGAAGGTGATCGTAACGTCGTCGGCTAATCGACGGGGTCGCGAAGAGAGCTTGCGAAAAACAACGGTCGACGCAAAGCGTCGACCGTTGGCTCCTTCTGACGATAGTCAAATGTTATCGCGGCGAAACATCGTGACTAGATTGGATGGGCTAGACTCACTCTCTAAATTGGTTTCGCGAGTCCAGGTATTTAATATCAAGTGGACTATGCAGATTGTTGATCGAGTTTTTCACTTAGTTGCTCGATCGATTTTTGGATTTGACGGATTTCTTTTCGCAGGTCGCTGCCGCCTTTTTTCTTCCGCGGCGGCTTGTTATTTAGTGAGCGTCCCTTCTGTTGAGCTCCGCGATCTTTGCGTGCAAGCCCCTTTGAACGTTCTTTTATCTTTTCTCGAAACTCATTCACTTTTTCGCTGTCGCCGTTAAAGCGGCGAGCCATCATCGCACGCATGCGTTCTCGTTGCTCTTCACTGATCTGACCCTTAGGGCCCGGGCCAGACGGTCCGCGACGATTCGGGCGATCGCTTCGAGCCCGCGGGGGAGCTCCGCGATCTTTGCGTGCCTGCCCCTTCGAACGTTCTTTTATCTTTTCTCGAAACTCAT
Organism: Planctomycetaceae bacterium; assembly: GCA_002723275.1. Classification (GTDB taxonomy): domain Bacteria; phylum Planctomycetota; class Planctomycetia; order Pirellulales; family Pirellulaceae. The sequence goes on from PBNZ01000003.1 coordinate 131,412, forward strand.
TCACTTTTTCGCTGTCGCCGTTGAAGCGACGAGCCATCATCGCACGCATGCGTTCTCGTTGCTCTTCACTGATCGGACCCCTGAAGCCGGGACCAGGAGGCCCGCCAGGACCGCGACGACCGGAAGCGTCAGGGCCACGGCGACTACGACGACCGTCCGGCCGGGCTCTCTGTTCTTGGTCATCATCGGATACAAGTTGCGTTGACGTTTCGTCTGAGGTGATAGATGTCTCGATCGGCTCCTGATTGAGGGCGTCGTCGGGTGCGATGAAGTTGGATTCATCGGCGTGAGTCACAGCGGCAATCATCGTAAAGGCCGCAACAGCGAGACCACTCATGACTTTACTTTTCATTTTCTCAGCTTCCTTGAAGGGTGATCGGCGGGGGGTCCTGACAATGCCTCTTCAGCATCGCCGAACCTTGTGAATCGCGAATTACATGGGCTTTCTTGTCGCGATGATTACTAAAACACCGATGGGCTGAGAGAGTTTCGGTCCACCTCGTACTTTTTTGAGATCACTCGGTAGCCAGCATTTAACGTCGTAGTGGCGTTGAGGTCGCTACGGCCCAAGGAACAAAGATCATGAGAGGGATCCAGGCGGCTTGAGCGGGTGCCACCAGATAGTTTGAACCCATGCTGTGTGACACAAGCGTCACCACAAAGAAAATAGCGACGATCGCGACACAAGATCCCGCGGCAACAAAGATATTTCGACTCTCTTTGGCAAGCACGACAGGAAGTCCGAGAAACAAAAGGGTCAAATCGAGCAGCGGTTGCATCAAGCGGGAGTGTACGGCAACTCGCACGTCGGCACCGAAATCCAAGCTTGGATTGTAGAGTCCCGCAATCAAATCTCCCGTCGAGGCAAATTGTCGCCAGGATCTCCCCCCGGTCAGTTGTCCAAACGTGACCTCGCTCACAACAAAACATTCGTTGGGTTTGAGCCAAGGTGAATTTTTGCGTGTGTGAATGATGATGCGTCCGTCGTGGCGCACACTGTCCAGTTCGTCAATGTTTTCCGGGATTGTGACGCCACTCAATAAATAACCGGCTGAATGATCTGGCGTTGCACTTTGTCGGGAACCCGTCTTCGCGATCAACTGCCGACTAAAATAAGACATTCGTAGAGGCAAGCGGAAGGTTGGCTTTGATATTCGTTTTCCGTTTTCGAGACCACTGTCACCATCAATTAAAATGCTGGTCATGTGATCAAAGCTTGGCGTCAGTGGTGTTGCGACGTCGTTGGTCCAATCACGGATGCTGCGACCGAGTTCTTCTCGGAATTTTGGAATGATGGCTTCTCGATTAATAGCAGCCAAGATCGTCACCAAAATCACGCCGATGAAAACCGGTCGCAAGATTCGCCATCGCGAGATGCCCGCTGCCATGAGGGCCGTCATCTCGTTGTGACGTTGGAGCCAAGTCACCGCGAAGATCGCCGAGATTAATGCGACGATTCGTCCGATCAAATCAAAGAACCATGGCACTCGCAGCGCGTAATATCGCCCGATCGTCTTGAAAATACCCCCATGCTCGTCGGCGGCATCGATGAATTCATTCAAGTGCCCAACGAAATCTCCGACGACGTAGATTCCCGTCAGACATAGGAAACACAGAACGAATACTCGTGCGAAGAGAAAGAATACGTAGCGATCGATCAAACGCATGTGATTCCGTTCCCGTCAAAGAAACTCGACTGTCCGCCAACTGCCGTCCTTGGTCGTTCGCAGTGTTGACGCTTATCTATCCGTGACATCTCGAATCGCTCGCCCCAATGCTTCAACTCCCTGAGCGATTCGTTTGGGGGTCTGGACGCCAAAACTTAATCGGAGAGTGTTCTTGCGAATCGGGACTCCCGAGTCGGCAAAACAAAATTCTCCCGGGACGTACAGGACTCCTTCTTCCATTGCTCGCTCAAATAATGCACTCCCCAATCCAGCATCCACTTCCTGAGGTAACTCGACCCAAACGTAAAGCCCACCATCAGGGCGAATCCAATGAACATCTGCTAGCGGAGCTAGCCATCGATCGGCTGCCTCAAGCATACTTTCGAGCTTCGTACGATAAACGCCACGAATCTGTTCAATGTGTTCGTCGAGCAATCCTACCTGAATCACGTGGTGCATTAAATGTTGATTGAGGTTCGGACTTCCGAAATCGATGTTTCCTTTTTGGTTGCAGACAGCTGCTACTAGGCTTTCGGGTAGAATACCCCAGCCAACGCGAATGCCAGGGGAGAAGGATTTGGAAAAAGTACCCGTTGAGATCACATGCTGGCGTGATTCATCAAAGTGTAACAGGCTGGGTTGGTCGTCATTTTCGTACCGTAATTCACGGTAAGCCATGTCATCGAGGATGTAGATGGGATAATCGACCGAGAAGCGATGGCAGACTTCGACGAGTTGCTGGCGTCGCTCGTAGGCCAGCGAAACTCCCCGAGGATTGTCGTAATAACTCACCACATAAACTGCTTTCACCCGTGATAATTCTCCGCGACGACGCCAGAATTCCAGACGATCGGCGAGAGCCTCAGGGATCATGCCGTGCTCATCGGACTCGATCCCTTCCGCTTGGACATCGAGATTCTTCAGGGTTCCCATGAAGACAAAATAAGTCGGAGAACTGCATGGAACGATATCACCCGGGTCGAGCAGGGTTTCGGCCACAAGGTGCAAGAGTTGATTGCTGCCGGCAGTCATCACCATGCGGTCGATATTCAAAGTCGGATCATCGGAAAGCTGATCTTGGTGCTTCAAGCGATCGAGAATGGCATCACGTAGGGGGGGGTAACCAGAGGTTGTTCCGTATTGGAGTGCTTGTTGCATCGCCGATTCATCAGCGGTCAATCTACGCATCGCCTCCTGCGTCTCTTCGCAGGGAAGCGATTCTTGGTCGACGAATCCGGCCGCCAGTGAAATCAAGGAGGGGTTCGCCAACGCTTTGGACATCAAGTCGCTGATCGGTTGCCCGTACGACAGGATTGCTCGTCGGCTGAGTTTTTGAATGCGATTCGAACGCATTGATTTGTCTTTCATCGAGACTGGATCGCCTATTTCTATCGTTTTCTAACGGGGGTCAGTCCCGATCGGTTCTGGTGGCCCGATCGTGAGTGAATGGTTTGTGATTGAGTCATTGTCATTAAGATGATGGGAGAGTTTAGCCGGATAAAGGTTCACTCAAGTGACCAAGCGTACAAAGTTCGCTACCTCATGTCGCTCTCAATCTGTTTTTGGGGGCAATCGATATCGGTGCGAGGCGGTGTGGACCGCCGTCATGGATTTGCTTTTTCCACCTTGTTGCACGTTCTGCGATGATCCGTTGCCGGATGGTTCCGTGCCTCATTTTTTATGTGCTCCTTGTAAGCAGCTCTTGAACCAGGAAACTCTGTGGTCAGGAAAAAACAACGAAATCTGCGAGCGGTGTGGTTGGCGGATGAGTCCAGGGGAATGTTCTCGCGCCAAGTGTCCTAGTTGTGGCAGTGTTCCGCCATTTCTGCACCGAGTCTTTTTTGTGGGACGCTATCAGGACGAATTGCGTCAGGCGGTGATTCGAGCAAAACGGCCCGCCGAACATCCGCTTGCGGCTAGCCTCGGCGGCCTCCTGGCCGAAAAAATGATAGAAACGGGTCCTTCGTTTCGTGTGGATATTGCGGTGCCCATTCCCAAGTTTTGGACTAAACGAATTGTAAAGGGGGCGAATACGGCGGAAGTACTGGTTGAGGCGATTGGCCGGAGGTTAGCCGTGCGGACTGCACCGGCAGCACTGGCCGCGCGGCGTCGCACACGAAAACAGGGTCTTCTTCGTAAATCTCAGCGAGATGCCAATGTGCGCGGATCCATGGTTGTTCGCGCGGGCTACGATTTTCATGCAACTCATGTTCTCGTCGTCGATGACATTATGACGACAGGTGCGACTGCCAGGGAGGCGGCCCGGGTACTTTGCAAATGTGGTGCCGCTGCGGTTTCCTTGGCGGTGATCGCTCGTGCAGCACAGGAATGACCGCGTGTCGCACCGGAATGATTGCTCGAGGTTATCGAGTGAATTAATGAGGTTTCATGATGAACAGTCGATTCACGAAGTCTACCTATCTGCAACGCCCCTTTCGCCGTTCGGTTTTGCGGGGTCTCGCGGTGGTTCTGCCTCCGCTTCTGACCATTGTGATTCTGCTGTGGTTACTCAATACGATTCAGGATTATGTCCTTTCGCCGATCGAGGTCGCCGCAAAACATACCATCACCTGGTTTGAGGATGAGACGTTAACCTCCGTTCCAACAGGAGCGATTCTGATTGAGCCGGAAGGCAGCCCGGATCAACAGTTCCAGTACAATGGGCAAGACTTTGTATCCATCGGGAATAACCAGTGGATCCCCGTCTCGGTTTTTCAGCGGGTTTATCAAGATCCTGGCTTGCAGATCCCGGAGACTAGTCAGGGATTTTACCATCGCTATGTTGAGTTGAAGTATCTGAAACGCTCGATCGTACTTCCGATCTTCATCTCGATTTTCGTCCTGCTGTTGTACTTCCTGGGGCGATTTCTGGCCTATGGATTAGGTCGCTTTATGTACAACGCGATGGAGGCGATTATTAGCCGGTTGCCCATCATCCGCACCGTCTATACGTCGGTGAAAAAGGTAACGGATTTTGTATTCAGTGAAAACGAAATGCAATTCAGGCGAGTGGTGGCCGTTGAATATCCCCGTCGGGGAATGTGGTCGCTCGGTTTTGTGACCGGAGATGGGATGCTGGGGATCGCGGATACGGCGGGTGAGCCTGTGATGAGTGTGCTGATGCCGACCTCCCCAATGCCGGCCACAGGTTTTACAATTACGGTTCGCAAGAGCGAAGCCGTCGATCTGGATATTACCATCGATCAAGCCCTGCAATTTATCGTGAGTTGTGGCGTTGTTGTTCCTCCGACTCAACAACATCCACATCGAATTGACGAAACCGTCAGACATTCGGTGGCCCAGCACCTCGCGGCAAATCAGGGCCATTCTTTGGGAAGTCCGACGGTTGGTGAGCAGGTTTAATCCCATCGAGACGGGGTCCGCCCGGAAATCGCTGCGGTAACTGTTCGACAAGAATCTTCCATCCGTCGATTGCACAATTCCTTGACCCCGGAACAGATCATTCTCACGGCAGCCGTGTTGGCCTTTGGGGCTCTCGTCCAATCCGTCATTGGTTTTGGATTGGGAGTGGTCGTTATCCCTCTGTTGGTTTGGGGCGGTTGGACCTTGCCAGAGGCAATCTGCATGGTTCTGCCCAACGTCTTCTTGCAGTCACTGCTGAATTGCTGGCAAAATCAAGCCGAACTTCCCTGGAAGGATGCCGTTGAGGTATTCATTCCACGAGTGATCTCACTGCCCATAGGGGTGATGCTTCTGCAATTCATCTCGGAAGCAGGTGAATCGCTGACCCGCCAGATTCTAGGTGTTGGCCTGATCTTGATGCTGGTCCTGCAACAGATGACACGGCATTCCAGTCTCAAGCTCCAAGGTCGTACTGGGGCGATCCTGGCAGGAACCTCCAGTGGCTTTCTTGCCGGGTTGATTGGGATGGGAGGCGCCCCGTTGGTTTTCTTTGTCATGGGGAAAAGCTGGTCGAATGCCCGCCAACGAGCGTTTCTCTGGCTGAACTTTCTGTTGATCGTTCCGCTGCAGTTGTTGATTATGGGAATTGCCTTGGGGGTAGATCTCACCAAGACCATGGGGCTGGGGCTTGCTTTTTCCCCCGTTACGCTGCTCATTGCATGGTGGGGATCGAGACTTGGCAATGCAATTTCCAATGATCGATTGCGTCTCTGCATGCAGTTGTTTCTCCTCTTAATTGGGGCTCGACTGATCTTTTGGTGGTAGTCCGATCAGTTGCATTTATGACATTCGCATGGTTTGATGTACTGCCCATCAGGAATGGAAACATAGAAGGATCTTTGGGAGTATTCGATTGGCTGCCGACGAATCAATGACGACTGTGCGAATTGGAACCCGAGGTAGTGCTCTCGCGCGGTGGCAGGCCGATTGGGTATCTGACCAATTGAAATCCCAAGGGGTTGACGTCGAAATCGTGTTTATCACGACCGTTGGGGATGCAACCTCCGGGCCCATCGGCCAGATTGGAGGGCAGGGGATCTTCACCAAGGAGGTTCAGCGGGCTGTGTTGAAACAAGAGGTGGATTTGGCCGTTCACAGTCTCAAGGATCTGCCAACCGAATCTGTGCCAGGATTGGAATTGAGTGCGGTTCCTGTTCGAGCCAGTTCTTCGGACGTGTTGGTTTCCGCCGTTTCCGACGGGTGGCAGTCGCTTCCGGAGGGTGCCCGTGTGGGGACCGGCAGCGTTCGCCGCCAGGCTCAATTACTCGCAGCACGTCCCGACCTTCAGTTGCTCGGCATTCGGGGAAATGTTGATACTCGCTTGCGGAAACTGGATGATGGCGAATATGACGCGATCCTGCTTGCTGAGGCGGGTTTGCGCCGTTTGGGCCTTGGAGAGCGAATTACCGAGGTTCTGACTCATGATTTAATGCTGCCTGCGGTGGGCCAGGGAGCTCTAGGGATCGAAACTCGAGTCGATGATGAACTGACTCATCAAGTTCTTGAGCCGCTCGACGATGCGGAAACTCGTGCTTGCACGGCCGCAGAGCGGAGTCTGTTGCGGAGCCTGCACGGTGGATGTTCGGCTCCAATCGGTGCCGCAGCTCAAGTCGTCGATCAACAATTGCAGCTGTCGGCTGTCGTATTGAGTCCAGATGGTTCGACGCGGTTGACCGCACAACAGCATGCGGAACGAGAGAATGCGGAAGAATTGGGACGATCGGTTGCTTTATCGCTGTTCGAACAGGGGGCGGAGGGGCTTTTGCAATCCGCGCGTGACAGCTGACCTCGGATGGGGCGAAAACCGTTTTTGCTTACAGAGTTCGGGTTGTAACGGTCGATGTCATTCCCAGGAATACCGGGCTAGTGAGCGTTGTAACCAGTAAGGGGTTCGCATCATGGAACTGATGACTTCGCGTTTTGGAATCGTCTCTTTTCAAACGGACGAAGTGCTTCGATTTGAGCGGGGCTTGAGAAAGCACCACAATCTGCGGCATTGGCTCTTGCTCGCAGACTCCTCGCATCCTTCGTTGTTCTGGCTGCAAAGCATTGCCCAGCCTCAGATCGCATTGCCGGTCGTTTTCTTGAATCAGCTGCAGATCCAACCAGTGGTCACTGTCTCGAAAACCATCTTGGAGGGTCTTAGGGGTTGTAAGGATGGATCGATCATTGGCCTGACTCCATTGGTCTACACGGATGATGGCATCGATGTTTTGCACGATCAGCCGATTATCATCAGTCCGCACAGCCGTCGCGGAACTCAGTTAGCCATCGATCGTGACAATCCGGCGCAACGTGTACCGTCGGAGCAGGTGGCACCGCTGCGACAAACTGCGTAGTAGCAACACGGTCCCTAGAATTTCTTCAGATGATGCCCGCTCGTGTCATATTGGGCAAGCTACGTTACCGATAGTTGTTCAAGAATCAAACGCGAAGCTTGAAAACAACGTTCCGGTTAACCCCGTCGCGTTCAAGCAACAAGTCGGATTCAAGACAATGTCCGTAACGACGCTCGCCTTCCCGGTAATGGGCGTTGATTTTCCTCCTACAAGTACATGCAACCGTGGCGTGAATCGCGGTTGCCCACAAGAAGGAAGGAGCCAACCATGCTGGTCCTTTCACGCCACCGAGACGAAAGCATTATGATTGGTGACAATATTGTCATCACCGTGGTTGATGTTCGCGGAGACAAAGTTCGACTTGGGATTGATGCACCCACCGATATTCCCGTTCATCGTCAAGAGGTTTATGACGCGATTCAGCGGGAAAAAAATGCCAATAAGGACGCGGCTGTCAGCGATTCTGATTCGTCGAATTAAATCGCTGTCACGATTTATCGCGCCCTCCATGTTTCTGCGGTCGACGAGTTATGCCGCTCGTCATTCGTCGGTCGCATAGGCATTGGTGAGTCATATTGAATCTTATGGTTTCATGTCTTCAGGATCGCGATCCGGGGAAGTCGATGATTCCTTGAGTGCTTTTCGATAGCTCGCCTCTTGCCTTGCGTGGCTCTCAGCGTCTACTCTGATGGATATGTCCGGGACGGCATAATTCGACTCGTCGATTTAAAGCCGTTTTCTCGTCACGAACGAAGGCCATTCATCGGACTGTTATGACTGCTTCTCGAAGCCCCCAAGAATCGAAATCCGGTTCCTTTATCCCGTTGGTGTTGGCATTCCTGCTCGCTGGCGCTGTGATTGCCACCTTGTCGTTGCTCACGATGGGATTCGTCGGGGTCATTGTCGCAGTTGTCATTGGCCTCGCCGCATTCATTGCCGTGCAATACTTGATTTGGGGCTGGTGGCTGGGCAAGGTCATTCGCGAGGATGATAAATCGGAACGAGAAGAAGAACGGAATTACTGAATCTTTTTCTCACCAGATTGATGAGGCAGTTCATGTCGAAGTCCTGGGTGTTGGAATTGGATGCGCAGCTTGATCGAATGGACGATCAGCTCGTCCAGTTTCGCAGGCATCTCCATCAACACCCGGAACTCTCGGGCGAAGAGCGTGAAACGAGCCTCCGTGTCTACACTGATCTCGGTGATCTCGGTTTTCAGGTCCGCTTGGGGCACAATGGTTTGGGAGTGCTCGCGGATTATCAGACAGCTGATGCCAACGTGGATTTGCCCAGGCTTGCTCTTCGAGCTGATCTGGATGCGTTACCGATCCAGGATCAGAAAAAAAGCGATTATTGCAGTCGGCACGACGGTGTGATGCATGCTTGTGGCCATGATGTACACACGACCATGGTCAAAGGTGCAATTCAATTACTCAAGCAACTTGACGAACAGAAGGTTTTGCCCTGGCCCATTAAAATCCGTGGTCTGTTTCAACCGGCTGAAGAAACTTGTCAGGGCGCGTTGCGAATGATCCAATCAGATGCGTTGCAGGGCGTGGCTGCCATCCTCGCAACGCATGTTGATCCCATGATTGCGGTTGGCCGAGTTGCTTTGCGAGACGGCGTCTTGACGGCGAACTGCGATGAGATTTTGGTCAATATTCGCGGTAGTGGTGGTCATGCGGCGCGACCGCATGAATCGAAAGACCCAATCAGTGCTGCAGCTCAACTTATCAATGCCATCTATCTGCATCTTTCAAGAGTGACCGATAGCCAGGATTCGGTCGTCGCGACGATCGGTCGTATTCAAGGAGGATTCAATTCCAATGTTATTCCCGAATCGGTTGATCTGCAGGGAACGATTCGAACACTCAGTGGACGTGTTCGCGAGGAGGCCAAACAGCACGTTTTGCGAATTGCCCAGGGCATTGCCCAAGCAACCGAGACTCAAATCAAGGTGGAATTTGGAGTCAGTGCTCCGTCGGTGGTAAACGACCCGCAAATCATGGGAGTCATTCGGCAAGTTTCCATCGACCTATTCGGCGACGGAGCGATCCATGAAATCAAACGACCAAGTATGGGAAGCGAAGACTTTGCCTTCTACTTGGAGCATATTCCCGGGGCGTTGGTTCGTTTGGGATCTACCGGTGCCGGAGGCGATGCGACCAGACTCCATACACCTCAGTTCGATGTTGACGAAAATGTGATCCGAGTTGGAGTGCGTTTACTCGTGAACACAGTGGTCGAGTGGTTTCGCCCTGGTTGATCGAATCTCAGTCATGTTGGCGACGTCATCAAAACGGATTTCCTGAAGGAGGAAACAGGCCATGGCGAAGATCAATTTCAACCCTAATGATTTCCCAACGCTCGGCGTCGAAATCGAATTGGGATTGATCGATATGGAAAACGGAACGCTGGCAAATTCGATTCTGTCCGTTTTGGATAACCTCGACGAGGATACGGTCAAGCGTTGTAAACCTGAGTTGATGCAATGTTGCTTGGAAATCAACACCAACGTCTGTCGTAGTGTGGACGAAGTTCGAGACGATCTGAGTCGTGATCTGCAGACGGTTCAGAGTGTTGTCGATCAAATGGGGCTTGGTTTGTGGTGGGGAGCAACTCACCCATTCTGTCGGTGGCGAGACCAAGTGGTGATGCCCGATCCACGCTATCAAGGATTGGTTAATCTGCTACAGGAAATGGCGAGACGGTTGGTGACATTCGGTCTCCACGTGCATGTTGGCGTCGATTCTGGCGATAAGGCGGTGATGATTTGCGATCGTATCATGCAGTACCTGCCGGTGCTCCTGGCACTCAGTTCCAGCAGTCCGTACTGGGAGGGACGAGATACCGGACTTCACTCCCATCGCTCAAAGATTATGGAAGGCTTGCCGACAGCCGGACTGCCAACGCTCATGAGGAATTGGAGCGAGTACGTATGGTTGGTGAACCATCTGGTGGATACAGGGTTCATCAATACCATCCGTGAAATCTGGTGGGATGTGCGACCGCATCACAATTTTGGAACCGTTGAAGTTCGCGTTTGTGACATGCCTGGGAATCTTGACGATGTGCTCGGGTTGACCGCCTTGATTCAATGTCTCGTTCAGGCTCTGTCGGACCAAATTGATGAAGGCGCCTACCAGCATGATTGTCATCCGATGATGGTACGGCAGAATAAGTGGCGCGCCTGCCGCTTCGGCAATACTGCTCGACTCGTGAATTCGTATACGTACGAAGTACAGACAGTGGCTGAAGTCGTCGGGGGTATCATGGAAAGGCTGACGCCGATCGCCGATACGCTCGGCTGTCGGCATCATCTGGACCATATTACCCAGATGGCCGCTGCGCCTGGCTGGGCAGATAAGCAGCGACAGCTCTGGCAAGAAACATCGGACGGCGGAGAAGTTGTCCGCCGTCTCGTTCAATCAGCACGTTTAGATACGCCGTCCTGACCGGCCATGGACAGGCTCAGCTTTCCCCGCTCCGTCGAGCCCCATTTAGGAAATCCCGGCAGGGTTGAAGTATTTCGGCTCGTTGCCGTCTTTCCATTTGATATTACAGCCGATCGCCGGCTTTTGCTCAGCAGCAATTGCCTCTCCGGCCAATAGAGCATCGATCGCCTGTCGCAAATCCGTGCCTGTGACCGGAATCTCAGTTTTCGGCCGACTGTCGTCGAGCTGGCCTCGGTAAACAAGCTTCTGTTCCCCGTCGAAAAGAAAGAAGTCGGGTGTGCAAGCCGCACCATACTCCTTAGCGACCTCTTGCGTTTCGTCGAAAAGATACGGAAACACGTAGCCGCGATTCTCAGCCTCATGCACCATCTGCTCCGGCGAATCCGTCGGATACGCCGCTGTATCGTTGGCGTTGATCGCCGCAATGGCCAGACCTCGACTCTGGTATTCCTTACCTAACGACGCCAGATGATCCGCGACGTGGATGACATACGGGCAGTGGTTACACATAAAGATCACCAGTAGTCCAGGGGCGCCCTGGAAATCTGTATTGGATACCACGCGGCCATTGACGTTGACCAACGAAAAAGCGGGTGCGGTCGTGCCTAGTGGCATCATCGTGCTGGCGGTGCGGACCATGAAATAGATCTCCTTGAGATGGTGTCCTTGGAAAGGGAATGGTGTGGTGCTGTTCATCAATGAAACGCGAACAACGGGTAAGCGAATCACAATCTAACGGATGCGTCTTAACGACGGAACCAGTGTCTTCCCCTGAGACTTTGCGCGGTTTCTACGAATGGGACAAAACGCTATCGATAATCTGTATTTTCAAGAAAAAGATCGCGTCTGCATCACGTAGTTCCTTTTCACACCAGAGCTTTGCGCGGCTCCGAGATGAGTTTCTGAAGCGGGTTCTCTTGAGGGGCGGTCGATCGGAGATGATCTGCCCGTAGACTTTTGTTGTTTTGCCTCTCTTACCACTTGAAGTCGTTCGAATTGATGATAACTTGATCCGTTCCTGCCTATGGAGTCGTGAGGGTACGGAGCTCTCGATCAGCATTTGTCTGACGTAACTTCAGGTTGCTTGTAACGAGCGACGAGGTGATGGCTCCCCCCGAAAACCTCATTGATTTGAACAATCGCAATGGGGCACTCAATTTGTGCTGGATTGGAATTCATTGGAAAGGAATGCACGCATGCAAATGCTGCTTGTCAATTTGATGGCAGCGGCCAGTCTCGCTGTGACGGCCGCTGGAGATCTTGATTGGTCTACGCATTATGGAAATGCGAAGAGAAAAGCGGAGCAAACCAATCGACCACTCCTCGTTGTTCTCGAGAATCCGGCTGTCGCCGCTGACCGTTTGGATGATACGGCTCTGAACGGAAGTAAAGAGCGAATGAAGAGCTATCAGCTGTGTCGAGTCGACGTGACGACCGCCTACGGAAAGCGTGTTGCTGCGGCCTTTGGTGTCAAAGAATTACCCTACACTGCGGTCACTGATCACTCGGCTCGATTCATTACCTTCCGCAAGGCCGGGAAGATGTCGTCAGCCGAATGGACTCAGGCATTAGGGAATTCCGCTCGCGTGATTACAGCGTCCCAGCGAAAAGTCCAGACCTCAAATCGCGTTTACTGCCCAACGTGACGATAAGTCAATCGGCCGAGTTTCGGTCATCGCTGTAGCGAATGGAGATTCGCGGAATTCTGTCTCATCAAAAAAGCCCGAGCTGGCTGGCTCGGGCTTTTTTCATCATGAGTCCATTTGTCGCTCGGACTTTGTCGGATGAGGGTTACCGGCTGTGATTCTCTTCGCACAACTCTCAAGTGCACTCCGTCGGCGTCAAGCGTTGGTCGTGAGCCATGGTTCAACTGCCAGGGCTGGCCAGCGAAGTTAGCCAGAAATGTCTGCGTCAAACACGCGAACCTTGGCCCAGCCGTCTTTGTTTTTCTCGATGAACTCATGATGTCGTGGTGCGTCTTGATAACGGTCGTGTGCTTCGCGGCTTTCAAAGACTAGGTTCAAGGCGACATCAAATTCCTGGTCATTGACGGGCCGATCGGCCTGAGCTCGGACGCCCGCCGAAAAATAGACCGTTCCCTCGTGATCGCTCAGGTACTCTTGGCAGGCCTGGACAAGTGCCTGCTGCGCGGATGCTGAATTGTCCTTGAGAGTGAAATAAACCATGTGAGAGAAGTGTTGAGTTGTCACCACAGAGGCTCCTTGTTGAATGCATAGTGAGCGTTCGATGCGAAGTGAGCATGGGACGCGAGTGAGTTGGCGGGGTTGCCTGAATCGCGACTGCTGGAAGCCGAACCAGCAGCGCCGTCGCCAACAAACCCGCAGCACGCGGGTCGCTTAACTTAGTCGGTTCTCTAGCGATGTGCTAGACGGCGAAGTGTCAGACGGGGCGATTGGGATCCCGAAAGCGTCCACCTTCGTCTTCCTTGATGTCGTATCGTTCGGAAGAACTTTCGGGTTTCCGTCGATCTAGTCCGGCGCGTTCCAGCAGTGAACGCCCCATGATTTCCCGAGCTTCATCTTCGTCCGGAGGCGGTGGGCCCAGAGCACCGAGATCAACTGGCGAGTAAATGAATTCGTAGTCGTGTTTTGCGACCGATACGGTATCGCCTGGATCGATTCGTTTCTCCGTAATCCGTTTTCCGTTGATTTTCGTTCCGTTACGGCTGTTCAGATCCTGGACGTACCAATAGCCGTTACGGCAAGTTAATTGGCAGTGGTGGGCCGATACATTTGCGAACCGCAACCGAATGTCGCAACTTTCGCGACGTCCAACCAGCAAGCTTTTTTTGAGCAGCGGGATAGGATCACCGCCACCAACGGGTACCATCTCTCCAAACATGCACCATGCGCCTTGTTGTAAAGAACTCTCGCCTCTATGATGACCGCAGACCAAGAAATGTCGCGCGTCACGGTCTAATCTAAACCCTAACATAATTTCGCAGCAAATTGGCGTCAACAAACGAGCACCCGCTGAGCTCCTCATTTGACTGGCGAAATGCCGGTCTTTCTTACTTTTCCTACGGATTCTATCTGCGGAAAAGGTTCGGCCAACGTGTACAAAAGGTGAGCATTGACGCTGGATTCACCTGTCCGAACGTCGATGGGACGGTCGCGATTGGCGGTTGTACCTTCTGTGATAACCGAAGTTTCAGCCCCAGCCGGAGAATTCGCCGCCAAGCCGTGCTCGATCAAATTGACGAGGGAATTCACCGTCTCAAACGACGATACACGTGCGATCTGTTTATGGCCTATTTTCAGCCGGCTACGAATACCTATGCATCGGTTGAAAAGTTGCGACCGCTGTACGAAGCGGCATTGTCACACCCTAAGGTCGTGGCGTTGGCCATTGGAACCCGCCCAGATTGTGTCCCGGACGACGTCCTGAATCTGTTGAGCGAGCTTGCAGAACAAACTTATCTGTCCGTCGAATACGGGATGCAGACAATGCACGATCGGTCACTCGATTGGATGAATCGTGGGCATCACCATGATCGTACGGTCGAGGCGATGGAGCGGAGCCGGAATCGAGGCTTCGAGCTTTGTGCTCACATCATGTTGGGGTTACCTGGTGAAACGTACGATGACATGATGGCCTCGGCCGATGAGGTTGCTCGTTTAGGATTTGACGCGGTCAAAATCCACAATCTTTACGCTGTCAAGAATACGGCACTCGCCGAGCAGGTAGAACGCGGCGAAGTCGAGCTCATGGAACGGGATGAGTACATTACCACGGTCGTTGATTTTCTTGAGCGTCTGCCGCCTCACATCATTGTTGAGCGTGTCAGTGGTGACGCACCTCCTGATTATTTCGTGGGACCGCAATGGTGTCTCGATAAGTCGCATGTCTTGACCGCGCTGAACAATGAATTTCAGCAGCGCGGCACCTATCAGGGACGATGCGATTCAAACGATGTCTCCTAGTCGAAGCATTGACATCGAGCCGTTTCAATCGCCTCCCCCACCGATTGTTTCGGTTTCCCCGGAGATAGTTATGCAGTTGCGGGGCGTAAGAGCAGGTCGGCAGCCTTTCTGCTTCGCCAGGTTGCCAATCGCAACACCATGTAGATCGCCATAGCGATGTTCCCCAGCAACATGACAAGTATGAACCAGAGGATTCGCTTTCCCCAGCCGGTTTCTCGGTAGGCGACCCACACATAAAACGTGACGAAACCGAAATACGCGTCGACCAAAGTTGCAATGAACCAGGGATAGGTCATCAGTTCCCCGCCGGCCTCGAAGATAGGACGATCGAGTTCCGCCCAGGTGGTGATCCCGAGCATCGCGACTAGAATACCCAAGAACAAGACAATCAGAAAAGCTCGCATACCGCTGATCCCCTATGAGACTCTTTTACACCGACCATTTCGTCTTGCCCTTACCTGATGGGCATCGCTTCCCCATGGAGAAGTATTATAGATTGCGGGAGCATTTGAAAAGGGCAGACTGGGCTCAACGTTGTCAGTTTCAGGTGCCTGTTGCCGCAACGAATGAGCAACTGCAGCTAGCTCATAGCGAAGAGTATATCGACAAGGTTATTTCGGGAACGCTCGAGCCGATTGACGTGCGACGAATTGGGTTTCCGTGGTCGGAGGAGATGGTCGAGCGATCACGTCGTTCGGTGGGAGCCACGATTGATGCGGCGCGGGCGGCACTGTCTGAGGGGTTTGCCGTGAATTTGGCCGGCGGTACTCATCACGCTCAATATGATGCCGGCCAGGGCTATTGCGTCTTCAACGATACCGCCGTGGCGGCTCGGGTTTTGCAGAAAGAAAAGGCGATTCAACGGGCCTTAGTCGTGGATTGTGACGTGCATCAGGGAAACGGTACGGCTGCCATCTTCGCCCAGGATTACTCGGTCTTTACGTTTTCAATGCACGCAGCCACCAACTACCCTTTCCGCAAACATGCCGCAGACTTGGATTTGCCTTTGCCTGATGGAACCGGAGACGTCGAGTATTTGGAACAACTTGATACCGCTCTGACTCGTGCTTTGAAGTCGGCAAACGCCGATATTGTCTTTTACATTTCTGGTGCGGATCCTTTTGAGGGAGATCGACTTGGCAAGTTGAGATTAACCAAGCAAGGTCTGTTGGCTCGTGATCGGTTGGTTCTGACCCGCTGCCTCGATTGGTCACTGTCGGTAGCGATATCGATGGGAGGAGGATATGCTCCGCATGTCGACGACGTGGTGGAAATCCATGCAAATACTGTCGCCACTGCATTTCAGTTGTATGAACAAGGTCGAGAGCTGCAGCGGGCCGAACGAAGTTGAATGAACGCAAGCCTCAGAGTGAGAGTTGGGAATCTTTTGTCGAACGGCAAATTCAAGAGGCCAAGGCAGACGGCGACTTCGATGCGCTGCCCGGATTTGGGAAGCCGTGCCCTGAAATGGACGAGCCGTTGACGCCCGATTGGTGGCTTAAAAAAAAGCTGAAGCGGGAACGGGTCTCCATGCTCCCGCCGGCTCTTGCGATCAAACGTGACGTCGAAAAGACGCTGGAAGAACTGCCATCGATGAGTGACGAGACGCGCGTTCGTCGAGCTTTAGAAGAACTCAACCAAAGGATTCGAGCTGCGAATCTGGCTGCGATCTGGGGGCCTCCATCGACGACGCAGGAAATCAAGGTTGAACGCTACTTGGACAAGTGGAGAGAGTCTCGTGGCTCCTCCTGAGCATTGACCACATCGCATTAGTCGGCAGCGTTGGTATCGATGACCGTGACTAGCTCGTTCGTGACGCGGACGCGAATGGGCCTGTCGAATTCGGCTTCCGCCAATGTGCGAATATAATCGCTGATTTCCGCTGCCAGCGGTTTTGGACTCTGTAGGAGCACGGCCACGGTATTGTGATCACTCGGTTTGCCGCGGGTCACTGAGATCAATTGCACGTCGTCGTGATACTCGATGTAGGTTTCAAGTTGGTCCCGAAAAGCTTCGGGGATCACCGCCTTTGGCAGCGATTCGTAAATTCCAAGTGAGACGAAGAGAATGACCAGGACGATCGCAACTCTTAGCGTCCGTGATTGAAACGTTCCGTGAGTATGGCTGCCACGAATGCCGACTGCCAAAAAACTGCAGGCGGTACCGAGTACGATGGAAACGATGTTCGTCGCAAATAACACGCCCGATCCCAGCGACAACCACCACTGCCCTGAGGCCAAGCTAATCCCAAGGGTCGCAATCGGTGGTACCAATGCCGCGGCAATCGCGACGCCCGGAAGTGCCGAGAGTAGATTCGGACGCCCGATCGCGTAGGCCGCTGCCATCCCACTGACGAAGGCGACCATCAGATCTAGAATCCCGGGGGCACCTCGAGCTGCCATTTCTGACGTAATTTGAGGATCGGACCATATCCAACCTGCGGCGAAAGCAATTCCCACCGCCAATAGGAATCCGCGAATGACCGATTGCACCGCCGTCCGCATCAGAATCAGATTGCCTTGAACTAAAGAGAGGCCAATACCCAATAGCGGAGTCATCAAAGGAGCAACTAGCATCGCACCAATCACGACAGCTGCCGAGTTCTGAATCAATCCACCGGTCGCAATCATCGTTGATAAACAAGTCAATGCAATAAAGTCGACGTCCCACTTAGAACTCGATTGGATCCGTTCAACCATTTGGATGCGTTTGGACCGTTCCAGTTGCGGAATTCCATACCGCAGTGTTCGGTCGATGGCCAAGGTGATACGACCGCTCAGCGGTGTGGACGACCGGATCGCAATGACATTCGGTCCGTCAGGCAGCGTCAACAGCCCTTCTGTGATTCCGCCGATGAGCCAGCGATGCATGCGACCGTGGGGGCGAGTGCTCAGGATCACTGCATCATAGTCACCAACGACCGACCGGAGTCCCCGCTGCAGTTTGTCATCCAGTACAATGCGTTTTTCAATGTTCGTGGCCTGTTTGCCTAGCGTGGATTGCAGAATCCGATCGAGAATTCTGCTGCCGACCTGTTGAGCACATTCATCGACATTCGGTTCCACGTAGACACTGGTCAGAGGAATCTGTTGTTTCGTCGCAAGATTTTCGCCTAACCGCAATGCGGGAGCACTTCGCGATCCTGGCCCCACGGGGACCATCACCGATTGAATCTCGTCCAGCGACTTGCGGCCCGGGCTGACCTGGATAACCTCGCAAGTAACGTCGCTGACAAGGGCATGGACTAACTCATTGTCGAGAGACTGCACACCAGTCTTTTCACTGCGCGGCAGCATGATTGCGTCGATGTCCGACTTTGATATTTCCTCGTGAATCGCTCGATTGGGATCGCCGCTGGATAAGCGAACGAGACGAAAGCCCGTTTTTTCGTCACCGGGGGCGTCGGCAGAGTCTGACTGGTAAACGCAATTCAGTTCGTGGAGCCGATCCAGGACAGCTTGGTATTCGGTTTCATTTGACTCGTCGCCCATGGTCTTCGAAAGATCAATGTCTTCTCGTGATTTGCCTTGGCCATTGCTGTTACAGTTGACGAAGCAGAGCAGGAGTGACTCCTCGCGGGATCGCGCGAAGAAGACTCCCCATGGCAGTAAAGCAATTGCATCCTGATTGTCTGCGACCAAGAGCGCAAGTGGCATATCGTAGATCCCGCCTCATATCGACAAAGTCAACAGCTTTCGAACAGGATAAGCGATCGTACTTGGCGATGCCAGCCGAACTGAGAGCGGAGTTACAGGCTTGAGTCAGCAACCTCGTTCAATTCATCTTCGGCCAACGCGTCGGCGAGATATCGACCGGTTGCCGAATTGCGATGGGTGGCCACCTCTTCGGGAGTTCCCTGGCAAATCACCTCTCCGCCCTCATCCGCTGCGCCAGGGCCGAGATCGACAATGTAGTCCGCAGCCTTCATGAGCTGCAAATTGTGCTCGACCACAATCAGGGAGTGTCCGACGCTTAGCAACGCATCGAAGCAATCCAGCAATTTGACGATATCCGAGAAGTGCAGTCCGGTCGTTGGTTCGTCGAGCAAGAAGAGAGTCCGGTTTCGTTTTGCCGAGGCCAGGTAACCCGCGAGTTTCAGACGCTGAGCTTCACCTGCTGAGAGGGTATTGGCGGGCTGGCCAAGTCGCAGGTAGTCCAGGCCGACGTCCATTAATCGCTTTAATCGAGTCTGCACCTTTTCTTGACCGCGGAAAAAACTGAATGCCTTACGGACACTCATCTCCAGCACGTCCGCAATATTTTTACCGCGGTAGGTGACGTCCAGAATCTCGTTGCGGTATCGCCGACCATTGCATTGAGAGCACTTCATGTAAACGTCGGCGAGAAATTGCATGTCGATCTGGACGAAACCGTCTCCCTGGCAGGCGCTGCAGCGACCGCCGTCAACGTTAAAACTGAAGTGCCCAGCGGAGTAATTATGAGTTCGCGCCTCAAGCGTATCGGCGAAGACCGCACGAATCGCGTCAAATGCCTTGATGTAGGTGACCGGATTGCTGCGCGGAGATTTTCCAATAGGGCTTTGATCGACCATAATCAAATCATCAATCTGGCCATCGCCGAAGACGTCGTCGTAGGGCAGCGGTTTTTCCGCATCCTTTCTTTTGCGATGGCGCAGAGCTGGGTAAAGCGTATCCTGGATCAGCGTGCTCTTGCCTGCACCGCTCACTCCGGTCACCAGGCAGAGTACGCCCAGTGGGAATTCGACGGAAATATTCTTCAGGTTGTTTCCCCGTGCGCCCGTCAGTCGAACTTTGCCGTGAGTTGCTTGACGGCGACGTTGGGGCGCTCCGGCACCGCGACGACCTGCCAAGTAATCGCCCGTCAGACTTTGACCGGATTCGAGCATCTCAGCCGGGCTACCCTCGAAGACAATCTGACCGCCGGTCTCTCCCGCACCTGGACCCACCTCCACGATGTGGTCGGCGCCACGGACGAATCGTTCCTCATGTTCGACAACCACCACCGAATTGCCACGGTCGCGTAATTCAGAAACCGCTTGGAACAGTCGGTCGGTGTCTTTCGGATGTAATCCGACCGAGGGTTCGTCCAGGACATAGAGCATGTTGACTAGGCTCGAACCCAAAGCGGATGTCAGGGCAACACGTTGCATCTCTCCGCCACTCAACGTCTTCAACGGGCGATCTAACGTGAGGTATCCAACGCCTACCGCTTGCAAATACCGCAGTCTCGATTGAACCTGTTCCAACATCATGCGCCCAACGGCACGATCTCGTTCACTCAACTCGAGTTCATTGAAATATTCGATCGCGTCAGCGATTTTCAGAGACGAGATTTCCGCCAGGTTCCGGTGGCCGACTCGGACTGCCAGGGCTTCAGGACGCAGTCGAGCCCCGTGACAATCCGGACAGGGCCGAGAGCTTCTCCAGCGGCTCAGGAATACGCGAAGATGCATTTTGTATTTTCGACGTTCCAGCCAACTGAAAAATCCTTTGAGTCCTCCAAAGTCTCGTTCCGGTACACCTTCCATCACGAGTTCACGTTGCTCGTCGGTAAGGTCGCGATAAGGAATGTCGACCGGTAAGTCATAATCATCGGCTAAGGCGAGCAGCTCTTCGAGTTCATGAGCGTAAGCTGGCGTATTCCACGGAGCAACAGCGCCATCACGCAATGATTTTTGAGGATCTGGAACGATTAGATCCATGTCCAGGTCAATGAGGTTCCCGAAGCCTTCGCATGTCGGGCATGCGCCTAAGGGACTGTTGAAACTGAAGAGCTGAGGCTCCGGCTTGGGGAACTCAATTTGACATTCAGTGCAGGTTAATTTCGAATTAAACGACAGCCGATGGAATGGCCTGCCATCGATTTCATCGTCACTCGCATGTTGAAGTCGTGGGTGACTGAGAATGCCGTTACTGCTCGGAGTAGAGGGTGCCTGGATGTAAACCAAACAATGTCCATCACCGTTTCGAAACGCCGTTTCAAATGAGTCTCGTACACGCGGTTCAGGCGAGTCCCCTGTGAGTCGATCGACCACAATCTGTAATTCGGAGATGTTGTCGTCTAACGATTCGCTTTTCGCAAGCTCATCGAGGCTCACAATCGTACCTCGATCGATCGCCCGTACGTATCCGTCGGACTGCATGGAGCTAACAACACTCTGTGCAGATTCTCCTTCGCCAATGCTGGGCCGGAAGGCGATCATATAGCGAGTTCTGGAGGCCAGCTGAGTGAGGCATTCCGCCGCGCTTTCGGCGCTGTCGCGATAGACTGGATTCGAACACGAATAACAATAAAGCTGACCGATTCGCGCAAACAGTAGTCGCAGGTACTCGTGACTTTCCGTCGCCGTTCCGACCGTCGATCGACTCGAGCGTGAAGGAGCCTTGTGAGTGACTGCGATCGAGGGAGGGATCCCATCGATGCGTTCCGCAGCGGGCTTGTCTAGCCGCTCAAGAAATTGACGAGTGTACGCCGAAAAACTCTCGATATATCGCCGTTGTCCCTCGGCATAGAGTGTGTCGAGAGCAAGACTCGTTTTCCCGCTTCCGCTCATGCCGCAAATAACGACAAGCTGGCGGTGGGGAATGTTGAGGTCAACCTTCTTCAGGTTGTGGACCTCAACTCCGCGAAGCGTAATCTGACGGGCAGACAAAACGTAAGTCCCTTTCTGCCGAGGGATTTATTACAAATCAATCCCGTATTTTAGCTCGTCTTTGCCCAGTCGACTAGTGTTCGGTGGATTCGTTTCCGTTTGGCCGCTCTACGTACAAGGGTGATTTGATATAATTTCTTGACTTGCAAGATCCGCCGTGAAGGTCTTCGAGAGCCGTCGGTTATGTTGCCATGAGTCATGATGCATGGAATTTCAATCTTCGGCCACGAGTTCAACGGCTTGTGGTGAACGCTGACGAATGAATACTCCTCAAATTTGTAACCGAATCGGACGGGTCGCACACGGATTTAGAATGTCTGTAAAAATAATCGCGAATACCTGATTTGCTCGGATTTCGAGTTGTGCAATGAGTCCACGCAAAAAACGCGTTAATCCCTTTTACGTTGTCCTGGTTATTGCAGGTCTTGCATTTTTGTTGACTGCTTGTGCTTACGGTGTGATGGCCGTCAAGGAATTGAGATCACCCCACACCCTGGCGGCTCAAGTGGAAGCCGACGCGAGTTTCGTCGAATTCATGGATCAACATGGACCGAAGGCGATGCTCATCGAATTGGCAATCCTGGGAGTTGCCACTTTTGCAGCGATCAGTACGGATCGCTATTGGTCGGAAGATTCCGACGAATAGTTGTGTTGCTGGAGAACATAATGAAGGTCACGAATACAGACAACGTCGAATCCCAAACAGTCGATATGGAAGGTGCTGCCGGTTGTACGGTGCGCTGCCTTGTTGGTGAGAAAGATGGCGCTCCCACCTTTGCGATGCGTCAATTCGAGGTTGAGCCGGGCGGGTACACGCCACGTCATCACCATTCTTATGAGCATGAAGTTTTTGTGCTCGAAGGAGAAGGTGTTGTGTTCGAAGGCGAGCAACAGCATGCTCTTAAACAGGGCGACGTCGTCCTCGTAAAGCCCGACGAAGTCCATCAATTCAGAAATACGGGTGATGCACCGATGAAGTTCCTATGCCTGATTCCCAACTCGGCAACGGGTAAGCAGGTGACTGTGGTTCCGGAGTGTGGTATCGAAAATACAAAATGAGCGTGCGTCAGGAAGTTCGTAAGGAAGTCGAACAATTACGCGATGAGATTCGCCAGCATGATCATCGTTACTATGTTGATTCGGCGCCGATTATCTCCGATCTGGAATACGATCGGTTGCTGGAAAAGCTCAAGCAATTCGAGCGACAGCATCCGGAGCTGATCACTCCGGATAGCCCGACTCAAAGGATCGGCGACCAACCCGTCTCCGATCTGAATCAAGTCGATCATCGTCTCCCGATGCTCTCGATCGACAACACTTACAGCGTGGAAGATCTGCGGAAATACGGGCAAAGGATCACAAAACTGCTTGATGGGGAAGAGCCCGAATGGGTGGTCGAGCTCAAGATTGATGGGGTGGCTGTTTCTCTGGCCTATCAGCAAGGGCAACTCGATTTTGCTTTGACTCGCGGCAACGGCAAGGTCGGAGATGATATTACCCACAACGTTCGAACGATCTCAGACGTGCCTCTGCGCTTGATCGGTAAAGCCATACCGCCAACTTTGGAAGTTCGCGGAGAAGTCTTCATGACCAATAGCGATTTGGTCAAGCTGAATGAGCAGCAACAGGCGAAAGGTGCCGCGCCCTACGCCAACACTCGGAATGTGACTGCCGGCAGCATTCGACTCTTGGATCCTCGGGTTTGCGCCGAACGCACGTTGCATGTCTTTTGTCACGGCGTTGGGTATGTAGAAGGTTTAAATGCCAAGAGCCATATGGAATTTCTCGATGAGATTCGTGCCTATGGATTGCCAGCGACTCCCTACGTCAAATGTTGTTCATCGATGGATGCCGCGATTGAGTACTGTGAACAGGTGATTCAGGAGCTGCATGATCTTGATTTCGAGGTCGATGGGCTTGTCCTGAAGGTGAATAGCTTTGCTCAACGTGAACGGTTGGGGTCGACAACGAAGAGTCCGCGTTGGCTTATCGCCTACAAGTTCGAAAAGTATGAAGGCGTTACACGACTCGATCAAATCCGCGTTCAGGTTGGAAAGACTGGTGCCATCACGCCAGTTGCTGAATTAAGCCCGATTGAATTGGCTGGCACCACCGTTAGTCGAGCAAGTTTGCACAATGCCGATGAAATCCAGCGAAAGGATGTGCGCGTCGGTGATGTCGTCGTTGTGGAAAAAGCTGGCAAGATAATTCCGCACATTGTGCGAGTTGAAAAACACGAACGACAAGGGAAGCTTGCTCCGTTCGAGTTTCCAACGCACTGTCCTGAATGCGATACCAAATTGGAAAAGGATGATGGCGGCGTCTATATCCGTTGTCCTAATCTCTATTGCGCCGCCCAGGTCCGCGAACGAATCCGATATTTCGCGACACGTAACGCCATGGACATTGAAGGCTTGGGGGATAAGCTTGTTGAGCAATTAGTCGCCAGCAAGCTCGTCTCCGATTATGCCGACCTCTATCGACTTACGGAAGAACAGTTGGTGAAGCTTGAACGTGTTGGGAAGGGGTCTGCCAACAATCTACTGCAAGCCGTTGGAGCCAGTAGATCACGTGGACTGGCACGTCTGCTCAACGCGCTTTCGATTCGTCACGTCGGCGTGCGCGTTGCCAATATTCTTGCCGACCACTTTGGTCAGATGAGACAGCTCGAGCAGGCGTCTGTGGAAGAGATGAGCCAGATTAATGAGATCGGCGAAACGATCGCGCAAAGTGTCTTCGACTACGTTCATGGTGACTTCGGCGGAAACGCAATCCGGCAATTAGGTGAAGTTGGCGTCGATATGAAAGTTGAAGACAATACGGCAGTTGGAAATCGGCTCGAGGGAAAGACGCTCGTCGTGACCGGAAAACTGACTCAATTTACTCGAGATGAAATCCACGATCTCATTGGAGCTCAGGGGGGAAGAGCGGCCTCCAGTGTGTCGAAAAAAACCGACTATCTGATCGCGGGCGAAAATGCCGGAAGCAAACTCGCCAAGGCCCAAGAGTTGGGAGTTGAGGTGATCAGCGAAGGCGATTTTCGTGATCTAGTTGAGTGAGCGACGTTGCCCCGCGACGCTCTCGTTGGCGTCGGGGGCAAACGCGATTCGCGATCGGGAATTCCCGGCTCGGACGTCGCCGGCGGGCATCTCCGACTATTTTGCTTTGTCGACCTTCAGTTCGGCAAGCTTCTCAGCAACCTGTTTTCCATGACTGTTGAATTTGACATTTTTCTCAACCGCGAGCAGTTCGCCATCTTTGCTGATGAAAAAAGTCCAGCGCTGGGGAAACGATCGGTTGTCGTCAATTACACCGAACATTCTTGCCGTGTCCCCTTGGGGATCACTCAGGATCGGGTAATCCAATTCCAACGACTCGGCGAAATCCTTGTTCTTCTCTTCACTATCACAGCTGGCTGCAAAGTAGGCGACGTCAAATTCGCGAAGGGCAGGACCGCTCTCACGGAGCGATTTGCATTGCAGCGTTCAGCCACCGGTGAACGCTTTTGGGTACCAGGCGATCACGACCGCCTTCTTACCCTTGAAGTCGGAAAGCTTGTAGGTCTTTCCATCGCTTCCCTTTAATTCAAAGTCGGGCACCATGTCTTTCACCTTAATCGGGTTTTTCTCGGCTGCTCCAGCATCGCTGGCGAGTGAAGTCGCCAGGAAAGCGGTAACAGCAATAATCAAAGCGGTTCGTAACATTTGGTAAATCTCCTAGAGATTATTGATCAGCTTCTTCCGCTGAGCCGGGTGACTTTGTGCACGCTTCACGAGGCCAGCGATCAGCTCGCTTGGTGTCAGTATATCCGCAGGATCAGGTCAGCCAAGCGGAGGAGCCAGATACGCGGCAGATTTCTCTGGCTGTTGGCGTTGTCGATCGGCCGTTGGAGAAAAGGCAAGTTGCCTCATTCGACGGAGAAACGCTCGCCTGGATCGCGGTGGACCTGTTTCCAGTCGGCGATGAATTTCTCGAGGTTTTGAAAGACTGTTTCCCGAAGTCAAGAAGCATTCTGTTGCGTAATACCGCCGAATTGAACTCGTTGCCAGGTTATTGCCAACGCAGCTTGGCGATTGGTCGCTAATTTCGCCGCCATTGGGGGCTCCGCAAACTCTGCCTATATGCAAATTCACAGGTACATTCGGAGAGAGAGTACGGTTGCGATTGCTGCGATCCTGGCGATCCCTCATCTCAAGTCTCTGGATGATGAGCTGCGATCAGACTATGCTGCTTTGATCGAAAGCCCAAATCGTGATGTGAAAGGCGCTGCGGTTGCGGCCATTGCGACTTGGGGACCGGACGCTGTCTCGTTCGAAACTCGATTGGCTCGGATGCAGCAAATTGATCCGGTTGATTTTGTGCGGCAAGCGGCGAAAAATACGCTCTTGCAAATCAACGCTACCAGGGAATCGGTTTGTGAATAAGTTGGGCATCCGTCTTCTACAATCTCTTGGAAATCGCTTGCGGACACGATTCTCCTATGTCGGTCTCGCGTTTGGAACACTCTTTTTTTGTGCCTCTGTGACGCCTTCGTTGTTGCCACGTGAATTCATCGTTCAAGGGATTGAGTCAGGATTTGCGTTGGCGATTGGATATGGCGTTGGCGTTTTTTTGTCTGGTTAGCACAGCTCTTTGAAGTACCGCAGCTTCCTCTAACATGGGAGCGAATGTCGAAGCGAGTGATCAGCGGATGCGTCGGAGTCATTGTGGTCGTCACGTTGTATCGAGCAACCGTATGGCAGAACTCGATCCGGGAGTTGATGGAGATGGCACCACTGGAAACGGTCTATGCGCCCTACGTCGTCTTGATCGCTGTTTTCTGGGCGTGGCTTCTTGTGATGGCCGCGCGCCTGGTTGGGATGGGACACAGCGTCGTCGATCGAAAACTAAAGTTGTATTTGCCGCCACGAGTTTCAAACCTGCTTAGCATCTTCATTGTGATCGTTATCGTATTCACGGTTACAAATCGATTGGTGATCCGGCAGCTTTTGAATGCTGCGAATCAGGCTTTCTTGGAAATTGATCAACGGGTTGATGATGGAATGGATCCGCCCGCGGATGTCCTTGCATCCGGCAGTGCTGCATCGCTTATTGACTGGGATACCATCGGACGACAAGGCAAAAACTTTATCCTGTCGGGGCCGAGTGCTGGAGAGATTCAAGGTTTCCTGGGACGTCCGGCAAAGCAGCCGATCCGAGTTTACGTTGGGCTTGGAGCCTTTGATACGCCTGACGAACGCGCTCAGCTAGCGCTCGACGAATTGATTCGAGCGGGTGGTTTTGATCGTTCAATACTTGTTGTCGCCAATCCGACCGGGACCGGATGGTTACAGCCTGAGGCGGTTGATACGTTGGAGTATTTGCATGCCGGTGACACCGCGATCGTGAGCATGCAGTATTCTTATTTGCCGAGTTGGATGACGATCCTCGTTGATACCGAGGGCTCACGGATTTCCGCGAGAGCACTCTTCTCAAAAGTCTATCAATATTGGAGAGGAATCCCGGAAGAGGATCGTCCCGATCTTTATCTGCACGGGTTGAGTCTCGGTGCTTTTGGCTCCGAAGTTTGTGCCGACCTGTTCACTCTTTTTGAAGATCCGATTCAAGGCGGTGTTTGGAGTGGTCCTCCGTTTCCAAGTTCCCATTGGCGTCAGATTACTCGCGATCGAAATCCAGGATCTCCGGCTTGGTTACCTACGTTTCGTGACGGCAGAATGGTGAGGTTTACGGCCCGAGAAAATGCGTTGCCAAGAAAAGGCGAGAGTTGGGGGGCGATGAGATACGTCTACATTCAACACGCCAGCGATCCGATGACCTTCTTCTCGCCTGAATTGCTCTATGAAAAACCCGCTTGGCTCCAGGGAGTACGTGGCCCTGACGTTTCGCCTTATTTGACCTGGTACCCTGTCATTACCTGTCTGCAGATCGCTTTTGATTTGCCCCTGGCGACTAGCGTTCCCCCCGGCTTTGGCCACAATATTGCCGCACCCAGTTACATCGACGCCTGGTATGACGTGACTCAACCGTCCGATTGGAACAGTGTCGATCTGGAGGTACTGAAGGAACACTTTGCTGAGTAGCCAGGTCGTCTGATCCGTGGAGCGTTAGCTCCTAGAACGTGCGTACTTCCAGCAACTTTTTGTTCGATGGAAAGAAGAGTTGGAGAAGCAGACGCTAAGCCGCAATCGCATCCTCGACGGATTCAACCATATCGATCGCTTGGTTCAGTTGCATCATCTCCAGAGTGTCTCGCACGACGCCCGGAGCAGTGACGATAACCATTTTTCCACCCCGACCCTTGATTGCCTTCGAGCTAGAAACGAGCAGTCCAATCGAAAGGCTCACGATCAGTTCCAGTTCGCTCAGATCAAGGATGACCTTTCCAGAGTTGGTTGCCGTGTGCGCGCTAAAACGCATCTCATGCTGATTATGTGCTTCGAGGTCAAAACGACCGATGAGTTTGATGAGCGTGTAATCGTCGTGGTTCTCGACTTGCATCTCCATGAACTGACTTCTCTGAATCTCAGGGCTTGCGGTTTGTAACTGGGGTGGGAACTCTGGAAGTCTGAGTTTATCGATTGATTGGTATTTTGTCAGTGGGGTGAGCCGACAGGGTTTCATGGGAGGATCACCATTCAGAAGCCCACTCGTCAGAAACCGATTTCCTGTTTTACTTCGTTCGAAAAATCTCGCTCTGAACGACCAAGTGAACGAGACTTCGCAGGCGGTTTCCGTCGTCTTACAGTTCCAGACAGATTTGATTCACTTCGCCGCGATCGTCTGATCCAAGCAGCCGACCGGTTGCGTACATCAGCATTTTTTCAGTGAGGCATTTCACAATCTGGGGTTCGCGTTCAACCAGCATCGCCTTGTATTCCAACAAATCCTTCACCTCACGACCGTTGGCTAGAATCGCGGCAGTATCGATTTGGGGATGCTGACGGTTCTGCTTGTCGACCTTTGGATAATGGTCTCGCCAGCGTCCAATCGGATCGAAGCTCTCCAGTGCGAAACCCAAGGGATCGATTTTTCGATGGCAACTGTTGCAAGCCTGTTGGTTGCGGTGTTCGGCATGTTGTTCTTTCAAGCTTGCTAGGCCGCGCAGATCAGGCGAAAACGGTTCCAAATCGGGTGGTGGAGCAGGGGGGCGTGCCAAGAATGTTTTCCAAAACGTAAACGCCTCGCGTGATGGGAGAGGTTTCCACGCCATTCGACGTTACGGTCATCACGGCAGGCATCGTCAGTCGGCCCCCGCGTCGCTAGTCTTTCAATCGGACCTTCTGGTAGACGCCGTAATTGTTCGAGAGGCAGACTATCCGTTTGATCGGACGGTTGGAGTTCGTCGCGGCGGAGACTCGTGAGAGCGTCGATTCGAAGATGGGTAGCGCCAGGGCGACACCAGCACCTTTGAGAATCGTTCGTCGGTTAACCGTTTTCTTCATCTTCGCTTCCGTGCGATCTTGTACGAATTCCTGGCGTCGCGAACCTTGTTGGTATCTCTTTCAAAGCTCGCTTTCGTCACCTTTCATGATTTATTCGTTAGGGCCGATCGACGCACGGTCGTTCTACGGGTTAATTCTGTGGAGTGATCGACACCCTTCCTTCTTTCTTGCTCAGGAAATACCGCGTGAACTCGGTTCACATGAGGATGATTCAGCGGGGCATCCACAAAAAAAACTTGGTCCCAGGGTCAAGCCATTTGTGGCTTAACTCTGAAGGACCAAGTTTTGAAGTACGTTCGATTTTGATTCGCTTACTTGCGACGAATTCGCAGGACGCCGAGCAGACCAACCAGGATCAGCAGGATGCTGGAAGGTTCGGGAACTGCTGCAACAGCGGCAACGGGACCTGCTTCGTAACCACCATCGATGAAGGAAGCAACGAAGTCTGCACTGTCGAACAGCATGTTGCCGTCGAAGTCGCCATCAGCCCAGCCAGCGGGGTCGCCTGTTTCGTACTTACCAGCGGTAAAGGCAACGACGAAGTCGCCAGAATCGAATACGCCGTCAAGATTGGCGTCACCGATCCAAGTCGATTTCAGGTCTTTGACCCATACTTGACGGTCGGCATAGTTGGTCGCGCCGTCATTGTTGAGATCGTAGGCCAGATCATTGGCTGCGATCGCGGCAGCTTGGAGGTCCAAGTCGCCAGCGTCCAATTGACCGTTGTCGTTGTAATCGCCGAGGATTCCATCGGAGATCCACTCGGAGAAATCGCCGGACATGACGTTGGCGATCTGGTCTTCCGTTAATGCTTCATTCCAGACGGCGACGTCATCGACCCAACCTTGGAAGTACTTTTCAAGTGCGCCACTACCGGAATCCGCACCCACACCGATGTACGCCGGCTGTTGGTCGGTACCAGAAAGATCGTAACCATCGGGAACGTCGAAGTTTTCAGCGGCGAGTTCGCCATCGATGTAGACCCGCAATTCGGTGTCTTCCTTCACGCCCACGACATGATGCCATTCTTCGTCATCGACAACCCAGTCGAACGCGTCGGCTTGTGCCTGTCGCTTGGTTGCGTTGTCGTCAGTGGTAAGAACGATTGAGCGACCACCGTTTTCCAGATAGCCCACGACGTATCGAACGCCGCCACCGTTGTCACCACCATTGCTGAAGATGTTACCGCGCTGGAAAAGGAATTCGGGCACTTTCATCCAGGAAGCGACGGTGAAGTTATCCGTTCCGAAGTTGAGCAGGTCTGGATTACCGAGGTCAACGTAACCAGCGTTGTCGGCGAGATCGATTTCATCTTCGCTGACGCCACCTTCAAGTGTGAATTCGGTGTTCAGCAAGAGAGATTGGCCACCGCCGAGGACGGATGGTACGTCGTCCGTGAACGCCGTGTCGCCAATTAGTTCGCCATTGATGCCATTGGAGGTTGCATCATCAGTGTTACCGTCCATATGCCAAAGACCGATGAGATCGGCGTTAACAGCGGAACTTAACGTGCCTGTCAAGAGAAGCGAGCACGTTGCCAAAAAAACCGTGATTTTCATTTCTTGACTCCCCAACATTTCCTCGTGAAAAGACAACTTGCATGCTGGATGAAATCAGAGGTTTGGCTTCAGAAGAGAAACACAAAGACTGGTCTGATTCACTAGCGATGCCTTCAACTAAAAATTAAGACGTGTAATAGATTAATGACACTCATACAGTGGTGCCATATTCGCTGCAGACAGTTTAATCGGGCGTTGGCGAGACTCAAGCCTTTCGGCTCGTGTTCCGAAAAATAAGTGACAGTTTGAGAGCTGAGTTGAATTGCTTGCCAGCTCAGACGCAGGGCGTGTTCAAGATTATGAACATGCGCGCGAGCGACCTGATTCTCGTAACTCGAAAGAGGAAATCAGCTTTTGCCGACATCCAAAAACTCTTCGAACGTGGCTTCTCGTTTAGGGCGAATGCGAATAATCGAAGTTGACGGAACGAACCCCGGTTTAGCCAAGCAAGTTTGGGGTCAAACCGATTGCGTCGTCATCACGTAAGCCATTCGAAGCTCGTTTATAACGGATGGTGATTTCTCCATCGGTGATGAATGAGGGAAGGCTGGCGGGTGCCAAAGCAGCGACGGTCTCTTTCTCGGATTCAGTCGTTTTCACAACAGAGCCTGCAGGATCAATGAAGTTGTAGGCATTGTCTTGAACCTGAATGGTCAATGTCGATGACACTGCGGTTCTCTCGACGGTGATTGCGGTACCGATGAGCCAATGGGCTGCGAACGTGATCACCCAGCATAGCAAAGCGACTAGTATCGCCTCTAAGAAGTTTTTCTCGAAGACGATCATTAATCCGGCCAACCAGATCACGATGGAAAAGAATCCAACGAACGGAATGAAGGACATCATTAGGGCAAAAATATTGAGTCCCAAGCACCGGATCAAAACACCTGAATTGATTTCTTCCCCTACGATGAGAAGAGCAACCGCTAACACAACAGTGTTGATGAGTAATAGGACGACGCCGGTTGTAATGATGACCGTCATATCGCGAATTTTCCTGTTCGAATCATCTGAGAATCAATTGACCGAGGATTTCCTGTGGGGCGGTTGAACCTGTGTCGATCGGTGAAAGATCGATGTCATTATACGGGGTAACAAATGGGGCGTGGGGAGGAGTAAACCGACAAGCTGCTGCATCATCGTGGCGGGCAAGATCACAAGTTCCTCGTTAGACAGCCTTAAAGATTGTCTTCGAGGAGATCCGCCACGGAACGGGAAGGCCTCTGTCAAGCAGGTGTCAGAGACACTCATCGTGGAGTGTCATAGGAGTGTTGATCAGTAGCCAACGACGTCAGTCAGTACGCCTGGGAGGATTCGAACCTCCGACCTACGGATTAGGAATCCGTTGCTCTATCCCCTGAGCTACAGGCGCTTGGCGACCCGCATTGTAAAGGGAATGCTGCCTTCTCGGGTAGCCGTCTCGATCGCCAGCGTGCGGTGTGAAAAACCTACAGGGTAAAAGAGTATCGCCTGTAGCGAGTACCGAGGAATTGCCGTCGACATACGCGTTCTCACCGGCCTGATTTTTGATTTTGGAGAGGTGCTAACGCCCGGCAAAGAGGATCGATAAGGCTCTGATATTTTTTGTCATATGCACGTAAAGCTCCGTTCCCCCGTGAGCATCCTACACCCGTCGCACAGTAGACGGGTTTGTGTTGCGTTTTCCGGGAGCAGCGGAGGGATCCGCGAGAGACGCTCAGTTCACCGTCGAGAAGTTTGCCTCAATTGCGTTAGCTTTTATTTAACGGCGTTTTCTTGTGCTTGTGTTTGAAGATTGTACTGTTATGATTCGGCTTCTTCGAAGTCTCCATTCAGGCGAAAGTACACCATGTGCAAAACACCAAGTCCCTCGCTTTTCTTTCCTTTGTTCACCCTTTTCGTGCTTGTCAGCTTCGGCCAGCTTCAGGCGTCGATCA
Organism: Planctomycetaceae bacterium; assembly: GCA_002723275.1. Classification (GTDB taxonomy): domain Bacteria; phylum Planctomycetota; class Planctomycetia; order Pirellulales; family Pirellulaceae. The sequence continues at coordinate 163,791 of PBNZ01000003.1, forward strand.
TCACAACGCCGACGGACTTAAACGTGGGTGACCAATACCGGTTGGTCTTTGTGACCTCGGGAACCATGACTGCTGAGTCAGGTGACATCGCCGACTACAACACTTTCGTGGACGGCTTTGGTGATGTTGCGATCGCATCCGATTGGAAAGCGATCGGTTCCACCAGCGAAGTCGACGCATCCGAAAACACTCTGACGAGGCCGGATGTAGACTCCGCCAGTAGCGTTCCCATTTACAATCTGGCAGGCCAACGAGTTGCTGATGGTTATGTTGATTTATGGGACCAAGCTATCCTTGCGGCAATAGACGTCACTGAGACGGGAACGGAGATGAGTACATACACACAGGCGTGGACTGGGACTACTGTCGAAGGTGATGCTTCTGAATCAGGTGTGCTCGGCGAAGGATATCCTTTAGATCAAGTCGTCTACGGCTATGTTGGGTTGACGGATTTTCAGTGGATTCGTGCTAATGCTGTCCCAGGTACGAACATAAATCACGTTTATGGCATGAGCGGAACGCTGACTGTCTCGGCACCTGACCCCATCCCCGAACCCGCTTCGGTGATCACTTGGACGTTGCTCGGCATCGTTGGATGTGTTGGCACCTGGTGGAATCGTCGCCGCAAAGCGAGTTAATCTGTCGCTCGTTTAAACGAGTCGCAACGCAAGTCCATCACGGCTTTCTTCGCCTCGGAGCCCGGTGGTATATACCCCCGATCGACGTGCTTCCGCGTTCAAACAGCAGATGGCTGAGATCAGATACCCATGAAAACAATGGTTTTTAGGGTATCGATGATGCGCGGAAATCAATTAGGAATCCGTTGCTCTGTCCCCTAAGCTACGCGCTTGGCGACCAGCATGGTGAAGGGAATGTTGCCTTTTAAGGTAGCCATCTCGATCGGCGACTTGCCATGGGAAAAGCCGGATCCGTTTCTCTCTTCCAACCCTGTTTTTCGTCTGAAAATCTCTGAAAAGCAAGGGTCGGATCGAAGGGGTTGGCGATCTGTCGGATTGGAACGTCGGCTACTACTTCTCCGATGTAGAAATTCTGCCTACGCGCAAGCCAGACTTGCGTAATGCAAAATCAACTCAAGAATGTTGTAGATGGAATATAAATAATCGTGGCGTGGTTATTGAATTATCCGAGGTTGGTGTTGGCGAATGGTGTCCGATTAGTAAAATTCAAATTTTTCAGTAAAAAGAAGTTGTCAACGGATTTTTTGCACGGTTAGGGCCACGACTCGCGCTCGTAGTAAACTTTTTTTACCGAAAGTCAGCTAGAGCCTCAGAAGTAGTTGATGTGTTAGACCTGCTAAGGAAGAGGTTTGTACGATGTTTGGTTGCGCCCAAATACTGGGAAGTTTGCCAAGCCTCACCCACTTTCAGTATCAACTAGTTGACCAAGTCTTCCTTTACAGCGCACTTTCGTTCGCTGCCGCCTCGCTCTTTTTTTTTACGATGAGAAAGTCGGTCGGTGCTAACTATCGGCCAGTGATTGTAATTTTCGGCGTTGTTGTGAGCATTGCTTGTTACCACTACACGATGATTCGAAAGGGTTGGCAAAACGCGTTCGAACTAAGGGATAACGCTTATGAACCGAGCGGCGTTCCATTCAACGACTTCTACCGCTATGCAGACTGGATCCTGACCGTTCCGCTACTCCTCGTCGCACTAGTGGTCGTGATGCGCTTAACGAGGCCCAAAGCCTCTCTGTTATTGACGAAACTCGTCATTGCCTCGACGGTAATGATCGCGTGCGGCTATCGGGGTGAGATCATTTCATCTCCCGAGAGCCAGGGGGTACGGATCATCTGGGGACTCGCGGCGTGCATCCCATTTGCTTACGTAATTTTCGTTCTCTGGAAGGAATTGTCCGCAGTTTTGGTTCGACAAGCGACCACTGCGAAATTCCTGTTAAGCGCTGCACGCTGGGTTTTCGTGACCTCGTGGTTCGTTTACCCGGTTGCCTTTGCGATGGGTAGTACGCCCAACGCGATGTCTGCGGCTTCACGAGGCACAGAGGCCGCGGGCGGTGTCATTTCGCTTCAGATTTGTTACGCAATTGCGGATGTCGCGTCCAAGGCCGCATTCGGAACTTTAATTTACTTTTTTGTCAGAGCAAAGACGCGGGCCAACGGCAGCGACAGTTTACCGCAGTGATCTGAGCCAGAACCTCGAAGAGCGAATAGTCCGATCATGTTCAACACACGTGGTGGGTCGATAAATGGAACGGACAAAAAAGACAGGCATGAGAAATTGACTACCACATCTTTTGGGACAACAGATAGAGGACCGCATACGCTGCTAGTAATCGCACTGGCGAGCGCGCTGATTGTTTCAGATGCTGTGGGCGTCGCAGTGCCGTTATCAACTTTGGTGGCCGGTTTAACACTTGGGGTTCTAGTGGTCGGACTGCCACATGGTGGGTTAGACCAAAGAGTCGGTCTTCGACTTTTGAAAAATTTCAGACCGCTCGTTGCTTGGATTTTGTTTGTAGTCGCATACCTCGCGGTGGCAGGCATTGTGATCATGGGTTGGTTTTTGGAACCACGATTTACGATCCTTAGTTTTTTTGGCCTAGCCGCGTGGCACTTCGGACTTGAAGAAGAGAGTCGACCCTTCACGACCCCGATAAGTCGTTTGGCAATGATCGCTAGAGGCGGCATGGTGATCTGGATTCCAGCCTATTTTCAAGGACAAAGTGTGTCTGATCTGTTGACGATTATTTTTCCATCAGGAAGCCTCGATATCGCTCAGCAGGTTGTTGCGGATATTCAGTTTATCGCACCAGCTATGTTGATCTTGCTCGCCTATGACGCAATTTGCCGGCGAGAGCCGGCGGAAAAGCTTTCGATCGGATCAATAAACATTCCTTTTCACCAACTTCGCATCGCAACCTTCGCTTTGCTTTTTGCCACAGCCTCGCCACTTATTTCTTTCGGTGTGTATTTTTGTTGTTGGCATTCGATCATTGGCCTCGCAAATCTACGACGGCAATTCTCTCTGACGACTACCGAATTAGCTACCAAGCTGTTCCCGATAAGTTCCGCGGCAATCGTCTTATTCCTCATCGGATTTGCCATCAGCCGAATCGAAAACCCGTTCACGCCAGCAATGTTGCAAACCATGTTTATTGGGCTGAGTGCTCTTGCAGTTCCTCACTTATTGCTTCATGTTATCTCAGACATCCACAGACTTGATTCGAATGGAATGTCAAGATGACAAATTCACATCAAGAATACGACTTTGTCCTTGTCGGAGGTGGTTTGCAAGCGGGGCTCCTGGCGTTGGCAATCGATCACCATAACCCGACCGCTAACGTTCTCATTCTCGAAAAGAATAAGTGCCTCTTCGGAAATCATACGTGGTCGTTCCATCGAAGCGACATTTCTTGCGAATGGAGCTGGATTTCTCAGCTTTCAATCACGCAATGGCCAGGTTACACGGTCCATTTTCCTGGCATTAATCGAATCGTTGAACTTCCTTATTGTTCGGTATCGTCAGACCAGTTTCGCAAGACAATCAAGCGACTGAGCATCAACAGCGATCGACTCCGCGTACAAACAGAAGCTGAAGTTAACGAGGTGGAAACGCACTGCGTGCGAACCTCGAAAGGGGAATTCCTGGGAAAAACGATCGTAGATTGTCGCGGAAAAACGACTGGCGGTCTTTCTGGAGTAGGCTACCAAAAATTCTTAGGTCTTGAATTAATCCTAGGTGAAGACTGGCCAGATCTACTTCCAACGATCATGGAAGCAAACCTCGATCAAAACGATGGCTATCGCTTTCTGTATGTCTTGCCTTTCGAGCCTCGAAGAATTCTGATTGAGGACACGTTCTTTTCTGAATCTTCGTTAATTGATCAAGATCAATCTGCGAAAGCGATCGAATCATATCTTGAAAATAGACGGGTGTCACGCTGGCAGGTGATTCGTCGGGAGCAAGGCTGTCTGCCCATGCCCTTCACCTCGACGTGCCAACCCGTCACGTCGAATCAGCTTACCGGTGGGTACGCCGGTGGATGGTTTCACGCAGCAACTGGTTTTTCATTCGCGCTTGCAGCGAGATTTGCCGATGTGGTGGCGTCAAGCGAGTCCGATTTGATTGGACGAAACGTTAGTCGTCTTGCTGAAAAAAATCGCTTCCAACGAACATTCGCAAGATTCCTGAATCGCTTACTGTTTCATCTCGTCCCTCCTTCGTGTCGGCATGAGATCTTTCGGAGATTTTATACGAAGCTTCCTGATGACGCTATTCAACGGTTTTATGCTCACGCATTTACCAAAACGGATGCCGTACGTATTTTGTTTGGCTTGCCGCCCAGCAGTCTCACCCCCATTAAATTTTTTCAATCCTTCAAGGCCGCGATATGTCGAGCTTGAACAAAACAGCACTAGCAAATCCAGGTTATTTCAATTTTGCAAACTCGCAAAAGCGTTCACCACGAGTCCCTGGACGTTTGTGGCGACAAGGAATACTCGAACCTCTAGACCATGTACTCGCGGCTGATGGAAAACGGCTTCGCGCTGATTTAGTCGAAATAACATTCCGCGCGGCAGGAGGCCTTGGTTCTGTGCCGTTGGAAGTAATCGACTTTGTTGAACTCATGCATGCGGGTTCCTTGGTGATCGACGACATTGAGGATCGTTCAACCGAACGACGCGGTCAACCAACACTACACACGTTGGTGGGTACTCCGTTGGCGATCAACACTGGAAATTGGATGTATTTTTCAGCTCTTGAAAAATTGCTAGACCTCCCGGTCCGACAGAAACATTTGTTGGGCACTTACTCAGAAACCCTTGCGACAATTCGTCGGGCGCATGAGGGTCAGGCGCTCGACCTCGCCGCAGATGTGACCGAAATGAACCGCGACGAAATTTATCCGACAATTCGGGCCATATCGAAACTGAAAACAGGAGGCATCGTGGCGCTCGCATCTAAACTGGGCGCCGCGCTCGCTGACGCCGACGAACGCAGTCAAAAAGCCTTTCATGCTTTCGGTATGCAACTGGGTACAAGCCTTCAAATGCAAAACGACATTGCGGAACTCAAGGACGCGACAAAGCTGAACGGTCGGAGCGACGATCTGCGTAATCACCGAATCACATGGCCTTGGGCTTGGTTGAGTCAACGAGTAACAGAGAAGGAGTTCAACGAGGTCCGCAGGCTCTTACAGGGATGCAGCAGTGACGAATTTCATCTAGTCGCTCGAGAATTGCTCGCGTCAGTATCTCAGGTTTTTAGCCAGTACGTGTCCGGTGAAATTGATTCAGCAATCGCGAATATACGGGGTTCAGTGAAATCGCATTCAGAGGAGTTAATCGAATTAACTGAACGACTTAAGCAATACCATGTTTGAAACAACGCAGGAAAAAACAATGTCCCGTGCGATCACTGCGAAACATGATAAGTCCAGTTATCACAAAGTAACTGCAGCGGTGATTGGCAGCGGTTTTGGCGGACTCGCATCGGCGATTCGATTGCAGGCGATGGGAATTCAGACGACTTGTTACGAAGCTCGTGACAAACCGGGAGGCCGTGCATACGTGTATAACGACGGTGGATTCACATTTGATGCTGGTCCCACCGTCATTACAGCTCCGCACTGCCTGGAAGAACTTTTTACTATTGCTGGAAAGGCAATGAGCGATTACGTCACATTGGTCCCAGTTTCACCTTTCTACCGTCTGCGATGGAGCGATGGCGTTGAATTCGACTACGTCGGGAATGAGTCTGAACTGATCGAACAGATTCGCCGAATTAATCCCAGGGATGTGGAGGGATATAAGCGATTCGCGGATTACACACGTCGCGTTTTTCAAAAGGGCTACGTCGAACTCGGATCCACGCCATTTTTACGATTTCGTGACATGATCTCTGTCGCCCCCGACTTAATGAAACTTAAAGCTCATCGCAGTGTTTACAGCATTGTTTCGAGATTCATCAAAGATAAACACCTGCGGCAAGCGTTTAGTTTTCATCCACTATTGGTTGGTGGAAATCCATTTGATACAAGCGCGATCTACACGTTAATCCATTGGATTGAGAGAGAATGGGGAGTTTACTTTCCGCGGGGTGGGACGGGTGCCTTAGTCAACGCATTGGTTCGTTTGTTTAGGGATATCGGAGGGGAGATAAAGCTCAATTCACCGGTGCGTTCAGCCAAAATCGTACCAACAAACGATGAAAGCCGTCCGTTCGATTCACAACATTTGCTGACCGCGGATGGGACAACGCCAAGCCGCTATGACATCGTGGTGTCCAACGCTGACATACATCATACGTATTCACAGATTTATAGCGAATCCGAATACGCCAGTCGTCGTAGCCGCGCATTGGAGCGGATGGATTGGTCAATGTCACTGTTCGTCTTGTATTTTGGGACTATAAAACGTTATACAGATATAGCGCATCATACGATTCTGTTTGGACGCCGCTTTAAGGGTTTGCTGAGAGATATCTTCAAAGGAAGTAGCCTGCCGCGAGACTTCAGCTTGTACCTCCACGCACCAACAATAACTGATGAATCCTTGGCACCCGAAGGCTGCGAGTCCTTCTATGTATTAAGCCCAGTTCCTCATTTAGGCAAAGCAGACATCGACTGGGCAACCGCTTCGCAAGCGTACGGTGATACGATTCTACAAGCTTTAGAGGAGTACCTTCCTGGGTTGCGTCAGTCAGTCGTCACCCGACGTCATTTCACGCCACTCAATTTTAAAACAGAGTTGAACGCCTTCAACGGCTCGGCTTTCTCTGTTTCACCAAAACTTACGCAGAGTGCGTATTTTCGCCCACACAACCGAGATAGCAAGATTCCCGGCTTGTACATCGTCGGAGCCGGAACTCACCCTGGGGCTGGAGTCCCTGGAGTTGTTAACACAGCAAAGGCAACTAGCAGCGTCATTGCTAAGGATTTACAAGTAGGCGTTCTATGAGTTCGGATTTTTACAGTGTTCCTGCGGCGGAGAAATCCGTCATAGAAAACCACAGTCGTTCATTTTCGCTGGCTGCTAAATTGCTTCCCCGTCCGATGCAGAGGGACGTTCAACGGCTCTATGCCTGGTGTCGCTGGTGTGACGACGCAGTAGATGAAGCGTCGACGCAGGAAGAGGCCCAGCGTCAAATTGATCTGCTGCGAAAGGATGTCGGCCTTATCTTTCGAAATGAGGTGCCTCAGCATCCCGCTTCTCTTTGGTTAGCCGAAGTTGTACGCAAATACGAGATTCCAAGGCAATGGCCGATGGACCTTTTGGACGGTATGGAGGCAGATGTAACCAGCACTGAGATTCTCTCAATCGACGAGCTTAAAAATTACTGCTACCAAGCCGCCGGCACAGTCGGTCTGATGATGGCACGCATTCTCGGCGTAGATGACTCCCTTGCTCTCAGACAAGCAAAATCTCTTGGTATGGCGATGCAGCTGACAAACATCGCGCGTGATGTCGATGAGGATTGGAAGCTCGGCCGGAGGTACATTCCGGCGCAATGGCTTCCGCTCGTCCCATGCAGGGACAGAAGGCCAAATAATGACGAGGTACGAAAAGGCGTTGACGAGATTCTTCGTCTCGCAGATGCTTTCTACGAGGATGGTTATAAGGGACTCGAACATCTCCCAAATGGAGCCCGTGTTGCAATCCGATTAGCTGGTCGGGTTTACCAAGAGATAGGCAATGAGATCAGACGACAGGATTTTGCGGTGATTGAGAATCGTGTGTTCGTGCCGCGTAGCGGTAAATTTCGAATTTTACTCCGATGCTTTGGCGAGGAACTCGTTTTCAGATTTCGTCAGTTAAAGCCATCGCCTCTGCCCGTCAAAAGCAAGATCGTAACAACCCCGGGAGCCAACAAGTTACAAGCAGCTTATGAAGAAAACTGTTATCTCGGTTTTCATGGACTCTCGATCACTTGTCTGATGGCAATGTTGCTATTCCTGATGGTTGGTTTGAATCCAAAAGAAAGCGCCTATAGTCACTTGCCCTGGCTGTACTCAAGCACATGTTCATTCCTTTCTGTCGCATTCGGGTTTTTAGCGAATCGGTCCTACAAGAAATTTGTACAGCAGTAATTCTTTCAATGTAACACTCAATTGCGACCGGTAACTAGATTCGCGAATGAACTGGTCACGATTTAAAAAATGAAAGCGGGAAAGTATATGATATGAATCAAAACAGAAGTTCGTGATGTGGCGCGCACCCAACGAGCTTGGTGACATCGTACATCGCAACGTAATAACTACACCAACACAAATTTTCACACACTTCTATAACCTTTAAACAGAGACGGAAACAATGCATTCTCTCATGGTTTTTGGCGAAGTCGGCGGTACGGTCAATATCCTCAGTAAAACAGATTTTGTTGGCATTTCGTTCTTTATAGCTTGCATGGCAATGCTCGCGTCGGCAGCATTTTTCTTCCTCGAACGAGGGGATGTCGAAGGCAAGTGGAAGACGTCTGTAACCGTTGCCGGTTTAATTACCGGGATCGCAGCTGTGCATTATTTTTACATGCGGGACATGTGGGTTGCCACCGGAGAAAGTCCTACCGTATTCAGGTATATCGACTGGTTTATCACCGTCCCGTTACAAATCGTAGAGTTCTACCTCATTCTTGCTGCGATCGCGGTAGTACCGAAATCGCTCTTCTGGAGACTTTTAACAGCTTCCATCGTCATGCTGGTAGGTGGTTACTTAGGCGAAGCTGGTTTCATTTCACCGATGCTCGGGTTTATCATCGGGATGCTTGGTTGGCTATATATCATTTATGAGATCTTCGCCGGCGAAGCGAGCAGAATTAACGCAGGATCGGCAAATCCGGCGTGTCAAAAAGCCTTTGGTGCTCTCAGGCTAATCGTGACTGTCGGGTGGGCGATTTACCCAATAGGCTATTTCCTTGGATATCTCACAAGCGGTGCCGATTCAAACCTGTTAAACATTATTTATAACTACGCCGACTTGATCAATAAATCTGCTTTCGGACTAGTGATCTGGGCCGCCGCGGTACAAGATCGCGACAGTAAGTAATTCGTCAGGAATTAATCGAAACACCTGAGCGCGGGAGATTTTTGAAGCAAGGTTCGGAGCCGTGTCGTTACCTGTTTGAAGCATCTGTGTAGCTGGTAACTTCGGTTGGTTGTACAACAATCTATGACTAACCGGCGACCACCGATTGTTGGGCGGACGACAGACGCAGCGGCGGGAAGAAGATGTATGGGAAGAGTGAGGTTCTCGCCATTTAGCACTTGCCCAAGTTCGTCTTCATCTCCGAACTTGCCTCACGACACGGGTGCGGTAAGGCATCTTCGTGGTGCATCCTTCGCCCGAAGCGGGGTGATTTGAAGCTGCTTAAAAATCTTCGCGACGTAAATCCATTATGGATTTCTTAGCCACGAGCCGGGGGTATATACCTCCGGCTCGACGCGTTTACACGTTAAAAAAGTAGATGGCTAAGATCAGATGAATCGGAAAAAAGACGGTTTTAAGGGTATCGTTGATGCGCGGGAATCAATTAGGAATCCGTTGCTCTATCCCCTGAGCCACAGGCGCTTGGCCCCGTATTTTAAAGATCGTTTTGTGTTTCCGCTGTCGGTCAGATAAAACACCCCAACCCCCGTACATATCCCCGGGAATAAAGTGCTCCACTCACTGGCACAAGTAACACATTGCGGCTGCGATAGCATCAATGCTAAGGCGTTTCTTTACGTTTCCGCCCAGTCCTCACTCAGCGTTTCAGCTTGCTTGAGCACGAGTTTTACGGCTTCGTCTTGTAGCTCTGGCGCGTAGCCAAATCGCCTGAGAATGCGTTTGACGAAGGCACAGATCCGGACGCGTGCATTTTCACGTAGACTCCAGTCGATCGTAACACTGCGACGCACCGTGTTCACCAANTCCTTGGCGATGGATTTGAGCTGATCGTCACCCATCAATTCTTCAGCTGAGTTGTTCTGATGCAACGCGTCGTAGAAGCAAACATCATCTTCGGTAAGAGGCAGGTTCTCACCGCGGTCGGCTGCAGATTTAAGCTTGTGCGCGATGGTGATCAACTCTTCAATGATCACTGGCGATTCATCAAATTTTACTTCTGTGCTGCCTGATGAACTCTGGTTACGATCCATGATTCGAATTGCACCAAGACCTACGCCAAGGAACGAAGGAATGACGGTATTAATCGATGCGAAGTATTTTGTTCCGGTCATCGTCGCGGTATCTGTTTTGTTGAACCNAACAACGAAAGCATCGGTCGAATACAACTTTGTTCAAGGAGGTTGGTCTGATGGTGCTGCCATGGAATTGTCCTTTCGCGGGACGGATTCAAACATGGACGGCTTCATAACTACTGCGGACAAAGAAATCACATGGCTCAGGCTCGCGTGGTCCGGTAACTCTCAGTTTTTTATTTTGATTTGAACTCTTCCGAGAACTTAGACCAATTCCCCGATCTGCTGGATTACGTTGCTTAAGATATCAACCAGGGCTCAGTTCTTGGCGATTCAGAGCAAGAGGGTGTCGGGATTNATGTTTCATATGGGGTGAGGCTACTTATTTATTACGAATCCGGAATAAAGATCGGCTACTATCCGGGCGGGATTGTACGTGGTGTAGAAGACTTTTAGCTTGGTGCGACTTTTGACTCAACGACTGAAAATATGGTGTTGACGAGCAGTCGAGCTATTGCCGAACTTGCCTCCGTGATCACTTGGACGGTGCTCGGCATCGTTGGATGGGTTGGCACCAGGTGGAATTGTCGCCGCAAAACGAGTTAATCTGTCGCTCGTTGAAACGAGTCGTAACCACGTTCTCACCGGCCAGCTTTTTTGATTTTGGAGAGGTGCTAACGCCCGGCAAAGAGGATCGATAAGGCTCTGATATTTTTTGTCAGAGCACGTCGATTTTCTGCTCCTTCGGGANCATCTTACACCCGTTCCAGTAGNCGGGTTTTTTTATGGCGTTGACCGTGACTGCGAATCACGAGCTAGAGACGTTCAGCACACCGTCCAGAAGACTGCGGCAGCCACATTAGATCTTCAGTGTATAAACTTTTATCTTGTATCTCGAGATCGTATCGATATGATCAGGTGCATTCGATCCTTCAATTCAGGCGGAGGTACACCATGTGCAAAGCACCGAGTCCCCGGCGTCTCCTTTCTCTTCTCGGCTTTTTCAGGGTTGGTATGACCAGTCATCTCCAGGCGTCGATCATCACGACACCGACGGATCTGTCTCCAATNGATGCGCCTGAGATGTCCCATGCTAACATTGTCTTACACAAGCGGATTGCTAACAAATGAGATATCTAGTGCTGTCTAGTTTATTCCTGCTTACGACGTCCCCCCAATCTTTTGCATCCGTGACGATCGATTTTGCGGCACTTGAAACGGTTCAGACGGCGAGCTTTAGCTACGCCGGTGTAACGGTTACGGGATCTGCGGATGTCCTTGTCACAGAATTTCACGGCGTGACGATCTCGGGTGGGGAGAATGAATATACGGTGGATTCAAACGAGACCATCACGTTTACTTTTCAGGGAAGTTCGGCCATCGCCATCTCCTATCACGTCGGTGCCTCTTCCGATACGAACTCCGACGATACGTTTGGCTCTCGAACTCTAATGGTTTTCGACACCGACGGCGCATGGTTAGGCACGACCCAACAGGATGGTGCTGGAGAGTTTCAGGTTTCGTCAATCTTCGAAGACGCACCAATATCAAGCTTCACGCTCACATCACCTGGTCATGACGCGTTTGTACCTGACCGTCTCACCTTTACGAGCAATGCTTCCGATCAAGTCATCCCCGAACCTGCCTCAGTGATCACTTGGATGTTATTAGGCATCGTTGGATGCATCAGCACCTGGTGGAATCGTCGCCGTAAAGCGAGTTAATCTGTCGCTCGTTGAAACGAGTCGTAACGCAATTCCATCACGGCTTTCTTCGCCTTGGAGCCGTGGGGATCTACCCCCGCTCGACGGGCTTCCGCGTTCAAGACAGCAGATGGCTGAGATCAGAGAACAGATACCTCTGCGAAACAGCGGAGGGTGTTCAGCTGATGGTTAAGATGGTTGAATCAACCGTAAGAAAGTTGAACCAACTGTGTTTGATCTTATTTACAAGTTCCACGGAGCCCCTTGTATCTGCGAATTCCGTGGAGCAAACTAGGTTCTTCGCTTAATACATTCATTCGGAAATACAGCATGCGCAAGATACCGCAAACCCAGTTTCTTCTTTCTCTTGTCGGCTTTTTCGTGGTTGCTATGACCAGCCATCTTCAGGCGTCAATCGTCACAACTCCGTCTGGCTTAAGCGTGGGTCAGCAGTTTCGCTTGGTCTTCGTCACGTCGGGCCAGCGAAATGCCACATCATCAGATATCGCCGACTACAACGCATTCGTGGACACCGCTGGTGACATTGCAATTGCATCCGATTGGAAAGCGATCGTGTCGACCGAAACGGTAAACGCGAGAGACAATACTGGTACAACCGGTGACGGCGGCGTACCCATCTATAATTTGGCGGGTGAACTGGTCGCTAATCATTATGCTGATTTATGGGACGAATCGATTCAAAATTTCATTAACGTCGATGAGTTTGGAAACGATCCAGATTATTGGGTGTGGACAGGCACAACGGCGCTTGGGCTAACCTCCCAGCATTTGGGAGGAGCGACCGGTACGTACGGTACCACTGACGACACCGAGGATATATGGATGTTTGAAGACATCGTCGGGACGAGTACAGAACTTCACTTCTTCGGTTTGAGCGATATTTTCACCGTCCCGTCGGCGGACCCCATTCCCGAACCTGCTTCGGTGATCACTTGGACGTTGCTCGGCATCGTTGGATGGGTTGGCACCTGGTGGAATCGTCGCCGCAAAACGGGTTAATAATTGGCAAGACGGTTATCCTGCGGGAGAGCCTGAAGCCTGTCACGGTCGGGCGGTGGGATTGCGCTTGTCTTGGATTGCGGATGAACAACCTGGAGCCGTTCAGGACACCCTCGCGATGGTTGCGTTAACCCTGTAAAGATGTCTTTGCATCGACTTGTTCGCTCTCGCGGTTACGACTTTTTGCCTTCATACTTTCGGACTCTTCTCTTTCATCCTTCTTCTCTTTCATCCTTCTTCTCTTTCATCCTTCATATACCGATTGAAACCTCATCATGAGCGAGACAGCGCGCCAGCTTCTTTTGTTTTTCCTTGTCGTTACTTTGAGCATTGGTTTAGAGGAATATGCTCAGGGGTCGATCATCACGACACCGACGGACCTGTCTCCAGGAGACGAGTATCGCCTGGTCTTCGTGACATCGGGGAGCATACGACCTTCAGACTTCATTGAAGATTACAATAATTTCGTCGATGGTTATGGCGATACTATCTTGCCCGGGGACTGGAAGGCGATTGCTTCCACGTATCACTCGGACGACGTCCAAATGAGTGCAAGGGATAACACCGGCACGCAAGGCGAAGCCATGATTCCGATTTACAACCTGATTGGCGAGCGTGTTGCCGATGGCTACGGAGACCTGTGGGACGGATCAATCCAATCCCCGATTCAATACAATGAGGATGGTGATAAGGAGATTAATGCCGTGCTTACGGGGACGCATCACACTGGAATTATATGGTCCGCGCAATACTACACGAACTTTGGTTACATGTTTGATGACAATTATCTAGATGATAAGTGGATCAATTTCGCGGATAGATACACGCATGACGATTTCTGGGATGACGATGGAGATACCGGCGGTCCTAAAATGTATGGGATGAGTGAAGTGCTAACCGTTCAGGAATCATCCGAGGTGATCCCCGAACCTGCCTCTGTGATCACTTGGATGTTATTAGGCATCGTTGGATGCATCAGCACCTGGTGGAATCGTCGCCGCAAAACGAGTTAACGAGAAGACGTTGATCCTTCGTTAAGATTCTCAGCCCCGTCTCTTGAGACGGGGTTTCTTATTGCGCGGACTGTGATTGGCGGATCAATAAGTCGGGGGCGTTCAGGACGCGATTGAGAGGATTGCGTTGCAATTTCAGACGGTGTCCCTTGGCACCAACGATCTTCGTTTTAGATTATCCGCCGTTGAAGAATGCTTTTGTAGATGGAAATGCGTTTTATGCAGGACAGTGACCGAGCTGCCTTGGCTTTTGCCCAGCATGGGCGAACGGTTGAGGGGGCCTGCCTCACTCGAGGCGGCCCGCCTTCTTGCCGAGACAATAAATGGCCTGAGAAACTAAGCCAAATGATGCACTCAAGATGAGAACCAATGGGATCCAGGCTACTGCAAAGACGACCACGTCTCCTTTGCTGACGATTCTTACTCCAAACATGATGATGAGAATAAGGATAGAGACCAACGCGAATGTGCTCCAAGGTATTCCGCGTTTCTGAACGACAGATTCCGTTTCATGATGAGCTAATTTCGTTGCACTAGGAATCGACAATAATTTGTCGAAGTCAGCTTGGACCTTTCCTTCTTGATTGGATCCGCACTTCCAGCAATTGTCGAATTGCAGTTCAATCTTCTCTGAACAATTTGGACAGGATCATCGTTGTGAAGGGCTCGTGGAACTCATGACGTCTCTCAATTGGGTTGTAAGTTGTGACGCCTGCGGATGGTTGTGACGCTTTCCAGCGTTTCAGGGGGCTGACAACAAGTCCCTAACGACAGTTCTTGGCTGATCGGGCGAAGTTGGTGTTCAAAAATGAGGCAATCCGATTCTTTACCCTCAAAAACGAGGGCAAGGTCAGGGCAGCATGCCTTCCGCCAGCAACGGCAAGCCATTCCATACTTTGAATCGATTCGCTCCCCGACTCATTGACTGAAACGGACCAGGCACGGCGTTTCCGTCTTGTGGGACGGGGTGCCCTGCGAAGTCGTGAGCGATTTTTGGATGGCCTGTTGAACCAACCGTCGCGGGATCAAACGGAAGCATGACTCGAAGCTCAAATGATACTGGGTCGTAGGAGACCTTCATTCCTTTTCTGACGATACTGCCGCCATCATTTTGCAGACCGTGGAATGCCCAGAATTTTCGCCATTCATCGAGGGTCAACGCGACCTTGGAGCCGCCGCGAAGAGGTTGTAGGTCGTCTTCGCCAACTTCGCTTTGGATCAAGGCAAAGAATTCCTCCGGTTTCCACGGAGAAGGCTTGTCCGACGCGCTGTTGATCAGGAATTGTCGATCCTCAGAGGCGGCATCATAAACATTGTGATCGAGCCGCTGAGGACCGCTTCGATGCGAAGGATAATTGATGTCGAGCATTACCTTATGATTGACAAACAGATTGTTGTAAAGCGAATGGTATCCCGTCTTCGTGCGAGCCGTCACTTGGTAGATGTAGACGCCCTGACCGTACTTCGCATCCGCCGGACTGTTGGCGAATAGGTTATGCATCACGGTCGAACCAGACGCATCGTGAACGTAGAACTGAATTCCACGATTGCCGACAGAAATATTGTGATCGACCAACACTGCGTCGAATTTGTAGTCACTCATCTCAAGGAAAATGCCTCGCGCACCGTTGTTGACAACAACATTACGCGTCACGCGTGTTCCTGGGAATTGATTGTCTAACCAGATCCCTTCTGACAACGGATTGTCGGCGACGTAGTTGTCCTCGATTAAACCATCTCGGACATAATGAAACTTGATGCCGGCGTGCTCATAACGCTTGGGGCCATTAAAACGGTGGGTATTGTTTCGCAGAATGACATTACCTCGGACGATCACGCGTTGGCTTCCCGAACCGATGATGGCCGCTGATCCGTTATCAAGAAACCAGTTTTTCTCAATCAGGTTGTCGGCGCCATAGGGGGCTCCGCTGATCTGGGCTCGTTTCCGTTCGTTGTCACCGCCGCTGGATCCCAGGTCGAGCGCAACGGTGTTTGCGTAGCGAATGACATTATTGCGAACAGTCCAATGGTGCCCTCCGCGCAGTCCAAACGCGCCGGCTTGAGCCCACTTCGGAGTGTTCCAAAAATTGGTCGGGTACTGATTCCCGCAGTGCTCCATGACGAAGCCTTCCACGTGAATGTATCCAAGCCCGCGGATGTGAGGTGCAAAGATCCGCCGGCGTGTGCTGATTTCGACTTGTTGCTGTGTTGGATCCAGCGTCCCAAAGTTGATATAGATTCGTCCCCCACCGTCTTCCGGACCCGGGACGAATGTCCAAGTGCCGGTCTGGGTCTCTACCTCGCTGAGAAACGGTTGTTGCTGCCAAGGCTTGCCGTTCACGATGACCTGCCCACAGCGGTAGCTGAGTTTGGGGTCACCACGATCGTAACGCTCCGATTCAGGCTTGCCATCGCGTTCATGCGGAGTGGAAGCAAGTTCGACCAGAAATGGATTGGCACTGTCGACGTAAACATCGTCATCGAAGAGTGCGTCTTCGAGAGTCGCAAAGACAACCCCAGGCTGGTGACTCTGCCAATCAGGCTTCCATTCGTTCGAGCCTTTTAGCACCACCGATCCCAGCTTCTCACCACGATAGA
Source organism: Planctomycetaceae bacterium (assembly GCA_002723275.1). Classification (GTDB taxonomy): domain Bacteria; phylum Planctomycetota; class Planctomycetia; order Pirellulales; family Pirellulaceae. The sequence continues at coordinate 180,283 of PBNZ01000003.1, forward strand.
TAATCGGCTTGCCTGGCATTCCACCTCGGGGCGGCGCCACCCGTTCACGATAAATGCCGGCGCGCACAAGAATCGTATCGCCAGGCATCGCTCGGTCGGCCGCTGCCGAAATCGTCCGCAACGGATTCTGGTGGGTACCCCGTGCGTCATCTGTACCGTGCGGCGCAACCACAATCGTCGCACCCTGTACAGTGGTGATGGCCGCAAGCCAAACAACGATTCCCCTCAACGCAAACATGGACATCGCAATTAATTCCTCAAAGAGTTATTCTCCAGCGAAGAAATCGGACGATATCTGCCCGCTTTTTCGCTATCCAATCGCGTCAGCTTCTCAGGTTGCCCCCCGGTTGGCAAGAGTGAGATTGCGGTCGGAATGCTCTTTTCAGACAAGCTACCTGACTCAAGCTTGAGTTCTCAAAATCAGGGTAGCGGAAGAATGGCGACGGGGTCGCAAGAGATCTTCGCTGAACCTCGTGCCGATGCGATACCCGGTGAGATGGTTAGCTCTGGAGCTTGATCAGAGTCGCTTCAAGACTTTATCTGACACAACCCTTTGCTGGCGAAGCGGCAACGCAAAAAGTTTTCGTTGCGGCAATCCGGAAACTTGCATCGCGCCTGGCCGAGGGACAGGATTTCTCCGGTGTCTTCTCGGTCAGGGACGGATGCTTTGATGTCCAAGTTTTAACGCAGTCTCTTGTAGCCAATGAGCCCAAATATTGCCAATAACGACCAAACAAAAATGGTCGATGGCTCAGGCACTGCCTCGGCGGTTACTGTCACGTAACCTGAATTATTGATCCACTCTCTCCCATCGTGCATGCCAAGGAAAAGTCGTGTGGCACCGACTGGGACGAAAATGTCCGACAACGACTCTCCAATCGCAAACGTTTGTGCGATGTCTGGATTCGACATGTCATCGCCGGCAAGATCGCTGAGCAGTGGTGGCGTACTGCTGGGATCAGGAACGGCATTCGAAAGAAAAACACCAACCAACGTATTCAAGTCGGCTGCCATCCCGCTGATTCCGAACAACTGGTAAGCGGCAGCAGTCGTTCTGGGATTGCCGTTGCCCCCTGGGCCAGTACCTCCGGAAGGTGTGTGATTCCATTCGCCGCCAGCCGAGATTGAAACTGATTCATAGCCGACGATTGAAATCTCCGTCGGCTTAATGTTGTTGTAATCTAAGATGTCAGTTTTTAAGTCGGACAATCTGTCCGTACTCGCCGGCGCCGCATCTGCAATCGCCTGTAACTCAGCCTGAGTTCGACCGGCAAAGGTAACCGACTGTTTTCCATTCACCGTGAAGTCGCCCAAGGTTACGGAAGCCTGGATCGTCTGAGGGCAGAACACAATCGCAACAGTTGCCACTGCCCAAGAAACACGTCTCATACTCTCTAATCTCTTCATCATCATTTCCTTAAAATCCCTCAACTTTCCTGTGAAGCTAAACTCAGTCCAACGACTTACGTTCAATGAAGAAATTTCAAGGTGTGCATAATTCGTAATTCATCATGAAAAAAATTCCCAGCAAACCGTCAGTCGTTTTTTGAGTTCTATCTTTTTGTGTTGCGTCCCCCTCTGGGATATTGCAGGCAACCCCCTCTTCCTTCACACGCGAATGACAGAGCATTGTTCATTCAGGGGGCGCGCGAAATGTTTTTGAATTGCGCTTAGCCAGCAGAGATCCGCGCGTTCATCAGAAGTGGCAGGAAGACAAAGGAAAAAGAACGGGGGAGTTAGTCGAAGCTGAGAGGGTATCGGCGCAAGATACTCGTTCGCTTTTTATATATAGTGTTTTAAGCCAACCTTAAGGAACGCGCGAAACGCATTGGTGATTGCGAAGAGCGTCGCGGAACACGAAACGGAGAGTTCGAAACGTCGGTGAAGATGAAGTAACGCGAGAGACTCTAAGGCTCTCTCAAAGCGGTGCAACATTTCATGAAACCGCTTTAGGTTGACCTAAAAATATGTTTTGTCTTGAGCAGGCGAAGACGGGTTTGGCACTCCCTCATAAGACGGCCCCCTACTGGGCTGTTCTGTCTTGGCCCGGTCTTCGCTTCAGTTTCATAGTGTTTGCGTTGCAGTGTTGTGTTGACGCGCCGGTTCACGTTGAGATGAGGTTGTTGCAATAGGTTATGGTAATGCGTTCTTGGGCCGGCGTTCTGTAACGATCTGCCGTTAATGAGATCTTCGTTAGGCGGGGAACTACTCGGTGTAATCGTTTCCGAAAGTCGCTGTCAACGATTCACACTCCAGGTTCCATTGGCGTTGATTGAGATATTGATGTTGCCCACCCTGGACGTAGCACGCCCTTCCTGGTCGATTGTTGTTTGGATCTGTTGGGCAACGTCACTTGCAGTCTTACCTTCGTTGAACGGCACCAAGACACTAAGCCACATCTGCGGACGCCCGGCGTGGACGGTCGCCTTCGCGAAAGTGTTATGAATTGGCCTGTTGCTTACGTCCGCTGACGAGCGGTGAGGGGATTGGCCAAATGTCAGCCCTTCGCCGGGATGTTGATAGACCAGGACTCGTTTCTTTTGATCTTGCCACCAGGCATGATCCCAGGCCGGTGCGTCGAACCAATTTTCGCCATGGCTTTGGACTTCGCCTTCGCCTCGCAGCATCCAGCAAGGCGCCGCCTGGTATCCGTTGACATCGCTACCAGGCAGATACACGTCGCGGACGACCAAATATCCTTCAGCTGTCAGCACCGACTGTCGAGTCCAGCGGCTATGGGCACCGAAATAATTGCGATAGGTGAATTGGCCAAAGGAGTCGTCACCGTGGTTTTCAGCTCGCAGCGAATCTCGCTCCAAAATACCGCCGCGGTTGACCAACGGTGTGTGGTAGATAGGTCGCGTTCGATCGTTGACATGGATCGTGGCGCCTGTACCCGTGTAGTCGAAGGAGACGCGCGTGAGATCATCGTTGGCGTCGAATTTGCGATCAAGGTTGTCGAACATAAGTGACAAACTTGTACTCGGTGGGACATTGACTCGAAGTGCGGATCCGCCGAGTCTTCCTTGAACCACCGTCAAGAACTGCTGCTGCTCTTCAAGCGTGAGCGTTTTGCTCTGTTGTTCGTCATGGATTATGACCTTCATGTTTTTCGGGATTGAGTCGAATGACGCCAGTTTGACTTCGCCCTTGGGGCCGCCGAGACGAACGTTTTCCACGGTCGCAGTGTTGTTGAACGGTCCAAGTCGAACTGACTTCAGATGAAAGTCGTCGTTGAGATACCAGTATCCGTCCATGTTTCCGTGAGCGAAGCCGAGTGACGAATCATCGGGGCGTCGGAATCTGTCGATCTGGTCATCGAATTTCCAGTTCTCCGAATCGTCCGCTGTACGGCAGTTCAAGCAGAAGGGCAGCGAAAGCGATGCCATCTTCCAGCGGTTTTCCGGTGCTCCGCCGACACGTCCCTCGGTGGTGACTGGAAACGGCATTCCCGGTGGCAGTACGTTCAGAATGTCGTATCCGACCGGACCTCCGATGCTCGCACGACCACTACTGTATTTTCCAGAGCTGTGCAGCAGTTTCGCGCCATCGACGCAATACTCGTAGAGTCGACCTTGGCCGTCGCCGCAACAGTGCATGTAATTGTTGTTGCGATCGTAAAGATAGAAGGAAGCGAATGGCTTTCCGCTTTCTCGACCCGGGTTCAGATAGAGTCGCTCGGGCACCTTGTACTTGAGCGGGCTGTAGTAGCCGATCTTTGATTTACCGGTTGGGACATTCGGCTGAATGCCGCGTTCGATGAACCAGCCGTAACGTTGTTGGTAGGCTTGCAGGTATTTGGCGGGAACCTTGCGGCCCTCTGGGGGGCGTCCTCCCAGCAGGACCTGTTCAGAAGCCCAGAGAAATTCCGGATCTTTGAAGTGTTTGGCCAGGCGATACCAGACATGTCCGTCGTTGACTCCNTCCGCGCCGGCGTAGTATTCCGCATTCCATGGATCCGCATAGATCTTTTCACGGTCATGGATGACTTGAGCACCCGAGTTCGGGTTGCCGCGAACACCTCCGCCGTGAATGTAGTCGAGATAACGGCGAGCATGGGCATGAAGAAACTCTCGGTCCGATTCAAACTTGTCCATCCCTTCGGCCATGTCCAAGAGGCCGTGCAGATAGAGGGGGCCGTACGGGTAGTAATTCGTTTCCGTCGTGTCGCCATATTCGATGAGTTCTCGCCACAGCGCGTCGAGCCAGGGCTTGTGCCGGATTGCGGCAGGTTCACTCGCAAAGATCTTTACGGCAATTGCGGGGCCGCTGTTGATCCCNTACGGCCGATTATTCACACCGCGNTCGAGTTGGGCGTAATCTTCAAAATCGAGCTTCAGACTTCGGAGGACCAGTTGCTTAAAGTCGGCCTGCTGCTTGTCGGTGAGCATTTTTTGCCGAACCAATTCGGCGTAGATACGCATTCTCCCACCGCTGCCCCAAGAACGGTGATTGTAAAAAAGAGTGAGGGTATCTCCGGACTGTTGAGCCTCATGGTTTCGGTCCAGAATGCTCAGGAAATAAGCACGCAATATCTTCAGCTCGTTCGGGTCTTTGCGACCTGAATCGATATAACGTGACAGTAACCGATCCCATTCCCATCCGCCGCGATGCATTTGCGGTCGGTTCTTGCGGANGGCACCCGCCATGATGCTTGTCTCTTGTTCGGTGTAGCCACGATAAGACGCTCGTGGATGACCCGCCGAAAGATCTTCGTTCTCCTGCGATTGGAGCCTTGCCGGTTGCAATCCGAGCAACGCGATGGGGAGTAGCAGGAATATCGATTTCACACCAACGTTCCTTTGAGTTTCCTCGGATGTCAGTTTCGACCGGACTTGTGATTCACTAATTGCTTTTTGGGCTNGGTCGAGCAACCCTTGCCCCTCGAGCCGGTTTGGAAGTCGCGGTTTTCGGATAGGGCATTTTGGCGTCAACCTCTTTTCGCCAATCTTGCAGCATCTTCTGTAACTTTTGAGTTGTCTCTGGATCTGATTTCGCGAGGTCGTTCTTTTCACCGAGGTCATTTTGTAGATCGAAAAGTTGAACGGTTCCGTTCTCGTAGTATTCAATCAATTTATATCTCCCGGAACGGATCGCTCCGTTCGGGCTTTGGTAACCATGATTGCTGTAGTGCGGAAAGTGCCAGTAGATCGGCCCGCGGTCATAGTTTTCTTCCTTGAGTGCAGGCACGAAGCTGCGGCCGTCGACATGCTGATCAGGTAACGCCGGAAGCTTTAGCATTTCAAGGAGCGTGGGGTAGAAGTCTGTTCCAGTAACGACTGCGTGGGACCTGGAGTTCGCTCGGATGTTATCTGGCCAATGCACAATTAATGGAACTCGAATGCCACCTTCATAGTTCCAGCCCTTGGCACCGCGGAGCGGTAAGTTGGAACTTGCGAATTGCGAATCCAGAGTCTGGCGAGGATGATTAATTCCGCGATACTGATTCGACGCGGACATGCCTCCATTGTCGGAAGTAAAAATGATGATGGTGTTTTCTTCGAGTCCAAGCTCCTTCAGCTTGGCACGAATACGACCGAGGCTCTGGTCGGTCGCCTCAAGCATCCCCGCGAACTCAACATTGTCCTGCTTCTGCTTGACCCACCAGACGCGTTTGTCTTGATGGGATGTTTGGTTGTCGTCTGCTTCTAATGCCTGCAGCTGATCCGCAGAAACGACAGGACCATCGGGGTTGGCTTCCAAGATGTAATCCGGACCTTCTTGTTTTGGCAACGTCGTCAATTTTTTTTGGTACTTCTCAACTAGGTCCTTGCGACCTTGGATTGGGTCATGAACTGAAAAGTGTTCCAGGTGCACAAAAAATGGACCCTCTTGATGACGTTTGATGAAATCAAGAGCCGCATCGGTCAGCTTGTCGGTGTAGTAATCTCCCTCTTTCGCGGGAAGACTCTTCGAGTAAGCGGGGGAAAACGGATGGAAGTAAGATCTGACCCAACCCGTAATCGCTTCATCAAACCCATAGCTTTTGGGGTCGCTGTTGAGGTGAGCCTTGCCATAGTTCGCGGTCGCATACCCGTGGCTCTTGAGCGTCTCTGCAAGCGTTTGCTCTTCGGCCGGTAACGCTGTTAGCTTTTCACCGTGATGCAACGGCTCGTATTCTCGCTCAGGACGCCCGCCCAGCCATTCTGTAAGGTTAGTCCGTGCCGGATACTTGCCGGTCAGAATGCTCGCGCGGCTCGGCGAACAGACATGACATGTTGAATAGGCATTGTCAAACAGCATCCCGTCTTTTGCCAATTGATCGATCGCCGGAGTCTCGTAAAAGTTGCTCCCATAGCAGCCAACATCTGACCATCCAAGGTCATCGACAAGAAAGAAAACGATATTGGGTGGTTGCGTTTCTTGGCTTTGGACGGGCGCGGCAGCAAGGCCAGTCAGCATGGTCATAATCCAGCCAAAGATAAGTCGTTGAACAGTTTTCATGAGTTGTTTGTTGGTTCCGTTGTGGTGACGTGGCTGAGTGACGGTACGTCAGTGGAATTGAGGGACACGCAAGTTCGATTCGACGGATGCATATTTCAATCCGTGAGTCTATCCTTCTGACCGGAGACGGTCCACAATAAGTTACATGGCGATGTCCTCCGGACGTCTCTTCTTGAAACAAGGCGGTCAGATCGACATCCGCTGGGATGCTAAGTTTTGTGCACCATCGGTGAGGAAATAAAACCGCTGTGGCAAGAATTCGACTAATTCTGCTGTTCGTAGTGAAGTAAACTACTGCACGGAATATCCCTGCAAATGTTGAAAAGCAAGTCAATGTTTTTTGAACTCGTTCGCCGAGGTCAGCGTCCGAGGAAACCCTTCTCCGAAGCAGCTGGGCTAAATTGATTTTTAAGGCACACAAGTTCGATTCTATTCCACGTTTAGCTTGGTGCGCGTCCCTCGAGAGAGGAGGCTCGGAAGTCCAACTGTTTCACGGCTCGTCGGTGGAGTGTGACGAGAGGATGTTTTTCGCGGGAGCTTGGGACGGAAGTTTTCAGGAATCCGCTCTTCTCTCGAGCCATACCGTTGTGGGTTCCTGTGGTCAGTGTCTGGACGATTCGGTCTATTTTTTTCCGCCATCAGACATGTATCTGTGGCTGAATATGATCGTCACCGAAACGAAAGTTTTGGTTTCGAATTCGTTGGCATTCTTGCTCAGTTCGGCTCAGGAAGAACTCTGCATTGAATATCCGGATTATCATTTTGACCTCCTTCATTTTCGTCGCTGGGGCCTCCGAAAGCCGACCTGTGAGCTGCCAACCAAGTCTGGCCGCTCCGTACAGCTCGTAAAGTGGGAGAACTTTTCGTTCGACTCTCAGCTGAATTTCAAGATCCATTCCAAGCCACACCCTGCGGAGCCTCAGGATTTTCAAGAATACTTCGAGCACCTCAGTCGGTCCGTGAAACGAACCATCGACAACGCAAACGATCATTCCAGGCAGGTTCGATATCGTCCCAAGACGACGATTTCCACGGGATATGATTCCACCACTTTATCCGTTCTCGCAGCTGCAGCCGGGTGCCGAGAAGCACTCACTTTCTCCACTCAGCACCAAGACCTCACAAAATCAAATGACAGTGGCCTCAAGATTGGACAGTTGCTCGGTCTTCAAGTGAAAGAGTATCCAAGGCGGGCCTATCAGGACCTGACCAATCTGGTGGAAGCTGAGTTTTCAGCAAGTATGCCGAGACCCGGCGGTGCGCCGATGGCGGTCGCCGAACCCGAGGTGGAAGGCTCGATCCTGTTGATGGGAAGACCGGGCGAGGATTTTTGGGGCTTGGATGAGATTTACAACTTGCCTGATCTTATTTGTCCTGACGCCCAGAATACTGCAGGCTCCTCCTACAACGAGTTTTTCCTTCGAACTGGCACGCTTCAATTTCGTGCGGCCTACATCGGGGCGATTCACCGCCTGGCACTTCAGAGAATTTCACTTTCCAAGGAGATGATGCCTTGGCGAATCGGAGGAACCTACGACCGACCTATTTGCCGACGAATTGTGGAAGAGGCCGGAGTACCTCGCGAAATGTTCGGGCAGGATAAGCAGGGTGGGAGCGCTATCATGAAGCTCACAGACGCCACTCTTGAGGATTTTCAGCAATTCTACGAGCAAGCGGAGATCCCTGAATGGTTTCGCTCTGGAATCAGGTTTCGTGGGAAAGACCTTTGGGATGGCTTCATTCACCTGACTCACTGGCTCAGCGCAACACGCAAGTTTCAGCCCCAAGGAAAGCAACTCTATAAGGCTCTGATTCCGTTGACCATGCTCAGTAGCAGAAAGACTCAACGAGCGATCAATTGGGGGTTGAGATTCCGTGGCTTGGATTGGAGATTCTTGTATCTCTTCCACTGGGGAATCGAACGAATCAAGCCTCGCTATCAACTCCCGGAAGAGTTCTCGAGAAATCTCAAAATCACGCGGTAGCTGGTCGCAGGATGCCGTTTGCTAGTCCCTGTCTGGTGATGGGACCTTGGATTAACGCGACGTTATCTGAAGCGGATGGCACGATGACTAATCTGATCGAAGACCTTTGAGAATTGAGTCCAAGGCTTCGGCCCAAATCTGATAACCTTTTTCATTCGGGTGGGTGCCGTCCGGGAACGCGTCCTGATTGAGTCTACCCGTTTCCGGATTCGAGAAAAAACTGCGATTGATGTTCGCAAAATTCACCATCGGATCGTTCAATGACGCGATCTGTTTTTCGACGAGCTGATTGACCTGTTCGTTGATTTTTCGAGCCCCGTCTTCCGGACCAGCTCCGCGAGGAAAGATCGCCAAGACGAGAACCTGAGTTGTTGGTAGTTTGTGACGTAGCGTTTGCACGATCAAACCAATATCTCGAGCAGTCACTTGCGGTGGGCTGCTCATATGGTTGTTAGTGCCAATCATGACCGTGGCGATTTTGGGTGCGATGTTTTCGAGGTTGCCATTCTCCAAACGCCACAAAACATGTTCAGTACGATCACCACTGATGGCCAGGTTAACGGCACGATCACCATAGTGTTGATCCCAGACTGCTTTGCCCTCGCGATCAAACCAGTGGGTGATCGAGTCTCCGATCATGATCAGATCAACGTCTCCTTTTTGCACGCGATCGTTTATGGCTTGGTGACGTTTAAACCATGGCTCTCGATGCCAGCGAGGTTCGGGACGTGACAGGATCAGGCGATTTTCCATTGTCTGACGCCAGGTCGGGATGCTGACTCGGTCATAGGTCACGGTGGTGGTGACATTTTTAAGTTGGGAGCAGGCTGGGAGTCCTACGAAAAAGCGATGGCCCATTGGGATTTTAACCGAGCCGATTTCTCGCCAATCATGACCATCGGGAGAGATATAACCGGTGAATCGATTTCGGAAACGAATAAGTCGCACCCAATAAGGGGTCATCAACCGGTTGCCCTTTTCGATGTGCGCTTCACCGAGTGCCGTCTTGCCGTGGATTTGAGTTTCTCCGCCGGCTTCTCCACGCGACACCAACGCAGCGCTCCAATCGATCGGCAATAGCAGAACGGACGCATGTCGCGAGTCCGCTTCAAGGGTCTCGCGGATCATCACACCTGGCTTGGTCCATTGCGAACTCATCGGACGTACGATCCTTGCAGTGACCGTCCCCTGGCCTTCCATCGGTGCATACACATAATGAAAACTGTCTTCCGATCCGCCGATGTCGTGTCCTTCGCCTTCAAGAGTGAAGCGAGTTCCGTCGTATTCCGCGAATCCAGCGACACCAACCTCGCCAATGTCTTTCGAAAGCCAGGGGGCAGGTAGCTGAGCAGAGATCGACAACACGGCTGAAGGTGACGATGAGCCTGCTTCATTGTGAGCCACGACCTGGTAACGGTAGAGCTGGCCCCGCGCAACGTCGCGGTCAACCCATGCGGGGGTAGTCACGCTTGCCACTCGTGAGAATGGGCGATCTGGCATGGTCGAACGATAAACCGTGTAGTTTTGCGCGTCTTTGCATGAGACCGGTGCCACCGAACGCACCCAGCTCAGGCGAATGCCTTTCTCAAGCGACCTGCCAATGAGACCGCTGGGAACACCAGGCGGAGTCAAGGGTTCTTCGCCCGTCGGCGGATCACGAAAGTGAGTCAAGGTGCCGAGTCCCACGTGGTCATGGTTGAACCCTTCGGGACGTTTTCGTTCGACTACCTGCTCGCTAAACGGGACAGACAGTTTTCGGCGCTTTGCATAATGATTGTAAGGCCGCTCGAAGATGGCATAGAAATTGCCGCGACTGACGGTTGAGATTTTCGTGTAGTGTTGGTGTCGTCCTTCCAAACCATACTTGCCAGTACGGTCCAAATAATGTCGATAGGGAACGTCATGTCCGAGGCCATATTTGGCGGTGTATTCAAAACCTTGCATTAATCGATTGTTATTCCAGCCGTAGAGATCAACGCCTTGATTCCACGCGATTTCTACCGCATTCGCCAAGGTGCCTAATCCCAGTTGCGCATAGTGTTGTGCGCGAGTTGTCTCCTGACATTGTCCCGACTCGTCGATCACCACGTTGGGAATGCTCCCATTTCCGCAGCCATTCACCGCATAACGCATCGTCGATTCGAACATTTCTCGGTCACTGCAATAGACCGCGATGGCAACATTAGTCTGCAAGGCAGCGGTTTCCCAGTTGCCGTTGGCAAAGTAGGCGTAGTGTTCGATCTTGGGATAAATGGCGTTTCGGAACCAACGTTCGCATTGCACGGCCTGTTCTTCTGGCCAGCCTGAGTCGGTATGCCGGAGCAATTCAGCGGCGTTGACAAATTTAAGTCCTTGTAGGCCCGCTGCGAGCACACCATCCACACCCACCATGCGTTGATGAGTTGTGGACCATCGATTGAGAATTTCAGCTGCCTTGTCGGCGTGCTTTTTGTTTCCGGTGATGCACCACATCAGGGCGTTTTGATAGGCCGCTGTTGCGTCGTCAACGGCCTGGCCCATGGCGACGTTTGGCGCGCGTCCCCATTCGACCGATGGACCGCGGAGCTGATAATTATGTTGGGAATATTTACTCTCTTGCAGAACCTTGAAGCCATCGGAAATGGGTGAATTTTCGTTGTTGATCGCGTCACGCATTCGTTCCAGATCTTGTTGGGTATGCAATAACCCAGGGTGGACGAACCCGTTGGACTTCTCCTTTTCCTGGCTGACGGCGCTACCCGAGAAACAGGAAATGACCATCAGCGAAAGTACGAGCTGGCAAGTGAAACGGCGCAGCTGTCGAAGAAACGGACGGCATGGTTGGAGATGGATCAAAATTTGGCTGTGAGATTCACTCATGGGGATCTCCCGGGGGTCCGTTCGACAGAGCGATTTGCTCCGAACTGTGGGGGCAATGGTCTTGTCGATTCCGTATATAGCTCTTGCCCGTTGCGAGATGCGGTTAAGCTGACCTCGATGTCACGGCCATCTCCCTCAAACTGTTGGATCTGAAGATGTTGGATGGTGCCATTCGACAGCTTCACCTTCAGTTCATCAGCGGATGTCGCCGTGACGCTTTGGACGACAGAATCTTTTTCGAAAGGTTCGATTACGGTCAGGAATCTTGCTGTTTTCCCTCGAGTTCGAGCACTGTAGACCTTTCGCTGATACTTCAACGCATCGTCGCCATTCACGTAATCAGCACCGATCGAAACTTTGAACCGGACGGCATCCAGGTCACTCAGATCAATGGTGATCAAACCATTTCCACGTGGCTGCGCCGGAATCGCTTCTTCGAAGAGTCGCCCGTGCATGACGACTTCGCCACCGCGATAATCTTTGCCGGGCTGGATAGGTTCGCCTTGGCCGTTTTTGGCGAGGATTCCGTCGTAGGTTAGTTTTCCTGCCGCTTCAAGCTCGGACAAGGTGATCGATTGTCCGTCGCTGGTTTCAATTGTGCCGCCTCCCCAAAACAATCCATCGACACGAATGTTGATGAAGCCACCGCCCTTGCGTCGATCTTCGTTGCGAGTTTTGAGTTGAAGTTGTTGGCAATCGTTAAGCGGAATGTCGATGTCGTCTCGGCCGAGCAGCCAAGGTGAAAACTGGTGAGTCTTGGTAACCTCGCCGTCCGCAATGATCTGGTATTCCGTCCATCCAGCGCGGCCCCGAACTTCAGGGGCTGTGGCGACCATGATCTCGCACTGCGAGGGCCAGGCAGAGTAGACGTCCATGTAAAGGTTGCCTTTTTTGCCGCGGAGCGTCCTCCAGTTGAGGCTGGACCGGTCGTCGAAGATGGTTAGAAATCTCGCCTTGGAAACCCCCGCTTTTTCGTACCATTGGCAATTCGTAATCAGTTGATCGGGGAGGAGCGGATTGGTTCCCATTTGATCGGTGTGTTTTGTCGCTTCGACTTGGCCGCCGGTGATCTCCTGAAAACCGCGGATCTGCAGCAGGTTGTCGAATACGTGTTCGTCCTGTCCCTGCAGGTAATCTGCGAGGACGACATAGTCATCCGTGACCACCATCAAACGTCGTTGCAGGATGGGTTCGGAGTACTCTCCGATGCTCGCCGATTCAGGCTCTGGGTCGGGGGTCGACAGGTAAACATCTTCGAGTTGTAATCGTTCTTTTCCTGAGTACGCTGCGGGCTCACCCGGTTTGCGATCGGGCCGCCGTATTTCCAGCCCCGTGTAGGGAGGATTGCACCAGCGGGCATTGGTTTCGACGACTGCGGCTTGCATCTTTTTGCCCGAGTGAAATAGCAACCGTTGAGACTCGACCGGTTCTTGATTTTTCGAATCGACGACCACCATGTTGTGATTGATCGAAGACTGTACGAAAAATCCGTACATGAAACTTGCGTAGCTGTACCAGAGTCCATGACCACTTTGGTAAAAGCTGCGATCGTGTCGCATCAATGAGTTGAAGTTCGTGCGGTCAAAATGTCCGTGATAGGCACCGTGAGTTCCGTATTTCAGGCTCGTTGCAATTTGGTCTCGCGGGTGTCGGCCAGGGGTTTGCGATCTGAGTGTGATGAATCCGATGCCGTCCGAGTAAGTGGAACGCGTGCCTAGCGGTGGTGTTTCCTGTGGCAACTCGGCGAGACCATACAGCAAGTTGCGTTTGCCCGAATGTTTGATCACCGATGCGTATTCGGGTTTCCCGTACATCATATAGGCAAGCTCGAACGCTTCCCCGCTGGAAAACGATAATTCGCCTCCATCGTTGGCTGCAAAAATCGTCCCGTCATAAGCCACATGGTCGACGAATGAATCCCAAAGCATGTCTAGCGTGATGAATGGTTTGGGATGTTTGCCAAACTTCTGAAAAGGTTTGCCACCATGAGCTCGTTTGCGAGTTTCCACATCTTCCGGAAGTCGCCGAAATTCTTTCGAGTATCCGGGAGTAAAGTGATGATCGATCAAATTAATGCCAAACGGCTCGGCAGCCAGTGCCATCTTGCAAATGTAACGGGACACCCAAATGTTGTAGTTCACCGAGCCTTCATACCACCAGCCATCCGGCATAATGCCTTGGGCAATATTGTCATAAACCCCATCGGCGGCGTAGAGGAAGTAGTCGAACCAGGCAAAGTCCTGAACGACGAGTGCGAGTGTGAATCCACAACGGGCTTCTTGAAGTTCGAGATTGGCGACGCCCGATAAGCTGACGCTCTTCATGCGTTCTCGAAATGCGCTTTCGATACGTTTCTTTTCCTCCGGTGAAAACACTCCGGAGTCATAAATCATGTCATAGATTTCCGCGGCTTGTATGAGATCTTTACCGCTTACGTCCGCTCGCACTCCGGGCTTCGCCAAGTCGGCATACTTTCGGTCACGCGTCAGTTGCCAGGCAACGGCGGAACGCCAACGCTGATCTGGCCGGTTACCATCGGGGACGTGGTCTGTGTAGTGTTTTGCGGCCTCGGCTGCCCATTCAGACTTGCCAATTTTTTCCCGAATCTGTTGCCAGCGATCCGGCGTATGTACCAGATACGGATGTTCCAATTTGCGACCCGTGATGAATTCCAGTTCGTCGCCGAGAGAACCGTTCGCGATCGCGACAATTTTCTGTCTCTCGCGACCCCCTGGTGGAATGCGATCAGACACCGCCACGGTGACCGAACATGTCTTGGTTTCACCCGGCTTGAGCATCATTTGGTTCGGTGTGATCTCAGCCGTCATGACGTGCTTGCTATATGGGTGGTGTAACAACACGACCGATTGCTCACGATCGGAGCAGTTCATGACGTTGAGTGAATATTCTATTGATTCATCTTGTTCGCCAACCCTTGAACGAACGCCTGAATAGAGCTTCGTCGTGGGGGCCTGCACAACGCGAACTTGGGTGAGACGGACTTCTCCTGGTTGCGCGTCGTGGAATTGGCCATCGAGTTCGACGGTTTGGATCTCTCGAAACGTTTCAAAAAACGGATAGTAGTGATCAAAGGCAGTGAAGGGCACGTTAATGACTTCACGACCGTTACCTACGGCGGTGAAGGTTGCCGAGGTGACCGAAGCTTGGCTGCGGTAGCTACTTTTGACTTCTCGAGGCGGCGTGCGGAGTGTGATCTTTCCTTCGAAGACTCGCCCCTTGGGAATCGTGATGTCCAACCGAAGACCGTAAAAGCTCGACCAATTCTGTCTTTCCTCAAAGCGATACCTGGCAATCCCCGGTACGGCTAGAGTGCCTGCTTTCGTATTCTTTGACCAACCTTCCCAATCTTGCATTGAATCGCCGATCGCAATCCAAGGATCGAGATTTTCGTAGGCTCCCTTTGGAATCATGCCACCATTCATGGGGCTTATTTGGCTGTATCCTAGTTGAGACAAAACGCAAACGGTCAAACAGAAAATCAAGAGCTGAACACGCATAGCGGAAACCGAAGAATGATTCAGGAGGGATCAAGGATGGATGGAAGATGTCTATCCTAGCAACGAGACGACAGCTTGGGGACTGATTCTACTCGCTCAAACGTCTAATTCCGACCATCGGTCACTTGATGAGAAGATCTTTCTCTCGTTTTGCCCGACTCTCGAGCATCTTGAACCTGCCATTCACAGAAGGCATGTTTTCGTCGTCAAAGCAAACTTCACACACTGAACTCTCAGCCAGTTTTGTTGGAACGCCTCGCTGATAGCGACCTNCCGTTTGTCGGATGGTCGTTCAGGACAATCAAGACCTGATAGGCGTAGCTTTCATCGTGAATGATCTTGGACTGCCATCCGGAATCGAAATGCACCGATGCTGCCTTGGAAGGGGTTTTCGTTCATTTTGATTCCTGTCCTGGGGTGATCAGAGTGACTGAATTCCAATTCAACGGGCTACCTGTTGTACACCAATCCTAATGTTTCCGGGGAGATGAAATCGACGCATGTTTTGTGTGATCTGCGATAGGCCATATGTGTGGTTTGTGACGATTCGTGCGAAATGTTCGGTTCGACTTCTCGTCGAGAATTCGAACTCAGCGAGGAGCTCATGGTATGTTTTTTTACCGAGTCCCCTGCATCTGGGACTCCGATTCGGCGACTCTTTCATCATGACTAGCTTGTTAGGTGATGCAGTCAGTGACATTTAATTCTGGACAGACCGCGGATCGAAAAGCCATTGGCTTTCAGGCACTCTCTGCTGCGCTTATCGACTTTGTTGAGAGAAACAATGTCAAATCCGTCTGTCTCGTTCCCGGTAATGCTGGCGATGCTCTCATCATCTCGGCACTCCAGCTTTTTATTCGGGAGCACGGCTTGGAGCTCAAGTTGATTGGGTTGCAAGACATTGCCGATTTGAAGTCGCGAGGTGAATCAGGATACATTCTGAATGCGGCCGGAAACTTGACCCATCACTTTAAGGGTGGATGGCAAAACCTGGCCCTGGCTCGACAAGAAGGACTCAATGTTTTTGTCCTGCCTTGTAGTCTGAATCCGTCGGATGAACAGTGGCAGCTATTTAAGAGTGGAGATGTAATCGCCNGTCGGGAATGTCGGACCGTTGAATTGGCTTCTCGATGCACAACGGCAGAGGTGTTCTTGTCACATGATCTGACGTTCTATCCCACAGGCGAATGGTGGAAATCACTCGTTCAAGACGAGCGAGTTGGATGTCGCGATTACTTCCGGTATTGGCGTTTCAAACAATACGGTTGGGCGAATGGGGTTTTCGCCTGGTTTGATCAGGTGGTGCGGAAATCTGAATTGTCTGCCTATCGAAAAGATCGAGAAAAAACAGAGGTTGTTCGCTCGCGATGGAATGTGGATGTTTCGTCCTGGCTCGGACCGTCCAGTTTGGATTCTTGGGAGGCGAATCAGGAATGTGCGGCACGGCTGTTGTATTTCCTGACGCAATTCAAGCATGTGAAAACGAATCGTTTGCATGTGGCAATTGCTTGTCATATTCTGGGGATTTCGTGCACGATGCGTCGGAACTCCTACTTCAAAAACGAAGAAGTCTTTAAGCACTCACTGGCGGGAATCGATACGAGTGTTGAGTTTCAACACTAACCAAAAACTCTCTCCAGCCATCCTCATACCGATCTTCCAAACGGAAGACAATTCCTCGTAAATCGACGTTGCGCGTCATTTCTTTCTGCGGATGCATTCCAAAGTATCTCTGCGTTACGGTTCCTCGTGCCTCCTTTGTTGACCCGAGTTGTCAGCTCTATGACAATAGAGGCGTACGCATTGAGTCGAGAGAATGCCTCGTCCGTGTCTGTGTTGTGAAAGGGATCGTGTGTTAAAGATTCGCAAGCTAGTTTGTTTGCCGTTGTTGACGGTAGGTCTTTTGCTGTTCTCAAAACATGCCGTTTGTGATGAGTTGGATCGTCCTAATCTGCTTTGGATTACCAGCGAAGACAACGGCATTTCCTGGGTTGGGTGTTACGGGGGGACCAACGCCAAAACTCCGGCGATTGATCAGCTTGCTCGAGAAGGATTTCGATATACGCATTGCTTTGATAATGCGGCTGTCTGTGCACCGACTCGTTCCTGTTGGATCACGGGAATGTATGCGATTTCAAATGGCACACAGCCGATGCGAAGTCGAAACCTCATTCCGCACGACAAGATTCCCTACTATCCGGATCTGTTGCGCAAGGCCGGCTACTTTACCTCCAATCCTGGCAAGACGGACTACAACATTGGTGGCCGCCCCGATAAAGAGTGTTGGGATCATCGGAATGGCAGGGGGACTTTGGGATGGCGGGTGCGGAAACAGGGACAGCCCTTTTTTGCAGTCGTTAACATTGGTGACAGTCATGAAAGTCGTGCTCATGGAAACGTTCGTAATCCGGGGAAAGATCCGGAAAAAATGCAGTTGTTTTCGTATCACCCGGATTTGCCGGTGATTCGCCAAAACTATGCAAAGTATGCAGCGGCCGTAGAAAGAATGGATGCCAAGGTGGGAGAGACCATTCAGGCACTTAAGGAAGATGGGCTCTATGAAGACACCATCATCATCTACAACTCCGATCACGGAGGTGTCATGGCACGCAGCAAACGCTTTCTTTATTCAAGTGGCGTGCACTGTCCACTCGTTATTCGAATTCCGGAAAAATATAAGCATTTGTATCCTGCCGACCGACCCGGTGTGACCATCGATCGCATCGTCAGTTTTGTCGATATGCCAAAGACATGGCTCAGTCTTGCAGGAGCCGATATTCCCGAGACATTTCAAGGGAGAGTGTTTCTGGGACCCGATCAAGAAGCAGCCCCTGAACATCACGTTGGATTTCGGGAACGAGCTGACGAACGTCTTGATAATGTCCGACTGATTCGTGATGCTCGTTATGCTTATCACAAAAACTACATGCCGTACGCGCCGGCGGGGCAACATCTCGCCTACCTTTGGAAAGCGCCGGCGACGCCTGCCTGGGAACAATATCATCGGGAAGGAAAGACCGATGATATCACCGGTCGCTTCTTTCGACCTCGTGTTTCCGAAGAATTCTATGACAACGATNTCGATTTCGATAACGTCCACAACCTGATCGATGCTGCCGAGCATCAAGCGAAGATTGCTCAGTTGAAGGCCGCACTCAGAAAACGACAGCTCGAACTCTATGACTCCGGACTGCTACCGGAAAAGATGAGGGAACGGAGGGCCGCCGAGCACCATTTAACGATCTACGAAATGGTCCGCAATCCAGAACTCTACCCGCTGAAAAAATACCTGGATGCTGCTGATCTTGCTCTCCTGCGACAACCTCAGCACCTCGATACGTTTGTCGAATGGATGGGGCATGATGACGAAGGGATGAGATGGTGGGCGGTCGTTGGCTTGCACTTGTTGGGGAAAGACGCCATGTCCGCTCGCGATACCCTGTTGGACGGCCTGACGGATTCGGCGGATGAGATTCGTATGTTCTCCGCCTGGACGCTTGTGAATCTGGGAGATCGTAATCTCGATCAGCCGGCAATGCGGACACTGAATCAGATGTTGTTCGGCGAATGTGAAAATCACACTATGCTCTTCAACGTGCTTGATTGGATGGGGGAGCCAGCACTCCCGTTGGTGCAAAAGTACATCGAGAAGGGTGGAGATCGCCAGGGCCGCTACGGCATCGGTATCCTTGGCAGAATCGCTCAGTTGCAAGGCTGGTAGAATCCGAGGCATCCTTGGCGAACGTTACCGGCAACAGACGCCAGTGGCTCTCCGGCCCCAAAGATCTTCACTGTCGGAGACCACTGAAAATCAGCCAATGGATNTAAGTCGACTGTGGGATCGAAAAGAATTGGCTGGGAATGTAGTCAAGGCACGCAAGAATTCAAGGATTTTAGCCGTGTTCTGGAGCAACCCATCCCATGATGGCCGTGCTTGGTTTACCATAAGGCTGTGCCCCAACCTCGGAGAAAATCGATGTTCGTCCAAGNTTTTCGAAGTCGGATCGAGATGATTCACGCATGGTGTTTTTTGTTGGTGGTTTCTCCAGCAATCAGTGCCGAAGAAACGGTGAAATACAATCGAGACATACGTCCGATTCTCGCCGAGAATTGTTTTTCGTGTCACGGTCCCGATAGCGCGAGTCGTGAAGCGGACCTGCGACTGGATGAACGAGATGCCGCGATCGAATTAGGCGCGTTGGTACCGGGCGAACCTGACGAAAGTGAATTGGTCCTGCGTCTTTTTACCGACGACCAAGAAACGTTAATGCCACCGCCGGAGACCAAGAAGTTTCTCACCGACGAAGAAAAACAATTGTTGAAAAGGTGGGTGCAGCAGGGCGGTGAGTACGAACGGCACTGGTCCTTGATCCCCCCGGCCATTGTCGATATCCCATCCTCCCCCAAAGATGGCTGGGCCAAGAATACAATCGATCAATTTGTGCTCGCTCAGTTGAACGTCGTGCAGCTTAAGCCCGCACCGGAGGCGGATCCTCGCACGCTTTTTCGGCGACTTCATCTCGATATCACCGGCTTGCCTCCGCAACCCGGTGAAGTTGATGCTTTCGAGCAGGATTATGGACGTGATGGGGACGAAGCACTTTCGCGGTGGATTGACTCCTTAATGGAACGTCCAACCTGGGGAGAGCACCGCGCACGCTATTGGCTCGATGCGGCTCGTTATGCGGACACCCATGGCCTTCATTTTGACAACTATCGAGAAATGTGGCCCTACCGCGATTGGGTGATTCGATCCTTCAATGCAAATCAGNCCTTCGATCAGTTCACCCTTGAACAGATTGCGGGCGACCTTCTGCCCGATCCCACAAATGATCAACTGGTCGCGACGGGCTTTCAACGTTGCAACATGACAACGAATGAAGGCGGAACGATCGATGCCGAGAATCTTGCGAACTATGCCGCTGATCGTGTGCAGACACTGGGCTGGGTCTTTCTGGCGACCACGACCAATTGTGCTCAGTGTCACGACCACAAATTCGATGCGATTACGATGCAAGATTACTACTCGCTCACCGCTTTTTTCCGGAACACAACTCAGGGACCCAAGGATCGAAACAATAAGGATGGCGGAGGCCCGGTGATATCGGTTCCTGTTGAATCCGATCGAGCTCGTTCGCTTGCCTTGCCTGGGGAAATAGAAGAGCTGACTCAGCAGCGGGATCAGCGACGAGAAGACGCAAAACCGGCTTATGAGAAATGGCTGTCGGAACTGGATCGTTCTGAAATCACGTCACGTCTTCCTCAGCAGGATTTGATCGTGCATCTTCCCATGACGGAAGGGCAGGGGAATCAGTTACAGAACGCCGTGGCTGGTGGTGAAGCTTTTGCCGCCATCGGTGACCTGGAGTGGCGAGACGGAGGTAAGTTTGGCAAAAGTGCGACCATGAAGAAGGGACGTACTGTCAATCTGGAGTCGGTCGCTGATTTCGAATTTGATCAACCCTTTACGGTGGCTTCTTGGATTCGAGCCGGCAAGGACAACGTCAATGGTGGCGTGATTGCAAGGATGGACCAGGACGCTGATTATCGCGGTTGGGACCTTTATCAAAGTGGACGTAAGCTGGCAGTACACCTGATCGATACGTGGCCCACCAACGGCATCAAGGTATCGACCGAGTCAGACGTGCTTGAGCCCGGACAATGGCAGCATGTGTTGGTTACCTACGACGGTTCCAGAAAGCCTCAGGGCATTCACATTTATGTCAACGGTGCCAAGCAATCGGTGAAGGTCGAAAAGGATACGTTGAAACCGGAAGCGACGATGCGTACGGAAACGCCGACTCGGATCGGGCAGCGAAGTGGCGACCAGATATTTGAAGACGGGAGTCTGCAGGATGTGCGGATCTACGGCCGCGTCATTAACGACAAAGAAATTGCCGACATTGTAGGCACTGGAACACTCAGTCTGTTGTTGGCAACCGTTGACGAACCGGCTCTTAAAACTAACAAAGCCTTGTTCGAACACTATTTGCTCAAGGTTGATCCTGACTTTGTTGCGTTGGTAGCCAAGGTGAATGCCTTGAATTCGGAAAGTGCGGCAATTAAGGAACGGAGTCCGATCACGCACGTTCAAAAAGAGCGAATGGATATGTCCCCAGCGGCAAATATTTTGCTGAGAGGGCATTACGATACGCTCGGTGATAAAGTTGCTGCGGAAACTCCGGAGGCGCTACACGCCTTTCCGGAGGGAGCTCCTCGTAATCGTCTAGGCTTGGCTCAGTGGTTGGTCGATCCCGCGAACCCACTCACCGCGCGGGTCACCGTGAATCGATTCTGGCAGGAAGTTTTTGGTCGAGGTCTCGTCCCAACCTCCGAAGATTTTGGTGTGATGGGGACTCCTCCGAGTCACCCGCAGCTATTGGATTGGTTGTCGCTTGAATTTCAATCCAACGGATGGAATGTGAAAGAGTTCTTCAAGCTGATGTTGATGAGTGCGACCTATCGTCAATCAGCGACGGTGACCGCCGAGAAGATTGAGAAGGATCGTGACAACGCTTGGTTGTCGCGTGGCCCCCGATTCCGCATGGATGCCGAAATGATTCGAGATTATGCGTTGGCCACCAGCGGCCTGCTTTCACCGCAGATGTACGGACCTGGCACTCGACCGTACCAGCCGACCAACATTTGGGAGGTTGTCGGGTTGCCCGGTGGAAACACGCGAAAGTACGTTCAAGATAAAGGTGAGAATCTATACCGTCGCTCCGTTTACAATTTCTGGAAACGGATGGCACCTCCTCCGAATCTAGAGGCATTTAACGCACCGAGTCGCGAGGTATGTGCAGTAAGACGAGAGCGAACGAATACTCCGCTGCAAGCGTTGGTGACTCTGAATGATCCGCAATTCGTCGAAGCCGCCCGAGTGCTTGCCGAACAGGCGATGTTAGAGGCGACGCAACGGCCTGATAGCGTCTCTGCTGAGAAGCTCATCGTGGATGCGATCTCTCGACGGGCGCTCGGTCGTTCCTTCACACCGGTTGAAGAACAACTCGTTTTGCAAAACCAGCGAAAGCTACGAGACCATTACGCTTCGCATGCGGAAGCTGCTGAAAAACTGTTGTCCGTCGGAGAGGCCCCATCGGCAAANAATTTGTCGCCGGTTGAGCTAGCGGCATGGACGTTGGTCTGTAACCAAGTTTTGAATTTGGACGAAGTGTTGAACAAATGATTCCAGACAATCACCGTAAACCGATCGACCTTGCCCAATCTCTGTTGCATTCGCGGCGTGAGTTTTTCACGACGGGGCGAAATCTGCTTGGCGGTGCAGCATTGACTTCCTTGTTGGGAAGCGGAAACGCTGCCGCTGAACTGACTCGACGACCCCACTTTCCCGCCAAGGCAAAACGTGTGATCTACCTGCATATGGTTGGCGGACCTGCGCAAATGGATCTGTTTGACTACAAACCAGCGATGCAGAATTGGTACGACAAAGATTTGCCCGATTCGGTGAGGAAGGGACAACGGTTGACGACGATGACCAGTGGTCAGGCCCGGTTCCCGATCGCACCGTCGAAATATAAGTTTCGGCAGGCGGGTGAGTGTGGCATGTGGTTGAATGCCGAGCATCTGCCGCGACTGGCTTCGGTTGCCGATGAAATCTGCTGGATGCGAAGCCTCAATACGGAGGCTATCAATCATGAACCCGCGATTGCCGCGATGCAAACGGGGAACCAGATTACTGGGCGGCCCTGTCTAGGATCCTGGGCCTCCTATGGGCTCGGTTCCGACAACGAAAATCTCGCGGCTTTCGTGGTGCTCGTTGCCGTTCCCAGTAATCGAGAACAGGAGCAAGCGATCTCGTCGCGACTCTGGAGCAGTGGTTACCTTCCCGGAGAACATGCGGGGGTCTCATTTCGCAGTTCGGGTGATCCGATCTTGTACATCAATAACCCGCCGGGAGTTCCCGCTGAAATTCGCAAACAGACCATTGACGGACTCAATGCCCTCAATCAAATCCAATACGAGTCTCACCGCGATCCGGAAACTCAAACACGGATCAAGCAATATGAAATGGCGTTCCGAATGCAGGCGAGCGTTCCGGAGTTGACCGACATTGCGAGTGAACCGGAGCATACTTTCCGCTTATACGGAGAGGAAGCGAAGAAGCCCGGGTCGTTCGCCAACACGGCTCTGATGGCACGCCGACTGGTGGAGCGAGGCGTGCGCTTTGTCCAGGTGTATCACAACAACTGGGATCATCATTCCAATGTTAACTCGCGGATGCCCAGTCAGTGCAAAGATGTCGATCAGCCCTGTTATGCGTTGCTCACCGATCTGAAACAACGTGGCATGCTGGACGATACGTTGGTGATCTGGGGTGGTGAATTCGGCCGCACCATTTATTCGCAGGGTGGGCTATCTCGCCAGAATTACGGTCGAGATCATCATCCTCGTTGCTTTACGATGTGGATGGCAGGTGGCGGTGCAAAAGGTGGAACCATTTACGGTGAGACGGATGATTTTTCGTACAACATCGTCAAGGATCCCGTTCACATTCGCGATTTTCACGCGACCGTACTTCACCTGATGGGCTTTGATCACAACGACTTTAGCTATCGATTTCAGGGGCTCGATCAACGATTGACGGGCGTCATGCCTGCTCAAGTAATCCCTGAGCTATTAGCGTAGGTCAGCTTGGGGACGGGGGATCCCGGATGATCGTAGGTTGGTTGTGGATCAGTTGCTGAGCGGCCAACGTTCGCCTAATTCGCGTTGCTGCATCTTTGTCAGCTCTGCGATTCCGAGACGTCCCAGTTTTAAGAGTTGCTGAAATTCATCGTCACTGAAGGTGGCTTCTTCCCCGGTCCCCTGAACCTCGACGTATTGTCCCGCACCCGTCATCACAACATTCATGTCGACCGTGGCGGCGAAATCTTCTTGATAGTCGAGATCCAAGACAGGTTGCCCGTCAACAACGCCAACGCTGATGGCAGCGACACTGTCCTTGATGGCGTTGGCAGCTGGCGGTGGATCGAGTGTTGCGATCGCGTCGACGAGCGCCATAAAGGCTCCCGTGATGCTGGCTGTCCGCGTGCCTCCATCGGCTTGCAATACATCACAGTCGACGGTGATCATCTGTTCGCCGAGAGCCTCCAGGTCGATCACCGCTCGTAGACTTCGACCAATCAGTCGTTGGATTTCGGTCGTTCGTCCGTCGACTTTTTTACGGTCGCGACTTTTTCGAGGACTCGTGCTTCCCGGCAACATGTTGTACTCGGCAGTCACCCAGCCTTTGCCGGAGCCTTCGAGCCATGGTGGCACGCGCGATTCGACGCTGGCGGTGCAGAGAACTACCGTCTTTCCCGACCGATACAGATAACAGCCGGCGGTCATCTGCGTGAAATTGCGTTGGACTTCAATCGGGCGCAGTTGTTCTTGATCGCGTCCGTCGTGTCGAGCCATGGTCATGTTCCTTGAATTCGAGAGACTATGCGGCTTCTGCTTTGCGAACTAACCACAGCAGNAGCCCTTTTTGCAGGTGCATGCGATTTGCCGCTTGCTTGACGATCACGCTTTGTGGGCCGTCAATGACGTCATTCGTGACCTCTTCGCCTCGGTGAGCCGGCAGGCAATGCATGAATACGGCATCTGAGGGTGCNAGTGACATCATTTTTGAATTCACCTGGTAATCCGCAAAATCCTTTTGCCGTGTTTCCTGCTCTGATTCAAATCCCATGCTTGACCAAACGTCGGTGTAAACGGCAGAGGCGTTGGCCAATGCAACACTTGGCTCATCGGTCTGTGTGATTTCGATGCGAGGATTTTCCTGTTTTAATTCGTCGAGCAATCCATCATCGAATTGATACTGATTTGGTGCGGCAATCGAGAAGGAAATTCCTAATTTGCTACAAGCCAAGGCCAGGCTTCGAGAGACGTTGTTTGCGTCACCGATGAAGGTGATCTTCGCTTCTTCGTTGCTGCCCTTCAGTTCACGGAGTGTCATGATGTCCGCTAGTGCTTGGCAGGGGTGAGCGAGATCGGTAAGTCCATTAATGATTGGGCATTCGCTGTACTTGGCCAGGTCTTCGATCGATTCGTGGGCGTGGGTGCGACAAACGATGACGTCGACATACTGGCTGATGACTCGTGCGAAATCGGCGATCGTTTCACGCGTTCCCCAGCCTACGTCTTGACCAAGGTAGAGACTGGTTCCGCCCAGGTGATTCATGCCCGCTTCAAAGCTCACTCGCGTTCGTAACGAAGGCTTGGAAAACAACAGTCCAAGAACTCGGCCGCTGAGAACAGGGGGTCGCTCCCCCTGTTCGTACTCTTGTTTAAGCTGCGAGGCCAGTGCGAGGATTTCCTCGATTTCATCGGCCGTTAGGTCGTTGAGCGTTAGTAGGTGTCGCATATGAGTTACCTCAGCGAAATTCATCTCATTCACGAGTAGCAGTGTCTACGAGGTTCGGTTTCTACACTTCATAGGATTCAAGGGCTTCGGTGAGGATGTCGATGCCTTCGTTGACCTGGTCGGCAGTGACATTCAAGGCAGGCAGGAGGCGAATCACCGTGCCCTGAGTGCAATTGAGCAACAGTTTTCGGTCAAGGCACGATTGCACGACCGGTGCACCCTCGGCCGACAATTCCACACCAATCATCATGCCCTGAACCCGCACCTCTTGCACGAGATCTGAGTCATGAGCGAGTCGCTCGAGACGCTCCTGGAAAAGCTCACCCATCGCTAGTCCGTGCTCCAAAAGGTTCTCNTGTTCGATCGTTTCGATCGTTGCGATTCCTGCCCGTGCTGCGATGGGATTACCGCCAAACGTTGCGGCATGCATCCCTGGTCGAAGGCTGGGGGCGATCTCNGGAGTGGTGAGCATCGCACCGCCTGCGATTCCGCCGCAAAGAGATTTGGCCAACGTCATCACGTCTGGTGTAACGCCAAACTGTTGATAGGCGAACCAGTGTCCCGTTCGTCCGCAACCGCTTTGGACTTCGTCGAAGATCAATAACAGACCGTGCTGGTTGGCCAGCTCTCGGAGACCGGCAAGGAATTCGGGGGGCGGAATGCGAATGCCGCCTTCGCCTTGGATCGGTTCCACCATGATCGCGCAAGTCTGATCATCGATCTGGGCTTTCACTGCCTCCAAGTCCCCATAGGGACAGTAAACAAATCCAGCCATCATTGGGCCAAGCCCTTCGTGGTATTTCGGTTGAGCCGTCGCTGCCGTAGAACCCAGTGTGCGACCGTGGAAACCCCCTTCAAACGTGATGATCTTGTAGCGGTCGGGGGAAGTGTGCAACCGAGCTAATTTGATCGCTGATTCGTTCGCTTCAGTCCCCGAATTGCAAAAGAATGCCTGGCCATGAAAGCTTCTCTCAGAGAGCATTTGAGCCCAACGCCCTTGGGATTCCACATGCCATGTGTTGGGGACATGAATCAGGGTCGCGACTTGGTCTTGTACCGCGCTGACGACTGCCNGCGGACAGTGGCCCAGCAGATTGCAGCCCCAGCCAGGGAATAGATCCAAGTATCGTTCTCCCTCGCTGTCCCATACATAGGATCCTTCTCCACGAACCAGATTGATTGGGTAGCGGCCGTAATTGGGGATCACGGCTCCCTTGAATAAATCGACGGTTTCAGCGGAACTTAGCGAAGTGTCAGTGGTCATCGCTTTTCGCTCTTCTTGAATTGGAGATGAATTTGAGAACGTAAAAAAAACAATAAAACAATCGAATCAAATAACGAATGAATCGCCAACCGTTCGTCGGAACCGCGGCGAGAGAGCCTTAACGGCGACGGTGAATGATTTCCGTCCCCACGCCGAGCGTCGTGTAGACTTCCAGGAGCAGCGAGTGACGCAAGCCTCCATCGACGATGTGCACCTTTTTGACCCCCCGTTCCAGCGTTTCCAGGCAGGCTTCGACTTTTGGAATCATTCCCGTCGAGATGTTGCCGTCCTGAATCAGCTGCCGAGCCTCATCGGCACTCAGTGAATGGATGTGGGTATCGGGATCATCCTTGTCCCGACGGACGCCGTTCACGTCACTCAAATAGACCAGTTTCTCAGCCTTCAATGCCTGCGCCACGCTGGTTGCTGCGGTATCCGCGTTGACGTTTAGTAAATTTCCCGTCGATTCTTCCTGGCACATCGATGGGATGATCGGGATGTGTCCGCGATCGCAAAGGTCGATAATCGTTTCACAATCTACCCGAGTGACCCGTCCTACGTGTCCGAGGTCCAGAGTCTCGCCGTCGGATTCCAGCTGGATCTTTTTCCCGAACAAGACGTTTGTCGTTTGGTGACTAAGATTGGTGGCACAGCCGCCGAGGTCGACGATTTTCTGCGCCAGCTGTGTGTTGGTTTCCTCCGCCAACACTCGCTTAACGATTTCTAGTGTCGCCTCATCGGTGTACCGTCGTCCCTGGATGAAATTCGGCGCGATCCCGGCCGCGTCCATCGCTCGCGAGATGGCCGCACCTCCGCCGTGAACGACCACTGGATGCATGCCAACCGTCTCCATAAAGACGAGATCCAGCAAGACGTACCGTAGCGCATCCTCGTCTTCCATTATACTGCCGCCGAGCTTGATGACCGTAACTTTATCACGAAAACGGCGGATCCAACCCAGCGCTTCGATCAGGACATCGGCTTTTTGGATGGCTTCTTGCAAGACTAAGGCGTTCTCAATAAAAGTACTGAAAGCCATTCTGCCATCGATGGTTCATGGCTCTTCCGAAGAGGAAAACACGCTATTTTACGACTTGGCTAATTTTATTGTCAACGGATACGGCTCAGGTTGTGTCGTCGGTCTTGCCGATTTTATGTTTCGCAGCGTGCTATGATTAGGCAGATTTTCATCGAAGTGGCTCGCGAAATAGCGGGTCCTGGCGGCATCTGCCGTTCCACAAGGTGGGAAGCTGGGGGGCCGGTAGGCCGCCTTCCGTAGGTTTTTTTGAGCGAAAGAAAGGCTTGGTTCTTCATGAGTCACCCTCTTGCAATCGTGATGGCTGCCGGCAAAGGGACCCGAATGGAGTCGGATTTGCCGAAAGTTTTGGTGCCCGCATGTGGTCGACCACTGGTCGAATACGTCTTAGACGCCCTCTCCGATGCTCGGGTTCGCGATGCCATCGTCGTTGTCGGCTATCGAGCCGATGATGTGCGAAATGCGCTTTCGGATCGGGAACACCTGCGTTTTGCCGAGCAGACGGAACAATTGGGGACCGGCCATGCCGTCCAAATGTGTGTGCCCATGCTGGAAGATCATGATGGGCCCGTGCTGGTGCTGACGGGGGATTCTCCAATGACTCAGGCTGATTCACTGAGACAACTTTTGGATCGTTATGAAGCCGACCGGCCAGCCTGTATTCTCGGCACCCTGATCAAGGATGATCCGACGGGACTCGGTAGGATCATTCGGGATGAATCGGGGAAATTTACCGAGATTGTCGAAGAAAAGGACGCCACCGAGGAACAGCGGGCGATCCAGGAAGTCAATATGAGCACCTATGTCTTCGATGGTCCAGAGTTGCTCGATTCCTTGAGTCAGCTTCGAAACGATAATCAACAGGGCGAATACTACATCACCGATTGCCCCGGTATCTTGAAGGCCGCTGGAAAGCAAGTCGAAGCTTTACCCGTTCTGAAACCGTGCGAAGCATTGAGCGTGAACAATATGGCCGACTTGCGTGTCGTCGAAGATCAATTACAACGTCGTGATATGGTATGATGCCATTCGATTGATGATGAACCGAATGGTTTGTCGGAGATCCGTAAGACAATCGAAATTTCGACGATCAAATTGCGGTCGATACGCCAAGTTCGCGAATGCGAGCCAGGTCGTGACCGATGGGGCGACGGTTTGACACAATGCGTGGTTTGAAAATCTTCAGCGGCCGAGCGAACAAGCCTCTGGCTGAACGGATCTGCAAATTCCTCAATCTAAGTCCAGGAAATATCGATTTGATCGATTTCCCAGACGGGGAAATCGCATGCAAGATCGATGAAGACGTGCGTGGTCGAGATGTCTTCTTGATTCAGCCGACCTGTCCGCCCGTGAATAAAAACCTGATGGAGCTGTTGATCATGATCGACAGCTGCCGTCGAGCAAGTGCTGCTCGTATTACGGCGGTGGTACCCTATTTCGGCTATGCAAGGCAGGATCGCAAAGATGAAGGTCGAGTCCCGATTACGGCAAAATTGGTCGCAAATCTGATTACGCGAGCCGGGGCTGATCGTGCTCTCACCATGGATCTTCATGCGGCTCAAATACAGGGGTTTTTTGACGTGCCCGTCGATCACCTCTATGCCGCTCCCGTGGTGAACAGCTTCTTCCTGAATATGGGACTTACTCCGGAAGATATCGTCATCGTCAGTCCTGATGAGGGCAGTATCAAACGGGCCGTTGGCCATTCAAAACGGCTCGGCGGACATATCGCGATCGTCGATAAGCGGCGCACCGGGCCGTCTGAAACGCGACAGGCAAACATCATCGGTGGCCCGATCGAGGGACGTGTCGCTCTCATGTTCGATGATATGATCAGCACGGCCGGGTCGATCTGTGGCGCCGCTCGGGTGGTCCACGAGGCAGGGGCCAAGGAGATCTATGTCGCCGCCACGCATGGAGTTCTCGCGGGTGAAGCGGTGCCGCGATTGGAGGCTGCACCGATTTCGCAGATCGTCCTCACCGACACCATTCCCTTAACTGAGTCCCAGGCGATTCCGAAAATTGAAACGCTCAGCGTCGCACCGTTGCTGGGGGAGGCGATCAAACGCATTCACCATGACGAGTCGATCAGCGAGATCTTTCGCGGTGATAATGTCAACAGTTAGTTGGTCGTCACGGTCAGAGAGCCCGTGACTAGTAAAACGGAATTAGCCGTCGCTGGGCGCGTCATCACGTCGGAAAACGGCCACCACATCTTCAACAGGCACAACAAAGAGCTGATTATCGGGCTCGAAGTCGACGGGAATGGCTGCCTTGGGATGGAAGAGGATCTTGTCGTACTGCCGCAGCGGTACATCTTCGTCATTTTCGACCTGAGCTGAGATTGTGACGATACGGCCCGTGATCGTGGGAATTTCCGCCTGATCGGGTAACGCAATACCGCCCTTGGTTTCGCGTTTCGGCTCGTCTTTACGCACGAGAACGCGAGCTCCAATGGGTTCAACGTATTCAAAAACCGTTTTCTTCTTGCTCGCCTTGGCCATCCTATCCGTCCTAGTTCCCCGAAGCAGCCTTGGAATCACGAGGAGACGCTCGGGTTCGAGCAGCGGAGCCAGGTTGGCTGTGGCTGCGACTCGGGCGTTCTCGATTGGTATTACACTATAAATTCCAGCCTAATCGGGCCGACAGATGGGGGCAAGGTCTATCGATTAGGTCTGGAAACTCCAATTGTGACCCCGTTGCGGCCGGAGAAGCCGACTTCTGACTCGTCGTGGGCTGAGATTGGTGGGGCATGAGTCCCAAACGGGGTTGAAATTCGCTGTTGATTTGGGAGAATTCTGGATTCCCGTCTACCAGTTCGCTCCGGTATCCGAGCGCTGGCAAGGAGACGGACTGACGAAGACGAGGATTTGATCGAAGGAAAAAATCTCGATGTCCGATAACGACGTTTTGAATGTTGCGATTCGCGAAGGTCGCGGTTCCGGAGCAGCACGTAAGCTGCGTGCCAGTGGCCAGACTCCCGCCGTGCTGTATGGTCACGGCGAGGAATCGGTCAGCCTGTCGGTGGGAGCTGCGGACCTCACTAGCTTTGTTCGACGTGGCCAGAAGCTTGCCAAGTTGGCCGGTGCTGTGTCCGAAAGTGCACTCGTTCGTGAACTTCAGTGGGATGCCATGGGAAATGACATTCTCCACGTCGATTTTACGCGGGTTAATGTCGGTGAAATGGTTGAGACAACGGTGAGCGTCGAGCTTCGAGGTGAGGCTCCTGGTGTACGTGTGGGTGGCGTTGTTCAGCACTCCCTGCACGAAATCACGATCCGTTGCCCCGTGCAGAATATTCCTGAAAAAATCGTCGTGAGTGTGGGTGGCTTGGAGCTAGGCCAGAGCCTAACCTTGGCCGAGCTCGAACTTCCCGAAGGGGGAGAGCTCGTTGGCGATGGCGGCACCATAGTCGTCCAATGCGTTGAGGCGGCTGCAGAAGTCGATGAAGAAGCCAGTGTTGCTGACGGTGCCGAACCGGAAGTGATCGGACGTAAGGAATCCGATGGGGAGGAAGAGGCGTAACCATTGAGCAAGGGATGGCCCCACTGGCTCCAAGGATGGTTACGTCCTCGAGCCGGTCAAAGTGAGACGACATCGACGAGTGACTGGGAACCACAACCTGGAACTGAGTCCATGAAGCTGGTCGTCGGACTTGGGAATCCTGGAAAAAAATACCAGTCTACCCGGCACAATGTCGGCTTCGATGTGTTAGCCGCCGTTGCCAAACAACACTCGGGTGGGCCCGTTCGCGGGAAATTCCAAGGTGATGTGGTGGACATCCACTGTGCAGGTGGCCGGGCTGTATTGCTTGGCCCGACAACTTACATGAACCGAAGCGGCCAGAGTGTTCGAGCCGCCTTTGATTTTTATAAACTTGAACTTACCGATCTGTTGGTTGTTTGTGATGATTTCAACCTCGATCTTGGCCGTCTGCGATTCCGAATGAAAGGTTCCGCCGGCGGACAGAAAGGTCTAGCTGATATTATCCAAAAGCTCGGCAGCGATCAGTTCAGTCGACTGCGCGTCGGAATCGGCTCGCCCCCACAAGGTTGGGAAGTGGCCGATTACGTGCTGAGTCGTTTTCAAGACGAAGATCGTGAGATCATGGATGTCGCCATCCAACGTGCCGCCCAAGGCGTCACCGACTGGATCGCAAAGGACATTCAGCACTGCATGAATCAATACAATGGCTCGTAATTGAATTAACGAGGAGATCAAGTTGGCAAGTAACGTGTACGAGGGCATGTTCCTGCTCGATAGCAATCGCTACGCCCGCGACCCAAATGCGATATCGAAGCAGATCGATCAAATGGTCGCCGAGTGTGGCGGCGAAATGTTGGCCAGTCGTTTGTGGAGTGAGCAAAAGCTCGCCTACCCGATTGAAGGTCACCGTAAGGGGACCTACTGGTTGACTTACTTTCGAATGGATAGCCTGAAACAGGTCGATCTAAATCGTGCTTGTAAGCTCAACGAAAACGTGTTGCGCAATCTGATCATCAAGATTGATGATCGATTGGTGGACACGCTTGTCGAGCATGCTAAGGGAACTTCCACAGCGGCCGCACCTGCAGAGGCTCCCGCTGCTCCAGAGGCTCCCAAGGTTCCCGCAGCAGCTGAGGAAGCTCCCGCTGCTGAGGGCGGTGAGAAGGCCGAAGGCGAATAAGCGGGCTGATCGCTCACATGCGACCTAGGTAGGAGGATCTACAGATGGCAAGCTTCAATCGAGTTATCCTGGTCGGCAATATCACGCGCGATATTGATTTGAGACATACCCAGAGTGGCTTGGCCGTGACCGAGCTTGGTCTGGCAGTCAACGATCGCCGAAAGAATCAGTCCGGTGAGTGGATTGATGAGACCACTTTTGTGGATGTGACCCTCTGGGGACGCCAGGCCGAAGTCGCCGGGCAATACCTCAGCAAAGGCGCACCCGTACTCATCGAAGGTCGCTTGAAACTCGACTCCTGGGAACAGGAAGGGCAAAAGCGATCCAAGTTGCGCGTGGTCGGAGAACGAATGCAAATGCTCGGTGGCCGCTCGCCCGGCTCGAGACCCACTCAAGGAGGTGGTGGCTCGGAATACAGTCAGTCAGCCAACACCCAAGTCGGAGGTCCTCCTCCGCCAGACGATGATATTCCCTTCTAAGGAAGATCGTTGAATAGGAAATTTTTCAGAAACCGCACATTCACACTGTTTTTCGTCGTCAGGAGAGTCCAGTCGTCATGTCCCCGTCCAGAACCCAAAAACGCAAGTCGAATCGTCATATGTCGGGATTGTCGTTGTCGCGATTGCCGAAAGGACCCAATGGCGGTATCGAACTTCTGCTGATCCAATCGGTCGACCACCTGGGAAGCCAGGGGGACGTCGTGGAGGTGAAGCCAGGTTTTGCAAACAACTACCTGCTCCCGCAAGGACTGGCCACTGTCGCGACAGATCACCACAAGCGAATGGTGGAGAAGCATCGAGCCAAGCTCGAAGAAATCGAACAGGCTCGCTTGGCCGGGATCAAGAAGCAGGCTGATCTGATCGCTCGGCAAAGCGTTACGATCGAGGCCAATGCCAATGATGAAGGCCACCTCTACGGAAGCGTCGGGGCTGCCGAAATCGTTGACGCTCTCAAGGCTCAAGAAATCACCTTGCTCGCCGATCAGATTAAACTCGAAGGCCCACTCAAAGAGCTTGGCCTGTACACCGTCAACGTTCAGTTGCACGCAGCCGTAACCTCCGAACTTAAGGTTTGGGTCGTGCCGGCGGTCGGTGACGAGTAGTCAACGACGATCCTGAAAATAATCGGCGCGCCGACTGAGCACGCCGGTCGGATGGTAAATGATTCTTGCAGAAAAGCCCGGTGCGCAGCGGATTCGCTTTCGACAGCACGGCGGCCGTGCCGAGGGGCGATCGCCCACCTTTCTTGTACCTCTTTGCGGGGCATTCGTCCCGAAAACGGCACTTGTGAACGGTCCTGACCGCGGTATCATAGCCAACCATAGGGACCCTTCAGGAAGACACGGAGGATAGTCAAATGTCATCGGTACGGCGCATGGATCGGCCGCGGCCTTCCAATCCGGCAGTGGATATTCTGGATCGGCAACCGCCTTGTAATCTTCAAGCCGAGATGGCAGTTCTGGGCAGCGTACTGCTACGTCCCGATGTGTGTGACGAGGTCGTGATGAGGTTGCGGCCGGACGACTTCTATGATGAAGCGCATCAGAAGTTGTTCGAACACATCGTGTCCATGAATGATGCCGGCAAGAAAATTGATGTCACGCTGCTTGTCGATGAATTACGACGTGCCGGTGACTTCGAGAACATTGGTGGCGCTGCCTTTCTTTCCAAGGTGGGGGCCTCCGTCGCCACCGCCGCGCATGCCACCTACTATGCCGATATTGTGCGGCAGGATTCCACTTGCCGAAGCTTGATTAATGCCTGTTCTGAAGTGCTGCAGGATGCCTATCAGCCGGAAAATAACGCCCAGGAATTGCTCAGCCGAGCCGAGCAACGCGTCTTCTCCATTCTTGAGCGAGGTGATTCAGCCTCGGTTTCCGATATCCGCGACATCTTGCATCAGGCAATGGATCGTATTGACGCGAGACTCAAGGGAGAACACCTTGCCGGAGGTGTCGAAACGGGGTTCACGGAATTCGATAATCTGACCGGCGGTCTACACAATTCGGAACTGATTATTCTCGCCGCTCGCCCGAGTATGGGAAAAACAGCATTGGCAATGAATATCGCCGAATATGCTGCGATGCACGCCAAGCAACCCGTACTTTTCGTCAGCCTTGAAATGTCTTCGATTGAATTGGCCGATCGTATGCTTTGCTCCGTGGCTGAGGTCAATAGTTCCCGATTAAGAAACGGTTCTATCTCGAAAGATGATCGAAAAAAACTCGTTGAAACGGCGGCCGAGTTAAGTGACGCGCCGTTCTTCGTCGATGACTCACCAAGTCGGACCGTCAGTGAAATTGCCGCTGCGGCTCGAAGAATTAAACGACGGGAAGGCCATCTAGGCCTGATCGTCATCGACTACCTGCAGCTCATCGAACCCGATAATTCATCGGATCCGCGGCAAGAGCAGGTCGCCAAAATGGCTCGACGCCTGAAAGGGGTCGCCCGTGAAATTGGTGTGCCTGTGCTTTGTCTGGCCCAGTTGAATCGGCAGGCAGAAGTGGCCAAAGAAAATCGTCCCCGCTTAAGTCACTTGCGTGAGTCGGGAGCGATTGAGCAGGATGCCGATGTCGTGATGTTTGTCCATCGCGAAGAATACTATCGCACGGCTGATGAACGTGAACAGTTTGCCGGGCAGGCGGAAATTATTATCGCCAAGCAAAGAAATGGGCCGATCGGAGAAGTTGAATTGGTGTGGCGTAAAGAATTCACCCGATTCGCCAATCCGGCTCCCCAGCACTATGACGAGTTTGAACAATTCAACGCAGAATTCTAAGCGGTGCTCCGGTTGCCGTTGAGCGACGAAAGGAGCCGATCGTGGCAATANAGAAACATGAGGCCGTAATTCTCCCAGGGGACGGAATCGGACCAGAGGTGAGTGTCGCGGTAATGAAGGTGCTTGCCGAAGCCGGCGCGCCGATCGTGTGGAGAACGCATCAAGCCGGACTCAAGGCACTTGAAAATGGTAATGAAGTCCTGCCTGAGTCGACCGTTCGCGCTATCGATGAACTCGGCGTTGCGCTGAAAGGACCCTGCACCACACCCGTCGGCGAAGGCTTTACGTCGGTCAATGTTCAGCTGCGAAAACGGCTCAACCTCTTCGCCGCCGTTCGCCCAGTCCGAAGCTTGCCCGGCGTTAAGACTCGGTTCGACGATGTCGACCTGATTATCGTTCGGGAAAATACCGAGGGACTCTACAGCGGCGTCGAAAATCAGGTGACAGAAGATGTCGTGATGAGCATGAAGGTGGCTACCGGAACGGCCTGTACCCGGATTGCCAAATGGGCCTTCCGCCACGCGACTCAAAGAGAACGAGAGAAAATCACCGTTTTTCACAAAGCCAACATCATGAAGGTGACCGATGGATTGTTCTTGAAATCGGCGCGCGAAGTTCACCACCGTGATTATCCCAACATCGATTATCAAGAAGTGATCATCGACGCCGGATGTATGAAGCTGGTTCAGGATCCCTCGCAATTCGACGTGCTCTTGCTCGAAAATCTCTATGGCGACGTTGTGAGCGACCTGTGTGCCGGACTCGTCGGTGGACTTGGCGTCGCCCCCGGAGCCAATATTGGAAACGACCGAGCTGTATTCGAGGCCGTACACGGCTCAGCGCCCGATTTGGCCGGTAAGGGATTGGCCAATCCTCTGGCACTCCTGATGTCTGCCGTGATGATGCTCAATTATCTCGGCAATGAACGCAGCGACCCTCGCTGTCTAGAAGTCGCGGATCGGATCAAGAATGCCTACAACGGTGCCCTCGCCGCAGGCCAGACCACGCGAGACCTTGGGGGAGAACTATCCACCGATGGTTTTGCCAACGTGATCCTGGAGCGACTTGAGTAGTTCTTCTAGAAGCAATCCTCGGGCTCGGAATTTTCTAAAAAACTATTGATTGCTTCTGCTAGATATGGTCAGCTCTGCATCAGTTGCTGAGTGAACGTTAAGCGTTTGGATCTGGCAGAAGTTGCACGCTCCGAACTGACAAAGTCGCAACCTGTTTCAGATGCCTTGCCACGGAGGGTTGCTCTCCTGGGAATTTGCATCTACCGCCGTTGGCCAGTCAACGGAAATCGGAGAAGTTCGAGATGAAGGGCCCCTACGAAAGACTCAAATACGATTTGCGCCGAATGTGGGAGTGCCCGATCTGCCACCATCGCGAGCGGACACTAGGCTCCGAAACGAGTTGTTTTTGTCCATGTCAACGGGAAGAAGCAACCGCTTCCAAAGTCTGTATGCGGCTCATCGAAGACTGTGGCAAAGTATTCTCGGTGAATACCGTTGACGCCTGAACGTCTTGCAAAGGGGCCTCTTGCGTGCTGCATTTGGAATTTGCTTGACGCTTGAAGTCCGGTTTTGAAGCGATTTCAAACCGATCTGAACCAGCCCTCAAGAGGGGATTCTAGTGGACGTTCTGCCCACTTTGTGTCATGATATCGGAATGGAATTTCGCTCACTAAGGACGATTCTGCGAGTGGAATTTTCGGGACGGATGATCTAAACAGAGAATGCAATCTAATCGGGATCGCGCTGACATTGAGGAGGCTCATATGATTCCTAGTTTTCGGAAGCCACGTCGGCGGCGACTCGCCTTCACGGTTGTTGAACTGCTGGTGGTGGTGGCCATTATTGGAGTATTAGTCAGCATTCTGCTGCCCGCTGTTGGCGCTGTTCGTGATTCTGCACGGCGAACCCAGAATGGCAACAATCTTCGAAATATTGGTCAGGCTGTTCTCGCCTATGAAGAAAATAAGGGAACCTACCCGCCTCTATTGAAACGCAGTAAGAATTTTCCCAACGAACTCACTAAGTCGGTTTCGTGGGCGTTCGAGATTCTCCCGTTCATTGAACAGGATGCGATCCATTCTCGCTTTGATCCCGATCAGGAATATGACACTCCCACCAATCGGATCGCGATTGGAACTCCGATTGAGCTTTATGCCAATCCCCGTGCTCGCGATGCAAGAGCAACGGCTCCGACCATGAAATCACCCGGCTCACCCGGTTATGCTGCCACGCTCGATTATGCCGCGAATGGTGGAACCGTGGTTGATGAGAATCGTCAGCCCGTGGCGTTGTCGGCGAGCCGGCCTAGCCCGAGTAGCTTGTATCCGTACGACCGACCGTTCGATCCTAAGTTTTCCGGACCTTTCCATGCCTCTCAAGCCGTTTCGAGCGCAGCGGTTCGTGACGGAATTTCCAATACTTTNTGTGCCGGCGATCGATGGATTGGGCCCGTGGTTCCTGGCCAACCGCTAATCAATGATCTGGGCGGAATGCCGGGCGACAGCTTTTTTACGACGGTTCGGTTTGCCAATGCTGATCAGTCGAGATCGCCTTTTCCCACCAGCAAAACAGATACATCCGTTTATAAGTTTGGTAGCCCGAGAGGCTCGGACGCCTGTTTCGTCTTCTTGGATGGTCGCATCCAATGGATTCCCTACGATGTTGATTTGGTAATCCTTCAGGCCTTGGCTTCCATCAACGACAATTATCCAATTGGTTCGGATTGGAAATAAGTCTCAGATCAAGTTTCGAAGGCCGTCATGTGACGGCCTTTTTTTTGTGAGCGTATACGACACGGCGGGAAGGAATTGATGCCGTGTTCTTGGAATGGCTCGGGCGAGCAAGTCCGCTAGGCGAGCGGGGAGAACGTGCTGCCGCCAAATATCTGCGTCGCCGACGTTATATTATCGTCGATCGAGGATTCCGAACAGCGGAAGGTGAAATCGACCTCGTTGCCGTTCAGCATCGCACGATTGTCTTTGTTGAAGTCAAGACACGGCGGTGTATCGTCGGTTCTGGACCGTTGGCTGCCGTGACTCGTGAAAAACAACGACGGATTTCACGGACTGCCTTGGTGTATCTAACGCAAAATGATCTGCTTAACTGCGCGACTCGGTTCGATGTGATGGGCATTATTTGGCCACGCGGTCAACGGCATCCTGATGTGCTCCATGTTGAAAACGCTTTTGAGCCGCTTGGGACGACATCATTTTTCTTTTGAGGCCTGGGTATCTGCTCTGCAACTGTCGTTGGCCTGACTCATGCTTCACGACGATGCAGGTCGATGGCCGACGATTCCCGTAGCGCAGCCGAAAAAGTACGACTGGGTTTCGGCATGCAAGCCTGCCGTTTGAAACGCGCGACAAGCTTCTTCGCAATTACGGAAAAGGTTCGTGTAGATGCCGAGTAGTCGATAGTTATCAGGGCTTCCCATGAATAGCCATCCAAGAATGGGAATGATCTTCTTCAGGTAAAACATGTAGGGGGCTCTCAGCCATCGAGAAGGAGGAACCGATATTTCGACAAAGGAAAAGCATCCATTCGGTTTGAGGATTCGATGAACCTCTTCTGCCAGTTTTTCGATTTGTTCGGCCGAGAAGGTCTTGAGACCGAATGATGAAAGAACGACATCGGCGGAGGCTGTGGGGAGGTCGCTTTCGAGTGCATCTGCTTGCAACACTTGGACCGGACAAGCAAGGTTGCCATTTTCGTATCGCTTTGCCCGCTGGCACATGACGGGGGAAATGTCGATGGCAATCAGGTTACCCCGGTCACCTACCCGTGGAGCGACGCTTGGACAAAGTTCTCCCATGCCCGTCATGAGGTCGACGACTTGCGAGGACTTCGGGATTTCAATCTCAGCCACGCACCGATGACGCCATCGTCGGGAGAACCCGAATGAGGTGACCATGTTTACGAATCCGTAGGTGCCAGCCATCTCGTCAAAGAGTTGCTGGACAAAGGTTGGATCATAGATGTGTGGGTCGTGCGACACGTGATTCCATCGCGATTAGTGGTTGTATCGCGATTGTGGGGTGCAGGTTAATCAAGACTTGGCCAGCTCCGCCGACCTGCTTTCCACGTTTTTTACCACTTCTGACCGGTTAAGAGCAAAACAGAAATGAAGGAGCTCGCGAGAAGCAGAGCTTTTGAATTACCGGCTCGAGAAGTGGGTGCACGTTCCTCGCCTCAGCTTTTGCGGGCGAGTNTNCGGGCTCGTGTACGTCGCGGACGTAAATCTTGTGTTCGTCGCGACGTAGGTACCAACCATGGGTGCGTCCTCTCCACCTGAGATTGGATAGCGGAGAGGAATGACGGCGGAGAAGTTGAGCGGGTGGCTCTAGCTTCGGCGACGTTCCTTGAGTCGAACGGCTTTGCCGATACGATCTCGCAGGAAGTAGAGCTTGGCTCGGCGAACGACGCTCGATCTCTTCACGACGACCTGGTCGATGCGTGGCGAGTTGATGGGGAATTTACGTTCCACACCTTCACCTGCAACGATTCGTCGTACCGTGAACGTCTCGTTCATGCCGAATCCAGCTCGGGCAATCACGGTTCCGGTGAAAATCTGGATTCGTTCTTTTTCGCCTTCCAGAATCTTCGAGTGAACGTCGACCGTATCGCCGATGTCAAATTGAGGCGGAGATTCAGCGAGGCTGCCTTGGTCGACCAGTTTGATAAGTTCTTGCTTGTTCATGGCAACTTCCTTCGTAGGAAAAACGATCTTTAGTCGGTTTTCGATTCATCTTGCG
Organism: Planctomycetaceae bacterium; assembly: GCA_002723275.1. Lineage (GTDB taxonomy): Bacteria > Planctomycetota > Planctomycetia > Pirellulales > Pirellulaceae. The sequence goes on from PBNZ01000003.1 coordinate 219,967, forward strand.
AGTGAGGTGGCGGATCCAACAGATCAGCTCGACGCTTTTGTGTTCGCTCGAGACTCTGTTGTTTTCGCCACTCAGCAATCCGCTCATGATCTCCGCTCAGCAGTATATCAGGTACCCGATGACCGCGATAATCGCGAGGTCGCGTGTACTGAGCAAATTCAAGAAGTCGGTTTCCTCGTGAAAATGAATCGTCTTGGTTACTTTGTTCGTGTCCGAGAACGCCTGGTACCATCCGGACCAGGGCGTCCACCAAAACCATCGCAGCGACTTCACCTCCGTTGAGAACGAAGTCGCCGATGGAAATCTCATCAGGGTCAAGGATATCGACCACTCTTTGGTCGAATCCTTCATATCTTCCACATAGCAGGATGAGTCGAGAAGACTCGGCGAGTTCTTCAACGACTCTTTGGTCAAGCCGACGGCCTTGAGGCGTCAGCATCACCAAATGAGGTTTTTCATCAGGTTGAGATTGGATCTCCTCAACGCATTCCACAATCGTATCGACTTTCAGCACCATGCCAGGGCCTCCGCCAAAAGGGCGGTCGTCGACGTTGTGATGTTTGTCTTTTGACCAGTCTCTCAGGTTGTGTAATTCTACTTCGACGAGGCCTTGTTCGATCGCTTTGTGGAGCAAACTTTGTCCGAGATAGCCAGTAAACATATCCGGAAAAAGGGTCACCACATCAAAACGCATCGTACGGCCTACGTCGCCAAACTATTCAGCGCCTTCCGACTTGGATTCTTCGGTTTCTTCAGCCGCTGCTTCAGCTGCCGGTGCTTCTTCAGCCGGTGCCTCTTCAGCGGCTGCTTCGGCGGCGGGTGCCTCTTCAGCGGCTGCTTCGGCGGCGGGTGCCTCTTCGGCGGCCGGCGTTTCTTCGCTCGGCAGCGGGACAGCGACCGGTGTGGGGGCGACAGGTTTAATCTTCAGGCGATCCAAAGCAGCACGCTGTTCTTCCAGGTGCGTTCCGTTGGTGCCATATTTTTTGATCAAAACCGCGACCTTATCGGACGGTTGAGCTCCAACGCCCAGCCAATAATCGATCCGCTCTTGTTGCAAGATCGCTCGCGCGTCGGTTTCCTTAACCATCGGATCGTAATAGCCGAGCTCTTCGATGACGCGACCATTTCGAGGGGCTCGTTTATCCATCGCGCACACTCGGTAAAAGGGGCGATGGGTGCGGCCCATGCGTTTGAGTCGAATACGTACAGACACTTGAGTTTCTCCTGAATCCTCGCAATTAACCTGCTATGTAAAAACCTGATTTATTTACTACGCCGCTTGCGGCGCCGTAATTCTTTCTCGCGTTGCTGACGTAATTTGGCTCGCTCTTTGTTGGTGAGCCGTTTGCCAGTCGTTTTTTTTTGCTTGGAGAGCCGGCCAGCTGGAGACATCATTCCGCCTTGTTGCAGCTCTCGCACCATCTTCATGCGATCACCCATGCCCTTGCCGGACATGTTCTTCATGATCGAAGCCATGCCATCGAATTGCTTGATCAACTCGTTGACTTCTTGGTGTTGAACACCTGACCCAGCAGCAATTCGTCGACGTCGACTGCTGTCGATCACCTTCGGATTGCGCCGTTCATCCGGCGTCATCGAATCAATGATGCCGAATAGTCGTTTCATGTCTTCCTGGGTGTCCATGTCACCCATCATCTTGCCAAGCTCACCCATGCCAGGCATCAGAGTTACCAGCTTTTGCATGAGGCCAGGTCGGGCGAGTTGAGATAACTGCTGGCGGAAATCCTCCAACGTGAACTCACCCTTACGCAAACGTTCCTCCGTTTGCGCCATCTGGTCCTGGTCGAATTCTTGTTGCGCCGTTCGCACCATTTCGACCACGTCGCCCATGCCGAGGATTCGGCCTGCCATACCTTCTGGACGGAATGGCTCAAGCGACTCAAGCTGTTCTCCTGTACCGATGAATTTAATCGGTACGCCGGTGACATGCTTCACGGAAAGCACCGCACCACCACGTGCATCACCGTCGAGTTTCGTGAGGATCACGCCGTCCAGTTCCAATGCCTCATTGAAGGCACGGGCACTGTTCACCGCATCCTGACCTGTCATGCCGTCGACGACCAGCAATGCCTGGTCGGGACCCACCTGACGATCGATCCGGGTCAACTGATCCATCAGTTCTTGATCGATGGCCAAGCGACCCGCTGTGTCCAAGATCAAGACGTCGACGTCGGAAGCCTTGGCGGCTTTGACTGCTTCGCGGCAAACTTTGACCGGATCGGTCTCACCACGTTGTGAATGGACCGGAACNCCCAGTTGCNCGCCAAGGACATGCAGCTGGTCGATCGCCGCGGGACGCTGAAGATCTGCGGCGGCGAGCATCGGCTTGCGGCCTTCCTTCTGCAGCAGTCGGGCCAGTTTTCCACAAGTCGTTGTTTTTCCAGATCCCTGCAGTCCGCACATCATGAGAACCGTGGTGCCCTGTTTTAAATTCAGGGACACATCCACCGGACCCATTAATTTCACCAACTCTTCGTTCACAATCCCAACGAGCTGTTGTGAAGGATCGAGAGAATTCAGAACCTTCTGACCGAGGGCCGATTCTGAAACTCGCCCCATGAACTCCTTGGTGACGTCAAAACTAACGTCCGCTTCAAGCAGGGATTGCTCGATAAGCTGGAGCCCGTCGCGCATATTCCCCTCGGTCAGCTTGCCCTTGCCACGCAATGATTTCATTGCGGATTGCAGACCTTGTTGGAGAGATTCAAACATGCGAACGGGTTTACAGGGTGACCGGCAAGGCTCGCCGGACACGGGTCATGGTTTTGGATACACTCCCCGCCTTGGGAGGGGGTGCAGGGAATCCAACATTTTAGCGGATTGCCAAGCCTCTTGTAAATGGACAGTGCGCCTCGCTGGGCAGACGTTTTTCCTCCCCGTAAAACGGGTTACGTCATGACCGGTGCATCCCGACTGGAGCTCAGGGATTACCAGCTGCAGGGGCCGTGGCCTCGAATTCAAGCGTCTCGCTGGCTCCGGAGGCGGTAGAGTTCAGCTTTCCTTCCCAGATTACCTGCCCGATCTTGCAGAGGCCGCCATTTTTGCCATTCGCGTGACGACAATAAAAATAGATCGCCTTCACGACGATTGGGCTCGAGTTTGGTCCTGTGACCGTCAGCGGGAGCTCCAACGAATTTCCACGAACGACCACCGGACCAGCCGGTTCCAATTGAATAGTGCCCGGGCGCGGTGTGATGGTGATTTGAGGTGTCAGTTGGTGATGGAGCCGTTCGTTCTCCGCCAGTGGCAAATCTAAGCGGAGCATAACTTTGCCCGCACGAATATCGCGTTCTCCAAAGGCAAATCGAGGGCCATTGAACGGGATCGCGGGAGCGACCATCTGTGCCGGAGGTTCGACTTCGATTGAAAGGTCGGTCACCGCATTGTTGTTGTTGAGGTCGATCCAGCGAATTTGATGATTGTTGGTATCGGCCACATACAATTTGCCCGCCGCATAACTGAGCCCTGCTGGTTCATTGAAAGCACCTTGCCCGCCCGCAATCGTTGTTACCGACTGATTTTCAAGATCGATGGTTTTGATCTTGTCGTTATAGGTGTCGGCGATGTACAGCTTGCTCTCGTGGTAGGTAACTCCCAAAGCATGTTGAAGTTTGGCCTGTTCAAATGAACCGTCTTCGTCGCCAAATTCGAACAATCGATTTGCGGGCAGTTCTGCTGTGCCGACGATCGTGGTGACACGATCCGTAGGATTCATGGGAACCCTGCGGATCGAGCTGCCCTCGCAATCTGCTACGAAAAGGTACTTGCCATCGGATGAAAGTCCACTGGGCTGAGCGAACGAGGCCGAGTTAAGGCCGTAGGGAGTGGCGGGAAGTCGGGCGCCGTCGACAATGTCTTCGCGTCCATTGCCGGCGTAGGGACCTATGAGCGATGTCTTGAGATTCATCCGCCAAATCTGATGGGGGCCTGCCATCGCAATGTAAAGATGCTCGCCATTCGGCCACAGCGCCCAGGGGCTGTTGAGTGGTGTTGTTCGTGCCACTCCCTCCCAGCGACCATTGACCGGTCTTTCGTTTGGATCGCCATTCCAGCCTGGCCAGGCATTCCGACCTTGGACACCCGTTCCTGCAATCGTTTTGACCTGCTGTTTCTGGAGATCGATCTTGCGAATCAAATGATTTTCAGTGTCCGCAACGTAAAGCAAGTCTCCGACAAT
>PBNZ01000004.1 GCA_002723275.1 Planctomycetaceae bacterium
ACAGTCAGCGTCCTGTTGGCTGGCGAGAACGGCAAGCGGCAGATGTCGCAGCGGGCTTTCCTCTGAAATCGCCAAATAAAGCTGAGAGAGCAAATCTTGGGGGGAGTCGTTCGCGGGTGCAGCCCAGGGCACAGATTTGCTTTGTAGATTTCGAATGACGCGAGCCAGGTTAGATTCGTCGCAAGCGTCGCAGTTGAGGAGGTCCAAAATACCTCGTAACAGCTGGCAAACTTCGTCGGAATTCGCATCTTCCAACCCAGCCAAGAAAGTCGAGTCTGCAACTTGGGTCTGTCGACTGTCGAGCACATTTATTGTGTTTTGGAGGTTCAATGTCATCTCTTGAGGATCCTCTCGACCAGCAATTCAAAGCGAATCACAAATGGTGAGTCGAGGAAACTTTTGGTAATAGGTATGAATTAATCTTGACGAAAGAGAGGCAAACTTGCTTCAATGCGCGAAATTAGGCGGATCGGACACGTAATCGATCCGAAACCAACAACGGATTCTAAACGACTTGCGGGATTCTCAACCGGTATTGATGAGTCAGCCAAGGGACTTGGCTTGAAGCGATCAGAGCTTCCCTCCAAATAGATAGAAACAGTGTGAGCATTGCTGAAAAACGGTGTTTCACACGATTAAAGTAAGCGGCCTCCCCTATCAGGGTACCCAAGGGGACGGATTCGCAAAAGCTGTTGACGGGTACCTGTCTCAGAGGAGCCATCATTATGGCAACCAAGAAGAAGGCCGCGAAGCGAACGGTCAAGAAGAAGACGGCGAAACGGGCGACCAAAAAGGCCACCGCCAAGAAGTCCACCAAGAAGAAGGCCGCTCCTAAGAAGAAGAAGGCCGCTCCAAAGAAGAAGACCACCGCCAAGAAGTCCACCAAGAAGAAGGCCACTGCAAAGCGGTCTACCAAAAAGAAGGCTGCGCCTAAGAAACGCACCACCACTCGCAAAAAGACCACGCGAAAACGTTAGGCAGAATACGTCTAACACCCCGTTACGACGAGACAGGCCGGCGGTTAGAATCAAGTCCCGATACGGGAGGCGCCGGCCTATTGCGTGCGCTGACCGCAGCCATCAAGGTTGACCGAAATCACGCATTTTGAAGAATTTGCGTTAATCCCCAGCGCAGATCCCCGCTGACTCGATAGGACTGGGACTTGATATGACAGTAAATTACTAGGATTTCAATCCTGTTCTGGGTACATCCCAGGGTGCCCTGCCAGCCATACTGCCCCGAGACGAAACACTTGCTTCTATGGAGAAAAACCAAATAAGTCACTTCGGCGAACTCGATCTATCATCTGAGATGATGGGTGCCTTGAAGTCCGCGACCTATGAATCGCCGACACCGATTCAAGCTGGCCTCATCCCCCTGGCGTTAGAGGAGTTTGACGTCGTCGGCCAGGCACGCACGGGAACGGGCAAGACAGCCGCCTTCGTGATTCCGATCCTGGAACTTCTCGAACTGGACTCTCGCCAGAAGAATCCTCAGGCATTGATTCTCGTGCCGACTCGAGAGTTAGCCGTCCAGGTCAAGGAAGAGGTGATCAAATTATCGCTGGGCCTGAAGATTCGCTGTGTCGCTTTATATGGCGGGACTCCAATTCGAGGACAACTTGCGAAGCTCAAACGAGGTGTTGATATTGTGGTAGGAACACCGGGCCGTGTTCTGGATCACATGTCTCGCAACACACTCACGTTGACCGACATTGACTGCGTGGTTCTCGACGAAGCAGATCGGATGCTTGATGTTGGTTTTCGACCGGACATGGAAAAAATCCTACGCAAATGTCCGAAGGAGCGCCAGACACTCTTGTTGAGCGCAACGATGCCTCCTCCGGTACAGCGGCTTGCCAACAAGTACATGCACGAGCCGAAGACGCTCAATTGTTCCTCCAGTGACGTTACCGTCGACACCATTGATCAACACTATTTCACGGTCGATCACGATCGCAAATTTGATCTCCTGGTCCGACTGCTGGAGCGCGAAGAACCGCAGCAGGCGATTGTTTTTTGCCGTACCAAACGGGGAGTGCAGAAGATCTTCGACAAACTAGGCAAGAAATTGAAAGACGTGGGTTGCATGCATGGCGACATGCAACAACGTGAACGCGACCGGGTCATGGAGCGATTCCGGAGCGAAAGAATTCGCTGTATGGTCGCCACGGACGTGATGGGGCGAGGTATTGACGTCTCGGGAGTATCCCACATCATCAACTTCGACATCCCCGCATTCTCCGACGACTACGTTCACCGGGTGGGGCGCACAGGCCGCATGGGTCGCGAAGGCGTTGCCTACACTTTCGTCACGCCTGAAGAAGGCGGTGAATTAACTCGGATCGAGCAACGCATTGATCGCCTGCTCGTGCGAGGCGAGATGGAGGGATTCATCCTGACGAAGCCGCCTGAACCACCGCGCGAGGAAACTCCTGAAGACACGGAAAAACGAAACGTCTCGTCAGTTTTGGGAAAACGTTCCGGAAAACGGACTCACCGACGTAGACTGTAATGCTAGGCAGCCTTGTCCGCCTGCACAGAAGCGGTAAGTCGGCGTGGCAACCAACCCTCACTCAGCACCGTCAGGGCAACTCGGTCCTCAAGATTCGGTCGAAAGATCGTGAGCAGGATCAGCGGCAGATACCATGCCATGTAGGTGCCACCACCGTATCCGTGCCAGGTTTGCGTCGCGACCATCACAGCCGCTGAACAGCTAAGAAGTGTGCCGAGATTCTTTTGGGCAGGCCATAACGCCATACTGGCGGCCAAAGCAACAAACGCCGTCAGCACTGGAATTCGCCAGTAGCTGCTCCACCCACCTAACGATTCGTCCCAGACACCGCCCAGTCCATTCATTGCCGGTGGCAGGATTCCAAACATCAGTCGGAGATTCCCGACGAGCGAATCAGACGAGACAAGTACGCAAGCCAAGAAGATAAGCATGACGACTACACCGGCAATGAACCGCAGTAAGCCTCTCGGCCAATAAAAACTCAACCAAAGAGGCAATAGAAACAGCGGATAATAGGTCATGCCACCGGCCAGCCCCAGTAAGACGCCGGCGACCACGGGTTTTCGATACCAAAGGATCGCCCACACAAGACTCGCCGCTGGCAGCGCATGTTTTATTTCATTGGTCATCTGCGCCGTATAGGGCAGCATCAAATAAAGTGTCGCCGCACCGATTCCCATGACAATGTTATCGAAATGCCAATAACCGATCAGGACCATGCCCAAAACAATCATCAAGTGGGCAAAGATGGCGAGAACTTTCTGCGCATTAAAGGGCATCTGGTCGATCAGAGCATACCCAGGACCTTCCTTGATGATTCGAGGATCGATTCCCTCAGCAATCGCCTCTTCGTCAGCACTCGATGCGGTCGCATGGATCGCGGCGGGTTCGGGTGCAGTCCGAGTGATGACATTGGCCATCAAGAATACAAACAACGAACATCCAATGAAGGTCAAACCGCCGGCGGAAAGATTGGGTTCGAGCAACGGTCGCCGAACCATCGTCGGGTCCGCCAGCAGCCGAGCTAACCAAATGACGGCCATTCCAAATAGCCACAGGAAACCGTATTTCTGAGCCTTCATGCCTCGCGATAGAATGATCCCCGCATCTGGATCCGCGGAGTCTGCTGCGGCGGGTTCGGATTCGGAACCTGGCAAAGCATCATCGACCTTCGGCTCCTCATCGGCAACATCATCCTCTGTTGGATCCCCCGTTACTGGCGGGACATCACCAGAAGCCTCTGGCTGTACGACTTCCGTTTCAGTCGCCTCGGCAAGAATCCTNTGTTCCTCTGCTTCCATCTGTTTGCCGTAATGAATCAACAGCAAACCTGGCCCCAGAAGGATTAGCAGCAATAAGTCGAGATTGCGCACGCTCCAAAAACGCCCGAACTTGAAGAACAAGCCGACCATCAGCAACGACGCCAAGTAAAACCAGGTCGCCGGATCCACTCGATTGTAGTGGTAAAGAATCTCGTTCATGGTTCGAGGGCAACGGCGTCTTTATCAAGACTCCGACCTCTCATAACATCATCTGGAACGCCGCTGGTCCGGAAGTCCATGGAATTGCAAAAGGACACCNCTCGCATCGGCGAGACCGGCCACATACCGTTACGTCCCTNTCGCTAAGGATATCGGATAGAGCCTGATTTCATCAAGCGACTCAGCGAGCAAGAGAGCAAGAAAGAGAGCAAGAACTTGAGTGACAGACACGACTTAAGTGGGGAAAAGCCGTGGCAGACGGGGAAAGCATAAGCTACCTGATCGTCAGAATCGCCCCGTTACCTCCGAGCTATCCGGCGATTGCTCTTGAGATGCTGGCGGCAGCCATTGATCGAGATCGGCTCTTTGGTCTGGCTGCGAGCTCCTCAGAGCCGAACCCAGACGGGTTGCCGCCATCACGCCAGAGTCAAAAAGAGCGGCAGAAAAACAGGCGAAGACAGCATCCGCCACGCGTTGATGCAAGGAGCCGTTGGGGGTCTCTTGTTTTAAAATCGCTGGCAACGAACTGACGATGTCCAACGCAATAATCGCCCGCAAGTCTCCCTCTTTCAGAGATTTCATCGTCCTTGTGTTTAACGCCGATGCTGGATGAGAAAGATACGCACGGGTCGGGCAACAGGCCGGCAGTAAACCGAGAAGTGTATCCGACCACCTTTCGAGATTTCGGCGGTCATGATTCAACTGGGTCGTACCTGGCAATTTCATTTCTGCTGCTCTGATCAGAACGTTCAACGTCCGATGCCTTACATCGAGCTGCCCACAAAAAATGCTCTTTGAGACAGAATTGTGACGGTCGAGATCGTACTTGCTATCAATTCCTTCGAGAATCGTGGAACACAATCGAGTGGTGATTTCGTGAATTAACATTTCGCGCAGTACGCTGTTCGACTCACACCACAACCGTGTCGTGTCATGATTATTTTCTCGAAGCACGGCTCCGAGCGACTGCAATTGACGACACCAACGAAACATGAGCATTCGTGAGGCCAACCAGTACTCTTGAAGTTGCTCGTCGGGAATCGCTCTCACCCTGCTGAGAATTCGATCGGAATGATGAGCTAATAGAATGGGCAGGTGTATCATCTGTTGCAAATACATCGGCAGCTCGCGAAGAGAATCAACGATCGGGCTGCAGAAATGAAGGCAAATACAATGCCGTTCGGTTCGCAAAGTTAACGGGGCCTGTTTTCCCGACAAAAAGCAGTGCAGACAGGCGATGCACGCGGACCCCAGGGCGCAAGATGATGCGAAAAGACAACCTTGGCGTCGCGTCAACAAGACGTGACTTCAACAAGATAGAATAGGAAGCCACCGATGAACGAGGAAAAGCTTGCCTGCGTCAGCCGTTGTCCTGCGGCGTTTACTGACGAACGTAAACACCATCGGCAGAGACAACGAGATGCCCCAGCGTATTCACCTCGGCGACACCGCGGATGACGACAAACTGCTCTTCCTTCAGGGCAAGTAGCTTCCTCGCATCGACGTCCACAACCTTTCCGTCGGGATCCACGACTTGGATTAACGCCGTCATGTCGGGCATTTTCTCTTTTTTAGCCTTGCAGAAGGGACAAGTGCTCGGGTCGTGCCCCGGTGTGTCTGCGTGCTTTTCGACCGGTGCGGACCGATCTCGGATCACGAATTTTGCTTTGCCCGGCTCCCAGGTGGAATCCGAACCAGCCCCAACCAACCCCATCAGAACAATCGGCTGGTCGGTCTCGGCCAATTTTTCGCGTACTTCGAGCACTCCTACAGCGCCATCGGGCTCTTCCTGCAGGAGATATTTTTCTCGTTCGGCCAAGATCTGCGGATCGACCGGTTCCTGGCATCCTGTGAAGATAAGGCTGATCATTAAGAACAGGGGCCAGCCCTGATGAAGCTTATCCATGGTCATTTTTCTGCATCCTGAGCAGATCGGTTCACCGATTGGAGAAAATTAGGATTCGATCACTGTAGAGCTCGAAACCTCAACAGCGACTGTGCTGGAAATTGTATCGACAGAAGTCGAGTGAGGACTAGAGCGTTTCGGGATAACTGAGTTTCAGCATTACTGGGACGATGGTACCTGCCACCCGACCGGGACAGGGCGAACCGAACTGGTCCCGAGCACGGCATCGTTCGCATGGAGCCCGGCCTGTTTCAGCCCACGGTCGTTGAGAAACAAGTCGTCGCTTTTCGACTTGGGTCGGGTTCGGGTCATCACGAATTCAACATGACCGTCTTCGAAAAACAGGTTTTGGCCACGCCCATGCCCCGTCACCACCGAATCGGCAAGCAATTCAAGGGGTTCATCGGCAAGAATGGGATAGAACCGACGGTTCCGGTTGCGGACCCCCTGGAGCTTACCGTTTTCAACAAACCCAAGGTTATAGGCATAGTCGCCACCCATGTTGTTGTAGAGCGTGACTAGATCTTCGGGCTCGGCCGATAAGACTTCGTTAACCTTGGGAATCTTCAACACGATCGTATTGTTACTCTTCGCTGGACAATAGAACACGTCCGCATTATCAACGAACCCTCCGTCCATTAAGGTCGGAGCGTACATCCCAGCGACTCCCATTTTTCCCTTGGCGGGAATGACTGGAAACATGCCCTGACGATCGGACATGCTGTAGTCGGTCAACGCGAGACCAACATCCCGCAATTTATTTTGGCAAGCCACCATGCGTTGATGATGACGGCTACTACTGAGTGCAGGGAAGAAGAGGCATGCTGCCGCGAGACAGACACCTGCGGCGACGACGAAATCAGCCATCGTCCAATTTCGATTCCGGTCCGCCCATTCCTCTCGTCCAGCGGCTGACATAGCCCCACCTGAGGCTCGTTCAACCTTGTTATCCTCAACGTGACGATCGATCAAATCACAGGTCCGCGCTGCTAGGTCTGCAGGAGGCTCTTGCGTTCCCGCATCCCAACGAAGCGGTTGAAGCCCGCGATCAACAAGCTTCAACTGCTGACGCAAATTTTCGTCCGAATCAAGTCGTTGCTTTAATTCGTCATGTTCCGATGCATCAAGTGCACCGACCAGGTATCCGACTAGATCATCACGTATCATGATTAGTTTCTTTGCACATGGCTTGCATGCCAGGCTTGGTTTAATTTGAGTACGGCGGCGTGCAATCGGCTTTTTACGGTGCCGACTGGGATGGACAAAGCCTCTGCAGCCTCTCGGTACTTCAGTCCTTGGAAATACACCAAACCGACAACCGAACGCAAGTGGTCCGGCAGTGAGGAGATCTCATCCCGCACCCATTGCTGATTGTCGCCCGCATCAACGACGTCGACTGGATCTGGCTCAGCACTTACAAGTAAGTCGATGAGTTTACCCATTTCGTCGTCATTTTTTTGGTTTGACTGATCGAGACTGGCCATGCGATGCCGCTTGTTACGTCGCTGAGCATCGATCGCCTGGTTGGTCGCGATCGCGTACAACCAGGGACGCAGTTTTCGGCCCGATTCAAATTGGTCGCACTTAAGGTGGACCTGGAAAAACGTCGCCTGAAACGCGTCCTCTGCCATCTCGGCATTACCCATATACCGATGTAGATAGTTGTACAATTCGTGTTCATACATCTGAACAATCCGAGCGAACAGATCGCGATCGCCGGTTTCCCGATACCGCAGCAGAAGTTGCTCACCGGTTTGTTCAATCACGTTACATTTACTTGTGGTTAGCTTTGCGATTGTCGTGGTCATAGTCGTTACGAACCCCACTCAAAAGAGTTCGGAAAAAAGCCACGCCGACAACCACAACCAAAGATGGTCACTCGTTACAGTCAACTTTAGGGTATTTCAATGATTGTGCTGAACGGGGACGACCGTCGGTTGAGAATTGACAGCCAAAAGCGGCAGTAATAAACTCGTCGACTGTAACAAGAAAGCAAAACCCGTGCCGAACGGTAACCGAGTGACCTCTCAACGGTATCAATGGGCCCGCGCTGGAGACGTTAACGCGTTCTTTGGCTTGATGTTAGATAACGTGGCCGGTCTTCTGCTAGCCGTCAGTTTGCTAGCTTTTTTATTTGAATTTCCTACACAATTTGCACTCCGTTACATGGTGCCCGGAACTGCCATTGGCGTCCTGGTCGGCGATCTTTTCTTTTTTTGGCTGGCCTTCCGCCTAGCCCGCAAAACCGGTTCTAACTCTGTTACCGCTATGCCCTTAGGGCTCGACACGCCAAGTACTTTTGGCATGGTTTTCTTTGTCCTAGGACCGGCCTTTACCGAAGCCCGCACCACCATGTCGGACGAAGCGGCGGCCCTACTCACGTGGCATATCGGCATTTGTGCAATTTTCATCAGTGGAGTGTTCAAAACTGCCTGTGCCTTTAGCTCCAACTGGATCCGGCGTCTCATTCCGAGAGCAGGTTTGCTGGGCTCGTTGGCGGCAATCGCCTTGGTACTGATCAGCTTTCTCCCGCTGGTTGAAATCCTGCATACCCCCGTCGTCGGCTTTGTCGCTCTCGCGATCATTCTCACGACTTTGATCGGTCGCGTCCGCATGCCCGGTAATCTACCGGGGACCGTCGTGGCACTGATCGTGGCCGGTTCGATGTTTCATTTGATGAAGTGGTCGGGCTGGTTACACGCGACAACACCCGCGATTAATCCGGCCGAGGCATTATTGCCGACGGATTGGTTCAGCGTCTTTCGGCTGGAATGGCTCACGGCGATGGACGAGACAACTCGTTATCTTCCGGTCATCATTCCCTTTGCCCTGGCCACCGTCGTAGGCGGTATCGACTGCACCGAAAGTGCGGCAGCCGTTGGGGACGAATATGACACACGGCTGATTGTGGCCGGAGAAGGAATTGCCACGATTGTGGCGAGTCTTTGCGGCGGTGTGATTCAGACGACACCCTACATCGGCCACCCAGCCTACAAGGCGATGGGAGGGCGTGCCGCTTACACGTTAGCGACGGCTCTTTTCATTGGCAGTGCCGGAGTCCTTGGCTACTTCGGCTATTTGTACGTCATCATTCCGAAACCAGCGGTCTTTCCGATCCTGATCTTCATTGGCCTGGAAATTACTTCACAAAGTTACCAGGCTACTCCCAAGAAACATTACCCAGCAATTGCCATCGCCTGCATTCCAGCATTGGCCTATCTGGCATTGATCTATACGGACAAAGTCATGGCTGGCCAAACACTCAATTTATCGCCGGCTCTCCAAGAAGAATTACATACGCTGCGACTTCTTTCGAGTGGCTATATTGTGACGAGTCTGCTATGGGCGTCGTTACTGGCCTTCATCATTGACCGTCGTCTGCTGATGGCCTCCATATTTCTGGGCGTGGCTGCGACCTTCACCCTGTTCGGAGTCATTCATTCGCCGCTGGTCGGCAGCCCGATGTACTTGCCTTGGAATCTGGATAGTACGGCTCTGGATTCCGTGATGCGATTCACACTCGGATATAGTTTTTCGGCGCTCCTGCTCATTGGGCTGCATTTCCATCTGCAAACCACGCAGTCCTCCAACATCGATTCAAACGTGGAATCCAACAATGCTGAAACGCACTCTTGAACCTGAAGTCATGGACAGTCATGAAGAAGCGGTGACCTACGATGAGATGTCACATAATGCCGTTAATGATCTGTTCGTCACCGATCTTTTGGCCGCTGGATTGCCCGCCGGCGAGATCCTGGACCTGGGCGCGGGAACTGGAAGAATCCCGATCGAGCTTTCCAAAAGTGAGGCGGAAGCTCGGATCGTTGCAATCGATCTATCCGCTAGCATGCTGGATATCGCTCGCATCAACATCGAACTCGCAGGTCTTACCGATCAGATCAACCTGAATCGAGTGGACGCGAAAGAATTACCCTATGACGACGATCGATTTGCGGTGGTCATGAGCAATAGTATCGTACACCACATTCCCAACCCCGAACCAGTCATTCGCGAAGCGGTCCGTGTGACTGCCCCAGGAGGTCTTTTATTTTTCCGAGACCTTTCTCGACCGGCGACGGCGGAGATTGTGGATGAGTTCGTCGAAAAGTATGCGGGCGAGGAATCGGCACATGCTCAACAGATGTTTCGCGATTCGCTCCATGCAGCATTATCCCTGGACGAAATTCGAGATCTGATCGGAGGCGTTGGTTTTCCAGCCAACTCCGTGACGGCGAACAGTGATCGACATTGGACGTGGGTCGGAAGGAAGCCGGGTCCGTGACCGACGAAGGCGTCAGGGAGAACGACCCGCTACCACAAATAGATCAACCAGAAACGAAACGAACCAATGAACGCAGAAGAATCCTCACCCCTCCCCAACGCGGAGGATCCAACTTTGCCCAGCGATGACCTTAGCGATGCTCAGCTTGCCGAGGCAAAGGAATACAATCGACGTGAACTCTTCTGTGATCTGGCAGACCGCGGATTAGATCTGGCCTATCTCTCCGGGATGGCCTTTGTCTTGGCGAAGCCCATCGATACTTGGCTGGAATCCTTGCCAGGTCTGTCGACGCTTAGCGCACGACTCGCCGTGATGTACGTGATCGTCACCGTGGCACATGCCATGGTTTCGTTTCCTCTATCACTCTACTCCGGACATATCCTCGAACACCAGTTTCAAATGAGTCGCCAGACGTTCGGCGCATGGCTGCGACGTTATCTCAAACGAAACGGACTTACCGTGGCCTTCGGACTGGCACTCACACAAGGTCTTTATTGGATGATTTGGCTGTGCGGCCCCAATTGGTGGATTGTCGCGGCCGCCGGTTACTTCGTTTTGAGCATTGTGCTGGGACAGTTGACTCCGGTTCTCATCTTGCCGCTGTTCTACAAGATCGAACGTCTGGAAGACGAAACTCTCGCGGATCGTTTTTCACGACTGTCGGAAGGAACAGGTTTGTCGATCGAAGGCGTCTATCGGATGCAAATGAGCGACGAGACGGTCAAAGCCAACGCGATGCTGGCCGGCCTGGGCAAGACAAGACGCGTGATCATGGGAGACACGCTCCTGGAAGGTTTTTCGCCCGAAGAGATCGAGGTAATTTTCGCACACGAAGTCGGACACCACGTTCATCATCACATCCGCAAGCTAATTCTGACCGGTTTGATTTACAGCACAGCCGGGTTTTATCTCTGCGATCGAATGTTGGCATGGTGGGTCGGCAGCGTCCAAGGCCATGTGGATTACGCAGAATTGCCGGTGTACACCCTGCCCTTCCTGACATTGGTCATGACGATCTTCTCGATGTTCGTGCAACCACTCCAGAACGGCATGAGCAGATATTTCGAAGTTCAGTCCGACACGTACGCACTCACTTCGACTGGTTTAAAGGACGCTTATCGCTCGGCATTCACCAAGCTTGCCAAACTCAACAAGGCCGATCCCAATCCTCATCCGCTCGAGGTATTCCTGTTTCACAGTCACCCGCCTATCGCCGATCGTCTTGCGCTGGCAGATCGCGTCTAGCCCGCCGGGATCATCGGCGGACTACCGAATTTCCGCCCTGTCTCGTGATCAACTGACGCATTTCAAGAATACTGAGCGCCGCAAGGATGCGAGGAACGTCGCCGGAACAGATCTCCGCAAGCGACTCGATCGAAGTCGGGGATGGGCCAATCGCCTCAAGCACTTCGCGTTCATGGGGTTCAAGCTGTTGCATGACGGTGAAGCTTACGCTTTTGCGAACCGGTCGGTGCCATTCCTGAAGTGACGGTAACTCCTCCAAAACATCGTCCACACAGGTTACCAACTTCGCACCGTCACGAATCAGCTGATGGCAGCCGTGCGATTCAGGATGGTCCACATGGCCCGGTACCGCGAACACTTCTCGATTCTGTTCCAACGCATGCCGAGCCGTCACGAGTGCCCCGGATCGTGACGCGGCTTCCACCACAACCACACCGAGTGAGATTCCGGAGATGATTCGGTTGCGACGGGGAAAATGTCCTCGACGAGGCGAAGTGTGCAATGGCATCTCGGCAATCATTCCACCTTGGTGGGAAATCGCATTCGCCAAATCAAAATGTTCAGGAGGATAGATTTCCGCCAGGCCACCGGCCAGCACGCCGAGTGTACAGCCACCGGCTTCGAGTGTTGCTCGATGGGCCGCGGCATCGATCCCTCGCGCTAAACCGCTGACTACGGTCACTCCGGCATGAACGAGATCGATCGCCAGACGCTCCGCCTGCTGGCGTCCGTAGTGCGATGCGCGACGGGTGCCGACGATCGCGACACAGGCCGTATCGGTAACCGGAAGTTCACCAGCGGCATACAACAAGATCGGCGGATCGAAGATCTCACGTAACAACGGCGGAAACGCAGCATCGTTCGCATCAACGATCGCAATGCCTCGTTCCCTGCAGGCATCCCATTCAGCATGGGCACGTCGCAGCAGATCAGGATGCTCAATCGCTCGAACCAGCTCGACACCAACGCCCGGTACCTCCAGCCATTGCCTTGGGCTGATCCGCAGCAGGTTGGCAGGACTGCCAAAAGCCTGGCACAGATTGGCGAAGATGCGAGGTCCTATCCCCGGCACCAGATGCAGCGCAAGCTTGGCGAGCAGCTCTTCATCGGGAGATGACTTGTCCATGGATCTTTCCGACATGGAACCCCTCCTTGGTCGCGAGCGAGCGTTTCCACACTTCGAGAAGATTCGTTGAGCCCGAACAAGCCTGGATTCAACGATTTCAACTGGCGCAATCTTTGAGAGTCTGGGCGACCTCATTTGAAGGAACATCGCCGACAAGTTCGACATGTCCCATGCGTGTCGGCAGGACAAATCGCAGCTTGCCATGCTCGACCTTCTTGTCACTTTGCATGGCGACGATCAGTTCATCATGATTCAACTCAGGCAGGGTCACGGGCAGCTCAAGCTTCTGCAAAAGCTCCACCTGTCGCTGCGTCATGGCATCGTCAATCCGTCCTAGACGAGCAGCGAGGTGCGAGGCACAAACCATTCCGATAGATACCGCCTCACCATGCAAAAGCTCGCCATAACCACTGACTGCTTCAAAGGCATGGGCAAAGGTATGACCATAATTCAAAACCGCTCGAAGGCCGGAGGTTTCCGTTTCATCGGCCTCGACCACATCAGCCTTCAAACGACATGAGCGAGCAATTACGTGCCGCAACACATCGGGATCTCGTTGGGAGAGCCCATCGGAGTTGGCCTCCAGATAGGTGAAGAATTCTTTGTCCAAAATGACGCCGTATTTGACCACCTCTGCCAAACCACTGCGGTATTCCCGATCGGGTAATGTCGTCAACACCTCGGTATCGATGAGAACATATTGCGGTTGCCAGAAGGAGCCCACCATATTCTTGGCACCCGTCAGGTTCACGCCCACCTTGCCACCGACACTGCTATCCACCTGTGACAAGAGCGTGGTGGGAAGTTGACAGAAACGCAGTCCGCGAGCGTAACTGGCTGCAATGAAGCCGGCTAAATCACCGACGACCCCACCGCCAACAGCAAACACAACAGACTTGCGATCGGCCGCTTCCGCGAGTAATCGATCCCATAACTGCGAACAGTTCGCGATTGACTTGGAGGTCTCTCCCGACGGAACCCCACAAGCTGACGTGCGTTCAGCAACCTTTGCCAGGCTATCCAAGACGACATCGGAGTGGGACTGGACACTTTCATCAAAGATCACAACCGCATGGGTCAGAGAACAGCGTTGCGCAATACGCGTGCCAATTTCCTGAAGAATGCCGGTACCGATATCAATGTCGTAACGGCGTTCTGCTAAATCGACATGTACCTTGGCGATCGATGAATTCAACGTCGTTTCTCCACAACCAATCTCAACACGCGTCTTCGCTGCATTGAGATGTTTCCGATCGCTCCAGTGTAAAATCGACCGATTAACCGCTGACGCGGTTGACGTCTTCCTCGGTCACCGTGATTTCACGGCAAAAACCAGTATGCAGACGTTGATAGGTCAGATGCGCTGCATTCTCCGGATCAGCATGGAGCGCCTCCGCAATCTGCTGTTTGGTGGGCGGGTCGAGTTCCAAATACTCTTCAGGCCACACCGTCAACGTCTCAATCACCAATGCTTCACGATAGGGATCAAATTTGTCGGGCATTGTTGTACTCCAAACCTCAATACATGCGAAATCACGCTGCGACCTTGACGACAAACAAAGAGTTGGGTTCGCGGCTGAGACTTTTCGCCGCGTTGTTTGCAGATGCCACATTGTGACTCGTTGGTACAATCATTGGAAACGAATCGGTGATATCAGGCCTTGGGTCGATTCCAATCTACTATTATACAAGTGGCATCCCGAACCGAAAACATGGGAGCAGCGATAGACGAATGAATCAAGGTAAATGGCTCATCGTGGCCATGATCAGCGCGGGATTAGCCGCAGGCGGCGTCGCCTGGTGGTACCAATATCGGCAAAGTGTTCGGGTGATTGAACTCTGGAGCTCCGAGGTGACCTATCAAATCCGGATGGCCCCTGACTGCCAGCTGCTCCGGCTCTCGTCGAATCCAGCAGGAGATGGAAAGGGAGTTTTGGAGGTCGACGGAGTACTCTGGGGGATCACCCAGACTCGAGATGTCTCGAAAGCCTCCGGTATTATTCACGCTCGCCAGGCGTTAATCCACGACGCGAGCTACGATTGGACGGCGGATCCTACTGCATCGAGCCCTGCCTGGACCGAGGCGATCAGGTTTCAAGAAGGATCCGAGCAAACGACTCTGCTGTTCGATCTTGAGCAGCGTCTCGTCCGTAATCAGGCCAGCGAACAGACAGGCAGAATCACGCCTTTGATTCAAACCGGCTTGCGGACCTTCTTCGATGAACAGTGGGCCGACGATCCATCCGTTACCGCGGATCCCTAATTCCCTCGCGGTCGCTGATCTGCAACGCCGCCACTAAATCCGTATACGCGGAAATAAGACGGGAATGTACGCAATCGCCATCCCAGAGAGCAGTCCGCCCAGGTGAGCCCAATTCGCAATGTTACCAATGACACCGAGAAATCCAATCACCATATAAATGATCAAAAAGAAGAAGGTAAAACTTTGTAATTGGAAACCTGAGGCCGGTTCATACTGCTGCTTGATCCAGATGTACCCCAGAATCCCGAAAACGACACCCGACATCCCGTAGAAATTGGGACCTCCGCCAATGAAGAATTGAGCAAGGTTTGAAATCACGGCAATCGCCAATACGATCAGCCCGAATCTCACTGTTCCCTTCAAGACCTCCACTTGGATGCCCAAGATATAGAGCCAGTACATATTGAAGATCAAATGCAGTGCACCTACGTGCAAGAAGATCGGCGTCACTAATCGCCAGATCTGCCCCTGGCGGATCTGTTGCAGACCATCGCCGGTCTTCAGATAGGTGTTAATGTCAGCAAAGCCCAATGTCCGCATGATCTGACCATCGCGCAATTCGCCCAAACCCGAGAGCAAGCCGAGCAGGATGGATAGACCGATGAGCGTCATCACCATCGGCGCCCGCCGCGACATCGGTCGACTCCATTGGTTACGCATATCGACCGTTCGTTTCGCCGCCTTGCGTCGGCGCGAGAGTTCAGCATCCCTCAGCTTTTTCGCCTCTCGCCCGACATCGGCATATAGCAAATCGTCGGGGTTCGTCTCAAACTCGGCGAGATTCGATCGGGCGGTTTCGACGTCATTCTCGTCGCGCACCCAGATCACCCAACCTGCTTCGTCCGACTCCGCCTGAGCGGGAATTCCCAGAATCATCAAGTAATCCACAAAAACTTGGGCCTGAGCCGGGTCAGATATCGAGCCAATTTGTCGCATTTCTTGCCATTAAAGAGAAAAGAAGGATTAATAGAGCTCTCTTTTGTACCGCATTCGGCGATCTTACAAAACCGACCCTCTCACCCATCTGTTGGGGGTCTGGGCGAGCAAAAGGTCGCGCGACTCGTCTAGGAGTTCGAGCGACCGAAGGTCTATAATCACAGCTTTGTGCTTACGAGACCGTAAGGGAAGTCGGAAAAGGAGTTCCGTCATGCATTCGATCGCGATCATCAACCAAAAAGGTGGCGTTGGCAAAACGACCACGGCCGTCAATCTGAGCGCTGGCTTAGCGACTCTCGGCCAGCGAGTTTGCCTCGTCGATCTGGATCCGCAAGCTCATGCGTCACTCCACTTGGGCATCACGAGTCACGGGTCGGGGACCTCGATCTATGACGTTTTGATTGGGGAGGCCGGTCTCGCCGAAGTCCAGCAGCAGATCCACCCGGGTTTAACGCTGATTCCCTCGCACATCAATCTGGCAGCCGCCGAAGTCGAACTTGCCGGCGAAGTGGGTCGCGAAGTCATCCTGCGGGACAAAATTCTCGAATATGGCGGTGACTTTGATTATCTGATTATCGATTGTCCACCGTCACTAAGCGTGTTGACGTTGAATGCGTTGGTTGCCGTTCAGGAAGTCTTCCTCCCACTGCAACCTCACTTCCTAGCGCTGCACGGTCTCAGCAAGTTGCTCGAGACGATTGAAGTAGTCATCCGTCGACTTAATCGAGAACTGCGGCTCACAGGCGTCGTGTTTTGCATGTATGAATCTGCGACGCGATTAGCACAAGAAGTCACCGGCGACGTCGATCAGTTTCTGAATGCAGTCGACCAACCCGAATGCCCTTGGTTTGGAGCGGAGATCTTTCCAACACGGATCCGCCGCAACATTCGTTTGGCCGAGGCTCCAAGTTTCGGTCAGACCATCTTTGAATACGCGCCACACTCCAACGGCGCGATCGATTATCGAAGTCTTGCCGAAGACGTCTTGGAGTCGCAAGAACGCAAGATGAAGGTGCGGCCAAATCTCCAGTCGGGTGTAGAAACCCCTTGATCAAGGGGGCCTGCTGATCATAAGGCCGACGCTCATCGCGGTTGCTCGTTGGTCTTTGCGGCCTTCGTAAACTTGGCGGCTTGCCCTCCGATTTTACCTACGTCACCCAATGCGATTGAGAAAGTCCGATTGCAACGTGCGTAGGGCTTTCAACTTTCAGACTCGTGCAATTCCATGGGTCGAGACGTAAATCATTTTGCGATTCAGCACGATCTGGTCGATGGCTGTCGATGGAAGCAAAACGATTATAGGAACGGTCCGTCACTGCTGGAATTGCAGGATGCAAAACCGAGCGGACCTGATCATGGCACCTCTACGTCCCCTAGCCCATTACACCCTCGATTGAGTGAGTGCTTCTCAACCCGATCATGATGTAAGGAGACACATGATGAGGCAACCGTCGCAATCGTTGGTGGCATTTTTCTTGTGTGCGGTCGCAACCACGGCCCATGGTCAATCACTATGGGGTCCCTCACCCTGGGAACAGACGGCCAGATCCGGTGACGACTGGGTCACCAGTCGTGAAGCTGTCAATCAAACTCTGGAATTCCGCACGGCGCGTCAGGAGGACGTCACCGACGATCCGGAATCAACACCTAGCGCAAGTGACAGGTTGCCATCGACCGCA
Organism: Planctomycetaceae bacterium; assembly: GCA_002723275.1. Classification (GTDB taxonomy): domain Bacteria; phylum Planctomycetota; class Planctomycetia; order Pirellulales; family Pirellulaceae. Next base: position 17,433 of record PBNZ01000004.1, read on the forward strand.
GAGCCTCCATTAGATTCGGGAACGCTAGGGTCGGGAGCGATTCCGGAAAGTGGAGCAACCAGCGATGATCTGTATCGGCGTGATGAACTCTCCCAAAGCGACCACTTGTATCAGAACAACGCAGGCCTGACCTGTGCCGAAGGCTACTGTGACCCGGCTTATCTTGAACAACCCAGCTGCGGTTGGTTTGGTGGCATTTACGGAGTGGGGCTGTCATTACAAAAGGGCTATGGCACTGACGTTAGTTACGATTCGCAAAATCCGTTTCCCGCATTGCTCACGACCAATTCAGCAGCGGTCGATTACGGGTCCGGTTTCGAAACTCGTCTCGGCAAATATTTGAATCAATGTTGGGGCGTCGAATTCAGTTACTGGGGCGTCTATCCATCGCGGGAGGAGGAAGGGGTTTCCTCCGCGGTGACTCCTGTGGACCTGGCATCGGCCATCGACCTTGATGGCTTGCTGTATGACAACGGTGTTACTGAAGACAGCGCGGCAGCCTGGTTCGGAACGTTAGCGAGTCCCGCGACGGCGCATCGAGTACGACGCAACTTTGAGGCTCACAATATCGAACTCAACTTGATCCGAAATCCATATCGCCGAAACGCAGGCACTCATTTCGAGTTAATTGCAGGGCTTCGATATTTGCTCCTGGACGAATCTTTTGGTTTTGACTCCAGCCTGACCAATAATGTTTTCGGAGTCGATCCAGCCAACGATCTCTACTATGACGTCGAGGTTGACAACCATCTCATCGGCTTCCAGGTGGGAGGTCGCCTCGACCACTATCTATCCAAGCGAATTGCCGTCAATTGCGGCAGCAAGTTCGGCATCTTCGGCAACCGCATCCAACATCGCCAGAGTGTGGTCAGTGGTAGCGGGGTCTATGCGACGAACGTCGCGACGGGTGAGGATTATCGGTTTGACGTCACGGATAATGAGGTTTCATTCCTGGGCGAATTATTTGCGGGTCTCACCTACGACATTTCCCATCACTGGCGCGTATCCGGCGGATACCGAGCTGTCACCGCTTCCGACGTGGCACGTTCCGTCGGGAACATTCCACGAGCAGGAGAATTTGGCAGTTGGGAGCGGGTCCAAGCGACAAACTCAACCGACTCCCTGTTGCTGCACGGCGCTTACCTCGGCCTGGAGTACAACTGGTAGGGGCCAAGAGGTTCGACCGATCGTGGCCATCTTCGATTCCAACTTCGCCCGCTGAACTTGATTGATCGGGCGGAGAACGAGCCAGCAGAATTCTTGGACAAGCGTCTCAAGGCAACTAAACAATCACGCTCGTCAGTGCCAAGAATTCAGGGTGACTTCGGACAGGGTCGAAGTCGGGCTCATGAACAACGTGACCTCGATAGTCAGCATCGAGTTCGAAGGCGCGAGCCAAGTGTGCGAGCGTCAGCCCCACATTACTCGCCAAACTCCAATAACATGCGAGGTTGTAGTGCACGATTCCTAATCGCGAGTCGACCTCTAACGCATCCTCCATGGATTCAATCGCTAAATCGATGCGGCCAATGCGTTTGAAACACCAGGCCAATGCCAGGTGAATATGAATGTTGCAGGGGTCGTAGTCCGCCGATCGCGCCAGTGCATCAATCGCGTAATTGAACTGCCCCATGAACCGAAAGGCCTGCCCCCTCAGATAACAGGCTCGACCGTGGTTGTATTCATCCGGGCCAAGTCGTTCGAGTGTGTCAATCGCACATTGTGCCATGCGACAACGCAACGATGTATTCAATGGCGACTGTTCGGATGTCGCCATGATTAAATCAAGGTAGCCTTCTGCCTCCTGCATCAGCTGTTGTCGTCTTATTCGTGAGTAACCAGACACTGCAACGGGCCCCACTATTGACCGATAATGCTATTGGTTCACTTCACTCCTGATTCTACAAATCGCCTGCGCATCGCCCAAGTATTTTGAGCCGAACAAGCGGTGATTTCCTATCGCCTATCCCACCACCAATTCTAATCAGGCGATGGCAATCGACAACAACGGAATCATCGATGCGCGAAAGTCAACGGTTGAATCCGATTATTCAGATTTTCAACATACATTTTGGTTGATGAACATTGATCGGTGAGCCGCAAATCGATCCAAAAAACAAAAAACACGGTGCACAGTTTCAAGTGACTTACAGTCCGGAGGTACGTTGTAAAATTGATACATCGTTGACTTGGGGATGTGTAAAATCCCCAACCATCGCTTCGTTCACCTTCGTTGAAATCCATTAAAACAAGGAGTATTCCATCAGCGTCTCAATTGGCGCGGAGTTTGCAATCAATGACTCAAACCAACTGTCTGTCCCTCCACCGTGTTGAGAGTCAAGAAATTGAAAGCGCCTCTGGTCGTTCTTTCCGTTCTTTTTTCCTCGTTCTGCATTGCCTGCCTGATTGATGCCTCACCTTCCAACACAGATCCCACTTCCTCCGAGGCGAGTGACTCAGAAGCGGTCGAAGCAAACGAAGACGAACAATGGCGGCGAACCCTACATGGATGGCAACGCATTTCCGATTGGAAGAGCCCGCCGAATCCGGCCAGTATCTACCCCAGGTACGATTGGGGGATCGTTCATCCCACGCTCGTAGGAATCATGCAACTTTTGCTGTCAGTGGGAGCGCTCATCCTTTTCTCCCAGGCTCCGAAGACATAACGACAGCACGCTACTGCATCACTGCCAGGAATGCAGGCAATCTTCCCGACAGGCTGAATTCGGAAATTTTTCAACTTTCTTGTACGGATCGCACGGCAAAGCGTCACTATTTTTTCTGCGTGCGCATCACGGCACCACCGAAATGACCTGAAGGGTCGTTGAAGTTTGACACGGTGCGCGTTTTTTCTACGCAGTTTCCCCCATAGGACCGTTGTCATGCGACTGACACTTCGAACGCTTTTGGCCTATCTCGATGACATTCTGGACGAAACAGATGCGCAAGAGTTAGAGAAAAAGATTGACGAAAGCGAAATGGCGACCAAACTCGCTCAACGCATTCGACAGATCGTCGGTCAAACTCGGCTTGATACCCCAGCATTGGAAGCAGAAGGTCTAGACGGAGATGCCAATGCCGTCGCCGAATATCTGGACAACACCCTATCGCTTGACGATGTTCCTGAATTTGAACGTCTCTGTTTAAATTCTGATGTACATTTGGGCGAAGTCGCCGCATGTCATCAGATTTTGACGCTCATTCTTGGTGAGCCCGCTGCTACAACCGCAGAACTTCGCGAACGCATTCACCAGATCGGTCAATCGACAGCAGCAGTCTCTTCCACGGCGACGATTGAGGAAACAGCGACCATTGAGAATTCTTCTTCGAGCCTGCCGTTTGATGAGGAGACCGCCGAAGACCCAAGTCCCTCGGAACAAGTTGAGAAACCAGCTTATGACTCCGATGAACATTGGACCTCTGCGCCCGACTATTTGAAGCGTCCACGTCGCACGCTCTGGAAACCTGTCGGCTTAGCCGCCTTAATCGTCTTTTGCTTGATTTTCGCCGGTCTGTTCGGCATGGGGCCACTTGATCGGACTCACCCGCTCGCCTCGTTGTTTCTTGTCAACGGCGAACCCGCTGGTAGCTCAGCAACCGTCAATGAGCCAGTCGGTGGCAACGAAAAGGCTGCCAACGTTACAACTCAATCCAAAAACAACGAAGGAATATCCACCGAGGCCGCTAACGACGAACAGGACGAAGAGCTTGCAGGAGTCAATACTTCAGCAGAGACCGTCACGGACGTTCCAACGAACGAGCCAGACATGCTAACGAATCCAGACGCAGTCACCGTCTTCGAAGAGTCACCTTCCAAGCCGACGACATCTCCTACCGAAGAAGAAGACACCGATTTGCCATTCATCTTGGAACCGGAAATCCCGCAAGAGCCGGCATCGAAGCCAGTGGAAGCGGGGGCTACAACGGCAGGCAATCTCTCGGCTGGGCAACCAACCCCGAACGTGGAAACGCTCAATCCCCCTTCCGTTGAGACGGTTGACTTGATCGACTCGCAGCCAGCCCCAACTGCCACCGCGAACGCTGACGCGATACCGGATGACATCCCGTCCGGTGATGTTCCTCCGGAACCTCGGGACATTGACATCATCAACCTGACTCCAAGTACCAACGAGAATGTGGAGGATGCAACGGATGACGATGCAGTTGACGAAAACAACTCGGTGGCATCGAACGAGGTGGGCAAGTTTCTATCCGATGATGAGCTGCTTGCGAGATACAACCAGATGACATCGATGTGGGACCGCATCGATGTCCGGGACTCGATTCGCAACGACGATCAACTGTTGGTTTTCCCGGTCTTCCGCCCGCAATTGATGTTAACAACGGGCATGCAATTGACCTTAATTGGACCGGCTCAAATCCGTCCTCAACCCATCGGCGAAGACAAATCTCCGACGATACGAGTGGACTTTGGTCGGGCGACCGTGGAGACCTTTGCTCAAACGGGTTCGACCATCAACATTCAATGGTCGGATCAGCAGGCGGTGGTAACGCTGGCCGACATGGATTCACGATTCGCGGTGGAAGTGTCTCGCCAATTCCTACCGGGTATCGACGGAGAGAGCGGAGAGGCACATGAGGTGGTTCATGTCTACATGATGAGCGGTTCGGTTGAATGGCAAACAGGCGATGGCTCGGCGACGACGCTTGTGGCAGGTCAACGGTTGACAATGGTGGACGCGTTACCAGCCAGAGTCACGCCGATGGAGAGATTCCCCGGGTGGATTGATGGATCGGACGCGCGGCCTCGCGATCCCGAAGCCGCGAAAATGCTTTTGCAACGCATTTCTTTAGATCGGCCGATCAGCCTTTCCCTCCAAGAACAAGCTGAAAGCCAGCGACTCGAATTACGTTCGCTCGCAGTCTGCAGCCTTGCATTCTTGAATGAATTCGATCCACTCCTGAATGCCTTGAACGACAATCGATTACGTTCTTACTGGACCGAGGAATATGAGGCACTCCGCCGAGCCATGGTAACCAGCGAAGATGCCGCTCGAGCATTACGCCAAGCGATGGAAGAGCGGCATGGTCCCGAGGGCGTTGATCTCTATCGCTTAATGTGGGGCTTCGACGACCAGGAATTGGCAGCCGACGGTGCAGAAAAACTGGTCAGCTACCTGGACCATCCCTCGAGTGATTTTCGGGTCGTCGCTCATGAAAACTTGAAATCAATCACAGGTAGAACCTCTCTCTACATGCCGCACTACGTGACCAAAACCAGAAAGCGGCACATCTTCAAGTGGAAAGATCAGCTCAACAAGGGAGAAATTGTGTATCGCGAGCCGCCGGAGCTTAGTAGGCTGTTAGACGATCCCGAAACTTCACCCCCACCTCCTTAAAGCTCCTAAGGATCTTCTCGAATGTCAGCGACATATCGCGTCGGCGTGATCGGTCATACGGGCCGCGGCAACTATGGCCACGGTCTCGACGTCGTCTGGAACTCATTGCCAGGCTGTGAAATCGTGGCCGTGGCTGATGCCGATGAGCCAGGACTCAAGAAAGCCCAAAAACGCCTCCAGCTCACGAAAGGATATCAAGACTATCAGCAAATGCTGGATCAGGAGAAACCCGATATCGTGAGCATCTGCCCACGATGGACGGACCAGCATCACGCGATGGTCATGGCAGCGGTTGAACGAGGCATTCATATCTACCTGGAAAAACCTTTCTGTCGGGATCTCGTCGAAGCCGATGCGATTGTCGAGGCTTGTGAACAGAACAATGTCAAAATCGCAATCGCCTTTCAAACGCGATACAGCCCTAAACTGCGGATCATCCGACAAATGATTGATGAAGGTGCCATCGGCAAACTCCTCGAACTTCGCGGCCGCGGCAAAGAAGATCGCCGTGGCGGCGGCGAAGATCTATGGGTGTTGGGCTCCCACATTATGAATATGATGCACTTTTTCGGAGGTGAGCCCAAATCCTGTTCAGCCTGGATGACAGAAGGCGGCCAACCCGTCGCCGCCCATCACGTGATTGATGGGAACGAGGGTCTCGGTCCGCTCGCCGGCGATCACATTCAGGCGATGTATCAATTCGACGACGACGTCACTGGTTTCTTCTCGACCCGACGAAATGCCGGACCGGGCGGCGAGGGACGATTCGGCCTTCGCATTCTTGGCGAACGTGGCGCCATCGACGTGCTAATGGGAACACTGCCACCGGCTTTCATTTTACAGGATGAACTTTGGTCACCCGGTCGCAGCCAAAAGAAGTGGTTGCCCATCTCGTCAAACGGTGTCGGCAAGCCAGAAACACTGACGGATGCCAGCCTCCACGCCGGCAACGTCTGGGCCTGTCGGGACCTACTGGATGCGATCGAAGAAGATCGACAACCTGAAGCCAACGTCTACGAGGGTCGTATGTCGATCGAAATGATTCTTTCGGTCTTTGAATCACATCGACAACAAAAATCAGTCATGATTCCCTTGGATTCGCGGATCAATGCACTTGCAACACTCAAGCCATCGTAAGCGAGTTGATTATCCCCGTCCGGCTGCCATCCCTAATCATCCTGAACAGGATGGCTAACGGTCGTTATGCAACGAAGTGCTCAGGACGCTCGCCAAGATCCACGATGCTACAGCCCACGATCGGCTCCAAACCAAGACGACGAGCCTCACTGAGCACCGTGTCGCTCTCCGTACCTGGATTGAACCACACCTCATCACAGCCGAGCGCTGTAATTTGAGGGAGCAGTCCTAGTCCAATCTCCGGCGACACATACAGACTCACGCGTTGGACCCGATGAGGAATGTCACTCAGCGACTTGTAAACCTGTAAACCCTCGATCTCGCCGCCCTTTGGATTCACCGGAAACACCTCATAACCACAATTGAGATGTGCTCGGACAGATTTGTTTCCATACTTCTCGCGGTCGGAACTAGCACCTACAATCGCAACCGTTGGTTTCGACATCTTTCGACTCCGTAAACTGACGATTTGAAGACTCACGATTTAACGACGGACAACTTCACGACGGACAACGTTCACACAAGTTCATGGCCGACTCACCCTCAAAAGCTCATAAAGCTGCGGCTCCCTCCAACATCACCTGTGCAGTGATTACCGTCAGCGACACGCGCACGATCGAAACGGATCGCGGCGGTCAGAAGCTGATGGATCATCTCATCGGAGCCGGTTACGAAGTGACCGCTCGCCACATTATAAAGGATGACCCAGAACCGATGCGGCAGCTGCTGCAACAACTGTCGACCGTCGATGCCATTTTGATGACGGGTGGCACCGGCGTCAGCCATCGGGATCAGACTTATGAAACCGTCAGCGAACTGCTTGAGAAACCGTTGCCTGGATACGGTGAATTATTTCGCATGCTTAGCTATCAGGAGATCGGCGCGGCCGCCATGTTAAGTCGCGCCGTCGGGGGGATCCGCGGAAAGAGCGTAATTCTGACGATGCCAGGATCCCCAGCAGCCGTTGACTTGTCCATGGAAAAGATTGTGCTCGCCGAGCTACCTCACCTCGTGCAACAAGCGCGGAGCTAGGTGCAACACGCCGATTGCTAGCCCCCCCAGTCGCAAAATGGCCTACCGCTATTCCTGGCGATTGCCTATCTTCCTCCAGATTTTCTTGGGGAGCGGTTTTGACGTGAGGTCATTGAGCAATGCGAAAACCAGTATTGTTTCTCATCATCATCCTGCTTGGAGCATCGGGATGGATCTTCTTTAAGAACGTCGACGTGGATAATTTAGCAGGCTCCAACCAACCGGTGGAGTCTGGCACGGGTGAGATCGCATCCTCTTCGCAAACGCCAAACGGAGCGAATACGCTTGATGGATGGGCGTCATCCGTGCTCGAGATGTTCACTGCCGACGAAGGCCAAGATGCGGCCAATACAGCCCATTCGAACGACGCAGATCGAGTCATTCGATTAGCAACCTTCAACGTTAACGCCTTAAACGAAACCAAGGCCCGCAAACCAGAGACAATGGATATTCTCTCGCGAATCGGTCGTCGGTTTGACGTCCTCGCGATCCAGGAGATTCATTCGGAGGTCGACGACATCGTTCCTCGCCTGGTCGATCTGATGAACAAGCTGGGCGGCGAATACGACTACGCGGTCGGTCCCAGATTAGGACCGAAAGGATCGAAGGAACAATACGCATTTATTTTCAATCGCCGCACAGTGCTCTTGGATCGCGATGAGCTATACACGATTGAAGACCAAGACGATCTGATGTTACGAGAACCCTTTGTGGCCTGGTTTCGTACTGTCGGTCCGCATGAATCTGAAGCCTTTACCTTTAGCCTAATCAACGTTCGCATCGACCCATCGAACGGAGGAATGGAAAGAGAGCTGTTGGATGACATCATCCGAGCTGTACGCGAGGATGGCCGACAAGAGGACGACATTATTTTAGCTGGAGACTTCCGCAGCAACGCGGGGAACATCGGTACGCTCGACGATCTCGCCAACGTCGCTTATGCCGTAAGCCAGACTCCAACCAACACTCGGGGCGACCAAGCCTGGTCGAATATCGTCATTCAAAAGAATGCGACGATCGAGTTCACAGGACGGTCGGGTGTGTTTGACTTTCTCCGCGAATACAACCTGAATCTCGACGAAGCGATGGAAATCTCGGACCACCTGCCGGTCTGGGCTGAATTCTCGATCTACGAGGGTGGTCAAGCAGGCCGGATTGCAACGGAAGTTTCCGACTCCGATTCCAAACGTCGGCTCTAGGCGTCCCAAGGGTTTCGCCAATCCCCCCACTGCTCGAGATACTGACGATAGGCGGGTGACAAGTCACGACGCTCGATCAACCAAGCCTTCGTGGAACTAATCAGTTCCTGCTCGTGTTCGAGCGTGATACGTCCGTTCATGACACAGCAGCGCAAGAACACAAAGTAAGTATCGAGCACATCGCAGCGACAATAGTCATTGATTTGATCGAGCTCTCCGCGATCGTACATGTCCTGGACCATCGATCCTTGGACATCCATTTTCCCGGGCTTCCCCAATAGTTGCGCCGCGAGATTGAGTCCCCCGCTAAATCGAGTCGCTCCGAAATTGCAGAGCACATCCTGCAGATCGAGGTGAGCTCGCGTATTGTAGCGATTTCTTGGTTGTTCAAAACTTCTGGCCTGGTCGGCGAACCAGTCTTCAATTCCGATCCCAAATCGATAAGCCGCCAATTCCATCAACGGAATATCAAACGTGCGCCCATTGAAACTGACGAACGTCGGCTCTCCGTAACGCTCCCAACCTCGCCAAAAGTGTTGAGCAATCACGTGCGGTCGGTATTCGGGTTCGTCCAGCAGAACAATATCGTCAATCTCGAAATCCGCGGTGATCTTCGCAATCACGACAGAAACGGGGAGCTGAAAGGTATAGGGGATGAAATCCGAGTTACGCTCCTCCATCAACTCTTTTCGATATCTCGCCACAGCGGCCTGCGAATCGAGTGATTCACCAGGATAGCGCACCTGGGAAACTAAATCGCCGTCGGCTACACTTTCAACATCGAACACAAAGTATTTGACTTTGGCACTCACACCGGCCTCCCAAAATTGGTCTTGGCTTGCACCCGGTCATTCGCAAGCCGAGCATTCCGTCAAAGTAGCAATTTCCAGTGTTTTCGGATAGCAGACTCAACGATCAGGGAAACAGATAACGATGGAACCAGGACGACTTCTCTCGCGTTTTCTACGGTATGTCAAAGTCGACACGACCGCTGATGATACCACCGATGAATATCCTAGCAGCAACGGTCAATTCGAGTTGGGTCGTATGCTCGTTGGCGAATTAAAGGCGATGGGGATCGACGACGTGGTGCACAACGATCGCGGCATCGTGATTGCGACGTTACCGGGAAACACTTCCCACGAAGTTCCCACCGTTGCACTCAACTCCCATCTCGATACCTCTCCGGAAACAACCGGAAAGAATGTCCAACCCCAGGTTATCGAGAATTACGATGGTCGCGACATCGTGCTTTCTGGGAATACAGATAAAGTCATTCGCCGTGAAGAAAATCCCGAGCTGAGTGATTTAATCGACTGCACGCTAATCACCACCGATGGCACGACGTTGCTTGGCGGTGACGATAAAGCAGGGCTCGCCATCATCATGGAAACGGTTGAACGATTCTGTGAAAACTCCGAGCTCCCTCACGGCCCTGTTCGTATCGTTTTCACCTGCGATGAGGAGATCGGTCGAGGCGTGGATTACGTGGATGTTCCAGGCCTGAATGCAGTCGCTTGCTATACGCTGGACGGCCCCGGTGCCGGACAGATTGACGTCGAGACCTTTTCCGCCGACCTAGCAACGATCACCATTCAAGGGATCAACATTCATCCATCCATCGCCCAAAACCGGATGGTCAATGCGATCAAGGCAGCGGCCGATTTTGTCAGCCGACTCCCCAAAGACAGTTTGTCACCAGAAACAACGAACAATCGCGAAGGATTTCTGCATCCATATACTCTGGAAGGGGGCGTCGGCGAAGCCACTCTCCGTGTTCTTATCCGCGACTTTGACACAGACCGTCTGGAACAACACGCCGCGTGGCTGAAACAGATCGCTCAAGAGGTGACGAACGAGTATCCCGGCATTCAATTCGATATCCAAATTACCGCGCAATACCGAAATCTTGGTGATGGTCTCAAACAAGAGCCGCGAGCCGTCAATCACGCGGTCGCTGCCCATGAGCGATTAGGGCTTCCGTTTCGAAGATCCATCATCCGCGGTGGCACCGACGGTTCACGATTCACCGAACTTGGGCTGCCAACGCCCAATCTTTCCTCGGGACAACACAATCCCCACTCCGTGCTCGAATGGGCATGCCTCGATGAAATGGAACAAGCGGTGACGGTCTGCCTTGAATTGCTACAAATCTGGGCCGAATCGGAATCGGGTTCTCGGTAATGCTAGCTAATCATCATGCTAGCGAACCGTCATGCGCGATAACCGTTTGCCATCATTTCTCAATTGTCCACCGAGAGGAATGCAAATTCAGTGAATTAACGGAGTCGGTAGGCCGAAACATCAAATATCAGCCAACTGCGCTGAATCGTTGTCTTCAACTACGAAGATTGATATCACGCATGACCCTCAAGTCGAGCTGGCACCATCAGGAAGACGTGACTCGTGAGACTTAGCATTATCGTTCCGGCAACGGGACCTCAATCCGCCCTCGATAATTCACTGGTTTCCGTTCTGGAAAACCTGCCTGATCAAACTGAAGTTCTCGTTCCTCATCATGAAGAGTACGAGGACCCGTATGATTTAGGCGAGGAAGTGACCTTTGTGGCGAGCCCTCAAGCGGCTCCGATCGGACTCCTTAAAGCGGGCATTGCAGCCAGCCAATCCGAATTCATCCATGTGTTGATGAATGGCGTGGAAGTCACTGCGGGCTGGACGGAGCCAGTCATCCAGCGTTTTAAACGTGATTCATCACTAGCCGCGGTTTCGACGACAATCCGCGATTCGAAACAATCCAAGATCGCGGGCATCCGTTATCGAGGGGGTGGAAGCGCCTCCGCAGTCCGTGCGTCGCGTCGAAACAAAGCCTCCATTGACGGTCCCTGCCTGGAAGCCTCATTCTTTCGCAAATCATCCATCGAGACCCTTGGTGAACTCGACGAACAGCTTTGCATTCGCCAAACCAACGCCGACATGGCAGCGCGACTCAAGAGTTGCGGCTTGGCTTGCGAGCACGAATCCGATTCGGTGGTTCGAGGCGAGCTGTCTTCATTACCTTCGGGATACCTATCGAGTCGCCAACTGGAGCGAGTTTATCGACGACACCGTCCACGGATGGGACGCACTGCTCCCCTGATGCACTTGATGGCCACTACAGCGAATGTGACGCGTCACGGTCCGTCCTGGGGTCTGCTCACGTCAACCCTGGGACATTGTTGGGGCAATCTTCAAGCTCGCTGGAGTGCCGAAACTCATTGGGAACCTGGCGATCGCGAATCCACGATCCTCAAATTTCCAAATAAAAACGCCACGGCCGATGACCGTGGCGCTGAGGATCTTTGCGTTGAGGATCGTAGAGCTGCTTAAGCTCACCGCTCGCTTAGGAGGTCACCTCCTGAAACGGAGTCGTCTGGGGTCGATCTAAGGGCGGATGCGACGACTCGGCAACCGGAATCGTCGATCGAAGAATCTCTTTCTGCTTTTCGGGGAAGCAAAGCTCCTTAATCCCGTAGAAGAGACGTAGCTCACCGGAGTCATGTCCAAGTCCGCTAAAACGAGCCGTCGCCTGATCGAGCATGTTCTTACCTTCCGGCCATCGCACATTCATCACCTTGCCGCAATCATCTAGCAACTGATAGATGCGTGCTCGTGTGACTCCCAAAGACCGCGCCTGAGCCCGTACGCTGAGAGGTTCGCTACCGATGCCAAGTCGCTCGGTCGCCAAACGATAAACGGTTGGCCCGGAATCGATCTGGATCTGTTTCAGCAACTGGCTGGAAAAACATTCACTGATCTGATTATCAACGGGCAAACTATTCCCCTGCAGCTGATCTCCCACCCAATCGTGGACGTGCAGGATAGTAGTAGGAGTCAGAAGGCGATGAAGATCTTCACCCGGTTCGGCCTTCGACAACTTGTGATAGACGCTGTGAAAAACTTCAAGGACACAACGAACACGCTTTTCACCGTGTGTACGTAAACCGCGAATCTCCCCGACCGTGTGATCCAGATATTGACTCAATGGCGTATGCCAAATGACCGTCGGAAGATTCTGCAAGGATGGAGCAAGTCGACCGAGTTTCTCGTGTCCGATATCAAACTTGCGAACCGCCTCTCGCCACTGACTCCATAATGCTTCGGAGACGACCGACGGATCGAACTTGACCCCAACCGGCGTCAGGTTGTCCGCCACCGAATCCGGAACTAATTCAGAAATTCCAAAGGGAACGGCCGGCGGCTCGTCATTAGTGGCACGATGTAACAACTTGATCAGCGAGCCAATTTTCTTTTGTCCGATTCCCGGCGTCGCCGTCAATTCGTTGAACGGCGTGGCAAGCAGATCTTCAAGCTTGTGATTCAAAAATGCCAACGGCAACCGACGGTCATTGGGCAAGACCCAGTAGCCAAGTGGCTTTTCGAGCCGATCCGCAAACCGCTCCTCGAGCAAGGTTTTGCGAACCTCTTCAAAACTCGTCACCAATTTGCCGTTTTCCACGGATGCTGAATTACCCATGCCTTCTGATCTCCCGATTCCGCCCCTGCCCTCGTATGCATGATTCACACTCTGTGAATCACCTCTGTTCTGACTCCAAATTCAATGCAAATTTGCGATTCGTTCTTAATCCTGAACGACCATACTGGCCCGCAAAGCGTCGATGGTGGCATTTCCGTTTGACAAACCAAACTCCTCTCTAGAGGTAGTACCTAGAGCTAGAGGTGGTAGTCGAACAACCGCGTCTCTCGAGGTATTCTTAGGAATGGTGCTAGAAAGCGTCAAGGATCGAACTTTCCAGATGGGTAAAGTTTTTTTTACGAGTCCCTTCCGATTTTTAATCTAGCAGGTGTTCAAAAATTACTGCTGATATTTGTCCGATTTTTTTGCGGCAGCTACTTCGACTGTTTTTTAGCTGTTGAAAAAAGAAATTTATTTGGCGCTTTCTGGAGCAGGACAGCTGTTTTTTGAACTTCCCACTTGTCTTCTGGAGACGCTTGTCGACACAAAGAAAATAACCCTACTTCCTCTATTCAGCCTGAATTAACAAATCTCTGGCTCGCCGCGCCACTGGACATTCAGGCACCCTAGAATGGTGGGAAACGAGCCTCAAACGTGCACCCATCTGGCGAACTTGACGAAGAGACAATTGATGGCCGACTTAACCGCCCAGGGACCCGAGCGAGCCGATCGTTGGCGACGGCAATTAAGAGCGTCAAATCCGATCATTCTGGGTCGAGAGGAAGGAACCTGGAGTGTTCCTTGGGACAATCGGGTTTCTCGAAAACACGCGAGGCTGCAGTGGAATGGACAGGCACTACAGGTCGAGGCCTTGCCGAATCGGCCCAATCCCATTTTTTTTCGTGGCGAACCCCATGATCACTTTCGAGCCGAGGTTGGCGATCGGTTCGTGATTGGCAGTACCTCATTCACGATCTCTGCCGACGCCGTGAATGTAACAATCGACTTGCCACGTCCGGCGAGTCAGCAAACCTTTAGTGCTCAGCATCTCCGCCAAGTCGCCTTTCGCCATGCGCGTCAGCAGATCGAAGCCTTAAGCCGTCTGCCGGAAATCGTAGCCGGAGCCGTCAATGATCAGGAGCTTTGTGTCCGCCTAGTCAATCTGGTCCTGACCGGCATCACATCAGCACACGCGGTTGCGGTTGTCCGCGGCGCTTTGGCAGCGGAGCCCGTCAAGGTTTTGCATTGGGACCACACCGAATCGCGCCACAGCAGTTTTCAGCCAAGCGGGCAGTTGATTGAAGCGTCACTCGAGCAACAGGAAGGGATCCTTCATCTCTGGGATCGATCGTCGGAGGCGACACCGTATACAATCGACGAGGAATGTGACTGGGCGTTCTGCATTCCGGTACCGGGGACAAGTTGTGACCGATGGGCCATCTACGTCGCGGGACAAGCAGGTGCGACAAATCTTCGGCCGGACGACTTCCAGGATTACCTGAAGTTTGTCCAATTGGTGGCGACAACCGTGGGGAATGTCTGCGACCTTCGCCTCTTGCAACGGCGCACCACGTCGCTCTCCAGTTTCTTTTCTCCGCCGGTGCGCGATGCTTTGGCAGTTTCGGATCCCGAAGTCGCTCTCGCTCCGCGTGAGGCCAACGTATCGGTATTATTTTGCGATCTCCGAGGTTTTTCTCGCGAATCAGAGCGAAGTTCTGATGATCTCTTTGATCTCCTGAATCGAGTCGGGGGTTCGCTGGGGATCATGACCCGCAAGATTCTAGATTACGGTGGAGTCATCGGAGATTTTCACGGCGATTCAGCCATGGGTTTCTGGGGATGGCCCATCTCTCAAGGTGATGACGTTATTCCGGCATGTCGAACGGCTTTGGAGATCCGATCTGAACTCGAGGCAGCGGCGAGTGACCGGCATGCCATGTCGGGTTTTCGCGTAGGCATCGGGATCGCGACCGGTCAGGCCGTGGCTGGCAAGATCGGCACCGTCGACCAGGTAAAGGTCACGGTATTCGGCCCCGTCGTCAACGTGGCTGCGAGACTGGAAGGCATGACGCGCAGATTCGGCAGTGCTATCCTGGTCGATGGACAAACGGCGGAAGCGATTGAACGAATCACGCCCCAAGACTCACTCGCAACACGCCGACTCGGCAACTTCCGCCCCTATGGAATGGCATCGACAGTGTCTGTTCATCAGCTAATGACAGCCGCGGATCTTGCTGCAACCGACATCCCGACGAGTCATTCGGGCATCGACGCATTCGCGGATGGGGATTGGAAACGTGCGGCCGAATTATTCCATGAACTCCCACAATCCGATCCGGTACGCAACTTCTTTTTGGCCTACCTGCAACAACACAACGGGAATGTCCCAGAGCAATGGGACGGTATCGTGGAACTCGATTCGAAGTGATCGGTTCAGTCGTTCGCCGCGAGCAATCGCTTGAGATGGAGTTCCACACAATCGGGCAGAACATCGGTGTTGTAACCACCTTCAAGTAAACTCACCACACGCCCTTGTGCATGTGCTTGAGCGACGTCCAAGACATGATCGGTCAACGGTTGAAAGTCATGGGTTTCCAATCCGAGCGAGCCAATAGGATCCAAGCGATGGGCATCGAAACCAGCGCTGATGAGCACCAGTTCGGGCTTCGTTTTCTCAGCAATCTGCTCAAGACCTCGAGTGAACTCTGAAAAATATTCCTCGCGTTTCGTTCCAAACTCGACGGGAATATTTCGCGTCCATCCCAGCCCTGCAGCAGCTCCTGTCTCATCAGCCTTACCGGTTCCGGGATAGAAGGGCCAACGATGAATCGACAAGAAACCAACTTGCCCATCGTCGTAAAACATGTCCTGTGTCCCATTTCCGTGATGGACATCCCAGTCAACAATCAGCACGCTGCGGAGGTCGAATTTTTGGATCGCAGACCTAGCAGCAACCGCGACGTTATTGAACAAACAGAATCCCATGGCAGATTTAGGAATGGCATGATGTCCCGGGGGTCGGCTCAAACAGAGGGCCGACTGGTCGACACCCTTCATGACCTGTGAAACCGCATCACAAGCGGCCCCAGACGCTCGTATCGCTGCCTCGAAAGACTTTTCGCTCACCACAGTATCTGTTTCGATACGTCCACCCCCCTGTTCCGCGAACAATCGCACATGCTGAACATATTCCGGCGTATGCACGGCATGCAGATTTTCGATCGGAGCAGCTTCAACGGGCATGCGACGACAGGCCTTCGTCAACTCGATTTTCTCGAGATGAGCCATAACGCGTTCGAGTCTCAGGGCGCGTTCCGGATGCCGACCGGTGTCATGTTCAAGAAAGCAGTCGTCGAAGTAGAGCAGCGCCATTTAACTCTCTCACCAAAGATCAGCGAAGTTAAAGCAAATGGGATCAGAACGACTGGGATTGGCAATCAGGAATTTTTCTGATTGCCCTCCGAATCCGGTTTATCCGTATCGCTCTTTCGCTGATGAAACTGCAGGAGATCTGAAAAAGTTCTCATCGGCTCACGACCTTCGGCCATGGCATCCGTGATCGGCGCGACAGGCTTGGCTTTCTTCTTCGGTTTCCAATTGGTTTTTTGTCGAGCCCCCTTACCACGTGCCCCCTGCTGACCTCGACGTTTTTCACCAGACTCTTTCGATCGCGTGGGTTTTCGCCGGCGCGGAGCTGAACCCTCTTTCGCTTCCGACTTCTTAGGTCGCTGCTGGCGTGGCTTTTCGGTTCCGGGTTCAATGGCGGTCAGCGAAACACGGCGTCGCTTGTCATCCACTCCGATTACCCAGACCTCAAGGATATCTCCAACACTCACGACATCATGAGGATCACTGATAAAGCGATCGGCCAGCCGGCTGACGTGGATCAAGCCGCTATCGGTTAAACCGATATCAACAAACGCACCAAAGTCCACGACATTCAGTACCGTCCCGGAGAACTTCATTCCCTGCTTGAGATCTTCCAACTTGAGGATCTCACGCCGAAAGACGGGCGGTGACAGATCTTCGCGAGGATCACGTCCTGGCCGAGCCAGCGATGAGAGAATATCGGCAAGCAACAGCTTTCCAACGGTGAGTTTTTCGGCCAATTCGACGGTGTTGATCCCCATCAGTCGTTCGGCCAAGCCATTATTCGCACTGACATCCTGATTCGCAGCGGCACCTGCCTCAGCCGTGCCATCCGAAGCCGCATCGTCATCGGCGGAACTCTCAACGGCGGTCGTCGCATCCGCCTCGGAGGTCGAGTCTGATTTAGCAGCCGGCGACTCCGCCTGCTGAACGTCCGCCTCAGTAGCTACCGAGGCAGCAGCCTCACTATCAGTCGATGTGGCGTCAGTCGATGTGGCGTCAGTCGATGTAGCAGTCGAAGCATCTTCAACAGCAACCTCCGATGACGATTCCGCACTCGCCTGTTGCGAGCTCTCAAGAGGCTGAGTCTTGCGGCTCACCAGTTCGGCAACATCGCAGTCGATTTCCCCGAGCACACGTTCGGCAATTTCATAACTTTCGGGATGAATCCACGTTTCATCCAACGGGTTTTCGGCACCGGGAATCTTCAGAAATCCGGCCGCCTGCACGAAGGTAGCATCGCCGATCCCAGCCACCTCTTTCAGTTGTTCTCGATTGCGAAAGGGACCGTGCTCTTGCCGATACTCATAAAGCCGTCGTGCCGTTAATTGGTTGAGTCCGGAAACGTATCCCAACAAGGCGGGGCTAGCCGAATTCACATCGACGCCGACGTAATTCACACACGATTCCACCACGGCATCGAGAGAATCTCGCAGATGCTTCGCCTTGATGTCGTGCTGATAGAGCCCTACGCCGATATTGGCGGGATCGATTTTGACCAATTCGGAAAGCGGATCGAGCGCTCTTCTACCGATGGACACTGCACCACGAACGGTGGCATCGAACTTCGGCAATTCTTCCCGTCCCATCTGGCTTGTCGAGTAAACACTTGCACCCGCTTCATTGACCATCAAATACTTGACGTCGGAGTCTGCCAGCTCATCGGTGAGGATTTGTGCGACGAGCTGTTCGGTTTCGCGACTCGCCGTTCCGTTTCCAATCGCGACGACGGAAACTTGGTGTTCCTTGATTTGCTCAATCAATCGTTGGCGTGATTGTTGAACTCGTTCGGCTGCCCCAATCACATGAATGAGTGTATGGGATAGTACATTTCCAAACTCATCCAGCCCGACAAGTTTGCAGCCACTGCGAAATCCGGGATCTATCGCCAGGACACGATGTTGGTGCAAAGGGGGCTGCAGCAGCAGTTTTCGCAGGTTCTGAGCAAACACTTTCACCGCATGCAACTCAGCACGATCCGTCAAATCACGGCGGATCTCTCGTTCAATACTTGGCACGACGAGTCGGTGCAGTGCGTCATGGAGAGCATCACGGATCGTCGCCGCATACGGGTGCTCGGTTTCAACAATCAGCTGTTCCGCGTCATTTCTGAGCTGTTCGTTATCGAATTGAATTTTGACACGAAGTACTTTGCAACGTTCGCCTCGATTAATCGCGAGCACTCGATAGTGAGGCAATCGACTAATTGGCTCTGAATAGTCGAAATAGTCCTTAAAGGACTGTTCCAGTTTTTGTCGTTTTCGTCGACGTGACTCACGACGTTGCACGCGCCGTTCTTCTGCGGCCTCTGCCTTGCCCGGCTTCGCCGGACCTTCATGGGCTGGCGGTTGCGGCGAGGAACCATTGTCCGCAGCTGCGGCGGTTTCTTCGGTCGCGGTTTCTTCGGTCGCGGTTTCTTCGGTCGCGGTTTCTTCGGTCGCGGTTTCTGAATTTTCTTCAGCAGCCACGACAGGCTCGTCGGATTGCGATTCCGAACCTCGTTCGTCGGCAGGAGACTCGTCCTCGACGATCGCCGTCGGATCTTCTGAGCCGGTATCGTCCGCTGGCTGATCGAGTTGTTCCAATGACTTCTCTTCAACCGGCAGCTCACCGTCAGCTTGCTGAGCATTTTCGATACGTTTGCTCACCAGCGTCCCGGTCCACATCCCCTTGCGAGCTAAGGCGCGCAGATCGACGCGTTCGCTGATCATCTCTGCGAGAATATGGCCCACTCCAGTCAGGACGTCAGCGGTCGAGTTCAGCTCTTTTTCGGAATCGACAAAGGCCGCAGCACGCGACTCTAAATCTTCAACTTCGCCGGAAGCTTGTAATATTTCCACGGCCAGCGGCTCAAGACCTCTCTGTTTAGCGACCGTCGCCAAGCTTTGTTTTTTGGGCCGAAACGGCAGGTAAAGATCTTCGAGGTTTTTGAGCGAATTTGCGGCACGAATCTGCTGCTCAAGTTCTTCCGTTAGCTTCGACTGCGAATCGATTGATCGCAGGATTTTCTGACGTCGCTCATCCAGCTGACGCTGAAGAAGAACCGCTTCTTGGACCTGACGAATCTGCTCTTCATCTAATCCTCCCGTGCGATCCCGTCGGTAGCGGGTAATGAACGGCACGGTGTTGCCTTCATCGAGCAATTCAACGGTCGCCTGAATTTTTTCAAGCGGTAAACGAACCTGTCGAGCAACAAGTTCGAGCTTTGCGTTTTCAAGAGTCGGTTCCATGGCTTCAACCATATGGTCGTCACATTTGGCAAAAAGGAGACAAGGCAGAGCGATTGCTGAATCACATCAATAGATCGTTTTAACGATAGCGAAGCCGCACAAATCAGCACCCGTACCAATAAAGACTTCGGCCGGCGATCAGCTGCCTTATTCGTGAGTAAGACGCCAATTAATCACCCACGAGCCTGGGTCCCAAGACGGTTTACCGGAGTGAGTCCTTTCCGCTTCGACGTGAATTCCAAAAGGTGAGCGATTAGAACAAGCTGGATCTCAACGCGCTCAGGTAGCGCAATCTAGCGCCTCTAGAATTGTTTGTCAAGGATTGGCCAGTTGCGACAAGCTAACACCAACAAGCGTTCATCCGACAGCTCGGTCTACGAATCCGACATTTTCCGATTTTTTGCTCAATCCAACCGCCCCTCCTCAGCCGATACAGAGAGAGAAGTGCAGAAATGTCACACAACGCACCTCTATTTTGTCGCAAACATGGATGTGATTGCGAAGAGAGTGCTAGCCTGGAAGGAATGGAATCCATGGCGATGAGCCACTTACGAGTGTTTCACGGTCCCGAAGACACTGCTCAAACAACTTCCGTTGCTGAGGAATCCGATCGCCGGAACGAGGTGTCCGTACCTTTACGGGATGTCTTGAGAACCCTGGCAGACGCTGTCCACAGCAATCGAGGCTGGGTACGAGATTTCGAAAATGACGAAATCACTATTCCGACAGATCTTTACGAGGTCATCCTGGCCTACCAACATTACCGACGCCCCTCCGCTTAATTTGTTCGGAACGGGTCAGCACCCTACTATTCCAGCACGCGATGCCCCGCGGGGATCGTTGTGCTTTTTTTTTGGTGCTCTGGGAGAAATACATCAAGATGGTCCATGAAAATCCCAAACCGGACCCCAAGACAGGCAAACAACGAGAAAAACAGATCGGTGACCTGGTCGACCGCATCAAGGAATCCGCGGACAAATTAGCTAGTGACGGGTCATCACGAGGCGATCTGAAGCTTCTCAGTCGTACGTTGCGGGAGCTACGGTACGGATTCAAGGTTTTCTCGCCTTATCGACGGCACCGCAAGGTCACCGTCTTTGGCTCGGCCCGCACTCCCGAACACGCGGCGGCCTATTCTCAGGCGGTGGATCTGGGCGAGCGAATGGCGAAGAACGATTGGCTAGTCGTCACAGGAGCCGCCAGTGGCATTATGGAGGCAGGCCATCGCGGCGCAGGGCGCGAGAGTTCGATGGGACTGAACATCATGCTCCCCTTCGAACAAGATGCCAATCCCATTATCGCCGGTGATCACAAACTCGTTAACATGAAGTACTTCTTCACCCGGAAGGTCATGTTTGTGAAGGAGTGTGACGCGGTGGTCTGTCTGCCGGGTGGTTTCGGCACACTGGACGAGGCCCTAGAGGTTTTGACATTGCTGCAGACCGGCAAACGAGACATGGTTCCCGTTGTACTGCTGGACGAACCTGGAGGCGACTACTGGAGCGCCTTCAATGAATTCATCACGGGTCACCTGCTCGGCGACGGCATGATTTCGCCTCAAGACCTGTCGATCTATAAACTCACCGACAACTGCCAAGAAGCTGTCGATGAGATCCTGAAATTTTATCGCGTCTATCACAGCATGCGATACGTCCGTAACAAGCTTGTTTTCCGATTGAACGAAGCACCTTCGGAGGATTTCTTACAAAGTCTCAACAATGAATTCGGCGACATCGTGAATCGCGGTGGTTTCACACTCAGCGATGCCCTGTCTGATGAACGGGACGAATCGGACCTGGCCGATCTACCGCGTCTGGTCTTTCAGTTTGACCGGCGAAATCTGGGACGCCTACGGCTATTGATCGACTGCCTTAACGAAGGAACATTGGAACCCGCGATCAATTCCCGCCGAGAGCGCCCGAGTCCTTAGACTTACGGCCGGCTGTGCTCGTAGGCTTCACGTTCAAAGGGGTTGTCCCAATAGGCATCGCGGCCATTGATCCACAGCGCCAAGCAGCAGCCCAGATAGGCGGGGCCCATCAAGAACCCCCATCGTTCGAACTGTCGAACATGAACTCGTTCATGTTCGCGGGTCACCTCTAAAGCCTCTTGATGTCTCGCGATCACCGTATGCCCCAGAGTCATCGCGAGCACGTTTCGCAATGGCAGCCAGTCCAGCAACCACCCGATCAAGGGCGAGTGGAACTCAAGAACTCCCTGCACGAGTCGAGCACGGCCTCCGCGGCACAATCCAGCCGCTCCAATGAGCAGGCCGATGAGCGAATAGGGGGATGCCCAGATGAGCGAGAGGCACCGGCGGAATGAAAAGGAAAGGCGCATCCGCAGTCGTTCCTCACGAGCGTGACTCCGAAAGACGAATCAACCCGCACTCAGCTCATGCACCGCGTCCACGAGCGCGATCGCGTTATCGACGGGCGTTTCCTTCAGGATGCCGTGGCCCAGATTAAAGATGTGTCCGGGACGTCCGTTCGCCAGATCCAAAATCTCACGAACACGGCCGCGAATCGTCTCTCGATCGGCCAATAGCACACCCGGATCGAGATTTCCCTGGACGGCGCGATCGAAACCAACCTGTCGCCAGCCCTCGTTCAGATTGATTCTCCAATCCAACCCAACAACGGACGAGCCACCCTCCGCCACTAACGGCAGTAGCGCTGGATTTCCGGTGGCGAAACTGATGACGGGAATCCCCGGAACAATGCCACGAATGATTTGTTGTACGTAGGGCAACACGTAGGTTCGGTATTCAGTGGGCCCCAGACAGCCGACCCAGGAATCAAAGAGTTGAACGCATTGAGCTCCCGCGACGATTTGAGCGTTCAGATAGATCGTTACGGATCGAGCAATCCGCTCCATCAATTCTCGCCAAGCACCAGTATCTCGAAACATGAGCGTCTTGGTGTGCACATAACTGCGACTGGCCCCACCCTCGATCAAATAGCTTGCTAACGTGAAGGGAGCTCCTGCGAATCCGATCAGCGGTAAATCCTCTGGTAAATCGATACGAGTTTGTCGCACCGTTTCCATGACGAAATCCAACGACTCAACATCGTCCAGTTCCGCAACGCGTTCGACTTCCCCGGCTTCGCGCACGGGGTTGTGAATCACCGGTCCATCTCCCGCAACATATTCGAGATCGAGTCCCATGGGTTCGAGGATTGGAAGCAGATCCGAAAAGATAATGGCGGCATCGACTCCCAACCTTTGCACGGCCGTCACCATCACTTCGGAACAAAGCTGCGGATTTTTACAAAGCTCGAGAAAGGTTGTTTTGGCTCGAACTTCGCGATACTCCTCCATATAGCGTCCTGCCTGCCGCATCAGCCAAACGGGCGTTACATCGTTGGGCTCCCCACGGCAGGCCCGCATAAAGGGACTCTCATACCAGGGCGCCTCTTTCATCTCAGTTTGGCTCGGCGCCTGCTCGAAGGCGATGCGAATCCGTTGTTTCTGTCCCCGCAACGCATGACTTTGTTGAGCCACTTCGGAGACCAAGTGTCCAAGCTTGGGATGGCTAGGTTCAAAATCAACAGGCAGTTCATAACGTCGCAACATCTCACTGGTCGTCGGTCCGATCGAACCGATGATCGATTCGCGGAGCGCCTTGACCACTTCGTCGCGGATGCCTAGTTCCGAAGCGAATCGCAACACGTTGGTGACTTGATGAGCGGAGGTAAACAGGCAGACGTCGCACTGCTGTTGAGCGAGGCGTTGCAGGTTCTCTTCTAGCGGCTTGGTGTCCTCGGGCAGGTCCCATTCATAAACTCGCAAGCTCACAACCTTGGCCCCACGAGCCTCGAGTCCGGCAATCAAACTCGGATTCGACTTGCCATATTCCTGCAGGCCGACCGTTTGATTTGCCAAACTCAGATTAGCGTCGAGTGTGGAGAGTAATTCTCGCCAGGTATTGGGTTCTTGAACGGTAAGGGTCGGTTTGACACCGGCTTCTCGCATCGCGGCCACCGGTTTCGGACCACGAGCGACCGTCGTCACATCGGCGAGCGAGTTGAGAAACCGCTCGCGATCGGTATGCTTTTCGACCATTTCCAACAGGTGCCGAAAACCAACCCCGGTCATCAACACCACGAGATCGATCTGCCCCGTCACCAGTTCGTTGGCGAAATTCAACACATTCGCACTGGCCTCCATGGCCACTTCGCGCATGGAAGGGCTAACAAAGGGCTGGCCGCCGTGTTTTTCGATCAGTCGGGCGGTATCGTCGGCACGACGACTTTCGAAGGAGGCCACCCGAAGTCCGCTAAAATTTTCTTGTTGAGCATTCATGTCCGTTATCGTAGTGAAGCCGCTGATGCGGGAAAAGTGGCACCGCAGGCAAATCCGCTCCGGAATCACCCGTTGTCCCATCAACTACCCGCGATCAGTTGCGCCTGTTACGATGATCGGGTGCAATCTTCGAACAGTCACCGTATCGGCGGGGTGATTGGGTCGTTTTGCACTCCGAAGAGATTCCCAGACCTGCCGATCGGCCCCACCATTCTCCTGAACATGACCGACAATCAGAACGCTTTCACTCGCTTAGACACCGTTCTTGGCGAAGGCGGCCCCGCAGCCGTCCTCGACCAACTGATTGATACTCTCGAGAGTCAGGACAAACATCACGAGCTGTTCGAAGCACTCAAGATGAAGCTCCGACACGGACTCGGGTTACCCCTCCGATATAACGACTCGGGGGATGAGCTAGACGAGGCCACACGCCAGGGACTCGAGGAAGGCTTGATCGAGGCTTGCCGACATGTCGGCACGCGCCTGCTCGAGAGTGGAAAACTGCGGGAGGGTTGGATGTACCTGAGACCGGTAGGCGACAACAACGTCATCCGCAACATCCTGGCGGATCAGCAGCCAACCGAAGACAACCTTGACGAACACATCGAACTTTGCCTTCAAGAAGGTCTCGATCTCCGACGCGGTTTCGAGCTCATGCTGTCGCATTACGGAACCTGCAATTCGATTACCACCTACGAATCTTCGATGTACGGCCAACCTCGCGTCAATCGGCAAATTGGCGCCGAATTACTTGTCAATCATCTTCATCAAGAACTTTTTGAGAACGTCGCCGGCCATATCGAACGAGAAGAAGAGAAAGCTCCGACCGGAACAACACTGGCCGAGCTAGTCGAAGGTCGTGACTGGCTCTTCCAGGATGGCTCTTACCACATCGATACCACTCACCTTTCTTCCGTGGTGCGATTCGCTCGGGATCTGGACGATGCAGCCTCCTTGCAGTTGGCCGTTGATCTGGCGGCCTATGGAGATTGCTTAGACGAACAGTTGCAATATCCATCAGAAGCTCCCTTCGCTGAGTTCTATCCGGCTCACCGAAAGTATCTCAACGCGTTAATCGGCAACGATGTGGAGGAGGCCGTCGCCTACTACCGCGAACAGGCCGAAACGTGCGATCCCTATGAACACAGCACGATCGCCATCGAAGTTTACCTGGATCTGTTGGCGCGATTGTCACGCAATACGGAGGCCATCCAGGAGACGGTGCGACTATTGCCGGACAATTTACCGACAACGGGGATGGCGCCCAGCTTGCTGGACCTCTCCGAAGCTTGCCAGAGCTTCGAGCAACTTAAGCAAACTTGCCGCCAAAAAGACGACCTCGTCGGCTACACGCTGGGATTACTAAATAGTCAGAAATCGCCGGAAAACTGACGGGCCGAGCTCTGTCGTGGCCTGCTGAAAGAGCCGAGTCGAGCCCCCCCCAAAAAAAGGCCGTCCCAATGAGGACGGCCTTTCTTAATTTTGACTTCAACAACTCGTTAAACGCAGTAGCTTAGCGACCGAAACGGATCACGTGGCTTGCTCGTCGAACGGTAATTTCACTCTTTCGCTTGGCGGAAGGATCAACTCGACGTGCGGCCGATTCTTCAGCTGTTGGAGCAGGCTGAACGACGGGAGCGGGTTCCATAACGGGAGCGCCACAAGCGGGCTCGCAACCGCAGGAAGCATCGCATTCATCATCACAGCAACCACTAGCAGGCTTGCGGTTGAAGAGACGTTCGAGCAGACCGCCACAACTCTTGGCGGGAGCACTGCAACCCGAATCGCAACCGTCGTCGCAGCTGTCTTCAGCGCCACAAGCAGGTTCGCAACCACAGGAAGCGTCGCAACTATCGTCGCAGCAGCTTCGCTCGAGGATACGGATGCTTAACAGGTTGTCTAGCAATCCGCCACATCGCTTCGAGCCGGCTGAATCACAACCCGAGTCGCAACCGTCGTCGCAGCTGTCTTCAGCGCCACAAGCAGGTTCGGAACCGCAGGAAGCTTCGCAACCATCATCGCAGCAACTATCTTCGGCGCCGCATGCTGGTTCGCAGGAACCGGTGTCACAACCACTGTCACAACAACTACTGCTCGTACCAAGCAATCGGTCGAGCAACCCGGAGCCGAAACTCTGAGTGCTAAGTCCCAAAACGACCACGAGCGTACAGAGAATAATGTTCCATTTCATTGACCGAGGTCTCCTTCGAATAAGAATTGCGAGTTTGGTCACTCGTGGCAGACACAACGCAAAACCACTCGACTTTACGAGCGCCAGTCGTAGAACGAAAGTTCGTCCTTGAACGCTTGAGAGTGATATAGTGCTGTTGGGTAGGTAGGTCTGTCGCGGAGGGTGTGGGTCGAAACCCGCAATTCAGATCAACGGTCACATCAACTTTGGCCGAGTCACTCCTTGACCCGTTTGGACCAAACCGTAAGTCAATGTGGTGTGCCGGCGAGGCACATCGTTTCTTTTGCGTCAAATACCGTATCGGTCAGTCCGTTGAAATTGCTTGAGAGTGGCGAGGCAAAAGAAGTGAAATGGTGCAACAAGACTGTTAAGCAAACCCTAGGGAAATCGTAACCTGGTCAAAATCTACCGATTCTGACAGCGGCCGCAGACGGCCCCGTCGCTCCCGCCAAACCATCCATAAATCATGGAAACCAGAGCTAACCAGTAGAAAACCCACCATTTTTCGCTTGCCCGAAACTCTCCGGCCTGAATCTCGGGGTTGGAGTATTCGGAATGAGACCTGGCCGGGGAGCAGCAGCGAGGGTTCCAATCGTTCGGATTTGGCCTGGCAGAAGATCGAGCTGGGGCGAAAGATCCCCCGGAATTGCTCGACTCAATCCGATTCACAAGCCACTCTTCTTCAGACAAGCGGACAGCCAGCAGCATCGCCCCCTCTTGTGAGTGGATAGGTGATCAAGGACAAGCGGGGGACCTTGTAGCCGGGCCGTTCCAGGTTTGTTAAATTACGTGGGTTGTTTGCATTATGCACGGCCCGCCTCCATGAAATCGGAGTATTCCAACGTCTCTTATGCCAACCCCATCGACCTCGGCGGGGCCCAAAGACCCCGGTTATGAACTGGTTGATTTCGGGCAACTTGAACCAGTGCCATGCCCTTGTGGCCTGGCTCGACGTGCATTCGCGAACGTGGCTGACTTTCCAGGAACGGTTCATGTCACGGAGATTTCAGCGGATGCGAAGCTGCATTATCACAAGCAACTTACGGAAACCTATTACATCTTGGATTGTGACGCCGACGCACAAATGCAACTCGATGACGACCGGATCTCATTAGCGCCAGGGATGTGTGTGCTTATCCGACCTGGAGTCCGTCACCGAGCGATCGGAAAAATGAAGGTTCTCATCCTTGTGTTGCCAAAGTTTGATCCGGAGGACGAGTGGTTTGACGATGACTGCTAAATCCAGAACGAAAGCCGGACCGGTATTCTTCGGTCACGCTTGGTCCCTCATCGCAATATTGGTATTTGCTGGCTTGATTGGGTGCACGCCCAGCGAGCAACCGGCTAGCAACACGACGACATCGCACGCCGAGAGCCAGCTCGAAGAGTTAAAGACGGTCGCGATCGAATCATCGGAACCGGTCATTGCGGCAAACCCGATGGATTGGCTCTTTTGGCGGGGCCCGGAGTTCAACGGGGTATCGCGTGAAACGGGACTCATCGACGACTTTGATCCGCGCGGTGGCGACGACAGTAACGTTGCCTGGAAGCGTGACGATCTAGGTGGGCGTAGCACACCGATCGTTATGAACGGCAAGCTATACACCATCGTCCGCGCCGATCCGGCCACGGAGACCGAGGGCGAGAAAGTCGTTTGCGTCGATGCGAAAACGGGAGAAACCATCTGGGAAAATCGGTTCAATGTTTACCTGTCGGACGTTCCGGATACGCGCGTCGGCTGGTCGTCTTGTGTCGGCGATCCCGAAACGGGAACGATCTTTGCGCAGGGCGTTTGCGGCCACTTTCAGTGCATCGATGCTGCCACCGGTGAGACGAAGTGGGTCATCCCGCTGCACGAACGCTTTGGCTTGTTGAGCACCTATGGCGGACGTACCAACTTTCCCATCATCTGTGACGATCTTGTGATTACCAGTGCGATTGTGATCGGCTGGGGTGAGATGGCCAAACCGGCTCATCGTTTCATTGGCTTCGACAAGCGAACGGGGGAAGTGGTATGGTTCTCGGGAACGCGACTGTTGCCATACGACACGACCTACAGCGGCCCGACCCTGACCGTCCTCAATGAACAAAAGTCGCTCGTCTTTGGCTCTGGCGACGGCGCGATCTGGTCGATGCAACCACGAACAGGTCGACCGATCTGGCAATACCAGTTTTCACGCCGAGGCGTCAACGCTCCACCTCTGGTCGCTGGTGAAACGGTCTTC
Source organism: Planctomycetaceae bacterium (assembly GCA_002723275.1). Classification (GTDB taxonomy): domain Bacteria; phylum Planctomycetota; class Planctomycetia; order Pirellulales; family Pirellulaceae. The sequence continues at coordinate 45,895 of PBNZ01000004.1, forward strand.
GCAGGCCATTCAGAAGAAAACATTGTGGGCACCGCGATGGGTTCTGTCGTTTCGATCAATACGTCGAAGACTGACGGCGAACTGCGCGCGAACTTGACAGCAGACGGTGCCAACTGGCAACTCGAAGAAGTCATGGCAGGCCGTACCCAACCCTTACTGATCGGTGATCAACTGTGGGTCTTCGACGACCGAGCAAAGCTTCAGATTTTTGATGCCAAGACTGGGGATCAGATAGGCCGCCGCATCGCCTTAGGTCGTATGATGCGTTCCAGTCCGCTCCATGCCGACGGCAAGGTTTATGCCTTTTCGGCAAACGGACGCTGGGCGATCTACGAACCCGAGGAAGCGAAGGGCGCGAGCGTCGTGAGCAAAGGTCGCCTTCCGTCCGGTGAGGAATGCCATGCTTCCCCGATCTGTTCACACGGTCGAATCTTCATGCAATCCACGGGAGCTCTCTACTGCCTGGTCGATCCCAGCAAAACGGCCGGCCTGACGAAGGCACCCGCCGCTGTTGCAGAAGCCCCGATTGCGGACGATCCGGAACCGGCATGGCTGCAAGTCGTCCCGGCAGAAGTGCTGATGAAGCCGGGTGAGAGCCAGGATTTCCAGGTACAACTGTTCAACTCACGAGGCCAATCGCTTGGTCCGGCGTCGGGTGCCACCTTCCAGATTACGGGCCCCGGCCACATCTCGTCGGATGGAAAATTTGTAGCGGCCAAAGATGCACCTCATCAAGCGGTCATGGTCACAGCCACCGCAGGTTCTCTCAGCGGCAGCTCCCGGATCCGAGTCGTCCCGGGTCTCCCGTGGAAATTCGATTTTGCGGACGGCAACGTCCCCATCACATGGGTGGGAGCTCGCTACCGGCACGTGACCGTCGATGACCAACTTTTGGGCGAATTAACGCAAGAAAACCCACTCGCGGCGCAACTCTACCTGTACCTGCACAGCGCTTTCACCAATACGGGTAGGGGCAAGCAGGTTTACGACAACAGTACTCCCCAACAGAAATGGACTGCCCTACAACGCTTCATGGGTACCGACGCGACCAATTTGGAGGAGGCTCAGGCTGCCTTGGATCCTGCCATCGAGACCCTCATCGACAAACAAGTGCTGCGAGGTGTCTCGTGGGGCAACGTCCCCGACGTGGGCGTCCAACTGACCGTCGAACAAGGCGAGCGCGACTTCAGTGGAGAAGGCGTGATGACCAAAATTACGACGATCCCCAAGGGCACGCGAAGTCGTTGCTGGTTCGGCCATTCAGATTTAAGCAACTACACCATTCAAGCGGACATTCGAGGAGCAACGAAGGACAACAAACTGCCCGACATCGGCTTGATCGCTCAGGGCTATGCCTTGGATCTCCAGGGAGCGAGCCAAAAACTTCAAATTCGCACCTGGGTCCCTCAACTGCGAATGGCCCAGACGATCGATTTCCCCTGGAAACCCGATCAATGGTACACAATGAAATTTGAAGCTTCGGTGGAAGACGGCAAGGCTGTCTTGCGTGGAAAGGTTTGGCCGAAAGGCGATTCTGAACCGGAAGAATGGTCGATTGAAGCCACCGATGAAGCGCCCAATTATTCAGGAAGCCCTGGCCTCTTTGGCAACGCCAAGGATGCCGAGATCTTCCTCGACAACGTAACTGTCTCCACTAACTAAGGCAAGAGAAACGAACCCCTACTACGAGGTCAACCCTGCTATGTCTTCACGTCGACGCAATGTGCGAGCACGTCAGACCGTTACTGCATTGATCGCCGCTTTCATGCTTGGCGCGCTGACCGTTAACCTGATTCCCGGCGAACAACCTTTCGGGATTGTCAGAGCCGACGATCTTCAACAGTCCAATCACAAACTGCTACCTGTTTCGGTCGCTGAAATCAAAAGCGGTGGCGATTGGGCTCAGTGGGGCGGTAACTCCTACCGCAACAACACCCCCGTCGGTGTCGACATCTGTCGTGAATGGGACTGCGGACGCTTCGACCGCAAGACCGGTGAATGGATCAGTGACAATGCGGAAAATATCAAGTGGGTCGCTCGCGTGGGCAGCCAGACTTACGGTAACCCGGTCGTCGCTGACGGTCAGGTTTATGTCGGCACCAACAACGGTGCAGGCTATATCAAACGTTATCCAGCAAAGGTCGATCTCGGATGTCTCGTTTGTTTCCGCGAGTCAGACGGTGAATTCTTGTGGCAACATTCGAGCGAAAAGCTGCCGACCGGCCGCGTTCATGACTGGCCTCTACAGGGCATTTGCTGTGCTCCACTCGTAGAAGGCAAGCGACTTTGGTTCGTTTCCAGTCGTGGCGAAGTCTTGTGCCTCGACACCGAAGGGTTCCATGACGATGAAAATGATGGGCCTTTCAAGGAAGAAACGACAATTTCCAAGGAAGAAGCCGACGTCATCTGGTCCTTTGACATGATGAGCGAATTGGGCGTTTCCCAACACAACATGTGCAGCTGCTCCGTCACATCTTGGGGCGACTTCCTTCTCGTGAACACCTCCAATGGCCTCGATGAGTCACACATCAACCTGCCTGCTCCAGAAGCTCCCAGCTTCATCTGCATGAACAAGAATACGGGTGAGGTCTATTGGACGGACAATTCACCTGGCGTGAACATTCTTCACGGTCAGTGGTCGTCTCCTGCCATCGGCGAACTCGGCGGAGTTCCTCAGGTGATCTTTGCTGGAGGTGACGGCTGGGTCTACAGCTTCAAAGTCGACGAGGGAAAAGACGGCAAAGGCGAACTGCTCTGGAAATTCGACGCCAATCCCAAGGAATCCAAATGGATTCTGGGGGGACGAGGAACTCGGAACAACATTATCGCCACACCCGTTATCTATGATGGCCGCGTGTACGTCGCTGTCGGACAGGATCCGGAACATGGCGAAGGAATCGGACATCTCTGGTGTATCGACCCGACGAAGCGAGGCGACGTGAGTCCTGAGTTAGCCGTCAATGTCGAGGATCGTGACACACCCATCGAACATCGCCGTATTCAGGCCGTTATCGAAGAGGACGGCGATGTTGCGATCGACAATCCCAATTCGGCTGTCATTTGGCATTACGATCGCTTCGATCAAAACGGCGATGGCGAATTCGATTTCGAAGAAACCATGCACCGCAGCTGTGGCACCGTCGCGATTCAAGATAACCTGCTCTACATCGCCGATTTTAGCGGACTCTTTCATTGTCTCGACGCCGAGACTGGCAAGGTGCATTGGACTTACGACATGCTTGCCGCGGCCTGGGGTTCCCCTTTGATTGTGGACAATCACGTCTACATCGGGGATGAAGATGGTGACGTTTGTATCTTCGAACTGACCGCGGAACCGCAGGAACCGATTGCCGAAATCAACATGGGCAATTCGGTTTACAGTACGCCAATCGTTGCCAACAACGTCCTTTACATTGCGAACAAGACGCACCTGTTCGCGATTCAAAACGAGGATGCTGGAGAGGCGGAATAGCCCACTGACATGCCGAAAAAAGTATTGGATGTGGGCAACTGCGGCCCAGATCACTCAGCAATCCGTGGTCTTATCGAACGCAACTTCGACGCCGACGTAACGCAAGCTCACGGCCTCGAAGACACGATGGAGATGATGCAACAATCAAATTTCGATCTGGTATTGGTCAATCGCAAACTGGACCAGGACTACAGCGACGGCCTGCGCATCATTGAAGAGATTAAGTTGGATGACGGCTTGCGCACGGTACCCGTCATGTTGATTACGAATTTTGAAGAGCACCAGGATCTGGCACGGAAGGCAGGTGCTGAGACAGGCTTTGGCAAACTGTCGTTAGATAGCCCAGCAACGATTGATCATCTTGCTCAGTGGTTGTCTTAGGCGTCCGAGCAGCTTCTGTCGGAGGCGATCCGAATAATCGCATCTCGGACCAGCGATCTCTCAGTGCGTCAGAGCTACGAACCGCGATCGCAAAAACTTTTGAATAACGGCGGGCCGGTCTTCGAAGCTCGAATCGAGAGAGTAAAACTACTCCTCGATCACCTCTTTGACCTTCTGCACGAAATGAGGTGACTTTCCAGATTTGGAGAGTTCCGTCGCCTTCTTTTCCGCCTGTTTCTTTTGGCTGAAATCGTAGAGAGCGACTCGTTTCAGGGACTGATTGAAGACTCCCCAAAACAATTTCATGCGAACATCGGCCACTGACTTGGCGCGTGAGGCCCGTTTGGCGGCTTTCTTCTTCGCCTTCTTTTTGGTCGTTCCGGCCTGTTCCGCAGCCTCGTTCTCAGCTCGCAACTCTTTTCTATTTACGACTTTGCGTGCCATTTTCCGTCCATTCCCGGGCTACAGAAGGAGAGGACCCAAACGATATGGGTTCCGTTTCGAGCACGCTTATGATAGCGAAATGAATCGATCGTCGCTACCGGCAGTCAGTTGGATACAGATACGGAATTCGCGAAGATCGATCGCTGAGTCCTGTTGCGTCAATCGTCAGGATTAGGCGAACTATCCACGGGAGTGGCTCCCCGTGGAGGCGTTCCCTTGCCTGACTGGACGTAGCGGGCACGTTGCTGAGCGTACTCTTCGGCCGTCGGCAGCCCATCTTCCGTCTGGCTTCCGCGCGACGCCTCAAACAGTTGCCTCAGAAAAGGACGGCACCATCCGCACCCTGTCCCGGCCCCAAAGCATTCGCTCAGTTGAGCCACGTGCTGTGGCCGCTCGATGCGGAGGTAATTCACGACCTTCCGTTTCTTAACGTGAAAACAGAGGCACAATTCTTCGTCGAGTTCCATTAACCCGGATCTCCTTGAGCCAATCGCAGGGCNATATCACAGGCCGTTCGAAANTCGCTGACGTCGAGCCATTCNGCGANTGTGTGCTGATTTTCCTGTCCACAGCCGAGACTGACAGTAGGAATTCCTCGAGCAGACAACCAATTGGCATCTAAACCTCCATTGGCAATCGCATACTCGACATCACCAGAAACTTGACGAGCGGCGGCAGCTGCCTCTTCCACACAAGGTTCAGCGGTGGGTAGACGAAAGGAATCATAGTCCAAGCGACCGTCAAACTCGACCTTTCCCGCCTTGCCGTCGGTATTTTTGACCTGCTTGGCCGCCCGCTTGAATGCCTGTTCAATCTGCTGAACGATCTTTTGGCGAAAACGTGAATCATGGCTCCGAGCTTCCGCTCGCAATCGAACTTCATCGGCGACAACGTTGGTGGCCGCTCCTCCCTCAATCACCCCGATGTTACTGGTGCCGAGCTTCCCGTTCTGCTGGATCAAGCCATGCCAGCCCCGTTGATGTAGATCGCTGATAGCCAGNGAGGCAATCGCAATCGCGCTGACTCCTTCCTCCGGCGCTCCGCCCGCATGACTGGCCAGTCCCCGCACGACGATCTCCATGCGATAGCCGCCCGTCGCTCCGATGGTCAGTTTATTCGCCTTTCCCCCGTCCCAATTAAATGCCAGCTTGGGCTTTCCGAGTTTGGCAAGACTCAGATGACGGGCACCATGCAAGCCAATCTCCTCTTGAACGGTCCAGAGAAAGGTCANTGGCGGGTGTGGTTGATCGCTCTTCAACAGGGTGAGTGCTGCTTGCAGGATGACCGCACATCCGGCTCGATTATCCGCACCGAGGCCGGTACGAGGGTTACGTGACCGGATCACGTTTCCCTTGCGAACGGGCTCCGCTCCGACACAAAGCGGCACGGTATCCATGTGGGAGACCAATAAACGCCGTGGCTGTCGCGTGCCGGGGATTTTGAGGATCAGGTTGCCGCAGCGACCTTTAATCGGAGTCGATCGATGAGCACAGTCCTGGACAATCCAGCGGGGATCGGCTCCTGCCTTCACCAGACGCTCGGTGATCAACTCAGCAACTTCGGTTTCTTCGCCGCTTTTGCCGGGAATCCGCATCAACTGCATCAACAGATCGAGGTCGGCCTGGGATGTTNTGGCTTTAGGAGGCATGGGCTGGTTTCCGTAAGAGACTGGTTTCCGTGAATCGATAGGTGGCCAACAAATCCATTGTCAAAGCCTAATATCCACGAAACGAAGCGTCTCGGCTAGAATGCGAGCATGTCAGGCATTTTTTCATCACTTTCGAACAAGCTCCAGGACTGGTTAAGGANAAATGGCCAGCCTGAATTCCGATATCGTCAAATCGTCAAGTGGCTATTCTCAGGGAGAGCCGCCGATTTTNACGACATGACCGATCTACCGCAGGGCCTACGTCAGCAGTTGCGCGAGACGTTTGCCTTTTGGACGACGGAAATCGCCCGGCACACCATTGCGGAAGATGGGACGGAAAAACTTTTGCTACGGTTTCAAGACGGCAGCGAAATTGAATGCGTGCTCCTCCGTGACGGAGAGCGACGAACGATTTGCATCAGCACGCAGGTCGGCTGTGCAATGGGCTGCGTCTTTTGTGCCAGTGGCCTGGATGGAGTGAAGCGCAATCTCAGCTTCGACGAGATCGTCGAACAGATGATACGCCTCCAACAGTTGCTTCCGAAAGAGGAGCGATTGAGCCATATCGTCGTGATGGGGATGGGTGAGCCGTTGGCAAATCTTAACCAGCTACTTCCGGCCCTTGATTGGGCTCATCAACGGACGGGTCTGGGCATCAGTGCACGCCGGATCACCATTTCATCGGTGGGCCTGCCACGATCGATCGATCGGCTTGCCGAGTTTTCGGTCCCTTATCACCTCGCGATTTCGCTCCATGCNCCCAATGACACGCTGCGGAATCGATTAGTCCCGGTAAACGACAAGATTGGGTTGCAGGCGATCATGGAAGCCTCCGACCGTTACTTTGCCGCGTCTGGTCGACGACTGACATTCGAGTACGTGCTGCTGGCGGATGAGAATGACCGAGTTGAGGATGCGCAGGAACTCGCAAATCTCCTTCGCGGTCGCAACGCGTTGCTGAATGTGATTCCTTACAATCCAGTAGATGGCCTGCCCTACCGAACTCCCAACGCTTTGGCAACTCAGCGTTTTTGCAAGACATTAACCTCGCAGGGCATTCAGCTTCAAATTCGACAACGTAAGGGCGACAAAATTGATGCTGCCTGCGGGCAACTTCGACGTCAAAGTCAGAGGCCATCGCCGCAGACCGTGTCCCTGGAGGGACCGTCGAGACGAGAGACCGGCNAAGCAGGTCCCCCACCACCTGCCCCCTCATCGAGGAACACTCGGGAAAAATGAGCAAATCACGGCCAAAATTTCCTGGCAAAGGCTGCAAAACTTTATTGCCTCTCCGGTGTTTAGTATCGTGCAAGCGGCAAACGGAAGCCGCGAGCTGAGTTCCTTGGACACGTTTTCGTTAATTGAGGTCGATTTTGCAGCAGTTGGATGCAGCGACTCGAACGTATGAAACCATCGATCCAGATGCACGTTTGATGCTGCGCGTTCGGGATGGAGACGCAGCCGCCTTTGAGGAACTCGTCCGACGTTACCAAGGCCGGCTGCTAACGGTCCTGGAAAACCTCGTTCGCAACCGCGAGCTCGCAGAAGACCTGACGCAAGAGGTCTTCCTGCGTGTTTTTCGAGCAAGGCAAAGGTATGTGGCGGGCGCGAAATTCTCAACCTGGCTTTTCACCATCGCGAACAACGTCGCCAAAAACTCGCATCGTTCGCGTTCACGAAGAAAAGAGGTCCATGTTGCTGGCAGCGACACCGGTGCCATGAGCGTCAATCCGCTGGAACAAATGGCGGAGGCTGCTAGTGGCCTCATGCCCGCCCGCCGATTAGACAAAGCGGAAAGAGCTGAAATGGTACAACTGGCGATGGAAACTCTCAATGAACGACAACGAATGGCCGTTTTNCTCAGTAAGTTTGAGGGGATGAGCTATGCCGACATTGCCGAAGCGATGGACATGTCGACATCCGCGATTAAATCTCTTTTGACCCGCGCACGAACCAATCTAAAAACTGTTTTGCAACCCTACATTGACCAGGGCTCAGGAGTCGAGGACTTTGTCGACGATTCCTCTCCCGACGATTCATCAACAACCTGAGATTCCCGTTAAACTCATTCGTCATGACAGATCCCATAAACAACTTGAATTCCGCTGATCCGGATCAAGAGATGCTCGTCGCCTACCTCGACGGCGAGGTGGATGCGGATGTGGCGAAAGCGGTGGAAGAACGACTGGCCCGGGATGCCGACTTCCGAAAAACACTGAATCAGCTGGAACGTTCGTGGGACCTCTTGAACGATCTGCCTCAACCGACCATCGACGAGGCGTTCACCAAGACGACCGTCGAAATGGTTGCGGTTCAGATGAGTCAGGAAGTGGAGAAGGAACAGAGTTCTGCAACGAGAAAAAAACAATTGTGGCCTCTATTCACCATCGCGATTGTTCTAGCCTGTCTGCCACTCGGCTTTCTGNCGCGTCGTCATTTCCTGGAAAGTCCCGATGAACAACTGATGGAGGACCTTCCCGTCATTGAACGCGTTGATGTTTATCAACATATCGACGACCTCCATTTTCTCGAGCAACTGAATTCTGAAGGGCTCTTCGATGAATATCCGGATCAATAACGAGTTCATCCGCCGTCCAGGGCATTGGAATTGCGCCCTGATCTTGGCTGCATGCCTGTTCAGCCAAGCATCGCTTCAAGCTGATGATGCGCTTGTGCGGGAGAAAATCGAAAATCTATCGAGCAGCGAGAAGGAAGAATTACTGCGCAAACGAGAGCAATTTGACCGGCTTCCTCNNAAAGAACAGGATCGAATGCGGCAACTTCACGATTCAATCGAGAGCCATTCGGATGTTGAACAGTTGCAATCTGTTGTTGAACAATACTCAGCCTGGTTAAAGACGCTCTCGACCAGCCAACGGATCGATCTGCTTTCCTTATCTCCTGATGAAAGACTGGAACGAATCCGGGAGATCAAGCGGCGTTCGGAGATTGATCGATTCGGCCGCTTTACCACTCGAAAACTTTCGATGAACGACGTCCGTGAAATCTTCACGTGGCTCGATGATGAACTTATCTCAGGCGATCAGGAACGCATGTTGGCACGATTGGATTCTTCTGAACGNGAATCATTAAGCAAAGTTGACCGACGGCGGCGCAATCTTCAAATGCTGAAAATGGTGCTGGAAAAAGACGAAGACATTCCCACATCGGTTCAGATCGACAAGCTTGTCGACAAACTATCCCAAGAAGCTCAACGAGAATTTCGAGCTCAAGAGACAGATTCCGACAAACGAAAACTTGCTCGCAGTTGGATTCATGCAGCTACGGCAAGCCGCATGCGTCCTCCAAAGATCAGCGCCGAGGAACTCGAGCGTTACTTCCGTGAAGATCTGAGGCCCGAAGAACGGGAAGAACTCGAGCGAATGCCAAGAGATCGTATGCAATTTGAGCTAAGTCGTATGTACTTTCGCGATCAGATGCGACGACGCATCAAGGGCGGTCCACCTCATTGGGGACACGATCGAGGTGACCGTCGCATGCGAGGCGGCCCAAACCGTGACGGTGGACCGGGCAGAGACCGAAAGGATCGCCGCGGATCCCATCGACCACCCCCGCCACGCCCGGACGGTGAGAAACCATTGCCTCCTCCCCTTCCACCACCGTCTGCACCTGCCGAGCCGTCTAATGCTGATGAGACGCGTTCGGATACCACCGCCCCCTGAGGCATGGCATTTTAAACGCAACTACTCTTCGCGTTGAGCATTCATCTGCGGCGCTAACGCCGGTGGTCCAGATACGGAAACTAATGGGGGCAAACTGGTTGCCAAATAGTAGGCACGTGGCACCGACAGATCGAGCAAGGCTTTGAGATCAGCCAATTCACTTCGGGGTGCCTGCGATGCGATCAAGACATCCATCAAGGTGACCGGTGATTTGTAAGAGACGACTCGAACATCATCCAGATTGAGATTCGCCATTTCGGCAGCTCGATCNATCGCTTCTTCAATAAATCCAAGTTGGTCAACAAGGCCGTTCTGTTGAGCCTGAGTGGCGGTGAATATCTCACCCGTCGCCAACGCGTTCAGAGCCTCTTCATTTTCTCGCAACTTCGGTCTACCTGATCGAACGATCTGCTTGAATCGCTTAAACGCTTCCTGCAAATAGGCTTCCAATACCTTGCGATCATCTGGATCAATGGGCCTCGTCATGCTGAGCATCTGTTTTCGAGGATGGCTGACTAAGGAATCATCTTTGACATCGTAGCGTTCCAACAGGCCGCTCAGGTCATAATGCGGGATAATGACTCCGATCGAGCCGGTGGTCGTCGTCGGCTCGGCAAAAATGGTGTCTTCATCATCGCCAACGGCCATGGCGACATAGTAGCCTCCGCTAGCAGCCATGCTTCCCATGCTGACAACGATCGGGATTTGGCGTTCCTCTTTCATCTTATTAAGGTGATGGTAGATGTAGTCGGAACCGGTGATGGTTCCCCCTGGAGAATCGACACGCAGCACAACGGCCTTCACGCTTCCGTCATTTTTGACACGATCGATCTGGCGTTTCACATAACCTTCACCGGAGGCAATCACCCCTTTGATATTAATGATGGCAATCTTGTCGGAGCCCCATTTCGATCCTGAAAAAAAGCCTTCCTGGATGCCTCCACCGTCGTCGAAGTAACCTTGAAACCCTGTAAAAAGAAGGCTCATTAACATGAGGCCCATGAACGCGCCGATACATCCGATCCAAATGAATCGGACCATCCAACGACGGCCCGCCCCCGAGGTCGGTGGGGTCGGGTTCGTCCGAGACGGAGCGGGATGATTTGACACCACCTCAGGTCGTATCGGCGTCGACGAATTCGGTTGAGAACTGTCAGATGCAGCTTGAGCATCATGATTGGGTTGCTGCGGACTATTCATTAATGACTCCTGCGAGGGTTATCGCCTCGATGGCGGGGAAGCGTCTAATTCGCCAAAAGCCGGTTTCAAAAAACCGTCTACCCTTATTTTAGGACATGAGCCTTGATCCAAAAGTGTCCAGGAACGCGGCTCGAGTACGATTTCAGCCGGTTCTGGGGTAGATTCCGCAGATTCCCGGCATATTTTTAAAGGAATGTGCTGGTGTTGCCTGAAATCGTGAAATCTCGCTAAGCTATCCGATCAGTCTCATTAATCATCGACGAACGGGTGGCCTTTGGGAGATTCACAGTGATCGTTTCGGCATCAACGGATTGTTTTGAGGATATGCCTTTACTGGATGTCTATGAAAGACTCACGGATTTGGAATTTTCCAACGTTGAGATCGCCATCCGAGACGGTTCGATCCATTTAACCCCTGAGCAAGTGCTCGCTGACGAAGAGAAGGCGATCGCAATCTGTCGAGATACGCACCGGATGGGGATCACGGGATACACGGTGGAGATCGGAGCCACGGGCGAGGCTCACTACGACCAGTTTGCTGCATGCTGTCGTCTGGCCAAGGCAACCAAGGTCGCCTCGCTGACCGTCCCGTCCGCGGAACTCGGAACCCCCTTTAACGAGGAGGTTGAACATTTACGGCGGCTGGTCGCAATCGCAACGATGGAAAGCGCCGTGGTCAGCATTCGCAGCCAAGTGGGTCGCCTTTCGGAAGATCCGGATACGGTGGTCGTGCTTTGTGACAACGTGAAGGGTCTGGGCGTGACGCTGGATCCGAGCCATTACGTTTGTCAGCCGAATGGCAGTCGCAACTACGACAAACTCTACAAGTACACGTACAACGTCCATCTTCGGGATACGAGCAAGGACGAGCTTCTGGTGCGTGTTGGTCAGGGCGAAATCGACTATGGCAAATTGATCAATATGCTCAACCGCGTAAATTACGATCGCGGCCTTTGCATTCAAATCCAGCCTTTCAAGGATGCTGATCACACCGCGGAACTCAGAAAGCTTCGGCTTTTGCTGGAGAGCCTGCTGTAGGCTTTCTGCTGTGACACGATCGTTTTGCCTCCCTCTGGTCTTTCGCCGGTAGAATTCCGACTGTGCGCTAGCGTGTACAGTTGTCGATTTCGGTGTAAACTGCTGTTCCCGTTGACAACGCTGGCTCCAAACGACGCTGGCTCCAAACGACGCTGGCTCCACAAGGTGTTGTCCTGGTAACTCGCAAGCGATGCAGATTGGGAGATATTGATGAGTATTGCAACAAGAAGGTTCGGTTTTGGTTCGAAGTGGTTGGCAATGATTGCTGCCCTCTTGATGACCACCGCCTGCAAACCTCAAGAATCCAATAATCGCGTCACGACCTCAACGCAAGAAGCTGAAATGAAGATCACAAAAGAAGGTTTTGGAANTACTGCCGACGGCCAAGAAGTTCATCAATTCGTATGCACCAACAAGAATGGACTGGTCGTCAAGCTTTCCGACTATGGCGCGCACGTGACTGCGGTCGAGGTACCGGATCGCGATGGAAATCTTGAAAACATCACGCTGGGATTCGATTCGGTGGATGGTTATTTGAATCGACACCCGTACTTCGGATCGACCGTCGGTCGTTTTTGCAATCGCATCGCGGGAGGCAAATTCACCCTGGGCGACCAGGAATACACGTTGGCGACAAATAACGACCCCAATCACCTTCACGGTGGCGAAAACGGATTTGACCGTCAGATTTGGCAGGCGGAAGAGATCGCAACCGACAACGAAGTCGGAGTCCGTTTCACACGAGTGAGCCCGGCCGGTGAAGAAGGCTACCCTGGCGAACTGACGGTCAGTGCTACCTACACTCTCAACAATGACAATGAATTGAAAATGGTGTTTGGAGCCACGACCGACGCACCAACACCGGTGAACCTGACCAATCACTGCTATTGGAATCTTGCGGGAGCCGATAGCGGAAAGATGCTAGACCAGGAACTAACGCTCGAAGCCGACCAGTATCTTGCCATCGATGACACCATGATCCCGACCGGCGAACTGACGAACGTCGCGGGAACTCCACTGGATTTCACCCAGGCGGCTACGATTGGATCGCGCATCGAACAAATGACCGGTGATCCAGGCGGTTACGACCATTGTTACGCATTGCGATCACAAGATGGCACACTCCAACTCGCGGCACGCGTGAAGGATCCCGCCTCCGGTCGCGTGATGGAAATCCTGACCACTCAGCCGGGAATCCAGTTCTACTCGGGGAACTTCCTGGACGGCACGGAAGCGGGCGGCGGCCACAACAAGCACGATGCCTTCTGTCTCGAGACGCAACACTATCCGGATTCCCCCAATCAGGCGTCGTTCCCCAATACGATTTTGAAACCGGGCGAGACCTTCGAACAGACAACGGTCCATCGCTTTACCATCGAGTAATGGTAAACCATCATATTTGAGAACCAGTATTCACGGATCACGTCGTACTTCGACGTCTTTCGAAAATACTCAATAACGCCGGCAACACCAACAGGTTGCCGGCGAGAGCTCCACACATTGCCAGACTCACCAGCACGCCGAAGTAAACGGTCGGCACGAAACGACTGGTCGATAAGACGGTGAAGCCAACGATCAGCGCCAGGGTCGACAGCACCATCGCCTTGCCAACGTTGTGTTGAACGCGTTCGAGCGATTCTGAGACAGATAAACCTTCGCGACGCGCTCGCTGAAAGGCAAACATGTAGTGGATCGAACTGTCGATCGAAAGTCCCATGGAGACGGCCGCGATCATGGCCGTTCCCATGTTGATTTTGAGTTCGGGCCAGAAAAAATGACTGGCCCAACCCATGCCGCCCAGCACGATCAGAATCGGCAAAGCGTTCGGTATCAACGCGATCAAAGCCAGCCTTAGACTTCGCAGAGCGATCCACATCACGCCGCCGATACCAATCACGGCAACAAGAAAGGTGCGCCATTGATCCCGTAATACACTGTCAATGAGGTGAGTCAACAAGACGAAATAACCAGTGACTTCAGCCCCTTCAAAACGTTTTTTACTGATGTCTTCCAACCGATCGATCAACGCCTGCTTCTGTTGAGAAGACTGTCGTTCCTGCACACGCAACATCACACGGAAATACTTTTGATTCGTCTCTGGATCCAAACTGTACATGGCATCAAAGAAGACGGGCATCCATCCACGCATCGCTGCCAGTCCAGTCTGAGTCAGCCCGCTCCTTAAAGGCCCTGGCTGTTTTGATAGATCAACCGGCGAAAGTTCAATCACCGCATCGGCCAAACTGAACGACTTGGTAACACCCGCCAACGACTCTTCCCCTTCGCGAAGCTCCAGTTGCATCTCTCGAACCTGTTCCAGAAACGGCCAGTCGAGCCGTTCCGGAGCCGGAATCACGATGTCACATACTCCCGCCCCACCCAACTCGTCCTCCACATAGTTGTAGGCCTTTGCGATATCGCTATCAGCACGAAAGTTCCGGGTGAAGTCAGTTTCTACGTCCAGGAAGGAGATCCCCCACATCAAAAATCCAGTCACCCCCACAAGACCCGCCACCAGTGCACGTGGATGGTGCACGACCGTCTGCAGAAGACCCTGAAGATGATCTGCCAGGCCAGCCTCCCCCCAAGGTGAACGGGGATCCAAATCAATTCTGCCCAACAAAGCAGCCCCGGGTAAAATCAACACCAGGCTCAGCAGAACCATCAACGAACCAATTGCCATCATGATGCCATAATCTTGAACCGGTCCCACGCTCGACACGGTCAAGGCCAGAAAGCCAACTGCATCTGTGATGCAGGCCCAAGTAATCGGAATGAGAAGTAATCGGCAGGTACGTCGTAAGCTCTCCTCTGTCGAGAGGCCTAGCTCTCGCGATTCGCGAAACCGCAGAATCACGTGAACCATTGTCGCAACACCCACGACCATCACGACTGCGGTTAACATCGAGCTAACCATACTCAATTGTATTTCCAGAAGGGCCAAAATCCCGTTGGTCAGCAGCAGCGACATTTCGACGATAGCGATCGGAATCATAACCCAACGTAGACTTCGAAAGCAGAGAATGATCGTCAGCCCCAGCAACATGGCAGACCAGCGACCGAGGCGTGCCCCATCGTTTTCGACATATCGAAAACCATCGACCACCAAAACAGGCTCACCCGTGATCTGACCGTTTTGCAAGGGCTCCGGCAGGCTGTGCATGATGTCCCGAATGCCGTCGACCGTCTCCCTTCTTGGAACAGACGCCCGGTTTTTGGGTTGAAGCATGCAAACGAGAGACGCCGTATTCCCATCTGCATTGTGGGTATAACCTTCGAAAAGCTCGCGGGTGCGGCGTGACAGCGGGTTGTTGTTAACAATCAAATCGCCCGGCAATGGCAAGTCAACCGATAGCACTGCCTTGACACCAGGCACTGCCTCCAATCGCTCCCGCAACGCTCTTAAGCGTCGAATCCCCTGCCCATCGGTGGCAAACAACTGATCGTCCTCGTAAACGGCGAGCACGATTTCGTTACCCCCGAAAGTCCTTTTCAATTTGTGATAGGAGACCAACAAAGGGCTGTCGGCGGGGAACATGTTTTCGACGGAGCGGTCAAAACGAAGGTTTTGCGAGACGACAGCGGCACTACAAGCCAGCAGCAATGCCAGTGCCAGCATTGGATATCGCCATTTGATCAAACCATCGACAACCGAATTCAAATTCACCGATTCACCGTTGTTCCAAGTTTCCGTGCACGCCGTTTCGATGCGCGCACTGCTGAGACAGCATCTTCGACCAAAACGCAAACCCTTTGAGAATAAGGGAATTGCTGCGACGAACCGATTCTCAACCCGCCTTGCTCCATCGTAGGGGCATTCCTATAATCCCGCCACTCCGAACGGAGCGGGGCCGCCGGTTCATCAGCTCGATGACCATTCGTCTGGAACCTTTTCTCGTCGGATCTCGGTCAACTTTTCGCAAAAGGAAGCTTGAAACCTGAGTTACGCGTCGATGCACAACGCGAAGCCGTTTGAGGGTGCGCTCAGATTGCGCTCACGGCTATTCATGCGCTTGGGCATTCCGATCACGTTGCTATTTTTCTTACTGATCCCGTCAACAACGTTGGGACAACTTCCTCTCGAAGGTCAAATCCTTCCACCTCCCAGCATTTTTGGTGGCGGTTCGACAACCGAGGCAGTTCCTCAAGGAACACCGATTCCATCACCAATGGCGAACGCTGGTCAACGGCGCATTCGCGTCTTTTCACGCAGCAGTGTTCGTTGGCAGCTTCGTTGGTTCCCCAGTAATGATGGTCTTGAACGGATCGGCGTTATCGACTCGGGCGTGAATATCATCATCGATAATCTGAATGGATTCGATACGGTTGATATTTCGACGGATCGTCTGGTGATTTGGACGCCTTCGAATTCTCTGCCTGACCTGGAAGGCAACAGCGCCCAATCAGGAGATGCTCCTCTGGAGTTTTATCTGGAGGGGAACATCGTGTTCCGCCAAGGCGATCGTGTGATCTACGCCGACCGCATGTATTACAACGTGCAAGAAGAGCGCGGCGTGGTGCTGAACAGTGAATTACTGACGCCCATTCCAGGCTATCAAGGACTGATACGTCTGAAAGCGGAAGTCTTGCAACAGATTGACAAGTACAACTTTCAGGGTTTCAACGGAGCGCTGACGACAAGTCGGCTTGGTGTTCCTGGCTACTGGTTGCAATCGGGACAATTCACCTTTCAGGATGCTCCGGACGCCATCGGCCCGACCTTGACGGAATCTTCGTTGTTCGGGGGCGGCGATCCAGCTCAGAAACGAATCAATGCGCGCAACAACCTGGTCTATTTGAATAGTTGGCCGGTCTTTTACTGGCCGTTTCTAGCGGGCGATCTGGACAGGCCAGCTTTCTACTTGGAATCGGTTGCGGTTCGCAACGATCAGGTTTACGGCAATCAGATTGAGACGGACTGGAATCTCTTTCAACTGCTGGGTATGCGACGAGCGCCTCCGGGCACAACCTGGACAGGTTCTCTCGACTATTTCAGCAAGCGTGGCTTCGGGCTCGGCACCAACTTCCGATACGACCGCAACCGTTTCTTGAACCATGACGGCCGAGTTTATGGTTTCTTCGACGCGTGGGGAATCTACGACACGGGCTTCGACAACTTAGGTCGTGGACGACGCAGGGTGCCGTTAGAAACCAACAGGCGGGGCCGCATTCTTGCACGTCATCGTCAAGAGTTGCATCACGATCTGCAATTTACCTTGGAATTCGGGCTCATCAGTGATCGCAACTTCCTGGAGGAGTACTACGAAGAAGAATGGGACGATGAAAAGGACCAGGCAACGGGCATCGAGTTAAGGAAGACTCGCGACAATCATTCGTGGGCTTTCTGGTCCCAAGTCCGGCTCAACGACTTCTTCACAGAGACCGAATGGCTTCCGCGCTTCGATCATTACTTGCTGGGACAACCGGTGTTCGGCGACAACTTCACGGTTTTCAGCCATACCAACGTCGGCTACCCGAAGCTGCTCACTGCATCAGCCCCGATTTTCCCTCCGGACTTGGCCAAGTTTGATCCGCTGGCGTGGGAGTTTGAGCGAGAGGGGCTCCGGGCTGCAAGTCGCAACGAGATCAGTATGCCGCTTTCGGTGGGACCGACGAAAATCGTGCCTTATGCGTCGGGAGAATTCGCCTATTGGAAACAAGACATCGAACGAAATGAGGCCACGCGTCTGCTGGGCCAGCTAGGAGTACGTAGCAGCCTTCCCTTCTGGCGTGTCGATCCAACGGTTCGTAGCGAGCTATTCAATTTGAATGGACTGGCGCACAAGGTGGTCATTGAGAGCGACTTCTTTTATGCGAACAGCGACTTTTTGCTGGAAAACCTTCCGCTTTATGACCAACTGGACGACGACTCGATCGAATTCTTCCGAAGACGTTTCTTCTTCGATACCTTTGGTGGTATTGCCGGCGGCGATGTGCCGCTCAGATTTGATGAACGTTACTATGCCTTGCGATCAGGTATCCAACGCAACCTCACTTCACCTACAACGGAGGTAGCCGACGACCTGATGCTCTTTGAAGTCAACGCTCGTCAACGTTGGCAAACCAAGCGAGGCTTGCCTGGCAGTCAACGAGTTATCGACTATATCACCTTGAACTTAGGCGCTTTCTTCTACCCTAAACCGGATCGCGACAACTTCGGAGAATCCGTCGGGCTGGTGAACTATGACTTCGTCTGGAATGTCGGTGATCGAGTGAGCATTGTTTCCGATGGCCAGTTCGACTTTTTCGAAGATGGATTGAGAACGGCGTCGCTTGCGGGTGTCGTGAGTCGACCTGGTAAACTTCGATATGCTGGCGGGATTCGCGGCGTCGACGGACCTTTTCAGAGCACCATCTTGTTCGGCTCGACCAGCTTTCGCCTCGACCACAAATGGCTGATCAACTACGGAAGTTCCGTCGATCTAGGAGACACTGGCAATATTGGTCAGCGTGGTCAGATTGTCCGCGTTGGCGAATCATTCCTGGTAGGTCTCGGCTTCAATTACGACCATAGCCGAGACAATTTCGGAGTTGGTCTCTTGGTTGAACCACGATTCTTGCCGGGTCGTATTAATCGCCTGAGCGGGATGCCTATACCACCGGTTGGAATGAACGGCTTGGAATAATTCTTACGATTCAACGGATGAGCCACCTATGAACCTCCCCACTCGAAAACCTGGATGGTCACAAAAGTTTCTGTGTGCTTTTCGAGGCCTTCGAGTCGGCAGTCAGGGTCAATCCAGTTTTTTCGTGCACCTGCCGGTCGCCTGTTTTGTACTTGCCGCGGCCGCTCAACTCCACGTTACACCGATCGAATGGTGCATCTTAGTCCTATGCATTAGCAGTGTGTTGGCCGCGGAATTGTTCAATTGCGGCCTGGAAACGATCGCACGTGCGATCACTCAGGAACATAATCCCCACATACGAGATGCGCTCGATATCAGTGCCGCTGCGGTCCTTGTTACCGCTCTGGGGGCGATCGTGGTGGGTGGGATTATTCTCGGTTTACGATTCGCCGCCTCGATGGGCTGGATACCAGTCTTAGCGATCTGAGCGGCCAGGAGATCTCGTGGCTCGCCAATCGGGAACCGTCAGTTCGAGGGTCTGGCCCAGTGCGAGAGATGCGTCGTCCATGTTGAATGGCTGATCTGCTGGAAACGCTACGACACCCCGGTTGCCGCAAGAGGGAACTACGGCGACGTCGCGTTACCGGCTGTCGTTGTTTCTGCCGGTGTCAAATCTGTCGATGTCGTTTCTGTCGGTGTCGTTTCTGTCGCAGAATCGTCAGATTTGGGCAATAAGCGAAAGGAGATCTTGTAGGCAGCGTTGATGCGCGACGTCAACTCACGACCCTCCATGATGTACCGCAAACCAAGACTCTGATCGAGTGATGAAGTCACCAAGTGCCCCTGGTCGGTATTGAACAGTATTTTCCCCACCCCATCCTGCTGCATGATACTCAACGTTGATGTCTGACCTTCTTCGGATTGGATCTCAAAGCGATTCGCGATCCGAATAACATCTAACGATTGCGGGGCGTCGGCTGCTTCCTGTTCTTGTTCGCCGCCGTAGGTGTACGATCGAGTCACAATTAATTTGGCAACTTCGTCAGCGAGTGGCAGCGTCTGAGAATCGGTCCAAACTTGCTGGTCCTGAACAGCACCCGCCGGGAACACGACATTTCCACCCTGAAAGGCATTACGCCATGCTTCGCGACCAAAACTCAAACTCACGAACTCATTTTCCTCTGCCGTCGCCTGAGAGTCTTCATTGTCGCGAATGACCTCACCACGGGGCGTCATCGTAAAATTCCGTTCCGACCCGAGCAAAGGCTTCCAATAGGCAGCCAGAAAGGCGGTGGTCCCCTTTGTTTCACCAGCTGCGCGTGAATCATACTGGAAGAGTGCGCCATCGGGAGTCTGCAGCGTCTGTTTGACGTGTGTCAACGACTGACTAATCTCGTGGTCACCGGACAGTCCTACCGCCTTCACCACCCATAACAGTTCGCACTCGGTCGTATTAGTGACCTCAACCTCATCCGTCACCGTACGAGTGGTCCACTCAGCCAACAGTCGATATTTCTGATCTGGCTCAAGTTGCCAACGCAACGTTTTTTCACCCTGCAAAGGCGTGCAAACCAGCAAACAGAGCAGCAACGAAAACACAAAACGGCATCGAAACATTTTTTTCCTCACGTGGATTCCACAATCATGACGGCAGCATTTAACCTGGGTCATTTTCATGCAGTTTAGCGTGTTCTTCATCGTCCTGCGGACGATTATCAAACCCTTTTCCCACGGTCAGCTCAATTCGATCGAGAAACTTAACGTTGGCGCACTCATCAATCTCATCCGTGTGACAAGCGGCATGATCGGGAATAAAGAAGCGAAAAGGACCACCCACATTGACGTCAAGCGGTTGGCCATCTTTTTCGTAGATCACAATTGCCTTTTCGAGAACCGGTCCCAACGGAATACTTGCATGAAAGTTATCGCGAGTCCCATGCAGGCCGAGGTGGGTGGCACCGTCGAGCAGCTGCACTGATGCTAGCAGCCCGGCAAGTTGCACTGCATCCCCGCCACGCTTCATTCCCAGTCGAGTCACATCTTTCACCTGCCAATCGTCAGCCAAGCCGCGAAGATCTTCAACGCGAAATTCACGCGGAGATTCCACATGTCCCTCAATTCTCAATACAAGTTCATCATTCATTTTAACCGTCCTGAAAATCTTCCTGGCTAGAGATCACCCACCCAAATCGCGTGATTAGGATTGGATCTCGGCGATTGCAGCCCGCANCTCATCGGTAACCCGCATTGGCCTCTGGGCATTGTAGTCGAACATGACAATTTTCGATTCACCGTCCGCGCAAAGAGCATTCGCTTCTTGACTTACGAAACGGTGTTCGACGAGGATGCTGGACCGGCCGATATTCTGCACCCTTGCGCCGACGAAGATGGTATCGGGATAACGAACCTGGCGGCGGTAATTACAATTCACAGCGGCAAGAATTGGCCCCCACCCCTTCTCGAGCATCGACTCTCCCATACCCGCTCGATCGAGATACGCGATTCGTGAGGTCTCCATCCAAGTGAAATACCGAGCGTTGTTGACGTGGGAAAATGAATCCATATCCCCCCACAGCACCGGAATCTCCTGGATACCGTAATAGCCTTCCAACTCTTTCCATTCAGTCATTCACCAACGCTCCTCGCCGTTCCGAATCAGTCGAGCCAATCCTTCTTTTTCAGCCGTTCGGGAACATAAACCTCCGTCACGTAACTGATGTCTTTACTGATTAATGCTTCCACTTCGAGTTTGAAATCGTTCTGAAGCATTTTCTTGATCTCTTTTTGCCATTCTTTCTTCTTTTCGAACCAGGGATAATTCGAGATCTGACGAGCGCGTTTTCGATCGTTGTCATTCATGGCAATTTTGACACTNTCCGATAACTCACAACGTTCGAAGTCGATACTTCGTAAGCCNAGGAACTTTGCATCTGGAATTGCCATTCGACGAGACTCGAAGGCGAGATTAATCGACCCCTGCTTAAGAACGCTGTAGATATAATATCCCCATGGATCATTATCGAGCAGGCAGTAGACGGGCAGTTTCAATTCCTGATTGAGTCGATAGAGCAGACGCCGCACGCCCCGCGGTGGTTGCCCCTGTCCGTGCGTCAGCAGGCAATTGTATTTACGCCAGAATTTATCTTCGTTGAATCTTCTCCAGACGGTATCTTTTTCGACATGCAACACGAACTTCGCGTCACACTTAACGAATTGCATCACTTCGGGCTCAACAATCGAAGGGATGCTGTATCCGCCCGACCCCATGCGTGAACAATCGATGGTGTCACCACTGTCGACCAACGTGATGGGGCCAACCATGGTTCCACGGTTGGAGGCGTAAAGATGGAGTTCTTCGCGAAGGCTGTCGAGCAGGACTTCAACATCTTCAATGATCGGATCGCACTCAGATTGTTCGCCAAAGGTTTCCTCTTTGGTCCCCTCAATGGTGTGCTTGAGCAGGTAAAACAAACCACGAATGCTGGTTGTTTTCCCTTGTTCAATTANCCGTTTGCAACCGCTCCCAACAAGCATTGTCTGCATGTAGGCTTTGGCCTGCGAGAGATTAAAGAGTTGCCTGCGGTTCGTATTATTGCCCATCTCAAGGATACGTTTCCGCGGGCTGTATTTGACATTTGAAAGTGTTCGCGAGGGAATATCGATATGCAGATCTCGACGTCGATCTGCAGCACGAACAACACCATCCGCCATGCCATTCAGCGACTTCAACGTCTGAGCATCGCTTTTAGAGATCTTTTTTTTGGCGGGCTTTGCTTTTGTGGAAGCTTTCTTTCGAACTACTTTTCGTTTCGCCATCGTTCATCCCAATGAGAAAACGTCGACAATCAGGTTACCGACGCGTTTTTCGTTTTGCTTTGGTTTTGGCAGCTCTTTTGACCTTCTTACGCGGTTTTGGTTTTTCTTCCGGCGGTTCCTCGGATTCGTCTTCCGCGTCCGCCTTGGAAACTCGATTGATTCCCGTCAACTGTTCTTCGGGGCTGACAATCAGAACATTTTCACCAAACTGATTTTCATCAACTTCGACTTTTTCGCCGCGATCGTCGTATCGCACATCGGCTTCGGCTGTTTGCTTTTTTGCAACCTTAACCAGTTGATCGTAGAGGTGCTGTCGATCGACACCATTAATCTCGCTGATCGCGTTCGCGACTTCACCAAGATATCTCAGGAAGGTATTTCGTCGTTCGCCCTCCTGTCGCACTCGATTTCTGCGGCGGAGATACATTCCAAGTTTTCGACCAGCAGCCTGCAATGCAAGTCGCAACTCTTTCTGAATTTCGGGATAGGCAGCCACGGCCTCTTTGGACTCACTCGTAAACGGCACCCAGACGCTCGCGATATGCACCATTAAGGTAACGGGGCCCTTGGGAAGTGAGTTCCGCGATTGCGTCAAGCCATAGCTACGCCAATTCGTTCCCAACACCGTTTGAGTAATCGCACAGGCGGCGTGTTGAAATTGCAGCGGCACACGATTGGCCAACCGCAAGACTTCCATGCTCTGGCCTTCGCTGATGTTAATCGTCTGCATGGCATGCAACAACGCTTCTGTTTCCTTAGGCTTCAGCGTGCGCGTGGTCTGTCGTGAGCCAACGCCCGATTCCTTCAAAATCCGTTCCGCGTTGTCGGAACCCAATCCGTTAAAGGTCGTGATCAAGAATTGACGAATCGTTCGAGCATCAGTCTCCTCCAACAATTCATCAAGCAACTCGGCATCCACTCGTTGCGTCNGCGCCGCTCCCCCGTAGGCCAAACCAACTTCGATCTGAAATGGATTGCCACGATAGACTGAGGGGGGGCGTGTGGCCGCCGTGTAAAATTCGCCGGGGACCACGTGTCGCAACCCTTTGAGAATCAATTCTTCTCCGATCGGACAGATACAATCGGTAGCCGGATTAGAGATCTTGGTCTCTTGGATTGCCGCATACAGCGAATCGGCTTCGCGTTGACCAATGCGAGTCGTGCGAGCGCGTGTACTGAGATCAGCGGTGCTGCAAATACGGCGAGCGACCGCAGAACTGACCCGCGAGAAACTGGAGGTCAGAAAGGACGATAGCGTTGGCTCCTTTGTATCTTTGAGCATCGCGGCCAGCCGTCCCAATTCCACTCCGTAAGGGTGCGGCTTGATTTCCTTCGGCTCCGGAGGCAATAGCTCAGCAGACCGATTGTAATCCTGACAGTTGCCATCGGAATCTTGAAAGTGCAAAGTCACATGAGGATTGGCAATCGCAGTTTGAGCAAGGTACTCGTCGACACTTCCCCGACCTCGTTGATAACGTGCCTCCAATTCGATCGTGACCCGCGTTCCATGATCGAGTTCGACCCATTCGATGCCATGCTTCGCAATAATCTTGGCACCCTTGTCTCCGGGTGGAATATCAACACCTTCGCCACGTCCGTTGAGGATCTCGGGACGATTCTTTTTGGTATCGATCTGAATCTCGTAATAATGGGCAGGCTTCCGCTTGGAAACCTTGGAGATGATCTTCACCGGCTTGCCGGTTGTCTGGACGCCATACATACCGGCGGCACTGATTCCGATCCCCTGCTGACCTCGACTCTGACGGAGTCGATGGAATTTTGAGCCGTAGAGCAGTTTTCCGAAGATCAACGGAATCTGCTTTTTCAGAATTCCGGGACCATTGTCCTGAATGCCAACCTTGTATCGCTGCGCTCCGGTCTGCTCAATGTGGACCCAGACCTCAGGCAGGATACCCGCTTCTTCACAAGCATCGAGCGAGTTATCAACCGCCTCTTTAACCGTCGTCAGCAATGCTTTGCGCGGATTGTCGAACCCCAACAGATGACGGTTCTTGGCAAAGAACTCGCTGACAGAAATATCGCGTTGGGACTTGGCCATCGACTCGGCAGTCGCGCGACGACGCCGTCCCGATCGACCGTTTCCATTGGAGTCGGAACTCGTCGACCGTTTANCAGTCGCAGCGGAGGAGGATGACCGGAGCTTTTTTTTGGCTCGGGCAGGCGACAACGTGAGTACTCCTTCACAATCCAGATTCAAAAGTTCATCGGACGATCTTCGGCNGGTAGGCCCGATCGGGTCCAAGCCAGTTTGCGGCAAGGCCAAGTCGCGGCAAGGAAAGACAAGCCAAATGGTGCCTCCATGACGATTGGGCAGATTATAACGGCAAGGCTAGCAGCTTCCCAGTCGAGTTAAGGGGGTAGCGTCCTCGGACAATCAGCTCAGTTGCGTCAACTCGCAAATAAAGACTCACCCGTCCCGGGTGGATCGACCGAAATGACTATCAGGCATCCTTCGTCACTCGAGGGTTGTTCCTACCCCGATCACCCTACCCACCCAGCAGTGACGCCGTCGACAGCCTCGAGGATTTCCTCGCGTTCTCCCCGTCGAGCGTCTCGCCTCAGTTTCCGACCAAAGGAATCCGACGATGCCACATGGAAATTGGCACTTCGCAGGTGCATGCTTCTTTACGTTGACACTCGTATTCGCAGCAACTAGCTCAGCACAGCAGATTCACGCGGTCGCGCATGCCGCAGAGGTCGTGACATCCAGCAGCTGTGCAACTGGCCAATGCGGAATGGGCCAATGCGGAAATTCCTGCGATGGCTGCCGATTCGGACGGTGTGCGAACAAGCGCAATTATTGGTATCTGCCCTACACGGAGCAGTCGCAACCGGACCTGTTCTATAACTTTTACGTTCCCAATTCGTGTGGCTCTCCAGCCGCGGCCTACCCGGCTCCCTACCCGACCCCGAACCTGGTGGGCCATACCTATGTGACCTATCAGCCGTTAATGCCTCACGAATGGCTCTACAAGCACCATCGGACCTATCACCAGTACTACAACGGTGGTCGGGGCCTGAATCGAACGACCGTCAAATGGCAAGGCACGCCAGTGCTTACCACGGTCAAAGGTCTTCGTGACATAATTCGGCTTCCGCGCTAACTTTCATTTGCAAACGCCATGGGATGATGTCCATGAAACGATACTCATTACTACTGTTATCATTCCTGATCGTCAGCGTGCTGTCCACGACGGCTTGGGCCGGCGGTTATGGTCAACACAATCGTGCAGCTCGCTGGCACAACGCCAACACGTCCTGGCACGGTGGCTACCACAATGTTGAGTGGGGTCGCCCCGTCGCCCTCATATTGCCACCCAACGCGCGGATGCAGACGGAATACAGTTGGGGCGTCGGCCGCACTCGGATGTCGCCGATCAAGCATCAGTTTGCCCGCCCGTACCCGCTTCCATCGTACGGGCCAACCCGGCCGACTCCGGTTTCTCCGTGGGACACAACGCAGTTCGGCATTTACGGTGTGCGAGGTCCTTGGTAAGCCCGAAGAACTTGCCGTCTGCCGAAGTTGACATTTTCGACTATTCCCCTGAGTTGACGGGGCAACCATGACGATCAAGGCCATGGTTGCCCCGTTTTTTGTTCGAGGAGCCATTGTAAACAGGGCATCGCGAGCGCCACCCAAACCACCTGATCTGCGCTGCTCTTCACCTGCGGCATTGCTTACTTNATGTTCAACAGCCCTAACTCACGGTATTGGTGACGGATCACCAAATTGCAGAAGTTGCCTGCAACTACAAGCGGCAACGCGAGTTAACCGCGGTCTTCAAGAAACGAACCCACCAAAGGTGTGAAACGATTCGACCAGCATCAAAGCGTCGCAAATTGCTTCTGAAATTATCCAAGACTCCTCTCTTAAACGACTTAGCTCTTTTCTTTGGTTCGCGTGAATGCCGTTGGCACTGTGCTTGCATTACGTCAGGGGCCACGGGAAGGACTTTGTTCTTACCCAAACGGTATTCGTGTTGACCAACGAATCGCACGAGTGATTGCGATTGTGCTTGAAACAGGTGCTTTTCGCGTTTGGTGTGCAATGAGTGCGCATGAAGCGGGAAAGGTCTGTGACAAATGCATCGATTGCTCACTCGGCAGAGTGACCGTGCGTCAACGCATTGGGTTATCTCGTTTAGGGAAAGGAGATAGTAAATGAATGCTGCAATTTCGAATTACGACGACAACGAATTCGATTATCGCTCTGGCGAGAATCGAAAGCGTGTGAGTCCACCGAGCCATTCACGGCGCTCGCGACACTCAGCACGTCGGCGTGCCAAAGCGCCGGTGCAATTCAACGGAATTCACCGACGTCGTTCGAAGAAAATGAATTGGTAACACTCCGCGAGAGCGGGATGGTTGTTTGACGGGCCTAACGCCAACGTCGCTGCGCCTGCGCGATCTGAGCGCAGCGACTGGACGTGGAACGTACCGTTGATCTCATTCCCCGTAACCGAAGGGTTGCGCGCATTTTGCAGAGTGTAGACAGGTTCATTGACTCGGACGAGAAGTTAATTGATGCGCAACGAGTGTGTCGTTGCGTGAACTGATGTGTGTATGTACCGACGCGTGTAAGTACTGATGGGTGTATGTACCGACGTATGTGCCTAGAGATGTGTGCATGTACTGACGTANGTACGTACCGATGGGTGCGTATAAGGGCGTTTGTGCATACAGATGTGTGTATGTACTGAGAAGACCGAAGCAGAAACAGGTCTGTAGTTATGGGTATTTTAAAGACACATTCCCAGACGTCGTCTCGAGAGGTTGTCGAGAAGAAAGCTCACGTGGCTCCGAAAAAGATCCAGGCAGCTCATTGCCTGGTCGCCTCGGCCAACGTTGACAAAAGAGCTTTTCTTTCGGATGCAGCCACTCATGCCGGCTGGGAAACCATCGTCTGCGCCGATGCTCAAAATGCGACCGCCGCTGCTCGTCGTATCCGATTTCAGATGGCGTGGATCGATCTCGACTACCACGGTCAGACTCCCTCAGGATTCCGCGACCTGTGCCAGACATTGGCCGCGACTCCGGAGATGTTGTTGGCAGTGTGTGGTCACGTGAACGACGCTGAAGAAGAAGTCTGGGCACGGCAGCTAGGTGTTTGGCTTTACCTGCCAGGAATCTCATTGGAACACGCCGATGAGATTTCAAAGTTGTGCGGACACGCGCAACTGTTGGGCCGGGGATCCAAAGCGTCGTATTGAGCTTATCGCAGCACACGGGTTAAACACGGTGAGTCACCGGAGTGGTCTCTTGCGCCATCTCCGCGACTCTCGCGATAAGGGGAGTGAGAAAATGAGTACGCCAGCGTACAATTACGACGGCGAAGATCGGGAATCCGTAGGTGGGGAAGAACGGGAAAACGATCGGCTGTTTAAAAAACTGAAACGACCGGTTCACGCCGCCAAACGTTCGAAGGCTCCAGAACGTTTGCGAGGAATGCATCGGCGCCGCCGGAAACGCATGGGCTGGTAACGTCGGAACGACGACGGCACCGGTTCCACCAAACCCAGCGTGCGGTGTATTAACAAGGACTCCTGAGGTTCTTGTTTGAGCGTTGACAAGCCAAGCAACCGGAGCGATCGCGGACCCCATAGGCGCATCGCTCGGGGACTGTGCGCGTCTGCGTCGGATGGGGACTCTGCAGATAGAGTCCCCATCTTCACTGCCGTTTTCTCTCACGGGCAGGACGATAGCAGCATCATGACACCTGCTTAGAAAATGCCGGCTCCGAAGTCATCTTTGCGACTGGGCTCGGCTTGCTCTTTTTGAGGTGCGTTCTTGCCAGGCGGCGTATGCGGTGGCCGCAATTCCGTCTCGGCCGGTTCCGTGTGCACCTTCGTAGCGGGCTTCTCTTCGTATTCGTAATAGTCATCGTAGCGAGAAACGTAATCAGGGTCTGTTGCCCGTTCTTGTTCAGCACGATACTCGGAGATGACCCGCTGCTGAATCATTTCACGACACGTCGAATTAATCGGGTGAGCGATGTCGGCGTAAAGCTTGGCTCGTCCATCCTGATCCTTGACGGCCTGATCCTCTTTAAGCCGTGCACCACACTGATTGCAAAAGGCAGCACGAAGATGGTTTTTACAGCCACACTTCGGGCAATGTCCGGTTAACTTGCGGCTCGGCATGGCCACAAAGGGGCCATTGGAACCCTCAATGATCTTGAGATCTCGCACCACGAAACAATCGTCGAAGGTGATGGAACAGAATCCTTGCAACCGATCGTCGGTGTCTTCCATCAGCTTGATGCGGACTTCGGTAATTTCCATNGCCCAGTCTCCTCTAGTTGTTGCTTCCTGTGCATCTCTCGAAGACACCCGGCAGGGTTCTCGTCGGAAAGACGTATCCCGGGCAACGTGACTGAAGTAATTTACTGACTCGATTCGCGTGCCGAGCGGAGTGACAAAACCCGAAATAACTGCTGCCACTTCCGCTCATCTGATGTCCCTGGACATCGAGTCGGTCGAATTCGCTTTGGAGTCTTTTGATCCAAGGCGACACACGCGCTGCTGCAGTTTGCAACCGATTAAAAAGGTGTGACGCAATTTCCCGATCTCGCCGGCCTCTGAGACATGCAAGCATCGGTTCAATGCGATTCGGGGTCGGAGATATTTCAACTTGCCGAAAAACCGTTGGGGTCGACAAACCTTCTGGCGGACGGATGACAACCAGATGCTGCCGCCAAGAAGTTGTCAGAGGATCGATAATTTCACCGCGTCCACGGCAGACTGCAGCGTGGCCCCATAAAAAATAAGGAATGTCACTTCCAAGTGTCGCAGCTATTTCACTTAGCCGTTGCGTCGACCAATTCAGATTCCAAATCAGATTGGCAGCGACCAGTGCAGCTGCCGCATCGCTGGAACCACCACCAAGGCCAGCGGCAGTCGGAATGCGTTTCACAAGTTGCACGGAAAGGCCAGCTTGCACGCCACTTGCCTGACGCAAGGCATCAAGTGCTCGAATGACAAGATTATCTTGTCCAGTCGGAAGCACTTCGATATCCGCTGAATTTGAAACTCGGGTGGCCCAACGACAAGACAATTGGAGATCGGAGTGTCCCGACGCAGTAAANGTCAGGTGGTCAAAGAGCGAGATCGAAGCCATCAGTGTCTCCATCTCATGGAACCCATCCGCACGGCGACCAAGCACCTCCAAAAAGAGGTTTAGCTTGGCCGGTGCCCAAATTTCGATTCGCGTCCTGCGTCGAAGGACATACATGCCTGGCCTATGCACATTCAATGAATGTATTGGGTTTCCAGTCCACGTTTATCGTGCGCCATCAACTCATACCCAGAACACGCGCCGAGTCGATAACGGTAAAGGTATCCAGAATCCTCCAAATTGTAGTCGTGCCTTTGAACCGGTCAACATCAGCCAAGTTGCAACAATCCCTATGGTTTATCAGCATTCAAGCTGGCTTCGCCGTAAGAAAGACTCGTGAAACGGTGGACAATCGGCCATTTCCAGGTCGATTGTTGCAAAGAGAGTCTTTTTAAAATCCCAAAGGAGTCTCCACCCTGAAAAAACAATTACTGACAGACACCCAGTTTAATTGCATGCATGCTGCATAAATGCAGCAGTGAACTAGGATTTCATTACCGGACTCGCCTTACGATGTCACACTCATCCGACTCATCCCANAAGATCCACCCTGCTTACCTATTCTTCACGGGTTTATGCATGGGAGCGGCAGATGTGGTGCCGGGTGTCTCCGGAGGCACGATGGCATTCGTGCTTGGCGTCTATCCGCAATTGCTGAATGCGATCCATGCCTTTGACCTGTCACTCTTGCAAGATCTCGTGCGATTTCGTCTCCGCAGTGCATGGAGTCGGATCCCCTGGCAGTTGTTACTCCCCTTGGGACTGGGGATTGTGGTTGCGGTAGCCACGTTGGCAGAACTGCTCTCTTATCTGCTCGAACATCATCAAGAACTTTTGTTTTCGTTCTTCTTCGGGTTAGTGGTTGCATCGATTGTTGCATTAGCGTTTCGTTTGACCTGGAACAAGCTCGCCATGGTCGCCTTTGCAGTGGGTGGTGTATTTGCCTATTGGCTCGTTGGCCTGGTGCCAGCCGATCCAGGACATTCCCCTTTGATTCTGTTTTTCAGTGGAGCCATTGCAATCTGCGCCATGATTCTGCCCGGTATCTCAGGTTCCTTCATTCTGTTAATTCTGGGGCAGTATGCTTACTGCGTGAACGCTTTGACATCGACAATTGACGCCTTGAAAGAATTCCAGTTCGCAGCGGTTGGCAAAACGTGTCTGGAAGTGATCTTGCCAGCAGGCGCAGGGGCGGTCGCCGGATTGCTGACCTTTTCGCGGGTCCTGAGTTGGTTATTGAACCGTTACTACACCGTCACCGTTGCCGTACTGATTGGGTTCATGACCGGATCACTGCGACGCATTTGGCCCTACAAGGAGATACTCAGTACGCGGACCGATCGCCATGGCGACGAAGTCCCCTTGGAATGGCATAACATTCTGCCTGAAACGATCAACTCGTCAGTCCTCTTTGCCCTCTTCTTTGCAGTCGCCGGATTTTTCGTGCTGAGCATGATTGATCATATCTACGATCGCAACAATCCGTTGATCAAGCGATTCGTTTCTGGACGAAAACCAGATTAAGACTCAGAGTCGGAAACTTCCTGGCCTTTGAGGACACGACGAATCTTTTGCAGGCGTTGCGCCATCTCAATCTCGAAGCCACGCTGCACGGGACGATAGTATTCCCGGTCAATGCCGAGATAATCCTGAGCCACCACTCCCGCTTCGCTGTTATGCGAATACTCATAACCTTGACCATGTCCGAATTGATCGGCACCGGCGTAGTGACCATCTCGCAGATGCCGCGGAACAGTCAACGCTCGACCGCTCTGAACGTCCTTGCGAGCCTCGTTGATCGCCATAGTTGCGGCATTAGACTTTGGAGCACAGGCAAGATAGGCAACCGTTTGTGACAAGGTCAACTGACATTCGGGCAGCCCGACAAATTCACATGCCTGCATAGCCGCAACCGCCAATGGAAGTGCTTGAGGATCGGCATTGCCAACGTCCTCACTCGCTAGAATCACCAGACGTCGAGTCAGGAAACGAATGTCTTCGCCTCCTTCAAGCATCATCGCGAGCCAGTAAAGTGCCGCATCCGCATCGCTCCCTCGAATACTCTTGATTAATGCACTCGCGCAGTCGTAATGACTGTCCCCAGCGACGTCGTAGTCGATCGCTTTCTTTTGTACAGATTCGGCAGCCAGGTCGAGATTTAACTGCACGGGGTGCTGTGCACTCGAGAGCACTGCCACCTCCAATGCATTCAATGCCCGACGCGCATCCCCATCAGAGACTTCAGCAAGATACTCGAGTGCTGCATCTTCGGCTTCGACAGAGACCCGCCCCAAACCGCGTTTCGGATCAGTGATTGCTCGTCGCAAAAGGTCAACGAGATCCTCCGTAGCCAACGCTTCGAATTGAAAAATCTGACTCCGGCTGACGAGAGCAGAATTCACGGCGAAGAAAGGATTAGCGGTGGTCGCCCCAACCAGAATCACAACTCCGTTTTCAACATCATGGAGCAGAGCATCCTGTTGCGAACGATTAAACCGATGGATCTCATCGATGAACAATAAAGTTCGCCGCCCACCACTGGCCAACTCATCCTGAGCCTCGTGCAGCGCCGCGCGCACCTCCTTCACACCGCTGGTCACCGCGCTCAGTTCTACAAAGCGTGCACGTGATTCACCCGCAAGCAACTTGGCTAATGTCGTTTTTCCGGAACCGGGTGGTCCATAAAACAAGACCGAACTCAAGCGATCGGCAGCCAACAAGCGACGCAGCAGTTTCCCGTCTGCCAAAAAATGCTTTTGCCCTACAAATTCATCCAATGAGCGAGGTCGCATTCGTGCAGCCAGCGGTTGGACTCGCTCGACATTCTCGCGTTCTTGAGCTTCGAAAAGTGACATGAATAGTTCCCGTTCAACTGACTTGATATGTCCGCGAGTATCATCCCTGATGGCAACCCTTGTCAAATGGCACGCGGTACCCAGTGCCTCATTAGGAGCCCATCAGGGTTTGGAATTGAAAAACAGGCGGAGTTTAGAAGAGGAACTGCTGGCCGCTGTTTCCCGGTCGGCGAAACTGATCGACGCTCAGCGGAGGCAGGGACTGTCCCAATTGCATTTGGTCTCGAAATAGGTGAAACATCTTTCGAATCTGATCGGCCCTCTCCCCCTGTCCTCGCATCCTGCGGCCAAATTCGGCGTCATTGAGCTTACCGGCACGGACTGACTCAATTGCATGAATCACCCGTCGATACCGATGCGGAAAAGTCACACGAAGCCATTGCTGGAATACGGGCAGCACCGTCAAGGGTAAACGCAGCAGGAGATATTTTGCTGACAGGGCACCCACCTTTTTCGCCGCAGAAAGAATCGCAGCCATTTCATGGTCATTCAAACCGGGAATGACGGGTGCGAACATCACCTGGACTGGAACCTTGTTTTCGCTCAACTGTCGAATCGCCTCAAGCTTTGCGGAGGGGCTACTTGTCCGAGGCTCCATCTTTCGTGTGAGCGCCTGATCACAACTGGTCATACTGATGGCAACATGCACCAGATTCCTCACCGCCAATTCTTTCAACAAATCGAGATCTCGGACGACGAGAGCATTCTTGGTGACGATTGAAATCGGTTGCCGGGCCTCCAAAGCGACTTCGATACAGCGGCGCGTGAGTTGAAACTGTCGCTCTGCTGGCTGATAACAGTCCGTGACGCCAGAAAACATAATCGGTTCCGATCGCCAATTCGATCTCGCAAGGTGCTTTCGAAAAAGCTCCGGTGCTTGTTCTTTGACCAGAATCTTTGATTCAAAGTCCAAGCCAGCGTCGAGACCCAGGTATTCGTGCGTGGGTCGCGCGTAACAATAGCTGCAACCATGAGCACACCCTCGGTAAGGATTGATGCTGTAACGAAAGGGAAGATCGGGACTCTCATTCTTGGACACGATCGTTTCCGACTCGTCTGGATAATAGCGAGTGGGAATTCGTCGACGACTTTCCTCAAAAGTCTCGTCGCCTTCGAAGTCTTCCAGATTCTCCTCAAACCGAATTTTTTCAAAGCGAACCGGTGGACGAGATTGAGCTCCACGACCAATGACAGCCATCAATTTGAAACTCCTCAACGAACGCGCGACACCCATCAGCAACGCCAACCATAAGTGTTCATTTGTACACTTATTTATTATCAAAGGCAAGTGGGCTCGTTCGATCGTCCAACGGAGCCCGAAGAGACTGCTTTGAAATTNCTGGTTAGAAATCCAGATACGGACCAGCTGACGGCAACATCGAGCTCAACGGACAGTTCTCACAGTCGGGTGATTTACGACAGTGCTTTTTCCCAACCTGAACAATCAGCGCATGAAACTCGTTAAACAGCTGCATGTCTCGCGGCAATTGCGATTCGGCATATTGCTTGAGATCGTCGTATCTCGCATCTGCATCGATCCAGCCGTGCCTGACAAAGACGCGAGCCGTATAGGCATCAATGACAAACGTNGGCATGTTCGCAGCATAAAGCACAATCGAATCCGCAGTTTCAGGACCGATTCCATTGATCGACAACAACTCCATCCGTAGCTCATCGACACTGTTATCGAAGAGGAGTTCCAATGAACCCTCATAGCATTCATCGAGGAAATGCAAAAAGTTATGCAATCGCTTAGCTTTTTGGCGATAGTAGCCGGCCGACCGAATCAATTCCGCCAATTCTTCAACGGACGTCTTACGTAAGGATGAGAGGGAAAGAAGATCCGCTTCTCTTAGCTGATTCAACGCCCGTTCGACATTCTTCCAATTCGTATTCTGAGTAAGGATAGCGCCGATGATAATTTCAAAGGGTGAATCACCAGGCCACCAATGCTGAGGTCCATAAGCCTGAAATAATTGCTCGTACGCGTCATTTAATTCCGACACAGTAACTCACCGATCCCTGTTGCGTTGGTTCTCAATTCGCAAGACGGCTCTCTATCGTAATCATTTCGACGCGTCTTTGTTCACGGACTGTTCACTCCGTGAGAACAGCGACTCAGAATGTGATTTTGGGACTTCGGCTTTCAAAAAAGTCAAGACCTTTGTCGGGGTACTTTTGCTCGAATGTTCATTCTTCGAATGTCCCTTGGTCGAGCCGAGCACCAGAGTTTATAATGGNAGCTTGCCTGTAAAAGACANCCATCAACGGTGTCTTTGTAACCCTTTTCCATTAAAAGTTTTCCTTGTCTCAGGAGATGGTTTCGTGCCGGTCGTTCGACCTAAGGTTGCCGAGTTACTCTTCCAAGTTTATGGAAGAGCTCTCCATCCGGAGCTGTTCGAGGTCCATCAGACCCGAACGATCGAGCGAGGTGGGTACGAGGCCAAGATCCAAATCACGAATGCGGGTCACCTTGTTACCTGGCGATATGAAGGAATCACTCTGACCGAGGTAGCGGCCGCGGCAAATCATCCGCTGCCTCAGCGGCGTCGCCTGCTTTCTCACCGTTTACATGGCGAGCGGACGGATGCCGTCAAATGTCGCGGCGGTTGTTGTTATGAGGTCAGCTTCCAACTCGAACCCATGGACCCCGAGGTTTTCTGGAGTTTCCAACAAGAGCTGATCAACGATGGCAGGCGGCAAGGCATGCTGCATACCTTCGACTCGAGTGGTCGAGTTTCGATGGGAGCGATCAGCTATATCAACATTGAGACACGTGACCGCAATCTGCTAGTACAAGCCTTTCACACGTTTCCTGACGACAGTGCAATCGTCAAAAGCCAATCGGTATTTCGCCTGCCATAAACGGGCCCGATCAAACGACGGCGCAGTTCAGGCCAGGCTTTCATACCGATCCATGGGCCAGGAATTCACGGATCGCCTGATTCACCTTCTCCGGTTGCTCAAGGGGCGCCATATGCCCAGCGTTATCGATTCGTTGAAATCGCGCGTTGGAAATCGCATTCGCCATGGATTCCATTTCGGCCACGGTTGAAATAGCGTCTTCTTCTCCCACGACCACCAGTGTCGGCACCGCGATCTGTGATAACTCAGCCATCATATCGGGTCGAGCGGCCATGCCGCGTTGTGCCGCTGCAATGCTGGTCNGCGCCGTGCTCCGCATAACTTCTTCAGTTGCGGCCACGACAGGATTCGGCACCGACATACTCTCCTTTCCAAAAAGTCGGCCTAGCATTCCCTTAGCGATGGCGCCGGATCCTTCACGAACGACCTGATTCGCAATGTAGCGACGACCTCGAGCAATCTCTTCCGTATCAGCGGTAGCCTTCGTATCACAGAAAATGAGCTGACGAACAAACGGACGATGGTTCCGCCAGAATTGCAGGGCGATATAGCCGCCCATGGACAGTCCACAAAAGATAACCGGTTCATCAATCTGCAATTGCCGCAACATTTCAGCCAGATCATCCGCAAACTGCTCCATGCGATATTCGTTCTCCGTCAACGGATTACTCTTGCCGAAGCCGGTCAAGTCGGGCGCGATCACTCGATAATCTTTCGCAAAAGCGGAGAGCTGACCTTGCCACATGGTATGGTCGAGTGGAAAACCATGGACAAAAAGTAAGGGGATCCCGGTTCCCTCATCATGGACCGAAAGCGCTACACTTCCCACTTGAACTTTGCGAATCATTTAACCCCTCATTATTCCTCTTATCACCCACTGCCCGACGAGCAGAATCATAAATCCCCAACCTAACCAAACCGCAGCCGGCCAATACAAAGGCTGCAAGCCGCGCCGCAATCTCGATAGTTGCACTCCTCGAAATGGAATCTGAAACGCNACCATCCCGAACATCAGCCAACCGAGTGGATGATAGTTCAGCGATTCGTACCACTGACCGTGAGCCAGACTAATGAAGCTACGAGTCATCCCACACCCGGGACAATCCCATCCGGTCAGGTTTCGAAAGGTACACAATGACGGAAGGGGCTGCCCCCCTAAGGAGATCACCACCCCCGCATGACCTTCAAGATTCATCAAAAAAGAGAGCAATAGAATGATGATGGAAACCACGAGGAAGGTCGCGTGATAGCGCATCTCCAAACGCCGGACAACCACGTTGTCCGATGGAGCCTGAGGGAACGTTCGTGAATCGTCCGGCAAGTCAGGAGCCGACCTATCACAGTCCGCATCGGGCGGTGAGGGCTGAGGAACGGAGTCGGACGGAACGGTCATATCATACGAACCTGGCAGAGCACACCACCGTCCGCCTAATCCTTCGCAGTCGTCGAGGGTTCTTGCTCTTCGAGTTTCTGCTCTTCGAGTTTCTGCTCTTCGAGTTTCTGCTCTTCGAGTTTCTGCTCAAACAGTTGCAACTGACGCTGAATTTGCCCTGAATGCGGATCGCCTCGAACGGCCTCACGTTGCCGCGCAACGGCTAACTCATAGTCACCGACCGCGTAGTGGCATCTCGCGAGAGTATCCAGATAACCCGGCTCATCGGGAGCAAGCTCCAACGACTTCTTACTGTAGCGGAGCGCTACTCGAAAATCGCCCTCCGTATTGGCAACCAACCAGGCATATTGATTGAGCATCAAGGCATAGTATTCGGTATTCCGGCTTCGTACATTGGGCAACAGTCCGCGTTCCAACGCGGCAATCTCGCGGCCATACACCGCGACCGTTTTNCTGATGAGATCACGCGTTTTTTTCGCGAAATCCTCTCCTGCTTGAGGGACTCGGTACATTGCGATGAGGATGTCGGCGTTTCTGGGGTCGTGGCCAATCGCCTTTTCCAGCGCCTCCCGCTGCTCCTCCCACTTTTCTTGACTCTCTAGATGAAGCGCGAGCGAGTAATACATTTGCCCACGAATGCGAGCCACATTTCGCTCCATCTCTCGCAGCACGCGCTGCCCCGGCTCCTGTTCGACAAGCTCCACGAGTTGGTTCAAGGTTTCATAAGCATCCTCGTTGCGAGCTAGATCATGTAAAAGCCAGCCCAGACGAATCCTCGCATCAAAACCAGGAACCGAGATTGGCTCGGAAACTTCAATCAACCGCAGATACTCGTTCTCGGCCCATTCAAGCAAACCGCGTGTTTGGAGATCCTGAGCTAATTCAATTCGGAACTGAGGCTGTTCAGGCAAAAGCTTGATGGCCACTTTCGCTAGTTCTTCCGCACGATCAACCTCACCGCCACCAAGCGCTGCTTCCGCCTGACGGTAGAGCAGTTTCGGATCTGATTCAAAACGATCGGAATATTTCTCAGCCAGCACATCAACCAGTGGCCANGCCGTTCGTTCGATCAGCCAGTCCACGGTCCCCAAGAGATCGGCGTTGTTTGCGTTTTGAACATCGAGCGTTCGCCACATCATGCGAACCGCTTCGTCCCGTCTCCCGAGTCGCTCCAACGAATCAACTCGCCAACGGAGAAAATCCCTGAGAATGACTAGCCGGATTTTGTCAGGACGCTTTTTCGTATCCAACTCTTCGACACGAACCAATTGATCCCAATCATCNAGCGTGTCGCTGGGGTTCCGCAGATAAGTCGCATACAGCCGCATCCAACGCGCAGCCGGTCGTTCGCTGGAACGAATCACGTTATCAATCACGGCATCCCACGTCATCCCATCCGCGCGTTCCGGGAGCTCTGCATTCATTACCAGTAAAGCGGCACGCTTGGAAAGATTCTCCGATGTCTCAAAGCGAACGAGGCGACACAACGGTTCGATACCGGCGGCGTTTTCAAGTCGCGATAATCGTTTGAGTCGAGACTCACGATCATCCAGTGAGCCGGCGCGATAATTCTGTAACAGCTCTTTGACCTTCGGATCATCACCATCGCGAATCCAAACGACACGGATCGCGCGGAGCAGATATTCCGCCTGCTTGCGGATTTCAACGTCATCATGCAACCGCGCGCGGTTGAGCGAATCGAAGGCATCGACGCCAAGTTCCATCAAATCGATTCGAGCTTTTTCACGCTGAGCAAATTCGACCGAACCCAGGCGTTCAATCAGCAGATCGATCTGAGCCGACGGGATCTTTGCAGAATTTTCGACGATCTCGGCTGCCGCCGGCTTCACCCCAATGAAAACGCCGAGCACGAGCAGACTCAAAGCCGATCCGGCTCGAAGTTTGCTTCGCAGACGAAAGAGTCGATTGACCACGATCAGAGGCTCCCTTGAGGCTGTCGTCGTTAAGCAGAGAAGNGCTCAACACAAGCGGTTGCTGATAATTTAAGCATATACCAGTCAGCAACTTCGGGACAAGCCAGCTCGGGTCAACCAACCGCCGAGGAGCCCAGCGGCGGCACGCCAAGCGGTGGCGTTGCCTTTACGTCGCGGGTTCGTCCATTTTTTCAATGTATCGACGTAGACGCTCGTTTTCGTCTCGAGTGTCCTTCAAAGCCAGCATGTTTTCCACACGTTTCAACAGCTCTGGTTTATTGACTGGTTTGGAGAGGAAATCATCGGTTCCTGCATGCACCGCTCGCTCAATGTCCCCGAGTTCATTGAGTGCAGTCACCATCAGGATCATGATTGAGCTCGTTTTCGGATCGGATTTAAGGTGCTGACACACCTCAAACCCGCTCCGCTTAGGCATCATGACATCAAGTAAAATCAGGTCCGGTTCAATCGCCTTCACTTGCTCTAGCGTCTCTTCGCCATCGGTAGCAAAGGTTAAATCACACTCGATCTCGGATAGATAGGCCTCCAATAATTCAGCGTTCGCTTGATTATCGTCGGCAATCAGAATCTTGTTCACAGCCATGTTCAGATTCCATTTTGCTTGAAGGTCGTTTAGACGGCTTCACAGGCCATTGCGGGTACTGGAAAGTTGCTACAAAGTTCAGCGACATCAGCCTTCACCTGAGCCAATCTTGCCGAATCGTCTGCGGCATTCAAAGAAGCCAAGATCAGCTCACCGATCTTCTGCATTTCGTCAGGGCCCATACCCCGGGTCGTCAACGCCGGCGTGCCCACTCGAATCCCCGATGGATCCATCGGTTTTCGTTCGTCAAAGGGGATCATGTTTTTGTTGACCGTAATGCCACATTCATCCAATGCATGCTCGGCAATCTTGCCACCAATGCCAAGCGGCGTGACGTCCGCCAACACCAGATGGTTGTCAGTACCACCACTAACCAGTTTCAATCCACCTGCGACTAAAACTTCCGCTAACGCTTTCGCGTTATTGATGATCTGTTGTGCATAGGTCTTGAATTCCGGCTGCAGAGCTTCTTGGAAACAAACGGCCTTGCCAGCCACGACATGCATCAAAGGTCCTCCCTGCAATCCAGGAAATACACTCCGATCCAAATCCTTGGCTCGTTCCTTACGGGAGAGAGACAAACCGCCGCGTGGACCGCGTAGAGTCTTGTGAGTCGTCGTGGTGACGAAATCGGCGACAGGGACAGGATTGTCGTGCAACCCGGCAGCGACCAAACCTGCATAGTGAGCCATGTCGACCAACAACATCGCACCCACTTCCTCAGCAATTTCCGCAAACTTCCCATGGGAGATTTCCCGTGGGTAAGCACTCGCACCTGCCACGATCAGTTTGGGACGATGCTCCCGAGCAAGCGTGACAAGTTGATCAAAGTCGATACGATGCGTATCGCGCGTGACGCCGTAGCTGTGGAAGTTGTAAAGCTTGCCCGAAATATTTAACCGCATGCCGTGTGTCAAATGGCCACCATGAGCCAGGTCCAGACCCAACACGGTATCACCCGCTTCAATGGCTGTGAGGTAAACCGCCATGTTGGCTTGCGATCCCGAATGCGGCTGAACATTGGCGTGTTCGGCACCGAACAACTNGCAAGCACGATCGCGTGCAAGATTCTCAACGACGTCGACGTGCTCACATCCTCCGTAATATCGTCGGCCCGGATAGCCCTCGGCGTACTTATTCGTGAGCACACTGCCGACCGCCTGCGTGACGCCGCAGCTGGTGTAATTTTCACTGGCAATCATCTCCAAACCGTCTCGCTGACGCTCGGCCTCGGCCTGCATGGCCGACCAGACTTCCGGATCCTGATGCTGCAGTTGATTCATTTTTAACTCACTCGACTAATGGAAAGGGTGAAAATCATACGGGCCGCCTTAGGAAAGCCTCCAGCTTCGGTATCGAGCCCCAGCTCGCTGCTTGGACCACCTGAGATCGGCATCGAACCTACGTAGATTGTTGGGGGATCCGCAAGGGGCGTCAATTGGGCGACATTTCGGCCTCCTCGATCTGAACCAAAAGATCCCCTTGATTATCAAGCAACTCGGTCGCCGACTCATTAACTTTCAAAAACAATTCCACGTCAGTGACAGGCTGCATCGTCGCTTGCTCCCCCACAGGAATAGTTTGAGCAAATGCGTGGTTGCCCGACTCCCGGTCAACACAGGCTGCAATCAGCATGCCCATCGGCAGACCCCGGTAATACTCGAGCGTAACGCCACTTGGCGAGCTCGACCAAAACTCTTGACTCTTTTTAAGTTGGTAGCGGCCTCGCGCTCGGACGAGATATCTTTTTCCTGCTTGGAGCCGAATTCCCGTAGATTGCCAGCCGCGATCGGTCGCGACCNTCCTTCGCTGTTTACCCGCGAGAGGTTCTATCGAGCGGTACTCAATCTGCTGAGGTCGCGGCGGTAAACCGTAATCAAGGTCGTTTAGAAATGCCTGCCAGGCATCATCGAGCCGCTGGGGATCAACCTGCATCTGGTTCCAGAAGGCTGCCGTGAAAGGCTCACCCTCAAGTTCCACCTCTCCCTGCATCGAACTAAACCGTTTCGAAAAACGCGAGTCGGATTGGAGAAAAACGATCGCGGCCCAAGACCAGGCATACGCGTCCACGTGACGGAAATCAGCCCCATCGATTCGNAAAACGTCCGCGAACGAGAGTCGCCGACCAGCAGCGATCGCGTCTCGAATAATCTTGATTCGCCCCCANTGCGGGACCTCATTGCGATTTTCAGGGAAACGAGCCAGTTTCAGCCGCCCCTGATGCCAGCGATGAGTCGCCAGATACTCGGCAATTCCCTCACAGTACCAGGCCGATCCAACGCCCTGCAAAGCAGCGTACATAAAGGCATGGGTGCCTTCGTGAAGCAGGAGATGGCGTCTGTAGTAGTCGCTGGGCTGTTCTCGCAGCCAAAATGAGTCCCCTCGCTGATATCCATGCAAAAAAGGGGGTAGATCGTCCGGAAGCAATCCGGCCGCCCGAAAACGCGCGTCATGCTGCATCAAATAGCCACGGACTTTCCAATTCGCGAACCCTCCCTGCGGGACTCGAAAATAGCGAGCCCACTGAGAAATAGCCTGATCAAAGAGTTCCGGTAGCTGATCAACCTCCGCCGAAGTAGGCAGATCGGTGATCAAGGTTAGATGTCGACTCTCGAGAGTTCGCAGCCCATCGGTTTGAGCCAAAGGCTCGGCGCAGAGAATATCACCGGCCATCGCTGCAAAATACAGGGCAAAAATCCCGACCGCGGCCGTCCCGAGCTTCGTATTCAGCTTGTACCCCGACATGAATGCTCCCATTTCGAATACATTCTATTCTAGTACGCTCAGGCCAACCTACGATCCAAACTGGAGTGTAAACCCAGTGTTGCTCAGCCATTTTTCNAAATTTTTTTTCTTACCCACCCTCGTTCTCGGACTTCTGGGCGGCTGCCGCCACCCGGAATCAGCCCCTGAGGTTGTCGTCTACACGGCCTTGGATCGGGAATTTTCCGCACCGATTTTCGAGGAATTCACGGAGCGAACGGGCATTCGGGTAAGGCCCAAATATGACAGCGAGGCGAGCAAAACCGTGGGGCTGGTGAATCTGATCATGAACGAACGCGAACGACCCCGGTGCGACGTCTTCTGGAACAATGAGATAATCAACACCTATCGGCTGGAAGATGAGGGTTTACTACAAGCCTACCGATCGCCGGTGGGTGAGGAGTACCCGGCGGAGTATCGTTCTCCTGAGGGAACCTGGTACGGTTTCGCGGCTCGAGCTCGGATTTTGTTGGTGAATCGTGATCTTGTGAGTGAGGCCGATCGTCCAACATCGATCCGCGACCTCGCCGATCCGAAATGGTCGGAACGGGTAGGAATCGCGAAGCCACTGTTCGGCACCACGGCTTCCCATGCGGCCTGTCTCTTTGCGACGCTCGGCAGCGAGTCGGCCGAAGAATTCTTCCACAAGGTCGCCGAAAATGCTCGCATTTATCCTGGCAATCGGCAGGTCGCCCAAGCCGTCGCGACCGGGCAAATTGCCTTCGGCCTGACAGACACAGACGATGCGATGGTGGAAATCGAGGCGGGCATGCCTGTCGAAATTATCTATCCCGATCAAGAGCCGGAGGGCTTGGGAACCTTATTCATCCCCAATACGCTGACGATGATTGAGGGCTGCCGGCATCCGGAGGCAGCCCGCCAGCTGATCGATTTTCTGTTATCACCCGAGATCGAGGCCCGTTTAGCGGAAGGCCCGAGCGCTCA
This sequence comes from Planctomycetaceae bacterium, assembly GCA_002723275.1. Taxonomy (GTDB): domain Bacteria; phylum Planctomycetota; class Planctomycetia; order Pirellulales; family Pirellulaceae. Next base: position 88,636 of record PBNZ01000004.1, read on the forward strand.
GATTCCTCTGCATCCGGGCTCGCAGGCAGCCGTCCGGGTGGCCACGCCGCAGCAGAAAAAGGCGATGTCTCCGGCATTCGCAGAGGCTGCCGATGTCTGGGAGAGGTCGGCTCAGTATCTGCGAACATTGATGGGTGGATCATAGGCGAGGGGTGGGCCCGAGCGAGGTTGTCCCCCATTTGTGGGAATCGATGGTCGATCTCACCTCAACTTCCACCGGCGACCGGCGAATTTGGGCGAAGCTTAACGATCGGCTCCTGATGCTCCGTTTGCGTTTGTGGAGCTTTTGCCTGGGGAGTAGAATACAGGGCTTGCCGGGTGTAAACGTATCACCGGTCACACCGAAGCTCGATCAGGAGAAGGCTGGGTGCAGATCAATATCTCGACCAGGCATGGGAATCTCGGGGCTCAAAGCCAGGAGAAAATCACTGATAAGGTAATGAAACTAACTCGTTTCCACGAGCGACTAACCTCAACAACTGTGACCATCGATTTAGAGAACGAGGAACGTCCCGGAGTAGAAATCCAGGTCACCGCGGAAAAGGCTCGCCGATTTGTGGCCTCCAATACGTCGGAAAGCCTGATGAATTCTGTGGACACAGTACTTCACAAACTCGAGCAGCAACTGAAGAAAGACAAAGAAAAGAGATCCGATCATCGCAATCACGGACGGCGAAATGACTCGGCTCCGGAAATGGATTCCGAGCAATCCTCGTAGCCCGCGGGCCAGACGAGACAGTCCTACATTATCCGTGTTGAAGAGATCCTGAGAAGATGACATCGCCGTAGGGATCCAGGAAAGGGAAACATGAAATTTTCAGATTTTGTTTGCCAAGATGCCATTCGTGCGGAGCTCTCCGCCGACGACAAAGAGTCGGTGATTCGTGAACTTGTGTCGGCACTCGTTGAGTCCGGCCGAGTCGCAGAGAGTGACCACGAGGACATTGTCAAGGCAATTATCAAGCGAGAAGAGTTGGGGAGCACGGGAATTGGTCGTGGCGTTGCCGTTCCTCACACGAAGCATCCGAGCGTTGAGCGTTTGGTAGGAACGGTTGGGATCAGTCACGACGGCGTCGATTTCGACAGTTTAGACGGCGAGAAGGTACAGCTTTTGTTTTTGTTGATCTCGCCCCCGGATCGACCGGGCGATCATTTGCGAGCCTTAGAGAACATTTCACGGCAGCTTCGAGACGAAATGTTTTGCAAGTTTTTGAAGCAGTCGAAGAGTTGTGCGGACATTAGTCAACTTCTCGAAGAGGCTGACAACAACCAATTCGTTTCATGAAGTCGACTCTGAAACCTGTGCTCGCCATGGAAACGCTTAACGTCAGTAAGAAGGTGATGGTCCAAAACGCTCAGGGACTCCATGCGCGTCCCGCAGATCTCTTCGTCAAAACAGCCAATCGATATTCATCGTCGATTGAGGTGACGAAGGGGAGCGAGACGGTGGACGGCAAGAGCATCTTGAACATTCTGACGCTTGCGGCCGAACAAGGCACGGAGCTTGAAATCCATGCGATTGGCGACGACGCAAATGAGGCGTTGGCCGCATTAACCGAGCTTTTCGAGCAGGGATTCGAGTAGCGAAACAGATCACATTCGCGGTGAGCGAGCCGTCGGGCCCGAGACGAGGCCCCGGAAACCGAAGTTAAGAGCTCCCGCAAACTCCAACACAGAGGAACGAGGCAGCACGCGAAAAACAGCATCCACTGGGAGGGTGACACGGAGCTAGTGAGGTAGTTCCGTGTCTGCCGGTGGGGATCGCGAAGACTGTCTCCAGCGTAATGCAGATATTCGAAGGGATTGCCGTTTCGCCGGGCGTGGCGATTGGCGAGGCCATCGTGATTGATAACGAGGGCTTTCGCATTCCGCGCCAATCCATCAGCCCATCAGCGGTTGATGCGGAATTGGCACGTCTACGCCGTTCGGTTGATTCAGTCGCCAGCGATCTTGAGCGACATCGTCGCGATGTGACCGAACAGTTGGGCGAAGAGTGTGGAGCAATCTTTTCAGCTCAGCAACAGATGCTGATCGATTCGAAGCTGCAACAAGAAATTGAGTCGCTGATTCAGTCAGAGCAGTTTTCCGCCGCATATTCTGTAAGCCGAACGTTGCGTCGCTTTGCCCAGGTTTTTCAGAACCTGGAAAACCAATTTATGGCGGAGCGGGCCCATGACATTGTGGACATTGAACAACGTCTGCTGCGGGATCTCTTGGGGCACGAGCCGGAGGATCTAGGAGATCTTGATTCCCCGGTCATTGTGCTGACTCATGATCTGACTCCGGGAGAAGCAGCCCGTCTCGACTCGCAACATGTATTGGCCTTTGCTTCGGAGATCGGGGGCCCGGGCGGACACACGGCGATTGTGGCCAAGGCTCTGGAGATTCCGGCGGTTGTGGGGACAGGCGCCTTTCGAACGGAAGCGTCGGCAGGTGAAACGGTGATCATCGACGGCGATCGGGGGCTGGTGATTCTGCAACCGGATGAGGCCACCGTGTCGCAGTATCAGCAACAAGTCGAGCAGCATCGATCTCACGCCGCCGAATTGGCCGTGTTACGAGATTTACCATCGGAAACACTGGATGGGCAACGCGTCGAATTGTTCGCCAACATTGAGTTCCCGAAAGAGGTCAGCGCTTGTGTTGACCGAGGTGCGGCCGGCATTGGTCTTTATCGAACTGAGTTTCTTTATTTAGGAAAAGATCAGGAACCCACGGAAGCAGATCATTACCAGGCCTATGCCGAAGTGGTCCAAGCCATGTCGGGACGTCCGGTGGTTATTCGCACCCTCGATCTGGGTGCGGACAAGATGAACCAGGATTCCGATCCGTATTCCGAACGTAATCCTTTTCTAGGGTTGCGAAGTATTCGTCTCTCACTCAGAAACCTCTCGCTCTTCCGCACTCAGCTGCGGGCGATCTTGCGGGCAAGTGTTTTGGGAGACGTCCGAGTGATGTTCCCGCTCATCAGTACGGTGGCAGAGCTGCGGCAAGCCCGCACCGAACTTGAGAAGATCATGGACGATCTTGAAGCAGCGGACATCCCGTTCAATCGTGACATCCCAGTGGGCATGATGGTGGAAGTGCCCGCGACCGCGATGACCATTGAGCGATTTGTGAAGGAGGTCGATTTCCTGAGTATTGGGACGAACGACCTGATCCAATACACCCTGGCCGTCGATCGTAGTAATCGAGATGTGGCTAGTTTGTATGACGCGGCCGACCCTTCCATTTTGCAGCTTATCCACCACGTCTGCGACGTCGCCCGAAAGGCTTCGATCCCAGCCACACTTTGCGGTCAAATGAGCGCGAGTGCGAACTATACGATGTTGCTGTTGGGCTTGGGCTTGCGCAGTCTAAGCGTGCCGCCCAGCGCAATACCGGAAATCAAAAATGTCTGTCGTCACGTTTCGCTTGAGCAGTGTCGCCAAGTCGCGCAGACCGCGTTGCCGCTTGAATCGGCCGACGACGTAACCCACTACTTGAAACAAGAATTGGCCAAAGCATTGCCGGATCTGGCAATCCATTAATGGCCACACCGGCTCGATACAGCACGGCTCGATTAAAACCAAGACCTGTTGAACTAGAGCTTCGTTTTCGGAGGAAATCCGAAAGCAATCGTTTGTTTATGAATCGTCAAAAACTAAGAATTCGTTTTCGCAAAGAGGGCGATCTACGACTGATCAGCCACCGCGATCTTGCGCGCACCTTGGAACGCCTGTTCCGCCGCGCCGCACTTCCCCTGGCCATGAGCGAGGGGTTTCATCCGCATCCGCGGGTGACTTTTCCTGCGGCGCTCGGAGTCGGAATTGAAGGCATGAATGAGGTCATCGAGGTTCTTCTCGATGAGGCCCAAGATCCGGAGGACGTGCGTCAACGCCTCCTCGAGAATTCTCCACCTGGCTTGATGATCACCGACGTCACAGAACTTGATGCTCTTGCAAATAAAGCACGAGTCGAGAGTGCGACGTACGAGATCCCGATCCCTGCTGAACGACGGGAAGCACTGAAAGGTGCGATCGACGAACTGCTCAATAAGCGTTCGTATCCGTGGCAGCGGGTGGGCCGAGCCAAACCAATCGACTTGCGACTCAGCATCGAAGACATGCAACTTGTCGAAGATCGCTTGCAAATCCGCCTTTGGGTGTCACAGCAAGCATCCGCTCGACCCCGTGAGATCCTGCAAGTTCTTGGCGTGGACGACCTCGAATACCAAGGCTGTACTATTCAACGCACCGAGGTGAACCTGACATCATGATGAGACCAATTCTAGAAAGGTCCAAAATGACAAGCACCAGGCTGATCGGTTCCACCGTCGACCCTGAACACGACAAATAAAGGTACCGACATGAAAAAAGAAATGCTCATCAACGTGGCGCAGCCGGAAGAGTGCCGCATCGCCATCGTTGAAGACGGCTCACTTGAAGAGCTCTACATCGAGCGTGCCAGTCAAGACAATTACGTTGGCAACATCTACAAGGGAAAGGTCGTCAATCTCGAACCGAGTATTCAAGCAGCCTTCGTTGACTTTGGAGTCGGTCGCAATGGCTTCCTGCATATCAGCGATGTGGAACCCCAATACTTTCGCCAAGGCGGTTACGACCCCGCCAACCTCGACTCCGAGGATGACGATAATGACGGGGACCAACGCGGCGGGCGCCGCGATCGCAACGGAGGTCGTGGCCGCGGACGTCGTCCTCGCATGAGCTCCCGCCCACGTTTCAAGCCGCCCATCCAGGAAATCTTCAAACGCGGCGATGAAGTACTGGTCCAGGTGATCAAGGAAGGAATCGGGACCAAAGGCCCGACCCTTTCGACCTACATCAGTATCCCAGGTCGATATCTCGTCCTAATGCCCGCTCTCGGTCGCGTCGGTGTCTCACGCAAAATTGACGACGAAGATGATCGACGACGATTACGAGATGCGATGCTCGATCTGAATCCGCCCAAAGGATTGGGATTCATCGTTCGTACCGCCGGACAGGGACGCTCACGACGAGATCTTTCGCGAGACCTCGCCTACCTGCTCCGACTCTGGAAGGTCATCGTTCGACGGATCAAGAAAAAAGATGCACCCGTTGATATCTACGAAGAGAGCGACATGATCATTCGCACGATTCGAGATATCTTCACCTCAGATGTGGACGCGATCTATATCGATGAGCAGTCCGCTTACGAACGAGCTCGCGAATTCTTGCGACTCGTCATGCCCAAACACGTTGGCCGACTGAAACTCTACGAAGGTCGCGAACCTTTGTTCCACAAATACAAACTGGAACAGGAAATCGCCAACATCCACCGTCGCGAAGTAGCGCTGAAGGGTGGAGGTTCGATCGTGATCGACAGCACCGAAGCTTTGGTGGCCATTGACGTCAACAGTGGAAGCTTTCGAACTGACGAATCGGCAGAAGAGACCGCCTATCAACTCAATCTGACCGCGGCCCGCGAAATCGCTCGACAACTCCGCCTTCGCGATCTTGGCGGAGTGATCGTGAACGACTTTATCGATATGCGGAAAGAACGACATCGCCGCAATGTGGAACGGGCGTTGCGAGATGCGATGAGTCGAGATCGTGCACGAACGAGAATCCTTCGTACGAGTCCCTTCGGCTTAATCGAAATGACTCGGCAACGCGTCCGTCCCAGCCTCAAACGAAGCGTCTTCGCCGATTGCCCCTGCTGCAGCGGTCGAGGCGTCGTGAAAACCGACGAGAGCATGTCGATCGAAGTAATTCGGATGCTCATGCTCGCCTGTCAGAATCCCAACGTCGAGCGGGTTCACGTGCGGGTCAACGATAAAGTCGCTGCCTACCTGAACAACACGAAACGACGTGAATTATCGGGTCTGGAAGAAGAAGGCAGCATGGACGTTCAGATATTGGGCACCGAAAACGTCTTCCCGGAATTTCTCGAATTGGAATGCAAGGACCGAGACGGTGGAACGGTGGTCATCCCCCAATAGTCCAAACGAAGGCCACAAACCCGGGATCGATCGCAAAACGGTCGATCTCGGAGCCGAATTGAACGCACAACTTTCCCCTGAATCCGTCCCCGTCACCCAAGATGGCTGCAAACCCAGGCAGACTAGGCAGAGATTAGGGACGAATAGCCCGGAGAGGGCAGACAGAGACGGGGTCGGCCCCACCCGATTGAGTCCGGCGATCGCCAGCAGGGGTCGACGACCTCAATTCTCACTGCTAGACTGTGGGACTCGAATTCAAGCCTTCGCGACATTCTAGGTGAACGAATATGTACGCAATTATCGAAGACGGCGGACGTCAGTATAAGGTCGAAGAGGGTCAGCAACTGGCTATCGACTATCGTGACGTGGCAAAAGGCGAGAAGATCGAATTCGGCAAAGTTCTGGCCATTTCGGATGATAGTGGCCTCCGAACCGGAAAGCCGACGGTCGATGGCGCCAGCGTATCTGCCGAAGTTCTCGGCGTGCAGCTCGATAAGAAGCTGACCGTCCAAAAACTCCGTCGACGCAAAAATTCCCGCCGCAAAACGGGCCATCGTCAAATGAACACGATGGTAAAAATCGAGAAGATTGGCTAGTTAGATCGCTCTTCTCATCGGGATCAATTGGCCGCGCCGAACTCGGTAAGAGTCAACGGCGCGACCCGCTGATCATTCTCTTTCTCTCTTTGAGCTCGAGCGAGACATCGTCTCACCCGAATCATAGGCTCGCCCAGATCGGCCCCAGGCCGCTTGCTAACACGCTGGACCCGGGAAACGCCTCCATGCTCGCTAGAGGCGTCCAGACTGCGACTGAACCAAGGCCACGACGTCTACCATCGTTCTGCCATTCTGCTCCAGCTTTCATGCCTGGCGACCTCCGGAGGACGGGAAAGCCCATCTCCGGTAAATGCACACGAGCTCCGATCCCGGAAAAGCTGCCGTGATTCAGCAAGTTTTCCTCATTTCCCCCAGACGGCAAATCCGAAATCGACGAACAGGCTTTCTTCAGAGCATTTTGGATTGCTAGCAGGTTTCACTATGTTTCGGACTCGGCTCTCAGCACCCGTTGTCTTCTTTCACATTCCCAAAACGGGCGGTGTCACGGTCCATTCGTTATTGCGGAAGAAACTACCAGCTCGACGGATCTGCCCAGAACGCTTCAATCGGCTGCAGCGGCTTAGCCCGACTCAGATCGAGCAGTACGATCTGTTTTCCGGCCACTACGACGCTGCGAGCATCAGTCGACTGCCGTCAAATTCACGGGTCATCAGCGTGCTGCGAGAGCCACGAGCCCGCATCCTGTCGTTGTATTACCACTGGAAATCACACCGACCGGAGATCGCAGAGCAGAATAACCTCGCCGGCCCACGTCTGGCTCATCGCTATGGTTTACTTGAGTTCCTGCGATGTCCCGAGCCGGTCATCGCCTTCAACATCGACAATGTTCAGGTTCGCTCGATGATCGGCCGCATCTGGGTCGGCAGGAACCGACAATTCCGTGTCGATGAGCAGGTCGCACTGCACCAGGCGAAGGAGTACCTGGAGTCACTCTTCGATTTTGGAATTACCGAAGATCTGGACTCTTTCGTGGCCCGTCTATTTCCTCGTCTCGGATTCAGGCCGCCAAAACAGGTGCCCTACCGGAATAGCCATCGAGAGTTCAAGCGGGACAAAACGATGCAAGTCGTTAAGAGAGAACCGATTACCGACGAGATCGAAGCGGAGCTGGATCGTCTGACTCATTGGGATCGAGAACTTTATAATTTTGCGCGGGATCTTCTGGCAGAACGTGAAGCCGCGGCAAAACGCCGATCGGCTTAGTTTTTTCAATCTCTTACCCGTTATCAGACAAGATGTTACGGCTCGAAAAGCAGTAACGTTGTTAAGCAGTGTTGTCACATCTCGCTAGCGTTGATATGCTGTTTTAATCTTCAACATGAATCCGGAAGACTTTGTTTTATAAGGACTTACGTCAATTTCGGAAAAAGTTATTGACGCCGATTCTTGAGTCCGTAAAATCTTCCTCTCACACTAGATGTTGTAGCCTGAAAAGCCGAAGCTACAATATATGGTGGTGCTACAGTGACACGGCAAGAGACGATGGAGATGGATACCCTGGGGGGGTATTAGTCAACGTTTCACTGTAAACCTGACGAAGATTGCAAAGTGTACCTCTGTACACTAATGTATGGAAACTATCTTAGCACCGGAAGGAGTTCGCGGATGGCAACGGCGAATCTAGGGAATGCGATGAAATCCGAATCCAACCAAGTCGATCAGCTCAATGCGAATGGGCTTCAGATCGAAACAAGGTTCTGCCCTGATCAGGTCCAGGACCCATTTGACACCGTGGATTGGGAAACGCGTTCCGCCGCAATTAAGGGCGAGAACGGCGAGGTGCTATTCGAGCAGAACAATTGCGAAGTGCCCACCTCCTGGAGTCAGTTGGCGACGAATGTGATCGTCAGCAAATACTTTTATGGGGAAGTTGATACGGACGAGCGAGAATACAGTGTTCGCCAGCTGGTTCATCGCGTCACCCGTACCATCGCTGACTGGGGTATTGAGGACGGCTATTTCGCCACGGCGGCGGATGGTGAGCGTTTTTACCGCGATCTGACTTGGCTTTGTCTGCACCAACACGGTGCGTTCAATTCGCCAGTTTGGTTCAATGTCGGCCTTTATCATCAGTACGGCGTAAGCGGTGCCAAGTGCAACTGGCACTGGGACACGAAAACCAACCAGACTCATCAACCGGAGAATCCGTACGAATTTCCACAGGGTTCAGCCTGCTTCATTCAAAGCGTCGACGACAACATGGAAGACATCATGCAGTTGGCGACCAGCGAGGCCATGCTCTTCAAGTTTGGTTCAGGGACGGGAACCGACTTGTCAACGATTCGATCGCATCGCGAGAAGCTTTCTGGGGGTGGACACCCCTCTGGCCCACTTTCCTTCATGCGTGTCTACGACCAGATCGCGGCCGTCGTAAAATCGGGCGGTAAGACTCGACGCGCGGCCAAGATGCAATCGCTCAAGGTCTGGCATCCAGACATCATGGAATTCATCGAGTGCAAGCACAAGGAAGAACAGAAGGCTCATTGCCTGATTGAAAAGGGTGGCTACGAAGCCAACTTCAATGGTGAGGCTTACAGTTCCATCTTGTTCCAGAACGCCAACCTTTCGGTGCGTGTTACAGACGAATTCATGGAAGCGGTCTCCAACGACCAGACTTGGAATACTCGTTGGATCACGGATCCCTCGAACCAAGGTCCCAGCTATCCAGCGAAGAGCTTGTTGAATCGCATGGCAGATTGTGCCTGGCACTGTGGTGATCCGGGCGTTCAATATGACACAACGATCAACCGTTGGCATACCTGCCCTAACTCGGGACGGATCAACGCGAGCAATCCTTGTTCGGAATACATGTTCCTGGACGATACCGCCTGTAATCTGGCAAGTATCAACCTGATGAAGTTCCGCCAAAACAACGGCGACTTCGATCACCAGGGATTCATGGTAGCTTGTCGCTTATTCTTCATCGCCCAGGAGATCCTGGTCGATCACGCGAGCTATCCGACGGCCAAGATTGCTGAAAACAGCCACCGTTTCCGTCCTCTCGGACTCGGATATTCCAATTTGGGCAGCGTGATCATGTCCTCTGGACTGGCTTATGATTCCGATGCAGCTCGTGGTTTGTGTGGTTCGATCACCGCCCTGCTGCATGGTGCTGCGAATTTGACCAGCACCGAGCTCGCCTCAGCCGTGGGTACGTTTGAGGGGTACACCGAGAATCAGGAACCCTTCATGAACGTGATGCGAATGCATCGAGCGGAAGTCGAACAGATCAACGACAGCGGTCCTGTTGATCTCAAAAGCGCAGCTCGTGACGTCTGGGAAAAAGTCCTCAACCATGGAACTGAGCACGGCTTCCGAAACGCTCAAGCCACAGTGCTTGCCCCAACGGGCACCATCAGTTTCATGATGGATTGCGATACCACCGGTATTGAGCCGGACATTGCCCTGGTCAAATACAAGCAATTGGCCGGTGGCGGAATGCTGAAGATCATCAACCGAACCGTGCCTCATGCACTCGAAGGCCTGGGATACAACAATGAGCAGATTGCTTCCATTTGTTCCTACATTGATGAGAACGACACGATCGAAGGTGCCGCGGAACTCAACGATGACGATTTATCGGTCTTCGACTGTGCCTTCAAACCGGCAAATGGCGTTCGTAGTATTCCCTGGCGAGCTCATGTCGCCATGATGGCAGCGGCTCAACCGTTCCTTTCGGGAGCCATCTCGAAAACGGTGAACATGCCCAATGATGTCTCGACTGATGACATTGCAGACGCCTATCACTGGGGCTGGGAACTCGGCCTGAAGGCATTGGCCATCTATCGAGACGGCTCGAAGCAAAGTCAGCCGCTCAACACATCTACGGACGGTGAAAAGGAAGAAGTCGTCCAAACGGCTCGCCCGCGACGTGAGCATCTTCCGGACACTCGTCAATCAGTGACTCACAAATTCAACGTGAACGGACACGACGGGTATGTCACCGTAGGCCTCTATGAAGATGGCCGTCCCGGTGAGTTATTCATCACCATGGCCAAAGAGGGAAGCACCATTGGTGGCTTGATGGATAGCTTCGGAACAGCGGTTTCGATGAGCCTGCAATACGGTGTTCCGCTCGAAGTACTCGTCAATAAATTCTCACACTCTCGCTTCGAACCGATGGGTTACACCACGAACCCGGATATTCGAATTGCCAAGAGTCTGGTGGATTACATCTTCCGTTGGCTTGGCTTGCAATTCCTACCGGGATACCGCGAAGCCACTATCGGGACGTCTCCCGAAAAATCCTCAAGCAAGGAGGACTCGGCCGACAAATCCGCAACTTCGGAATCAACTCCGTCTGCGGACGAATCGACCGCCAGTTCTTCCTCCTCTTCAACTTCGCCGAGCACCAATGGACACACAAGCTCCTCCAGCAATGGCACGAGCAGCAATTCCACTTCGGAGATTTTGGATCGGGCAGGCGTGATGATTCTCCAAGAGGAAGGCGTCGAGACGCGAGACGATCAGTTCGCTCGCTTCCAAAGTGATGCACCTTCTTGTGATAATTGTGGTGCAATCACCGTTCGAAACGGTAATTGCTACCTCTGCCACAATTGTGGAAACAGCATGGGCTGCTCGTAAACGAATAAACGGGGCTGGGCCCCGAGAGCAGTCGCTTACAGCGGAGCACCGTCACACTGCGGGAACGGTGCTCCGCTTTTTTTATGGTTGCCGGTGTCTCTTTTGCTAGGATGCGCCATCGAAACCGATGAGCTGTTTGCATTAGGGGCGAGGAAGTGGCCGAATTCCCCCCATAACGGAGAGCATGACCAGGCCAAAACCAAGGACCATCAAGATCGTGCTGAGATACATAAGTGGGCTCCTGAAATGCGGAAGGTAATCTCATCCCGAAATTGCAAAGAACATGCCATTACCGAACGTCGCTGTTTTTCGGCAGAGACCAGAGGATCCGTCATCAGTTTGATCGCGACTTGAGCTAAAAATGGGACAGCTGCCAGAAAAAGTCGCGAATTCTTAATTGACCGACGTTTCCTTCGAATTCCTCGGCGAATTCACTGGAACCGTCAAGGCCTCGCTCATCAACAAAGTTATCCGGGGCGCGTGAATCAGCCAGATCAATCCGATATGCTTAAGTTGCAGTACACGGCCCCCTCTCGTGAACCTCCCACGCATTTATAGGAAGCCTGAGATGATGATTCGCATGCGAGCCAGTATCGGCGTTCTCCTACTTCTTTCCATCACATTACCGGCCTCAGCAGAACTCACCCAAGTACTCAAGGTTGAGGCCCAGCCGCTGCAATCGCAGGTGCAACGACTTGCGGACGCTCTCGAGTTTTTGGGCGAACCATTGACGCCTGAAGAACAAAAACAGCTCGATGACGCGCTGAAGCTCGACGACGCCGAGTCGATTGCGGCAATCCAAGAGCTCTTCGATCAGAGAACTTTGGCAGGTGTTCACATAAACCCGGAGAGTCGTGTCAAAGTCGCCAGGGGGCCAGCGGCGGCGGAATTGAGCGAACAAGGTTGGAGAGTCTTTCTGGTCAAAATACACAATGAAGCGGGCGTCACGAGTCCTTTGCGAATTACAAGTCCGAATGCCGCACCGCTCTACAAACAATCGACGGGCAGTCCCGACCCGGAGGAAACCGTCCGCCTTGACCAGGTACCTCACCGTTGGATGGACGCAAGCGTATTTACAGGCCGACCGATGGCAAAAACACTTTCGGGACTGGAACTGGAGTATCAGATCATCCAGCTTTACAGCCGCGATCAGGGAAAACGCGAGGGAATATTGGCGTTCGATATCGGTCAGGGGACGCAGGACCTGGGATTCCGAAATGAACTGCCGGTTCTCTTCGAATGCCAACCGGCGGTGAAGGTCCGGCTTGAAGTGATCGACGATGACGGCACGAATACGACGGGGCAATTCGTCATCCGAGATGAACTAGGACGCATTTACCCAGCTCGTTCGCGACGGCTATCCCCCGACTTTTTCTTCCATGATCAGATCTACCGACACCACGGCGAACACGTTTTGCTACCCCCGGGAACTTACGACGTGACCTACACACGTGGCCCCGAGTACCGAATTCTGAATCGGCAAGTCACGGTTGGAAACAACGAGGAACAAACGGAAAGTTTCCGCCTCAAAAGATGGATTCGCCTGACCGATCACGGCTGGTATTCCGGTGATCATCACATCCACGCCGCCGGCTGCTCGCATTATGAAGCTCCGACGGAAGGCGTCACCCCCGAAGCGATGATGCGTCACATTTTGGGCGAAGATTTGAATGTAGGCTGTGTGCTCTCTTGGGGTCCCTGTTGGTATTACCAGAAACAGTTTTTCGACGGCCGAGTCCATCGTTTATCGAACGATCAATATCTGATGCGTTACGATGTCGAGGTTTCCGGCTTTCCCAGCTCCCACGCCGGTCACCTGTGCTTGCTACGCCTGACCGAGGACGACTATCCCAATACGACCAAGATCGAAGAATGGCCCAGTTGGGATCTGCCGGTCCTGAAATGGGGCAAAGAACAAGGTGGTGTCGTCGGTTTCAGCCACAGCGGCTGGGGCCTGGAGGTTCCTGAAGAGGAGCTGCCTAGCTACAGCATGCCCCGTTTTGACGGCATCGGAGCCAACGAGTACATCGTTGATGTCGTCCACGACGTATGCGACTTTATTTCTGCAGTCGACACTCCCATCGTCTGGGAATTGAGTATCTGGTACCACACGCTCAACTGTGGCTATACCTGTCGGATCAGTGGCGAAACTGATTTCCCCTGCATCTATGGCGACCGAGTAGGTTTGGGTCGAGGTTACGTCAAACTGCCGCCAGGCACAGATCTCGACTATGATGCGTGGATCAAAGGTATCAAGGAAGGTCGCAGCTACTGCGGTGACGGGCTCAGCCACTTGATCGACTTCAGCGTCAACGACCTGGAAGTCGGTGAAACGGGACGCGACGGCCGTCCCAGTTTCTTGCAGGCGAAAAGCGGCGACGAACTTACGATTAAGGTTCGCTCCGCTGCACTGCTCGCCGATGTTCCTAACGAAGAAATTCGTTCGCGTCCCTTAAGTGCCAAACCCTACTGGCACGTTGAAAGATCGCGCGTCGGCGACACGAACCGTGTTCCGGTCGAGTTGATTGTGAATGGCGAGTCGGTGGAGACGATCGAGATCGTCGCTGACGGATCGATCGAGGATCTGACATTCAATTACAAACCAACTCAGTCCTGCTGGATCGCCCTGCGAATCTTCCCCACAGCCCATACGAATCCCGTCTTCGTCGAATTAGATGGCAATCCGATTCGAGCGAGCAAACGGAGTGCTCAATGGTGCCTGGACGCAGTGGATGTCTGCTGGGAACAGAAGTCACCCAGAATTCGCGAAACGGAACGCGCAGAGGCAGCTCAAGCCTATGAGGAAGCGCGCGAGGCTTATCGAAGAATCCTCGCTGAATCGGCTGAATAAAGACTTGGCTCTACCAGGTTAATCTCAACGCAAACTGGCCGGAAAGAGTTCCGGCTAGTTTTGGACCGAAACCTTCTCGTCTTCTTCTTTGATTTCGGAGATCATGCGGGTCAGCGTGTTCGCGTGCACGCCAAGCAACTTGGCGGCGCGACCCTTGTGACCATCGGTCGCACGTAACGCTTGACGCACAGCTACCGAACGAAGCTTGCTCAGATCAAGATATGGCAGGCGATCTTCCTTCGGCAACGACGACGAGCGACTGGGCAGCATTGGTGCACAATCAAGCACATACGACTGCTCAATGATATGAGACAGCTGTCGCACGTTACCGGGCCAGTGGTAAGTACAGAATTCCTCGAGCGTGTCGAGATCGGGATTCCAAACGTCATCCCGTTTGTATTGTTCTGCAAATCGCTGCGAGAAGAATTTGATGAAGTCCGGAATATCTTCTTTCCGTTCTCGCAACGATGGCACGTTCAACTCAACCATGTTCAATCGGAAGTAAAGGTCTTCCCGGAAGTTGCCCTTCGCAACTTCTTCTTCCAGATTGCGATTGGTGGCTGCCACGATCTGCACATCGACAGGGACAGGAATCGCAGAGCCGACAGGGGTAACTTCGTTTTCCTGCAGGACGCGAAGTAGTTTCGGTTGTAGCTCCAACGGCATCTCGCCGACTTCATCAAGGAAAACCACGCCGCCGCGAGCAGCACGAAAAACACCCAAGGCCGCACCGAGAGCGCCGGTGAAAGCACCCTTCTCATGACCGAACAATTGGCTTTCTGCCAAAGTAGCCGTTAGCGCGGCACAGTTAACTGGAACAAAGGGTCGGCTAGAATCGCCGCCCAGCTGATGAATCTGGCGGGCCCAAACTTCCTTGCCCGTACCTGTTTCACCCGTCACAAGAACCGTACAACCAACCGTAGCAGCTCGCTCAGCGTGCTGAGCAATTCTACGTATCGTTGGGTTGCGACCGAGAATCCATTCCTCGCGCGGAACTCGATCATCGAGCGCATCAGCTCGGGTCGAAATTCCTACCGACGGTTCCTTCATGAGAATCTCCGCAAACGTTGGACGTACGCCGTCCACGTTGTTGCCTATCAAAGTAGTGTTTCGTTACCGTTGGCGGTAACTAGCTTCAAGTCACTAGTTCACCCAGATCTACATACCAGTATTCATGACGCGTCTTATCCCTCGCATTCTAATCGACGCGAAGGTTATTGCAATCACTTTTTCTGTCTTCCACCCCTCCTACCCGCCTTCCCTAACCCCACGGATCAACTACCTCTCGTCGCGCGTTTTCCGGAAGCGTCTGCGCGAAGGTACAGACAGCTGAACATCGACGCTTGATGATGCCATGTAGATCGCATGACCGGCCATCATTGCATCAAAGAATTTGTTGCGTTAACGATTGTTAACCATCGTTAACACGACCGAAAAACATCATGTGCTGCCAAGGCAATTCGTTAAATTCCCGAACAAGCTTGAAGCCGTTCGGCTCCAATTCTTTCAGAATCTGTGCCTTCGACATCTTATGGAGCGGTTTGATAGGCACCTTCGGATCTTCCGCTCGAAACTCAACGAGAACGACGACGCCATCCGGCTTGAGTGCTTTCCGCATCGCGGCAAGCATTTGCTCGGGGTGAGAGAACTCGTGATAGACATCGACGCAAAGAATGATGTCGACTTTTTCTTCCGGAAGTTTCGGATCGACGACGGAGCCGAGCAGGGATTTGATATTTTTGATCCCTTTTTCGGCAGCACGAGCTTCCATCAGCCGCAGCATTTGCGACTGGATATCGACGGCCAGAATCTCACCGTTTTTCCCGACCTGCTCCGCCATTTGAAGGGTGTAGAACCCATTACCGCATCCCATATCACAGATGGTCATGCCGGGTTTCACCTTGAGTTCTCGTAACATGGTGGCGCAATCTTCTTCCCGTTGGCGTGACTCACGAGTCAGCCAATTGGCTCCGAAAAAGTGCATGGTTTGAGCGATTTTTCGCCCTTTGTATTCGGTCAGGGCAGGCGGTATCTCGCCCTTGGATTCTGGTTCTTGCGCAGTACTTGGCAGAACGAGCAAAGAGACGAGGATCATGCCGAGCAACATGACAGAAGACGGTGCGTAATGGGAAGCTCTCATTTTGGCATCTCAACAAAAGGCGAGGTCACATGAACAGCAGTTCCGTTCGCCTTATTGTTGCACGCCAGGAGCCACTTGGGGACCTAGATCCGAGAGGATTCTGGAGAGAAAAACGGTAATCAGGCAGCATCTGCCCAGGAAGTGATCGCGCCATCTTTCAAAGCAATCACTGAAATGCGATGTCGATGGGCGAATTGCACGAACTCAGGTTCGTCAATCAAGATGGTCCGGTCGGCCTCGACCGCCAGAACTCTGGCGCCTGCCTTGGCCATGGATCGGAGTGTCCCCATTCCGACAGTGGGCACGTCGAATCTCATATCCTGTTGCGGCTTGGCAACTTTGACAACGGTAAAGCCACCCGCTGGGCACAGTTCACCCGCTCTTTGTATGCATTCATCGGTGCCTTCCACGGCTTCCACGGCGAGAATGGCACGACCTTTCACGGCGACACTCTGCCCAATATCCAGACGGCCCATTTCGGTCGCAAGTTTCCAACCGAATTCGATATCTTTGCGTTGTCCCGGCGTGAGTCGATGGCCGCTGAGTTGTCCAATTCTGACAAGCAGCTCAGGAGCGAAGTCGGTCGCTGGTGCGATACGAATTCCATGTTTCCCAAAGGCATCGACGAAGACACCCAACATGGTGTCATCGCGACGATCCTGCGTCTTCGTGATAAAGTGAGGATAGAAGTTTCGCACGAAGGTCAAATCGGGAAGATGCTTGAGCCAATAGAATTTTTGGAAGAGCAAAATCTTGTGGATCTTGCCGGCCATGGTCGCCTGCCCAATTCCCTGCCGGCGAAAATATCGAATCGCCGCTCCCAGCCGCGCAACTCCAATGGACTGAAAGTCATCACACAGATGCTCTAGTTCGGGGTCAGCATGATCTTTCACGCCGAGGCAATAGACCTGACGCCCCTGGGCTTTGAGAGCTTCGGCAACAACAATCGGAAATCTGCCCCAACCCGCAATCAGTCCGACCGGATCATTCGATACTTTTGCTTTCACATTGTGCCTCGTCTACGTCGGCAATCTAAGCAGCTTCGGAATTACGCGGAGCATCCTTTTCCAACGGAACCACACTGGTGAGTTGATCAACGATGCGTTGAAGTTTTCTAACTTGCTTGCGCATCTCAGGAAGCTTCGCAAAGGCAGCCTGCTTGGCCATCTGATCTCGTTCCGGTGTCGCGGGTATCCCCAGCACCGTGGTGTCATCCGGCACATCTCGCATGATGCCTGCCTTGGCACCCAAGACCGCTCGGTGACCGATTTTGACATGATCGGGAACGCCCACTTGGCCAGCCATCACGACGTAATCACCAGTACAGCTGCTCCCGGCAACCCCAACCTGCGAGCAGATAAGGTTGTGCTTTCCAATACGGCAGTTGTGAGCAATCATCACCTGGTTGTCGATCTTGGTTCCCTCACCGATGACGGTAGGACCGTAAGTGCCACGATCGATCGTCGACCCCGCACCAATCTCTACGTCGTTTTCAAGCACAACATAGCCCAGCTGAGGACCTCGTTGATGTCTCCCCTCAATTGTGTCGTAGCCAAATCCATAAGCTCCGATCACGGCACCAGCATGCAATACGCATCGATCACCGATCTGACTGGCTTCATAGACCACAGAACCCGGGAACAGAACGACATTTTCACCAACCTCACTGCCAGCCATGACAACCACATTGGCATGTACGATCGTTCCCGCCCCAATCCGAACACCGGCTCCAATCACCGCTCCAGCATGAACCTGGACGTCGTCCGCCAAGTCAGCTGACTCACTGATGGAAGCCTGGGAGCTGATCCCCACCTGCTCTTCGATCAGCGTTGGCCGAAAGAGCATCACAATCTGAGCGAAAGCTTCCCGAGGTTGAGCGACATAGATCGCGGGGCGTGTGACCGCCTCCATCCCCTCGGTCAGGACGATCGCAGCAGCCTGAGACTGATCGATGCGTGAAAGCAATCGGTCGTTGTCGATGAAACTGATCTCAGTCGCATTCGCCGTATCCAGAGTTGCTGCCCCGTGAATCACGAGCTCAGGATCACCCACCAACCGACCACCAATCTTCTCTGCTATTTGTCCGAGCGTCGTGCCCATCAAATCGATTCCATTCTCACGAAGAAGCCGTTTTTGCCTGTGTTCGGAAAAAGAAATGAATCTAAATCCTTGCAGCCGTCGAGTTGGCGATCGTACTGACATCGTCAGCACAGAACAAGAGCGATGAGTGCCATCAGCTATTTGCTATCAACGGAATGAGTTCCCGCAGATCAGAAAGCTCACCGGGACGGGTAGCCGCATGTCCTCGCCTCAACCAACAAGCACACCAATCTGCTTCACGAGCCGCCCGATAATCGCCCTCATAGTTGTCACCGACCAACAGAATCTCACCTGGAACAACCCCCAATTGCTCTTCAATCGTTCGAAAAAAAGCGGAGCCCGGTTTGCGACAACCTAAACCAGCTGAGTGAAAGACGAGCTTTGTCCGATCGAATGGAGTGAGATTGCTAGCAAGAGTTTCCAAGCGTTGATCGAAATTGGAAGCCAGTCCCAATCGCAAGCCCCGTTGTTCCAAAGCATGCCAAGTCTCAGCGACATCATCGAAGACAGCCCAACTGGATGACTGCTCGAAATATTGCCAGAGCGACTCAAAAAGGGGTTCACAAGCGTCCACATCAACGAAGACATCCGAAACGATCTGCAGCCAGCGATCGTATTCGGCCTGCGGAGAGGTCGACCAACGGTCACCCGACTCAGCGGGTTGTTGATGACGAATGACCAGTGACTGGCGGAAACGTCGCTCGATCTCAACAGTCGATAACTGGCTGCCAAACTGTTTCCCAACACGATGGTAAACCGTCGCCACATCGGGCTGAGCATCGATCACCGTCCCCACGGCGTCGAACAAGACGACTCGAACCGCCTTGAGCAACCCTGTATGAGTGGCACGATCTTGATCAGACATCCAGCCCTGAAAGTCGCCAAACATCGAGTCCGATCACAAAGATCATCAACCCGAGGATAAAGCAGAAGCCAGCCATCGTAAGCCCAAACGCGATACGATCATTGACCGGTCGTCGGAAAATCCCCTCATACAATAGGAACATGGCATGTCCGCCGTCCAACACTGGAATCGGTAAGAAATTGATCACCGCCAGGTTGGCACTGAGCAGCGTCAAAAAGATCAGCAGGCGAGCTGTGCTCTCGTTGGCCTCCATGCCCGCCATCGTTGCGATGGCGGCTGGCCCTCCCAGGTTTGTCGGTGAAATTTGTCCGGTGATCAGATTAAACAAGATGAAATAAACCTGCCTGATCGATTCCGTCGTTTCACGCAAGCCCAGCGAGAATGCTTGTGACCATGAGGTAACTCGGTGCACCTCTTCATCGGCCATCGGTCGCAAGCCGCGATCGGTGACGTTGAATTGCTCGCTTTCCATGGCAGCCATTTGAGCAGATTTCTGCAACCCATCACGGATGAACACGACTTTGAATTTCGTATTGGGTTGGCTCAGCTGAATGCGTTCATGGACGGTCGGCCAGGCAAATTTTTCACCAAGCGGAATCGGTTGCAGTCGCGGGAACATTTCTTCTTCTAACTTCCGTTCATCGCCGTCAGTCGGCACAAAGCCGACTTCGTACAGGGAATCCCCTGCTTGCATCCCCGCCTCATCGGCCGGTGATCCGGGAACGACTGAAGCAACCGTGTTTTCGATGGAATAGGCAAATCCCAGAGCACCTGCCGCGAGAGATCCACTCGAACCTACGCCGAGGTGCAGCATGGTCGGTTCCTGCGGCGTGACGGTAATCGTCGTGGGTTGGTCGCTGCCTTCCCGTTCGATCCCGAGAACCGTTTCTTGACCGGCCAGACGTCGCAACTGGTCGTGGAGCGTCAGCGGATCACCAACCTCTTGACCATTGATGGTTAACACTCGGTCTCCCACCTTGAGTCCAGCCTGCTGGGCCAGCGAACCATCCTGAATCGCGGTGATCGAACCCATGCTCATATTTAATCCAAGAGTCCGCAAGCGGTTCTTGGGGAGCACGATTTCAAATTCCTGATTGGATCCCTTTTCGGCAACCGAACGTCGGATCGTCAGCTTCAAATCTTCATCAACACGGCGAGCCAACTGCAGACTCAACTGCTCGTAATTCTCAATCGGCTGACCATCAATCGCGACAATCTGATCTCCGAATTCCAGAGCAGGACTTACCTTGCCGATCGGTAAATGTGCCACCAGCTTGGCATGTTCATCCGGCAAGCCGATTTTGGTGGTGAGATAAGGACTGATACCGATGACGGGACGACCTTTGAGCTCCTCCTGAGGACTGCTCAATTTGACCGTTATCCATTCGGGGTTTTGCTCGGCGGCACCTGGAGCGGTGTAGGGCTGAACCAATAAATCCAAATCTTGATTGGCTCCGGTCATCATCACGGTGACGACCATATCCTTGTCAAACCGCAAATGATCGCTCGGTTCTCCATCGCGGCCCATCTGCAAGATACGATCGCCGGTTTGCAGATCATGCTTCCAGGCGGACAGTCCAGGACTCGTCGATCCGACGATGCACGGGGTGTAACTGACGCCCATGCGATAGGCAACCGCGCTGAAGATGACTGCGAAAATCAAGTTCATGACCACGCCAGCCGAAATGATTGCCAAACGTTGCGGTACGCTTTTGGCTGGGTAGCTGCGAGGGTCGATTTCAGGGGGCGCTTCTTCTTGATTGTCGTCAGCCTGTTCCCGAGCAACTCGAATCCGTTCCGCCTCTTTCGCGGTATTCGCAGGATTATCGTCTTGGCCTAACATCTTCACGTATCCGCCAAGGGGAACGATCCCGATACCGTACTCGGTTTCGCCCCACTGTTTGCGGAAGAGCGTGCGGGGAAATTGAATCGGACCGATTTTGATGGGCACGTCAAAGCCAACGTAAAACTTTTCGCACTTCACCCCACAGGCCTTGGCCACGAGAAAGTGGCCCAACTCATGGACAAAAATGACAAATCCCAGTCCAAAAGCGGCTTTCAGAATGGCCATCAACATGGACAGCGAAATGAAAGCAAACACCGGGTTCAAGTACAAATCCACCGCGAAACCTCCTGCCGAGCCCAGGCATCGAGACGATTCAAATCGTCCAGCGATGGGTTCGGGTCGTAATCATGATGTTCCAAAACCGCTTGGCAAGCGGGAACGATCTCTGTAAATCTTAGCTCGCCGTCCAAAAAACACTGTACGGCCGCTTCATTCGCAGCGTTCACCACCACTCCGGAGGTTCCTCCACTGCGAGCAACTTCATGCCCCAAGCCAATCGCTGGAAATCGCTCCGTGTCGGGTGGCTCAAACTCCAGCTGAAACGCAGTCCCCCAATCCAACCGTTCCGCAACACCTTCACATCGGTCCGGATAGGTCAGAGCGTACTGAATCGGTAACTTCATGTCAGGGGGACCGAGTTGGGCAATCACGGACCCGTCGAGGAATTCTACCAAAGAATGCACGATCGACTGAGGGTGAATCATCACCTGGATCTGGTCCGGTCGTAAATCAAAGAGCCAGCGAGCTTCGATGACCTCAAGTGCCTTGTTCATCATGGTCGCCGAATCGATGGTAATCTTCGGTCCCATATCCCAGGTAGGATGGGCAAGCGCCTGATCAGGTGTCACTTCAGCCATTTGAGCCTTGGAGTAACGACGGAATGGGCCACCGCTGGCGGTGAGCACGATTCGGCGAACTTCGCTCCGCTTTCCGGCGGAAAGGGCCTGGAAAATAGCACTGTGTTCACTGTCCACCGGCAGGATTTCAGACCTGCACTTGCGAGCCAACTCCATCACCAAGGGTCCGGCAGCCACCAAAGTTTCCTTGTTCGCCAGCGCGATTCGTTTCCCTGCCTCAATGGCTGCCCAGGTTCCCTCGAGGCCTGCTCGACCCACAATTGCGGTGACGACGACGTCGATCGCCTCGTCCGTCACAACTCGCTCAATCCCAGCTGCACCCGTCAAAACCTCCGTTTCAGGCGGCAGCCCGGACCAAGAAAATTCGTCTCGTTTCTTGAGGGAGGTCGCCACCAGCCACCGAGGCCGAAACTGCTGAGCTTGCTCAACGGCCTCTTCTAACCGCGAGTGGGCGGTGAGGGCCGTCGCATTCAGCCGGCCCGCAGCGTCGGCGATGACCTGCAGCGTGCTGCAGCCGATACTTCCAGTGGAACCTAATATCGCGACGTTCGACACTCAAATTAACTCAGTCAGAAGGAATTTTCCGCGTTTCTGGGTGCGAGCCGATGATGGATTTGCCGTCGACCACGCAACGAAGTGTGGAATACACGGCTTGAGCGAGCGGAATTGAGAGCTCGCGGGGTGCAAATCATTCACATCGTCGTCGACGCATTTTAGATTTGGGATTTTTTGGCGACAAGACAGTATGTTGCTGGCATCTACTGGCATCTCACCAAGCGGAACTCAAGGGGGCTGCTATAATTACACGTAACGAAGCCTTACCGATCTTTCTCTGCTTCGCTATAAACATTCGAGACGGACTCTCCCCACCGCATCCCAGTGAATCAACGTCTTTCAGACGGAGACCACCACCCCCATGAGTCAAAACGATCCGAATCGCCGTGCTCCAGAGACAAAAAACGGCGGCAATTACAACTTTTTGCTGTACGCCGTCGTATTTGGCGTCGGGATTATGTTTGTCGTGTTTTACGTCATGCAACTGTCCAGCGAGGAAATCGCCTACCCCGAATTGGTGCGTCTGGTGGAGGCGACGGAGCAGGACAAAGATGCCTCGATTCAGATCGATGTTGGGAATGGCAAAGCGATTACCTACAGCAACATTGACCGGATTTCCGTGGGGAATAACTCCGTCGAAGGGAAAATCCTCCGTAAGACTCCCACCGATTTAGAGGGAAAGACGATCCAGTTTCGATCTTATAAGAGCGAGAGCGAGGACGAGCAGAATCAGCTGACGAGCGCACTCGACGCGGCGAATATTCCCTGGAAGCATCGGCCGGGGCCAAGTATCTGGCGATCTTATGCACCGATGTTTGTGATCAGTGCGTTGTTTCTCTTGTTCTTCTTCCTCATGCTCAGACGGCTCGGGGGCGCCGGATCGCCGATGTCTTTCGGTCGAAGCCGCGGCCGTCTGTACGCCCAAGAGGATCTCGGCGTGACATTTAACGACGTTGCGGGGATCGACGAAGCCGTCGAGGAAGTTCGTGAAGTCGTCGATTTTCTGAGATCTCCAGAAAAGTACCAGAAATTGGGGGGTCGGATTCCGAAGGGCGTTTTACTTGTGGGGCCTCCTGGAACGGGCAAAACGCTATTGGCGAAGGCGATTGCCGGGGAAGCCGGTGTTCCCTTCTTCAGTCTCTCAGGATCTGACTTTGTCGAGATGTTTGTTGGAGTCGGAGCAGCCCGTGTCCGCGACATGTT
The DNA here is from genome assembly GCA_002723275.1 of Planctomycetaceae bacterium. Classification (GTDB taxonomy): domain Bacteria; phylum Planctomycetota; class Planctomycetia; order Pirellulales; family Pirellulaceae. Next base: position 112,216 of record PBNZ01000004.1, read on the forward strand.
TCAACAGGCGGAAGCGAAGGCGCCATGCATCATCTTTATCGACGAATTGGATGCACTCGGAAAATCCAGAGGCACCAGCGCTGTCGGTGGCCACGACGAGCGTGAACAGACCCTCAATGCGTTGCTCGTGGAAATGGATGGTTTCGCTTCCAACAGTGGCGTGATCGTGATGGCAGCCACCAACCGACCTGAAATGCTCGACCAGGCGTTGCTCCGACCCGGCCGTTTTGACCGCCAGGTCCTGGTCGACCGCCCCGATGTCAAGGGCCGTGAGGACATCCTTAAAGTGCACGTCAAGCAGGTAAAGCTCGACCCCACGGTCATCCTTAAAGAAGTTGCGGCCATCAGTCCCGGCTTCGTAGGAGCCGACTTGGCGAACCTGGTGAATGAAGCCGCTCTTCTTGCCGCACGCAAAGGCAAATCTGCGGTCGCGATGTCTGAGTTCAACGATGGCGTGGAACGCGTAACCGCTGGTCTCGAAAAGAAGCAGCGGGTGATGAATGAAGAGGAAAAATATCGAGTTGCCTATCACGAGGGTGGCCATGCATTGGTCGCCTACAGTCTGCCCAATACAGACCCGGTGCATAAAGTCTCGATCATTCCGCGAGGTATCGCGGCACTCGGCTATACACTGCAACGGCCGGAGGGAGACCGATTTCTCATGACTCAATCCGAGCTGGAAAGTCGAATCCAGGTGCTGCTGGCCGGAACCGTTGCGGAAGAGATGATTTTCAAGGATATTTCCACGGGAGCTCAAAATGACCTTGAGCGTGCTACCGAGATAGCTCGAAGCATGGTCATGGACTACGGCATGAGTGAATTAGGTCGAATTAGCTATCGGGAAAGCAACCGTGCCGCTTTCCTGGCGACCACCGGCGATGAGCGAGTTCACGGGCATAGTGAGCAAACCGCTCAACGAATTGACTCATCCGTTTCTCGCATCATCGATGAATCACTCAACCACGTGCGAGAAATCCTGATGACCCGAAAGGATGCCTTAATCGCCCTGGCCGAAGAGCTCATGATTGTGGAATCCGTTGATGGCAATGAGCTTCAACGCATTATGGAAGAGAGCTCGCCGAGCCCCCGCGTTGTCCCTGGAACCACCGATATAGCCGCTGCCAAGAAAAATAGCGAGTCGGATTCGACCGAAGGAGAAGGCACGGATGACGGCCAGGAGTTTGGCTCCTAGGAGCAAAATCCTAATTTCGGCCTGCTGCTGTGCAAACGTCGACTGAGCCTACTGGCGATCCACCGTCCAGTTGTAGGTCACCTCGAGTGCCTTCGTCACTGAATGGGTAACTTCGGCGCGACTGACTGGCTTTGCCAAAATATCGAACGCCTCCACCCTTCGCCGAATCTCATCATCTAACTGTCCAGAGATCAGTATACAGGGGAGACGGGAGCGGATTCGCTTGATCTGGGAGATTGCCTCCAACCCAGTGAGCCGCGGCATGTGCATGTCCATCAGGACCAAATGCACTTCCGACTTGAGAACAATCTCAAGTGCTTCTTCGCCGTCGGCCGCCAGCAGGGTACGAAATCCCAGCGGCTGAAAGACATCTCGTAATGTCTCTCGAAAATCCCGATCGTCGTCGGTGATAAGGAGTGAAGGAGAAATAACCACTTCAATACGCCTCGGAGATGACTCCCAATTTCCCGTCTAACAGGAAGCCCGATTGCTGCAATTTGAGTGCCGATTCCGTCCCAATGCAACCCTAGTTTAACCGTAAGTCATTACAGTCACGTCACTTGTAAACTACCTGCCGCATTTGGGAGAGTCAAATCAGGACGCAAATGAACGCCATAGACCGGCAGTCCTGCCAGCTTCGGACTGCCAATTGGGCAGTCGAATCGGCTCATTTACCGCCGATGCACAGCGAAGAAAATGGGAGCAGCGGCCAAAAAACTGCTGAAAAATCGGCTATATCGGCGGTGCTTTTCCCCCGTCTAAAGGTTAAATTCGTTAAACATGAAAGGCGGGCCACCCTAAGGAGTGGTCAAATCCGACGATTCATTGATGGCGTTGAGACGACAGGGCTGACAACAAACTAGTTTTTCGTATGTCAGGCAAAACACGAGCCGGCCGTTTGGACCGGTTCCCCGCCGATTGACGAACGGGCGGCGGGGTAAAGAATTTGAAAAAAAGGCGGTCTAGCAAGGGCGCCGCAAAACCGTCCCAAGCAAAAAGTGAGGGTGAACATGAACGAAGCACCAAAAAAAGCAATGACCAAAACGGAGATCGTCGCTGCATTGTCCGCGAGTACCGGACTGACGAAACAGCAAGTGAATGGCTTTTTCGACGAGCTCGTGACGCTGATCGGAGACAATCTGAGCGAATCCGGGCCCGGGGTTTTCAACATTCCCGGCATGATGAAGGTTCGCGTTGTACGAAAACCGGCTCAACCGGAGCGGACTGGGATCAACCCCTTCACGAAAGAAGAAACGGTCTTTAAGGCAAAACCCGCCCGAAACGTCGTGAAAATCAGCCCGCTCAAACGGCTCAAGGATGTCGTTTGATCGATGGCTGAAGCCCGACTGGGTGTTAATTTATCCGGCGCGACAATTTGTCGCGCCTTTTTTATGCGCCTGTTGAGCCAACTATAGTCTGGAACAGCAATAGGTTGGAATCTGGCTCGGTGAGTTGCCGAGCCAGTCGGATCCTGGCGAGAGGCTGGTTGCCGAGGATAGTGTCCTATCTATACTATGCAGGTTCTGAGAAAGCTTATTTAAGCGTGTAAATGAGGCCTTTTGACGCCTTTGCGTCATACTGTGGAACTACCGCGTGTCCTTTCATAATCGGCACGTGATGCTTACGAGGAANGTCTGTGAACCATCCGACCGCCTCCGAGCCATCTTGGTTGGCCCGCAATGAATTTTTAATCCGCCGCCTTCACTCACTCTGCGGACTCGTCCCNGTTGGCGCTTATATGGTGGTTCACCTGATTACGAACGCTAGCATCTTAGATTCAGCCGCTAGCTTTCAAATTAACGTTTACCGCATTCACAGTCTCGGACGAATTCTTCCGGTCATCGAATGGGGCTTTATTTTCACTCCGATTTTATTTCACGCCATTTTAGGGGTCGCGATTATCCAGGGAGGGCTGCCAAATTCGGCTATCTATCGTACGAGCAGCAACCTTCGTTACAGCCTTCAGCGAATATCCGGCATGATTGCCTTCATTTTTATAGTGTGGCACGTGTTTCACATGCACGGTTGGTTTCACTCACCCGCNTGGTTAAAGAATGTTGCTGATCCACTCGGAGGGGCAAATTTCCGTCCCTACAACGCCGCTTCATCACTAGCTATCGCACTCCAGGGCATAATCATCACCGCACTCTACGTCATCGGCGTTTTGTCCTGTGTCTTCCATCTCGCCAACGGCGTCTGGACGATGGGCATCACTTGGGGCGTTTGGATATCGCCGGCCGCCCAGCGTAGGGCTAATTTTGTTTGTGGGGCATTTGGAATCGGCTTATCCGTAGTGTCCATGAGTGCTCTCTACGGTGCAAAATCCGTAGATATCGGTGAAGCATTAAAGTCGGAGGATAGAATGTACGAGGCGAAAGTGGCCGCGGACGAGGTAAATCCAGTACTTGGAGAGAAGAAGAAGTGGAAGGCGGTAAAAGAATCTGAACTTGAACAACTATATCCAATTGATTCACCCGAAAAAACCGAATTAAAATGATAAGAAGAGGCGAATGCATACTACAAAGAATATGCGACTGCTTGCTGAAAATGTCTCATTGTGGGTACGCGACTTCGAAACCAACTAGAAGACTACGACCGGAGTAGATTCGATGGCCAATCAGAGAGTGATGATCGTTGGGGGCGGGTTGGCAGGCTTGGCTGCTGCAATGAAGCTCGCAGAACTTGGGATCGATGTTGATCTGATGAGCTTGACTCCCGTCAAACGATCTCACAGCGTCTGCGCGCAGGGCGGAATTAATAGTTGTAACGACCAAACGCGACAGCTTGGCGACAGCGAGTGGAAGCATTTTGACGACACGGTTTACGGAGGTGATTTTCTTCAGCACCAGCCTCCCGTCAAAGAGATGGCTTATTGGGCGCCGAAAGTGATCGACTTGATGGATCGCCTGGGCGTTACCTTCAACCGAACAGGCGAGGGGTATCTTGACCGACGTCGCTTTGGCGGCACGCTCTACAAACGAACCGCGTTCGCTGGGGCAACGACTGGCCAGCAGTTACTTTATGCTCTCGACGAGCAAGTCAGACGTTGGGAGAGCGAAGGCCGAATTAAAAAGTACGAGTTTTGGGACTTCCTGAACCCCATCATTGACGATGACGGCGTTTGTCGAGGCTGCGTTGGTCAGGATCTGGTGAGCATGGAAATCCGTGCCTTCCCCGCCGATGCCGTAATTTTAGCAAGTGGCGGTTGCGGCCTGATCTTCGGTCGATCCACCATGTCCATGGCCTGCACGGGAAGTGCCGTTAGTCGTTGCTTCCAGTCGGGCGTTAAGTACGGCAACGGTGAATTCATTCAGGTCCATCCCACTGCGATCCCGGGAGCGGACAAACTGCGTCTGATGAGCGAATCAGCCAGAGGTGAAGGTGGCCGCGTCTGGGTACCTCGTACTCCCCAAGACCCTCGAGACCCTCGAGACATTCCGGAAAGCGAACGGTACTACTTCCTGGAAGAGCGTTACCCAACGTATGGGAACCTGGTGCCGCGAGACATCGCGACCCGTGAAATCTTCGATGTTTGTGTCTATGAGGGACTCTCCGTTGACGCGAATCGACAATGTGTTTACCTCGACCTAACTCATATTCAACGCAGTGAACTCGATCGTAAGCTTGGCGGGATCTTGGAAATCTACGAAAAATTCCAGGGAGTCGACCCACGCGATGTCCCTATGAAGATCTTCCCCGCTGTGCACTACAGCATGGGCGGTCTGTGGGCAGACTACGAACGCTCAGCTGATGGCGGACTCGAAATCGGATCACCAAGAAATCAAGTCACAAACGTTCCCGGTCTTTACGCGATCGGCGAGTGCGACTACCACTACCACGGAGGTAATCGGTTGGGAGCTAACTCTCTTCTGAGTTGCATCTTCTCGGGTCTATTCGTGGCTCCCTGTATTCAGACGTGGCTTGGAATGACCAATGGTGCAGCCGCGGAACAATCCCCCGCGCTCTTCAACTATTCGGTGAGTGAGGAACAGCGTCGTCACGACGAACTCCTTAATCGTCCCTCGGGTGGTGAGAATCCCTACTTAATACACCAACAATTGGGCGATGTAATGACGAAGTCGGCCACCGTTGTTCGCCATAATAAAAATCTTGAGGAAGCTTACGAGACGGTAAGTGAACTCAGCGATCGAGCAAAAAGATGCTCGCTCGCCGACACTGGGCAATGGACGAACCAAAATGTAGTATTTACTAAATCGTTGACCGACATGTTCCCAATTGCGAAGACTATTCTGAAGGGAGCTCTGGCTCGAGACGAATGCCGAGGAGCCCACTTCAAGCCCGACTTTGCTCGCCAGGGCATTGAGGCTGAGGATCCAAAAGAGCGNCTGCGACAAGCAGAAATCTGGTGCGAAGCCTTTGCGGCCAACAACAAGAAATGGCTCAAGTCGACGGTAGCATCCTGGGACGGTCGTGAACCCGAACTCACTTATGAAGATGTCGATGTCTCCATTATCCCGCCAAGACCTCGACTATATGGTTTGGTGGGCGCAGAAGCTATCGAGGAGGTCTGGAAGCAACGAATCGCTGATGGCACAACTCATGATGCTTCCGAGCCCACGAAAACGCCGGTGGTGCAGCATTAGTTTCTTAATAAGTCTGATTCCATAATCAGGATTGACACTTCAAATGATTGACGCATCCGGCAGTGGAAACGCAAAGAGAAACGGGCACGCGAAAAGCAACGGGCACGCGAAAAGCAACGGGCACGCGAAAAGCAACGGGCACGCAAACGGAAATGGAAACGGACACGCCAATTCCAAATCTTTTGAAGTTCGTATCCTAAGGCAAGACTCACCTGGGCAACCGAGTTATTGGGAACGCCACCGGGTCGAGCAACAACCCGATATGAACGTCATCAGCGTCCTGCAAAGTATTGCAGCCCAAGCAAAAACAGCTGATGGCCAAGCGGTGGCTCCTGTCGCCTGGGATTGCAACTGTCTCGAAGAAGTTTGTGGTGCCTGTACGATGGTCATCAACGGTCGTGTGCGACAGGCGTGCTCAGCCATCGTGGATCGTCTCCTGAAGGATAACCCGCAGCAAATCGAGTTGCGGCCCATGTCCAAATTTCCTGTTATCCGAGATCTTACTGTCGATCGATCTAGGATGTTCTCAGCCTTATCACGTGTTAAAGCTTGGGTAAACGCCGACGGGTACTACGACATGGGACCCGGACCAAGGGTACCGCGTTCAGATCAAGAACAGATTTATCCTTTAAGCCAGTGCATGAGTTGTGGCTGCTGCCTGGAGGCGTGCCCGCAATACACGAAGGTCGAAATCCTTCGCAAGCCAGAAGAGACCGACGAACAACTGGAAGAACGAAAGCAGGAAGCTTACTCGACTGCATTCCTCGGTCCCCATGCGATCAGTCAGGCGGTATTGTTTAACATGAACCCTGTTGGCAAGGCCCAGGCAAACGATCGCTTGGATGAATTGTCCGGCCCTGGCGGAATTCAGATTTGCGGAAACGCACAGAATTGTGTGGCAGTCTGCCCCAAAGAGATTCCGCTCACGACATCGATCGCCCGTGCAGGCCGTGCAACAACCGTGCATGCCTTCAAAAAATGGTTCGATCGCTAAGCAGCAATCGAACCATTGATGATTTTGAAATAATCGTGAACCGTCTTTCGGACTGGATCACTTGGCTCCGACGAGGTCACCCTTCTTTCGCTCAGCGATGATTTCTTCTTGGATCTTCGCTGGAACTCGCTTGTAGCGAGCAAGTTCCATCGTGAAGGTACCCTGGCCTTGCGTCTGACTTCGCAGATCGGTCGAGTATCCAAACGTCTCAGCNAGCGGCACTTCTGCACTGATTACAACGATCTCGCCCTGCATTTCGGTCGAAAGCACCATTCCGCGACGGCTGATCAAATCACCAGTAACCGTCCCCTGAAAATCAGTAGGACATTCAACTTCCATCTTCATTACGGGTTCGAGCAATACCGGCTTCATCTTCAGAAAGCTTTCCTTGAAGCAGTTTCTGGAGCAGATCTGAAAAGCCATATCCGAGCTATCGACGTCGTGGTAGGAACCGTCGTTAAGCGTCGATTTCACCCCAATAATCGGGAATCCTGCGACTGGGCCCTTCGGCAGAGCCGAGCGAAACCCTTTTTCGACTGCAGGAATGTATTCACGTGGAATACGACCGCCGACGATCGATTCTTCGAAGGTGAAGGACTCTTCCGCGTCATCTTCNAGTGGTTCAAACCGTCCCACGATATGGGCATATTGGCCAGAACCACCGGTTTGCTTTTTGTGCTTGTGGTTGTAATCGACCACTCGAGTAGGTGCCTCGCGATAGCTTACCTTTGGAGCACCGACCTCAACTTGAACGTTATATTCGCGTCGAATTCGCTCCACGTAAACCTCGAGGTGCAGCTCTCCCATACCCGCCATCAAGGTTTCACCCGTTTCCTCATCGGTCATCACCCGGAAAGTCGGGTCTTCCTTGCGGAATCGAGCCAGGGCTTTGCCGAGTCGATCAGAATCGGCTCGCTGCATCGGAGTTACAGCCACTTTGATCACCGAGTCAGGAACAAACATGTTTTCGAGACTGCAGAACTTGGGTTTCTCGGCATAAGTATCACCGGAGGCACAATCAATGCCCATGNTGGCGACAATGTCACCCGCCGTCGCTTCGTCAATCTCTTCGCGTTTATCGGCATGCATTCGGAGGATTCGGCTGAACCGTTCCTTGCGACCGGTACGTTGATTGCAATACTGCTGGCCTTTCTCGATGCGTCCTTGATAGATGCGAGTGAAAGTCAGCTGACCGTAGGGATCATCCACAATCTTGAACGCCATCCCAACAAACGGATTATCAAAATCGGGTTCTAGAGCAATGGTCTTATTGGGATCCTCGTAGTCGTTCGCTTTTACTTCGCGATCGAGGGGCGAGGGCAGATAGCGTGTCACGGCATCCAAGAGTGGCTGCACTCCCTTATTACGGAAGGCGGTGCCAAGCAGAACAGGAGTCACCTCTTCGGCCTGCACTGTGTATCGTAACACCTCGTGGATTAACTGCTCCGGAATCTCCTCTTCCGAAAGCAATAGCTCCATCAGATCGTCGCGATACATGGACAACGATTCCAGCATTGCCTGACGAGCAAGATCTGCCTCTTCGGCATGTTCGGNCGGAATCTCCTTCTCGACCACCTTTTCGCCATCATCCCCTTCGAAGTAGAGCGCCTTCATCGTGACCAGGTCAATGATTCCCTCAAATGACTCACCCGCCCCGATCGGTAGGTGGATCATAACGGCATCAATTCCGAGCTTTTCTCGGAGTTGATTCGTAACTTCCTGGGGATCCGCTCCGGTGCGGTCCATTTTGTTCACAAAGGCAAGACGAGGGACGTGATAGCGTTTCATCTGCCGGTCGACAGTAATCGACTGCGATTGAACGCCCCCCACCGCACATAAAACGAGTACGGCACCGTCCAGAACGCGGAGGCTTCGCTCCACCTCAACGGTAAAGTCAACGTGACCCGGAGTGTCAATTAAATTTATCCGATGTCCGTCCCAATCGACACAGGTCGCGGCACTGGTGATCGTGATTCCACGTTCCTTCTCCAGTTCCATGTGGTCCATGGTTGCGCCATCACCGCCACCACGGACCTCCTCCATNTTATGAATGCGACCAGTNAAATACAAAATCCGCTCGCTCAGCGTCGTTTTGCCAGAGTCAATATGTGCGGAAATACCAATGTTACGAATCTTGCGGAGATCCATCAAAAATACTACCAGAATAACACGTTACGAGTAGAGGCAACGAAACCCTAAGAATGGAACTTCATTGCCCGGAACAGAATCAGGACAGCTAAAAATCGTCATGCAAAGAGCCACCGGCAGGCGGTACGACCACCGCCCTCCCGGGATGGCACGACAACTTATATTTAGGTGGAGTGGTATTATCTTAATCCATTTCGACATTCCGAAAAGGTCATATTAAGTAAGTTTCTTGAAACCTTTTCAGAGTCTCCCCGATCGACGTCTGGCAAACTACTGAGGCACATCCCGATAGGGCCGATTGGCAGAATAGAGCGTCAAGCGCTGCTCCAATTCGGGAACGACCTCAGCCGGAGCACTTCTCAATGCATCTTGCATTGTCTGCTGAGCCTGGGGAAACAGGTTCGCATTGGCCTGTGCAGCCGCCAAAGTATCCATATATCGGTAGTCCCGACTTCCTTCTAAATCAATTGCCCGTTTGGCCGCACGAAGTGCCAGCTGGGGGTCCCGAAAACGATCCTCGGGACAGGTCGCCATCAACCAGGCGGCACTTTGATAGGCCCGACCGAGATTGTTGTCGATGCGGATTGCCGTTCGATAATCCCGAGCCGCTTCTTCCCAACGTCCGAGGTACGCATAAAGGTCGGCTCGATCGGCATAGGCGAGTGCATTGCTGGGATCACGAGCGATAGCATCGTCAAAGTCGAGCAAAGAATCTTCAAATTTCCCGATGTAAAAGCGGACATGAGCGCGTCCTACGAGCGCCGCCGAATCGTTGGGTTGAGCCGTCAGGAGCATTGAGTAGTCTTGCTCTGCCTGCTCGTAATTGCCCAGTTCGAGGTTGAGTTCAGCCCGATTAAAACGTGCGTTTAAATCGTTCGGATTTTGCTGCAGGCATTTCGTAAAGTCTTGTAGAGCCTGCTCATACTTACCCTCTGTCGCGTAACTCACGCCGCGATTGTGGAATGCTCGAGAATTCGGGTGCATCTGGATCGCGGAGGAGAATTCGGCAATGGCCTGAGCCTCGAATCTTGCCGCATCAGTCNAGTTCCCGCCCTTCGTTTGCACACTGGCCATCTCGGTGAACATTTCGCCGCGGCGATTATGCATCCACGCGGTCAGATTCAGCAGATAATCGCGCGTTTTGAGATCCTGAGGTTTAATCTGTTGGGCAGCCGCGAGAGCCTGACCGATCTCTTCGAGATTCTTTGCCGCCGCAGCTTGCCTATAGATGAGATCGATCTGTTGTCGAACCACGCTGCTAGCGGGCGTTCCCGGGGGAAAGCCGACAGGAGCCCCCGTTTGTCCTTCCGCGGATGCCGTTCCCAAGAGAGTGAACACCAACAGACAACTCGGTAACTCCCAGCCGTTGATCAAGCGTCTCAACATCGGAACCTCCATATTCCAATGACGGACCACATTATTCATGCGGTTCTGTCATTCTCCAAGGATCAAGTGCTTCTTTGAGAGTGGCTTCGGGCAAGATGCCATTTTCCCGACACAACTGACGAATCGTTTTTCCCGAGGCGAATGCCTCTTTGGCCAACGACGCAGCTTTTTCATATCCAATGAGCGGATTGAGGCTGGTCACCATGGAGAGACTCTGCTCNACGGCTGCCTCACACGCTTCCTCATTGGCCTCCATGTCCGCCACGCAGAATTCGACGAAGGCACGATTAATACCGGCCAGGAGCTGCACACTTTCCAAAACGGTCTGCCCCATCACTGGCATCATAATATTGAGCTGAAATTGGCCGCCCATCGCTCCGCAGGTTGTAATGGTCTGATCATTTCCCATCACCCGTGCGGCAACCTGCATGGCGCTTTCGCACATGACTGGGTTCACTTTACCGGGCATGATGGAGCTACCTGGCTGACGGGAGGGCAACTTGACTTCGTAGTACCCACAACGAGGGCCTGCCCCCAGGAAGCGAATATTGTTCGCAACGTTCATCAACGTCACAGCGATGGTCCGGAGATGACCGTGGCAGCTAACCAGCCCATCGCGTTGAGCATTGGCTTCAAAATGGTCGACAGCCTCAACAAACGGAATGTCTGTCTCTGCGGCGATAGCTTCGGTCACCCGTCGTCCGAACTCGGGATGCGTATTGATTCCTGAACCAACGGCGGTGCCGCCAACGGGCAACTCGAGGACTGCCTGGATCGCGGCCTCCGCTCGCTCGACGGAAAACTCAAGCTGCCGGGCGAAACCACCAAACTCTTGTCCGAGACGCAGCGGCGTGGCGTCCATCAGATGCGTCCGGCCGATCTTGATCACCTTGTCCCAAGCTTCAGCCTTCTGACGCAAATGATCGCGGAGACTTTCTAACGAGGGCAGTAACTCTCGCTTGATTTGCAATCCGACAGCAACGTGAATCGCGGTGGGAAAAGTATCGTTCGTACTTTGCCCCATGTTCACGTGATCGTTCGGATGGATCGGCTTCTCGGTCGCAAAACGATCCCCACCAGCGATCTCGATGGCCCGATTCGAGATCACTTCATTGACGTTCATATTGCTTGACGTTCCCGATCCTGTTTGAAAGACGTCCACGGGGAAGTTGTCATCTAACTTGCCCTCGGCAACCTCGCGACAAGCCTGGATCAAAACCTCAACCTGATCATCAGCAAGCGTTGTTTTACCCGAACCAGTGAGTTTCCCGAGATCACGATTGGCGATCGCACAGCCAAACTTCACGAGTCCCATCGCATGGATCATCGATGCGGGTAACGTCCAACCTGAAATTGGAAAGTTCTCAACCGCTCGTTGTGTTTGGGCACCATAGTACGCATCCGCGGGTACCTGGACATCCCCCATCGAATCACGCTCGACACGAAACTCCGACATACTGCTCTCTCAATCGTCTGTGAATTTTTGTGACCCCAAAGCAGGTGAACACCGGCCTGCCAATCATCGCTCGGCGATCATCCTGTCGACCATAATAGCGGCAGAAGATCCAGCGACCAAGCCAGAACGGGTTTACTGCAGCTTGCTATCACCTGGATTGGTAGCAAGTTCAGGCTCTTTTCCAGAATCGTTTTCCGCTTTGGCAATCTTCACGATTGCCGCTCCCATTCCAAAGTCCCGGTCTCCCTCCACAAAAACTCGAACGTAACAACGACCCTCCGCGTTTTCCGGGATCTTCAATTCCGTCTGAAATGTGTCGGAATCCACCAGGATGCGACGCTGAACGAAACAATCGTTGTTGGCCCGCCAATATTCGGCATTCAACGCTTGCATCCCCTGATGAGACCCATCGTATTCGAGTCGAGCTTCGGGTTCGTAGGTGAAATCCCCTCTGCGGCAGACCAGTTCGATGATAGCGACTCCAGACAGTCCACCCTCGCAGTGGATCTTCAAGCTTTGTCCAGGCTCAGCCAATCCTACGGTCGTGACGTCGATTTTTTTCGGATGTCGAATACGCAGCAGCGGATCTCCCAGCAGGTTAAACAATTCGACATGTTCTTGTCGTTCGACATCCAAGCCTTTCGGATTGGGGCTGATCGCCGCCGCCAGAGTATCCAACATGCGACGACTGAAGCCCTCTGGCTTGGACTGTGCCATCTCCCGTTTTGTGGCCAGCATCATTTCACCCAAAGTCTGAGCCCGCTGATGAAACAGCTGCCGCATCAACGATTGGCTCATGGTGGCCATTCCATAAGGCATCGTGACTCGGGATCCGGCAAGGACGGCANCCGGACCGCCCTGCTNCCTCAAGAGCTGCTCGGCAAGACAAAGTTCCGGGGCGTCGTAGGCGCCCGCATAGCAGGAGAGAAACACTGCGATCGGACTCCCCTGCCGGGAACGGATTTGAACCACATCATCTCCTGACAAAATCGGCGCCCGACCATTCGGAACTCGAACCCAGTCCAACTCATGACGGTGTCCGTGCCCGATGTAGATCCAGCAGAGGCAACCCTCATTGAAACGTCCGATTACCGTTTGACGAAAAGCGCGCGGATCTGGGCAATAGGGACTACGCCAACTCGCATACGTCATCGATGTACGAAACTCGGGAGGAATCCCTTGGCTGATGAAAGAACGAGTNGCCGATTCGAGCACGGCATCGGCGAGCAAGCCGAATCCGCCCACACCGGCAACGAAGTTAATGCGGCGCCGCCAAAGTCCGTTGGCTGAATCCTGTTCGTAATCGACAATCTTGCGAATGATCGTCTGTAATTCGTCGGGTGTGGTGGCCGACAGTCGCCCCACGGCAAGTTCCGGCACCGAATCCCCGTCAAGATCTCCGAAAGGATTGTCACTGGCAATTTCTGGTTCCGAACCCCACTGCACATTAATCTTTGCCTTCGGATAGTTTGTGGCAACACCTCTTCGTGGCACGTTTGGCTGGGGACGCGATTCGACATCGCCCACCAAGACCACGTTCTTGAGTTGACCACCNTCGGCTGCCTTGGCAATCGCCTGTCGAATTTCATCCGCCGTAAGGGCGCGACTATCGACTTGAATGTTGTNTCCCTGGGAACTGCGATAGTTAACCCATGGCAAGAGCGCGGCAACCAGGGTTGGTTCACAAAAGGCGATGGTATCGGGAGCCTCGCGAGTNCCCCCTTCGGGATCGGCTACTACCAGACTCGCGCATACGACCAAAGCTAGTGTCAGATTCACAGGACGAGCTCCACCTGAAGTCTACCCAGAGTACCAGGCAGGCTCCGCTGAAATTTTGTTGACTGTCTCCGGGTGGGAGAAGAAAGCAGAACCAANCCGGGAAAACCGCGTTCAAGCCAAAATTGGCGGCGGAGTCTAATCGAATTACGAATGATCTGACAAGGCGAACCCACGAGGCGATGCTTGCATGGCTGCAACCCCGCTTATGAGACTTGAAAACCACGGAGATCGATCACGAGTATCTCGGACAATGCACTTGGCAGAGTGCTCGCTTTCCAGGCTGGATGTCGCGGGCTGGAATTCGATCGCACACTCTTGCTTGTGAACGGTCCTCTTTGCCGTTCAAGTTTCGGCAGGATGCGCGTTAGAATCAGGCGAGATCAACACGGAGGAAGATCCATGCCGCTGCAACAATGCGCGATCATCGTAACCCTTGCGATGACACAACTGGCGATCCACGCCCACACCGCCCCGGCCAAGGAGTGGCCGGCACCGTTCCAAATGGACGCCAATCTTTACGATGTCTTCTTCGTCAACAACCAAACTGGTTGGAGCGTCGGGGATCGCGGTACGATTTTGAAGACGGTAGACGGAGGAACCAGTTGGCATCTGCAAACCACACCGGTTACCTGCCGACTCGAGTCCGTGTTCTTTTTGGATGAATTCAACGGCTGGGCTGTCGGTGGATATTCGGTTCCCTACACCCATCGAGCGATCGGTGTTGTCTTAAGGACGACCGATGGAGGAGCCACTTGGGTCGAAAAAACAACCGACTTTCTGCCGTGGCTCACCAAAGTGGTTTTTCTCGATGACAAGCGAGGATTTCTCACGGCGCGACCGACGGCAATGTTTCCTTCGGCTGTTTTTCGCACAGAAGACAGTGGTAAGCACTGGACACCGATGCCCGGCGTCACCACAGGTGGAAATGATATTTGCTTTGCACCCAACGGCGAAGGTCTTCTTATTGAACGAACCGGCCGTGTGACTCGCGTCACGAGACAAGGTTTAAAGTCGTTGACAACTTCACCGCTTGGGAGTGCCTTACCCAAACGTCTCCACATGGCGTCCTCGCAGCACGGTTTCGTGTGTGGAAATCAAGGACGCTTTGCTGGCACGAGTGACGGGGGCAAGACCTGGATCAAGCCCGCTCAACTGCCAACCGAACAGTGGCTATCGGAATACGACTGGCTCGCGATCACGGGTGTCAACCAACATCTGTGGATTGGGGGAGCCCCCGGCAGTCACCTTCTGCACAGTCGTGATGGTGGACGAACCTGGGAGGTCCAACGGACGAATCAAATGCTACCCTTGTTTGATCTGCATTTTGTCGACGCTCAACATGGCTGGGCAGTAGGAGCGTTAGGAACGATTTTGTCGACTCGCGACGGAGGTCTCACCTGGGATCGACAATCCGACAATCCTCAGCGTCTTGGTGTAATGGTCGTGGCCAGTCAAGTCGATCGCGTGCCGTGGGAGTTTCTGGCACAGGTGGCTGGCGGAGAAGGCTTCCTGTCGGGTGTCGAGATTTTGAGTGGTCCGCGCCCTAACGCTCACCAAACGGGAACGGTATCCATCGCCAGCCGCCTCCATGACGCAACGATTGCCGTTGGCGGCAGCGGTGCGAATGTGATCCAGTCACTTCCTGTCATCGACTCGCGTCTTCAATTAAGCGCCGCCACCATTTCGAAAGAATGGGATCGTGCGTTATCCACAAACAGCCGCGAACAACTCTCAGAATATCTCGTTCGCCAAATCCGTCTCTACCAACCCGAAATGATCGTGATCGGAGATGATCCCCGCACGGACGAAGGCGGCTTCAAATTAATCGAATCATTAGTGCGAAATGCGATCGATCAAGCGACTGACCAGCAATCCTATCCTAATCAACTGCAATCGGGCGGCCTGAAACCCTGGCAAGTTCAACAGATAACCACCCTCGGCACAAATGATGACCGTTCCTATCGAGTCATGTCGAATCGGATGGTCTTACCGCTGGGACAAACGAACAGCACACTGGCGGCCAAGGCAAGGTCGCTCCTGAATCAGAAGTACCGGCAAAGTCCGGCGGAACTGCTCTTCGAGATCACCGGCAATCATGGACTCGCGGGAAATCGTCGCGAGCGAGTTCGACTCTTCCACGCTTCAACGCTGGCCGAAGGCAGTCGCATGCAGCGACAAGACCTGACCATTAACGATCAGTTCAAGCAACTTCATCAACAAGCACAACGTCGGCGTACGATCGAGATGCTATTGAGTTCTCAGGATGAGAATTCTCAGCAACGTCTGCAAAGGATCAACCAAATGCTGACCGATCTTTCGGAATCCGACCGCGGTGATCTGATGTACCAGGCAGCGACCCAACTTGAAATGAGCGGTCAGACGGCAGCTGCCTATGCTCTCTTCGATCAACTATCCGAAATGGCAGACCACCCACTCTCTGAATCGGCACGGTTGAAGAAATTCATTCGACTCGCGAGTCAAGAAGGTCGACTCCATTGGAAACTGCCTCACGAAAACGAGGTCCAACATCTCGCCACATCCGTGCTGCAATTGCCACGACCGCAAACCGGTGTTCGACAAGCAACCTTCGAACAAATTAACGAACCCGATGCCAATCCGCCGGAGTCTTTGGAGGAAACCGATGAACTCCGGAGCCAGGAGGCGTTGAAAGCAGCCAAGTCGATTCAGCTACAACAACCCGATCTTTATTTCGAACCGATGCTGCGTTTTCCTCTCGCTTCCTTGTACAAACGGGTCGGCCGGGGCAGTGAGGCCGAACGATTCTGGCGAAATCAACTCGCCAACCAAACCGACTTGAAATGGAAACAGATCGCCGCGAGTGAAATCGCCTTGTTGCGAAANGAAAAAGGCAACAAGGGAACTCAACCCATCTGTCGTTTGACGAAAACCCCGCCGTATCTGGATGGTGAATTGAAGGATGAAGTCTGGAAGAATGTTGCCGCAATTCAACTTCAATCGCAACAATCCGGGAAGCACCTCAAAACTGAAATGAAATGGGCTTGGGACAAAAACTTCCTTTATCTGAGCGCCAAGTGTGAGCGGAACGCAAAGAGTCTGACAAGTAGCCACCCTCAGGAAACTCGCCAACGTGATGCGGATCTATCCGATCAAGATCGGCTTGAAATCCAGCTCGATATCGATCGCGACTACCAAACACATTGGAAAATCACCATTGATCAACGAGGCTGGGCGATCGATGCTCTGAATGACGACATCAGTTGGAATCCGACCTGGTACATCGCCGCTCACGACCACGCCGCCGGCTGGTCACTCGAGGCTGCCATTCCCTGGGATCAAATCAGTCCGAGCATCCCCAACCCCGGTCAAGCCTGGGCTCTGGGAATCGAACGAATCATCCCCGGTCGTGATTTACAACGATGGGTGCCAGCCGATGGGATTCCAAACTCCCAAGGCCAGGGTCTCATCATTTTCAAGTAAGACCATGCTCGGATCGTCGATGATGATCTGCTTTTTTGCAGTGGTCTCTTGACGAATCACGTTCGATTCACGAGGCTGCCTGCCATGGCATATTTGATAGGTACAGACGAAGCGGGCTACGGCCCCAATTTAGGCCCTCTCATCGTCTCGACCTCTGTTTGGCGAGTTGCTGATGGGGATCTCAACAGAGATCTTTACCAACGGCTACAACCTTGCGTTTCAGCGGACCCGGCTGACGAAAAGGCAAGCATCACCATTGCCGACTCAAAAGTCCTCTATCGACCAGGGGGTAAACTGAGTGGTCTGGAGCGAGGCGTTCTGCCAGCCCTCATCTTGACCCAAGAGCAGCCCCATTGTTGGCGACAGCTCTGGTCGCTTCTCAGTCCTGCAGCCCCCGCCACCATGGATCAACTTACGTGGTACCAAAACTACGATAGCCATGTCCCATTCGATCTTTCGAAAGAAGAACTCGCCGACTCGACCGAGCATCTGAAAAAGCAGCTGGAACAGGCCGCTGTTGAATTAATCTCTATCAGCTCAAAGGCAATATTCCCGGGAGAATTCAACCGGATCATTGAGCAAAGCGGTTCGAAAGGCGCACTGCTATCGGAAACAACTCTGGAATTAATCGGTGATCAACTCGATCGTTTACCTGCAGAACCGACCCTGATCATCTGTGACAAACATGGCGGCAGAAATCACTACGCTGGCTTGCTCCAGCCAAGCCTGGCGAAAGGATTGGTTCGAGTGATCCGAGAGGGCCGATTAGAGAGCGCCTATGACATCGGATCACCCGACCATTCAATTCGCATCTGTTTTCGTGCCAAAGGGGAGAGTTTCCTGCCATCTGCCCTGGCGTCGATGGCATCCAAGTACCTGCGTGAAGTCGCGATGGGAGCCTTTAACCAATTCTGGCAGACGCAGCTTGGAGACGAGCTTAAACCAACCGCAGGCTATCCGGTCGATGCCAAGCGATTTAAGCAGCAAATCGAGAAGACTCAAGCCAAACTCGGAATCCCTGACCGAGAAATCTGGCGAATGCGCTAGCTTTCCGCCTGCCAACGCCCGAACGCAACCGCCGGACACCTCAGATCCCAGGAATCGGACCCGGCAGCACCTAGACCCCAGTGGACCTCATTCCTAAACTGTCATGGAGTGGCACCGCGTTCCTCCAACTAAACGGTCAGGCTCTCCCACATACGGCTTCCTACTCTCTAGGCTGAGTCAATGAATAACGTCGAAAAACTACACCCAAAACACGTAGTCGATCATTACGAGGACCCCTATCACCGAGGCCCCTGCGAGCGACCAACTCACGCGGATGAAAAGTGCGACGCTGCGAGTGGAGATACCATCAGAATCGAAATGCGGATCAACGATGCCGACACGATCGAAGATATCTGGTTTAATGGCGACGGCTCTTGCATCAGCCAGGCCGCAGCCTCCATGCTAGTGGAGCAGATGGATGGCAAGTCGGTGGACCATGTGAGGGGCTTCACCTCTGAGCAAATGCTGGAACTTTTTGGTTCCCGCTTGACGCCCGATCAACAGGAATGTTGCTTACTCCCTTGGCGTGTTTTGCATTCGGCGATCTTCACGGCTATCGATGTTGATGATCACACCGACAGCCCTACCTTTAACGGACCANATTTGGGAGACGAGTCATAATGCCTGTTGCCGATCCNACACTCCCTCTAGATCCCGAAAGTATCCGCGCCGACTTCCCCATTCTGTCGAGCAGGCTTCACAAAGATAAGCCGCTGATTTATTTGGACAACGCGGCAACAACACAGCGGCCGCGTCAGGTCATCCAGGCAGTGGTCGACAGCTACGAAAAGCATTACGCGAACGTCCATCGTGGCATCCATTGGCTTAGTGAACAGAGCACTGAGTTATATGAGGAGGCGCGTGTTCGAGTCCAAAAGTTGATCAACGCGGCACACGACCACGAGATTATTTTCACGACGGGAACAACCACATCCATTAATGTCGTTGCCCGTAGCTGGGGTGATTCGTGCGTCGGGCCCGATGATGAGATCATCCTGACCGAGATGGAACATCACTCGAATCTTGTTCCCTGGCAACAATTGGCGGAACGCACGGGCTGCAAACTTCGCCACATTCCGATTAGCGACGACGGCATCCTGTGTCTTGAAACCTACGCTCAGCTCTTGAATGAAAAGACGAAGATGGTGGCGTTCACCGCTTCGTCTAACGTGCTAGGTACGATCAACCCGGCTCGTCAGATGGTGGAGATGGCTCACCAGGCGGGCGCTTTAACGTTGCTGGATGCGGCTCAAAGTGCTCCCAAACTGCAAACCGATGTGCANGATCTGGGTGTCGACTTCCTGGCGTTCAGTGGCCATAAGATGATGGGGCCGTCTGGCGTCGGCATTCTCTATGGTCGCGAGAATCTCCTGGAAAAAATGCCGCCGTTTTTAGGTGGCGGCAGCATGATCAATCGTGTTTACCTGGACCGATTTGAGCCGGCGGGTCTTCCCGCCAAGTTCGAAGCTGGCACACCACCAATCGTACCGGCGATCGGCCTTGGAGCGGCGATCGACTATTTGAACAACGTGGGTCTTGCTGCCATTCAACGTCATGAAGAGATCCTTTGCGAACGGGCCCATGCCGGCTTAGAATCACTCGGCGACATTCATTTTCTAGGTCCGTCCCCAGAAAAGAAAGTTGGCATTGTGAGCTTCACGGTTGACGGTGTGCACGCACAAGACCTCGCCCAGCTTCTGGATCGCCATGGGGTCGCCATTCGCTCGGGTCATCACTGCACCATGCCGCTGCATGACCGTTTGGGGATTACAGCGAGTAATCGAGCCAGCTTCTATCTTTACAACACATTGGATGAGATCGATCAGATGGTGGCCGCTGTTGAGGACACTAAGCGTATCTTTCGCCGCGGTCGCTAAGAGGCGAAAGAGCCTTCATTCTCAAAGCGTGGCTGCGTTGTCGCCGCGGGACGTTTCTTCCCCACAAANATATAATAGGGAGCCCGGATGAGCGGCAGGTACGGGATCTTGGCGGTATGCTCCCGTAAGTCGACCTCTCCCAAATGATGCTGCAAGAACGGCAAATGGTCCGCGCACGGAAACACGTTGTCGTTCCCCATCCACAGGGGCCAGAAATTTCGCGTGAACCAAGAATGCTTGCGGCCATTATCACGAGGATATTTGCGGGACACATAGAAATCAACAACACCAATGTGCCCCCCTGGGCGTAGCATGTTGATCGCATTCTGAACCGCTGCGAACCAGTCCGGAATCATCGTGATCGAATAGGAAAAGGTAACGAGATCAACGGGCTCATCAGGCTTGAACTGGGTTGCGTCGGCCGCGCAAGGATGCACATTCGACCAACCATGGTCCGCGATTCGTTTGGACGCGACGTCGAGTAATGACTGGGACAGATCAACGACATAGACCGACTTCATACGATCGATGCTACTCGACAGGTATTCGAGATTCGAGCCAGTTCCACCGCCCATATCAACCCAAACACCACCTTCGGGAGTGGGAACCGCGCCGTACATTTCCTCGCGGCCCTTGAGCAAGCGACGCCGAAAATCATCGTAAGCATCGGCCTGTCCGGCGTAGAAACTCTCCATTCGTTCAGCGTGACTCCCGCCGCGGACCGGCTTGACCGCCAGATGGTACAACACTTTCAGATCGGAAAGCAGCGACATGGTCTTGGCTTTTTATTCGAATCGGTGGGAAGGATGACCTGAATGGGTCTCGGCGGCTAATTTCAGGCCGCCATGTTGGCGATGTAGAAACTGCCGTAAGTGTGAACGCGATCGCGGGAGTGCAAATCATCAGCGAGCGAACGATTGAAGCTCAACAGTTCACCCACCTCTCGCGAACGACCATCAAATTGAATGCAAGCTTGATTCACGAAGTCGGTTTGCAATCCTCCACTGCGCCAGATAAATCGCGCGTCGTCTGTTGCCTGATTCAAAATCGCCTCCCATTCCGACTCCAATAAGTGGTAGAAGCGATTGGACAACCAGTCCATGTGGTCGAGCAGGACGAACCGTGAAACGCGTTCTGGACAACCCCGCAGAAATCCCTCAACCGTGTTCGTGTGCGTCGAGACACGATCCACTAAACCGTTCTTCAATCGCTCAAAGTTGTCGGCCTTAAGATACTCCGGGCAACATTGATAGGTGTACTCACCCGTAAGATAAACTCGCCAAAAATAGTTATCGATGAGCGGCAAGTTGGCGAACACCGTCTCCACACAATCTTGAACGAACTTGACGATACCCCCATCGTAATCCTGATCCACTTGATCTCGCTGGGCCTTAGGGACTCCCACCATCGACAAGGTGGCATCCCGTCCCATCGCGAATTTCAACGATCGCGTCCAGAAACGCTCGCGCAAATGGTCATTGTAGATTTGCCGCTGTTCGTCAACCGTTGCAGCATCCAGAATCGCATCCAACCACTGACGGACGCGCAACACTCGGTCGACATAAACGTTCAAGACCTTGGCAAAAGTTCCTGAGGTCCCTCGATAATAGAAAGGACGATGCCGATTGTCGAAAAATCGAATCCAACGATCCCAGTATTGTTGTGACCATGTCGACAACGACTTGCGAAGATTCTGATGGTAAGTATCGACAGCGTCCTTCAAGCGACCTCGCCCGAACATATCAAAAAAGTCTTCATATTCGAGATGTCGAATCCCTGCCATCTTCAGCTCGAGCAAGGCGTTCTGCCTGGGATTCATGTCCACCGCAAAGACGTTTTTGGGAGCCTCAAGAGCATAATCCAGGGCATTGCATCCGGCAGATGTAATGACCATCACGTTGTCATCAGAGCCTAACCCCAAAGCAATGCGGTCCAACCGCGGGTCTTCCCAACAGGTGTTGTAGACGAGATTGTTCCCATGGACCATGTTGAACATGCGCACGTTAAACCAGTCGGCAAGACGCATCACAAATCCTCTTTGTCTGATTCAGAAACGAAGTCGCAGGTGGCAAACCACATTCTGACCAGAAGACAGTCCGCGATTGCAGTGAATGATCAAGCTAAACTCAGCGGACAGCTCAATCCTGCTGAGCAGAACAACTCTCGACGCAACAAACTCTGTTCCTATTTGAGCTCTCTGCTGGCAAGCTCGTCACTTGCCTCGAACATCTCAAGATCTCCCGATTTTACCGCGGTCACACAGGCCGACAAGCTGGGAGAGCCGTTCACGCGAGGTACCCCGTCGATGAGTGTAACGGTTCGGCAAACTGGCCAAATCAGCTGTCACCCGGTCCTCAGCGGCAGGGAGATTGGGCATCATTCTTCTTGCCAATCACACTCCGGCTGGGCCCATGCTCCCCAAAGAGACAATTCACATCTTTGAAGAATGGCGTTTCATCGCCATGATTCGCCCCCAGATCCCTCTCCCAACCGCCTTTCATTGACGAGGGACAGCGTAAAAAGAAAGCGTCCTCGGCTGCGGCCAATGCCAGCTTCCGAGGACGCACCAGGGGGCAAAATTAGTTCGAGGNTTAAGAATTCGCCGTCCCCGCCAGCTCGGTAGTAAAATAGCCCAAAATATCACGTACTGAAATCACCCCTTTAGCCTTTTCAGCACCGTCCAATATAGGTAGATGGCGGTACCCACCGATGTCCATCTGATGGAATGCAAAGGCAATCCTTGCCGACTCGCTAATCGACTCAGGATTTTCGGTCATAAAGTCGGAGACAGGCTGATCCAAGCAATCNGCAAATTGAACACCAAGTTTCAGCAACGCATCGCGTTCACTGAAAACACCGATAATCTTTTCTTGATCGTCAACGATAAATACGCAACCGATGCTGCGTTCGACGAGCATGCTCAAGACTTCACCGACTTGGGTCTCAGCCTTGACTCTGATGGGGAGCATTCCCTCTAGATTGGCAACCGTGTCATTCAATGGCTCCACTTCGACGGCATTCTTCGGGTTTGGAAGATGAAGATCATCGAGCGGCTGTCCACACTGTTAGCAGACATCAACGCCTTCGATGTTGTCTTCGCCACAAAGCGGACAGCGGATCATGAGGTCACCGTCCAGGTATCACCCATATTGAACATTTTCTCGAGGTCACCATCACCATGCTTCTCTCGTGCGTCGTCGATCTGCTTATTGAGTTCTTCGTCGTATTTGGGTCGATCGACGGCCCTGAACACGCCGATGGGCTCGGGGAAGTCAGGATATCGCATACGACTGAGCAAGTAGGCGAGACTAGGTTCCGGGGATTTTTCATCGTGGAACAACAGATCATCTTCGGTGATACCTTTACCGAGTTCGACGACTTCCAGTTCCATACCGTTCAAGCGAATTCCTTTGTCACGATCTCTACCAAAAATGAGTGGTTTTCCGTGCTCCAGCTCAATCGTGTTGTCAGATCGAGTTGACTTATCGGTAGCGTACAACCATGCGCCATCGTTGAAGATATTGCAGTTTTGATAAACTTCGATAAACGCAGTACCACGATGTTCGGAGGCACGCTTCAAAACCGTACCGAGATGCTTAACGTTGAAGTCGATGGAGCGAGCAACGAAGGTACCCTCACAGCCGATAGCGATTGACAACGGGTTTAGTGGATTATCAATAGCACCCATCGGAGTACTCTTCGTGACCTTCCCGAGGGGTGAAGTGGGGGAATACTGCCCTTTGGTGAGTCCGTAAATTCGGTTGTTGAAGAGCACGATATTGATATCAAGATTTCTCCGGATAGCGTGCATCAAATGATTTCCGCCAATACTGAGCGCATCACCATCGCCCGTGATAACCCAGACATTCAAATCTGGGCGAACAACTTTTAGGCCAGAAGCGACGGCCGGGGCACGACCGTGAATCGAATGNACGCCGTAAGTGTTCATGTAGTACGGAAAGCGACTAGAACAGCCAATTCCCGATACAAAGACAATCTTTTCACGAGGAATGCCTATAGATGGCATAACTTTTTTCATTTGAGCAAGAATCGAGTAGTCACCACACCCGGGGCACCAGCGGACATCAACATCAGTTGTGAAGTCAGCGGCTTTGAGGACAGGTAGTTCGGTACTCATCAATCTTTTTCTTTCTCAATACTTCTTGCAGTGTTTAGTCGCAGGTCCACGAGGATCGTGTGTGTTTTAAAGGTACTGTTTGAAAAACTGAACGACTTCTCGAACAGAGAACGGTTTGCCTTCGACCTTATTGAATCCAATGGCATCAACAACGTATGTCGCACGGATAACCGTTAGAAGTTGGCCCATGTTCAGTTCGGGAACGACAACCTTTTTGAAGCCTGCGATAATTTGCCCCAATTCCCTGGGAAGAGGATTGATATACCTCAGGTGCACGTGCGAAACAGCATGACCCTCAGTTTGCAATTGCTCGACCGCCGTGGTGCAAGCACCGTACGTCCCTCCCCAACTGATCACGAGCAGATCGCCGGTCGGTTGACCGTTGATGTCTTGCTCAGGGACATCAAGAGCAATCCTGGCAACCTTCGCAGCTCGGGTGTTTGTCATGTGTTGATGATTGGCTGGGTCGTAGCTNACTTTTCCGGTTACATCNTCTTTTTCNAGCCCACCGAGGCGATGGGTTAATCCTTTGGTTCCCGGCACCGCCCAAGGTCGCGCTAGACGCTCGTTTCGCTCGTAAGGCAAAAATTCGTCGGACCCATCTTCCCGCGGCTCGGGATGCGTGACTTCAATGGTTTTAAGATCTGAAATCTTCGGGATCCGCCAGGGTTCTGATCCATTCGCAATGTAACCGTCAGACAACAGTATTACGGGCGTCATAAACCTAACGGCGATTCTCCAAGCTTCTTGGGCAACGTCAAAACAATCAGACGGGCTGCGTGCGGCAATTACCGGAATTGGACATTCTCCGTTGCGACCATACAACGCTTGAAACAAGTCCGATTGCTCGGTTTTTGTTGGCAACCCTGTACTAGGACCTCCCCGCTGGATGTTCACGATGATCATGGGCAATTCCATCATCATACCCAACCCCATTGCTTCACCCTTCAAGGCGATACCAGGGCCACTCGAAGTGGTGATCGCCATCGCACCCGCGAAGGCAGCTCCGATAGTAGAGGTCATTGCTGCAATTTCATCTTCAGCTTGAAATGTTCGCACGCCAAAGTGCTTGTAGCGGCTTAGTTCGTGAAGTATGTCGCTGGCCGGGGTAATCGGATAGGACCCAAGAAAAAGTTCCTTTCCGCTTAATTTTGAGGCAGCAATCATGCCCCAGGCAATAGCCTCGTTGCCAGTCATGTTTCGGTAGGTACCTGGCTTGAGTTTCGCTCGATCAACCTGGAAGCTGCTAGCGAATGCATCCGTCGTTTCACCATAGTTGCGTCCAGCTCGCAAGGCTCGCACATTGGCGTCTACGATTTCTGGTTTTCTACCAAATTTATTTTCAATAAATCGCTCAGTGGCCTCCAGACTACGACCGAACAACCAGTAAACCAGTCCCATGGCGAAGAAATTTCGACAACGATCAGCCTCCTTCTGGCTTAGTCCCAACCCGTCAACAGCGTTACGGGTGATTTTCGTCATCGGAACTTTAAATAGGAGATAGCCTTCGAGAGAGTCGTTTTCGAGAGGATTCTCCTCATAACCAGCTTTTTTAAGTTCTTTTTTATCGAAGGAATCTTCGTTGGCGACGAGAATTCCGCCCGGCTCCAAATCGCCGAGATTCGTTTTAAGAGCCGCAGGATTCATCACCACAAGAGCATTGAGGTTGTCACCTGGCGTGAAAATATCTTCTGAGGCGAAGTGGATCTGAAATCCGCTAACGCCGGCAAGAGTACCTCGAGGTGCACGAATTTCAGCCGGATAATCAGGAAACGTAGCAACGTCATTGCCCGCCAACGCAGAAGTATTGGTCAATTGGGTCCCAGCCAACTGCATACCATCACCCGAGTCCCCCGCGAATCGCACAGTTGCTGAAGGGAGCGAGATTACGTTCTTTGCAGATCCAGACTGATCTTGAGTGGGTGTCGCCATCTTGTGTGCCAAGTACCAAAAGTAAAAAGAAAGATAGTCTCTTTAAAATAATTGGCTGCTAACGGTGGGTGACAAGTGCAACCAAGGAAGGTTCAAGCCACTTCGCGCTGCTGTGTCGTATCGTCAGTCGTTGGTGAAAGATTGTAAACAAATTGCGGAAAATGCTGAACGATCTAGTGAAGGATGGCGGTTACCTTGAACATTCACTGGGGTCGGTGTCATCATCGACCACGGGCAACCGTCGATAACCGCCGGATGACAACTTGGAATTGTGGCTTGAATGGTTTCNTGGCCCTGAATGAGGGTGGGATTCATGACCTTCTCGATGGATTGATCAATGGAGCTGTTCAAAGCCCTCNGATATGACGCATNTCGTTCCGTGAAAATCCCTGCCACAATGCCGTCTCGGCAGACCAGTACGCTGCCTCGTTGCGATTCTTTAAGTTGCTCGAAAACGTTACGTATCGACGTGTACGGGCTGACGCACAGAGCATCAGGGAGATCAATCTGCTCAACCTTTTTGTATCCAGGTGGAGCTGAAAGACCACAGTCGGTCACCTTGCAAAACGGGCAAATGAGTGCTGATAAACGACCTCTGGAGAATTAGGCAATTGCGGACAACCCAAACCGCGCATCCACCATGAATCCCCTTCTGTTAAAACGACGCGGCTCGATCTGGGCAAGCCGCTCGATCTGGGCAAGCCGCAAACGGGTACACCGTGGAATCTACCACGCAGCACAAATTGTTTGAAGAACAAAACCCCTGGTAGCAAACCATTTTCGATCCGATTCGGGATTCAAAACCCAGCTTGACATCAGAGCCGCAGCACTGCTGGCCCAGACCTCCCCTACCGTGGAGCCGCAGTTCCAAAAAAGCTAGCTCCTGGAGCGTCCGAAATGCGTGCCAGAGACCGATTTTTCCAGGAGGCCGGCCAGCTGGGTTTTGTGCTGAAGTCAGCTACCCGGGGGCGGTTGATAGAACTTGTTGAGGTCGATCCCGCCCTTTTGCTCATCCTCCAAAAGCTTGATCCGGGCTTCCATGCGCTCAACGCGGCGGACGAGCAGCGGCAAAAGATTCTGCGATTCATCCGCTGGTTGAGGTCGCGGCACGACCGGATAACCAAGATGTCTTTGCAATGCGGCAAACAACAACAGCGGGTTTTTGTGCCGATTGGCCTGAGCGATCTTGCCCTCTTTGTCGCCGAAGAGGCACGCGGCCTCTACCTTTTGGCCACGTCGCTCAGACTGCTCAAAATAGAGACCACTCCTCACATAGATCAAATCAGCCAGATCGACGATCCCCACCTGACGACGCACGATGTAGATCCATTCCGACCAATCTCGGTCAAAAACAGGATCTTTTGCCATCGCCGAGATTCCGGCATCGAACGGCAAGCGATTGCGAGAGAGCGTCTCGAATTGATAAAGAAAGATCCCCTGGGGCGTCGGCGCTTCGATACGATATTTGGCCTCCGATTGCAGGATAGCCAGGGCAACCCGCAGGTCGAATCGACCACGATCATCTTCAGCCTGTTGAACGACAAAGGTCTGATAAGGNGTGAAGTAATGNCAAAGTCGTGACATGGCCGATCCAAAACCGCCTGCATGCTTGAGCTCACTCAGCAAAAAACTGATCGCCATCGGGAGCTTTGTCGTGGCCAGGATTTCATGCTGGATCGACTCCATCACCTCCTGGAGCGGAATATTGTCTTTGATCCGTTCCAACAGAGCCTGGAAAAAGTGAGCCTGCTCGACATATTCTTCGCGGTCGAGTCTCGGAACGACGGCAGGCTTTTCAGAGGTATTCACGGTTCCTCTCGCTCCGACTCGAGCGGTTCGACGAACACAGAATCGAGGAAATCAGCCGCCCTTTGGGGTGCGTTGCGGTCAAAAAACGCCTTCAAGTGTCCGGCTTCGGGCACCAGGTGGAATTCGGTTCTGACGTCGTTTTCAGCCAGCAGATCGTGCAAAGCCTTCGAACTCCTTGGCCGCACGAGAAGATCATCCTCACCATGGAAAAAGAAGACGGGCGGGTCGTCACGCCCCACAAATGTGGTCGGAGAAGCTTCGCGATAGACGACGGGCAACTCTCGACGAGTGCCGCCGAGCCAGTAGGCCAGCACGGGACTGTCCGGAGGGACATTCTCGAATTTACATGGAGCTCCGCCAGCCACCACCGCTTGCAGATGTTCTTCNGGGTGCTCGGACTGATTCAATGCCAACAAACAAACTAGATGCCCACCCGCAGAATAACCGAAGCCTGCAATTCGAGTGGTATCGATGTGATAGTTCTTGGCGTTTTGCCGCATCCAGCGGAGCGCCGTCCGACAATCGTCAATTTGCGCCGGAAACTTATGCTTCGGAGCCAATCGATAATTGATCGACATCACCGTATATCCACGTTTCATCAGTTGATGGGCGTGGCCAGCAACATGGCCCTTATGGCCCGACATCCAGGCGCCACCATGCACCATCAAGACACCTGGAAAGGGTCCTTCGCCTTCAGGCACATAGATATCGGCAAGCAGACGATGGTTGTCTGGCTTTGCATATTCAATGCCGCGATAAACGACAGAATCAGCGAAGGCGGGCCAGCCGATACTGGTTACCAACGCCACCACGATCCATTGAATGTTACGAGTTATTTGCACGATACTTCCTGCTCCGATACCCCTGTCATTCAAACCTTCTCTGCTATAATACCTCANCAGGCTTAAATCGGCAGCGTCGTCTGGGATCTCTTCCCTGCTGTCGCACGAATCCCTGCACCACGAAAGAGATCTTTTTTATGAGTCGCGACTTTTCACCGATTGACGCCGCTGTTGCCGCCATTGGTCGAGGCGAACTCGTGATTGTCCTCGACGCGGAAGATCGCGAGAACGAGGGCGATTTCATCTGTGCTGCAGAGAAAGCGACTCCGGAGACCATCAATTTTATCATCACCCATGGCAGAGGGTTGATGTGCACATCGATTCTTCCGGAAGTCGCAACTCGACTCGAACTGCCACCGATGACTAGTGCCCGCCCCGATTCCTACCGTACCTCCTACACGATCACCGTCGACCACGAGTCCGTGCGGACGGGTGTAACGGCCAGTGAACGTTGCAAGACGATCCGCGAACTCGTCAATCCCCAGAGTACCGCGGGTGAATTTGTGCGCCCCGGGCATGTCCTGCCCTTGGTAGCCAAAGAAGGTGGCGTATTGCGACGAGCAGGTCACACCGAGGCCGCTGTGGACCTGGCACGCATGGCAGGCCTGACACCGGCTGGCGTGTTATGTGAAATCCTCGACGAAACGGGGGAACGAGCAACCCGTCCTCGCTTGCTGGAACTCGCAGAAGAATTCAATTTAGAGATCATTACCATTGAGGAGTTAATTCGTTATCGACGCCGGAGTGAGCAATTAGTGACGCGAGCGGCCGAAGCCGACTTACCGACTCGTTTCGGCAATTTTCGTCTAATCGGTTACGACGTCCAGTACGAAGCTCAACAACCTGTTGTCCTCACGCTGGGAGATCTCAACAGCGTGGCCGCTCCGCTGGTACGGCTCCACTCCTCCTGCTTCACGGGAGACCTATTGGATTCACTGAGGTGTGACTGTGGTGATCAGCTGCGGATGGCTTTGGACATGATTGGTAAGGAAGGAACGGGCATCCTGGTTTATCTTCCTCAAGAAGGTCGGGGTATCGGCCTCAGCAACAAGATTAAGGCGTACGCACTCCAGGACGGAGGCATGGATACGGTCGAGGCAAACCATGCCCTCGGCTACAAGGCAGACGCACGGGATTACGGGGTAGGCATTCAGATTCTGAAGGATCTAAAACTTTCAAAAGTCCGTCTGCTCACGAACAACCCGAAGAAGACCGACGCTTTCATCTACGACGGCTTCGAACTCGAGGTCGTCGACCAGGTTCCCATCATGCCTCCGATGAATGAATACAACGCTCAGTATCTTGCCACCAAACGCGACAAGATGGGCCACAAGCTGCCGGATGCGGAGTGAATTCGGTGACGGCTCGTCTTAAGCCGTATAATCGTTCAACTCAACTTCAGCTTCCATAAACCCACTCAATTCTGGCCGAACGGGTAGCGCCTGTTGTTTTTTTGCAGCGCATGCTATGGGACGTTCTCTTTCGTCTCCTCCAGTAGCATTCTGGCATCATGATCCATCGCTTTGTTCTGATCGCAGCGATTGTGACAACCGTCTTGAGTGCAAGTGCGGAAGCAACTCGCATTGAACAACGGGTGTTGCTTCTGGACGTAGAAGATGGTCATCTGAATCAAGTGACGCTGTTCCAGGCAGCCTTGGCCTGCTCCGCCCCCACCGCGATGGATGACGACACATGGGCTCAACATTTTCAACAACATGCGGAACGGTGTGCCCGACAAGCCTCACAGGCCGCCCTGCCAGCTCAACGGGCCGAGTTAATTTTCCGATATATGCATGATCGGATTCTGACCGGAGCCTACGACGAGAACGTTAATTGCGTGCAAGATTCGTTGCGTAGCGGTCGGTATAACTGCATCACTTCGACGCTTTTGTACCTGTGCCTTTGTCGAGAATGCGGCTTGGAGGCGAATGCCGTTGCCGTTCCAAACCATGTGCTGGTCAAGTTAAAACTGGATCGCGAAGTCCTGGTGGAAACGACTCACGACAGTTTCCATCGTATGGGGCTGCACGATCAACGCATTCCACGAATCCACGAGTCTCGCGAGATTGGCGATGTTGCTCTATTGGGTCGTTTTTTCTACAACCGCGCTATCCAACACGTACAACAGGGTGATTATGCGGAAGCGTTAAAAGCGGCCACCATGAGCTGCCGTTTGGACCCGTTGGATACGTCTGCCAGGAATAACCTGCTGGCGACCATGAACAACTGGTCGATCGCCTTGTGTGCCCAGGGCAATTTCGAGCAAGCATCATTTCTCGTCAAACAAGGACTCGACGTTGCCCCCGATTACCCGCCACTCATGGCAAATGATGCTTATGTGCATCATCGGTGGATTTCGTCATTACGTCGAGCAGGACTTCACAGTCAGGCCGACCAATTGTCCCGCGATCTGAACCGTCGACACGAGCATCGTTCGAGGTTGGACTAACTCGAGACTCTCGAACGGATCAAATTCAGCTTCGTTGAATTTGACAACAGCGCGAACGGAACGTACATANCCTCTNGGCCTCGACGATACGGGGCCTCGATAACTTCGCCATCTTGCTTGATCAAGGTTGGCCNCATCACGTTAGTACTTTTCTGTGCGAAACGCCGGCGAATCATCGAACCGTCCGTTCTAGTAGCAGATCCCATCACCAACGCTGCTAACCCTAATTCGCCGAATCCCGGAACTCTCGTCTACCGGAGAGAAATCAGTTAATGACTCAAGACTCTTTGCAACATGATCTAGAGACGCTCGAGAACTCACTCAACCGCGAAGCCTTTATCAGTGAACTTGCGAGCCAAGTTACCCCGGGAAATCAACTTCCAAGGTCGGGACATGATCGTCGTGGACAACAGCGAACCCAAAGTGCTCGTCTCATCCGATTGACCCCGCTTGCTGAGGACATGGCCACACCATCAGGCCCTTCGATTTTCGTAGTTGAAAAGAGTCTTGCACGATTGGGATTTGACTTTTATCACCAGGAACCGATTACGCATCGATACGTCGTGGTTTCCTNCGAACACGGTCAACAGCAAAGCACTCACTTCGTGTTGAAGCTCAACTGGTGTCGTTTTCTTCACCCGGGTTGGTACGACAGTGGCGGGCGATTTATTCGCGTGCTCGACAACTTACCGGACATCGACTCAAGCTGCCAACCAACCGAACCAAGCTCCGACCCACCATTGAAAAATGGAGTATGCTTTCAATGATTAGCGAGTATGCACGGTGCACCGCCTTAACCGTGGGTTCCCTTTAAGCTTGCTTCGCAACTCGTCAAGAGAGTGAGCGAAGTCATTTAGGCGACCAACAGTTTTCTGTTGTTACCACACTGCGTTCACCGACCCGAGCATTCACCGACCTGAGCCGCTGCCCTACGGGGCATGCGGCTTTTTTGATGGGTTGGTCGAGACGACCTAGATGACAATCCCACGCGATTCGAGCAAAGAGATGAGTTCATCGACACAACGTTCGACACTCAATTGATCGGTGGGCAGGGTCAAATCACAATTACGAGGTGGTTCGTAATCGGCAGAAACGCCCGGGAAATTTTCGATCTCACCCGCCTCAGCCTTCACGTACATGCCTTCTTCATCACGTTCCCGACAGACTTCGACCGGTGCTGCAAGATGCACCATGATGAATTGTTCTTTGGTAAAGGCATCTCGAAAACGATTACGAATTTCTCGATTGGGAGCGACAAATGCACAAATACTGATGATGCCTGCCCCGTTAAACAACTTGGCAACTTCCACCGTTCGTCGCAGGTTTTCAGAACGATCTTTGGTGGAAAAACCAAGGTCCTTATTGAGTCCGATCCGCAGATTTTGTCCATCGATCACCGTGGAACAACGACCTTGATCAAAGAGTCGACGCTCGAGAGCATGGGCGATCGTCGTCTTACCGGAACCGGTCAATCCGGTGATCAAAATGGTAACGGGACGCTGTCCGAAGCGAGCAATNCGTTCCTCTTGGGTGACATCGCCCGTGGAGGATCGCAAATGTTCACTGGACGCCTCATC
Source organism: Planctomycetaceae bacterium (assembly GCA_002723275.1). Lineage (GTDB taxonomy): Bacteria > Planctomycetota > Planctomycetia > Pirellulales > Pirellulaceae. The sequence goes on from PBNZ01000004.1 coordinate 144,905, forward strand.
ATCCCAATACCCGGCTTTTTCATCCGTCGTCACTCGATCAAGAATCATGCCAGCGGCCACGGTGGCGTTGGAAAGCCGATCCATCAAGATGAATGCACCGCTGGACCGATTTCGACGATAGCCGTCGTACATAATCGCCTGATTCAAAGTCAAATGACAACGTCCGATTTCATTCAGCTTTAACGTCGGAGAATCTTGGCGACGCAATGTGTTTACATCGACACGATATCGCAGCGTATCGACCGTCCCTGAAATCTCTTTGCTCGTATGTTTAATGGCGTATTGTTTACCTGGCACCAATGGGTCTTCCGACATCCAGACAATCATGGCGTCAAATTTCTGATCCGTCCGCGGCATATTCCCCGGATGCACCAGCATGTCGCCGCGACTCACGTCAATTTCATCTTGAAGTCGGAGAGTCACCGACATCGGAGCGAATGCCTCTTCAACGGTGCCTTCATAAGTCACGATCTCTTTGACGGTACTGGTCTTACCGGACGGCAAGGCAACAACCTCATCGCCTTGACGAACAATGCCAGAGGCAATGGTGCCACAGAAACCGCGGAAATCGAGATTCGGTCGGTTGACGAATTGCACCGGAAATCGGAAGTCAATGAAGTTTCGATCCGAGGCGATATGCACCGTCTCAAGCATGTGCATCAACGTCCCACCATCGTACCAGGGCATGTTTTCCCCGGGATCAACGACATTATCACCAACCAGCGCTGAAATCGGAATGAAGTGAACGTCATCCACTGACATCCGTGCCGCAAACTTGGTGTAATCCGATTTGATTTGCTCGAAAGCCTCCTGATTGTAATCCACGAGATCCATTTTATTGATCGCAACCAGGACATGCTTGATGCCCAATAAGGACGTAATGAAGCTGTGCCGTTTCGTCTGCTCGACAACACCGTTTCGTGCATCGATCAGGATGATCGCCAGATCACAAGTCGATGCGCCAGTAGCCATATTTCGCGTGTATTGCTCGTGGCCTGGCGTATCGGCAATGATGAACTTACGACGAGCCGTTGAGAAATAACGATAGGCAACGTCAATCGTTATCCCTTGCTCACGTTCCGCCTTCAGGCCATCCGTCAACAAGGCGGGATCAAAATCGCCACCGGTGGTGCCGTGGACTGCGGAATCACGTTGGACCGCCGCTAATTGATCCTCGTAGATCATCTTCGAGTCGTAGAGCAAGCGACCAATAAGCGTACTTTTACCATCGTCGACGCTACCACACGTTAAAAAACGCAATAGTTCTTTTCGCTCATGTTGAGCAAGGTAAGCATCAATGTCGTTGGCAATGAGATCTGACTGATGAGACATAGCACCCGTCCGATTGAATGTTTGATTCTGTGACTGCGTTCAATTTGGCCGACTCTAGAAGTAGCCTTCCCTCTTTTTTTCCTCCATCGATCCAGCCTGGTCATAGTCGATGACACGACCTTGCCGCTCCGACGTCTTCGTCAGNAGCATCTCCTGGATGATTTCGGGAAGAGTCGTCGCTGACGATTCCACAGCTCCCGTCAGCGGATAGCAACCCAAGGTGCGGAAGCGCACCAGTTTTTCGACTGGCTTCTCACCCTTTTCCATGGGAATGCGATCGTCGTCGACCATAATCAGCACACCATCCCGCTCGACTACCGGCCGATGGTCCGCTAAATAGAGCGGCACAATCGGGATTTTTTCCAGGTGGATGTACTGCCAGACATCCAGTTCCGTCCAGTTGGAAAGTGGAAAGACTCGAATGCTCTCGCCCTTATTCACTTTCGAGTTGTAAAGATTCCAAAGCTCAGGCCGTTGATTCTTGGGATCCCAACGATGATTGCGGTCACGGAACGAATAAACTCGCTCCTTGGCCCGAGACTTTTCTTCGTCGCGGCGTGCACCACCAAAGGCGGCGTCAAACTGATGTTTGCTCAACGCCTGCAACAAGGACTCTGTCTTCATCACGTCGGTGTACTTCTTGCTGCCATGGTCAAACGGATTCATATTTGCCCGCCTGCCCTCTTCATTGATGTGGACCAAAACCTCTAAGCCCAACTCTTTCCGAGCGTATTCTTCGCGGAATTGAATCATTTCGCGAAACTTGAACGTTGTATCGACGTGCAATAGCGGGAATGGCGGCTTACCAGGGTGAAACGCCTTCATCGCCAAATGCACCATCACCGCGGAATCCTTGCCGATTGAATACAGCATTACAGGATTCTCAAACTCAGCAGCTACCTCGCGAATGATGTAGATGCTTTCCGCCTCGAGTTGCTTCAAGTGCGTGAGGTTGTAACCGGACATGGGCTCAACTTTGGAAAAGTGTTTTCANATGGCTTGTTAGCCTGGTTCGTGATCGGGCTAACGGGATTATCGATAGACTTATCGGTAGACGCCGTACGTTCTCTTCAGTGATCAGGCAGGATAATCCTAAAATCTTATAGATCCTGCGTATTTCCTCAAGACTCCCAGCGATCGCTTAATGTCTCGGTCGCCTAGCTTTCCTGGCGTTGCACCGCAAGAATCACGCTCTCACCATCGTGCCCGGGCGTCCGATAACTGGCCGCTCGGCGTATTTCCAAAGGCTTCAGATATCCTTTATGGCGAGCTTCACCGCGTTCTTCGGTCCAACGCGGACCCTTGACGAGCAGGAGCCGATCAAACCGATGCCAGTGCGGACCGAGCCATTTGAGAATCTTCCAGAGCGGGCCGACGGCCCGTGCCACCAGCACCTGAAATTGCCCTATCTGCAACACATTTTCGACCCGATCTTCGTAAACCGGAGTCTTGAGAGAGAGAGCTTGANCGATCTCAGCGACCACTCTTGCCTTTTTGGTGGAGGAATCACAGAGCGACACGCGTAGATCAGGTCTTAGGATGGCAAGCACCAGTCCGGGTACTCCACCGCCGGTCCCCACATCCAGCAACGATACACCGCTTTCGATCTGCTCGCTTAGGGCCTGGGAATCGATCAGGTCTCGTGCCACGAAGGTGTCATAGTCACAGTGCCGGGTNAGATTGATCTGCTCGTTGTACTTCCAAAGCAACGAACAATATTGCTCTAACTGCTTGATTTGCGAATCAGGCAGGGAGATGTCATGACATTCGAGGGCTGCCTTGAGGGTTTCGGATTTCGCAGCTGTTTTATCCAGGAGAGGACTCCAATCCAAAGAAGAGGCAACCGGGCCGGCGGCGCGTGAACGACGGATAACAACGCTCAAATATAGTGGCACGAGGGCAGATCGCAGAAGATGGGGAACGATCGATGCTGGCAAAATTTGCGGATTATGCAGATTTTCTCGATTCCAAAGTTTTTATCGACGATAAGGGATTTAACGTGAGTGCCCATCTGTGGCAGCACTCCCTTCCATCGACCGTTTCAAGGATTCCAAATCGATGCGTTGCTCGAAACCAAGGCAAGCTGTTGGTCAAACCTTCACCCTGCTGGCCATTCTGTTGTTCACGATCAGCAGCGGCTGTTGCGTCACCAAGCAAGGCGGAATTGGCGGATATGGTGGACACGGAGGCGGTCTATTGGCGGCCGCGGGTTGCAGTGACTGCTGTAGCGGCTGCGATTCGTACGATCACGGTTGCTCGGACTGCGCCTCGGATTGCAACACCGGCTCACCAGGTACATTCCCGGCAAGCTGTGGTAACTGCGTCACGGGACATTGCGGTGGTGCCAGCGGCATGCTTTTGCCTTTGTTGAGTACGAAGCTTACCTGTGGTTCGGGCTGCGGCGGCATTTATTGGGGTGAATGGATCAGCGATCCCCCGGCTTGCTGCGACCCTTGCAACGACTGTGGTGGTTGGGTTGACGAGCCGTGCTGCAACTACGGTGGTCCGCTTGGAAACTGCTGGGTCCATCTCAAGCACAAGATTCATGCCGTGATCCACACCGGCATCTATGGATACCAATCGAAAGGCTGCTGCGCAGATAGCTCGTGCGGTGGTTGCGATAGTTACGGCGACGGCGATTATCTGGAGTACTCAGAGCATGACGAAGTAATGATGCCAACGCCTGCCATCAAGACGGGCTATCGCGATCGGCATCATCGGAATCCTCATAAGGTGGTCTCCCATCGTCTCCGACGACAAGCCAGTTATGATGAGTAATATGGAGAGCAAGCGCTAGTCTTCCGCTCGACTCCCATCCCCGCACATTTTGACGATGCGGGGATCAAATCTGGCCACGATGCTCACCAGATCTTGCTGCTCCTGCATCACCTGCATGATGTCTTTGTAGACTCCGGGAACCTCATCGGCACCGGCTGACAACACATGTACGTTTTGTTGAGCGAGCTTCTTCTTGATGGCCTGCAGGTTAAAGGTGGCCTTCGCTTGCTTCCGCGACATACAACGTCCAGCGCCATGGGCTGCTGAGTGAAAGCTGTCGGGATGCCCCTTACCTCGCACGACAAACGCGGGCGCATTCATGGAGCCAGGTATCACTCCCAGATCANCCACTCCTGCGGGCGTCGCTCCTTTGCGGTGGACCACCACCTCACGTCCACCATGCTGTTCTTTCCAGGCGAAATTATGATGGTTTTCGACGCCGGCAATCACGCGAGCCCCCAGCAATCGCGTCACGTTGCGATGAATGACCGCATGATTCGCCTCGGCAAAGTCTCCCATCAGATTCATGGCGAGCCAATACTCTTGTCCTTCTTGCGAATCCAGATCGAGCCAAGCCAGTCGCCCGAGTTTGGCATAGTCTTTCGGTAACTTTGCACGAGCGATCGAACTGTAGGTTGAGCAAACCGAGGCCCCGGGTCCCCGACTCCCGCTGTGGCTGAGCAAGGCCGCATAGCTACCCGCCTGGAGATCGAGCTCAGGATCGGCATCGGTCAAAGTCAGAATGCCATATTCAACGAAGTGATTCCCCGACCCGGACGTACCCAGCTGACGCGCAGCCTTATCCTTGTTTTCTCGAGTCACGCGCGTGATCGACCAATCCTGATCCATCACAGCGTGACCTTGAGGCTTGTCGTATTTCGAGCCCACACCAAACCGGGTTCCACGCTCCAAGGAATCGGAGAAAAGTGAACGTCGCGAATCGAGGTCTTCAGGCGGCATATCGAGAACAGAAAGCTTCATTCGACAAGCAATGTCAACTCCGACCGCATAGGGAATCACCGCTCCCTCACACGCCAAGACGCCCCCAATCGGCAAACCATAGCCCACATGAGCATCTGGCATGACCGCGGCTCCAACGGCACTCGGCACCCGGCAAGCCATTCGCATCTGATCGTGTGCCGCCTTATCGATATTGGATCCCCAAGTTCGATACTTGATCGGCTCCTGCGACGTCGCTTGAGAGGACTCCAGGAGTTCACGGGCAAAGGTGTCGAAAACCTGATCGCCGACGAACAACGAGGGATGCTCCAACACTTCCCGCATCTTTTGCTTGAGTTTCGGTCCGCGCAGGCCACCTTCGACGGCAGCCCGTTGAACCGCCGCGATCGCCGCCTTGATACAGCGTGACGGTACGCCTAATTTCTCCAACTGACGCCGATTCATCGCGCGTTCCTCAACGAACAGAACCGAAGACTTCTGTGGGGTTAAGGCCTATGGTNTAGGCCTGTGCTTNAGGCAGTTTATCCGGCCCAAAAACAACAGCAGCTCTCCTGAACCGCTCAGAAACAACGCCGATCTAGATATCGTAGTAGAGGCAGAATTCATACGGGTGAGGCCGCAAACGCATCGCATCAACTTCGTTTTCGCGTTTGTAGGAGACCCAAGTCGAGATCACATCTTCGGTGAACACATCCCCGCGGAGCAGAAAGTCATGATCCTGCTCCAAAGCCACGAGCGCCTCATCCAACGAACTGGGAGTCTTGGGTACTTCGGCGGCTTCTTCAGGCGCGAGATCATAGATATCTTTATCGAGCGGCTCGCCGGGATGGATTTTGTTTTGGATTCCATCGATCGCGGCCATCAGCAAGGCTGAGAAGGCGAAATAGGGGTTGCAGCTGGGATCGGGGCAGCGGAACTCGACGCGTTTCGATTGAGGACTTGGACTGTACATCGGAATGCGACAGGCAGCCGACCGATTTCGCTGCGAGTAGGCAAGATTGACCGGAGCTTCATAACCGGGTACCAGACGCTTGTAGCTATTTGTGGTCGGATTCGTGAATGCCAGAATTGCGTTGGCATGCTTCAAAATTCCGCCGATGGCNTACAAGCCCGAGTCGCTGAAGCCGGCATACCCATCACCTGCGAAGAGCGGCTCGCCATCTTTCCAAAGCGAAAGATGGGTGTGCATTCCGGAACCATTGTCTCCGAAAACAGGCTTCGGCATGAAGGTGACTGTTTTGTTGTGTCGCCGAGCCACGTTCTTCACGATGTACTTGTACAACAACAAGTCATCACCCATCTTGACCAACTCATCAAAACGCAAGTCGATCTCTGACTGTCCAGCTGTCCCCACTTCGTGATGCTGACACTCGACGTCCAATCCGCAATCGAGCATGACTTGCATCATCTCGTTACGAATGTCCATCATTTGGTCGGCAGGAGGAACAGGGAAATAGCCTTCTTTGTGGCGGAGCTTGTTGCCCAAATTAGGTTTTTCTTCGGACCCTCGGTTCCATTGTCCTTCGACGCTATCCAGATAAAAGAATCCCATGTGCGCCTGCTGCTCGAAACGCACATCGTCAAAGATAAAGAACTCAGCCTCGGGACCCAGGTATGCGGTATCGGCAACCCCCGACGTCTTCAAATAATTGGCAGCCTTGCGAGCGACATTACGAGGATCCCGCGAATAGTCCTCACGAGTGATTGGATCCTGAATATTGCAGACCATCGCCAGGGTCGTGAGTTCCGTGAAGGGATCAATAAAGGCCGTTTCGGGTTGAGGCACGACGAGCATGTCGCTCTCGTTGATCGATTGCCAACCACGAAGGCTCGAGCCGTCAAAGCCCAAACCGTCCTCGAAGGTATCCTCGTCCAGCTTGGCAACAGGAATCGTAAAATGCTGCCAGAGACCTGGAAAATCGATGAATCGAAGGTCGACGGCCTTCACATCTTTTTCCCGACACAAAGCGAGAACTTCTTTCGGTGTCATTGCGATCCCCTTTCGTGGAACATTTAATCGCCTGCGACCGGTTTTCTCCCATCTTTGGCCCGGAATCAGGTTCACCCTGACACGAGGCGACTGGCAGATCGGCGACTGGCAGATCGGCGACTGGCAGATCGGCGACCTTTTTCGACGAATTCGAAGCAACTGCTCATCGTCGTGGCGAGCCGATCACCTTCATCACTGATTCGTGACACCATTTGCATGTNGTTCATCGGCCCAATCAGGGCATACCGATGGAGACTTAAATGGCATCAAAAACCAGACGCATCATAGGCGATTATGTCCGGAATTCAATCGGACATGACTTGCTTTTCAAGCGGATCAAAACAACGGGGTAAGGTCAACGGCGCGACATCGCGTTGATTCACGAATGATTCCCCCTGCCCGTTCACTCAAACCGAACGAGCGACGTTTTCTTCCGACGGTTTACGAAGTCCATGCCGCCGGCTCATCCAACTCCCAATCGGAGGTTCCGACGTCCGTTGCCGGAAGAGCATCGCCAAGAAAGCGGGGACCAAGATCGGACGCACAATAAAGGTATCCAAGAGAACGCCAAGCGAGAGAGCGAAGCCAAGTTCGGCCATGCCTCGCAGGCTGCCCGTGGTCATGGAAACAAACGTCCCGGCCATGATGATGCCGCAACTCGTAATAATTCCACCCGTGCTGACAATCGCCCTCCGCAACCCACCGAAGGGACCGTGTTCCGCCTGTTCCTGGAAAACTCGAGTGGCCAGATAAATGTTGTAGTCCTGCCCGATCGCTACCAAAATCACGAAGACAAAAAGCGGTACTTTCCAATCCAACCCCTGAAAGGTTTGACCATAAGCAAACTGAAAAAACAACTCAGTGATTCCTAGCGTCACGTAATAGCTGAACAACACAGAAACAATCAAATACAGACAGATCACGGGTCGCCGCAACGTCAGCAAAAGAACACTCAACACGGCGAATACGACGAGCATCTGGATCAGCAGGTTGTCTCGGCCCGTCACCAAACGCAGATCACGAATAGCGGCGGTTGTTCCCGCAAAAAGAAATTCAGAAGACTGCCAATAAGAATTCTCATTCGCAGATTCCTGCTCCAGGCGTTCATCGACTCGTGCCAGTACATGAGAGGATTCGAGCGAGAAAGGTTCATGAGCCAAAATCAATTCGAATCGCGCAATGTCGCCGGCACCATCCTGCCCTTTGCTCAAATACAGCGACCGAGTGAGTTGATGAGTTTGCAACGCTGCTTTCTTCAGAGAGTAGCCGCGAGGTGGATCCCCTCGGGGCTCATCAAGGCTCCGAACGGCATAGACACCTTCGACATACAAGTCTCGCGTCAATTGCTGCAACGCCTTCTTTCCTTCGGCATCATCGAGATCCCGATCAGGCGTTCGAACCAATAAGGTCAGTGGTCCCGTTTCNCCAACGGGGTAATGCTTGCGCATCGCCGTCGCGCCAACACGACTGGGACGATCGGGCGAAAGCTCACTCAAGAAATCATAGGTTACCTCGACACGAGTTCCCAAAACGGCGAAGGGCAGCATCACAAGAGTGCACAGCACTAGAATCCGACCTGGATAAGCTACGATCAATTTCGCAAGCCAATCCCAAAACCCGGCAAAGCGATTCGCGCGGCCTTGAAATCGATCCACTCCATAAGGCCAAAAGACAAGCCCTCCCATGCCTCGCAACAGCGCGGGGGTCAGCGTCAGGCAGGCCAGCAACGTCACAAACAGGCACAGCCCGATGGCAGGACCACTGTTTCGAAACTTTCCGAACTCAGCAAAAAACATCGTTGCCAAACCGACAATGGTGGTAANAGCACTGGCGGCCAGAGCGTTCCCGACTCCGTTGAGTGCCTCAACGATTGCGGAATCTGCTGCTTTGCCAGCCGCCAATTCTTCTCGATAACGGGCGATCAGAAATAGACAAAAGTCGGTCCCCGCTCCAAACAGAATCACAACCACAAAGATTTTGGTCGTGGTAAAAACTCGAAAATTCCACCATTCAAAGCCGGGTACGAGGTTGAGTTGCGTGAGGGCAGCCACCAATCCGACAGAAACCATCACGGAAACCAGAATGGTCAATAAGGGAATGAAAACCAACAGGGGCGAACGATACACCGCTGCGAGAATCACCACGACCAAGATGACGGTGTAAAGCTCCGTCTTGCTGATGCTTTCTGCAGCGGAGCGCATCATGTCGCTTCCCACCGCCGCCGATCCCGTCACGTTGATCTGAAGATTGGCAGGAACTCCCACGGCGCGGATGTCACTCAAAACCGACTCCACTCGATTCAAAACACGCGTGTTGTCGGTTGCCATCAATTCTTGCCACAGGCGCACGATCACCAGATCTGACTGGCGATCTCGACTGCGCAACTTGGTACCCATCACCTCATTGTGACGCGTCCAAATATCAATGATTGGCAACTCTGCAAGATCCGCCGGCTGCAGACTCACTCCTACATCTTTTAACTCCGGAGCAAAATCTTGCGCTAATGTCCGCTCATTCGCCGCCTCTTCTTCGCGACCTAACGACTTCAAATAAAGAGCTCGATTGCCCAAAGCAGGGCCATGCTCTGGATCGAGTCGAATCGCCTCCTCCCAGGCCGCAACCGCTGTCCGTTGTGCTTCATCCGCCTGCCGAAAAACCTCGTCAGCGCGTTGATCGTCACCTTGATCTCGATAGTTGGCGGCCGCAATCCAAAGCGATTGAGATCGTTGAAAGGTCGAGACACCATGCAGATTGTTGAGCTGCGCTGCAATCCGATCGGAAACCTGCAGATCCTCAGCTCCCAACGGCCCATCATCCCGCGAAATGATAATCACCACCTGACTCTTGGCCCGGCCCCGCGGAAAGGCCTCGTCCAACAGAAGTTCACCCTTGACGCTGGACATCGAGGCCGGCATGTAAGCCAGATCACCATCGTAGGTCACATCGTCCCAGTTCGGTGCGAAGGCACGCACGCATACCAAGATGACCGCCCAAATAAGGACGACGAGCACCCAATGGCGAGAGACAAGATTGCCCAAGCGAGCGAACATAGGAAATCGACACGATGCAGCCGAACGATCTGATCTGGGACCCGCCACACGAAGACGGTGTCATCCCCTCTTCCCGATCCTGGGCCTCGTCCCGAACTTCGGCACGAGCATGGATGACCGATCAGCGTTAGATACCAACCAACATCGTAGCGGTCGGAAGAAACCGTTCCAAGCCGTTCCGCGGAGAAAACCGCCTCAAGCAAACGGCGTCAAGGAAAACATTCACCAAATGTGGGGAGGCAAACACAGCAAAGGCTCGAGAATTACCAGCCAAGCGTCTCGGGAAGCCGACGTGGTTGCGAAGATGCCTGCGTTTGTTGGTTCGACTGTGGCTTCGCTTGAGGTGCAACTGCGATCAGATTTCGAGCTTCGCGAATACCTGCCCGGAGGACGGGATCGTTATCTTGGTCGGCTTCCACAAAAGCTGCGTCCGCCGGCTTGGCCACCGTTTGCACAATCACATCGGGTTCAACACCCTGTTGACTAATGGCACGACCGCTTGGTGAATAGAACTTCGCCGTCGTTAAACGTACACCGGCCTTGATCGATCGCAACGGAAAGATTCCTTGCACCGATCCTTTTCCATAGGTACGAATCCCAACCACTCGACCACGTCGATGATCTCGAATTGCACCGGCAAAGATTTCGCTGGCACTTGCGGAGTCCGAGTCGATCAGCACAACCAGCGGAACACGCCATGTACCAACACGGTGTGCCTTGTAGTCGTAATTCTCACGTGCACTGCGACCATGAGTTGCAACGATGGTTCCGTCAAAAATGAAGCGGTCAGCAACCTCGACTGCTTCGGTCAACAGGCCACCAGGATTACCACGCACATCAATCACCAAACTTCGCATACCATCACGATGCAACTTCCAAAGGGCAGAATCGACGTCCCGACTGGTTGTTTTCTGAAAGCTGCTAATCCGGAAGTAACCAACGCCTGCAGCGGCGTCGATAACCTTCACATCTTCCACACTTGGCACATCAACGCGTTCACGACGCACCGTTACCAAACGTGGGTTAGTGTCTGGAGAAACGACCGTAACGTTAACCGTCGAACCCTGTTCTCCTTTGAGCATATCGGCGGCTCGATCGGTCGACACATCTTGAGTAGAAACCCCGTCAACAGCGATGATTCGATCACCTGGTCGGATCCCTGCGGCTTCGGCCGGTCCCTTGGTAATCACATCAGCGATTAGCAAGGACCCTTGATCGGCTTTGAGTTCAATACCGAGACCCACAAAGTTGCCTTCAATCTGAGAATAAACGTCGTCGAGTTGATCGCCGGTCAGATAGGTCGAGTAGGTGTCGAGTGAATTCATCGCTCCACACATATACTCCAAGATAATCGGCGTCACTGAAACGCCCAGTTGTCGCGCGGAATAGCGACCGATCCAACGAACCATTTCAAGCGTTTGATGGCGATCTGTCAGTCGACGATCTCGCAACACGTTGCGCACTTGTTGGATGGCCTGCTGACGTCGATCGAGTTCAGCCTGCATGCGATTCACCTTCGCGAAATCAGCGTTTGCCAGGGCAACCTCAAGATCCTCAGTGCCTCGCAGCAACAATTCGTTCCAGTTCGGTGACTCAACATAATGCGATTCAATCTTCAGCGCGACTTCTGAAAACAGGTCAATCGCCTGTTGCTCAGAAAGCTGCTGTAAGATTCGCACATAGCTTTGATCCGAATAGCGACGATCCAGATCGAATTGGATGCGTGTCAAAGCAACACGCTTTTTGAGTTTGTGACTTTGCGGATAGAGTCGAACTGCTTCTTCGTAATGGGTAAGTGCTTCCCCCCAACGACGGTCGTTTTCCAGTTTCATCCCGTCGACCAGAACTTGTTCAACAGGATCAGCCGCTGTTGCCTCAGACGTCGCAAAGCCAACCTGGGCCTCACTGACTCCTAACAGAGCAATCGAGCAACAGAAAAGACTTCCGAGAAATACTAACGCCAAGAAGTTCCGTCGAATCATCAGCCACTTCCAACCTTGGGGCCAGCGGCAACCTTGAAACACGTCCTTGTCACACAGCCTGAAAGGATTGGAGCGAGGCTGAGTCCAGTGACAAATCAATGAAGGTCGCGCATCGCGCCGATTTCAGGATTTGTTCTTACTGTAAGTGGGGGAAAGCGAAAGCGTGCTCTCGGCCCTCGTGAATATAGATCACGAAGTAACCCCGGTCAAAGAAATCAACCCACGTCTAGACATTTGTTTGAACGCGTAATCGCTGCAGGTGGCAAACTTTCGTCCGTCGCACGGATTGCTCGGATTGTTCTAGCAGCGTCCACCGTCTCTTCATCTGAACATTGAAGGTTGATCGCACATCCCAGCGCTCACCGATCCGATCACGGCGGTCGGCGGGGAAATTGTATGCAGCGAAAGTGAGTCGGACAAACGAAAAAATCGTTTCCCTTTCTCAGACGCTTGAATCAGAGGGGAACAAACGTCAGCGATACGTCGGTTGGGTAACTAAGTGACGCGCCGCTTTGATGGCATCAGAAAGATGGCATGATTAGTTTGATCGCAAACGGTTCCGTGAATTACCTAACCGGATCACACCGTTGAATCACACCGTTAAATCAAACAGGAGCAGCTGACTAAGGCAGCGCGTTACCGGGTTGTTCAATACCCAACAGTTCGATGTCAAATACCAGGACAGCATTTGGGCCGATCACCGGAGGACTGCCCTGCGCCCCGTAGGCCATCTCCGGTGGAATCGCCAGTTGCCATTTGTCGCCAACCTTCATTTGCTTCAGCGCTTCGGTCCAGCCTTTGATCACGCCGTTAACCGGGAAGGTAGCCGGCTGACCTCGCTTAATCGAACTGTCGAATTCGGTACCGTCGATGAGTCGACCACGATAATGCGTCGTGACTCGATCCGTTTCTGTGGGAGNCGCGCCATTGCCGCTCTTGATCACCTTGTAGAGCAGACCGCCTGGCAGACTCTTGACTCCGTCAAGCGCCTTAAACTTGGCCATGAACTGAGGGCCCTTCACCTTGTTCTCTTCAGCGACCTGTTGCATCTTCTGCTCAAGCTTATTTCGAGCAATCTGCTGAATCTGGTTCATCGCTTCTTGCACTTCCGCCTGTTGAAGGCGGGGCTCTTTCCCTGCGATCGCATCCTGAAGGCCCAGCACGAACGCTTGCAAATCAATCGTTGTCAGATCGAGTCCACCCCGTCGAAAATCATTTCCAATCGTGATTCCAATCCCATAGCCAGCCTTTTGCTGGGGCGATTGGAGCGGGCTTGGGAGTTCATCTTGCGCGAAGGCGCCTTGGATCACTCCCAGTTGCATTAAACCTACGATTGCGAGTAACAGGATGCGCCCCGACATGACAAACCTCTCTTCAAATGAGTGAAGGCATACGAACCGACCACCAACGTTGAGGGCGGGCCGTGCTAAGAACGGCAAACAACCGAGCTCTGTATTATTCACCAATCAACGCGGGCAGACTATCCCCAACCCACGAGAACATGAAGATGCAAGATTCGCAGAAAAACAGCCTGCAGCCCAACCTGAGTGGATCTGAGGCGGCAAAACAGCTGGCCTCACCGCCACTTTGACTTGATCAAGTCTTGGCAGCCTCAGTTCGTTCGGTTTTCTGGCGAAGGCGACTTGCGAAGAATTGAACGGGCATCTGCACCAGAATGATGAAAGCAACCAGGGAGACGACAACGCAGAGCGCTAGCAACATAAATGTCAACAAGAATTCGGGCACCAGCACGGCACTGACCAAGAGCGCGGCCAGAATCAGGCCGTGGAAATACCGAAACCGAAAGCTGGAACGTCGCTCGCACGGTCCCGTCTTGGCCTCGATCACCTGGCCACGATGTCCGTCGAAAGCGTACGTTTGTCCGTCAACGCGATTGCTAATTCTTGGCACCAATTACCTACCCCCGTAATTAATTGAGTGCCCTCATCATAGTCGGTTGGGTACCTCTTGTGGAAGTGATTTCGGAAAGATCATGACGTTGCTTTTTTCTGATTGGTAGCGAATTCGACAGCGGAATCGAGCTTTTGCGCGTGTTGAGGCCAAGTCAAAACCTCTAAACGATTCCTTAACACCCGATCGGTATCCTGCCACAAACGGCCATTTTCCTTGCGTTCAACGAGTTTTCGCAAACGGTCGGCCAACGATTGCTCCCCCCCTTGGTAGAAATGTTCCTGCAAAATCAGGGGTTCCTGAGCCCCCAAGACTTCCGGATAGGCAAGCCGTTCCGGCAGCAGTGGAAAAGCGCCTGCCAATACAGCCTCCACGACACTCAATCCGAAAAACTCATGCACCGCGGTCGAGACCACAACGTCGGCCCAGGACAACACCTTCCCATAATCCTCACGAGATGCCTGGTGACCCCAATAGTCGATTTCCGACTCAAATTCAGAGTTCGCTTTTCCAAATACGTCGGGAACATCTCGAAACGAAGGGCCGATCACGGCTAAACGAAAGCGGGCCTGTTCCGCCTTGAGTCGGCGTAGTGCGGCAAAAAACAATTCCGCATTTTTATCGTGCTCCCAGCGAGCACACCACAGGATCCGAAGAGGTTCAAGACTCGCCTCTCGCTCGTTGTCACGGGTCGGTTGATTCGTTGGTGGCGGTTCAAATCCCGGTGGCTGAACCGATGCCTTATTCCGAATCTTTTCGACAGCATCGAGATGTTGATAGTCCGGCATGCGTCGCAAGAACTGCTCAATTCCCTCAAGAAACTCAACTTCGTGGAAATGAGAGTTGAACCAGACCGCGTCAGCTCGGAGCGCCGAGAGGAAGTTGGAATAGCCGTAGTGATAATCGCGAGGCTGTCGGGTGGGATAGGTCAGCTGATTTTCATGGAAGTAGACAACCGCAGGCAGCGCTGAAATTGGGCTACTGACCATTCCCATGAACTCAGGAAGATTGAGCATATCCGAGCAGAAAAGCAGGTCCCAGGAGTGCCCTTCATCCAGTTGGCGATTGATTTCTTCGGCCAACGTCAAACTCGCATGCCGCATGCGCCACTTCCATTTGTAGTCAGGAAGCCCCACCAGGGTCCAGGTATGCCGGCTATACCGTTCCCACCCTTCCAGGAAAGCACGATGGCTACCGCCAAAATACGGCTCAATCGCGAGGATCCTCATAGTTGCTTCCATTCCAGCTCAATTGTTCCACTCACTGTCGGGAGTCCAGTGTACACTGAAAGAAGAGGGGGATTGGAGCGATCTGAGGACGATCACTTGACGATTTACGGCAACCAAGCAGAGCAAACGGTTTCTCCGTTCTTCTTGAAGCTCGCGATCTGCGTGCTGATTTCGCTGCACGGAAGTGCTTCGGCTGAAACGGTCATTTCAGATCGGGAAAGATTAAATCAACAGTTCACCGCCGCCGTTGAGGAGCTCGCCCGTCAAAGCGAGGATCCGTCACAGCGCAACGCACGCCTTTCGGTTATTCTGCGTCGGGATCCAAGTCGTCAGTATTTCTTCGTTCCGGCGTCAACCGTTGACACTCGACAGACGTCTACCGACGATCCAGAACTCGCTCGGATACTTGGCATCTACGGCAACCGGCTCTTCAACCTTGCTGAAAGAGCCGCGGCGCAGGGTGACGGCAGCACCGCCTTCCGTTGGTTGCACGAGGTCTTGCGATATGCTCCCGATCACAGCGAAGCGAAACGCATCACAAGTGTCTCCACAGCAGATGCTTTTGAAATTCGCCCCAGTCGTCGCGCTCACGCGAAGTATGGCTGGCGGGCAGGAGAGTATTTACAGATAGACACACCCTCGTTTCGCATCTCGACCAACGGTAACGAGGCATCCGCCCGCTCATTGGCCGAAAGCTTGGAATTAGTGAATGCAACCTGGCGTCAGTTGTTCTTTGAATATTGGAGCAATACGGCAACGCTGCGTACAGCTCTCGGGGGTCGCCCGCTCACCAGTAAGCGCCGAGCTCGTCACCAGGTGGTGCTCTTTCGTAATCGCGAAGAATATATCGCTGAGGTGAGTCGTATCGAACCGCAGGCAGAGATGACGCTGGGATATTATCACGCACCTTCACGTACAGCCTTCTTTTTTGGAGATCGATCGAACGCTTCGACCTGGCGACATGAAGCGACTCATCAACTCTTTCATGAATCCAAGAGGACGAAAGTAGGCACGGGAGAAGCAGCGGACTTTTGGATCGTTGAAGGCATTGCCCTTTACATGGAATCTCTGCAACGTTGCCAGGGCCATATCACACTTGGAGGGCTCGAAGCGGACCGTTTGCAATTCGCTCGCTTTCGTCGCCTACGCGAGGGTTTTTATGAACCATTAGATGGTTTTACCCAACTGGGACGGCTCGACTTACAACAACATCCTCAGATCCGAAAACTCTACAGTCAGTCAGCCGGACTAACTCATTTCTTGATGCATTACGAAAACGGCAGGTATCGTAAGGCGTTGCTGGAATATCTCAACCAAGTTTATTCACAGCGAACCAAGGCCAACTCGTTGGAGATTTTGGCAAATCGGACGCATGCTGAGTTGGATCAGGAATACCAACGTTTTCTTGACTTGAATGACACCGCTCTGCAACAAATTGACAGCGACGCTACGATTCGCCGGCTGTCTCTCGGGGGGACTCGCGTGACGGATGCTGGCCTGAGTTCACTTCGCTCGGCAGCCAACCTGCTCTGGCTTGATGTCGCTGGCCTGCAGGTGAGCGACATGGGACTGGAAATGTTGCGAGATGCCGATCTGCTGGAACAGCTGACGCTCGAGTCGACCAACATTACCAATGCGACAGTGGGCCGGCTCAGGAACTGTCAAAATCTGCAAGAATTGGATCTCTCAAATACCTCGATCGATGACCAGGCGCTGGCGACGGTTGGTGAGCTCAACGATTTGCAGTCACTCTGGTTAACGGGAACCAAGGTGACCGACGCTGGTCTGCCCCAACTGCGTGCTCTCAAAAAACTCCAGACCTTGGACGTCTCGCAAACCGCCGTGACACCGAACGGGCGAGCGGAAATCGGCAGCTCACTTCCTCAACTGGATTGAGGGAATTGATTTACGCGAAATGGGGCTTCCCCCTCTTGGTCGCGATGCGAACAACTCCGACAATGATGATTCGATCCGATCCCTGCGATTGCCCAGACGGAGGACATCATGACCTGGAATTTATTGGAAACCAGTTACGGCGAAATCAAGCAGCAGGAATACGAAGTGGCCGTGCTGCCATTGGGTGCGACGGAACCGCACAACCTGCATTTGCCCTACGGAACGGATGTGCTGGAGGGCACCATTGTCGGCGAGCATCTCTGCAAGGCCGCGCATGAACAGGGGGCCAAAGTCGTTCTGCTACCGACGATCCCCTACGGGACAGAAACGAACCTTCGCGAGTTTCCTCTGGCAATGAACCTCAATCCCCAGACGTTGTTCGCGGTGGTCGAGGATCTAGTCGAGTCACTCGTCAAGAGCGGCATTCACAAGATCGTCTTGTTGAATAGTCATGGTGGCAACGACATGAAGCCGCTTTTGCGACAGCTCTACGGAAAAACACCGGCCCATCTGTTTCTTTGCAGTTGGTACCAGGTTCTCGCCGATGGCGCCTATGAGCAAATCTTTGACCATCCGGAAGATCATGCGGGTGAGATGGAGACTTCGTTCGGTCTCGCCTATTTCCCAGACCTGGTACGCACGAACCCGGACGGCTCGTTGGCAGCGGATGCAGGATCGACCCGACCGCTGCGGTTCGAAGCACTGCGAGAAGGCTGGGTTTCCTTGACCCGGCCCTGGCACCTCTTGACGACCAATTCTGGGGCCGCCGACCCTCATCAAGCGACGGCTGAAAAAGGGCGGCAACTGATGCAGCTCGTGACGGAGCGTTTAGTGCCATTTCTCGTCGAACTGTCGGCAGCCGAAGTGGACGAGACTTTTCCATTTGAAGCATGAGTTAGGACGGGTCGGTGCCGTTGACCTATCGCCTCAGACCGCTTACACTCCGGGCTTAACTTACGGTGGCTGTAGCTCAGTTGGCTAGAGCACCAGATTGTGGCTCTGGAAGTCGCGGGTTCGAGCCCCGTCAGCCACCCTAGCTCGACGGCTAACCCCGTCGAGCTTCTTTGTGCGCGGACAAGAGAACCGCTGTGCGCTGAATCAGGAACGGCAGAGAGGTGAGTAGAAAGATGGACGTCCGGCCGGTCCCGCAACTGTGACGAGGAATTGCAGCCTGATTTGGCTTCAATGAAAACGGCTCACGCGGGGCGGTACGGGATTTAGACTGCCAACTTATCCGAGGTTTCTCCCATGCAGCTCTACAAATTCAAAGACCAAGATGGTCACGAAAAGGTCGGAGTGTCCGATGGAGATCATCTTCAACCGCTCCGATTCGAATCGGGTGACATCAACTCACTTGCCGAACTTCTCGAGTCGGAAGAGCCGCACTCGTTGATCGATTTCTTACGGGACGAGTCGGAAACGTTCGACCTGCAGGATGTAACATTACTACCGCCGATTGACGAACAAGAAGTCTGGGCGGCTGGAGTGACGTACAAGCGAAGCAAAGCGGCTCGGATGGAAGAATCCGAGGCAGCAGCGTCCTGTTACGACCGCGTCTACGTTTCAGACCGCCCCGAATTGTTCATGAAGGCCACGCCCCATCGAGTGGTGGGTCCACACGAGGCCTTACGAATCCGAAAAGATTCAGCTTGGAACGTTCCCGAACCCGAGGTCACGCTCGTCCTCAATTCGCGACTCGAATTAGTGGGCTACACCATCGGGAACGATATGAGCAGCCGTGACATTGAAGGCGAAAATCCACTGTACCTGCCCCAAGCCAAGGTGTACGATCACTGCTGCAGCCTCGGCCCTTGCATCACGCTTCCCGACGCAATGCCAACGCGAGCAGAGATTGGGATTCGCTTGCAGGTCCACCGGGATACTGCGACGGTCTTCGACAGTTCGACGACCATCGATGAAATGGCGCGATCCTTCGAAGATCTCATCCATTGGCTGGGCCGGGACAATTCGTTTCCCAATGGCGCCTTCCTGCTGACCGGAACGGGCATCGTTCCTGACAGCTCATTTACACTCCAAATAGGCGATCAGGTCGAGATAACAGTCGACGGAATCGGTACACTATCGAATTCTGTTGTCCAGTCTCTCTGAATTCGTCTCGATTGAATTGAATCGATACCCCTCAGCTAACAGGTAATCAAGCATGAGTTGTCATCCCGTTCTCATCGATGGCCAATGGCGGCCAGCTGTCAGTTCTTCCTCCTTTTACGCGAGCAATCCTCAAACCGGCGCGAGTCTGGATGAAAGTTACCCGGTGAGCGACTGGGCCGACTGCGATGCGGCTCTTAAGGCGGCCACGGTAGCCGCCCGCCAACTGCGGTCGATGGCTCCGGAACGCATTGCAGATTTCCTGGAAGCGTTTGCCGATGAGATTGAAAAGCGAGCCGAGGCATTGGTCGAGATGGCCCACCTGGAAACCGCTCTGCCCACGTCGCCACGGCTGGCGGATGTCGAGTTACCTCGGACGACCAATCAATTGCGTTTGGCTGCTGCGGCTGCTCGGGAAGGCTCCTGGATGGCAGCCAACATCGATACGCAAGCGGGGCTCCGCTCCCACTTCGCACCCATTGGCCCGGTGTGTGTATTTGGCCCTAACAATTTCCCCTTCGCCTTTGGAAGTGTTTCAGGCGGAGACGCGGCTGCTGCACTTGCCGCAGGCAACCCGATCATCGGCAAGGCCAATTCGTCTCACCCAGGAACGACTCGCCTCTTTGCCGAGGCTGCCATCGCTGCCATCGAGGCGACCGACATGCCACGTGCAACCGTTCAACTCCTCTACCGAACCTCCCACAGCGACGGTGAACGACTCGTTGCCGACCCGCGTTTAGGAGCGACAGGCTACACCGGCAGTCGAGGTGCCGGGCTCAAACTGAAGGCTGCCGCCGATGCCGTCGGGAAACCGATCTACCTGGAGTTATCCAGCATCAATCCGGTCGTCATTCTTCCCGGTGCCTTGCGAGAACAGGGCGATGACATCGCTCAGGATTTTGTTGTCAGCGGGCTCATGGGTACCGGGCAATTCTGTACTAATCCTGGCGTCACAATCCTGCTTGAAGGCTCTGAGAGTGAAACTTTTGTTGAACAGGTGCGGAGCAAGTATACAGAAGCTCCGGCCGGCATCCTACTTTCCAAGAGCGTTGAGTCGAGTCTTACTGCGGGAATTGAAACATTGGTGGCTGCCGGGGCAAACTCACTGACCTCCGGAACCGCTGCGGCAAGTGGTTTCAGCTGTCCGAATACTCTGCTCAGTGTCTCTGGCTCTGAGTTTTTAAGGGCACCAGAAACATTTCAGACCGAGGCGTTCGGAAATTGCTCGCTCATCGTTGTTGCACAGGATGTCGACGAGGCAGTCGAGATCGCAGCCTCATTGGAGGGCAATTTGACCGGTTGCATCTACAGCGACACGCAGGGCTCGGATGATGATGCCTACGATCGCATCGCCCCCGAACTCCGAACGAAGGTGGGTCGACTCCTGAACGACAAAATGCCCACAGGTGTCGCCGTTTCACCGGCGATGAATCATGGGGGCCCCTTCCCTGCGACAGGACATCCCGGTTTCACCGCGGTAGGAATCCCGGCGGCGATTCACCGATTCGCTGCCCTCCATTCTTACGACGGAGTCCGGCCGAATCGGCTGCCACCGTCTCTCCAAGATGCGAATCCAAATGGCAAGATGTGGCGTCTCGTGGACGGTTGCTGGACACAATCCGACGTTTCTGCCTAAATGCAGTGGAATTATGCGAGTACGGACTTCGCGTCAACCACGCATATTTAGTGTGGTCTTGCGGGCGGTAGTGCACCATAATGTGCAGGAACACTTCGATGTGTGCGGAAAACCCTTGTTTTCCGCGTGACAAAAGCGGTCACGGACTCTGCCAGACACGACGTCGGCCATGCGCGGTCGCGGGCAGACGACCCCGCCGATCGCAGTATTTCCTGGAGCATTCTATGCCTCTCTTGCAAGTCGTACGATCAAGCCGGCCATTTTCCTGGATTGGCTCCACTCCCAATTATCTTGCCATTCTAGCAAGCCTGATTTTGTTGCTGGTGGCGGCAGGCCATCCCGCCTACGCCGACGGCCCAGGTCAGGCGGATCTGGACGAGGCGACTCTGAAGAAGCTAACCGCTCAGAATATGGCCGACCTTGAGAAAGCAATTGAACTCTGTGAATCGGCGCTCGAAAAAGGATTAGACGACGAAAACACCAAGTATGCGGAAGGTTTATTAACCGCATGTCTTTATGAACACGCATCGCGTCTGAGTCGATTGATCTTCGACCAGCGCCCTCTTGATCCAAGATGGCCAGCTGCTCGCCGTGTCGCGCTGAAGCATCTCGAACGCGCCGTTGAAGTTGACCCACAAATGGGAAGCGCACAGCTTCTGATCGCTCGTTTACAGGCGTTAACCGGTGGCGATCTCGAAAAAGCACAGACGGCTATTACGACGGCCATTGAACTGCTGACCGAAGAGCCAACGGAGCTTTCCAAGGCTTACGTTATTCGCGGAGGCATCTCAAAAGATCCCGAGAAGATGCTCGCTGATTTCGATCAAGCGATCGAACTTGATCCCCGCAACATGGATGCTTGGCGTGTCAGGGGATTGTACTACATGAGTCAGCAGCAGAATGAAAAGGCCCTCGACGACTTCCAACGCCTGTTGGAGTCCGACCCAAATGATCTTGCGGCACATCAAGCGGTGGCACAGACGCTGCAACAGATGAAGCAGTTCGACAAGGCACTTGAACATTTGGAAGAGGTGATCCAAACCAAGCCGAATTCATCGATTCCTTACAAGCTGAAGGCCCAAATCCTTGAAGAGAACGGCAAGCTTTCCGCAGCGATCGACAGTTTGAATCAGGCAATTCGTGTTTCGTCCCAAGATCTCGGAGCGTTGATTACGCGAGCCCGACTCCTCACAGCCGAGGGTCAATTCGATTTGGCCGAGAATGACATCGACCGGGTTCTGCAGTTGAACCCGCAGATGCCACAAGCCATTCTGCTTCGCAGCCTGATCGCCGCAGCTCAGGAAAAATACGATGAAGCGATCGGTGACTTGCAGCAATTGCTGCGTCTCGACCCCGACAACGCCGACATCAAGGTGCAGATGGGGACCTATTACGAGTTCGATAAACAACCCTCCCGCGCTATCGCGCTTTACGATGAGGTGCTTGAAAACAAGCCTGATCAGTGGGGTGTCCTACGTCGGCGTGGTGATGCCTATCTGAGCCTGGGTCAACAAGCCAAAGCGGTTGAAAATTATGAAGCGGCTTTAAAGTTACGACCGGAAGACAGCGGAATCCTCAATAACCTCGCCTGGGTGCTGGCCACTTCTCCTAACGATGATTTGCGCAATGGCGATCGCGCGATTGAGCTCGCGGAACGTGCTTGCGAAGCGACCGATTACAAACAAGCTCATATCCTCAGCACGCTTGCCGCGGGCTATGCCGAACTCGGTAACTTCGATGAAGCCGTAAAGTGGTCGGAGAAGGCCGTTGAAATGGATTCTGACGAGGAGCAACTGGCCAACGAGCTCGAAAGTTATCGTGAAAAGAAACCCTGGCGTGAACGGCAAAACGTGGAAACGGAGAACCCGACTAATGATCAGACCGAAACGGCTGATCCGCAGCAGGATGATTCTGCACTGAAGGATGCGGGCCTCGAGGATGAATTGCCGGCTGAGGAAGAAACTTCGACGGAGACCAACGAATAATCCACGTCTTCCACGTGGAGGTAGAAGCGTGAATTAACGCGTTCTTTTTCTATGACTTCAAACTCGTCGAATGTGCCTCCATGAATCGACAAGACGCCCTGAACCTGGTCCACGAATATACCGCCAGCGAATCTCTGCGGCGACATATGCTCGCCGTCGAAGCAGCGATGCGGGCCTATGCTCGAAAATATGGCGAAGACGAAAATCGCTGGGGCATCGTCGGACTGCTCCACGATTTCGACTACGAACGTTGGCCTGATCCGCCCGATCACCCCCTGAAGGGTGCGGAGATTCTCGAGGGCCTCGGCTATCCGAAGGAAGTGATCTACGCCATCAAATCGCACGCCGATTATCTTCCCGACTGCCCCCGAGTTTCAAAACTTGACAAAACGCTTTATGCCTGCGACGAGCTGGCCGGCTTCATCATGGCAACCGCCAAGGTCCGTCCCGAAGGACTTACGGGTATGCGTGCCAAAAGCGTCAAGAAGAAGATGAAACAGAAGAGTTTCGCAGCTGCTGTCAGTCGCGAAGATATCATTCATGGTGCCGAGGATTTAGGCGAACCGCTTGATGACCACATTCAATTCGTGATCGACGCGATGATCGAGATTTCGGCTCCCCTGGGCTTTGAAAACAATGCGTCCGAATCGTCTGATTGACATTCCAGGCAGTCCGGAAATAATGCTTGGCGCAATTCACCACTATCCCCAATCTGATCTGAGGAGAAACTGACTGTGGAAATCCAAGCTCCCGAACAACTCATCGGCAAAAAATGTAAGCCTTGCGAAGGCGGTGTTGAACCCTGCACAACGCCCCAAGCCCAGCAACAACTCGAAAGGCTGGATGGCTGGTATTTGACCGAAGGTGGTCAACGCATCCGTAAGGACTGGACGGTCAAGAATTTCATGGAAGGCATGGACTTTTTCAACCGTGTGGCAGAGATCGCGGAAGATGACGGCCACCACCCAGACCTGCATATCGCGGGATACCGCAATATATCCATCGAATTGTGGACTCACGCCATTGGCGGCCTGAGTGAAAACGATTTCATCCTGGCTGCGAAGATCGATAAGACTGCCCCCTGACCGATCACATCGCCTACCACGAACCTCGAACCTTGACACGTACGCAAACCTATGGAAAGCACGGAAGCAAATCCTCGAAAAAGTTGGGTGCTGTGGATCGCAACGGGATTCGGCTTCGGGTTTTCCCCGTTTGCTCCTGGAACTGTAGGGACTCTATGGGGCTTGCCGTTAGCTTGGGCCATCAGCCTGGTTCCTTCAATCATCGGCCAGGCGATCATCATCGCGGGACTCATTGCCATTGGAATTCCAATGTGCACTCGAGCAGCTCGTGAACTCCAGAAAAAGGACCCGGGATCGGTCGTGTGGGACGAGATTGCGACGGTTCCCATTACCTTTTTCCTGGTTCCCACGGAGTTGCTGACGCGTCCTTCGGTGTTGATCGTGGGTTTTATCCTGCACCGCATCTTCGATATCTCGAAGGTTCCACCCGCACGGCAACTTGAAAAACTCCCAGATGGCACTGGGATCATGCTGGACGATGTCGTTGCGGGCGTCTACTCGTGCCTCGCCCTGCATTTACTCTTGCAACTCGATTTTCTTGGTGGGTGACGTGGATCACATCTCTTCGATAAGATGATCAACAGTCGCACTCTTCAAGGCTTGCGAAATCAAACTCGGCGAAAACAAGATTCCTAGAAACAACGCCCGCGATAAGGAAGAACAACGTGAGTGCTGAATTACTCGATGGAAAAGCGATTGCGAACGAGATCAAGCAGGAACTCGGCAAAGAGGTCGCGAAGTTCATTGAGGACACCTCAGTCGTCCCCTGCTTGGCCGCAGTTTTGGTGGGTGAGGATCCGGCCAGTCAGGTCTATGTAAGAAACAAACAACGTGCATGTGAACGTGTGGGAATCGACAGTCAATTGCACCGGCTTCCTGCCGAAACGACCCAAGCAGAGCTTCTCGATCTGGTCGATCAACTGAACGCATCGTCGGAAGTTCACGGCATCTTGGTACAGCTGCCTCTACCCGGCCATATCGACGCCACCAAAGTCCTCGACGCCATCGATCCCGCGAAGGATGTAGACGCCTTCCATCCCGATAACGTCGGCCGAATTGCCCAAGGTCGACCTCGTTTTCTCCCCTGCACTCCCCACGGTGTTCAGCAGATTCTGCACCGCAGCAACATTCCCGTCAGCGGTCAGCACGTGGTGGTCGTAGGTCGCAGTGACATCGTCGGAAAACCCTTGGCGATGATGCTCGTCCAACGAGACTCAACACTCGGTTCTGCGGCTGCCAACGCAACCGTGACCGTCTGTCACAGTCGCTCCAAAGAGCTATCGTCAATCACTCGCGAGGCCGATATTCTCGTCGCCGCAGTGGGGCAGCCTAAGCTGATCACTGCCGACATGGTCAAGCCTGGCGCGGCGGTCATTGACGTCGGAATCAATCGCACGGACGAAGGTTTGGTCGGCGACGTTGATTTTGATGACGTGCGTGAGGTAGCGGGCCATCTAACACCCGTCCCAGGTGGCGTGGGACCGCTGACCATTGCGATGCTTTTGCGGAACACACTAACCGCAGCCGCAACACAAAACGACGCTCGCTAAGGTTTGAGGGCGCGGCGTTGACGACTTGCTTCATAGCAAAACACCGCGGCCGTCGCCGAAACATTGAGACTGTCGGCAATCCCAAGCATCGGTAGTTTCGCGGCCTGATAGGCAGCTGATTTCCAGCACTCCGTAACGCCGTCGGCCTCACTTCCTAACACAATCGCCGTACCACGACAGTAGTCAAACTGATCGTACCAATCAGCTCCATCGACACGGGTCACGATCACCTGCAATGACCTCTCCGCCAACCACGGTTGAATTTCATCCAGGTCAGCGGCACAGATTGCCATGGAAAAGAGTGTCCCGAGACTTGCGCGAATCGCATTTGGATTGAATAAGTCGGTGCCCGCATCCACGACGATCACCGCGTCGATTCCAGCAGCATCGGCGGTGCGAATAACAGCACCCACATTGCCAGGTTTTTCGACTCCTTCCAAGATGAGCACCAACGGGTCCGGTGGCAACGAGAGACCAGAAAGCGAAGTGGCCGGAGGCACCGCTACAGCCACCACACCCTCGTTTCGATCTCCATAAGCAATGCGATCCAAGAGATCGGCTGAGACAAGGCTGACTCGTACGTTGGAATCCAAAGTTGTCCGCCAGCCTGCGGTCTCTGTCGCCTGCCAAAACGCATCGGTCACGTACAGCTCTTGGATGTCGACGCCCGCTTCGATTGCGCGACAGACTTCGCGACTGCCGTCGATCAGAATACTCTGTCGCCGGTCGCGATGACGCCGTTTACGAAGTCGGAGTACTTCCTTCAGGCGAGCATTTTGCGAGCTTGTGATCCGCTCCGGATTCGTCACGCTTGTGCCTTCTCGCTCAGGAGAGATAAATCATCGAATGTCTTGTTATTTTTCATCCAACAACTCAACGGCGGCAAACGGCTTGCCTTCGAGCATTGCCAGACTCGCACCACCACCGGTACTAACGTGGGTCACCTGATCGGCGTAACCCAACTGCTGGATGGCGGCCGCGCTATCCCCACCACCGATAATGCTTGTTCCGTCACCTTCAGCGATAGCCTGCGCCACAGCCTTGGTGCCTTCATCAAAAGGCGGCATTTCAAAAACGCCCATAGGTCCATTCCAAACGACGGTTTTAGCCGAACGAACGATGTCCGCGTAAGCGGCTGCGGTTTTCGGTCCGATATCCAACCCCTCGAAGCCGTCGGAAATATGACCTGCGTCAACGACTTGTTTGTTGCAACTACCCGAGAAGTCGTCGCCACAATGAGTGTCAATCGGGAGCACCAATTTATCGCCCCCGCTTTCCATCAGTTGTTTTGCAAGTTCCACCTTATCCGGCTCGACAAGACTCTCACCAACTGCTCCACCTTTGGCCAAAGAGAAGGTGTAGGCCATCGCACCACCGATCAGAACTTGATCACAGATTCCCAACAGATTTTGAATCACGTTGATCTTGTCGGAAACCTTTGCCCCACCAAGAATCGCCACGAAGGGGCGTTCTGGATTGGCAATCACTTCACTCAAATACTGAATCTCTTTGGAAACGAGAAAACCGACGACTTTCGGTTTCCCCTCCATCGCACTCGGCACAGCAAACATGGAGCCATCTTTGCGATGGCAGGTTCCAAAAGCATCGTTGCAATAAATGTCAGCCATTTCCGCAAGAGCCTGCGCGTAGTCGGCATCACCACTCTTCTCGCCGGCGTTGAACCGCACGTTTTCGAGAACGACGACCTCGCCCGCTTGTAAAGCTGCGACCTTAGCACGAGCATCGTCACCAACCGTGTCTGTCGCAAAACTGACCTTCGCGTCCAGCATTTCGCCGAGTCGAGTTGCCACCGGTTGCAGACTGAATTCAGGCTGTGGCTCACCTTTTGGCCTCCCCAGATGACTCATCAGCACCAGCTTCCCACCTCGGTCCAAGACGGATTGAATCGAAGGCAAAGCCATCCGAATGCGCCGATCATCCGTAATCTGCAAGCTGTCATCTAAAGGCACATTGAAATCCACTCGCATCAATACGGTCTGCCCGGAAACATCGACATCTGCAATCGTCTTCTTAGCCATCGTCCTGAAATGCCCCATCTCGAGAATTGGTTAGGTCGGAAAACGCCTTATCCTAGCAAGTCCACCCCGGTCCATGAACGGGCCAACCAACCGGCGCTAAACCAACACTTTTGCGAATCCATCGTTACGGTTTTGCGAAGTGCAAGCAGACAACAGGCTTGAGGCTCCAAGAAGGATGTATTTCGTTGTACCAATCGGCCTATTTTGATATATTTTTTCTTGCTGAACCTCTCAGCGAATCGCCGTTCAAACACAAGGAGTACCAGAGATGCTCAATATCTTGGGAACCCCCAGTCGACGATCAGCGTTTTGCGATGGCGTGTCGCGCCGCGGTTTTTTGAAAATCGGAGGTTTGGCCATGGGAGGACTCTCGTTGCCCCAGCTGCTGCAGGCCGAAGCACGAGCGGGAGTGCGGAAATCACACAAGGCCGTGATCATGGTCTTTCTACCAGGTGGCCCACCCCATCAGGATATGTGGGAGATCAAAACCGAGGCACCGTCGGAGATTCGCGGACCGTTACAGCCGATCTCAACGAGTGTTCCGGGCATTCAGATTTGCGAGCTGTTCCCCAAGATTGCTCAGCGAATGGATCGGTTCGTTCCCATTCGATCCATCGTCGGCGCATCGGGAAGTCATGCTGCCTTCCAATGCATGACAGGTCGCCGTGAGACACCAGCGCCATCAGGCGGTTGGCCCTCCATGGGATCAACCCTTGCACAACTTTATGGACCCGTCGATCCAAACGTACCGCCGTATGTGAGCTTGTGCTATAAGACGAGTCATGCTCCGTGGGGCGATCCAGGACGAGCAGGTTTCCTGGGAATAGCGAATGAACCGTTTCGTCCAATGGCCGACGGTGCAGAAGACATGGTCCTCAATGGCGTATCGCTTGAGCGATTACAAGACCGTAAGGGGCTGCTCACTGCATTCGATCGCTTGCGTCGAGACGTCGACCGATCGGGGATGGTTTCAGGTCTCGACGCCTTCCAGCGTCAGGCCCTAGGCGTGCTAACTTCATCGAAGCTGATCGATGCTCTCGATCTATCCCGAGAGAATTCTGGGATTGTGGAACGGTACGGCCAAGGCGATCCCAAGCCCCGCGCCGACGGCGCCCCGAAAATGGTCGAGAACTTCCTGATCGCTCGTCGATTAGTTGAGGCGGGCGCTCGCTGCGTCACGTTGAACTTCAGTCGCTGGGATTGGCACGGTGGCAATTTCAAGCGAGCGAAGGAAGATATGCCGATGCTCGACAACGCAGTTTCGGCATTGATCGATGATCTCTACGAACGCGATCTGCACCAAGACGTTTCGGTGGTCGTGTGGGGTGAATTCGGACGAACCCCGAAGATCAACAACAACGCAGGTCGCGACCATTGGCCGAACGTTTCGTGTGCTCTGCTCGCCGGTGGCGGCATGAAAACAGGTCAGGTGATCGGTGCCACGGATCGCATTGGTGGTGAGGCTTCCGAGCGTCCCGTCACGTTCCAAGAGGTGATGGCCACTTTGTATCACAACATGGGGATCGATCTGAATTCAACGACCGTCGAAGATTTGACGGGACGTCCGCGTTTCTTGATCGATGATGGGGTTGAGCCGATCTCGGAACTGGTCTAGCAGATCTATCGATCGCGAGTTCGCTCGGTAAAGGCTGCCTACTGCAAAATCTGATTACACAGGTCGTCTCCGCATACAGAGATTCAATGGTCGTTCAGGAACGGATTCGCATCAGGACACGTGGGCATCGGGACATGCACGACATCACGGATCAGGTGGTGGCGATTGTCGAACGAAGCAAGATCAAATCAGGCACAGTTCACGTCTTTAACATCGGCAGCACGGGAGCCATCGGAACGATCGAATTCGAACCCGGTCTCGAACAAGATCTTCCTGAGATTCTTGATCAGCTGATTCCGCCTAGCCCAACCTACGGCCATGAACAAGCCTGGCATGATGGCAATGGCCACTCTCACTTGCAGGCCACTTGGCTAGGCCCTTCGGTCACGGTACCCGTCGGCAGCTCCCGCCCCATTCTCGGTACCTGGCAACAGATCTTTCACTTGGAATGCGACGTCAAACCACGAGATCGAGAAATCGTAGTCACCGTCTCGGGTGAATAAATCGTGTACCGAAAGATAAGCCTGCCGACGTGATCCACGCCCTCAATTATTCCTCAATCAACACAGATCGCCGCGTTAATTTGAGAGTTCCCTGACGATCTGTCAGAATGGGATCCGAATGGTTTACGGCAACGGCCGGATTCATTTGTCGGTCGAAGGTACGAAGTCATTGAAAAAGTCTTTCATCACCATGCAGTCGATAGTTTCTTCCTACCGAACGATATCTTTCTTAACCGTTTGTTGTGTGGCGTTCCTTCTTTCCGCCCGCGGCACGATCGCGGCGGATGAATTCGTTTTTGAGAGGGACGTGATGGCGGTGCTTTCCAAGGCTGGTTGCAACCTTGGAACCTGTCACGGTAATCTCCGTGGTAAGGGTGGACTGAGCTTGAGTCTACGAGGCCAGGATGCCGCGGGGGATTTCCTCGCGTTAACCCATGACTTGGCGGGGCGACGCATCAACCGCAACGCGGCTGACGAGAGCTTGATGCTGCTGAAGCCTGTTGCCGGGGTGCCTCATGAAGGTGGACAACGTTTTCAGGTCGGCAGCCTTGAATACACGATCTTAAGAGACTGGATTCGGGCAGGTTCACCGGGTCCCGCTTCGACTTCGCCACCGGTTACGCAACTTCAAGTAACCCCTCAACATAAAAATATTTTCCTGCCCGAGGATTCCGTCCAACTGGAAGTGATTGCGACCTTCGACGACGGCACGACTCGCGACGTCACGCGTCTAGCGACCTATGAGGCGGAAAATCTGGCGACACGAACCTCTGCCAATGGTTTGGTCGAACAGGATGAATTCGGCGAGACGACGATTGCCGTACGTTTTCTGAATGAGCAACTGGCAGTACGACTGGCATTTTTACCACCGAGTCGTAGCGCTTCTATGGCCCTTCCCGAGCCGCAAAACTACATCGATCGTCATGTCTTCGGCAAGCTCCAAGAACTTCAGATCGAACCGGCCGAGTTAGTCAGCGATTCGGTCTTCGTCCGGCGTGCCTATTTCGACCTTCTGGGAATTCCCCCGACCGGTCAAGAAGCGCAGGCCTTTGCCAACGATCTTCACCAGGACAAGCGTGCCAGGCTCATTGATGAATTGATGAATCGTCCCGAGTTCGCCGACCAATGGGCACTCAAATGGTCAGATCTATTGCGGAATGAGGAAAAGGTCATGGATGCTCGTGGCGTCGAGTTATTCCATAGCTGGATCCGTCGCAGTTTTGCCGAAGGACAACCGCTCGATGAGTTTGTGCGAGAGTTAGTAGCGGGTCAGGGAAGCACTTACGAGAATCCTCCTTCCAACTACTACCGACCGTTGCGAGACCCACTCAGTCGTGGCGAGACGACGGCACGACTCTTTCTCGGCGTGCGTCTTCAGTGTGCAAAATGCCACAATCATCCCTTCGACCATTGGACACAGGATGACTACTACTCCTGGGCCGGCGTATTTGCTCGAGTCGACTATGAAGTGCCGGAAAACAAGCGTCAGGATCGACTCGACAAGAATGAATTTGTCGGTGAACAGCAGGTCATCGAAAAGATGGAGGGAGAGGTCACCAACGCTCGCACGGGTGAGGCGGCCACGCCTCAGTTTCTCGGCGGTGAAGCGAGCGCTGTTACCCCGGACGCGAGTCGTCTAGAGCAGTTGGCAAACTGGCTTACCTCCCCTGCGAACAAATCATTTTCACAAGCTCAGGTTAATCGCATCTGGTTTCACCTGCTGGGTCGTGGTCTCGTCGAACCGGTGGATGATTTTCGCGTCACAAATCCTGCAAGTCATCCGGAATTGCTGGAAGCTCTGGCCGACGACTTCGTCCGTCACCGATATGACGTACGCCATTTAATTCGCAGGATCATGATGTCCAAAACCTACCAGTTGGCATCTCATGGCAGTAACGACGAATTCGCCACAACCAATTACGCTCGAACGATGGTTCGTCGTCACTCCGCAGAACAATTGCTCGATGCTCAATGTCAACTTCTCGGCATGCCAAGTCAATTCAACGGCTACGCTGAGGGAATTCGAGCCGGACAACTGCCGGGAGTATTGCGGGTTCGCTTGCGGGAAAAAGCACCGTCACCTGACGATCGCTTTCTGACCGTTTTCGGCAAGCCTAAACGTTTAATGTCCTGTGAATGTGAGCGTTCGGACGAGACAACCCTGACCCAGGCGTTTTACCTGTTGGGCGGCGAGAGTCTCCACGGACGTTTGGCGAATTCAGCTCGGCTTAAGAAACTGGCAGAGCCCACCAACAGTTCCTTAGAAATCATCCGTGAACTGTATTGGTCGGCATTATCGCGTGCACCGGCGAACGAAGAGATGAATCTTTTTCGTCGCCAACTCGAGACTCAACCGGAAGAACGTGAGCAGATCATTCAGGATCTCGCCTGGGCTCTCATCAACTCCAAAGAATTCATGTTTCGGCATTAACACCGAGGGTCCCCATCGATGATGAAACTTCCGCGACGTAGCGTCCTGAAGATCGGCGGCACAGGCCTGTTGGGCCTCACGCTTCCGAAGTTGTTACAGGCGAGCGAGGTTTCGCATCATCGCCCGCGGGCGAAGTCGGTGATTTTCTTGTTTCAATGGGGTGGTCCAAGTCAACTCGACACGTTCGACATGAAACCGGATGCCCCCGACGGAATTCGCAGCCCCTATCGGCCAATCTCGAGCACCGTACCGGGGATGCCGGTCTGCGAATTACTGCCCCGCATGTCTCAACAGATGCATAAGGTAACGTTGATTCGCACGCTAACGCATAAGATGAAAAACCATGCATCGGCGGGATATTATGCGATCACGGGTCACGAACCTCCTTCCGACGATCAACGACTGCGAGATTCATTGAGTCTTTATCCAGCCTATGGGAGCGTCGTCGATCGGCTGGCAGTATCCAATCCAGGTGTACCAGCCTTCGTCGCTTATCCGCATGTCATCCGTGACGGCTCGATTGTCCCCGGACAACATGCCAGCTTTCTTGGAAAATCCCACGACCCACTTTTCTTTCAGGAAGATCCGAACGCTACTGGCTTTCGTTTGCCAGAACTTAGCCTACCCGCGGATTTATCGGTCGATCGTTTACAGCGGCGCCGATCGCTACAACAGTTGATCGACCAACAAACGCGTTACCTTGATCGCTCCGAGAAAGCCATTGGTTTCGATCAGTATTATGACAAGGCACTTTCCATGCTGACGTCAGATCGCGTGCGCAAAGCGTTCGATCTGTCTCACGAGCCGGAAGTTTTGCGTGATGCTTATGGCCACACGACTTACGGTCAGAGTTGCTTATTGGCTCGACGATTAGTGGAAGCCGGTGTCAAGTTCGTGACCGTTTACTTTTCGAATAGTATTGGCGGAAGAAAAATAGGATCCGGAGGCTGGGATACACACGGATTTGACAACTCACGCATGTATAAGATCGTCAATAAGTATCAGCTTCCGATGACCGACCAAACGCTTCCAACCTTGTTGATCGACCTGGAAAATCGCGGACTCCTGGACGAAACACTGATCGTTTGGATGGGAGAATTCGGGCGGACACCAAAGATCAATAAGAACGAAAGTCGGGACCACTGGCCGCAATGCTATACGGCGTTGCTTGCGGGTGGAGGCGTCAAGCAAGGTCACGTTCACGGAAGTTCGGATCGTTACGCTATGTATCCTGCGGAACACCCTGTGCGACCTGACGATCTAGCAGCCACGATGTTTCATCTTCTGGGCATTGACCCGAAGACCGAAGTCTACGATCGAGCCAACCGACCTCTTCCGATTGCTGAAGGTGAAACGATCCGAGACATCTTGGCGTAGGAAACAGCGTTAGCAAGATCCTTCCTACATATCTTTTGAGAAGACCAAAACGGGAGCCCATTAAATGATAACACGACGAATCGCTGCCGCGAGCATGACAATTTTGATGATGACTTCACTGACACTACATGCTGAAGAGCGCATCAAAGTGCTGATTATCGACGGTCAAAACAATCACAATTGGAAAGCGACCACCCCGGTCATGGTGCGTGGATTCGGAGATGGCAAGATGTTTGATGTCGACGTCACCACCTCTCCACCTCGAGGCCAGGACATGAGCGGCTTTGCTCCTGACTTCGCTCAATACGACGCAGTGGTCTCAAACTACAATGGCGATAGCTGGTCTCCTAAGACTCAACAGGCATTAATTGATTATGTGAACAATGGCGGTGGCCTGGTCATCGTTCATGCAGCGGATAATTCATTTCCCAATTGGAAAGAGTACAACGAAATGATCGGCCTCGGCGGTTGGGGCGGACGCTCTGAAAAGTCTGGACCCTACGTCTATTTCAAGGATGGAAGCATCGTTCGTGATGAGAGCAAAGGACCGGGCGGGAGTCATGGCCCTCAACACCCATTCCAGGTGATCATTCGAGATGCGAATCATCCGATCACAAACGGGATGCCGCTGGCCTGGATGCACGCCAAAGATGAACTCTATGATTCGCTACGTGGTCCGGCGGTCAACATGCGAGTTCTCGCCACGGCGTTTTCGCCAAAGTCAGGACGTCACGAACCGATGATGATGACGATCCAATATGGTGACGGCCGAGTTTTCCACACGCCGATGGGCCACTCTGACCTCTCCATGAAATGTGTCGGTTTCATCAATACCCTGCAGCGAGGTACCGAATGGGCTGCCACCGGAAAAGTTACGGCCCCGATCGAACAAGATTTCCCATCGGACAACGACGTATCCATTCGTGACTATTAATCGTCACATTTCTTTTCACGGCGAGAGGGGCGATGTTGCCCTTCTCGCATCTTGGGTCAGTCCCAACTCTTAAGCTTGGTGACGACGTCAATCACTTCGTTCCGTTTTTTCTCAAAGACGGCGAATACGGCAATGATGATGACGCCCGTTACGATCCCCGTCACATACCAGAGCCAGGTTTGTTCGAGATCGACTGCGGCATACCAGATGACGGTCATCAATGAGATTACGAGAAACGACAATCCCATAAACAAGAACGCTCGAACACGCATCAGGATACCGACAAATATCCCAGCGATTGAAAACGCTGCCAGAATCGCCGGTAACCAGGGAGCGTTACCGACTCCATTGATAAAGATATCCCCCGTCGAGGATGCATAGATCACGGAGACAGACAAATATCGAAGGGTATTCATCTGAGTCGGACTGAGACTTTCACGATTCAAATAGGCAGCAATCAATACGCAGATCGCTCCGGGAATGAGCCACAACTGAGGATGTAAGAAGAAACTGATCTGCACGGTGTCATGCAGGAAGAACCAAAGGGCTCCGTTCGCGGCCAGGGTTGCGAGGATGCCAAAACCAAATGACTTCCTTATCACGGACAAACCGGCATACAGACATCCGACGGTGAGCATGATCACCGAATAGTTCACACTCTGGTCGGTCAACCAAAAGCCGATGACGGGCAAAAGCGGAAGTAAAGCCCCGGTTTTTTCGAGTGGGTTTGCCAGGTATTCAATCTGACGCCGCTTGAACCATTCGCTCATACCGACGCCTGCAAAGGCGATGACCATCACGATTATCGTCCAGTATTGCTGGAAGAGGCCCGTGAAGAGATACGGCATCGTAACTCGTAAGTGCAAAAACAGCAGAGCGATCAGTCCTTCTGCACCATAGATGTAAATCGCCCTCCTGCTTTCCTGAAGATTGAGAGGATCGCGCCCTGGCACGATGGCTGCCACCAGACACGATGCCACCGCCATCAACAGAGCCGCTGCGACAGCAAGGACGCCCGGCAGCGACAGATCGACAGCACCAAGCGACAGGTACAACCACACCTCCAGCACCAGGATGACCGCAACCGAGGAAACTCCGACAACGATCAACGCCGGAACAAACTGATACCCAGCTCGAGTCCAAGCATTTTCACGCCGCAGAATCTTGGACAATCCGATTCCATAAAAAGCAGCCATCCCCATCACCGCACTCGCAAATACAACCGCGCGATTCAAACCGGTAGCATGCGGTCCATCTGGATCAATCCAACACCATCCAAATCCTACGGCCGCAACGGTGCCGAGCAAAAGAGACGTCATTCGGAGTTGCGTCTCACGCGTTCCACGAGCAAGCATTCCAATCGAAAATGCCATCGCCGCAATCGCCTGACTACAAGCCAATCTCAAACTTAAGACTTCACAAGTAAACTGCGTGAGCAATGCAAATATGGTCACGAAAGTCGCCAAGAGCCCATTCAACGGGATGAGCCATGTCTGCGTTCGTTGCTGCAAATCATCATTCGCCGGAATTCGCAAGGGAGCAAGTAATTGTCCGATCCCTTGTCTGCGACTCCACAAATAGCTCGTCGCAAAACCGTAAGACGCCAGGACAAGCGTGCCATTCCAAACCATCGGCTCTAGCGTGAGGTTGAACGAGTCCAGCAGTGAGGCCGAAGCCAGCAAACCAGCGAAATAAACTCCAATCACCGCAAGAGAGTTACGGGGATGCCATAAACAAGACAGGTTCGCGATGGCAAGACTGATCAATGCGACAATTTGAACCAACCCATTGGTTCCCCTTTGCCAATTGTCGATATCCTGAAGCAGGTTGATGCTGATCATTAACGTCATGATCAACATCGACATAAGAATTGAAATGAATTGAATACTGGGAAACCTTCGTTTGACGGTTGCCGATCTGTAGAACAGCCACGACCAAAGCACAACCATGGCATTCATCACGATGGCATTCCCCAACATGAACTCGAAGAACACCCCATAATCAGACGAATTGAAAAGCGAATTCCCTTCTTCAGTCCACCACAGAGAAAAGGTCAAATTAGCAAAGAGTGTTGCCAAATAAGCATTTCGATGCTTTTGAGTGTGCCATGCTCGAATAGCCCAAAGGCCACTTGCGGAGAGCCAAGCCATGATTGGCCACCAAGGAAAATTCGGCTGCGTATCGTATCCGAAGACTCCTCGGATTCCGAGATAGGCGAGTGTAACCGCAGTCAACCAACCCCAACGAGAAACCAGTGGGAATGACGCATCTGAAGTTTTTTGGTTCCGGACCACATCGAGAACAACACAGACAATGGCCCCGACAACGATCGCGACTTGGAGCAGTCCAAACGAAAACCAATGGTTAGAAGTGACGGGGTCGAAGGCATTGCTCTGTAAACTGACCATCGCCACGAACCCGATCGCGGCGAACTGCCAAAATCGATCTGACAGATCCATCCCGCGCGTCCGCAATAGCGCCATGACGCCGCCGACGGCAAGCAGGAACGCGGTCCAACCAAGCCATCCGGTCACAATATCAATCTGAATGTTGTGGTCGGGCACGATCAGCAACGCCAACGTAAAGAAGGCAAGCGGCAACGCAATGAAACCAACGCCAATTCCAACCTGCGCGGTCAGCCAAGCTCCTTCTCGATCTGCCCATCGACGAATGCGTTGATAAATCATCCATCCCAGTGCATAGACCGAGGTCACAATCGAGTTAATCTGTGCGAGTTGAATACACTGTTCGGGTCCGAGCTTGCCTTTTAATGTGAGCATAAACCCTGCCGTAGCCGAAAACGTCAACAACAATCCCGCCGTAAAGCTGACTGCCTCAGAACGAAGACTGATGGCATTTCCAATCATTCCGATACTCATGCATACCAAGGGAACGGCATACGAACCGGCGAGGCCAATTTGAAAAAAGAAGGAATCGTGATCTGGCCCAATGATCGGATGGGATCCTAAAGATCGACCCACGACAAACAAGGTGAGGGCAAACACCGGCATCGAAGCCAATACCGCTGCACTCCTCGTCAAAACCTGCAACCCTCGGGCATTTGAATTCCATCGTGGAATGATCAGCGCAGCTCCCACCGCAACCAGACCCATAACTGCGAGAGTTATCAACCAGTTTGTTTCCTCACTATCCGGCGGTTCGTTAGACACTGCGGAAATCGCGACAAAAATCGCCATGCCAATTAAGGGAATGGCAGCAAAAAAGGCGAGCACTCCAAAACTGAACCACTCGATACGAGGGAATTGTCTTTGCTTCAACCAGAATTGCCTGGCGATCCATCTGCCAATTGGGTGACGGAACCAAATCAAGGCTGAGCCGATCAAAAAGTAAATCGCATAGGCCCACCGCGTTGCCGATGCCACTGAAACGGTGTCATACCAGTTCGCGGCAACGAGAAGCGGCGAAGCAGAGACTACAACGGCCAATGCAGCCAAGTTCCACCGCCGAGGATTCTCGGCAAATGAGACAACCTGACTGACAGCCACAGCCGCTAACAGCAGCCAGGTGTAACCGTTATGCGCCAGATTGATCAGTGAGTCTCCCAGTTGAAAGCTGGATAAATCAGGAACAAGCCGCTCACCGTTGGTTTGCGACGAAAGTTCTTGAGCGATCCCGGGAATAGCCCCGTACAACACCAGATAGATCACCACCACCGTTGGTACGGTCAAGAGTGCCTGGTTGAAGTATCGCACCGCAACGGAATCAAAAGGCCAGAATGTGACGTTCTCGTCATCCTTGGAGCGCTTGTTCGCGAATGCTCGTATCAGAATCCATGCGATGCCGTAGATCGATAAGAGTAAGCCCTGGAATTGCAGCCGAGTTGGTTGCAACCAGCCTAAATCTCCTAACTCGTACCATCCTCGAGAACGCAGGTAGGAGTCAACCAAAACCATCAAGAGCAGCCCAAAGACCACCTGAAATGCGACGAAGATTCCTTCTATTTTTTCAATGAACGCCATGGCGAGCCAAACACCCGCTAGCCACAACAGGAACCCTATCGAGAGCGGTGTTCCAACGACGAACACTTGAATGACCGACCATAGCAGACTACAAGCCACAATCGCCGAAACGACCATGGCGATGACACTGGATGTGATCCGTACTGACTTATTCGTCTGTGGCTTAACGCGTGTTGCAGTAACTGCGATCAGCGCCATCACTGATGCATGTGTCAAGAACATCACATAGGACAGCTGCGCTGAATCAAATCTCCAGGGCCCCATGAAGAATCCCTGATAACAGCTTCCCATCAAGAATAGCGCACCGAAAGCAACAGCCCACGGAATGGACGTCAGTAAACTAACGGCGAACAGGATTAACGCATAAACCGCAAAGATCCACGTCAGGTGATAGGGATCGCCTTCAACATTGAAACCAAAGTATGCCAATAAGCCGGTACTCAGAATCACGCAACCCGCACTGACTCCAGCATAACGGAGGGCCGTTGCGACTACGCCAAAATGCCGCAAGCCTGCAACGGTCACTGCGCCGAGCAGCGAGATCACCGACAAATACTGCCCTGTGGTCCCTGAGAACAAGACGCTAACGGTTTGCTTGGATTCCGACACCGTCCAGGTCAGGTCGCCCATCAGCACGTGGGCGAGCAATACAAGTGCCACGGAAAACATGGCGGCCGAAACAAGATGGGCATCGACGACCCGCAGAGCTTGTGCCACGTAGGTAATCAGAACGCCGCCGAGAACTGCCAGAGCGATCATGAGTACAGGTTGCGGCCAGGCGGCAACGCAACCTGCTCCAATGATGATGGTCCCAGCAACGAGCAACCCGCTACCCACAAATCGCTGACTTGCGAGAGAAGAGCCTGGCCGTTTCCAGAGCAACAAACCTAACGACATAATCGGAAGCGCCCAGAGAATGGACAGAGGGGAAAGCTGCTGCAGCACCCACCTGGGATCTGTTGAACGTGCAAGCAACAAACCGCCAGCAGTGATCACAGGGAAGGCAACAAGTCCCATCTGCCGAAGTAGCTCGTTGCCATACCGCTCGGGAATCGATGCTTTGTGACGATATCGACGTATCGGATTCAAACAAGCAATCCCGTATACCAACAAACAGGGAACTGCCATCGCGTAAACCACGACGGCAGACCCCGTATCATCAGCAAAACGCTTGATCAACAACTGCAGGGCAGACGTCACGAGCACGCCGATCGTCAACCAGAGAGGCCACCGCGGCGTCAGCACTTGACCAGCAGCAAAGACAAAGAATGAGAAAATGCCAACCGAGATCACTTCACCGGCGACGGAAATTGGATCAATCGTTCCGGCAGTATCCGCGAATGCAGCGATCGCCAAAAAGTTCAAAGGCACCAACAGTGTGGCGATCGTCAGAATCCCCTGACTGGTCGTTGGCAATCTCCAATGTTTTGCCGCATGTAAACCGACACCAAAGAGAGCAGCGATCACTCCATTCAAGACGCCAAACTTCAAAAAGCGATTCTCGGCGATGTTTGCCCAGAACGTGACAACCAGTGCGATGGTACACGAAACAATCAGCAAGCCACCGACCAGTTCGCCCCAACGAATATTCTTCTCTTCCATAAAAGCAGCAAACCACACACTCCAGGGAACTTTCGGCTTGGGAGGTTTGATTTCCGGCTGTTGCGCCGCAGCTGCCTGGCGACTCGCTTGGTAAGCCTGCGCGCGATCCTGCACCGATGTCGTGGCAGCCGGCTCAAGCTTGTCACTGCCCGGCTTTGCCTGGGGTGGATCCTTGGGGGACGTTAGAGGCTTGGGTTGATCAGACGAGATGCCTCGTTCCCGAGCAAGCTCCTGATCAGTGGTCGCGTTGGAAACAGGCCGTTCCGACTGAGGTTGATCCTCCTCCCGCACGACCGTCTCGGCAATGATGAGGGAATCTTTTGCAGCTTCTGGAGATTTTACCATCTGCCCGAACGCTGCCAGCATCACCTGGCGAAGCTCAGAATCAATCTTGCCTTCCCGCTTCAGTCCCTCGATCACCCGTCTGATCCCCTGTCGCTGGATTCGACCGCCGAGATCCCATCCGCAATGACCACATCGTTGAGCAGGATTCATCGAGGTTCCGCAGCGCAGACAGGACTCAGTTTCCGCGCTGTCATCCACGCTTTTGCGCCGGTTTAAAATGGAAAACGCAAGTAAAAAACCGGCGATGAAGGCAATTAAGATCGATATTTCCATCGGTTTCCCTGTCGCTTCGCAGTCATCGGATCACTTCAGTGGCGGATGCTGACGCCCATTACCGAGAGCCCATAGCTGAAGCAAGCGCGCGCTTTTTTCAATCATTTTCCTGCTGAGGGAAAATAGAGCGATTCCCAGAGCCGCTAATCGGAAGGGGGAATTAACTGCGACTTCTTTCCAGCCTCGTAGAAGCGGCTCAATGCACGTATTCTGCGCACATGGGTCCACACGATGCACCCCACAATCGTCAATCCCAGGACAAAAAATAGGTGATCGTGTGTTTCAATTTTCGAATCCGGCACGAACCAAGTCATAAAACCATAACCCACGACCGACGTGACGGTGGTGTAGGCGACGAGACGGGACCGCATCAAGGTCCCGGAAGCGGCAATCAAGATTGAGTATCCGATCAACAAGCTGCCCCTCGGTGGGTCTGCCATGACGAGGATCAGCGTAAGCAACACGACATCAACCGTTACCCAGAGAAACCGAGCTATGTTTGCGAGCCGCGCGTTATTCAGCATTTTTTGCAACGCAAATGAAAGCGATAACCACAAACAGAGCGCCGAGACATGTTTCATGTGATAGGCCAGGTTTTCTCCGCTAATGAGATATTTCATTTGCAGAATGACTAAGAAGGCGATGATGGCACTCAAATGCGCAAACAACGCAGGCTCTCTGCGCGTCCAACGACGTATGCCGTGCAGAGAATCCCCTGCCCGTTCTTGAATTGGTTCATCTCGCAAGAAACGCTGAAGATCTGCGGCGAGTTCACCGGCAGACGAATAACGGCGTTCCGACTTTTTCTCCAAACATTTTGCACAAATCCGGTCCAACGCGTTGGGCACCGCAGTGACAATGCTCGATGGCAGCTGAGGTTCCTGGTAAAGCACTTGATGTAACAGATCGAGCGTCGACTCTGCCTCAAAAGGCGGCTTTCCGGCCAATGCGTTGTAGAGAATCGCACCGAGTGCATAAACATCTGAGGCTCCATCGACATCACGATCACGGCCCGATGCCTGTTCAGGCGACATGAAGGCGGGTGTTCCAAGGATCTGGCCAGTCGCGGTCAAGTTGCTGTTTTTCGCAACGCGCTTTGCAAGTCCGAAATCAGCCAAGTGCGGCTCTCCATGGTTATCCAGAAGAACATTTGCTGGCTTGAGATCCCGATGAATCACTCCCTTGGAATGGGCGTACTCAACGGCATTGGCAAGTTTCATCACTAAGTCGGCAGCATCTCGCACCGCCAAGGGTCCCTTGCTCAACTCAGAAGAGAGACTCGTACCCTGGATATAGGGCATTGAGAAGAAGTGGATCCCACCGAGCTCACCGACCTCGTAAACCGAAATGATCGCCGGGTGCTCGAGATTCGCCGCGGCCTCGGCCTCGATTCGAAAACGAGCGATCTCTTCTTCATTGGCCAGCTGGCCCGACTTGACCATTTTGATCGCCACGGGTCGGTCTAAAGAAATCTGATGCGCCTCGAAGATGACCCCCATTCCGCCGCGACCAATTTCGCCGAGCAACTCAAAATCATTGCCGAATCGACAGGGTAGTTGAAAGGCATCGACTGCGGATGGTGTGTATCCTCCGACAGAGGTATGTACTTCGTTGCCGTCCGATTTCGACCGAGAGTCGGAGTACCCGCCCGTCATCGCGTCGTGATCTCGCCAGAAATCCTGCAAGGCATCGGCAAAGTCTGCATGCCGCGTCAAAATCTGGGCACGATCTGGAGCATCCCCGGACGCAACCGCCAACAAATACTCGGCCAAAATCTCATTTAGTTTCAGATCTTGAGAATCATCTGAATTGGATTTCATAACAACGCCTGTTCCGAAGACTAATCACACGCACGAGTCTGCAATCCGCCTGATCGCGAACCGCTCAGCTCCTACCGTAACCTTCACTCAATTAGAATCGCTTACTCCTCGCGCAAATGTAAATGCTCTCGCAGCTTTTTGAGACCACGATGCAGGAGTCCCGCCACCGCCGATGGACTTTTCCCCAAACCGTCCGCGACCTCTGTCAGCGACTTCTGCTGAAGGTAATGTTGGATGACTGCTTCGCGTTGGTGTTCCGGCAAACTTTCGATCGCCTGACTCAGTTGCAAGATTTGCTCAGCCCGCACAACTTTAACACTCGGGGAAGAATCCTCATTCGAGAGTGATCGTTCCAAACACAATGACGAATTCGCGAGCCCCGCTTCGAGTGAGCGTTCACGCTTGATGTCTCGTTTATCCCGATTGTAATCTCGTGCAGCATGCGCAAAGTTGCGTGCCAAAATCTGTCGTAGCCAGGCAGCCATCGCAGCAGGTGATTCCCCGCGAAACTGATCGATCGCGCGATGTGCCTGCATCAAGGTCTGCTGAACCATATCCGATGCGTCAACCTTACGAGCCAGGTGCGGATTAAGCTGCATTCGAGCCAGGACACAGAGATATGAGCGAAATTCTTCGAGCTCGAGATCGTCACTCGGAGATTCGGCATCCATCGACAATCGCCTTTCAGGGGTTAGCTAGTTTCTCAAGGCCGTTATTGTCGCACAAACTCGCTGGCAAAGCCAACCGACAGCGGTAGATCGCAACCGGCCGTGGATCATAAAAAAACCACAGCGACGTTACCATCGCTGCGGTCATTTTCTGATTCGCGGATTCAGCCTACCGCTTATCGCAGAAACTGCTGACACCAGTAGACGCGACCATCTGGTCCTCGGTACGCAGCGACACCAATACGAGAGTAACTCGAGGAAAGAATATTCGCTCGATGTCCGGACGAATTCATCCAGGCTCGAACCGCCTGAGTTGGAGTCTCCTGGCCCTTCGCAATATTTTCGGCCACGGGATCGGATGTATGCCGCAGTGCCGTCCGCTGCGCCATCCAGACAGTATGTGACCGAGCCGACTTCATCAAATCAACATCGGTCGCCAAGACTGGCAAACCGTGTCGCAATCGCTCGGCATTGGTACGTTTGATAATCTGCTGTTCTACCTCGATTAAATCCATTTGTTGATCGGTTGTTGTGTCACCGTTCGATTGGCATGAAAACGCAAAGACCAAACAAACTGACAACAGCGTGCCCCTCACTCTACTCATCCTGATTCCTTTATCCCGGTTTATCTTGCAACGACGTTGTTAACGAACTCAACGTCTAACATTGAGCGGCAAAGTCTACCGAAGACGACGCTCAGCACAAGGGGCGCAAGGAAAATGATGAATGACTCAGGGTAGCGACGCGAAGACTCAGATACTCTCTACCGCTTGCTGAATGCGAGATCTGTTTGGTAATCCTTGATCGCAACAGACTTTCGAGATGATTCAACCCTTCGAAGTTCATCCCTACCAACTCTTATCTCTTCGATGAAAATCATCTTTTTCAACCTTAGATTTCTTTTTTCTTACAGCGACCCAACAGACCATCGACTCCATCGGTGGGGGTTGCGTTATTTCAAAGGGACGTTCCTTCCCTAAACCCGCCGACTTCGGAATCAGACTTTCGAAAAGTGAGACTTGCCCATGGCGTTCGTTCCATCGTCTGGCGAGAGAGCTGCATTCCACGGTGCGAGCAATGCACCTGGCAAGATGAAGCAGACAACTTCAATGAGCCGCTGCAAAAGTGAGATCGCAACTCCGGCGGCGGGATTGAAGCCACCCACGCTAAGTACATATGCCAGCGCCCCCTCTTGGAATCCTAATCCATGAATGGAAATCGGAAGACGCAACAGCAAATAGACGGTCGGCATGGCGCAAACCAGGAAACCAAGAGACACGTCAGCTCCAATTGCATGGGCAGCCAGATAATTAATCCAAATGTAGGAAAGCAATTCCACAATGGTGAGCAAAAAGAACACAAGGAGCAAAGCACGTTTATTTCGATAGCAGGCTAATTTATCGACGAGTCGCGTAAGGTGCCGTCGCCAACCGCGATTGTTCCGTTGGTAAGGCGAACGGACCATCAAGAGCGACAGTGCCAACACGCAAACTCCACACACAATCGATAAGAGCAGCGTGATTTCAGGTGATGCTGTCCAGAGATATCTGAATGTCAGCGGCACCGTCAGGACCCAGAAGAGTCCCACGCTGAGTAGTCCGAAATAACGTTCAATCACGAGCGTTGAGATAACGGCCGGGGTTCGCCGTTGAGCGCGAAGTGCCATCACACGGTACGCATCACTCCCTAGGCCTGCCGGCGTCCAAAAGGC
Source organism: Planctomycetaceae bacterium (assembly GCA_002723275.1). Classification (GTDB taxonomy): domain Bacteria; phylum Planctomycetota; class Planctomycetia; order Pirellulales; family Pirellulaceae. The sequence continues at coordinate 189,693 of PBNZ01000004.1, forward strand.
GAGAAAACTGCCAGTCCAATTGAGTCGAATCGCGTACCATGTCGAGATTCGGATTCCCTGCGAACGCAAAAGTAGATTCCACTTTAGGGATCGCAAAACTCGACTACCGATCGCCACAGCAGCGAGCGAGACCACCGAGACAATATCAACGGTTCGAAGCAATGCCAAAGAGCGCGAAATATCGACAAACCACAACACACTTCCAACACAAACGAGTGTTAACAGTATGGGGGCAAGGCGGAACGACTTCATCATGATTTCACCTGGATTCCTGTATTAGGGTAAACCGAACTTCAGGATCCAACGTTTTTGATGTCCATCAACAGCAGCGACCCAACGGCCATTGTCGAGCTGGTAGAGATCAGCATGGTGCATTCCCGCTGAATTCCAGCCGGCATCGCCCGCGGAAAGAATGTGTTGACCAGGCAATTCTCGATAACAACTCTCGTCGATTTCTTCAATTTCAAAGGCGTTCAATGCTCGGCCGTACTTTGGCGAGCAATCTTGCCCCAGCCGATACTGCTTTCCCTGCCATTGAAAAACGGACCCACCTGGTCTTGCCAGATCGGGGCTCGATTCACGTAACGGGCTCTCAACATGCTCCACCCAGGGGCCTTCAAGTTGTTCGGCATGGTACAAGCGAAGACGATCATGCGTATGGCTTTCACCAGCGAACATCCACCAACGACCTTCGTGACGGAACAAGGTTGGGTCAGCTAGACGGTGTTGCCGAACCAAAGTACGAACAAACTCCCATTGATAGGGAAACTGAGCAGCTCGATAGAGACGCACTTCATTCGTAGCGGCGGATTCGGGAACCATATAGATCTCGCCCTCCCACGCAAAGACGCGTGGATACGAAAGATGAAACGATTCATCGAGCACAATTTGTTCGTAGTGCCACTGACCGTCATCTGTTTGTCGTGCAACGCCAATGTCGCCCTGCGAGGTGGATTGATTCAGCAACTCAAAAAACATCCACTGCTGACCCTTGTATTGGTACAGGAAGGGATCAGCCACAAACAGTGCTGGCACATCGTCTACCTGTTCAGCCGTCAAAGCAAGGATCTCATGAGTCGGATGCAAATCGAAGGGTGACTTACCTTCATAAATCGCAATGGACCATACATTCACGCGGTGGAGAAAGGGTAGCTGGCCGGTCAGACCGATGTGAACAGCGATCGCCAACACGATCATCGAGCCGACTGCGAGCGCGAGGCGCAGTTTTGACGGACTTAAGTTCCGTCTCAACATTTCACACCTCTACCTTCAATGCCGTTGTATCCATAATGCACATCCACCTCCTCCATTTCACACTCTGAAAACCATTTACGAAGAGTGCTCAACGTCTGGCGTTGGTCGAATTTGGGTGCCAGGTTATCGAAGGTATCGAGAATCGCCCATTCTTTCAGCTGCTTCTCTGTCAATTCGTATCGTTGTCGATAATCATGAACCAATAGCATTCGATTGATCATTCGTCCAACGCGTGGAATCCGTCCAATCTGTCGAGTGAGTGGCCAAACCATCGAGATATATTTTTCGACAAGTCGATAGAGTCGCTCCGTCTCCATCTTCGTCGTGATCGGACGCAACCAGTAATAGGTACGATAGACCGGTTCAAGCCATCTCCAGAACCCTTCGCGTTTATCGTAAACGTCGACGGTCAATTGGCCGCCGATTCGGAGAAACCGAGGCAAACTTTTGAAGGCGTCTTCCACGTTCGGCGTATGTTGTAGAACTCCAAAGCAAAACAGTCGATCAAACGTCGCAACTCGCAGAGGCAGGGATCGCAGGTCTGCCTGTATCACCAGCAGCTTGTCAGCAGTGCGATGCAGTTGACGATTCATTTCAACGGCTCCGCTCATATCGACTGAAACGACCGTTGCGCCCGTCGACAAGGCGTGCGTCGTAAAACGTCCTGACCCGCATCCAATCTCCAGAATCGTCTCACCGCTCAATCGTGTTGGCCAGCGAGTTTCGTGGAAGAATCGTTCTCGCGAGATGGAAACGCCAGAATAACTATCATGTTGAGTGGTTGCATGTTGGTTCCACTGAAAGGAAAACCCATCCGTATAGTTTTCAAGATCGACGAAGCGGGGAACACCTTTCACGATCGGATAGATCGCCTGGCACTCAACACACCGCAACTCTCCTCGGTCGATCTGTTCAGAATCGCCGCAATCGTTGTCCAAGACCAGTTCATCCTGGCAGGTCGGGCACACCAGCAGCGAAAGGTGCTGTCGATGCATTAGCTCAGCTAACCTCTTGCGTAGAAAACTCGGAATCAACCTGGGTGGCACCGACGGTGCTGAAAGTCGATCTTTGTCGCGACGTCTTCAAGGTGCAGACCACGACGATGCCATCAGACAACTGGGGGCGGATTGCCAGTGCAGGCCAGATCAGGCGATCAAACAGCCGCTCCAGAGGATGTGTCGACACAAAGGAGGACGTATACCAGGCAACTTGATCAACCTGCAATCCAGCTCGCCCAACCAGTTCCTTAAGGTTCACATAAGAGAAGTAGGAAACATGATCATGAGCGACTTTTTCGTGGCCTACGCAGACTCGCAAGAAAGACTTGATTGAAAACGAATTCGGTACGGTAATCACTAACTTGGATTCAGGACCGAGTAAGCGCGAGATGTTTGTTAACGCAAGCCCTTGTTGATCCAAATGTTCCAACAACTCACCGGCCAATACGACATCGGGGATCCACGGCAACCGTTGACTAATTCCGTCGACATCCCATCGATCGAGTAGATCAGCGGCGATCAAGTGATGGAAACCATTGGATTCAAGATAGGACAACGCTTGTCGGTCGATGTCAACACCATAGATCTCAGCGGTCCGTTCTCGCATTTTATCGTGCAATAACTGCCCAGACGCATGGAGCTTACGAGTAAAGGGAGCGGACGCACAGGCGAGATGCAGGACCCGCTGTCGCTCACATTGCCCGAGTATGAACTCATCGCGATCGATAGGTAAAGACCAGGGCAAACGATGTTGTGGTGCCATCTGTTTCTTCATTACAACGAAGCTCTTGTCGGTTCGAAGGAGGATACATGTGTCTGCGGAGACGGCAAATCTGAAACTGACCTACCAAAGTCGTCGATGTACATCCGCATCCACACTTCTAGTGTCATCAGGGTCCACAGCTCGCGAGCACAATTCCTGCGAGCCTGAGTGTGGTCGTCGATCATCTTTTCAATGACGGGTTGGTGAAACAGATGTCGATCGATAGTTCTGGAATCACAGAGGATTTCACGTAGCTTGGAATTCCAGGTTGTTCTCAGCCACCGTGCCAGCGGAATCGAAAAACCTCGTTTCGGTCGATTGAGAAATTCCTTTGGCAGAAGATCTGCAGCCACTTTACGCAGCAGAACTTTAGAACTCCGCAGGCCTCGCAACTTCACCGAATCCGGAAGACTGGCCACCCACTGCACGAGATGGTGATCGAGAAATGGGGAGCGGACCTCAAGTGAATGAGCCATGCTCATGCGATCAACTTTGACCAGCATATCACCCGCTAGTTCTCCGCGTGTCGCGACGTTCAATAGGCGGCTCAAGCGCGTAATCCCATTTCCCTCGTCGTAAAACGCTTGCAGCCGTGAAGTATCAGAAGCCAACAAGGCGGCTTTCATTTTCGAATCGCAGTAGAGTTGTTCCCGGATATCGCGCTTCATCTTCGCAGCCCAATGGGCGTATCTTGCAAGCGGATCCTGTTCGGCAACGCGAACAAATTCCTGCAGCACGCGACCGCGATTCCGATACTCGTCACCGGCAGAATTCAGGAAGCGGGCACCCCACTGGGTGAGCTTGCGGAATGGATACGGGAATTGCCGAAACCATTCCGCTGCTTTATCGGCGGCAAAAATGTCGTATCCCGCAAATAGTTCGTCTCCTCCGTCACCTGAAAGCGCGACGGTGACTTGCTCACGAGCGATCCGTGCCAGATGGTACATCGGAAACGCTGAACTATCGAAGAACGGTCCATCATGATGTTGGATCAACGGTTCCAAACATGATTCAATATCTGGTTTAACAATGTGTTCACGGTGATGTGTCCCGAACAATTTGGCGACCTGCCGAGCAGCTGCCAGCTCCGAATAGTCTGCCTCATCGAATCCGATAGAAAAAGTTCTGAGTGGCGAATTACTCTCTCGACTAAGCAGCGCAACAAGGGTTGCCGAATCAAGTCCGCCACTCAAGAAAACGCCTACCGGAACATCACTTACCATTCTCCGCATCGCGGCTGTACGGATACGATCTGTCGCCTCTTGCACAAGTCGGTCGTCAGCAGCGATACGAGTCGTTCGGTCCAATTGCCAATAAGCGCGTGTCGTTAATCGGCCATCCTCGTAAGTTAGAACAGATGCGGGAGGCAACTGCCACACACCTTCGAATACAGTCGCCGGAGCGGTCGACGTTCCCAAGGTCAGCATTTCATCGATAGCCGAATAGTTGGGCTCTCGGCGGACGACCGGATCCTGAAGAATCGCCTTTATTTCAGATCCGAACCGAAATGCTTCGTGGTCCGCCTGATAATACAACGGCTTTACTCCCAAACGATCGCGCACCAATAGCAAACGGTTTTGCAGATGATCCCAAAGAGCAATGGCAAACATCCCATCGAGATGATCGACAAAAGCATCGCCGTATTCTTCGTATAGATGAACAATCACCTCGGCGTCGCCCTGCGTCCGGAAGCGATGACCCTGTCTTTTGAGCTGATCGCGCAATTCCCGATAGTTGTAAATCTCACCGTTCAGAAACGCGAAAACGGTCTCGTTCTCATTACGGATGGGTAATTGGCCTAACTGAAGATCAATCACCGCTAACCGTCGCACCCCGAAGCTGGCAACGTCATCCTGCATCAAGCCAATCTCGTCCGGTCCGCGATGCTCAAGCGCTGCGCACATGGATTCGACCACCCGTCGTTGATTCTGGGTGATACGATGTCGCGCGACGATGCCAGCGATTCCACACATGACTGAGTCTTAGCTCGTACCGAGTTCCCCGTAGAGTTTCAAAGTTTGTTCCACGCACTTTTGCCAACTAAAGTCAGCAGCGCGAGCGATGCCGTTTTCAGACATCCGTCGCTGCAAGTCCTGATCGCCAAGCACTCGTTGAATTTCAAATACAAGCTGATCGACATCGGTGGCATCGTGATAAACCGCCGCGTTTTTCGTCGTTTCGGGAATCGAAGTCGTGTTGGCTGCAACGATTGGCAAGCCACACGCCATGGCTTCCAGCAACGTGCTGCTGAGCCCCTCATGAAAAGATGGGTGCAAGAGCATCTGAGCGCGGTTATAGAACATCAACAGTTGCTCTGGATTCTGTCGACCGAGAAACAAAACGCGTTCGGAAATCCCGAGGGTATCCGTCAACTTTCGTATGCGGTCCGCCTCAGCCGTCAAATCATTTCCAGCAATGACGAGCTGGAGTCCATCATCAGCCAGACGTTGAAACGCTTTCACTGCTGTGATGAGGTTTTTGACAGGCAACACATTTGCAACACACAGCAGGAATGAACGATCGATACCACATCGCCTCAGTCGATTCACATCATCCTGATCCTGGGGAATGGCTCGAAAACGCGGATCCACACCGTTGTGAATTGTGTGAACTCGCTTTGCGGGTACATTCAAGTACTCGATTAAACCCCTGCGAACATATTCCGACACTGCGATGAGTGCATCGGCTTTTCGATAGACATGTTTTGCGGCCCGTCCCCAATAGATCTGGTCCATCATTTTCTGCGGATATTGCCCCACAAATTGACCGACGGCAGGCACCCGGTAAATCGATCGAATGGGGCAACGAATTGGTCCGACATGTTTGAGACTGTGATAGATGTCATACCGACGTTCGGCCAACGTCTGAGCGAGAACCGTTTGGGACCACTGAAATTCCAACAGCCGATTTCGAAACGGCACCTTTACCCGTGGACGATTCCGATGTTGATCGCGATGGGTCACGACATCGATAGAAACTCCCCTGATTTTTTCAGGAAGATTTTCAAGAAACGCCTCGATGACGGTGCTCGCACCACTACGAGTCGTATACCGTACGTCCAAACAAATATTCATCATCGGGTCTAGAGCCACCCCTGCTGGCGATACCAGGTGGCGGTACGTTGCAAACCAGTTGCTAGATCAATGCGGGGTTGAAACCCCAACTCGGACACAGCCTTGGCGATATCAAAGGCACGATTCTTCACGAAAAACTCAACCCTCCTTCGATGAAGTGGAGGTTCGATGGAGAGACTGCGGCAACACGTTTCACAAAGATAAGCGGCCAGCCAAAGCGGCTGGTAGGGCCAATGTCGTGGACGCAGTTTCACTCGTGTGACCTGCGCCACATGCCGAGTCAGCTCGTTCAAGGTGACATACCGTTCACCGGCGATAATGTAGGTCTCACCAATGGCCGTTGCTTCTTCACCACAACGAATAAATCCGTCCACGAGGTCATCGATGTATACCAGGTGCAGCAACGTTTTGCCGCTCCCAAACATACGAAACTTTCGCGATTTGATCATTCGAAACAATTTGAGGAAGCGTCGATCACCGGGCCCGTAAATGCCGGCAGGTCGAACAATCGAGGCAGGCAAGCCCTCCTGGATATAGCGTTGCACGATGTTTTCGCCGGCCAATTTTGTTTCTTGATAGATATCCCCGGGCTGAAGCGGCGCAGACTCATTCGCCGGCACTGCCTGCACGTCACCGTGAACACCGATCGTACTGCAGTGCACAAACCGCTCAACCTGATGACGCTGGGCCGCGGCGAGGAGGTTACGAGTTCCCTCAACATTGATTTCCCGATACACATCATCGCTGTGTCGAGCTGATCGATAAAGCGCCGCCAGGTGAAAAACACGATCAACGCCGGCGACTGCACCGTTCACTGCCGCCACATCACAAATATCACCTCGTATCCATTGGATATTCGGATGTTGAAGTTGTTCAACGTTACGATGAGATCGCACTAACGCGCGTACGGAATAGCCGCGTTGAGCAAGAGTCCGGGTCAAATGACTGCCGGTAAATCCCGCTGCACCCGTGATCAATACCGTTTTACTCATGCCAACACCGTCTCTTCATCGGCTGTCGCAGGTCTCAACTGCATCTTCAATTCCGCATAAAAATTATCGATGGTCTCAAGCGCCGCGTCGGGACAAAAGTGATCGCGCACGTATTGCTGAGCACGTTTCCCCATGGCAATCCCTTCTGCCGGACAATCGAGCACTTGTGAAATCGCCTCCGACATCGAATTCACATTCGGAGACACCATGACCGCAACGTTGTCCGATAACACCTGCGAATGTGAAGGGATTTGTGTCGCAACGACTGGGGTTCCGGAATCCAGGTACGAATAGATCTTCATCGGTGTATTGCGTCCGTTCAGTCGCGGTGACACCAAAACATCCGCCCGCTTCAAATAAGACATCAACATCGACAAATCGCAGACTCCCAACAAATGAGTTCTGCGGTCGATACCCACGTATCGAGCATACTTGCGATATCGGGTAACGTCCTTTGGCGATCCTCCACAGATCACCAGACGTGCATGAGGGTGGATCACCTGAACCTTCGCAAATGAATCTAGCAAAAGGTCAATGCCCTGGTACGACTGTAGATTGCCGACATACATAATGATGGGTCCATCAAGTGACTCCAGGACTGCGGGAGCTTCCGCATTCGCGTCCGAAAGCAAACTAAAGTCTTCCACTCGAACGACGATCGCATCTTTTGCGTACCGTCGGGCGAGATCTTCTAAAGACTTGCACATCGTCATGACACCATGACTGCCGGCAATCATGACAGCCTCAAATCTCTGCGCGAGGGGGATCAGCGATCGCGCGACTGGAACGGTGTCCGCAAGTTGTTCCGGCAAGGAAGAATCCATATCGTAGACGTAGGGAATGCCAAACCGTTTTTTGAGGAGCCACGCGATAAAGACAGATTCCTCAATCGCGTGAATCACATCCCAATTTTGCTTCCGACAAAGTTGCCAAGCCGTCACGAGCATCACCACATCACAGATAAGCTTCTTAATGGAAAATCCAGGTGGTATACCCTTGACCCATGGTATTCGTGGAATCCGATGGATTTGACAGCGGGGCAAGTCCACATCTGTACCTTCATGCAGGGTAAGCAAGTCAACCTGATATCCTCCCTCAGACAATCTTTCCAATAGCAACTTCGTTGCTATTGGAGTGCCTCTAAGTTGAAAGAACGGCTGAGGAGCCAGTACCAGAACTCTCAAGAGTCGTCTCCTCGGTTGCGGTGTGAAGTTGCGTATCGTCGGGCAAGCAGAAACCCAGGGGATCCCCATCGCGAGGTGAGTCCGAGTTTTCGAAAAGTCCATTCAGATAGCGAGGAGAACAATCTAGTTTTCAAGGCGCGATGAATGGCCATTGGCAAGAAGAATTGCTTTGTCCGACTAGAAATATCAAATCCGTTCGCGCCAAAGCTTTGCACAAGTTCTTCGCAGGACAATGTCTGAAACGGCCTCGCATCCTTTTCGATCGCCTGCTTCACGCCAAATAATTGACGATGACATCGATTGAAACTGTTGTTTTCGGGATAGTCGATGATCACGCCATAGCGTGAGACACGGCAAAGTTCCTTAATCAATAACGGCCATTGCTTCAGGTGTGCCATTAAACGTAGCGCCACGACAACATCGAATGTTTCATCAGGAAACGGCAAATTCAAGAGATCACTTTGCACAAAAGCATATTCCGAGGCGCGGAGCGATTGTTGCAGCAACAGTTCGCAAGATGCGTCACTTCCGACAACGGTTACTTCGTATCCTTGACGAACGAGTGGAATTGCCGCCTGGCCATGGCCACCGCCAACATCGAGCACGGTGTTCGGCTCACACTGCGACATATAATCCAACAGATGCAACGTTTGACGTTCAAGAAAGTAACGGCCTACCGACCCCGAAAAGCGACGACGGTACTCAATGGTCGACGACGCGATATCCGGTGCGCCGCGTTGTACACCGCGAATTTGTTTCGTGAGATTCATGATGTTTGAATGGGCGATTCGCCAGATGCAGCGACCGTTGTCGCCTCAGATAACGATCCCATGACTGCTCCGGCGGCGGACAATGATTCCCCGCAGAAACTCAAGCCAGTCAGGTCGGCAACTTCGACCAAATCTTGTCGTCGAAAACTTGCCTCCCTACCCCACTCTGTTCTGCGTAGCGTCAAATCGGATAGCTGTCGGACAGCCTCTTGCCGGCAAAGCGTTTTAAGGGTTTCCGCGAGTCGCTGCCTTGGAATCACTCGATTCGGGTGATAGGCAGACCAGTCAAAATTCTCATACTCAACGGGGCCGGGATCACGTCGGCGTGTCGCCTGGGGTGCAATTCGGTGAAGCGTCTTCCGAGCGAGCCGATGCGCTGTGGTGTACTTCATATTTCTCACCGTGATCAGTCCACTCTTACCATCGCGGGTCATCTGCGTATGGATCTGATCAGGGAGCCTTGGAATACGCTCTCCGCGACGACTCACAGGGAGTGCGCCCGACTCGACGCCCACAATGTTATCTCGTTCAAATTCAGCCTGCGGAAAGATTCGATTAAGCTGTTGAACACACTCGATCAACTGATTTGACGAGGGCTGGGAAGACCTGTCGGAATGTTCCGTGGCAAAGTGAAACGTGCCCGCGACAAGGTGACCGTTTCGAGGGGTTAGCAGAATAGTGTTATCGCCCGCTTGTCTTCCTCGACCCACCAAGATCACATCTTCTAACACGGGTTTTCGAAGAACGAGATTCACCGCCAGCGATTGAGGACTCCGCGGTAGCCGTGACTGCACAACTTCGCAGCCCGGTATCCGTGCCGCTCCGCAATTCACGACGAATGGTGCTTCAAAGTGATACTCAGTCCCGTGTTCCACGTCGTGTGCGTAGACTCCTCGTATTCGACCGTCTCGATGATCCAGGCGATCGACTTGCGTGTAATTCACACAGGCGTTACCGAGCAGGCAGGATTGTTTCAACAACTGAATGAGAATCCGCGCCGGACTCATCATTACAACCTCTTCCCAGTCGACGAAATTAGCGGCATCAGTCCCGGTCATTTCCCGATAAGCACGGTGATAGTTCGCTCGTCTGCTGTCCATCTCAGTAGTCTCGGTTCCACCCCTGGTGAGTCCCCATGTCGAAACGCGATAGACTCCCTTTAGCGCACGTGCGGCAAGGTAATCACCCAGGCTGTTTTCAATCGGGTAAAGACAACGCACGCTCCGCGTATAGCGTGGAAAACGTCGTGCGAACCAGGCCTGTTCCGCACAGGACTGTCGACAGGCCCGCAGTTGCAGGCGAGACAGATATCGGATTCCGCCGTGCAGTATTCGCAAAGAGTTAGAGCTATTTGCATGGCCAAAGTCACCAGCCTCTAGCAGGATAGCATTGAGGCCGTATAGCGTAGCTTCGTGCACCATACAGGCACCGCTGATGCCACCACCAATGACGATCAGATCAAAGCGATGTTTTTCGGGAATGCGGCCGAGGCCTGTCATCAAGGTCTCCGAGTACGAAGTTTGAATTGCTGTGTAATCATGGTGACGAGCGAGTCATATTGACCCCATCGCCTGGGTGAAGACTTGAGATTCTGTAGCGCTCTGATCAGAGACGATTTGGGACGATCCAGATAAAACGGCTCATCTAATTGCGACCCGAGGCGACCGACGGTACGTTCAGCACCTCGAATCGGTAGCGGATCGCTGCCGTGCAACCAACGAGCGTTTTCTCGAATCCCCTCTGACAACCCGGATGACAGCCACTGAGTTCGTCCCGCAATGTCTCCTAAGAACACATCGTCGCTTTGGCTATCATCACGAAGAAAACGATGCAACGCTTGCCGGCGTGAAAAACACCACTTGCCAACTCCCCATGGAATTACGGGAATGGCGTTAGACGACAGCACGTCGTCGACTGTTTGGGAAAGTGTTCTTTTGTGTTGTAACGGGACATCCGTACCCAACGCGAGAAGTTCAAGCCCTTCGGCAGTCGTGACCTGACGCGACGCCAGAAGAATTAACGGAAGCCGACCTTCTCCTCGCACCATGAGAGATTCACTCTCACCGGATTCAACCAACTCCCAGGATCTCGTCTTTGATTCGGCGGCATCTCGAAATGGCTTGAGAGGATGTCGCACAGCATGACATGAAGCAATACACAAGCATCCTATGGATCGAGCCGTTGTTGTTGACAACCTGCGAAATGCTGTCCTGACAAAGTTGTCAACATCGAACAACGAATAAAAATGTCCGTGGGTATCGATGGTGATCGTATCGGCAGCAGCCATTATTGGAGTGGAAACTCGCACTATCGGGGACAGTATGTGTAAATCGCGACTTGATTGCGGCGATGGTCGTATCGAGGTGTTTCGATCGTCCGCATCAACCGGAAGTTTTGAGCGATCCATCGTTGGACATCGTCTTGAAACTGCCGACGATCCTCACGAGACACGAGAAAGAGTTCACGTCCTGTCTGTTCGGCAATCTTGAGTTGATCCAACAGCTCGTTCTGAATTGGTCCCGCCGAACGGCTTGGCGGCGTCGACCAATCGGCCAACGTATGCAATTCGTATAGCTCGGAATTCTGATTGGCGTAGTAGCGATACAACTCGTGCGCCGTGCAGAAGACAATGGGATTGTCCGCGTCACAATTCTCCACGAACGCAACGGCCGATCGGTAATCACAATGGTTACCATCGCTCAAAGTCGAAAGAGCCATGGGCACGTTCATGACCAGGATGACAGCGGCCAACACAACACGTTGTGCCCAGAATGCCAACTGTGAGTTGATCTGGTACCAGCCGAATCCAGCTAAGACAAACAGCGATGGTGTCGCCGCCAACAGGTATCTTGGTGCAACTCCTCCTCCGATCGGCGAGAGCACGAGCAAGGGGGTCATTGCGAAGAATAATAACGAAGCAAAAAAGCATTCGGTCGTTTGCCACTCGCGTAAGGGTTTCATTAAGGGCAACAGGCCAAGCGCCCAGACTTGTAAGCCAGTGAAAATCAAAAATCCCATGACCAAATGGGACAACGAATAATTTCCATATCTTCCGTGGGGCGCCTGATACCACCCCAGAAATGCATCTCGCACCAAGAATACGAGCAGACAAATCGCGGCTCCGCCCAGCAGACAGATGGGCAACCAGAACCGCCGCAAGATTTGCAACGACTGTCGGGGATGACGTCGGACGGCAGCCATGAAAAAGGCGACAGCCCCGGCCGGGAAGAGGACGACAGCTGTCGTATGAGCGGCTGTCGCAAGTCCGGCTGATCCGATCGCCGCCCACAACCATCGCCAGCGACCTTCCTGCAGGAAACCGTACAAGAACAAAGTGGCCGCCAGAGATAACAAGACGACCAGTGAGTAAAAACGTCCAAATTGTGACAGCTGAAAATACCAAGGATTGGCGGCCACCAGTATCGCCGTACAGACCGCAATCTGGCGACTTATATAGCGACGGACCAATCCATAGGTCACTGGAGCAAGCAGCCCAGCGGCGATTGCCGCCGGCAAACGAATTGCCAGCAGATCGGGGAGCCCGCTCTTCAATAGACCATGGCAGATCAAATAATACAGCGGCTTCTCATACCCGAAGATCTGCAGGAGGGTTTGCGAAGAATCTCGGAGTGTGTAGATCTCATCCAGGTCCAGCGACCAACGCGGTGCGAGGAGCACATAGATGACCGCGGGCAAGCCAAGCAATAGGTACCACGCGACCCCAAACAACTGAGGCGTACCTACCTTGCTCGACACCGGCTGTTCGACTTTTTGCAGGGGCTTCAGCATTCCGTTTTTGTTTCTTTCAAAACCTCTTCCCTTTTCGAGGCGGACCGCAGATCCAAGACCTCATGTAACTTGTAGTCCTTAAGGCCGCCCGCCTGCACAAAAATAATCAACTCACCCAACAACCCGAGAGAAAACAGTTGCAGGCCGAGGGCCATGAGAAGTGTGCCGAGTACGAGCGCAGGACGATCTGCAAGCGATTTATCCAGAACTAATCGCTGAAAGGCCAGGACAGTATTGATGGTCGCACCAGTAAGGAACGAGACCGATCCCACTCCACCAAAGAATCGGAACGGCTTTCTTGTAAATCGCATCAAGAAGAAGAGAGTCAGCAGATCGAGAAGCCGTCGCAAATAAAGCCTTAGATGCTTTTCTCCAGTGCGTTCGGAAAGATGGGCTGCAGCAACTTCACTCACTCGGTAACCCTGGTTCGCAGCAAGCACCGGCAGATAGACGTGCAGTTCGCCGTGCACTGGAACACTTTCAGCAAGCTCTTTCCGCAGCATCTTTAATCCCGAGTTGACATCCGTCAGTTTTACTCCTGATGCACGTCGCACCAAATAATTGAACCATCGAGATCGAAAGCGATCTCGATGTCGATCAACTCGTCCCGTCCGATAGGTGGCGATGTAATCTGCTCCAGCATCGAGTTCCTTGAGCATCTTCACCAAACATTCCGGATCAACCTGCAGGTATTCGGGCATAATCGCAATGGCATCACCCGTGGCACAACCAAAGGCCGATGACAAGGCACCGGCGTAGGGACTGATGCCCTTGGAAACAATGACGCTTGTCGGGATGTCTACGGCGCGTGCCTGTTCAGCCAATCGATGCGCAACGTCATCCTCAATCCCACGATTGACGATCAATAGGTCCTTGGATATTTCCAATTCACGAAACACGGCGAGGTACCTCTGCAGTACCTCCGTCGGGTCAGGTACACGTCCAGACACCAACCAAACCAGGGTCAGATGCTGTACCTGCAACTCAGTTTCTTGGAGATTTGTTTCCGGTGTCTTTAACACGACTACAACTCGATCTAATGACTAATTCACCTAACAAACCAACAAACAGCAGATGCATCGCGATATAGATCAACAAAAGAAAGGCCAACGAAGTCACAACAAGCGGCACATGAACTGACGACATTGCCCACGTAATCCCACAACCCATCAGCGTTATGAATGCCGCGAGGAAAAAGGGTATCGACAGGACACCAAACCACTGCAAAGGCCGCTGCGCAAACGACACTAACATTTTGATTGCAAACACATCCAGGAGAACTCGGCCGACACGAGTCAAGCCGTATTTGGATTCTCCATGTCGACGCGCGTGATGCATGACCACCACCTCGGTGACACGCGCACCTACAAGTTGACTCAATGCTGGGATGAACCGATGCATTTCCGAATAGAGTGGCACCTGCTTGATCATCTGACTACGGTACGCCTTCAAGGAACAGCCGTTATCATGAACAGGCAATCCAGTAATCCAGCCAATCAGGAGATTGGCGACGCGTGACGGCATGGTTCTCAACCACAGTGAATCCTTCCGATCCCTCCTCCACCCAACAACAAGATCAAAACCTTCGTCCATCTTGTCCAGCAACCGTGGAATATCTCGAGGGTCATTTTGGAGATCGCCATCCATCGTGACGATACGAGATCCCCGAGCGTGTTCAATCCCAGCTCGCATCGCTGCAGTCTGGCCGAAGTTCCGCGCAAAACGAATTGCGCAAACTTGTTCGTTATCGCGATACAACTCTCTTAAAACATTCCAAGTATCGTCGTGACTCCCATCGTCAACGAAGATGACTTCATAGCGACATTCTAGAGTCGCCAACACTGGCTCCAATTGCTGAAACAGCCGCCGTACATTCCCTGATTCATTGAAGACGGGAACAACAATGGAAAGCTCAACACGATTCATACAAGTCACGCACTCAAACTCAGGCAGACATCAACGATTAGGCATCGGTTGCAGAATAAGCCTCCTCAACAATCGTCGTCGTGAGTGGTGCCACGAGTGCAGCATCATCTTCATCCGAAACGGCTTCTTGAGCATTCAACGAAGCGATCATTCCTCCGGACAAGCCTCTTCGAGGTGTCCATCCCAATCGATGCTTCGCGATCGAGACATCGTACGACCGCGGTGCAAGTGCCGAACGAAATCGATAAACCGAGAAAGACCCTCTGCGCCCCAAAATCTTCAGCGTTTTTTCAAGACACCAGGCAGCCGCAAAAATTGCGATCTTGGGAACATGTATCGTTCGCAGCGATTCACCTGTGATTTCGCTATACCGACGCGCCATCTCATTTTGATCGGTCGAGTCGGGGTCGACGAGGTGAATAATGGAGCCATCGCGGATGCCTTCTCGTTCCGCTGCAACGATCGCATCCACGAGATCCTGCACATCGATGAGGGGCATTTCCAGGCTGCCATCACCAAACATAATGAGCCAGTTTCCTTTTCTCTGCCCAACGCCGGATGACATCAGCGGTCCCCCTTCACCGATCACCTCTCCCGGTCGAAGAATCACCGCGGGCAGACCAAACTGATGAACAGCTCGGGTCACCACACGTTCCGCTTGCAATTTCGTCTGCGTATACATTCCACGCAGCTCTGGAAACGACTCGAGTTCACCCTGTTCATCAATCGGCGTTTTCTCAGATCGCAACGCCTGCAAGACACTTAACGAGCTGACATAAATGAACTGGTCGACGGCATGACGGAGCGCACTGTTCACGATATTTTCAGTGCCGACCACATTGCCTCGCACGAAATCAGCGGGCTCTCCATGAATGACTCCACCGACGTGGTAGACCGTTTTGATGCCTGCTACTGCGCGATCGACGACATCACGATCACCGAGGTCACCAAGTACGAACTCGATCTGATCATGATTCCGTAGTTCCTGACTGAGCGGCTTGCGAGCAAGAACGCGAACTCTTTCCCCTCGGTCAAGCAATCGACGGAGTAATTGGCTGCCGATTCGCCCCGTCGCGCCGGTGATCAAGGTTGTCGCTGACAACTCTTGGATATGCTGTTGAAGATATTCTTCTTTCTGTCGATCCGCGTCTGCGGCGACAGTTTCGCACCAACGACCGATGCGTTTCGCTTGTTCTGGCCCAGCCAAGGCAGATTCATTTCGCGCCAGCCGTTCGTAAAAGTCAATCACCATTTCCTGCAGGCCGTGATAACGTCGCAGTTTTTTGGTTGCCATACGAGCGAGGTTCCAGGGAACCTGCATACATGTACTGATCGACTCCGACACCGCATTGATCGCGCGACGAGGATGTTCAGGTAAAGGCAACTGCCGCCGGACGGTGGTGGAAAGTCCAAAACGATCAATCCGGATGGATCCACAGGTCCCCTGAACGAACAGCACATCTTGGGGCGGACGGTTTTGCCAGGACATCTGAACCACTGCTGACCCACGTTCGCAACGGACCATGGCTTGCCACTCATCAAAGTGCAAACAGGGATCGTTACCACGATGTTCAAACATCCATTTCAGATCGACAATGGGTCCGAGAAAGGCCTCGATTTGGTAGAGCGAGTGAATACCCAAATCGCGAAACGGAAATCCTCCCACACGAAACATTTCAGGCATCTCTCCACCTTCATAAAGTGGATAGTCTTGTGCACGAATGCATTGAACTGAGTTGACCTCTCCAATCATCCCAGCGGCGATGATCTGCTGTGCCTTGAGCGTGAAGGGATCGAGGAGTAACGAGTGATCGACACCCACTGTTTTTCCGCAGCGATTAGAGGCTTCGATAATCGCGTCGTACTCTTCAACACAATTCGCCAGTGGTTTTTCAACAAATACATGGCAACCGCGCTCCAAAGCACGAATCACCAAGGATGCATGGCTTGCCGGCGGAGTCAGGACATGCACCACGTCGACATCGGCGAGCATTTGGTCAACGTCTTGATAGACACTGCCAATTCGGAACTGTTTCGCCAGTCGTTCGGCATTTTCCGAGACCAGATCCGTAATCCCAACCAACTCAGCGGTCTGCACACGTTTTAACGCCTGAATATGAAACGGACAGATATGTCCCGCACCGATCAGACCTACCTTCAACTTATTACGACGAATCATTGTTTCCTTCTTTTCAAATCAAAACTATCGGTTTTTGTATTCATGTCGCGGGTCGTTGAATCACCGAGCAGCCACTCAACTTGTTCATGGATCGTTTTTGCGAGGCGAAAGCGATTACCCCAATGCCGCCCTCGTTCCATCAGGCAGTCATGTAGGCGACGCAGCCGTTGTTCGGCCTCACAGATCTGAATCACTTGGGGTGGAACTTCAAAATCCAAGTCGTATCCAGCCAGAAAGGCCTGCTGAAGTCGCTCGATCCTACGTGCGCTGAATGAAGGCGCATGGCGTTGGGATTCGAGATAGGTCAACATGCTAATCGGATCAATCAGTCGGCAATCGATTCGATAGGAGAAAAAATCGAGTACGGTGAGGCGCGTCCCATCAAACATTTGATTCCACGGTCCAAAATCGCCATGGCACGCCGCCAACGGAACTGGCCCATCAACCTCTGAAATCCAAGCCGTCAGCTTTTTCAGGCAATCTGATCTCAGCTCGTCGGGAACCGATGGATGGGATATTTTTTCGATTTGCTGTAGACGATCGTCACAGTGATTCAATGTTGAAGTCAAACAGGCTGAAGAGTCCGAGGTACCGAGTTCAAGCTGTTGAAACTTGCTGAGCCACATTCCTGCACCGTGAAAAGCATCGATCGCGATCTGCATCGTCGCTTTTCTCGCAGTCACACGAGCCGCTGGCAGCAAGGTCTCCAGACTTGCGCCAGGTTCCTGACTCATTAATAGCGCATCATGTTGTGGCACGACACAGTGGGCCAGAGGGACTCGAAAACAATCGGTGCTTGTCATATGAGGAGCAACAGACTGTAGCGCTTCAAATTCGAAATTTGCGGCCGAGCCTCGTTCACGATAAACACGGTTCTCTTCGTGATCGACGTTTTGTTTAAGGACAAACGTCTTGGGTTCCGCTGCCCCACCGAAGTTAACTCGACAAACGCGGGAAAATCGCCGCTCGTCCATTTCTTCAACTTGGATACTCGTTGGCTTTTGCGAAAACCGTGTCTCATACCAGGATCGTAATTGCCGAATGAGGTCTGGATGAAGGCGGTTAGCTGTCGCACAATCATTCATGGCGATTCACCTCCTTCAGCAATCATCTCCTCTTCGTCAAGTTCACTCACGGTTTGTCGACAAAACTGCAGTGCCAATCCTGCAAAGGCTGCAATCCAGAGCCAGTTGTATCGCACGCCATTATGCAAAGACGCTCCGAACAGAAGACTCAATGCAATCGCCAAGAAGCACATCTGCGCAAGATTTGAATAGACACGAAAATCAGCTTCCGGCTGTGCTCGGGACAAACGCAACAGTGAATAACTGTTTAAGCACATTGCGATCAACATGATCGTGAATGCAACGCCGCCCAATAACCCCATCTCTCCCATGATTTGGCCTGGCAGATTATGGGCGACCAATGGGATCCCATCGACGAACAAGGCACGATAATCCTTAAAGTTCCCGATTCCCACTCCCAACAGCGGCCTGGACTTCACCATCTCGGTTGCTGCCAAAAATCCTTCCCACCGTCCGGCGGCTGATGCATGGGCATTCTCTGGCCCAGCATTGCGGTCCCAAAGCGTGCTTAGTCGTTCTTTCTGAGTAGAGGGAGTAATCACCCACAGGGAAGCCAGTGCGATCGCACCGATGGCAATCGCCTTCGACCACCGGATTGGCTGCTGTTGTAACAGCACCGCCCCCAAAGCGAAGGCAGCCATTCCCAGCATGCCGGCCCGACTGTTCGTCTCCCAGACGGAAACGATCGCGAGGCATGGATATCCTACGAGCAAAAGGAAATAGGCTGATTTCCACAACGATTGCCACTGCCATGTCAAAGCATGTCGAGATCGAACGAGAAACAACCAGAACGGCAACGACAGAACAACCGACATGGCGAGGGAATTCGGCTCACCATACGTTTCCTCAATACCAAGTAGCCGAGTGACGCTCTGGGCATGTTCATGCCGATCGTGAATAAAGAACTCCCAAAGAGACTTGGCCAGGTAGACGAACATCGTTGCGATGTAAGTCAAGATAAGCAGAAACAGATCGCGAGGTGCCCGACAGATTGCAAGGATCAGGAAATAGACAATGACAATCGTGACGTACTGATACAACCAATGCCAGGCCAACTGTGACTGCCAGGCATATACCGCCGACAAAGACACAACTGCCGTAAACGCCAGGACCGACGCCGTCTGCAGATTCCATCTTGGCATCCGGCCCATCGCAACCACCACACAGATCATGCTGATGGCATACATTCTTTCAAACCGAAAACTTGCGAGCCACGGTGAGAGAATCTCCCACGGCCTGATCAAGAACAAGACGATATAGATCGCGACCATCCAAAGGCCTAAAGACCTCGACCAATGTCGGTTATCGACGAGTTCATAATCCTCGTGGTTTGCATCGTTCTGTTGATCGGTTCGCACATCAGCATTTCCATCAGAGTCGACGAAAATGGTCTGGCGTCCACCGAAATCTGCGGAACGATAGGGGCCACAACTTCCGGTCATCGGTCACAATCCGCCGGCGATTGCCGATACGGCCCCAAAAATGCAACGTGCTTTGCGAGTGCCTCCCAGACTGTCGCCCGTTCCGAAGCGTGAAAGAAGCCGCAGACCCACAGCGTGGGTAGTAATAGCAATCCGCAGCCAGTACGAGCGGCGAGTGACATCTCTGTGGCATCGATGTACACCCACTGACTCATGCTGTAAAGAGCCACCGCCGCGATCCCCAGAATAACGAGCCGTTTTATTTCAAAGGGGATCGAGTAAGCTTTTTGACTCACGGCATAGATCATTCCGACACGTAGACTAATGGCGAGCAGCGAGGAAAAGGCGGCCCCCACCATGCCGGTGCGCGGCAACAAAACGATGTTTGCAACCACCATCGTCAGAAGTGAAATGAGCCCGATCCAAGTGGCCCAGATCGTCCGACGCGAGCGATACATTCCAGTTGAAAAATGATGTTCCAAACCGAGAACCACGTAGGCCATCGCGATCAACGGCACAACTTGATACGCGGACCAATATCTCTCGTCGACGCAGAGCCGCAAACCATCCTCGACTGAAACACTGATCAACAAGGCAACCTGTGCTGACACAAGTGTTGAATAGGTACAGATACGCGCCAGGATCTTGCGGACTTCCGGGCCATCCTGCATCGCTAATTCCATGCGACGCGGCCTCCAGAACGCATTGAAAGGAACGGTCACAAAGCGATTCACAACAACGCCGATCTTTTGGCCTGCTGAAAACAACCCAACCTGTGCTAACACCGAGATCGGGTCTCCTATAACACACCATCGGATCATTAATGGGTTCAAGTAGTTACTCAGTTGAAGGGTCACCACGGATGGAACAAGAGGGAGTCCGAACGCGAGCAAATGTCGCAAGTGGTGTATTGCGGGACGAGCATGATTAACCCAAAGAATCCCGACCGTCAAAGCGACAGCCAAAATGGCTTGGACAATCAACGTGGAATACAGGATGCCCCAAATCCCTTGCTGCCAGACAACAACAAACATCAGGTTGAGACTAACGGTCGCAACAATCTGTGCAGTAACCACCGCAACAAAAGTTTTGGCAAAGTACTGCATGCGCAAATAGGCCATCCCGACTTCGGTTAACATTGAACACCAGGCGGCCAGCATGGCGATTCGCAAATAGGGTTCATACTGCGGCCCTACACCAAGCCATGGGCAAGCGGCACCTGCCAACCATACAATGAGCAGGATCAAGGGAAGACTTATCAGGCTCGGTCCCAGCAAAACGGTCGAGACCAGCCGACGTCGTTCAAGAGGACAAGTTTCGGCATAATAGAAGCGGGCCATACTGTCACCGATCCCCATCGACAGCAGCATCATCGTGAGCGTCATGGCCACATCGACGATGGACATCACACCAAACTCATCCGGTGCAATGAAGCGGGTGTAGACGGGTATCAGAATAAAACCGACAATCTTCGAAAGCGCCGGCCCCACCAAGTAAATAAGGGAATGGCGTCCGACCGACTTTACTTCTGATTTTAGGCTCTGGTTACTCATGAGCTAAGGCTGACCGTTTGACGTGGATCAACAATTCGATCGTAAAAGTCTTCGAACCGTCGGGTCATCGGTTCCAGGCCAAATCGGGAGATCACACTTTGACGAGCGGCCATTCCCATCTGGACCAATCGCGTTGGATTGTGAAGTAGTTGATTGATTGCCGTTGCGATTGCTTCTGGGTTTCGAGGCGGCACAAGCCAACCCGTATCGCCGTTTCGAACCACCTCGGAATTCCCACCGACATCGGTCGCAACAACCGGCCTTCCAGCCGCCATGAATTCGAGCAGCGCATGCGGAAGTCCTTCTGAAAGTGAACACAAGACTCCGATCGAAAGCGACTGAATCACCTCGGCTGGTCGTTCAACGCGACCGTGAAATACAACATGCTGATCAATATCAAGTTCGACCGCCAACCGCTCAAGCTCGCCACGTTCCGGTCCGTCACCCAGCAAGTGGAAGGTCAAGCCTTGATCGGTACGCAACAGAATTTCAGCGGCACGAAGGTAAGTGGCTGCGTCCTTTACGGATCGCAGGTTTGCCAACATCCCAATCTGGTGTGGACGCCCCGAAACTGGTTCGATGGGAGCAATTTTCTCTAACGGCTCTAATTCAATACCATTATCGACAACCTCAACGGTATCCTGAGGCGACCACTCTTGCTCAATCGACGCCTGTCGGCATGCCTGACAATTGGCGACGGTAACATCGACCCAAGGTCGCAGCATGCGATGCAGCCACAGATCGGTTCCTTGCAACCAGTAGCCGATGTCATATTTTGTTTGGACGATCTTCGGAACACGGGCCAGCCGAGCAATCGGAATCCCCAAATAGGAGGAATCCGCATGGTGTACCTGAACGACGTCGACCTTATGTTGCTTCAAAAACCGATAAAGCTGAGCAGCAGCTCCGAAGGTGCGATGCGTTTTTAGGCCGGGCAAATTCAAACGGAGCACAGGGCAATCAACCGGCTCTAAAGCTTGTGACTGAGCACCGCTTCCGTTGATCAAGCAAAGCAGGGGTTGAACGCGATTACGATCCATTCTCTCAATCAACCGCAGAATCCACAGCTCGGTTCCAGCGGCGATGAGGTTTTCGATAACGAAACAGACTTTCACGGATCCAGGAGAGTGAATACTTGACTTAAATTCGATCTGAACGTTCCACGACCATCGTCCGGTGCGTTCTTGCGGCGGGACTTGACCACCAAGATTTCAATCCGCCCAAGAGTGTTTCCTGAAGAATCCCGAAACCGGCGGATATGTGAATCGTGGCAAATACCAGTGGCAACATGAAGGCCAATTTCCAGTCACGTCGACGGAACGCGATCGACAACGATGCACCAATCACCACTCCAACATAAAAGAGCAGGCACAACCAATAGACCCAAATCAAACGAGTATCGATCCAAGGCAAAATAGGCCCGGCAAGAATCCCGGTCACAAAAACACCTGGCAAGAGTGTCTTAAGACTAAAGGTTTCTGGATGTTTTCGTCCGAGACGAATTCTTCCTCGTCCATAACGGGCGAGTTGATGAAAAAGTCCGGTCAGACTACTGCGAGGTGCATAGCAGACGGCAACTTTCGAGGAGAAAAAGCATTTCAACTCAGCCTGATCCGCTCGATGATTGAAGTCGACATCCTCACAGGCATCAAACGTTTCGTCAAAGAACCCAATGGCATCAAAAACATTTCGACGATAAGCGGCACCCACGCTGATGGCCGGCACAAAGCGATCCACTTGCGTATAGACGAACGAGTCAGGATGATGACCGAGCAACGAGGCTCTTGCTTCCGAAATCGCCTGCTGCAACTTCGAAGCGTTGGCCACACGGAGCGGTTGAGGTCGGCCCACAATATCTGCTCCACTGCGAGTAAAGGCGTCCACCAGATCGCGTAGATGCGTCGTAGATTCCAGCTCACAGTGCCCATCAATGACAAGAATAATGTCGCCTCTGGCGTGTTCTACACCAACATTGCGCCCAGCACTTGACCAGATACGAGGATTATCAACCAATCTTACATTGGTATGAATACGAGCAATGCGTTTCACGATATCTCGTGTCGCATCATCGGATCGGCCGTCAACGACTAAAATCTCGAACCCTTCCTCGGGATATTCCTGTCGCAATAACATTTCGAGCGTCGCCTTGATATAGCGCTGCTCATTGCGAACCGGGACCACAATGGAAACGAATTCAAGAGAAGATTCGCCCCTATGATCCGAGGTGGTGGTCAGAATGTCAGTGGGTTTCAAGCGTCTCACTGATTTCCTAACTGGCTGTTCGATAAAACGGACAAGGTGACATCATGAAATTCAGCTGAGTTCTTTTTACAAAGATCATGGGCTCGTCAGTCCAGATCGGTCTGATCCGCCGACAATGCTTTTTCATCTTCCTTTGCATCAATCTGATGCAAGCTTGCAAGTTGCGTATTGGATTCAACCGAGACCTGATCCAGTTGCTCATTGAGCAACGGAAGAAAGTGAGTCAAAAAGTCGCGAGCCCCACCTTCATCCTGCCCGGCAGTGGACACGTGTTCGGACAGTTGCAGCTTGTACAACACGGGTTGCCCAGCAACCGCCCAGCGAGGCATTTTGGGAGCGACCCATTCGTCTTCCACCTTCCAGCCGTAATAGACATTCAACTTTCGCTCGGAAACATCGTTCAACTGAAAACCAACATGCCAAAAGCAATCGCGATCAACCTGTTCAGGCTGCCGTTCTTGAATCAAACGAAAGTTTCGAGCTTCAAAACAGATTTCGGGAACGTGAATCGACATTTTTGCACCCGGGCCAACCATAACGGCCAGGTTAACAACTTGCCCCGACTCTCGGTTCCGATAGCTGTGATGAATGAATGCGCCACATTCGAGTAATTCCAAGGCGGAATCGCTCAGCCCGTGTTCGTCTTCCAGATACCAGTCACCAAATTTCTCCGGCAGGTTTGAAAATGCCAATTCAGTATTCCGGTAGGCCTGCTCCAAGGTCGAATGCTTAGCAGACCGCCCATGAATTGCACCGGAAACAACGGTCAGGACAATCGCCGCAACGACCGCGAGGGAAATCGTCGATTTAATCTGGTTCACTTGTCGTCGCTCCTTAGGATGTTTCGTCAACGGCAGTTGCTTCCACCGACTGCGTCATCGCGTGATCCAACTCCAACATCCACTCACGTTCATAATCGGTCAGGAATGCTTCGGCGATGCCTCCCTCCCTTGCCTGCTTCCATACCTGTTCGGCAAGAGTGAGATTACCACTTCGCAAAGCGGCCAAAGCCAGATGAAGTCGAAATCGTGTATCTGTACCATCCGGCAGAGCAATTGCCTGCTGGAGAAGATTCGTCGCAGCTTGATAGTCGTCTTGTTGAATCAACAGGACAGCCTTCGTATCAAGCAAGATTGCGATCGGACGCCCCGCAACAACCATCGCTTGATTGATGGAACTCATTGCTTCTTCTTGATAACCCGGTTGGTTTGCAAGCAGAGCGGCCAAGTTATTCCAGGCGAGCACGTGATCGGGAAACACGTGTGTCAGATGTCGTAGATTGTCGATCGCATCCTGGGTTCGTCCCTGCTTCAACCTCAAATTCGCCATCGCGAACAGAAGCTGTCGATCATCTGACTCGTTTTGTTGAATCGTGGTAAGCAGATCATTGGCTCGTTCCACGTTTGCTGTATTGTCGTTACTGTGAACGAGGACTTTGGCCAGCAACGTTCCGTTTTCCGCAGTTGGGTAATCGGTGGCCACGCGATAACACACTTCAAACGCGTGCTCGGCACGTTGGTTCCGCACCCAGAACATTGCCAAAGATTCTCGTTCATCGGGATGTCGATCGAACAATTGTTGAAGTCGCATTTCGGCCGCCACATTTTGCCCAAATTCTTCGAGCATTTCCGCCACCTGTCGAAGCATTCGCTTCTCTGCAGCAGGAGTTTCAATTGAGGCTAATCGACGCCGCACATAGTCTTCAACGATTCCGTCAACCTCTGACGGTTGCTGTTTGAGCAGATGAAAACGAACCCGCAACCGAAGCGTGCTGAAGCTATTCGGAGCTACCGAATCAAGTCGTTCCAGCAACAACTCAGCTGCCTCCGAATCGGCATTCCCCAGCAGAAATTCGATATAGGAGAGAAGATTCCTGGTATTTGATCCTGGCTGATCCACTAGCCATTGCCAGCGTTCACGAGCAAGTTCATCGAGGCCATCCTGTTGATAGAGTCTGGCCAACATTTCGTGATCTTCTAGGCGCGCATCGTCAGATACGATCAAAGACTCCAGAATACCTCTCGCGACCCTGCGATCTTCATCACGGCCGCTTTGTAAGCGAACAAGCAATTCGACTCGTTGATCCGCTGGATTCTTCTCCACATCCAGTAAACTTTCAGCATCGTCGTTCACGTTATCGGATTTCAGGTGCAACCAACTCGCCAACAGGCTTTTTGCAGCGATGTTGTCAGGCTCTCGTTCCAGGAGTTGGCGGACCATTTGCTCCGCTCGATCGGGACGGTTCGGTTGCAAAAACCTTGCATAATCGAAGATCAATTCGGTTCGATGAGGCGTAATCTGCAGTGCTCGTTCAAAAGCATCGTCAGCCTGTTGGATCTCTCCAAGTTGTCGGAACGTTTGGGCCGTCAGCCAATGTCGTTGACCTTCGGAGATGTCAGGATGTTCATTGAGAATATTCAGTGCTTCAAGAGCTTTCTCACGATTGCCAACGCGAAGGTAAAAAGACAGCAAGCCCGTCCAAGAAGCCGTGTCTTCGGGATTTAGATTTAGTGCCTCTCCGATCATTCTGCTGGCTTCTTCATTTCGGCCAGACAACGAAAGCAGTTGAGCGAGCCAAATTCGGGCGACCGCTTCACTTGGATGCAACATAACATTCCGTCTTCCAACTCGCAGGGCGAGTTGGAGCCGGTTTCGATCGGGTGCCAATGACGAGGCAAGATCCAAGAACTGCGGATCGATCGGCTGCTGCTGTTGCAGATCGACCATCCAGCGGTCCGCCTCTGCAAAACGACCTTGCTGATGAAGCAAACGCACCAGACTCAAATAAACGCCGGCTTGTTTCAGGCCGGATCGCACAACGTCGACATAGCGGTCAATCGCTTCCGAATCCTTCCCTTGAAGTTCAAACAGGCGAGCCTCTAAGAGGTTGGTACCCGACCACCATGGTCTCTTCCGTTTGATCTGAGTCATCAGCCTTTTTGCACGGGTTACCTCTGGCGAGTCCGCCTCGACAGCTGTCTCGAGTAGTTGTTGAGCCTGGAAGAACCTCCACAAAGCACCATCGGGTCCCTCAATCGCCTGCAGTTTTTTCGTCAGTTGTTCAACCTGCTCCCAATCCTGCTCAAACACGGCCAATTCAGCCAGTTGTGACAGGGATTCGATCTGCTGAATACCATCTTCAAGCCGCTTCATGAGAACGTGTCGAGCAGCCTGTTCGTCGCCTTTTCGATAAGCAATCATCAGCTTGATTCGTTCGACGGATGGGCGCAGATCTGTTCCATTCAAATCCACCTGGTCGATGGCCTCCAACGCTGCAACGTGGTCACCTCGACGAGCGTAGACGGCAGATTCGTACAAATGAGCGAGTGATTCATCATCGCTGAGAATGGCAACTTTTTGGAGTGCTCGATCAGCTTCACTGCCCTCCTGAATAGCGTCATACAAGAAGATGGCTCGCGTCCACATGGGCAGGGAATCGGGCGCGATGCTCTCGGCATTGGCAAGTGCTCTCAAAATGATCGGCTTCGCATCCAGCTCGCCAGCGGCAATCAGTTGTGTCGCAATCAGAAGTTGGATTTCCCACGAATCAGGCAGGGCAACTTCGGCTTGTTGTAAGACTACGGCAACGCTACTCCAGTCCTGTTGTGACGGCGGCAATCGCAGTTGCTCGCGCATCTTCAATTCAGCCAACATCAACCAGACGGGTTCAGGAACTGGTGGGTGGCGGAGAGCTTGCTCACAAAGAATAATCGATTGTTGTGGACGGCCCACGACACTCCAAGCACGAGCAGCCCACAGGCGAGCGGTATTGGACTGAGGTGCGGCGTGCAGTGCTTTTTCAAACGCATCGGCAGCAAGTTGCCAACGCTGCGAATTCCAGTAAGTCTTGCCAAGCAGTAACCAGGCCTGGTATTCGGGAGACATTTCCGCAATTTGTCCGCTTTGAGCAGTCGCTGTGGCAGCAACTCGCTTCAGCACAGTAATGGCGGCATCGTTTTCATTGCGAGCAAAGAGCAATTGCCCCTTGAGTAAGCCGTGAGATGACACGGCCCAATTTCGTTGTGCCTCTTGACCCTTAACCGCAAGCCGCTTGATCGCTTCTTCAACCTGTGTCAAAGAAGCGTCCGCTCGGTTGAGTTGACCTGTTGCAATCTGGACCTCCGCCAGTCGAATCAAGATTGGCAAACGCCCGGCGTTAATGTATTCCAGCGAATCCTGCCAGGTTTTCGCAGCTTCGCGTTTACGCCCCAGTCGCACAAGTACCTCACCAAGCCCCAATTGAGCTCGATAGTTTTGCGGCTCATCCTCGATCAAGAATCGATATTTTTGTTCAGCATCAAGATACTTACCTTGACGCTGAACAAACTGTGCAGACGCCAAGAGAGTTTCTAGATTATCGGGATCCGCCAGCAAGGCACGATTAAGATCTTCTTCTGCTCCCGGAAGTCCATATTGGATGCGGTAACGATATCTTGCGAGAAACGCCTTGGAGCGATCGGGATGATTGTCGACAACGGTGTTCATGATCGTGTCGGCTTGGAGATCTTGATCATCGGTCGTGACATGATTGCGATACATCGAAGCGAGTTGATCTGCCACACGTAGATTCGCGGGATCCGCGTTATGCGCTGCTTGTAAATCTTCAAGCACTCTACTGAGCGGCAGAGGCCGACCTTCGTCATATTGCCCCGCTCGCGCGAGTGCGCGATTACGAAGTGCCGACTCGTCATCTGGCGAACTCTGTAACACCTTGTCAGCTTCCTCTTGAGCCAGGACAAACTGCCCTGTCTCCCAGAAGATTTCAGAGAGTCGATTTCGCAGATCCGTACGTTCTGGTGCCGTACCCAGCGCGCGATAGTACCACTGAATAACCGTCCCGATATCCGTTGCTGAATACTCTGAACGATCATAATTCTCCGCAATTCGGATCAGCACGTCTGTCTGATCAAGTTCCGCGGGCATCATTTGCAAATAACGATAGAGGTAGGAAGCGGCCTCACTGAACCGACCTACATCCTCAGCCTCCTCCGCCTTTGCCAACATGGCGGTCGAAACTCGTTGCAATTGAAACTGATGCCACACATAGGTCGCGGGTATCAACCCGGAGAGGACGAGGAGTGTAATCAGCGCAAGTCGACGATTGAGTTGCCAGCGGTAACGTACCGGAAGCAACGTCGGTGAACTGGCTTTTTTTTTGACAGGTGTTTTAACCGTCATGGATGTAAACCATTGGATTCAGGACTGGTTTAAGTAACCTCTTCTTGATCGGCAGAGTATGACGATGCCGTTTCGTATCCATAGGTGCCGTAGCGGCGAGCGTATTGGCGAGTGGGCACGCCGTTGAGCACGGTACCCACGGGTCGTGCACCAACTGACAAGAGACGATGGTAGGTCATACGAACATGATTCTCTCGACTCACATCTCGCATCGCACATACGAGCGTCGCATCTGCATCTCGCGCCATCACGAGTGATTCGCTGGCCGCAAGAACAGGCGGTGTGTCGACCACGATGTATCGATACGAATCCCTTGCTTTGGCGATCAATTGCTTAAATCCTTCATTGGCCATCAGCTTATGCGGACTCCGATCCAGATAACCGGCGGGCAAAACGTGAACATGCTCACTCCACTCTCGATTAACGGCGTCCTCAAAATCGCACTCACCCGACAAAACCCCGACGAGTCCGGGCTTGTTTTCAACTTTAAAAATCCGATGAATATCGGGAGACCGCATATCACCGTCGATGAGCAATGTGGGCATTCCTGACGACCGAGCGAGACTGACCGCTAATTGCGAGGCAACGCTGCTCTTTCCTTCACCGGCAACAGAACTCGACACCACTACGACTTGAATGGATTCGTTCTTTTGCGATAGCACGAGTCCCGTGCGGAGGCTATCGATGCTTTCTTCAAACAAACCAAGTTGATCGATATCATCATCGAGTTCATGCGTGATACTCTTCTCCGGCAGGCATGCGATCTCGCCCACCACTGGAAGATTGTTATCCACTTGTAGCTGCTCAGAACTGGTAACCCGCTTGAGGGTTCGCTCCCAAATCAAAAACAGTCCGAACGGAAGAGAGATGCTGGCGAGCACGGAAACGAGCAACATCTTCCACGGCAAGTTTTGAACCGGTACCTCAGGCGTTGTCGCCTTCTGGACCAGCTCAACTCGGGATGGAGCATACATTTCTGTTGCAATTTGAGCAGCTCGTTCGGAAATACTGTCGAAAACTTGCTGCTTACGATTTAGTTCCGCTTGCTTGAACTTCAAATCCAACGTCTGGCCACCAGATTGACTGATGTCCTCGACCATTGCGTCGTAATTAGACCGCATGCTCTGCACAATTAGTTTTTGAGTTTCGAGCTGTGTTTTGAGCATGGCCAGTTCTTGCTGTCGCTGAAGTCCAGACATCGCCTTCATTTCTTCCCGGATGCGAGGGCGATTGGTATCCCGCAATGACTCCAACGTTGACTCGAGCGATTCAATATCTTGATTCAGTTTGATGATCCGCGGATCAGTACCACCCCGACTGGATGCATTCAGGGCCTGATCTCGGAGAGCCTTCTTTTGGTTGAGGGCGACCAAGACACGTTGAACCTCCTCACGTCCCGCGATTTCCCGTTCAATGAGAACGTCAGGGACGGCCGGTCCTGTTTGAACTGAATCTTCGAGTGCTTGAACTTGAGCCGCCAGGACTTTGTGTTCAATCTGCGCCTTCGCAAGATTTTCCTGCATGCTTTTCAGCGGACTCTCGCTGATCACGACATCACTACCAATCAAGGAGGTACTCGTGAGACTCGGGTCATTCGCGACTAACTGCTTCTGCAGTTGTCTGACTTCGGCTTGAAGCAGCTTAATCTCTTCCGATCGACGTGCTCGTTCATCCTCAAGTAGGCTGATGACCGACTGCGCACGTTGCCCTCTCTTTTCCTGCCGCATGGTGAAATAGGCATCGATGATTGCATTCACAAGCAAAGCGGAGTTTTCGGGATTCACTCCTTCGAACGCGACTTCAAGCAGTTCGGAACTTCCTTTGGGCGCAATCAATAAACCTTGCGTGGAAAGCCAATCAATCGGGTCTCGCCGACTGCGGATCTCCGGCATCGCTGTAATCTCAGGTTGACTAAGAACTCTTCCGAGAATGAGTGGACTGCGAAGCAACTCAACTTGCGTATGGACAAACTTCCGATTGCTGTCACGATCTCGGACCTCGCGATCCGGAAAAGCGACATAAGGCTGAACTCCGTTGATCTGCAACCAGGCAGAGGCTCGGTATTGAGGGCGAAACGACCAGAACACGAACACGGTCGAGATCAACAGAGCGAACAAGGTGACGGGGATCAGAATCCTCCACCATTGAATCAATACGGAGGTGAACATCCGTAAAGAAAAATCATGTTCAAACTGCGTCAGATTCTCGATGCGACGGCGTTTAGTTGATGCAGACATTCGATGAAACTCGTAGTGGACTAAAGTTCTTTCGTTTCTCTTGTATTAAGCCTCAGCACGACTGCGACTAAGCAGGTCATCCATTCGCATAACCTCAACCCGGCGTATCAGACAGGTCAGAAAGATTTGCGTGATTGCAAAGAGCGTGGCGGCGACGAGGATCATGAACCATCCAGCCGAGTCATGACAGAAACGCTGAATGGCCTCATCGTTTCCAACAAAGCGATACAGCAAACCGGTCACGACAATCCTCAGAGCGTTGGCAACCAAAGCAATGGGAATGACGCTAAACAACAGGATCGTTTGTTCCCATAACTCTCGACGAGAAGCGATCAGGTAGGCGAAAGCCAGGGCAATGGTTCCGAGAAAGATCCGCAACCCTGAACAGGCTCGTTCGACATGGAGCTCCTGATTTCCTAACAGAATCGTTGTTCCCTCGGCGAACGCGGGTTGCCCCAAACATTGCAGGACAAAGCAACTCACCTCAGTCGCAACGCGTTGGAGAGGAACACTGAGTAGGCGTTCGACCTGAAATGGAAGTGGCACCATAAAGATCAGGAAACCGATGGCGGGCAGTGCCCACAAGAGGAATTGCCGACCTGCGATTAACCAGGTGGCTCCGGCCAGCCAAAGGATCATTGAATAACCATCGAGTGAATCGAATGCATACCGGTGCCCCACCCAACGCACCAACAAGCTGACGATAATCAGAGAGAGAGCCCAGGCGCTTGGCTGTATCTCGACCTGTTTCAGATCGGCACGACGCAGCCAGAGGAACCCTAAAGCGAAGGGGATCACCAGGAAACCGTGGGAATAATCCGGTTCCCGTTCCCAGCTGATCACGAGATCACGAAGGGTTGCCGAATAGGCCCAGACAAACGATGCCGCGAGGGCAGCAATAGTGAAGTAAGCGTTTCGACGATTCATTTCAAAAGGTGTCAATCGGGGTGGCAATGGTTCGAGCCTTACATACTCCGTCCTCCTCGGTTGTCATTTTTGCACGACGCAAGTTGCACCGTGCGTGAAATGACCCGAACATCCGCAAAAGCCGGAGACAGACGAAAGACTCGCTTCGCAGGCAAGTGAATTGACATTGCCAAGTCACTCATCCTCACGAAAAATCGACATTCACTCTCTACTGTTACGGAAGACTCCGCCGCTGTGTTTCCTTGGCAAATCAACGTTGCAAATGGTTGACGTACCTCAAAGGCATTCGGAATCGGTCCGTTGAAGTATAAGACGCGGTAACGGCAAGACTTTGAATCTGTGGACGGAGTAGAAAGTTCTGCTAGATCCAGCAAACTTTTTTATTGAGCAGACGTACTATCTGTATGAATTGTGCGGACCAGACATAGCATCAAGTTTCTTGACTTGCTATGGGCACGTGTAATACTCGAAACATCCCTTTCGCAGGTATTTTTGCGCAAGTCATGGGTCAATACGGTGGCGATCAAACGCCGGTTTCCCGCAGCGATCCTTGGATTGCTAACGCCTGAAAAATCGTACGAGACTGAAGCGATGCCAATCCTAAAAGCTGAAACAGCGATCCATCCGGAAAACCTGCTTAATCAGGATTCGACTGTCGACACATCTCGACGTTGGTGGGCGGTCTACACAAAAGCTCGGCAGGAGAAAGCCTTTGCTCGGCATCTCCTTTCCATGGACATTCCTTTTTACCTGCCGCTCGTTGCAAAAGAAAACCTGATTCGCGGCCGGCGGATGCAGTCCTTTATCCCACTGTTTGGTGGATACGTTTTCCTATTCGGAAACGAGCTTGAGCGCACGAAGAGTCTCACGACGAATCGCATTTCCACGATTCTTCCAGTGGACAATCAACCCCAGTTAGTGGAAGACCTGCTGCAAATATCGAGGCTCATTGATACCGGGGCGCCGCTGACGGTAGAAAGTCGCATCTGCCCTGGGGACTCGATCAGAATCAAGTCAGGCCCGATGGCAGGACTTGAGGGGACAGTGATTCACCGCCGTGGCAAGACGCGCCTGTTGGTCGCTGTTAAGATGTTGCAACAGGGCGTCTCTTTAGAGATTGATGACTTCCAACTAGAACCACTTGTTTAGCGGTCTAGCGAAACTTCAAACTGGAAGGTCCATCGGGCACGGTAAGCGTTTCCAGATCTTCGGTCGAATCAGCATCATCTTCATTTGAGATGAACCGAATCAATCGTTTCGGCTCACCTGCTGGAACCAATCGTTCTCTGGCGTTGGTGGAGCGTTTCGACTGCTTCGCCGTCGAGATACGGAAAATCGGAATCTCTGCGTCTTGATTTTGATCGGCTTGCTGTTCCGCCTGTGAATTTTCGTCATTCACGCCAGGCTTAGCAGATATCGATTCATCATGGGTCAAGGGCTGCAACGATCTCATTCGGCGCGACGACTCCCGGTTTAAGGGAAAGCCAACTGGAGTCAGGCGATCGTTTTTTTGAAGCTTGTCCTTCGTGATTCTTAGCAACTGCTTTCGCTCGGACGACTCTGGTTTCTGCGGTTGCATTTTTTCTTTGGGCGACTGCACATTATCTGTCTGGGCCACTGGATTCTTCTGGGCCGCTGGCTGTTGCCAGCGTGCCTTTCGAGAAGACAAGGCCGTGCTCTCACCCGATCCTGTCAATGTGATAACTGGTTTAGGAATCTTCAAATTCGCCGGACGACGTTGGCGGTGAATCGGTCGTGGCTTCTGCTCAGCGACCTGCTGCTTTGGTTGGGACGTCTGAATGTTGACGGCTGTCTCATGGACTCTATTGAGTAGCGAATCCTCAGCAATCAAACTTCCGATCTTCAACTGTTTGTAGTTCAAGGGCTTTGGCAATCGAGTCATGGGCTCCGGCGCAATCAAAGCCGTAACGGCACGAGGTCCCAAGAACGTACCCGCCTCTGTTCCAATGAATTCGAACGACCGATCACGATCGATAGATCCCTGCGGAATAATGGGTTCTTCGTCCCCTTTGGGTGGCAACGGTTCTTTGAGTATTCGTTCGATATCTTCCGGCAATGGCTGCTTCGCGGGCGGATTATTCGCGCTGGAGTCATCTTTCTTACCGGTCGGATCTTGCTGATGTGGTGGGGTTGCCGGCATGGGTTTGGCAACCTCGTCATGTGCTGATTCGGGTGACACCTGGTCCGACATCACTCGATCTGGCGGCGGACAATTCGGACAATCTAATGGCCAAGCCTGCCAGCAGGTGGGTTCGTATCCATAGCATGGCGGTTCAACCGGTTGGTATTTGCCGTGTTTCTTGGCAATGATTCGTCCGGTATGGCTACTATGGTAGTAAGGTCGTCTATGCTCGTTGATCGCTTCGGTAACTGCATTGTAATGCGTTGCATGGTAAAGCTTTGCACAACCCGTTGTAGCCAACGTCGTCAATGCTAAAACCAGATACGCCATCCAAGACCGAATTTGACGCTTTTGCTGTAATCGCATGGTTTCACTCTATACCTTGCAAAGGTCAACGACACATCGTCGCTCGTTTCGACTAATCCTTACTTGTTTCACACAAACTCGATGGGGGTTAGATCCCCCGATTTCTCGGATTTCCACCTCCCTGGAGCACTCTGCCGGACAGGCGAGTGCCCGTTCCGACACCCAGAAGCGTGAATCCCATGATTCGCTCGAGCGGAGCTGTAAATTTCGCAATCTGCGTATCCCAGGCGACTAACTGATCTTCAGCGATAAAGACGCGATCGCCTGGCATCAACTGATAATTCGTATGCGGTGATGCTCGTTCAGTCACGGCATAGTAATCGACCGGAAGAACCTGAACCTGGCAGGGATCGTTCGTGGGACGTGCCACCCAAATCTTCTTGGAAGAGACCTGCTCTAATCCTTGAATATTTGCGATCGCATCAAGCACAGTCTCATTGCCTGTCACGGGATACTTGAAGACTCCATCGCCAAGTCCAGCTCCTTGGAGCACGACGTAATAGAATTTACTGTTGAAAGCTTGGACGTTGAGCGATACTTCGGGCTCGTCCAAGAATTGCGACAAATGATCTTCGATCACCTCACGTGCCTCGTTGATTGTGTTACCAACGACCTGGACGTTCCCATAGGAACCTAAAGTAATGGTTCCATCGGGTTGTACCAGAAAGTCACCCAGAATCTGTTGCGAAGATGCCATTTGGGCAAGTGTCACGGAGACTCCAGGTGCACTCAGATATTGAGAAAGGTGATCCAGAATCGCCTGTTCGGCTTCCTTCGAGGTCATCCCTGCCACTCGGACGCTACCGTAATCGACACCCAGATTAATCATACCGCCGGGCTCTACCGGATAGAGACCGGAGATTTGAGATTCAGGGAGTGCTCCACTGACCTGAATCGACAACACATCAAGAGCTCGAAGTTGATAAGGTGCCTTCGGAACAATATGAATGCCCTCAATCATCAAAATGTCGGGCGGTTCGATCACGTATTCAGGCAATACGACCTTTGAAAGCTCGCGTGGCATCGACTGATAAACCGGAGGCAGTCGATCAATGCCGAAAGCAGGATCTCTTGGTTGCTTACTCATGCTGTGGCAACCGGTCAGCAACACTGTACACAGCAGATACATCAACAGTGCCAGTCGCCGAATTCGTCCGTGAATTCCGATCATCATTTCGAATCCGTGGATTGAGATTTAAATAGCTCAGGATCGCCACAATTCCCCTGCGGCGACTCCCAAATTCCCCTCGCAAAACATGACGCTACGCCCGGAGCCCAGCCGCTTTTCCTCAAAGCAAAACAGCGAGCGTCGGCTGCAGATCATTCACTGGTTCGTTGGCTGCGGTTAGTCCACTTATGACTATTAGTCCGGACACGTCACCGCGGTAAACTTCCAGTGTCAAGGGTCACATCGACGCGGATCGACCGTAACATTGAGCACGATGCAAACATCCGTCAAAAGCCCCTCGACCCTCAAACTCATCCTGGTCAATGCAAATTAACAGATGGGAAACAATTCCGGTTTTTACGGTGATGAAGGGCAAAACACGACGATAGAGTCTATCATCGGAGAGGTTTGGCCACGACCAAACGCTTGTGTTTTAGCGAGTCGCGCTCCTAAAATGCCCCGGTCCCAGATAGATTTTGGTGAGGAGCTGAAAGATGAGACATCTTCTTTGGATAATCGCATTCAGTGCTGTCATTCTTCTGATCACATCCACATCAGAAGCTCAGCGAAACGGAAAACGACGCAATCCTATTCGGAACCAGCGACCGTCGATCAGTCCCTACGCCAATCTTTTTCGTGGTGACAATGGAGGCTTAAACAGTCTCTACGGTTTTTATATTCCCCGAGCTCGCACATTGGAATTCGCGAATCAAACGACACGTGAATTACAAGCACAGCGAAGTTTGTTGTCGGAAGATACGGTCAAGCTGCAGCGAGAGATTCAGTCGTTGTACAAGACGGATACGGAAGCGTCACCCCAGAATCGTCCGATGCTACAAATGCGACCAGCGGGCAGCGCCGTTCGCCGACGAGCGGGCGCCTTCCAGAACCACTCCAGTTTCTTTCCTGGATTTGGTCAGTAATTCGCTCTTACTTCTCGACCTTCATCCGGCATACATCCGCAGCGCGCTTCGAACAAGAGTGCACCCAGCGTCCCGGGGATGCTGCGAAAACTGCATGGTTTAGAAATCTCCGCAGCATTAAGTCTTCGGTCGTCGCTAGGCTCCTTGGGGAATCGCCCAATGGCCGCCGTTTCGATATGTCCGAGTTAGCATGCTGTTTGCTTCTTCATCCCCGAGAACGATCTGTTGATTCGGATCAAGGGTGATAGTTCTCCCCAGTCGCGTCGCCAAATTTCCTAGCGTACTGAGTGCGGTGGATTCAAAACCAATCTGGATATCAGCTTGCGGCTTACGATCGTTCTTGATGGCATCGACAAAATCGCGATAGTGATTTTCGGCCAATAGCGGAGCGGGTTCCTGGGGCTTTGGATCTTTCATTCGTTGGTTGCGGTCAGCGTAGACTTCGAACTTACCGCGTTTGCTGATAAACATTTTTCCCTTCGTCCCGTAGTACTCGACTCCGGAGTCACAATTGAAGGGATAATTCGTCGACCACAATCGCATTTCAAAGATCAATTGTTTCGACATGGGTTGTTCATCGGTTCCTGCGTACTCAAACACGACGGTTTGAGTATCGGGAAACTGTTGATCATCGTCGAAGAAGTACTTGCCACCGATTGCAGATACTTTGGAAGGAATCCCATCCGCACCGAGTCCCCACCGCGCGTAATCGAGTTCATGGACTCCATCATTACCCATGTCTCCACTACCAAAATTATGCCACCAGCGCCAGTGATAATGATGGCAATTCTTTTGAAACGGAACGAACTCAGCAGGCCCCACCCACATGTCATAGTCGAAGTCACTGGGCGGATCCGATGGCTGCTCCCGTCCAATCGTTCCACGGCGTTGAACATTCCACGCCTTGGCAACGAGCACGTCACCAATAATACCTTCTCGCAACATTTGCATCGCGTCGGCCGTCGTCCTCTTGCTCCGTTGCTGAGTCCCATGCTGAACGACTCGGTTATTGCGTCGCGCCGCTGAAAGCAGAAGTTGGGCTTCGCGAAATGAATGTGCGCATGGTTTCTCAACGTAGACATGCTTGCCAGCATCACATGCCATGATCGCGGCAGGTGCGTGCCAATGGTCTGGTGTCGCGATTGATACGGCATCAATCGTTTTGTCATCCAGGACGCGACGCAAATCGCTCACGACCTTCACGCCATCCACGTCACGAGCGACTTCACCAGCTCGCTTCATGTCGGGGTCACAAATGTAAACCAATTCCACGTCGTCCATGCCATTGAATCGCGATACATGCCCCTTGCCTTGACTACCAACGCCAATCACTCCGACTCGCAATGCCTGCGAGGAATTCGCACCCGCTTTTTGTTGCAAAAAAGCAGCTGCTCCGGTGGCAGACAACGTGGCTCCAGCCTTCTTAAGAAAAACACGGCGATCTTCTGGCAGCATTTCCATCTCCTTCGTCCGAAATAGTTCTACTCAGATAACTTTAACGAGTGGACGATCCCTGTCAACGAACTGCTATAATGCATTCTTCGGTAGCCGCAACGTTTCCCGCACTAAAGGCTCCCAACCAACCGTTTCATCTTCCCAGCGAGATTCTTGAAGAACTGCAATGATTACACGAGCCCAGCTAACTCTGCTTCTAATCCTGCTTCCAGCACTGAACCATTCACCCTCTTTGTTCGCCGACACACCTTGGCGATCATTTCGCGGCGACGGTAACGGCCGGGCAGATGCTGCAGATGTAGCCGTCGAATGGAGTGAAAACTCAAATGTTCGATGGAAAACCGCGATCCCAGGAAAGGGTTGGTCTTCTCCCGTCGTATGGGGCCAGCAGATCTGGTTAACGACAGCGTCCGAAGACGGAATGAAGATGTATGCGATTTGCATTAATCGTGACACGGGCAAAATAGAACACAATTTACTCGTCTTCGAAAATCCAGAACCTCGGTTTTGTCATCCGACGAACAGCTACGCATCGCCAACGCCCACGATTGAAGATGGGCGAGTCTACGTTCACTTTGGAAGTTACGGTACTGCGTGTCTCGACACCACCTCCGGCAAGGTGATTTGGCAACGTCGAGACTTTGAATGCAACCACTGGCGGGGTCCTGGCGCATCTCCCATTATCTCAGAAGGCCGTCTTTTCGTACCGTTTGACGGTTACGATCATCAGTTTGTTGTGGCGCTCGACACCACGGACGGATCGACGATCTGGCGAAAGGATCGCAACATCGATTATGGATCGGACAACGGAGACCACAAAAAGGCCTATTGCACCTGCAGCCTCATGGAGCACAACGGGCGGGTAGAATTGATCAGCCCAAGTGCAGCAGAGGTTGTTTCCTACGATCCAGCCAGCGGTGATGAATACTGGCGAGTTCGCTATGGGGGCATGAATTCGGCGACTCGACCACTCATCGCCAATGGACTGGTGTATGTGACCAACGGAGACTCAACTGGAAAAATCAAACCTTCGTTAGTTGCGATTCGCCCAGGGGGTAACGGCAACGTGACGGAATCGCACGTTGCCTGGAATCTCCAGAAGGGTGTCACCAAGCGTCCCTCCCCTCTCGTCATTGACGACTTGCTGTTCCTGATAGGAGATGATGGCGTGGCCACTTGTGTCGAGGCGAACACCGGCGAAGTGATCTGGCGCAAACGTATTGGCGGCAGCTTCCGATCCTCTCCGGTTTATGCCCAAGGTCGCATCTATTGCTTCGATCTTGACGGCGCGTGCACGGTGTTTGAGGCGGGCCGTGAATTCAAGCAAATCGCTACGAATGAACTCGATCATGGATGCCAGGCCTCGCCCGCCATCAGCGGTAACGACCTCTTTGTGCGAACAACTCAGCATCTTTATTGCATCGAGCCCTAAGCATTGCGTCTTGAGCATCGAGCCCTGCAACACAGGGTAGAGCCTGCGATTAGAGAACCGGCGCGAACAGTCTCGCGATGCGTCCACCCACGGTTTGTGACCATGATCTTCCATCAAGGCTTTCGATCCGTGAGGAGGTCGCGAAATCATTATCGAGCATGGCTTCGACATCTTGGGCGAAGTCTCGATCGATGACGAGGATTGAAATCTCAAAGTTGAGGCGGAATGAGCGGTTATCGAAGTTGGCCGTCCCAATCGTCGAGATCCGATCGTCGATCAAAACCACTTTTTGGTGCAGAAAGCCGGGTGCATATTCATACATTTTGACCCCAGCCGACGTCACCTCTTCGACGTAGGACATCGCCGCTAATTTGATGGTCCACTTATCAGCAAGCCCTGGTATCAGAATTCGGACATCGACACCGCGCATGGCTGCCAATTTGAGAGCCCCAATAATTCCCTCATCGGGGACGAAATAGGGGCTGGCGATCCAAATTCTGTGCTGTGCACTGTTGATTGCGTGCATGAAGAACATCCCGCAGGTTTCGTAATCGTCCGCCGGCCCACTGGGTAACGTGAAAACGATGCGATCGCCGCCGCTGCTTTCAACGGGCTGCCATTCCACTGCGGGAAACTTTTTCGCGGCCCAATACCAATCTTCAACAAACGCCAATTGAATGGCCAACACCGAAGGTCCCTCAATAGCGAGATGGGTATCGCGCCAAGGCGTCAAACGAGGATGCAATCCAACATATTCATCACCGACGTTATGCCCCCCGACAAAAGCAACTCTTCCATCCACGACGACGATCTTGCGATGATTCCGGAAATTAACCTGGAATCGATTGCGTCTACCACGACTGGTGTTCATGGAACTAACTTCGACGCCCGCGTTTTCCAGGTCGGCAAGATATTGCTTCGTCATCTGACTTGAGCCAACTTCATCGTAAAGCAAATAGGTTTTGCAGCCTTGTCTGGCTTTTTGAATTAGACAGTCTTTCAATCTCCGGCCGAGCTGATCGTCGGTCACGATAAAGAATTCGCAAGCCACATATCGCTCAGCCTTTTCGATCTCCGCAAAAATCGCATCGAAGGTTTTTTCACCATTGACCAAAAGCTCTACATCATTGCCTTTTGTGAAGGGCAAGTCGGCCAAGCATTCAAGCACTCGAGCCTCACCAATGACAGCTCCTAACTCGACGCGATACTTGGCAATCTGCTCCATCACTTCTGCTTCGACACGAGCGACACCGGCATTGTCCATGCGGCGAGCGGTAACATAGCCCTGAAATTTGCTGCGTCCAAAAATCCAATACAAGGGCACGGCAAAGATGGGCCAGGTAATGAGTGCCAGAATCCAAGCGATGGTTCCCTGCGACGTACGCGTACTCATCAGCGCGTTATAGGCCGACAGCAGTCCGAGAATCTCGATCAAAACGACTGCGCCGAGCAGCAGAACAACCACTAGCGGGGAGAGACTTGCATCGCTCGCCCAATTGAGCCATTCTCGGATGTCCATCATGCCGAATTACCAAGTCGATGCCGGTACTTGATGCTAGGAAGCATTCGATTCGTAATCATAAATGCGATAGGTCTTAATGAGCTTCGCGCCGCCGCGTTCCAACGTCGCTCGAGACAGATGATTCGACTCAAGCACCCAGGAGAACTCACAATCCTTCACGCCCCAACTCAACACGTCGGGAACCAAGCGTGAAACAAGCAACAACCCGACTCCCCACCGTTGAAACTCGGGAAGCACATTCGCGCTAATTAATCGAATTCCCGTGATCGCTTTCTTGTTCCAAAGCAGCTTCAAGAATCCAAACGGAAACAAACGACCATCGATGTCGCGAATGCGCGGATTATAGTCTAACAACGCAAAGACCGCGCCAATGGGTTTGCCATCGATTTCCGCAACGCTGGTCATCTCAGGAGCAATCAACAACTTTAAAGACTTTGCCAGATGATCAACCTCACCGCTGGACATCGGAACAAAACCCCAGGTCCCTCCGAGAGACTTGTTGTAGATATCAAGGAACATCCGAACGTCCTCGTCAAACGCTTTCGTGTTCATTCTCCGCAGTTTGACTTCAAAGCGTCGAGATGCTTCTTCAACAATGAAGGCCAGCTTTTCGTCTAAGGTTTCCAGCATGTCAACGTGACCCCAAAACGCATAGAGATCCTGCTCTTTGCGGAAACCATATGACTCAATCAAATCCGCATAGTACGGCGGATTGTACGTCATCATAAATCGTGGAGAAGTATCGAAGCCATCAACTAACAATCCAACCTCATAATTGAGTGACGGATTGCAGGGACCTCGCATCACGTAAATATCACGCTCCTGCAGCCAAGTGCTGGCCGCGTCGAACAGAGCGTGGGCGACCTCAGAATCATTGACGGTCTCGAAGAAGCCAAAAAAACCGATTTGCTCATCGTAGCGATCGTTATGGGCCAGATTAAGGATTGCCAGAATGCGACCACAAGGCTCACCATTTCGATAGGCAACAAAGGCCTGTGACGATGCGTACTCATAAAACGGATGTCGCGCGAAACCGACCAACTCCTTCTGGTTTTGCAGTAACGGTGGGATCCACAAGGGATCCTTCTCGTACAGCTTCCAGGGCAATTTCAAAAACTGCTTCTGTTGCTGTTTGGTCGCAACCTTGACAATTTCAACCGGCGGCATTCCAGACTCTCGATGATCGTGGTTCGAACTCTCATGCCACGGTCACGCAGATCCTATGGCGGCCCTCATTATCTCGATTTCATCGATCGATACACCCCCAGCCGGCGTGATACAGCCTCCGTCAGACCGTCTCAGCCACGGTTGTCACCGGATCACTTGGCGGGAGACTCCAGAAAAACGCGAAGACAACGCCCCTCGGAAATACAACCGTCGGGAAACCGCTACTTTACAAGCGACCGAGGATCATTATGCTTCGACTCTATGGACTACTTGGTCACAGGTGCTAGCGGATTAGTCGGCAACAATGTCGTTCGATCACTTCTCGATCGCGGCAAACGGGTTCGTGTTATGGTGCGAGAAAGCACCGATTCGCGTCCTTTCGAGGAATTGGACGTCGAAAAGGCACACGCCGATCTCCGGGACGCCGAGGCCATTGAACGTTGCATGGAGGGTGTTCAATTTGTCGTTCATGCCGCAGCGGACATCCATATTGGCTGGCAACACCTCGAACGGCAGCGAGAGGTCAATGTCGTCGGATCTGGCAACGTCGCCAAAGCAGCTCGTCGTGTCGGAGCTCGCCTGGTACATGTCTCAAGTGTCGATGCCTTGGCCGCTGGTAGTGCCGAGCAGCCGGTGAATGAGGAAACAGCCGATCATCCCAAGCTGCCTTGCACTTATGTCGTCACGAAGCGAGAAGCTGAAGAGGCGATCAGAGCAGAACAACAAGAGGGACTCGACGCCATCATTGTGAATCCCGGATTCATGATGGGACCGTGGGATTGGAAACCGTCGTCCGGTCGTATGCTGTTGGCGATTGCGACACGCTGGACCCCCGCTGCTCCCGTGGGAGGTATGAGCCTGTGCGATGTTCGGGATGTGGCAGATGGCATCGTAACAGCACTTCACGAGGGCGAATCAGGACGTCGCTATATCCTTGCCGGTGAGAACATCAGCTATCTGGAGGCCTGGCGTCTCTTTGCTCGAATCACGGAGCGCCCAGGACCGCGTTTCCGCATGGGTCCTCTGATTCGATGGGGCGCGGGCTGGTTTGGTGATCTGGCAACGAAAGTCACGGGTCGCGAGGGGGAGGTGAATTCCGCTTTGATCGGCATGTCGAGCTTATTCCACTACTACGACAGCTCACGAGCGATGAATGAGCTGGGTTATCGCGTGCGTTCCACCGACGAAACCGTTCGTGATTCTTGGGAATGGCTCAATAAATATGGATACACTTGATGCAATTGAGAATGCAGCGGGTTGGCAAAAAACTGCATTGGCAGAGTCATCCTGATCGCCAAAATTCGCTCGACAATCTGATTCAGGCAATGAGGGCACGAACTGATTCAGCGCTGCGTGAACGAGTGGTCCGATGAGAAAATCAGCATTAAGGCCAGCGAGCCACGACGCCCGCGTCAAGCTTTCGCCCGTCCGAGGTGGAAATTGATAATCGCCTGGTGTTGGCGCCCGATTGACAACGTCCGAATACCGCGTCTTCGAGGCAAGCCGACAACTCTGCAGCTCCATACCCCGGACTGTGACAGGTTAACAGAAGAAAGAGCCGATTCTCTTGGGTGAGTTGCCCACAGCCCTTTAGCAGAGGCATCAAATCGCGACCTAGTTTCCAAGTCCCGCCAGCAGGTCCGTGGCCGTACGAAGGTGGATCCAAGATGATCGCGTCATAATGGTTTCCTCGTTTGAGTTCGCGACGCACAAAGGTGGCAGCATCCTCGACAATCCAGCGAATCGGTGCCTCTTCAAGCCCTGAGACCTCTGCATTTCGGCGGGCCCATTGAACAATATTCTTGGCCGCATCGACATGGACAACTTCGGCTCCCGCGGAGACAGCAGCCAAGGTACTTCCCCCCGTATAGGCGAATAGATTAAGAACACGTGGCCGTTTCCCATGACGGCGAACCTGTCGAGCAATCCAATCCCAATTCTGCTGCTGTTCGGGAAACACTCCCAAGTGACCAAAGGGCGTCGGTCTCAATTGGAGTCGAAAATCACCGCAATTGAGCGTCCATTCGGCAGGCAACGATTTGGCCGGCGTCCAACGTCCCGATTGGCCGGAGGATTTTGTGAATTTAGCAGTAGCGTCCCGCCAAATCCCTGGATTCGACGGAGTTATCCCATCCGCAGCCGGGCTCGGACGATCAAAGACGAACTCGCCAAACCTTTCGAGCTTGCGTCCCGATCCGAAGTCCAACAAGCTATAATCTTGTGCTTCAAGCATTTACGACCTTTTTGGAAACGACGTTCTCCAGAAGCGAAAACTAAGAATAATATAGAAATATAAAGATCACCATGAGACAAGTGGTTAAACTCGCTCATGTCTTGATCAACCGGTGAGCTACGACAACGACCGACTTTCGAGGACGACCTTATGGAGAAGTCAATCCGTCGTTTGACCTTGATCCTCATCATTGCTTTGACAACGGCCGTCTCAGCTCAGGATGAAAACCAAGACAAGGTTACTGCTGCACAGATCAGCAATTGGATTGCGATGCTGAATTCCGACAGCTTTGGGGCACGGACCGCCGCCACGGATCGCCTGATACTCGCTGGTGACATCTCGATCGCCCCCGTTCTGGCAGCGGCAAAAAACGGTGAACTGGAAACGGTCATTCGTTGTGTTTACGTACTCCGCCAACTCGCGATGCATGGCGATACCTCGGAGGTGAGGTCGACGGCATACGACGCCCTCAATGACCTTGTCCGATTAGAATTCGCAACGGCATCTCGTCGTGCCGCCTCGGCAGTGATTGCCGTCAATAACAATCGGCATAGTGAAGCGAGAAGGGTTTTGGAAGAGCTGGGCGCCAAGTTCTCGCTAAGCCGTAGCGGACCCGGTGTGGGAATGACCGAAACCTATAACACCGTCATCTTCGACAAATCGTGGAGAGGATCTCCCGAGAATCTCGAACATCTGAAATGGCTCACTCTTGGAAAGCCAGATCGAAAATGGATGATCACAATGGAGGGTGAGCAGATCAATGACCAATGGCTCCACTACATCGCAACCTTGACCACCATCAACGCGATTCGCGTCAAGTCAGGAAAGGTTACCGACGATGGCGTAGCACGTTTAAGCGATTTGCCTCAACTCGAATCCCTGGAACTCCTTTATATTCCAGTCACCGATGCATCCGTCGGCGAGCTAA
Organism: Planctomycetaceae bacterium; assembly: GCA_002723275.1. Taxonomy (GTDB): domain Bacteria; phylum Planctomycetota; class Planctomycetia; order Pirellulales; family Pirellulaceae. Next base: position 234,622 of record PBNZ01000004.1, read on the forward strand.
AGAAGATTCCAAATCTGCAACTCATCAAGATCTACGGCACGGATGTCACCGCGGCAGCTGCGCAACAACTCCAAACAGATTTAGCCAATACCGAAGTCGATCATCGGCAAGGTGGTTTTTTGGGAATCGGATGTGAGGATCAGCCATTTCGTGTGACCGTCGTTCGTAAAGGGACCGCCGCCGAAAAGGCGGGACTCCAGTTCGGCGACGTGATCACCCGTTTCAACGATGAACCGGTAACCTCCATGACGGAATTAACGGAGCTCATCGCAAAAAATCGGGTTGGGGACACGGTCTCCATCGACTACGAACGAGGAAATCAAAAATTTAAACGCGAAATCACATTGGGAGAGTGGGAATAATTTCCCAATTCCTTTTCGATTCTCCCCAAGAAACACGTTAGCTTCTTGCTGGGTAAGCAATCGCGTTCTTTGTTCGCATTTTTCATGGAGCATCATCATGGGTTCCTTTGGCAGACGTACATTCATGCGTAACGGTTTGGTCGCCGGTGGATTGGCTGGGCTCGGTGACTTGAGTTTTTTGAGTCTGTTGCGGCCTCTTTCGGCCACGGAACTGACGGGACAACAGATCGTCCGCTTCCGACCTGAAATCGAACCGCTTGTGGAATTGCTCGAACAGACGCCGCGCGCGGATGTGCTGCAGGTATTTGCAGATCGCATTCAACAGGGAACCTCTTATCAGGATGTCCTTGCGACGTTGCTACTGGCTGGCGTCCGGAACGTTCAACCACGCCCCTCGGTCGGCTTCAAATTCCACGCCGTGCTCGTCGTGAATTCGGCTCACCTGGCGAGTCTGGCTTCACCGGAGAGTGACCGGTGGCTGCCCATCTTCTGGGCACTGGATTACTTCAAAAGTTCTCAGGCACGAGATGTTCGCGAGGGCAATTGGACGATGCCAGCGGTGAACGCGGAAAAGATGCCGGATCCTGATCAGGCACTTTCCTCATTCACGGAGGCAATGGAGCAGTGGAACGAAGAACAAGTTGATCCCTCCGTCGCTGCACTTGCTCGCAACATGGGTGCTAATGAGCTATTTGAACAGTTCGCACATTACGGAATTCGCGACTACCGCAGCATCGGCCACAAGGCTATTTTTGTCGCCAACAGCTGGCGAACCTTGCAGTGCATCGGCTGGCAACATTCGGAACCTGTTCTGAGGTCACTGGCTTATGCCCTGCTGAATCACACCGGCGAGCCCAATCCGAGCCAAAGTGATCTAGCGCCGGATCGCCCCTGGAGAGAAAACCTGGAGCGACAACAGCAGATTCAAGCCGATTGGATCAACGGCAAACCGAGTGATGGAGCAACGCGGGACCTGCTGGCTACCCTGCGCGATGGCTCGCCACAAGATGCCAGCGAAAAGGTGGTCGAACTGCTGAATAACGGCATTTCCGTCGGCTCCATTTACGACGGTATCTTTGCGGGTGCAGGAGAACTATTGATGCGGCAGCGAGGCATCGTAGCGTTGCACGCGATGACAACAACAAACGCAATGCACTATACATTTCAAACGTCGGCCAACCCAGTCACACGACAACTCACTCTGCTCCAGAATGCCGCTTTCTTGCCAATGTTCCGGGAATCGATGCGAGGTCGCGGAAATGTTGGTTCCGCAAAAATCGATCAGCTAAGTGCGGCCGATCCAGGTGCGCCCGAGAAGGCAATCGAATCGATTTTCGATCACGTTTCAAACGATCGCACGAAAGCAGCCGAAGAAGTCCTCGGCTACCTCGACGCCGGAAACTCGGCCTCAGACATCATCGACGGAGCCCGTCGTTTAATCTTTCTCAAAGGCCACGATTCGCACGATTACAAATTCAGTTCTGCGGCGCTCGAGGACTACTATCACATTTCGCCTGCGTGGCGAAATCGTTATCTGGCTGCCAGTGTCTTCAACCTGAAGGGAACAGCCGATCGCGACAATCAGCTGACCGAGCGAACTCGATCCGCCTTCCAGAAATCGTCTGCCTGATTCAGCTCAAATTGCTCACGGAAGGACACCTCACTGGAGGCACCCGTTGCGCAGTTGATGTTGCGCAGTTAATGCTGCGCAAAAAAAACGCAGGCTCGTTTGACCGGCACCTGCGTCTTGAGAATCAATCGTCAGGATTGACTAGCCATTAGGCTGAGCGGCACCCTGTCCGGCAGGCGTCTGAACGCGTTTGCGAACGTCGGTCTCAAGCACACCAAAGGCCGCTTCGTGGCGTTGCACAGACATGCTGAGAGCTGCCAGCAGTCGCTTGGCGGTGTAATGATTGAGGATGATTCGATCATTGATGCGAATCGGCTTGTCCGGCACACCAACGGGTTGTGTATTCAAACCAAAATCGATGATGAGCTCTTCAGGGGTTCCCGTCACGCGACAGAAATTTGCGTAACAACTGGTGACATTTGCGTCATCTAATTGGACCTGCTGTCCGACTTGTTGAGCCTGTGATTGAGGTGCCGTTTCGGGTGCGACAGGAGCTTCATTTGTTTCAGGAGCTTCGGTTTTTTCCGTTTTTTCTGCCATTGCCTTGTTTCTCCTTGATTCATCTAGAGTGTAAATCTGACCGATCGCACCGGATACATGCCGCGTGCTCAACGGAGGGCACAACGACGGCTTCTCCCTAAGAGTCGTTACGGTTAAATAGCTTAAGTCTTCTTGACATTCTGGCTGAACATTCGATTTTCGGCAAACAAATTTGAATTTTATTGGCGACGGAATCACCTGAGAAAATCAAACCACTTCTACGGCCACTGCGAGCCATCCGTCGATCTAGAGATCAAACCGGAAAGTTCGGGTCAGCAGTCGCCAGGTTCGCCATCCCAAGGACTTCGGTTGAGCCGTAACTTTGGCACGACCCCTTAAATCGGCCTCATATTTCCCACCATCGTTGGGCAAGGGCACAATGACCTGATAGGTCGTACTCAACGGCACCGGTATCCCAGAGGCGCTTGTTTTGGTCGCGAGCTTGCCGCCGGCCTGCATCGACATTCCCTGGGACGAATAACGCATCGGTTCACGCGAGATACTGTCTTCGCTTTCAATCTTGGTCTCAACAACGTTGTTGGTATAGGCATCCAGCTTGATACGGACGGGTTGTCCTGCGGAGAGAAAATCGATGTCCGCCTGATCGACGGCCAGCAGTGCCTCAAATTTATTCGGGTCTCCGATGCGACAAAGCTCATCGCTCGGCTCCAAAAAAGCGCCCACATTCGATTGGTCGAGTAACGAGCCGGACCATCCAGGCAGTCGACCATCAGGACTTGGCTGAGCCTTTTTTAGAGGAGCGGGCAAAACGGTTCCTGAAACTGGAGCTCGAATTTTGAGTTTATCGAAATCTTTTTCACGTTCCGCAAGCTGCTGTTGAGTGGATTCCAACAGTGCCTTGATCACGGGAATTCTGCCGGGATCCGCTTTACTATTGGGCATCGCCAATTGCATTTCGATCACGTCGAGTTCGCTCTGATATCGATCGCACGCATTCTGCAGGTCAGCGACGCTTAACAGCAGATCTTCATTCGCCATCTCGGCCAGTACGTCACCCTCTTGGACGGATTGCCCTGCCTTAACGTTAACGGCTGTGAGAGTACCGGGAACGAGAGCATAGACATTTCGCTCATCTCTCGGTTGAACCTCGACAGCACATTTCACACTGTAAGGCAACGGCACGTAAATGAAGGCAGCGATCAAGGCAGCGATAATCGCACCACTAATCAAGACGTTCTTCTTTTTCACCTGGTGCATTCTCCCCGGTGTGTAAATGAACTTACCGAATTGCCATGACGGTTGAACAACCAGTCCGAAAATACCGGCCATCGCAATCATCTGGCCGATCACCTTGAGTCCGTACGGCTCCAGAACACTGTTCAGGAACAGGAAGATGGAAAAGACGACCACCCAGCGATAGCAAACGGCGGCAACGGTATACAGAGCGAAGAACCAACGATGACGCTGTGGCAAGAAGGGATCTTCCTGCTGTTCGATTCCAAGCATGTATTGAGCCATGAGCCGATGCAAGATCTTACTGGCTTTCTGACGAAGGTTCGGAATCTCAGCAATGTCGGACAGAATGTAATATCCGTCGAAACGCAGCAACGGATTACCATTGAAAAGAATCGTACTGACCGAGCAGATAAACATGATGCTCAGACAGATATGGTTCAAGAGACCGGGTTCACTGTACCACCACAGGAAGGTAGCAATCGAAGCCAGCACGACCTCAACATAAATTCCCGCCGCACCAATTGCCGCTCGATGCCATTTACTTGGCAGCAGCCACGAATCGGAGACGTTGCAATATAGACAGGGTGTCAACACGAGGATCATCACGCCGATCTCATGGCACTCACCCCCAAATCGTTTACAGGAGAGCCCATGCCCCAATTCATGAAGCACTTTCGTGATCGCCAGAGTGCAACCGAGCCAAATCCAATTTTCAGGCCCAAAGAACTCATGAAAGGCGGGCAATCTTGAACGAAACACGTCAAATTGCGTGCCGACGAGCAAGAGTGCAGAAAGGCCGAGGGCACAGAAAAACATGACCGACCACTTGGTGAAAAACCAATTGGTATAGGGGGCCATCCAGTTCAGCATTCGATCCGGATCGATACCCTTGAACCGAATTGCAAGCACATTCGAGAACTTCTGCATGAGTTCCCGGCGTGCAGTTTGATCTCTTCGTTTACGAAGTTGCGGTCCCTGCCCTTCTGCGTCGGTGATCAACAGGCCACTTCGATGCAACATTCCAATGAAGTGTTGCAGATCGTTGAGGCTGATCTTCTGCGGTGCATAATCCTGTTCGAAGCGTTCTTTGATGTCTTCGAAACTACAGGTTCCGTCGAGCATCCGCAGAATTGAATACTCTTCTTCTTGGAAACGATAGTACTTCAGACCTACCGGTTCCTTGACCACCCAGTAGGGCTTTCCCTGGTACTTGTGATACCGCACCGACAAATCCGGGCGCATTCGCAGCGGCAACTGTCGAGATGCACTGGAAACAAGGCTGTCGGAAAGCGAAACCATAAATCAATTCTTTTCTTCCGGGCCTTTTCTTCTGGGGCAGCAGCACCGACTAGGCTTCAAAAACAGATACCCCAGTGCTGGGGTCATCAACTATTTGTCTGCAAGTCGCATCGAGGCACTCAGCCCAGGCCCCATGACCCAGCTGCCGTTTTCCTGCCGATTTGGTATGTCGGCATGGACACGAAACGAACCATCTTCTTCAACAATCTGACTCGCAAACGTAATCTTGCTGTTCAATACCTCGGTCTTCCCACCGGGGAGCGTAACCGTCACTTTGACATCACGGTTGAGTACATCCGCCCAGGAGTGCAAACGAGCGGAGACTCGGCCATGTACGCGGAGCTTATCCATTTCCACGATCTTCATGACGGGAGTTCCAGCCTGGACCCAATCACCGCGACTAAGATAAACGTAATCGACGACACCATCCATCGGCGATTTGAGCTTTCGCATCTCGATCATTGCGTCGGCTTGTTCGTACTGGGAATATTTAGACTTGGCATCCAAAAAGGCAACAATCAGTTCAAATTTTGCCAGGTCGATCTGCAAACCCGATCGTTCCCAGGTCAAATTCAGTCGGCGAACTTCAGCAGCACTGAAGGTGCCAGGTACCTTTTTGTTGGCGTCGATAGCCGTATCCAACTCGGCCTTGGCAACTTCATAAGCCTTTTGAGCAGCGTCAACACTGATCTGGTTTTCTGCCTGCTTCTTGGCGGCCGAATACTGATTCATGGCGACGCCTCGGGTCATCACCGCTTCACGATCATCGATTTGTGCAAGCGGCTGATCCGCCGTGACGTTATCGCCAGCCTCGACTTCGATCGACATCAGCATGCCAGCTTCGGTGGCGGGCAACTGGACGGCATGAATCGCTCCAAGAAAACACCTTTGGATTTCCAACGGATCGGACTGCGACCCCCCGTCAATTTGGGCAGAGACCGTATTTGATGCAGCAGCCAAAACGACTCCAACTAAGAGGAGCCCAGCCAAGAGGAACCTCGACTTCATAAAACATCTCCTGCAAAAGGGAGGCCCACTGTGGCCTCCGAAACAACGACGTGCATCCGCGGTTATATCCGCCAGTCCGTCACCGATACGTTTTAAATTGCAAACAGCCGAACCTGAATCCATTCGACCAACTCATGGAAAAAGGAATAGCCGGATGAAACACGGCCGCAGTTCACTTTGACGATGACTTCCGTCCCCATATTGGGTTCTTGCTGAGCCAATCGTTCGATCATTTCGGCCTTATCAATATCAATTCTCATTCGGTAAGCATTTCCGTGGTCTTCGGACATGGTTGCAGTCGTCTGGATCTCACGTAACTTGCCAGTAAAAACCTCGTCGGTATGACTCTTGAGAACAAAGGTTACATCTAGCTCTTCGCCCTCTTTCAATTTCTTTTGCGCCGCCAGGACGTGGCCTAGACGATCATCGGGCAAGTAGACCTCAAGCTCCCAGTCTTTCCTGGGATCAGCCACTTGCATCGCGATCTGACCAACGGTGACAGGGCGATCGTCGAGTAGATCTTGCACATCCCAAGTGGTGATAACACCGTTGATCGGACTGCGAACCCGCAAGTTTTTCTTTTTGTCACCGAGGATTTCAAGTTGATTCTGGTAGCCGATGATTCGTTGATCGAGTTCGACCGCCTGGCCCATGAGTTCGGCATTGGCGCCTTCACGTTGCAGCTGCTGATAGATCGCACGGCGGCGATCTTGAGCCGACAACAACTCGCCCTGGACTTTAACGATCTCTCGTTCTAATTCATTATCCTTGAGTACCACCAGCTCGTCGCCAGCGGTCACCTGCGACCCATGAACGACGTTGACCTGATCGACTTCTCCACTCGCGGTGAAGAAAACGTCTTTTCGAATCTGAGGTTCCAGTGTGCCACGGGCCTCCATGGCAAAGTCTCTCTGCACAAAAAGAAGCCCAAAAGCAAGGATCAGAATTGCCGCAGAGGCAAGCAGGGTTTTGGGAAGGTTCTTCGCCGTCACTAGCCAGCGGGACTTTCCGATCGTCCGCCAGATAGGCATCAAAAAGAGGCTGTTATGCTCCATCGCGTTCCCAAGGGCCCGCGCACTGTGTTGGCAGACGAGATCCACTCGTGGCGCGATGACATCTCGAGATTGAGTCGAGTCAATTTGCTCAATGATCAAGGCGCCGATAACATCGCCATGATCGGACTGGTATCGCTCTGTCTTTTCAGCCCCCAGTTCGTCATCGGGCTTTTGCTTAAAAAGATCTGTTTTGAACAGCGGCAAGACAGCGAGACTCTTGGTATGCGACTCATCGACATACTCTTCTAATGCATTCTCAACTTGGGGTGGAAGGTCTTGCATCGAGCCGTTGTACCAGAGCGATTCGCCAGTGGCACAAACACGCGTCGCGAGATTTCTCAACATGGAAACAACATTCGAGCGGCTATCCATCGTGTCCTGGCCACTCACCGCCTCGACGATCTGCTTACCACCTTTGGCCACCGTCACACTGACCCGATCGCAACCGATCAATCGTCGTCCTTCGTTGGCAATCGTGTAAGCGGTGTCGCGAATATCGAGACTGTTGTGCACCTCTTTCGAAAAGTGATCGATTTTGGCCCACATGGACTGCCGATCACTGAAGTGACGCAGTTTTCGCGACTTAAGGTAGTCTCCTACCAAATCACTCATCTGCAACAGAAAACGGAGATAGCCTTTCTGGCTGCCGGTCTGCGAATCCGGACGCTGGAAGATTTCCAATACTCCCTCAACCGAATCATCACTCTTCATGGGAGCCAGCACGAGTAAAGAGTTGGTCGGATTCCCTGCGGACTCCGAGTCCCCTGCACCGGATAACGGCGGAACCAACTTTGCTTCGCCCGAGCTAATGACTTGCTGCAGCAGCCGCACGTGCCGCTGAGCTTCTTCCGACTGTGGGTCTAACAGATCTTGTTTGAGATTAATCTGATAATCGAGTCGCAGTTGTCGTTCGTTGTTGATCGTCCATACTGCGCCACCGATCGCCGCCAAAGCTGTGACAATGCGGTGCATCACCTCTGCATAATACTGATCAGGTTCAAGATCGCTGCGAGATAACTGCGCGATCTCTTGCACTAAGCCACGTATCTGTTGTTTGGTCTTTTCGATCGTCGCAGAGTCGACGGAGCCTTGTTCTGAACTCATGATCGCCTCATGTCGCGATGCGAGAAAGTTGAATTGCCAAGTAAGATATAGAAGAGGAGAACAATGCCAATTGTATTTCTTTGACTCAAAACGGACAACATCCGCGCAAAACTCGATACCTTAAAAACGACATTTGATCAGATAACGGGTCGCTCTAATCTCAACGAAGAGCCGCAATTAAAATATCCCCGTCTGCACCCCTGATCGCTACGGTTTCTACGAGCGGAATAGTCTCCCGCATTTTTGAGAGTATAGGTTGCCGGCACCGCTTAGGAGGTTTCAGCCGCAGACTTCGGTCTGTTTTGGTCGGAGGGCTAAGCAGCCTCCCATGTGATCCGTCCTGCTCAAACGACTAACTGTCCGTTCAGAAGGATCGTATCGACGTTACCGGCAATCCACTGGTAAACGGCCTCTAGCTAGGCGTATCGAGATAGGGATCCTGTCCCAGTTCCCGTTGCATTTTCTTCCGTTGTTTTTCGTGATGCAGCAACACCATGCGATCCCGCAAATGTCGACGTTCCACCTTGCGTTGCGACCGGCGGAACATTGAGCTCATTTTGCTCACGTCGACACCTTCGCGTTGCAAACGGTTGACAAGTTTCTTGGATTTGTCGGGGCCAAATCCGACCGAAATGATGTCATCGTCAATCGCCAGATAACGCTGATAAGATCCTGGGTCCCCTTGGCGACCACAACGACCGATCAACTGTCGATCGATTCGCGCCGAGTCATGGATTTCCGTGACAATAACGTGGAGTCCGCCCAAATCAGTCACTCCATCGCCCAACTTGATATCGGTTCCACGACCGGCCATGTTGGTGGCCACCGTCACTCGACCGGGCTGACCGGCTTCTGCCACAATCTCAGCTTCGCTGGCGATGTGCCGGGCATTGAGAACCTGGTGTTCGATGCCACGCGCCTCCAACAGGCTGGACAACAGTTCGGACTTTTCAATCGTTCGGGTACCGATGAGAACCGGTCGTCCTGCCGCGTGAGTCCGCTCAATATCGGCAGCGATTTCTTCCCACTTGGTTTCGCCCGATTGAAAAACGCGATCGGGTTGAGCTTTTCTCTGAACTGGACGGTTGGTTGGAATACGGACAACAAGGGTTTTGTAGATCTTGCGAAACTCTCGGGCTGAGGTCATGGCGGTACCGGTCATTCCCGCCAGTTCGCGATAACGCAAAAAGAGATCCTGGATCGTGATCCGAGCCGCCTGCCCTGTATCCACCGTAACCTCAAGCCCCTCTTTGGCCTCGATCGACTGGTGAATTCCGTCGCGCCACTTCCGCCCTTCTGCCAAACGGCCTGTGAATTCATCCACGATGACGATTTCGTTTTCGTCAGAAACCACATAGTGCTGATCCAACAAGAAGTCCCGCGCAACCTTGACTGAACGCTCAATAAATTCGTAGGAATCAATCAAGCCAACGCCACTCATTTCCTCAGGCTGCGGCAATGCTCGCACAAGTTGACGTCCCGCCGCGTTCAACTCAACCTTCTTCTTTTCGTGATCATACTCGTAGTGCTCATCTTCGTTGAATTGGTTGGCGACACTGGCACTCCAAGCGTAGGAAGCCCGAATCGACTCTTCATGTTCATCACCGATAGCACTGATGATCAACGGGGTCCGCGCTTCATCAATGAGAATACTGTCAGCTTCATCGACGAGAGCGAAATAGGGATCGCGTTGCACGGGTCGTTCCCCGGCCGGCGCATTCGACCCACCGGAACCGCCAAGCGTATCCAAGAACTCAAGTCTTTCCTGCTTGAGACGTCGCAGGACAAGCCGATCGCGGAGGAAATCGAACCCGAACTCCTTCGCCGTTCCATAGGTAATGTCCGCAGCATAGGATTTTCGACGTTGGGGACGACTCATCTCCGTTTGCACGACTCCGACATTGAGTCCAAGCAATTCATAAACGGGTCCCATCAACTCGGCATCACGTCCGGCCAGATAATCGTTCACGGTTGCCAGATGAGCGCCCTTGCCTTTCAAGGCGTGCAAATAAAGCGGGAGAGTCGCAGTGAGCGTTTTTCCTTCCCCCGTATCCATCTCCGCGACCGCACCATGAAATAACGCCATCCCGCCAATCAATTGGGTGTCGAAATGCCGAAGGCCGGTGGTTCGCCGAGACGACTCACGGACCAGCCCAAAGGCCTGTGGCAGAAGTCCAGCAAGTGCCTCCCCCGCCTTCGCTCGGTAGCGCAGCGAGAGACTCTCTTTGCGCAGCCGTTGATCACTTAGCGACTTGTATTGACGCTCATAGTTCTCGATGGCAGTCAGCAACGAAGCCCAACGATCGAGATTCCACTTGGCGCGACCCTTCCACAGAGACGTCAGATGCCAGCCAGGCTTGGCGGATACCTGCTGAATTTCAGTGTCCTGAGCGGGCGGTTTCGAGCTTGTGTCTTCAGCGACAGCAGACATATGCACCTAACGAGCAAAACGAAAACAAGAACAAACCGCACATCAAGCATGCGGGGTATCTAGTTATCTTAACGTCCAAGCAAGATTTTGTGTAAATTCGGGCATCTCTAAGCAAGCCCCTCCCGGGAAGGATGCTGGCTTTATTGCTATCTACGTATCAAACGACAAAACCGTTTGAACCGGATTAACCGGTACAACCCTCCTGCTCTTCAAGATTTGCTTAATCAGCACGACCAGAACAGCCGACAAAGCTAAAGCGACCAGAATCTTTCCGCCCAGGGTCTGATCGCGTCGGACTGCTATCAAGTCGATTTTCCAGGGCAAAAATAGACTGGCTAACACGGAAACTGCCATGAAAGCTACCGTCAACCGTCGTTCTTTCGGTACCTCCGTCCTGATTCTGACGCTCTGTCTGAGCTTCGCCTCCCAAGCGGCCGCTCAGCGAGACAACCCACTGCGTCGCGGATCTGCAGATGGAGGACAATTCCCAGAATTTACGGATGATCAAATCCAGCAGACTAGCTTCCTGGACGAATCTTCGCATGACACTTCGGTGGTTGTATCGGAGGATGGCTGTTGTGATTCGTGTGGCGACATTTCATGCAATGGTTGCTGGCACGGCTGTATTCCCGTCTGGGGAAGCATTGAGTATCTGCTTTGGTGGCAACAAGATGCGAACTTGCCGCCGATGGCGACCACCAGCGCCGCGGGCACGGATCGTAACGTCGCGGGTATCCTGGGTGAGTCGGGCACGGAAATCATTTGGGGTGGTGATGTCGCCACCGACGCATTGTCAGGCGGTCGCCTGACGGTGGGTGTCTGGTTGGACCCGTGCGCCCGTATTGGGATCGCCGGTCGCGGCTTCGCCCTGCAACAGGGCAGCGCCGAATTCTCAGCCGACTCAACAACCGTACCGATTCTGGCACGACCGTTTTTTAATGCTTTCACGGGCGTCGAAGATGCCTTCCTCTACGGATATCCGGCGGAGCTAACAGGCTCGGTCGACATCGCCTTGGAGTCGGAAGTGCACGGTATTCAGACTTTTTTGCGTCACGAACTACGACGAGGCTGTAACTATCGAATTGATTCAGTGCTCGGATATCGCTACTTGGGAGTCAGCGAATCATTGCAGATCAACTCGGCCACCGAATTCATCGATTCTTCTGAAAGCCAATTTGGTACGGTGATCGAACAGTTTGATCTGTTTGACGTCGAGAACGACTTTAATGGTGGCGAAATCGGCATCATGGGACACTCGGTCGATGGACGCTGGACGTTGGATTTTCACGCCACGGTCTCACTTGGTGAGATGCGTCAAAGAGCGACCGTCGCCGGTTCCAGTGTCGTCACTCCAGCCGGCCTACCTGGCACGGAACTCATTGGAGGTCTGTTAACTCAGGAAAGCAACATTGGCATTTACGAAGCCAATCACTTCACCGTGATTCCTGAAGCAAGTTTCACGCTGGGCTATTTCATTACCCCGCGTCTCGATTTGTCGGTCGGTTACACCTTCCTCTACGTCAATCGCTTGAGTCGACCGGGACAAGTCGTCGATCACGAAGTCAATTTGACTCAGCAAACCGGACCCCTCGAAGGGCCCGCTCGACCGGAATTTGTTTTCCGGGACAGCGACTATTGGCTCCAAGGCCTCAACATCGGCCTCAACCTTCGATACTAGTCTCGAACCGTCCAGCAGCCTAGAAAATGCACGCAACGCTAGCGTAGAATCTGTTAAATCAGGGCAAGTCTACAGGATACACGCCGGTCGCGGATGAAGGCAAAGCCTGACGCCGGTGGGAACCGATACACAGTTGGAGAAGCGGAGTCAGGTCTGCTCTGACCCCTACCAACTGCCCACCGATCAATAGGACGACGTGGCGATGCCGATGCGCAAGGATGCGATTTCGTGGCTATTCTCTCGATTTGTNAGTCGCAGACAACGNCGAGTCCGACGCTCAGGACTNCGTTTGGAATCNCTGGAAGGTCGGCGATTGCTNGCGGTAACGGGAGACAGCCCCGCCATTGCNGGTACCGTTTTCGGGGATGCCAATGAAGACGGTTCGGTGACNGCAGGTGAAGAGATCGCGGGCGCGACCATCNATCTTTACCTNGACAANGGCGATGGNNTCTTCAACAANGGTGACGACACNCTTGTCGAAACGANCATNACCGATGAGAACGGTGCCTACGGCTTTGAGGANCTNNATGGCCTNGCNGATTNCTTCGTTGTTCAGCCCGAACAAGTGATTGGTAGCGTCACNCTTCTGGAGCANGTNAGTGGGNTGCTTAGCCCTGGCGCATCAANACTGATTATTGATCAATTCGAAACGAGCCANCAGGCGACCGCCATGTCGCCCGTGCCAGCTTCGGATGGTTCGACNNTNCAATTTGCGGACGAGTCCGAAGTGATTGGTGCCGAACGTGACATCTTCGTCGAGATGAANGCTGGCATTGGTGAACTCAGNTTACGNGTCAATCCGTTTGNCCTGAATCCCGTGTTGCANTACGACTCGACGTCTGGAGTCGAGGGCGTCGCAACGGTCACCTGGGACGGTATCGACAATGACCCCAACCTAACTCCATCGATGGGGCTGNGCGGTNTCGACCTGACGGAAGGCGGCCAGAANACNGGTTTCACGATGAAGCTTGGTATCGATACGGCCGGCGAGGGAGATACGATTACGATCACGCTGTATCAGGGCAGTGCCGNTAACTCNTCGTCCGCATCCGCTTCGATCCCGCTGACTGATGGAACGGCNAGCGGATATTTGTTCATGCCCTTCAGCAGCTTTACGGGCCCGGTGANTGCAGATAACGTNGACGCCATTCAGGCCAACATCGGGGGCAACATGGCNTCNGCNGACGCNCAGGTCGATTANATNGGCGTGACCGGGCCNGATATCGTCAACTTCTNNAATGACTCCGGNAGTGATCTAGTCATCAACAAAACAAATGGNGTNGCCGAGGTCATTGCGGGCGANGGAGTCACCTATACCATCACGGTCGAAAACATGGGGCCGTTCGATGTCNNAGGAGCCGTGGTAGAAGACTTCTTCCCNGNCGAACTCGANAATGTCAGCTACACAAGTAGCACGNCCGGAACCGTCACCGGCAACACCGAGNCGGGNANCGGNGACATCAATGANACCGTCGACATGNCCGTCGGNAGTTCGATCACCTATACCGCTTCGGCGACGGTCGTGTCGAGTGCCANNGGCGACCTCGTCAACGAATCCAGAGTNGTNCCACCAGACGCTTCACCNGATCCGGACTCCGGCAACAACGTCAGCATCGAGACGACGNCGATTCGTAGCGAAGTCGANCTGATNGTNACCAAGTCCGATAACGGCGCAGAAGTTGGTCCNGGTGATCNATTCACCTANACGATNACCGTCGCGAATNAAGGTCCAAGTGANGTNNTTNNCGCCNGCCTNACGGACGTTTTCCCNGTTGAATTGACNGCNGCAANNTTCACCAGTTCCGTGGTCACCGGANCGGTTACCGGCAACACCGANTCGGGCAGCGGTNATGTTNATGACNAGCTCAACATGACAGCGAACAGCAGAGTCGANTATCAGGTCACCGTCGATATCGCCCNCGATGCAACCGNCGACATTACAAATACGGTNACCATCGATCCGCCGGAAGGAACCATCGACAGAAATCCTGCTGACAACACGGCAACCGAAACAACGACCATTACNCCGGTCACCGATCTATCGATCATCAAAACCAGTGACGAGACTGAATTCGTGGCNGGTGAAGAAGTNACCTANACGATTTTGGCAAGGAACCTGGGCCCAGACGATGTGACCGGCGCTATTGTTGANGACATCTTCCCGGCTGAATTNATCGACGTGACCTACACCAGTACGGTNACGGGCATCGTTTCCGGCGAATCGCCAACCGGCAATGGGAATATCAGCGACACCGTCAACATGAGCGTTGGTTCGAGCATCGAATATGCGGTCACCGGACTGCTTGTNTCCTCGGCTGCAGGTGAAATCACCAATATCGCCTCGATTANTCCACCCAACGGCGTCGTTGATCCGGATCCGANTAANAACATCAGCACCATCGAAATTCCCATCGTGCGCGAGGTGGATCTGGTCGTGACCAAGAGCACGNNAATGGCATCCGCGNGCCCGGGCNATCTCGTGGACTATGAAATGACGATCACGAATGANGGTCCNAGTGACGTTTCCGTGGTGCAAATCACCGACATCTTCTCGACTGAGCTAGAAAACATCTCNTTTTCTAGCGTGGCTTCTGGCGGCGCTACGGGCAACACAGCAAGCGGCACGGACGACCTTGACGACACCGTCTCCATGCCCGCCAACTCAAGCATNACCTATACGGCCGAAGGTACGATCGTCGCGNCGGCCACNATGGACATTGTCAACACGGTCACTGCCGAAACGACAGCCGCGATCAACACCAACCCCGATAGCAGCGCAACNGTTACGACAACCCTGATCCCCGGCGTCGATCTGCTAGTCACCAAAACAAACACTTCGGGTGATGTGACGCCTGGCGAAGAGATCACGTATGAGATTGAGGTTAGCAACATCGGTCCCAATCCGGCCAACAANGCCCTCTTCGAAGATAATTTTTCCAGCCTGCTAGAGGACATCAGCTATACAAGCCAATCGGAAGGCGGTGCTTCGGGCAATACGGCGAGCGGCAATGGCNACATTAGTGATCTTCTGAATCTGCCCGTGGGCAGTTCGGTCACTTANCAGGTGACCAGCACGCTTCGAACCGATGCCACCGGTACGCTGAACAACACGGCCACGATTACTGCGCCTGATGGTACCNTCAACTTGAACCCATCCGACAGCATGTCGTCGGTCGAGAATNCGATTATCGAGTCGGAGGCAGCAATCTCAGGCTTCGTCTTCCTGGATCTCNATAATGATGGCAAGTTCGATGACAACGATCCGCCCGTTGAGGGTGCAGANNTNCTCCTNGAAGAGCCAGACGGCACAGAAATTGAGTCCCAATTGACGGATGAAACCGGTGCTTACGATTTCAGTCCGTTNACCNCGGGAAGCTATCTTGTTCAGCAAATCGTTCCNGACGGCTACCGCATGGGTAAAGACTCCGACGGNGGCGAATTTGGTGAACTGGTCGAACCCGGTTTATTCTCCGTGACCCTTGAGGACGGAGATGTTGCCACGGATCTTTACTTTGGCCTGCTGCCCCTGCAACCCTCGAAACGAGAATTGCTCGCTTCGANCTTCTCGAATNTCTAGNTTCGAACGGGACTCANGTTCCGAGCGGGCACTATCAGGCATCNANAAACAGAAGCACAATCGCNGTTNCTCGATGCCAGCGGCGAACGCTTATCGNCGCCTGCGAAACTTCAACATGCTCAGAAANCCCAGCAACGCAANGACGACTGAACTGGGTTCGGGAACCACGGCAAAGTTCTGCTCGACAGGACCAATCGCCGTNACATAAGCGACTTGAGCATCNACCGACTTGGAACCCTCTCCGATCAGGAGTTGGATCGCGTTGACGTCCTCGGCAGATACCGGTCCATCAAAATCGGCGTAGGGGATGAAGATCGTTTCCGTCGCCGTTCCGTTGGTCAACGGAATCAGAGCGGACGCTTCGGCAAACTCATCCACGCTATCTCGGAATAAGCAGAAGGTAATTTGTTCGCTGTCTCCGGAGATATCAATGCCCAGCTTGACTAGAAAGCCGGTCGCCGTGCCACCCACGGTCAAATCGACGTTACCCAATCCGAGAGCAGGTACAGGATTGCCGGAGTAGTCGACACCATCCCAAGTAATGACGCCCTGCCCTAGTACACCGGATGCGGTATCGTATTGAAGCACATCGACACCGAACGCATTGGATCGAAGAGAAACCTCTCCAACGCCGTCACCGAGTTCTACGTAGAGATCACGCTCGCCGCCCAATGCGGATGATGACCCATCACTGATCGCCGAAGACGCACCAGGATTCAACGGGTCGGCTGTCACCTTCTGGTGATCTTCGAATGTATCAATCGTAAGCAGCGATTCACTGGGGCTCAACAATCCGCTAACCTGTGCCGGCTGTAGCGAGCCCAGAATCTCTTGTGTCGGCCGTTGGACAAAATAGCCCGTCTCCGCCGCGAGATTGTCAAAGACATAGGATCCCGTGGCGTCGGTCTGAACGCTTCCCCCAACCATCGGATCGATGGCAGGATCAAAGACGCCGTCGCCGTCATCACGGAAAAGCTTTAACGTGACACCCGAGATCGGATCACTCGATCCGTCACGGAGCACGTTTCCGCCAATTCCAGGCAGAATCGTTGCCGCATCAACTGGTGCGGCGGCTGCAGCGCAAATAAGCGCTACAGCGATGTAGGTCCGGTTCATTAGTCGCTCCGCTATTCGTATCTCAAGGCAGCAAAATCAATGTCAATCAAACGATACACGGGAGCAGGAGGTCCGTTCCGACGCTCAGTGTTTTGGCAACAAAAAAGTGCCAGGTCATCCTCCGCCAACATCACCGGTCGGTGATGCGCGCAGGACAGCCTGGCACCTTCTTCGAGCTTTCTGGTTGGAGATGAGTCACTAGCTTTCCTTTCCTAAACAGCACGAACGCCACATAAATCCAGCTCTATCCATAGGCCCTATGTTAACTTTCAAGAACTTCAGTTTAATCAACATCCGGACAGCGTCAAGAGTTTTTACGCCCCTTTGAGATTGGCCATAAACCATTATTTTCAATTGACTTATGAAAATTCTTCCAAAACTGCTGGCAAGTTATTCTGAACACAGATCGCCGGCCCGAGTTCAATTTCTTTCACCGGGGCCAGGCAGCGGGGTTCAGTCAACTTCGCGCTGGCGAAGATAATTGAGCGACTGTTCGAAGTGCTGTTGAAGCGCTAAAAACCGATCAATTTGGCCACCGCGATCCGGATGCAGCTTCTTGGCCAGATCCCGATAAGCGCGTTTGACATCCGCCTCCGTGCAGGGCAAAGAGAGACCCAGTGCCTTGAGACAGGGTGGGGTTTCATCATCCAGCCATTCAGGCACTTCGTAGCTGGGATAGGCGATCCGGACCAGCACGCCTCGCAAGGCTCGCAGATAGGCCCGGATATCCAGGGCTGTTAGCCAGAAGCCGAGAACGGGGACTAAGACGACGATCAGCAGGAAAATAACGATTGCAACGACGTCAATCGAAGTTGGCCAATCGGCAGCAATCAGCCATGTTGCTTCCATCGGTCTACACACTCAACGGGATGAACATCGCAGCAGAACCCACCCGCAACTATTGTTTCGACATTCGTGAACTTCACAAGGCCTACGCGCTGACTTTTCGCAAGTTCATTCTTCGGCCAGCGTTTCTTCACGGATCTGATCCCGGATCCGATCGAGATGATGCTCTGGCGTACTCTGAGTCAGATTAATTCCTTCACCAAAGTAATACTTTCGAGCTTCGGGATGGCTAATGACCTCTTCAGGTTTACCGTGGCAGAGCACACGACCACTTCGAATCACATAACTGCGATCGGTGATTTCCAAGGTTTCTCGCACTTGATGATCGGTAATCAAGATCGAGATTCCCTTGGCACACAAATCTCGCACAATCGTCTGAATACCATCGATTGTCACCGGATCGATCCCGGTGAAGGGTTCATCGAGCAAGATGATTTTGGGGTCGGAAACGAGACAGCGCGCGATTTCCAAGCGGCGCCGTTCTCCTCCAGAAAGCGATGCAGCGCGAGATTTTCGAATGTGAGTGATGTTGAACTGTTCGAGCAGTTTTTGGCAGCGGGCTTTTCGTTCTTTTCGGCTGACGTCCAGCATTTCCATCATGCCCAAAAGATTGTTCTGAACACTCAGTTTCCGAAAGACGCTGGATTCCTGAGCCAGGTATCCCATGCCCCCATCGCGTGCTCGACGGAACATTGGCCAGCCCGTGACATCAATCTCATTGAGCTCAACGCGGCCGGCATCAGGCTCAATCATGCCACAGGTCATTCGAAACGAAGTCGTCTTACCTGCCCCATTGGGGCCGAGCAAACCGACGATTTCGCCTTCACCGACTTCGAAGGAAACGCCATCGACGACACGGCGTCGACCGTAGTTCTTCACTAATCCGTTGACGCTTAGAACACTCAACGTTCGTCCTCCGTGACGCTCGTTTCTTCAGCAGGTTAGGTTACCAAATGATCTCGACAGGAATAGCCTTAACGGATCAACCCCATTCGTTTGAGATTGGGAAGTGCGGGGATCGATCGATCCGTAAAAGGCAACGGGATCCGCAAGGCATGAGGCCAGTAAATCAAGATCGCCTTTCCAATCAGCAAATCTCGATCTACCCAATGATCAGGTCCCCACAGTCGTCCATCACGACTGTAGGGGCTATTATCACCCAAAGGAAAAAACTGATCCTCCTTCATTTCGAAAATCAATTCATTGCGACGATCAAAAATGTTCCCACGTTGATTCCAGCTCTTCGGATCCTTCAATTGCCCGTAAATATCGCTGCTGCCACCCGGCCGATAGTCGCCTCCAATTCCACCGGCGACGTAGTAGATATCGCGATAGATTCTGAGACCCTCCACATGGACCTCGGCATCCTTGAGCCCGATTCCCACCGGCGATAAATCTCCCGGTTCATCGTCGGAGGTCACCGGACGCGAGTTAGGATCAACCGGATAAGTCGTCGGTTCATTGAATTGACAGACACGACCATTGACCCAGAGCAGGAGTTCATTGTCGACGTTGGAAAACCGGATGTCATACGAACCCGGACCGCTCACGTTTGTCTGAGCCGTTGCCTCAGTATTGCCTCCATCGAATGCCAGCTGGCCATCATCGATGGACAGCGTGGCTGTTCCGGTGGCCAAATCGATCTGGCAGCGATGATGCCTGCCTGCTTCGACAAGATCGAGAATCATGGTGCCGGTATCGGAGACGACTTCCACCTGTAACTCAACGGCGAGGTCGCCTACCCAATGCATGCCAATATCGGCACTGCGATCGGTAGGATGAACGAAGTAAAAGTAATCTCGCCCGTTTTCTTGCTGGCGTTTCTGTCTCGACTGCGTGTTATACGCATAGAAATCCGTAATCAACGTCGGTTCAGCTTTCAAATCACCGAGGCTGTTATCTCCCTCGCGTTCGCGTTGTTTTATTTCTCCCCATTCCTTAAACCGAATTGGAAAATGTTGATACCGCAACCAATCCAAATCACCCGATGCCTTAGCGTGGAATGAACGTCCGCCATCATCAATCGTCCAACTACTGTCTTCACGAGTTGACTGCCAACGCAAGGGCCAACCCATCTTGTTCAAGATCGGAACAACGTAGTCTGAATCATGCACGAGCTGAAGCATATGAATCAGCTTATCGGGCGACTTGCGAGCAATCTCAAATGGGCCGCTGGCTTCTTTTTGAATGAAGATATCACCATGCCGAATCTTAAGAACCTCATTGGGCAAACCAACCAGTCGCTTGATGTAATTCTGCTTGGCGTTGCCGGGATATTTGAAGACGATCACATCCCATCGTTCAGGCTCACCCAAAGGGGCTTCATAAGCGAATTTATTGACGAGGATCCGATCTCCCGTATGGGAAATGTCCGAGCCATCCTCCGATTCCAGTTCATAGGTGTAAAAGCACATCGGACAGGTGGTCGCAACAACCGGCCCCTCACTAACCTCGGTGTCTATACTCGCACCGGATCGATACTGGTATGAGCATTCAGGGCATTCGACATCTTTGTGTCGTCCTTGCAGCGTCGGTGCCATCGATCCTGTGGGGATCACAAATGCTTCGGCTTCGAAAGCACGAAAGAGAAAGGCAAGCACGATAGCAATGACAATCGATTCGATCGCCTCGCGACCTCCCTGAGCACTATCGGCCGACGTTTTGGAAGTTTTTTTGGATTCTTTTTTTTCGGGGGCCATATTCAGGGCCATCGCGGATATCGAAAGGATTGGAAGGCGAACCGCTGTTAGCAGCAGTTTTGCCGAAGATGATCGCTGCAAATAATAGCGGAAATCTTCAAGACTCGATACTTTGGTTCGAAAGTACGAGCCCGAATCTCTGTAATTCGGCCAAGTCGCGGAAAAATCGGGACCAAAAGTGCTTTCATAGCTAGCTCATTGGGGTGCGACCGCTCTATTTACGAGGGAACAGCAGTGCCGGTTCAGCGTTCCTGGCGGACGGATCAGTCGACGGCCCAACGAGTGACGGTACCAAGCACATAATCTTGGCGTATCGGTCCAAGTGCCGGGTCGCGACTATCGACCGATATTGGACTATTGTCTCCCAACAAAAAGTACTCGTCGGCGGCCAACCTTTGCGGAGCCTGCTCTGGGAGTCGGCGAAGATAGAAGATATCACGATCGACGGACAAACGGGTCAGGCTGGCTGAGCCGTGCCGGATGCCGATGCGAGGCACGGGCGTGGTCTTCGGTAAAACAACATCCATTGGGACAGTCATCCCTGACTGATCATTGATTCCTGCCAGCAGTTGGCCATCACAAATAGCGAACTCAACTCGGCGCACACCCTCTGGCGGCAAGGACTTTTCTTGTAAACGAGTCCCATTCTGTTCGATCCAATAGCTCTGTCGGCTTGACGAAAGCACGAGACGATAAACCCATTCCACCTGGCTAAATTCGAGGCAGAGTTCCGCCTTCAGATCTGCTTGAAGTTCGCACGTCACCAATAATTCGCTAACAACATTGAGTCGTCTGGAGACATCCTGGTTGTAGCCATAGCTATCCAAAATCTTCAGTCGTTCATCGGAAGCCTTCTTCGGGTGAAATTGTAACCACTCCCATTCCGATTCTGGCAGTCTACTGGCATCGCACATCCAACCACTTGTTCCCAAAACCCATCGACTGTCATCGCCATTCTCAATTCTCCACGACGACCCTCCTGATTCGTCCGAATATTGTTCATCGTCAACCTCGACGGAAAGTTCTCTCAACTGCTCAAGCGATTTTGAGACGAGCTGTCGATCGACGAAGACGTTTCCATGGTCGATCATGATCTCTTCACCGGGCAGTCCAACAATTCGTTTGACGATAAAACGAGATGGCTTTCGTGGATCTTTG
Organism: Planctomycetaceae bacterium; assembly: GCA_002723275.1. Lineage (GTDB taxonomy): Bacteria > Planctomycetota > Planctomycetia > Pirellulales > Pirellulaceae. Next base: position 256,322 of record PBNZ01000004.1, read on the forward strand.
GCCGCGATCATTTTCCAACGTTCAATCGGAGAAATCCAGGCGCTCCAGCGGTGGATGAGCACGCGATCCCCTTGCTGGCGTCGCAAGCTGTTTTCCGGCGCAATGAACCGGGTCTCACAGTGCGGACAAACAAAAGCCTGGTCAGAGGGAACCGAAAGATCAGCTTGGAAGCTTGCCGCACATTGCCGGCATTTCAACAGAAAATGTTCGCCGGCCAAGGTAGGCGCCATCGATCCCTCGGCAACGCGAACCGGAAACACGAAGCCTCGCACACCCATTTGCTGAAAGGCCAAGTAGGCGAGCAACATCAGCANGATAGCGACCGCGATCCAGCCTTCACGTTTTCTCGATCGAGGATCGTGACGCGGACTTTCTTCGGTCATGAGAGCGACCTATTTTTTTTCCTCGCCGGTATCCAGCACTGCCATGAAGGCTTTTTGAGGAATATCGACCTGGCCGATCGACTTCATCCGTTTTTTGCCTTCGCGTTGCTTGGCCCACAATTTTCGTTTGCGGGAGATATCACCGCCATAGCATTTAGCCGTAACGTTCTTCCTCAAGGCGGGTACTGTTTCGCGAGCAATCACGCGGGATCCGATCGCCGCTTGCACAGCAACTTCAAACATATGCCGATCAATTTCGCCCTTCAGTTTTTTGACAACGGCACGACCACGGCGATCTGCATCTCGTTTGTCACAAATGACTGACAGCGCATCAACACGATTACCATTCACGAGGATATCCAAACGTACGAGATCGGCCGGTTGGTAACCCATAAATTCATAATCCATCGTACCGTATCCGCGCGTCGCACTCTTCAGCTTGTCATGCAGATCATAAATCACCTCAGCCAGAGGAAGATCGTAGGTCAGCATGGTTCGTGTTGGCGAGAGATACTCGGTTCTGATCTGGATACCGCGGCGATCCTGGCAAAGACGCATCACCGGTCCAATGAACTCAGTCGGTTGCACCAGGTTCACGCGCACGATAGGTTGGCGAAATTCAGCGATTTCCCCTGAATCGGGTACTTCCTGAGGCCGATGAATTTCCAGTGTTTTACCCGTCGCGTTGGTCACGATTTCATAGGTGACATTGGGTGCGGTCTGCACCAGGTCGATATCGGATTCTTGTTCGAGCCGTTGCTGAACAATTTCCATATGGAGCAATCCGAGGAATCCGCAGCGAAATCCAAATCCAAGGGCTTCACTCGTTTCCGGTTCAAATTCAAAACTGGGATCATTAATGGCCAACCGGTTCAGCGCGTCCCGCAACTCTTCAAAATCTTGTCCGTCGGATGGAAACAGACCGCAATAAACCATTCGTTTTGGTTCTTGATACCCAGGCAGCGCTTCGACTGTTGCTTCGTTCGCATGAGAGACGGTGTCCCCGATATGCACGGCATCAATCGATTTGATATTACAGATCAGGTAGCCAACCTGCCCAGCACGAAGCACATCACAAGCTTCCCTTTGAGGGGTAAATTGACCTATTTCAATCACTTCATGGGTCGTGCCCGCCCGCATGAACTTGATCTTCTCACCTTTTTGAATGGAGCCGTTCATGATCCGCACATAGGTAATAGCACCGCGAAAGCGATCATAGTGCGAATCGAAGACCATCGCTTGTAGACCAGCTGCTGGATCTCCGTCGGGTGGCGGAATACGGTCAACAATGACATCCAACAGTTCGCGAATACCGATCCCACTCTTGGCGCTCGCGAGCATCACTTCATCGGGCTCCACAGCCAAAGATTGCTCCATCTCCTCGATGACTTCATCAGTCCGAGCGTGCGAAAGATCGATTTTGTTGATCACCGGGACGATTTGGAGATCATGCTCCATCGCGGCGTACGCATTCGCCACCGTCTGCGCCTCGACACCCTGAAAGGCATCCACGAGCAACAGAGCACCCTCGCAGCAAGTCAGCGACCGTGAGACTTCATAATGAAAATCGACGTGCCCGGGAGTATCAATAAGGTTCAATTCAAAGACTTCTTTGCCACGGTGATACAACATCGAAACGGCACGCGCCTTGATCGTAATGCCACGTGCTCGTTCCAATTCCATGTCATCGAGCAATTGCTCTTTCATTTCACGTTGCTCGACCGTACCGGTCGATTCGAGCAGACGATCGGCGAGCGTGCTCTTTCCGTGGTCAATGTGCGCCACGATGCAGAAGTTGCGAATATGTTGACAGTCCGGTCGACTCATAGATAGACCAATACAGGTTCCAACGCTTTTTGTTCCGGAATGAATCTGATTGCAAAGCAGGAACTAAGGGCTTCCGTTAGCCTGCTGCAAACCAATGCGGGCCATCCCNGCGGCGCCGATGTAGCCCGCGTCACCGCCAAGTGACGCAAAGTCGACATGGGTGCGTTCGGCAAGCACGGGAAAAGCTCGCTGGCGAATCTCCTCGCGAATACGATTAAGAAACTCCATACCGAGCTGACTATTGACTCCGCCAAAGTCCATCGCCCCACCAAAAATCACGGCGCCGGGGTCAATGGTATGCATCACATTAACGGCCCCAATGCCCAAATAGCGAGCGGTATCAAAGACGATTTTCCGAGCCAATTCGTCACCACGATCAGCCTCTTCAGCAACCATCAACGGCGTCAACTCACCTGCTTGTTCCAAACGTTCGCGAAGTCGACTGTGGACTCCACCCTCAAGCTCTTCCATCGTCCGTTGAACAACGGCTTTGCCGCTGGCGTAAGCCTCTAAACACCCTCGTTTTCCACATCCACACAAGCGTCCCGATTCCGTGAAATCGATAATCGTATGTCCTAATTCGCTACCCGAACTATGCTCACCATCAATTGAAAGCGTTCCGATGATGATGCCACCGCCGACCCCCGTACCAAGTGTGAAAAACACAATGCTGTGGTGATCGATTCCACGACCAACCCAGAATTCTCCGTAGGCGGCAACACTTGCATCGTTTCCAAACCAGACAGGATAACCGCAAGCATTTTGGAGACAATCACGAATCGGGAATTCCCACCAGGCCGGCAAATTGTGGGGATGCAGTAGCATGCCGGTTTTCAAATCCATCGTTCCCGGCGTGGCGAGACCAACTGCAGCAATATCTTCTCTCGAGATTTCAAGTTGCGCCGCCATGGATTCTAATTGATCAGCGGTGCGCTGCATTGCATCTGTAGGACCGCGTTCCTGCTCGGTGGGAACCTTATGTTGCAGTAAAGTCCGACCTTGATTGTCAACGATCCCAAGCTTGATGTTGGTGCCACCCACATCAACTCCGGCGAACAACGGATGTTCGGCATCCTTCGATACTGTGAACCCAAGATCAGACATGTGAAAGGTTTATGGCTTTGTGGAGAAATGACTGCGACCTATCACCGCGTGAAAATGGAGGAATTCGGCAAGTATAGAGTTTGACCTGCGGTAGGGCAATGGAAACTGGTCAGGGCCAGCGCGAAGCCTGGATGGCTCGGCCCAAGGGGCCTTCGAAGCCCTTTCTAGCCCTTTTGGGCCCGGATTTCCGTGGAGGAGATATCCACCCGAAACTGTTCTGCCGAGATGGTTTGGCAACGATCGGCCAATCCTACTGGCAGCGAAAGATCCTCAGCCGTCTGAAATCCAGCGGAAGTCACCCGTCCAAAGACGAGAAAACGACAGTCTCGATGACAGATCTCCTCCAAGGCCTTCTCCCGGCCCTTTTCTCCCTGACGATAGTAGCCCACATCCAGAATGCGCTGCAAAGTATCCACGCCCACAATAAAGGTGGCGGCAGGAAATTGTCGAGCTTTATCGCGAAAGGTCGCGGTCCGCGTCACCCAGACAACATCATTTTTTTCAAACTGTTGAATTCGTTGGTCGACTTCCTCGGAGCTGAGCGGTGGCTTGTCAACGTTCGTGACGGAAAGTTCAAATTCGACGGGTCGCTTGCAGTGCTGGCTGGCGATGTCGGCCATGATCCGATGGCCTTCGTGAATCGGGTTGAAGGCACCCGGAAAGACAAGCTGACCTTTAAACTCCTCATTTCCCTGGGGTACTTGCCCCAAACGCACAGCACGTGCCATCCCTTCAAGAATGCGTTGCCAGGGAGCGTTCTTCGAATCGGAACTCATTGTGCGTCCACCAAACGAGATCGAGATGCCCACAAACCGAGAGCGGGATTGCGAACAAAATAGATTCTTTGTCCGTCCACTTCGTTCCAACCATCCTGAAGTCGATCGGGATCGAAACGTTGCATCATGGTCGGCAGGTCAGCATAGTTGTAGCCGACTCCTTCGATTTCCTCTTGCGACAGATGGCCAGGACAATAGGTGATTTTGAATCGGTCATCAGACGATCCGTGCATCAAGTGAGCTGCTGCCGAAAGGTTTTGCTGCAGATCCTCATTTTCACCAACAAGCTTCAGCACTTCCGCATTCGACTGATAACCATATTTTCGAATCAGTTCGTCAATGCGTTGATCCTCCCCAAACGTTTTCACACCGGGAGCCAAAACGATGAGTTCGCCTTGGTCGGCGATCAGCAGACAAGTCCGGTAAATCGCTTTATTGCCTAGCCAAGTGCTATGAAATTCTTCAGGGTCAAGGAGAGCGACGATGGTTTCAGGCTGTTCATCCAAGACGGTGAAATTAACCTGTAACGACAACTCACTGGCTCGCTCAAAACACTCCGGATCATCTCCGATGAACAAACCACGGACAACCAGCTCTCCGTCATCGTTTTCACCGATGACCGTCAACACATAAACCAACGGTAAGTCTTGACAGAAGAGATGCTCGGCTTGATTGAGAATACGGCGTAAAGGCGTATCCGCTCGTCCAATCATCCTTTCCATCCCGTAGGCAGCCCCGATGAAATGGCTTTCGTTGATCCCAATACTCCCCCCGGTCCCCACGAAAATATTCTTGTTGTAGTTGGCCATGCCAATGACTTCGTGAGGGACAACCTGACCGATCGACATGATCAGGTCGTGTCCGCCTTCCCAAAGCAGACGATTAAGCTGAGCAGGCCAAGGTCGCGTCCACAGTCCGTCCGTCGCGTCCGACACAAATTCAGCAGGCACCTCACCAATGGTGACCACGTCATCCCGCCAATTGTGAACACGAATCTTTGACGCAGGAATGTTGGGATACATCCGTTCTAGCTGCCAATCCGCCATCGGCTCATGCGTACCGAGAGCGGGCATGACATCTTGAACCGCATCACCCAAAATGTCATGGACCATACACGTAATTTTGCCGGCCTGGCTGTGGAGCCGCGTTAAGTCGGGTGGTATCAGCAGCGCGCGTTCGCNTTTCCCAGCTTGTTCCAGGTAAATCGCCAAGGCTTCACGTAAATCCTGATCGGACAACTCGGTCGTGGGCGATCCGGCAGCAAAATAGAGACTCATAATTATCGTCGTTTCGTAGCTAAAGAAAATGCGTCAGGCACCCCTGACGCCAGATCAGCAGCATCCTACACTATCCTCAGACATCGCGGTAACTCGTTAACCCGAAGAAGGCTTAAAGATGAACGATTCGACCAGGCTCCCCCATGAAGTGTTGGCCGAGACAAAGTTCCTTCGCTTGGTGCAGGCCGGACATTGGACCTTCGCCCAACGGCCCAACACGATCGGAGCCGTAGGAATTGTAGCAATTACCGATGAACAACAAATCGTTCTGGTTGAGCAATACCGCATCCCACTCGGCGCTGACACAATCGAATTGCCCGCGGGACTAGTGGGTGATGAGTCGGAACATGCGAACGAAACAATTGAGTCGGCGGCTTTGCGGGAATTGCTTGAGGAAACCGGTTTCGAAGCCCGACAGATGAAATCCCTTGTGATGGGAGCCTCGTCCGGAGGCCTTACCGACGAATGCGTCACCTTGCTGCAGGCCGAAGGGCTGGTTCGCCGCCACGCAGGAGGCGGGAATCCGGAGGAATCCATCACGGTGCACCTCGTCGACCTTGCTGAGATCGACGGCTGGATTCAGCAACAACAGCAACGTGGATGCGTGGTCGACTTCAAGGTCTATGCAGGCCTCTATTTAGCTCGGAAAGCTTGAGCGGGTCGTGAACACCGGGAATCTAACACCGGGAATCTAACACCGGGAATCTAACACCGGGAATCTAACACCGGGAATCAACTCAGTTTGTTGTCAAAAGCGAACGTTGGTTGGATTCACGCCACATCGAAATCGGTCGTGTTGGCGNAGACCGCATCAAAAGGCTGCGAATTCCAGGTGTTTTCGCGGCAGCGTGTGATTGGCACGGGGCTTGCTTCTTGAATCTGGTCCCCTCACTCGAAGTTTTCTTCGACCCCTCCTGGCCGCCTTCCGATGCGGCCAATATTTTCAATTCGAGAGCCGCTGACAGCTGTCCTCCGACTGTCAGCGGCTCTTTTTTGATGCGATCACGTCAAGCCGGAATCGCAGATCGTTCGTTCACGTTACAATGGCGGATCCGCATCCCCCCATGGAAGCTCACCGTCATGGCCAAAGTCTACTTCTACTACTCATCAATGAACGCCGGCAAGTCGACGATCTTGTTGCAATCAAGCTACAATTACCGTGAGCGCGGCATGAACACGTTAGTCTTGACGCCAGAAATCGACACGCGATTTGGTTCTGACAAGGTCACGTCGCGAATTGGCCTATCAGCGGAGGCCTCTTCATTTTCCATCGTGGACAATCTTTTCGACCGATGCCAAAGTCACGAGCAGGAACTTCATTGTGTGCTCGTCGATGAAGCTCAGTTCTTGACCAAAAAGCAAGTCCATCAATTGACGGAGGTCGCCGATCAGCTGAATACCCCCGTTTTGGCCTACGGCTTGCGGACCGATTTCCAAGGTAACTTATTCGACGGCAGCATGTACTTGTTGGCGTGGGCAGACTCCTTGATCGAGATCAAGACGATCTGCCACTGTGGTCGCAAGGCCACCATGGTGCTTCGCCTTAACGAAACGGGAGAGCCTGTAAAAGACGGCGACCAGGTCAAAATCGGCGGCAACGAGCGTTATATCTCCGTTTGTCGTCGCCACTTCAAAGAAGGAATTGCGAGTCGTGACACGCAGCCCCTGCCCTTCGTCGACTGAGTCAACAGGAAACGTCTCATTCGTTGAACGCCCATGGGGAAGCACCTGCAAAAATCTGCTGGGAGCGTTAAAATCAAACGCCCACATGAAGCCTATCCTCGAGAACAAAAAATAGGAGCCCCTGCCATGAATCGTTTGATGCTCGTTGCCCCCGTAATCGCCGCCATGCTGGCTGCCAACGTTTTCGCCGATGACAAAGCCGGCTGGATTTCCATGTTTAACGGCAAAGATCTTGCCGGTTGGAAAACGAATGAAAAGCCCGGTTCCTTCAAGGTTGAAGACGGAGCCATTGTCGTGAACGGCCCTCGCTCGCATGCGTTCTATGTGGGTGACGATGGCAAGGCGGAGTTCAAGGATTTCCATTTAAAAGCAGACGTGATGACGATGCCGAATTCCAACTCAGGCATCTACTTCCACACACGTTTCCTCGACGAGGGTTGGCCTGATCGCGGATATGAAGCTCAGGTCAACAACACTTACAAGAAAGACCCGAAAAAAACCGCCGGCCTGTATAACGTCAAAGACAACTTCAAGGCACCTGTCGGTGACAACGAATGGTTTCTGTACGAAATCATCGTCGAAGGCAAACGAATCGTTGTGAAGATCAACGGGGAAACGGTCACAGACTACACCGAGCCGGACAATCTCGTTCGCCCCGATCGCCAGCTGTCTCAAGGCCGCATTGCGCTCCAAGCTCACGACCCTGGCAGCAAGGTGCTTTTCAAGAACCTGAAGATTAAGTCACTCGACTAAGACGTTGTTGGGAGCCATCCCTCGATATACGGCTCCCCAACGTAGGGTCGGGGGATGACAACCGCCCCGAAAAATCGACTCGGCAGTCCAAATCGGCTGCCGAGTTTCATATCCCACGATCGTTGTCTCTCGTGAGGTTTCTGACAAGAGCCCGCGTNCTTTCAGAGAAGTCAGTCAAGATCCTTAGGCGAAATCACCTCAACAAGATCCCAGGCTCCAAAGGACCGCAAGGCCTCATGCCACGATGTGCCTTGCGCTTCTAGCAAGGCTGCATTGGCCGTCTTCATCGCCACATCGTGGCCGCTTAGACGGGCAACAATCTCCTGCCAGCCAGGATTGTGTCCTAACACCATCAGCGTCTCGATCTCGTCTGCCACACCCGGCGACTCATCGAGAACGGCCTCAAGTCCGGCGAGATAAAAGGAGAAGAGAAACTGGACGGGAATTTCGCCTGGAAACGAAACTGCCATCCCGTCATAGGTTTCACGAGTTCGCTGGGCATCACTACTCAGGATGAGGTCGGGCAGCCAATTCACATCCACCAAGGCGGTCGCAACACGTGGTGCATCACGGCGTCCCCGATCGTTCAACGGTCGCTGATGGTCACTCTGAGCACCGCTCGCCCAGGAACTCTTCGCATGACGCATCACAATCAGTCGCCGTGTCCGAGACATTATTTTGCTCCCCCTGCTTCATTTCCGGCTGCATTATTAGGTGTTTGAGGACAGTGCCAGTGCTGCATGAGGCAGTTTGATTCAGAGGAACCGAAGCCCGAACATCCTCTCAGGAAAATTCATGGGTGTTTCTATCTCGAGTCTATTTTAACGGCTCGTTGTTACCGTCTGGTAAAACAGTCTGACGAGACGATTGCCAGGAGAATGTCGCGCAGTCGGAAGTCAGTATCAGCGGCCTGCTGGTANAGCAGGTCAAGATTCTCCCGATCGCGAAAGGTGAGCTGACGTGCCATCGCATAGGAAAGCATGCTCTCCACGAATGCTCGCGAAAACCTGTCTTTATCTTCCAGCAGGATTGTCTTCAGGCCTCGTGGCCCCTCGAAGGCACGGCCGTCCATATGAACGGTTCTCGCGTCGACTGGGAAGCGTGCCGTTTCATCGCCGTCGCTCTGCTCCGTCGCGGTATAGTTACTGACGTCAGAGTACTGGTCTCGCCAGCGCCCGATTACGTCAAAGTTCTCCAAAGCGATGCCGAGGGGATCCATCTTTTTGTGGCAGCTATTGCAGCTAACGCTCTCTCGATGCGCATCAATCGTCTCCTTGATCGTCTCCGTTTTCGTCGGTGGGCTGAGTGCTGCGATTTCCAGATCGACCGGTGTCTCCAAATGATCACCATAGAAGCTCTTCAAGACCCATGCGCCACGATAAAACGGATTGGTGTATTCCCCGTTGTTTGTCGTCATCAGCATGAAGCCGGCCTGCGTGAGGAGACCACCACGATATTGATCCTTCTCGCCCAATATCACCCTGGAGAATTCCGACGTAATCTCTTTAGGACTGTAATCGACCGGTGATATTTTCGTTGCCCCAGGTCTCTCGGTCGGCTGAGCAACTGGATGTCCTTCAATCTGATATATGTAGTTGAGCTCCGGCGTGATCATGACAAAATCGGAGTCGATAAAGTTCAGCAGGCTCAAGTTGCTTGACAGCACTTCCTTGAAAAACTCCACCGGTTCTTCTTTGATCTGATCTCGAACAAGGTCAAATTCATGAACCGTGAAGATGTTTACATCCGGTTCGACAATCTTGAGCTTTTCGAGATCGAGCCATTGATGAACATAGTTTTCGGCAAACCGATCAGCTTTTGCGTCCTCCAGCATTCGAAGCGTCTGCTCCCGCCGGACTTCAGGGTCATTCAGTTTGCCCTGCCTTGCCAATTCGAAAAGCGTTTCATCCGGCACGGAGTTCCACAGGAAATACGACATACGTGCCGCGATCGCATACTCACCCAGCGACCCTGAAGCGCCTTCCTGCTTATAAAGAAAGTTCGGGGAACATAACATTCCGCGAATGCCTGCCTGCAGACCGGAGTAGATGCTGCGGCCGAGGGCAAACTCTTTCTCTGCATGGGCATAGATTTGCTGCATTTCGTCGTCGGAGACGGGACGCCGAAACAGTTTCTGTGCAAGTCGCTTCAGAATAACCCGGCATGCCTCATCGCCAGCAGCAGCATCGATGTCTTTGCAATAGGTCGCATAGAAGGGTGTCTCCGGTGGCCACGACTCGTACACAGGTCCCGTGATGGTCGCAGTCTCAAGGCAGAACATCCGATGATGACCGTCCCCGTTCACCGAATTGCATCTCAGCACAATGGTGTCGTCGGACGAAAGCCGCGTCGTGAAACCTTCCCTGGGATCGAACTCCTGCCAGGCAGCATTCTTGGGAATCACCGTCACAATGCTTTGTCCTACTCCCGAATTCTTTCGAAGGAAGTAGCTCATCGAATGGCCAACGGATGACTCAACATCAACATCGCTATCTGAAACATCCTTGACGGCGGGCAATCTTTCTTCATCGCGACTGCCGGGAACAAACTGGGCAGTGATATAGAATCCTTGCGGAACAATCCGAAAGACATTGCTTGTCCTAACCGACGGATTGATTTTAACTTGAGTGGCGGGAGAGGCAAAAACCAGCGGGCGCGAATCGCGGTCGAGGGTTGGGGCAAACCCCTTGGTATCGTCTTTGTGGCTGAGCGAATCAATATCCGTGTTCTTCGTTGAATAGACAACGACGCGTGGAGCAGGTTTATCGCTGACGACACTCTCGGCAATCCGGTTCGCAACGTTGAAGTATGTTTCCATATCGACAACAGACATGTGCAAGTTGTCGGCATTGTTGTCAAAGCCTGCGTCGATGTTGTCGAGCGGCAATTGGTCGAGCAGAGAGAAGTCTGTCCCAAAGACATCGTTTACGGTGTTTTGATACTCGACNCGATTCAACCGTTTCAGCATGCCCGGTTTTTGCTTCTCCGCGAGCACGTACAGTTGATTACCTAAGACCTTGAGAAGAGCCTTGGACTGGTCGACTCTTGGGTGTTCCGCTGCCTCTTCCGGCGGCATCTCACCACTTTCGATCGCCGCATAAACCTCCTCCAACAGGCTTGCATCCCCCCATCGCTGCAAGTCAAGCTGGTCGAGACGAAGGCCGGCTTCCGACGTTTCCTGCCCATGACAGGAAACACAAAAATTACCGAAGAACTGTTGTGATTGCTGACGATCATCCGCGTTACAACTCGATGCACGAGTTCCGACGATCAGCGACAGCAAAAGAACAATACTCGTGATCTTGTAACGCAACATAGCTTTATAGCTGAATGATCTTCTCACTATTGCCGAACTGTTCTCGCTGGATGCCGAATTTCTGGAGTATCGACAGATAGATATCGCAAGTCGTCTCGCCTTTACGCATGACATGGCCACCGTGATTCGCGAACTTTCCGCCCGCGACGAGCACAGGGATTGCATTCCCGTTATGAGGTCCCATTTTCTGGCTGACACTATTGTTACCAGTAGCAACGGTGACAGTTTCATCCATCAGCGTTCCGCCGGACTCACCTTTTGTCGTAGCGAGTTTACCGTAGAAGTNGGACAGCAGTGAGAAAAACGACGAGTCATACTTCGTTAGGCTGGTGCGTGCTTCCTCGGTTTTTGGCACGTTGTGCGTGGTGATGTGATGGTCATTATCGAGCCCCACCATATAGAAATTAACCACTCGCGTGATGTCAAACTTGAACGCCTTGTAGATCATATCGAATGCAATGCCGCGTTGAATCTGACGTGGGTTTTCCAAGAATCGTTTCTTATCAACGTCGGTAGCAAGGAAGTTATTTTCGAATTGAGGTGCGACGGGGAATTCGACATCCTGACGAGGATTGCTCAGCCACTCGATCGACTTATTGAGTTCCTGTTCCGACTCACGCAACGCTGCAAAATACTCCTCCAGTCGCTCGCGGTCTCGGCCCGAAACGCGCGTCATCAGAGCCTTCGCTTCTTCGAGAGAACCGTCAAGGACACTCTTCTTGTGGGCCAGCAGTCGTTCCTCGGTTTTTCTGTCGGTCTTGGCAAAGAGAGTTTCGAAGAGCAGCCTGGTTGATTGAATCGGCATCACAGGCAGCCTATTTCGCCACGATGCAACGATGTGGTGATGAGCATGGCTGATGAAAGTGACGACATTTCGTACGCGAGTCAGGTGGCCAATGTGGTCCGCAACAATCTGGTCCAGGGAGTCCGGGTTCGTTGTGGTATTCCCGACAAAGCACTTATGGTCGCGGACATGGTCTCCACCGAACTTCATTTTCGAGTAGAGCGTAAAGTGTTCTCGATGCTTCTTCAAAGGCTCCATGTGTTCGCTGAATGTGTAATCGGCACCATCGATTTGCGGTAACACGTCCGTGAAAAAACCGTAGCCCATACTGACACAGAAAAGCCGCTTGACCTCAGCTTGTTCTGGAACGAGGCGATTCTGTCCAAAGCTCTCTAATGCCGGCAAGAACAACACACAGCCAGCTGACTTTAGAATGTCACGACGTTTCATAACGTTCGACCTCTCGATTGTGTTGCGGAAGCACTCTTGAACTGCTGCTCCGATGAACCGCTGCTCCTTGGATTACCCGGGTTATTCTAGTCGATAGCCTGTCCTATGTCTTGCTGTAAAAAAGGGAAAGCAACAGAGCCTCGAAGCGACCACTACTTACTCTGTAAACCCCGGCGTTTTCCTTAGAATTGGTGCGTCTTCAATCGTTTCNTTCGCCCCAAATGCGGAAGAACGATCTGACCAAGACTTGGCCCACTTTTTCACACCGGTTGAGTCTCTCGATCCTATCAAATATATCCATTAGAGAACCATTCAGACTGAAACCTTCGCCGTCCACAATCGCCTCTGGACGGTCTGCCGATTTTAAGATTTGGGATTGAGGCTGAAGGGCGTGGAGATAGCCCGACGAGAAACAGCCAGGGTCCAAGGTCGACAGCTGGACGTTTACCGATTAGATCGTCGTTCCGTAGTGAAAAAAGATCTGCCCGAAAGGCCTTGTCTCAGCCACACTTAAAAGCCTCAACGCGTCATTTAGCGCGCGTTTTCTTTCTGGACTTTGACCGTGTTTTTCCCTTGGATTTATTATTCGAATCCTTCACGGTCATCGGCCGAGGCAGCAGCAACGCTTCCGACGAAAGCAATTCGGTTTGTGAGCGAACACGGGTCTCGCCTTTGCGAGGCTTCACCGACTTATAACTTCCATTCGATTGAAGCTGACGTGCTCGAACATTGTCACTCAAATAGACCGGTACGATCTGATTGAGGATTTGTCGTTTGAGCGGTGGCGACTCGACGGGGAACATGACCTCAACCCGACGATAGAAGTTGCGTGGCATCCAATCAGCACTCGACAGGAACACCTTCGCTGAATCTTCCGGACCAAACACAAAGATGCGACTATGCTCAAGGAAACGATCCACGATGCTGGTCACTTGGATATTCTCAGAGACCCCTTTAATCCCTGGCCTCAGGCAGCAGATCCCCCGCACAACCAGTTGCACCTGAACGCCAGCCTGACTGGCTCGATACAAGGCGTCAATCACTCGGTGATCAACAAGTGAGTTTAGTTTTGCGAAGATGTTCGACGGTTTTCCAGCGACCGCCAAATCCGTCTGTTCATTGATCAGTTCGATCGTGCGACGATGCAAATCGGTGGGAGCGACAACGAGCTTCTGCCACTGATAACCCTGTGAGTATCCCGTCAGCAGATTGAAAAGAGCTGACACATCGGCCCCCAAATCCTCATCTGATGAAAAGAGACCGATATCGGTGTAGAGCTTTGCCGTGGAAGGATTGTAGTTGCCAGTTCCCAGGTGCACATACCGTTTCACCAACTCACCTTCTCGACGAACAACAAGCGAGACCTTGCAGTGCGTCTTCATGTCGAGGAACCCATAGACCACATGGACTCCGCATTGTTCGAGTTTACGAGCCCATCCAACATTCGCCTCTTCGTCAAAGCGTGCCTGAAGTTCGATCAGGGCAGTCACCTGCTTACCAGCCTCTGCTGCATCCATCAGCGCCTGCACGATGGGCGAGTCGCCACTAGTACGATAGAGGGTTTGTTTGATTGCCAGGACATTGGGATCCTGTGCGGCCTTCACAATGAAATCAACCACGGGCGAAAAATCATCGAAAGGATGATGCAAGAGAATATCTCGACGCGCGATCGCGGCAAAAATATCTTCGCCATGTCGTCGAAGCCCTGTGGAAACTCGCGGAGAAAAAGGGATGTCCCGAAGATGTTCACAATCGGGCAGATCGTACAGTGAACCTAATCCGGTCAAATCCAGAGGACCCGGAATCCGATACACTTCGTCATACAGATCGGAATCTCCCTCCTGCGACGAACGAAGCTCTTCCTGGTACTCAATGATTTCAACAAGATCCATGTCAGCCTCTGAGGCGATTTCGAGTCGCACAACGTCGGCTCGACGACGTTCCTTCAATCGTTCCTCGATCAGACGCAACATGTCATCCGATTCCTGTTCGATCAAATCAAGGTCGCTGTCGCGTGTAATTCGAAATGGTGCAGAGGTCAGTATCTCATGCCCACCGAAAAGTTCCGGCAACCGATTCGTGACCAGATCCTCAAGACAAACAAATGACAACTCCCCTGGCTTCACGCGCACAAGTCGCGGCAACACCTGAGGAATCTGCACGACAGCGAACAGTCGCTTCGGACCGATTCCGGTGCGACGTCGCAAGTTGACACCGATGTAGAGACTGCGATTGTGATAACGCGGTCGCGGATGACTGGGATCGATCGCCATCGGCGTAATGATTGGAAACACCGTTTCCTCGAAAAAACGATCCAGGTCCGTCGTATCCGTTACCTCGGTAAACGGCAAAATTCGAATGCCCTCTGCGGTCAGTGCCGGCAAAACACTATTCGACCAGCACTTGTACTGATCATTGACCAAGGCCTTTGTCCTCGACGCGATTTTCCGCAGTTGAGAAATCGCCTTGAGACCATCCGGGTTGTAATCCTGAGGGGCCTCCGAGGCAAACGCCTGCTCGCGCAGTCCTGCCACCCGCACCATGAAGAACTCGTCCAAATTCGAGCTGAAGATGGACAGAAACTTCACCCGCTCCAAAAGCGGCGTGTCGGGATCCTGTGCCTCCTCAAGCACACGTGCATTGAATTCCAACCAGCTTAATTCTCGGTTGATGTAGTGGTCGGTTTGGAAGTTTTGTTCGTTCACGAATGGTTCTTTTAAAAAATCAACGTCTGGAGAAGTAGACACCTGAAAGCCTAGCTTTTACCTTATTTTTCCGACCATATTATTCAGATTGTAACCTCTGTCCGATCACGATCAGGACGGGTTGAAACGGAATATTTGCCTGAGATACCCCACTGCCGGAGGATCTCATGAAGAGCCGCTGCGCGGTTGCTTTTGTTCAGAGGTCGTTTTTTCGACCGGCCAGGACCACTAGAATGGGTCCTGGTAGTTTTTTGTTTCGCGAATCAGGACGGGATGCTTGCGATGGTAACGATGATTGATGGACGGACCATTCTGGAGCTTTTTTTGAATCGGGTATCGGCAAGCGGACCGGATACGGCGATCCGATTCAAGCGAACGGACGCGTTCGAAGCAAAGACGTGGCAAGAGATCGGCGAGGATGTTCGTCGCGTGGCGGCCGGCCTCCAAACGCTCGGTATCGAACCGGGCGATCGCATTGCGCAGCTCTCCGAAAACCGTTACGAATGGATCGTCGCCGACTTGGCCATTCAAATGGCTCAAGCCATTCATGTCCCGATTCATGCCCCGTTGGCAGCGGCACAGGTTGACTTTCAGGTGAACCACAGTGGGTCCAAGGCCTTATTCGTTTCCGGTTCCGAGCAGATTGCGAAGGTAGCAGAGGCTGATCTCCCTCAAGATCTCACCGTGATCACCTATGAATCGACCGATGCTGCGATACCCCAACAACAGCTCCACATTTCGTCCTGGCTGGATCAAGAGGCTCCGGAGCCTGGCAGTCTGGAACAAGCTACCTTGGAAAACACGGATTCCAATGATCTTGCCACGATCCTGTACACATCAGGGACAACGGGAGAGCCGAAAGGGGTGATGCTGACTCAGAAGAATCTTGTCAGCAATACCTTGGCAGTGATCCAAACGTTCGGAATGGAACCGGGCGACAAGCGGCTGACTTTTTTACCTTTGAGTCATATTTTTGCCCGTACGTGTGATTTGTACACATGGATTGGATGCGGCTGCGAACTGGCCCTCGCGCAATCACGTGAAACCGTCCTGCAGGACTGTGCCGAGATTCACCCGACGGTTTTGAATGGGGTTCCTTATTTCTATGACCTCCTGCTTCGCGGTTTACAGCAACATGGTCTTGCCGAAACTCCCGGCGCCTTGAATCAGATGCTCGGTGGGAAAATCCGGTATTGCTGTACCGGTGGCGCCGCACTCCCAGACCATCTTTTTGACTTTTTCAAAAGTCAGGAAGTTCCCCTGCTGCAAGGCTATGGTCTCACCGAAACCTCGCCGGTCATTTCAATGAGTACGCCCAAGCAATTGCGTCGAGGCGCGTCAGGCCAAGCCATTCCCGATGTCGAAGTTGCTATCTCCGAAGACGGAGAACTTATCTCTCGTGGACCTCACATCATGCGTGGTTACTGGCGAAACGAAGAAGCAACGTCAGAGGTAATTATCGATGACTGGTTCCACACCGGTGACCTCGGAAAAGTGGACGAAGACGGTTTCGTCTGGATCACGGGACGGAAAAAAGAGCTGATCGTCACGGCTGCGGGCAAGAATATAGCCCCGGTTCTCTTGGAATCCTTGCTCACACAGGACCCATTGATTGAACAAGCGCTGGTCATCGGAGATGGTCGAAATTATCTGACTGCGTTGATCGTACCTAACGTTGAACAGGTCACAGCCCAGCTATCCGAAACACCGGATCCGGAAAAGTTGTTGGAGCAACCTGAGGTTCAAGCCTTGTTCGAGAAGTGCGTCGAAGAACGATTGATGGGCGTGTCCCACCATGAACAAGTTCGACGTTTCTTCCTGATCGATCGTCCCTTTTCGATCGAGGCCGGTGAGATGACTGCCAAGCTTAGCCTGCGGCGTCCCATCATCGAATCAAATTTCTCGGAACAGATCGAATCGATGTATCGAAAGACGCGTGAACAATAGATGAAACTCTGCAGTCCATGACAGGTAACTTCACCTCCAAGTATCTCAGGTCTCTGCGAGGTGAGTTACACACGGGCCCAAGAACTGGCGTCGATTCGACCGCACATTTATTTTGACACGGTGTTCACGACGCTGCCGATGACGATCGGTCTGGCAGCAACATTCTGATCGGAAACGTTCCAAGAGAACGCAATGCGCGAGAACTCCCGCAGCCCTCGTCTAACCTGTAAATCGACGAGTAAATCCAAAAGCGATCATTGTCTTGAGACGGTCGAATGAGTAACCTGAAGAGACAGGGGACTCTCAATGTTATCTTCGAGCTCGTACCGGTCGACTATTATTAAAACCGGGGTCGAACGTCATGGATGAAGCCACCAATCCGAAACCTGACGTCGAACTCGTCAAGGACATGGAATCGCTCTACCTTTCATTGGTTGAGAATCTACCGGTCCATGTTGCTCGCAAAGATCTATCGGGCAAGATCACGTTTGCAAACCGTGCTTTCTGTCGGCTGGTAGGACTAGGCCGTGAAGAAGTTTTGGGCAAGACAGACTACGACTTTTTCCCAAAAGAGTTAGCGGAAAAATATCGACATGACGACATGCTTGTCGAACGTACAGGGGAGATGTTTTCGGGAATCGAGGCGAACTACAGCGGCGGCAAAACTCGCCATTTCGAAGTTCGTAAAACTCCGATTCGATCCACCATCGGCGACATCGTCGGGACGCAGGTGATGTTTTGGGATGTCTCTGATTACAAGCAAGCGGTGGCTGAGCTTGATCGAGAACGACAATTGCTCAATGCACTCTTGGCCAATACACCGGACAACATTTACTTCAAGGATATGGGCGGCCGCTTTATCCGCATCAGTCGAGCTCAGGCCAAATTCCTAGGGATTAACGATCCTGCCGACGCCGTCGACAAAACGGACCATGACTTCTTTTCCGAAGAACACGCGGAAAAAGCATACGTCGATGAACGAGAAGTCATGCAGACAGGTCGATCCTTGGTCGGCAAGGAAGAAGAACTGGTCGATCGTGAAGGGACAAGAATCTGGGTGTCGACAACGAAGGCTCCGCTTCGCAATTATCGTGGCGATATTGTCGGAACGTTCGGAATCTCACGAGACATCACGAATCGGAAACGCGCCGAAGAGGCTCAACGCGAAGCCGCCGAAGCAGCCGAAGCGGCCAATCGTGCGAAGAGCGACTTTTTGGCGAACATGAGCCATGAAATTCGAACTCCTATGAATGCGATCATCGGCATGACGGAGTTGGTACTCGATTCAGAACTCACACCGCCCCAGCGAGATTATCTTGAAACCGTTCTAAGCTCCGGCGAATCTTTGCTGGCAATCATCAATCAGATTCTCGATTTCTCCAAGATCGAGGCTGAACAAATTGATTTAGAGNCGATTCCGTTCAATCTTCGAGATGCCTTGGGAGACACGTTAAGGGCGCTCGCTTTTCGAGCCCACGCGAAAGGCCTGGAATTGGCATGGCAGGTTGAAAATGATGTACCAGATCTCTTGATTGGTGATCCAACGCGACTGAATCAGATTATCGTCAACCTGGTCGGTAACGCGATCAAGTTTACACATCGCGGCGAGGTCGTCTTGAATGTCGCGAATGACTATCAGAACGACGATTTCACGGCACTTCATATTACGGTTTCAGATACCGGAATTGGCATTCCCGGCGAAAAGCAGGAGAGCATTTTTTCAGCATTCCAGCAGGCTGATTCCTCGACCACCCGTCAGTTCGGAGGAACCGGGCTGGGACTCTCCATTTCTACAAGACTCGCCACGCTCTTGAACGGGCGCATCTGGGTCGAAAGTGCAATTGACAAGGGCAGTACGTTTCATGTCATCGCTGAATTCCGTGTCCGTCCCGATAAGACGTCACCATCACCTGATGAAGATGCCGCGTTAAAAGGACTGTCCCTCCTGGTCGTCGACGACAATGCCACCAACCGTCAAATTCTCGAAAACGTCCTTGCAACCTGGCAGGTGAAATTGCACGTCGTTGCCAGCGGCCTCGAGGCATTGGACTATCTTCAGGAAGTCCTTGGGACACCGGCAGCACCGTCCATCATTCTCACCGATCATCAAATGCCGAAAATGGACGGCTTCGAACTCGTCGAAAAGGTCAGAGCCATGGAAAATGGACATGATTTAACCATTCTCATGCTGACCTCTGGCACTCGCAACTTCGACTCTAAACGCCTGGCAGAATTGAACATCTTCGAGCGTCTACTCAAGCCGATCAAACAAGCAGAATTGCGTCGAGCCATTCTACGTGCATTGGATTTCCAGGTTGAAGATCCAGAATCTCTCGAACAATTTTCGGGAAGTGAATTCCCTTCTCTTGAATCCTTGCAGATTTTGTTGGTGGAAGATGGCTGGGCAAACCAACAATTGGCAACAGGACTTCTGACTCGCTGGGGAAGCCGCGTTACAATCGCCAACAATGGATTGGAAGCCGTCGACCTGATACGTTCGAATCTATACAGTTTCGACATCATTTTGATGGATGTTCAGATGCCGGTGATGGATGGTCTCGAGGCAACGCGGCAGATTCGTGAGCTGGGTTGCAAAACGCCGATCCTGGCGATGACGGCCTATGTGAAGAAAGGCGACGAACAACGTTGTCTGGATGCCGGCATGAACGGATATCTCCCCAAACCCATTCGCAAAACAGGGATCTACGAGGCGATTCGCGGCATGGTTGCTGATAAGACAGGTCCGCAGGATGATTCGCCGTCCTCTGATCAAGCAGAAACACCCGCGCCCTCAGCGACACCCAAAACAGGCTCCTTTAACTTGCAAGTTGCACTCGAGTCTGTCGACGGGGATCAAGAGTTGTTGGCGGATGTGATTGGAGTCTATCTCGATGAGTGCCCACGTTTATTGCGGGAACTTGGGAAGGCGATCGAGGCGAAAGACTTCAAAACGGTGCAACGGACAGCTCATACGATGAAGGGATCATCCAGAATCTTTGGAAATACGGCGTTGATCGAAAGCGCTCGAAAAATGGAGGAGCGAGGACGCGACGAGTATTTGGAAGAGTGCGAGCCAGATCGGGAAGAGTTGGAAGCGATTGCTCAGCATCTATGCCAACAGCTTAAGAACTTTATTTCTTAGCCGGTCCAACTTCTTCTTCAGCCTGGGATAAGACGCCCACGACCGCTTAAAAAGGATCCACCGGCGGTGTAATTCCTACTGCTCCCAAATCCCAGGGACTGTAGCGTGCTTCGAACTGGTGAGTTGCAATCATGAGCACCGCACCGGGGGCGATCCGTTTCTGATCGACAGGAATCTTATTGATCCGAGTGCCATTCGCACTGCGCAAATCCTTCACGTACCACCAACCTCCATACATGTACAACAAGCAATGTTGATGAGAAACGTCAGAATGAGCGAGGACGATATCGCAAGATGGATCACGACCAACGCTCAAACGAGGCTGGTTGAGCATGATGGATTTACCACCATCGAGCGGAACCAGTTCACCTAGTTTTTGGGGCGGGCCACCATCTTCAGGATTTTCTGCCGGCACAAAGCCTGCGTCGGTTGGATCCACCACTTCAATTTGCGGCTCAGCACTCTCCTGTATGGCGTCGCCACGTTTTGCCAAAGTGACTTCATTGCCTGCATTGTTGTAGACAACTTTATCCATCAGGCCCCACATCAACACCAATCCGCGACCGGCGTTCTCGTCATCTCCGAGCGAGACATCGAGCTTACTCTGCACATCAAATCCNGCACCTTCATCGCGCACGATAAAGCGAGCTTCTTCACGAGTCACATGAGCCCTTACAAAAACCTTACGGGACTTGTACGGTTCTTCTCGGCGTCGCTGATCGATGATCGATTCAACGCCCTCCTCACGTTCTAGATCTTCCTTGATCTGCTCAGAAGTCAACTCGAGATTACCATGTTGCATGGCGTTAATGACCGCCTGTTCCAGCGCAACGCCAGCCTGCAAACGCCCCGCCGCATCACACATCTCCATCCCGCTCACCATCTGCTGCACCAGAGAGATCAGAGGTTCAATCAGTTCAGGATCATTCTCTAATTCAAATTGAAAATCCGTCACCTTGGTATGATCAATGAGGCGCCGATAATTGGCATCCGCCTGAGCGAGATCTAACACATGGCGAACTGCGTCAACCAGTGCTTTGTTAAATTGCGACTTGGGCACGTAGCTCGCGGCCCCATGCTGCAGGGCTTGAGCAGCCAAGGCTTCGCTTCCATGCCCTGTCATCAGGATGACTGGGATCTGCGGATAATGGGCGCGGACGGCTTTGACAAGTTCAAGCCCATCCATTTCGGGCATCTGCATGTCGGTGAGCACCGCTTCGGGCTGGCTTCGGTGCAACTGTTTCAGCGCTCCGCTGCCATTATCAGCATACCGGACAGCAAATCCATTGCGTTCCAAAACACCACCGATCATACGGCGATCGGTTGCAGAATCATCAACGAGCAGGACGGTCGGCATAGCAAGGTCCTCAAGTGTTCGGCACCCCTGACCATGCACGATTTCGCTCGTGCAATCAGAGGTCGCCAAAGACCCAGTGTTCAGTGGATTCCACGCGATTCCAGCGCGAGAATCTCTTGGTGCCAACCTTCTCGATCCCGGTCGGTCAGATCAGTCCCTGGCAGAAGTGACCGACGAGTGCAATTCAGTAATGCTTGTAAGGTCTGATACCGCCGAGTCGATTCAATGGCCGGCAGTAACAGGTCGTTGACAATGTTAATGACGTCTTCAATTGTCTTCGCATCGCAACCTCGCAATTGAGAGCGAAGCGATGCAAACGCCGCGGCCGAATAGCCTGGTGTCAATTCATCGATCCGTTGGATGTCATGCTCACTCGGTGCCTCGAGCACGCTCTCGGCAACCCAGCGAATAAACTCAGTTCGATCGTCGTCGATGGGGTCGAGCACGGGAATAATAAGATCTCCGACGCGACCAGGCCGACGGATGTCTGGTGAGAGGAGGTGAATGCGAGCTGTCATCAACAGCCAAATCACGCGACCCTTTAAACGGGGATCCGACATCATCGCCTGGATCTTGCCGGTTAACCGGCGTTCCGTTGAATGAGTCTCAGCCCCCACGCCGCCAAACTGGGTGTCAGCCTCATCTACGAATATAACAACTTTTTCTAGCGCCTCCAAAACTCGACGCAATCGCTCAAAGATTACATCGGTCTGGCCATACCATTGGCTTCGAATGCTTTTGAGCACCAAAACCGGCACATCCAATTCGCTAGCCACCGCCTCGAAGATGAAGGTCTTCCCCCCACCGATGGGACCTGCTACTGCAGCTCCCGATAAAGCCTTATCACCAGGAGCTCGAAAACGGGGAAGCAGCTCGTTGCGAATAAATGTTTTCAACTGTCGATTGCCCATCACAACGTCCAAGCGATGCGAGGGCTTTTTGAATTCGACGACGTCTTCACCCAGCTGAGCTTGGATGAATTCCTGGACCTTTCCCAGAATATCCGCTGGCTCCAAAGGTTCCCGGGTGTAGGAAGCACCGAGCAAAAGCTGTCGTAGAGCGTGAATGGAGAGTCCAGCGGTAAACGACGCAAGGTCTTCCGCGGAGCTCCACAGTTTCGGTTTGTACTGAGCCTGCTCCGTGAAGTGCTGTATGTAGTGCAAACGTTGTTCGGTGTTGGGCGAGGACACCTCAACATTGAGAACCTGGGGGAGCTTCGCAACGCGGGGGTGAATCAGGCTTTTGGATTCCGCGAAGAGAATGACGGAATCGCCACCGTTCATAAAGGCCGGATCGGACAGCCAATCCTGGACGATTCCAATGCGGTGCAACTGCTTATCGTTTAACGACGCCACATCGCCGCTTCCGGTTGGCATCATCATGTCGGCGGCTTCGACGAGTATCAACAGATCCCCTGAGAGATGCGAGCGAGAGCAGATGGTGAATTGCCTGAGCGTCTCGAGGGCGAGCGTCGGATTGCCGATCGCATCCAAAATGAGCCGATCGAATTGCTTGGAAAGCAAGTCAAACTCACTCTCACCGCGACTTTTCATTCCACGAATGAGCAGAGTATCCGTGTCGATTCCCGACTTCCAAGCGATCCAAGCGTTCTTCAGCTTGTCGCTGTCATCGAGTATCCGAATCGGTCCATTCAACTCATAGACCAAACGGATCAACCCTTTTGTTTTCGACTTTCCCGAAACAAACGGAATGAGTGGCACATAATCTTGTCCGTTGTGGAACAAGTCATAGACATTACCACTCAGAATCACACTGCGCGATTGTTCAGAATTAAGGATTCCGGCAAGTCGTGAAAAGAATTCGTAAGTCATAGGTCTAGAATCTGTTTTACGATTCCGGAATCTGAGTTCGATCGGCTGAATCTTGATCGCCGGAATCCGTATCCTTTCGCGTCAATCCAATCAGTGCGTCGAATTCTGTATCGGCAGTTGCCTGCGAAGCGTATTCCATAAATTCAGCTTCTGATCGTTTGGTATCGACGCCCGCCATTTCACGAGAGATTCTCGCCGTGGCCTTTGCCTGATCGCGAGCTTCACGGAGCTCTTGAAGTTCCTCGTGCGTCCGATCCTGACTGATCCCGGTCAGCATATCGCTGATCTCTTTTTCTTCTTTCGCGGTCAACATCTCGGCCACGGTTTCATGTTTTTCTTGCCGGATCTTATCGATCTCGCGAAGCAAAGACTGCAACTGAGTCTTGTGGCCTTTAATGTTGGTGTCAAACTCTTGGATATCGCTTTCCAGCTCGACGCAGTGCTCTTCCTTCTCAGTGAGGGTTGTGCTGAAATCTTTGAAGGCGGCCTGACATTTGACATATTCAGGATCATTTTTGACCGCTTCGACATCGCCATTGTGTTTTTCAACGAGCTTGCGGGCCATGGCAGCGGCACCATCACGCAGCTTGCGCAACTTCCCGATTTCTTCGGTGAGCCGCTTTAACGTTGCCTTCTTCTTTTCCTCTTGGGCAATCATCGCGCCCACGGCTTCTTTGTACTGATGAATGCGTTTCGTTTTTTCTTCGATCACCCGGTCGTAGGTAGCTTTCACAACGGCTGGGTTCGTACTCAGCGCTCGCCTGGCATCATCGATTCTCCCGGTAAAGAGGTAACCAATAGCCCGCATGTAACGACCGATTGCTTTAAACATCATTCGTTCCTTTTATGTCGAATTATCGTCTCAGCTGTTTCGTCGAAAGGAAATCACCGCTTTGAGATTCCCTTCGCAAAACCGGCTGGCATCCATCAGCCCCAAGTCATACTCCAAGAAACACAACACGGGAATATTGCCGGCTATCCCCTTCAAAATGCTAAAGAAAATCTCCGGTGGATACAATCCAAAGCTTCCCAGATGAGTATTCTAGGTCATTCTGGTAAGGCTCAAAGATCATCTCGCAGGGCCTGCAGCTCTAATTGCAGCTCTCCAACGACTTCTGGACCTGGCTCGCAACCTCAAGGCCCTGCTTGAGTTTTGGACAGACTTACAACGAATCAGGCTGAGGTAATTCGCGTTTCAACGCCGATGCTTGGAATTGATTCAGCGATTTTTCAAGTTATTACACGCTTTCGTTAACTCGATTGAGCAGCTCATCCCACCGCGAAAACAGCTCGAAAATCGACTCGTCGACGCCATCTCATTCAAACAGATCAAGAAAGCATTCGACAGTTCAATGATCCAACCAAACTGACGGAATGACATGCCGTTTTCGAGCGTCTGGATCTTGCCGCTCCCAGGACTGAAATAGAACGAATCAGGTACTGCACCTGACGAGCATTCCGGCATGCTCTCGAGTTTTCGGTGAACTGATTCGTCACGTGCAAGACGAGGCTTCTCGTCGATGACCCAACAGAGCTGAACACCGTGGTATGTCGAATGGCTACGGCTGCTCCTGACGCAACGACACGTGGTCCTCGTTCTCTTGAGGCCCGTCTGTGCAGGATAGTGCAGCCATAACGCGAACGAGGCCGATTCCGAAGAACCGGCCTCGCTTGTTTTCATTCATCTCTCAGCCAGGTCGCCGAAGAAAGCGATCTACGAGGTGGATTGGCAGAACTCCTACCCCTCGTCTCCCTCGTCAATCAATGCCGCAACATAACTTTCGAGCTTCAGGTAGGGATGGTATCCGACGANCTTGAGTCGCACTTTGCCATCACGATCGATGAACAAGGTGGTTGGAAAACCGGTGATTTGCACGGCTTCCTGGGTCGCAACATCCCCCATAACACAGGGATAATTGACGCCGTTCTCCGCGACAAAGTCACTTACGATCTTNACCTTTTCAGCCTCGTCACCGTTCTCGTAAGAGATACCGACGATTTCCAGATCATCTTTGTATTTCTCTTTCAACTCGATGAAGTGAGGAATCTCCATTCGGCAAGGTGGACACCAAGTGCCCCAAAAGTCGACGATGACGACTTTCCCCGCGAAATCTGCCAGCTTCACCGGATTGTTTTCCAAGTCAGGCAGTTCGAAATCAAATTCCATCTCAGGCGACTGAGCAATTTCCTCCCGCGCCGTTTCACGGAATTGCTCACGAAGCTTCTCGGTCATTTCATCGATCAGCCCAGTGAATTGTGGGTTCTCGGCAATACCGGCGAAGAACGGATCTTTGGCGAGACCAGGAAACTGGTCAAAGCCCAAATCGTAGGCTCGGCGAAGCTCAATAATGGCGTCATCCGAATTGCCTTGCAGACCAAATGCGCGAGCCTTATTGAAGACCACGAAGCTCTGCATTTGCGCCAATTGCGGGTTGTCCGATCTCTCTGCTCCAATGACATCCTCGGCCAAGAGAGCGGTTTTTAGGAAGTTGGAAGCTAATGCTTCTTTATCGATCTCGTCACTAAACTTCGTCCCCTCCTCATCCATAACCAGATTGGCCTGTGCCATCTGCAAATCTCGCTGCAGACTGAATCGCAACAGCGCCGTGCCAATGTCTTCATCCTTTGGCAACTGGGCGCGACCTTCTTCTAAAACAGCTAACACCTGGTCTTCGTCACGGGCCTGCATCGCTTCTCGCAACTTCTCATTGATCGCATTCTTGATCTGTTCAGGATTCAGTTCTGGATCTTCGTTGTCGTTATTCGCTGCGACGGCGACTTCTGAGGTCTCTTGACCGAGCGGGACATCGTCGGCGGTACGTGAGATCTCCAAGTCATCGTCGACGGCAATCTCGGCTGCAGCAGTCGAGCCAGCTGACGGCGCGTCGGCTGATGACGAGTCGGCGGGTGCTGCGTCGGCGGGTGCTGCGTCGGCGGGTGCTGCGTCGGGTGTCGTGGCAGGTGGATCTTGACCTCCACATCCAATGGCGAGCGCCATAATCAAGGTGACGCCTATCCAACAATTCTTCATGGTCTTCTCACTTTCTTTGGTTTCTGCGAATGAATGGGCCATTCATTCACTCGAAAATTTGTCTACTTGAAAAGGCTCCTCCCTAAATGGGAACCTTGAAGCTATTATTTGATGCAGGAAGCGACCGACCGGGAGCAAACCTGAAAATCAATTTAGAGCCAAACACCAAAATCATTTGGGCTAACTAAAATATGGAAAACCTCAAAATGAGTTCCCTGGTCGCGTGTTGGACAGGTTGATCAACCCATAGGTTACCCAATCTGATTCGCCTTGGCGACGTCCAAAACCTTACGCAATGGAATCTGATGTTGCTCAGCAATTCGGCGACAATCCTCATATTCCGGTGAAAAACATTGTGTTCCATCCGGCAAGGTCACTTTTTTTCCACGGATCGACCCCAGCGGCGTCGTCACCTCGGTCGACTCTCGGTCCAATAAATGGCGATCCGCCTGCCAGCGACGAATCCCAAGAGTTCCTGTTTCGACAAACAGGATGCGTTCCAGTTCAGCCATTTGTTCCTCGCGACAGAGAACCGATACCTGAACCCCCGGACGATTTTTTTTCATTTGAATGGCAGTGGTAAATACGTCGAGCGCCCCCCCTTCCAAGAGAAGCTGNGTGCAGTAACCGACATTCTCGCCGGTGACGTCATCCACGTTCGTCTCCATGACAACGATACGGTCCGACCCGGTAGAAGTCGATGGTCGACCCAGGATCAAGCGGAGCAGATTGGCCTGCGTTTCGAGATCTCGACTACCCGCACCATATCCGATCGATTCAATAGCCATACTCGGTACGGGGCCAAAGGAGGTGGCACAGGCCGCAACGATGGCAGCGCCGGTTGGCGTCGTGAGCTCGAATGGAACCATACTTTCTGCGAGTGGAACCCCTTGTAAAAGTTCCGCGGTCGCAGGTGCCGGGACACTGCAACGACCGTGAGCGATTTCGATGTACCCCGTGCCGGTAGGAATGTGAGAACAGACGATCTGATCGGCACCGATCAGATCCAGTCCAATGGCTGCCCCCACAATATCGGCAATCGAATCAACCGCTCCGACTTCGTGGAAGTGAACCTTTTCCAGGGTGCTGCCATGCACTTTGGCCTCCGCCTCACCGAGCCGAGTAAAGATACGTGTGGCGAGCTCCTTTTGTGATTCGGTCAGGCGGCTTCCATCAATCATGTCTGTGATGTGATGCAGATGCCGATGCGCATGCTCGGGTTCATGAACCACATCCACCTTGGTGGCTCGAAACGCATGCCGCTTGACTTCGCTTGCCTTCAGCTGACAACTCGGCAAGCCCAAAGAATCGATCCCTGCCTGAATCGCATCCAACTCAACTCCCGCATCGACGAGCGCTCCCAACAGCATGTCACCGCTGATCCCGCTAGCACAATCCAAATAGATGGTTTTCATCGTACGTTCCTCAACCACGGCGTCCTCCTAGTCAACTGCTGTCGTTGCAAGCACCAATCGTTGCAGCGTCAAAGTGTCCCCATGGTACGACACTCGGTCGCAGTGGATAAGACCCGAGAGCTGAGAAGCGATGCACGTTGACGCAAAAAGGGTGCTGCGATACAAGTACAGCCGGATGCCCCGACGCGTAGGTCTCGAGCGTTGTTTGCGTCTCTCCATCCCCTGGCATCACTTTGGGAATTTACAGTGTCATGATTAACTCGGCCGGCTTGATGGGCCAAGAACCCTCCAATTCTCTGCCACAACAACTGCGCATTCTGTATATCCCGGGTCCGAAAAGTCCTCGGAACTGGCTTTGCGAGGCCCTGGATGGCGAGTCGATTTGTCGTGTCGAAATCATGGAGTCGTCCTGCTTGGCTCTCGCCCTGGAGAAGCTCCGCGAGGAGACTTTTGACGCCGTATTAGTGGATGCGGATGCCGACTCGCGTGATTGTCATACGGTCATCGAGGCGATTCGAGCAGGCTCTCACGACCATCAAGCGGTGATCATTTTAGGAGACGAGTCGAATAGTTTACTCGCGACCCATTGTTTTGAAGCGGGTGCTGATGGCTTCGTCGCCGTGCAAACATCGATCCCTCGAGAGCTTTTGTGGCAGATCGCTCGTGCAGCCGAGCGAGGTCGTTTGCGCGCGGAAAACGCTCAACTACGACAACGTCAACAGCGTCACACAGCAATCGAACGGGATGAGGTACTCAAACTAACCTCAGAGCAAGAGGCGATTCTCCGTTTGGCCGCCTCCGTGTCCGAGGCGGGTGAAAACACACCCCCGGAATTGACCTGGTTGAGCGAAGAGTTGCGTGAGCTATTGAAGGCGAGCGTGATTATGGGGTCCGGCAACCTATTTCAGGAGATCAATCGATTCGTCGATCGCATTCGTGAAACGCAGACGCCACGTTACACCGTGATGACTCGATACTCCGATGTCCTGCGAGACATGCTTGAGGAGTTGGGAACTCGCAGCTCGCGCCACGTTTACAATCGCGCCAACCTCTTGCTAATCGACCTNTTGCTCAAGCTATCCAGTCCCAGGGATGCTGATCTAATGAATCGAGCTGCTTCGGAGAAATGTGCATGAAGGTTTCCATTGTCATCCCGATCTACAACGAGATCGAGAATCTGCAGATCCTGCATGGTGAGATTCGCGAGGTCATGGACCGTTTGCCCAACGAATATGAAGTCATCTTCGTTGACGATGGTTCGAACGACGGTAGTCAGCAACGGCTCCAACAGATGGCCCATGACGACCCGCATGTCCGAGTCGTCCAATTCCGACGCAACTACGGCCAGACGGCTGCGATGCAAGCGGGAATGGAATCGGCATCAGGCGATGTGATCGTAACCATGGATGGTGATCTTCAGAACGACCCTCGCGACATTCCTCAAATGCTGGATCGCATCCAAATCGGTTACGATCTCGTGCACGGCTGGCGCAAGGATCGTCAAGATGCGTGGCTCAGCCGAAAGCTACCGTCTAAGCTTGCCAATCGTCTGATCTCCTGGTCAACCGGACAGAAGATTAACGATTTAGGATGCACGCTGAAGGCGATCCGTCGGGAGATTGCGGACGAGTTAGAGCTGTATGGTCAGATGCATCGCTTTATTCCAATCCTAGCCGCCGAACGTGGTGCACGTTGCTTTGAAATCGTGACTCATCACCGAGCCCGAAAGTTCGGCACCAGCAAATATGGAATCACGCGCACCNTGCAAGTGCTGCTCGATTTATGCACGGTTCGCTACATGCAGGACTATTTCTCCAACCCCATGAAGCTGTTTGGTCGCATCGCAGCCGGCTGCTTGTTCTTGGGTAGCAGTTGTTTGTTTGGCGTGGTCGCGATGAAGTCGCTGCAAGGCGTCGACATGACGGGCAACCCCCTGCTGTTGCTGGGAATCTTTTTCTGGCTGGCCAGCATTCAGTTACTAAGCCTGGGTCTGTTGGGCGAAGTGAATGCGAGAATTTATTTCAATCGCAACGGCAACCGTCCATTCGCGATTGCTTACAAGGCAGGTTTTGAGGANCCGGAAGCCATCCAAAAAGCAGCCTGAGCTGCATCCGAAAAGAAAAGAAACGGATTGGATCTCGCAGCAAGAGAGCGAGTCCCACTCGCTCGTAAAAAGATCGCAAGCCCAGCAGCTCGCGTTGATAACTCACCTTACTTCACGCGATCTTACTTCACGCGATAGTCGGGATTATCCGGGTCGAAGTCGGCATCGGTGTAACCGACATTGAGCTGCAACTTTATATAAGTGTACTGCTCAAGCAAACGTGGCTGCCCTTCTTTGACAGGCGGTGCATACGCTTCATAGTGAATTGGCAGATTTAGCTCGTTGTCCACAAAGACACGCGCTTCATAAAAGTCGCTGTCTGAATCCGCCGTTTGATTATTGATCACGATCCCAGTTGCGGGTCGACCGTTGATTTTGACGTCTTCGAGATATTGCACATTGCAGTCATATTTTCTTTGGTCTCGAGCCCGCTGCACCAACCGCAACAACAGGTTGTCGATTCCGAACTCGGTGATCGGATAGCGATTTTCACTCATTGCCAGATCGCTGTTCGGATCGAGTCGAGTCGTGACAAAGGCGAAGCGAATTCCGCCATTTCGCACGAACATTTCACCGTCGTTCTGGCCTTCAACAAAAAGCACTTCGCGACCGGCGACCTTCTTTGGTTTAAGAAATCTCATGTAAACCGAAAAAGGCACCTCAATTTCGCCATTACGAACTCGACGATTTCGCACCTTGGCGTAAATAAACTCGTGGTTGCCGAGCCGTCCGTTTACGCGTTCACGACGAACCATAATGCATGAGTAATCCCTCACATTCTGCTGCACGTCACGATAAGCGAATTCGGCCTGCTGAATGATCGGCAAAAGCGGATGACGTTCCTCAGCGCCAGGATCACCGGTCGGCAATCGGAATGTGGTGCGAGGCTTAGCCTCCTCCGCACTGGCAGTGTGTGCCAAGAACCCAAACGAACCCAACCAACTCACCGCAAAGAGAACAGATGCATTAAGACAAGGTTTGAGCCGTAACTTTCGGCTCTCCGCGCAACCCGAACACCCGTTACACTCGGTCGATCTCATTCTGCTAATCCAACTCATCTTGATCAAGTAACTCGTCACGGTCGAGATCCATCCCGCCACAGAGCTTCCTACATATTTGAATGAACGAACATCCGTCAATGCACAAACGAGGCAATCTGCTCGACGGTCAACATTTCGTGGCTTCACCCTCGGGATATTACCGAACGCAACGAATTTGCCAAACGAATTTTTCGTTTGTGCAGGCGGTTGCAGCAGCGTCAACAGCTGCCGGATAGCACCGCCATCATCGTTGAGAAACCGTCTTAACCGTAACAAAACTACCTGCTTTAAATGCTTGAGCATAAGAGCGTAGCTCACGAATCGTCTCATACGAGTTTTCTCCCCTGAGTAAGACACTAAATGTCTCAAAGCCCATCTCCCGTGTCGGACCCTGACAAAGGCCTCTTCTGCAGTCAGCGTGCCAAGTGAGCATGAATTCTTGATTAAGTCATGAGCCAGCCGTCCCATCGGATCGGTTAAGATCGACGTTTCAGCAGCATCCGAAGCCAAAGCAATCGGAGCAGACTACAATGAAGCATTCGCAGTGTCTTCAGGCTGACGACAGCAACCAATCAAACAAGCCACGCCAGCGATTGCAGGACGGCTAGCAGAATGGATGACCTCAACCTAAATCTGATGTTGGGCCCCTATCGACTTGACCGAGTCGTCGGTCGCGGAGGAATGGGCACTGTCTATGCTGCCACCGAAATGTCGACCGGTGAACAGGCTGCGATTAAGGTTCTCTCACCTACCTTGGCCGCCGACGAGAGCTTCCGCGAAAGATTCAAAGCGGAAATCGAATCTCTGAAAAAATTACAGCATCCCAACATCGTTCAACTCTATGGTTTTGGTGAGCAAGATGGACACTTGTTTTATGTGATGGAGTTGGTCGATGGCAAAAACCTGCAAGAGGAACTGCGTCAGGGACGCCGCTTCACTTGGCGAGAAGTCACGGCGATCTCAATTGAGATTTGCACAGCGTTGAAACATGCACACGATCATGGCATCATCCATCGTGATCTCAANCCCGCCAATCTATTACTCACCTCTGACGACCAGATAAAGCTCTTCGATTTTGGGATCGCAAGGCTATTCGGTGTATCGGTCATGACCACCGGCAGTGTGATGGGGACCGCCGATTACATGGCACCGGAACAGAGTGAGGGGAAACCGGTCGACCCGCGAACCGATCTCTATAGCCTTGGCTCCGTCATGTATGCCCTGCTCGTTGGAAAGCCACCGTTCTCGGGCAAGTCCATCGCCGAAGTTGTCCACAAGGTGCGCTTCGATACGCCCATTCCAGTCTGCCGCATCGTCAACGATATACCAATCGAAATGGAACAACTGATCGACCAGCTGCTGGAAAAACAACCCGACCGTCGTGTTCCAACGGCGCTAGCGGTCAGCCATCGTCTCCGCGCCATGGAACACGCTTTATCCCTTCCTCCGGCAGACGCCGATGCCCAACTTCAGGAACTCGAAACGGATGAAATGGAACCGGCATCCGGGGAAGTCATTTCCAACCGTCCGACGATCCAGCTCCCAAGCAACAAAACTGAGAGCGTTGAGGCTGTCCACGTCACGACCACGGAAATCCCTAACAACAAAGCGCACTTTACACGAGTCGATGACACCGAACCCCAAACTCAATCCGCCATTCCCTGGTCTGCGTTGGGAAGTCTTCTGTTCGTCGTCACCATCGGGTTCCTCAGCTTCATCGCCATCCGCGCATGGACCCAACCACCTCAAGCAGATGCCCTCTATCAGCGCATCATACAGACCAAAGACGCCGATGACGATCGTTGGTTTGTGGCCGCTGAATCCGATGTCGATCAATTCCTTGATCGTTTCCCCGAAGATCCACGTCAAAATGAAGTCTCAGAGATCAAGGATTCCATCGAACTCGATCGACTTGAACGACGTCTGAACCTGCAACTGCGCCGCAGTCGATCCTCGCCGCAACCTTTAGAACAACTCTATCTCGACGCCATGCGCAAGGCGACCTCAGACCCAGCCCAGAGCGTCAATGAATTACAAGCGATCCTCGATCTATATACAGACGACAGCGAACTCTCCCCCAGTGACGAACAACGTCTGAAACTTGTACGACGCCAACGACAGACTCTCCAAAGACGCATTGATCGCGAAAGCACAGCCCATCTCCAGCTGTTAGACGATCGGCTGAAGGTGGCTAAATCACTCGCCACGTCAGATCCCGAACAAGCNCGTGCCATCTATCTCGGCATCGTGGAACTGTATGGTCGACATTCCTGGGCAGCCGCACCGGTCAAACGAGCCCAACAGGCACTGGCCGAGTTAGCCCCGAATTCACGCTAGAAAGTTACCTTCGGCGCTCTCCCCTCTGAACGCAAGTCCAGAAAATGTCTTTTTTCTTGACTGAAGATGAGTACTTTCGTGCAATCTCGCCGTTTATTTGCTCGAATGCCCTANCATAAACATCATGGAATAAAACGGAACAGATTTGGTGTTCGCTCCGGGTGGTTTTCGATCTTGGTGCGGAACCTTCTTCAGTAGGCGACTGAGGCAACCATGCAACGACCAACGGCTTGGAATCGCAGCGCGAATTCGGCGAGCGATCGATTATTGCAGCACCGTCAGCGGCGCAACTCAAAAGCACCTCGTATTGAGTCACTTGAAGCGCGTCATCTCTTGACCGTTGTAATCAACGAGTTCATGGCGGCCAACGAAACGACGCTTGCAGACGAAGATGGTCAATTCAGCGATTGGATTGAGTTGCGCAACACGGGTGCCGAAGCAGTCGACCTTGGCGGATGGCATTTGACAGACAAGGCGGACG
Source organism: Planctomycetaceae bacterium (assembly GCA_002723275.1). Classification (GTDB taxonomy): domain Bacteria; phylum Planctomycetota; class Planctomycetia; order Pirellulales; family Pirellulaceae. The sequence continues at coordinate 290,066 of PBNZ01000004.1, forward strand.
ACCTGACCAAATGGCGTTTGCCAACGATGACGCTTGCAGCCGGCGACTACCAGCTTGTTTACGCATCGTCGAAAGANCGATCGAATCCCGAAGCGAACCTTCACACCAACTTCAAATTGAGTGCTGACGGTGAATACCTGGGACTCGTTCGCCCCGATGGCGAGACCGTTGCCTTTGAATTTAGCGAAGCGTATCCGCAGCAGACCGATGATGTCTCATATGGCCTATCGGCCGACTTATCTCAAATGGGATTCTTCGCCCAGGCATCTCCTGGCGAAATCAATCCGGGCATTCCCATCGCCGATTCTGCTCAAGCGGTGATCATCAGTGAGATCATGTACAGTTTGCCTCGTGAATCGATCCTTGATGCCGAGAACATTGACGAGGAATTCATCGAACTCCACAACCGTGGTTTTGAATCGGTCAATCTCGAGGGTTGGCGTTTTACACGCGGCGTTGACTACACCCTCTCGAACGCCGTGATTGATCCCGGAGAACATCTGGTAATCGCGGCCAATCTAGAGTCCTTCACGGCCAAGTATCCGGATGTAACCAATGTTGTGGGCAACTGGACGGGCAAATTGAGTAACAGTGGCGAAACGATCGAATTGGTCGATGACACGGGCAACCGCATTGACGCCGTTCGCTACGCGGACGAGGGCGATTGGTCGACTCGTACGGTGGGACCTGAGGATCGCGGACACCGCGGCTGGATCTGGGCATCCGGGCATAGCGGTGGTCTGAAGTCCCTGGAATTGATCAATCGATATCACACCAACGACAACGGACAGAACTGGGGACCCAGTGAACCGGATGGTGGCACACCGGGCAGTGAGAATTCGATTTCTGCTACCAACGTCGCACCGCTCATCGAAGATGTCCACCACCGTCCGATCTTACCCACGTCGACGGACACGGTGATCGTGAACGCGCGTCTATTCGACGAGCAGTCGGAGCGGGTCTCCGCCAAACTGCACTGGCGAGTCGACGGGGAGGCAGAATTCGTCGAGGCGCCGATGTTCGACGATGGAGCCCATGGCGACGGGGAAGTCGGCGACGCTGTTTTCGGCGCTGAGATTGCTGCCCAAGCCAGCGGCACGGTAATCGAATTCTACGTTCAAAGCGAAGACGGTGACGGGTTAACACGAACCTGGCCGGCTCCCACGGCCGACGGTCTTCAAGTCACCAACGGATTGTATCTCGTTCAAGACGATCGACCCGAGCTGCAGCCGGGTGATCCCCCGATCTATCATCAAATNATGACGGGCGCTGAGCGAGCTGAATTTGCGGACATCAATCGTCTCAGCAACGCGCAATTCAACGCCACCTTCATTGCCGAAACTGGAACGGGCATTGATCTCCGATACAACACAGGTATTCGCATCCGCGGCAGTGCAAGTCGCAACGATACAGTTCCGAACAATCGCGTTCGCATTCCCGCCGATAATCCCTGGGAGGGTTTGACGAGGCTCAATCTCAACTCTCGCGCCCCGGTGAANCAGGTCTCGGGAAGCACCCTTTTCCGATTGGCTGGATTGCCTGCGAGTGACGTTCATGCGATCCGCATGTACAGCAACGGAGTGAATATCAAAGGCAANGGATACTATGTTCATGCCGAACCGCTCGATGGCGCATTCGNTAAAAACCACTATCCGGACGATGCGGCAGGCAACATCTACCGTGGTCGACGTCCCAACGAGTCACCTTCTGGCGGCGAGGGAGCGGGGCTGCAATACCGCGGTGCAGAACCCGAACCTTATGTGAGCTACCTGAAGAGTACGAACTCGAGTGAGGCGGATTGGTCGGACGTGATCGACCTGACCTTCAAACTCAATGAGACTCCAAACGAAACCTACGTCGAAGACGTTCAGATGGTGGCCGACGTGGACCAGTGGTTCCGCGCCTTTGCGATGAACTCACTCATCGACAACAACGAAAACGGGCTTTTCGTTGGGGATGCAGCGGGCGACGACTACGCCATGTATCGCGGCATCACCGACACACGATTTGAAATGATTCCGTACGACTGGGACTCACTTTACGGACGCACCAATCGTGGCATCTTTCGACCCACGAATGTCCCTGCCCTGAATCGCTTGATTCGGCATCCCGAATTTCAGCCTCGGTATTACGCTCAATTCGTCGACCTGATCGATAACGTGATCCTCACCGACACGCTCAAGCCCACCTTAGTCGAGGCGATTGGGGATATCACCAGTGCCAATCGAGTCGATGAGATTCATCAATTCCTGGTCAACCGGGCAAATTCAGTACGCAATCTGATCAACGAACGACTCACGGTCAGTACAGAGCTTCAAAACGCAAATGGACTGCCGCGCACCGTCGCTTCCAACATCACCATCACAGGCACGGCCCCGGTTCTCGACACGAACAATGTTTTTCTCAGCGGTGAACCGGTCGATACCCTGAACGGCAACGGAAGCTGGGAAATCGCCACTTCATCCGATACGGCCACGATCAGTTTGCTCGAGTCGGGCGAAACCTGGCGCTACCTCGACGACGGTTCCGATCAGGGGACGGCCTGGCGAGAGCCTGGTTTTGATGACGAAGCCTGGGCAAGTGGTGCCGCACAGTTGGGGTACGGCGATGGAGATGAGGTCACAACGATTGGCTTTGGTGACGATTCGGAAAACGTTTTTCCCACCACTTATTTTCGCACCACCTTCGAGCTTCAGGATCCCTCCGTATTGGAATCACTGATGCTCGACCTGCTGTATGACGACGGAGCAGCGGTCTATATCAACGGCGTCGAAGCGGCAAGACTGAATTTAGCTGAAGATGCCACTTTCGACTCTTTCGCAACCACGTTCCGTTCGAATCCGGCCGAACGACAATTCGAGAGGATTGCACTTCCNAATTCGATTCTTGAGTTACTGGTTGCTGGCGAGAATACGATTGCCGTCGAAGTTCATCAAGCCAGTGCCGGAAGTTCTGACGTTTCCCTCGACATGTCACTCCTCTCCACGTTGGAGGTCGAAGCCACCCCCGGCCTGCAGTTGAATCCAGGCATCAATCGCTTGATGGCGGAGGCGTTTGATGAGGAAGGAGAGCTGATCGAAACCGAAACGCTGGACATCTGGTTCGACACAGGAACCGTACAAGAAATCTCTGGAACCTTGACCGACGCCACCTGGCTGGCCGTCGACGGCCCCTACGTGATCTCTGGCAACGTTGTCGTGCCACAAGATGCCACGCTGACCATTAAACCGGGCACAACGATCTTTTTCGAAGAAGATGCACGACTCACTGTTCGCGGCAAACTGGTTGCAACGGGCAGCAAGTATCAGCCTGTTCACTTCACACGGCAACCGGGCAGTAACTCCTGGAATGGCATTCAATTCGAAAACTCCATGGAAGATAATCGGATCGAGCACGCCATTCTCGAGTATGGCGTCACCGACAACGGCATGATTGGTTTGGAGAATTCCCAACTAACCCTCGAAAACTCAACGCTCGACCATGCATCGCGTCGCAGAATTCGCACCATCGACTCTTCGCTCGTCGTTCGCAATTCGACTTTCACGAACATTACAGACCCGGGCGTTGCTCCGCCCTCGGACAATCGCAGCGAGCACATTTGGGGTCGTGGCATTCCGGAGGATGGCCAGTGGCTTGTCGACGGCAACCATTTCGGTCACATCACCGGACACAATGATTCGATCGATTTCGACGCGCCCAAATTGCCCGGACCGATTCCGATCATTCGGAACAACCGATTTGTTGGCGGTGGTGACGACGCGTTGGACATGACTGGCGACGTCTTCATCGAGAACAACCGATTCGGCAATTTTATCAAGGATGAATTCAACACGGATCCCGGCGAATCCAACACCATCTCGTCGTCGAGCGGTACGTTCTACGTTTTCCGAAACACCTTCGAAAATGTGCAGCATGCGTCGCTGATCAAAGAAGATGCTTTCATGTATTTCCTGAACAATACCGTTGTCAATTCCAGCTACTCGCCCCTCTACTTCGATTTGCCGGGACAGACAAGCGGTCCTGGAATTGGTGCCGTGGTGGAGGGCAGCATCTTTCGCACAGACGCACCGACCTTCGATTATGTCACTGAGTCAACGGATCTGACGGTGAATTACTCGGCGATGCCCGATGACGAAAACGATCGAGGGATCGGCAATTACATTGGTGATGCTCATTTCGGAGATGTTTCGGTCGGCTATCAACTGTTGCCAGGATCGCCGGCTCAAGGCACCGGTCCTCAGGGAATCGACATGGGCTCCGTCATTGACGGGGGTGCCTTGGTCACCGGGGTCCCCTCAGGCATGACGCCGCATCGCAATGCCACTTTGCGGGTCGGAGGTCCAGGGTTAACTCAATATCGCTTCCGCCTCAACGATGGCGAATGGAGTGATGAACGATCGATCGATACGACGATTGAATTAACTTCGCTGGCTGCCGGCGACTATCAGGTGAGCGTGATCGGTCAAGATTTTCTTGGTCATTGGCAGGTGGAAGAGGACGCGAATGTTTCGGCGATCTGGACCGTCGACCCCAGTTTGGAATCACAGATTCGCCTCAACGAAATCCTTGCCGACAATCGCTCCGCTTTCGAGCAAAATGCAGTCTTCCCAGATGCCGTCGAAATCTTTAATCACGGCACTGTCGATTTTGATTTGAGTGGATACTCGATTTCTGATCGTCACGACGCGGACAACGCGTATGTGATCCCCTCAGATACAATCCTGCCCGCCGGGGAATTCCTTGTTCTCACCGGAGACAACGACAGTCGCGGCAGCTACTCGTTAACCTTCGATTTGGACACCCAGGGCGAAGGCGTATTCCTGTTCGACAAAGCGGGCACGCTTTACGATTCCGTTGAATTTGGTCAACAACTTCCCGACCGATCCATCGGTCTTGACGAAGATGGTCATTGGACCTTGGGCGATCCCTCACTTGGAAGCGAAAACAACTCGGTGCCGCTCGGCGATCCGGAACAATTGCTAATCAATGAATGGCTGACTTCGACAGACGTTCGACTGCCCAACGAATTCATTGAACTCTACAATCCCGAGGCACAGGCGATCGACCTGAGTGGTCTCTGGCTGACCGACAATATGCCTGTCGCCCCACAACAATTCCAGATCGCCGATTTGACGTTTATCGAAGCTGGTGGCTTCGTGACCTTTATCACCGATGGCGACCCTGAGAACGGTAAAGACCACACGAACTTCCGCCTCAATTCAACGCATGAACATTTGGCATTGTTAGCTAGTGACCTGGCCCCCATCGATCAGATTTTCTATTACCCACAAACTCAAGATGTCTCTCAAGGCCGCACGCCCGATGGGGCCGACAGCTACGCGTTGTTCGAATTACCGACACCCGGACTCTCGAACAATCCCGATGAAATTGAAGTCACAACATTGCTTGATTTCACGTGGGATACAGAGTGGATGTACGAAAGCTCGGCATCCGACCTGGGCACCGAATGGCGGCAGCCTGAATTCGACGATTCGCAGTGGGAATCCGGTCCGGGATTGCTCGGCAGAGAGAATGAAGCGTTACCCCAACCGATTCGCAGCGAGTTCACGATCGGTGGAATCACGTACTATTTCCGTAAGCACATTCAGCTGAGCGAAGTGGACGGCGACCTTCTTGGTCAGCTGAGCACCATTATCGATGATGGCGCAATCGTCTACATCAATGGCACCGAAGTTCTGCGATTACGCATGCCGGAAGGCGAAGTCGGATTCGAGCAAACGGCCAATGGTGACGTCAATGAAGCCGCACTGGAAGGCCCATTTGACATCCCATCTGACGTATGGGTCGAAGGGAACAACGTGATTGCTGTCGAGGTCCATCAGGTTCGTCGGCGTAGTTCTGATTTAGTATTCGGAATGGATCTTGCGGTACAAAAAGTCGAGATCGATTCCGCCTCGGCCAATCGAACTGCTCTGCTCGAAGACCTACGTATCAGCGAAATCATGTACAACCCGCAGGCGGACGAGAATCTCGAATACCTTGAATTCCAAAACACAGGCGATCAACCATTAAATCTCAGTGCAGTCCGTTTACGAGGCGGCATTGAATTCGAATTCCCCGAAGTGATTCTGCCACCGGATACTCGCGCGATTGTCGCAAGCGATGTGACGGCGTTACTGGGAACGTCGGAGAATGGCATCCATGTGATCGGTGAATATGACGGAAACCTGGGCAACGGCGGTGATGAAATCATCTTACAACTGCCGGCCCCGTTTGACTCCGCTATCCTGCGATTCGAATACGATGCATCATGGCAACCCGCCACCGATGGAGGAGGCAAGAGCCTGCAAGTCGTCGATTCGAACGCAAGCTTTTCTGCCTGGGGTGACAAATCCCACTGGATGGCAAGCGAACGTNACGGTGGAACTCCGGGATATGACCAGGGTGACGCTCCCGCGGGCAACGGAATTGTCATCAACGAGATCCTGTCGCATACCGACCTTCCGCTTGTAGACGCCCTGGAAATCCATAATCGTTCAACGGTCTCCGTCGATCTAAGTGGTTGGTATCTCACCGACACTCCCGATCAGATTGAAAAGTACCGCATCCCTGACGGAACAATGATCACCCCCGGTGGCTTTTTGATTTTTGACGAAAACGACTTCAATTCATCGCTCGGTACAGATCCCTCCGACTTTGCTCTGGATGGAGCTCGGGGAGATTCACTCTGGTTATGGCAAACCGAGGATGCGGATGGTTTACGAACCATAGCGGACCACGTTCGTTTCGGGGCTACCGCCAATACCGAAGCGTGGGGCCGTATTCCGGAGGGAACCGGACCGCTAACTCCTTTGCAATCGCTTTCCCTTGGTCAACCCAATGGAGCACCACGTGTCGGACCCGTCATCGTCAGCGAATTGAACTACCACCCGCGAAATCCCATCGCTGCTGCCTTGCAGATCGATCCGACGCTAGAAGANGACGATCTGGAATACGTGGAAATCTTCAATACCACAATGGGCAGCGTTGATTTGACCGAATGGCGAATTCGTGGGGGGATTGAATACAACTTCCCAGCTGGAACCACACTGCTGTCCGAGTCGGCACTTCTCGTCGTGTCCTTTGATCCCAACGACGAAGATAACGCCCCGCGTCTGGAGGCCTTCCGCGCCCATTATGAGCTTGGCGACGCCGTTCCCATGGTGGGCGGTTATCGCGGCAGATTAGACAATGGCGGTGAACGAATCGAAATCCAAAGGCCCGACGACCCGCCAGCGGAAAACCCCACCTTCATTCCGCGCCTGCTCGAGGATGAAGTGGACTATGACGATGTCCCCCCTTGGCCTTCGGAAGTTGACGGCGACAGCCAGTCGCTTGAACGGCAGCTTCCAGCGGGGCTCGGTCGTGACTGGCAGAGCTGGCAAGCCAAACCACCGACACCTGGATTCGTCCCTGGATTCGAGACACCCGGCGATTTTAACGGCGACGGCATCGTTGATCACGTCGACGTCGATCTACTCTGCAACGCCTTTGGCGGCGAAGAACTCCGCTACGACTTGGATGGCGACCAGAACGTTGGCAGCTCAGATATGAATCTGCTTATCAACGACATTTTGGGAACGGGCGTCGGCGACGCAAATCTGGATGGAGTGTTCAACTCAACTGACTTCGTTCAAGTCTTCCAACGCGGTGAGTACGAAGACAACATTGCGGGCAACTCAACTTGGACTGATGGCGACTGGGATTGCGACGGTGATTTCACGACGCGAGATCTAGTCTTAGCCTTTCAGCAGGGCAACTATGTCGAAAACGCGAATGCCCTGGCTGCGAATAATCGACCCGCGAACCGCCTACTTCGACCGTTTATTGCTGACGATGTTCAGCCGGGCGATGATGAGGCACCAACGCGTGATGATCGACAACATGCAAACGTTGCTACCCATAACAATGAACAAGTGGTTGAGTTGGCAGACGCAACCGATCTGCTGTTCAAGCGAGATGACCGATTTATCGCATCCGAAGTCGATGAAGTCAGCCGTAAGTTGCAAGAAGGGCCGGACTCAATTTGAGTTCGGATCATCCGAACTTGTTTGATCACCAGGGATGACGTTGAGCGTGTAGAAAGCCTGGGCCGGATGAAACAACTGACCCTCGGGCACGAGATTCCGCAACCGAAACTCGTAAACATATCCGCTTCTCATCGCTCCCAATCGGATTTCAACCGTGTGATCATCAACCTGTCGAATGGACTCGATTGTCTCATCACGTCGATCTTTATCGGCACCTCCGTAGGCAGGTGTCGGTTGTCGGGTAACTGAGGCAATCGAAAAGTTTTCGGCGTCAGTCGCACGCAGGGAGTCTAACGCGCGCAAAAACTCGATCACAAATCCATTCTTGATTGCACGAACTTCGGCAATCCCGTGGGGGAGTTGATCAAAGTCTGGTTTCAATTGCACGATCGCGCCCACATTTTGTCCACCGCCCCAGCCGCTATCGCGGATCTCCCCGACATACAGTTCGGCGCGTGGAGAAACAGCACAGACGATCGGCCCCATTAAGCCAAGGCTCTCATCATCCGTTTGCAAACTGAATGGATAAGCTGCACCCTGCAGTGTNCCGTCCACCTGCTGCAAGCTAAATCGGACAAGTCGTCGCGTATCGTATTCACAACCGATGAGATGTCCTTCGAAAGGCCCAAAACTTCCGTCTCTCTGCCCCGCAGGGGTCTCGAGAAAGCAGATGCCATTAACGCTTCGCGTCCATGGATGTGGAATTCGAATCGCCGGAGCTTTGACCGGCGGACGATCATCCAGCGATTCGAGCTTATTGACAAAGCCAAAGTGAGCACCGGTAACGACGTGATTCAGCTCGTTGTAGGGATTGTAGTTGCCTTGATTATCAGTCGCCATCACGACTCCTTGTCGTGATCGCGCGAGACCCATCGGAAAACGGTGCCCCTCCGATATTGTTTCAATCTTGAACGACAAGGGTTGATTGGGATGCTCAGGTCCGACACGCAGCAATCGTCCACGGAGATAAGCCGCAGCCTCGGAACGATCATCCTGCTGACAAGCCAGTGCGATCAAATACCTGCCCTGATCGTCGACGGGAAGTCCAACTGCCCAATCATGATAGTCAGCTGTGTGCCCCCAGCCAGATGCAAGTGTTACGACATCATCCGACCGGCGATCATGGTCACGATCGAACAAGCGCAAAAGCCCATACTTATTAACAACGTCCACATGCGTCGCAAAAGCCTGCAGGCCATAGGGGGCAGCTAACTCATCACTAAAGACAGTAGCCAGATCTTCCACGGAATCATCGTCTTGATCAACAACCCGCCACACGCGTCCTTTCAACGAGGAAATAAAAAGTGCTTCCTCATTCCAGCTCAAGCCCGTCGGCATCATCTCGTTCCCAATCGGCAATCTGCGGCCGATAAAACCTGGAACGGCATCGACCGGAGTTACCGTCTCCTCGGTAACGTCTGATGGGTTCATCACAAACCGATCAGGGACAACCTGCGAAATGTATTCGAGGACAAGCGTTTGCTCGTCAGGTAACATGACCCGCCCTTGACCTTGAAAACGAGCCTCTGTGGGCTCGACGATCTTGATCGAAGCCCAGTCTCCCAGTGTCGCCTCACGCTGATCTTCTGAGAAGCGAACTGTTTCCTGAAGAATAGACGGTACGACCTGCAGACTTAAGCTTCCTTTTGAGTGCGAGACATCCACCGTCAGATGGCGCTGCCAACTGGAAGGCGAGATAGCAAGAAAACGCTGCCTGACTTGGATGTTAGCCGCGTTCGATTCTTGGAACCTCAAACTTCCCTGAAGCTCAACACCACCGTCCAAATGTCTCCAACGCTCAGCTTGAGTCACAAATTGGCCGAAGAGCGTCGGTGAGAAACTCTGGTCCTCGACCTGCAATGTCCATTCCGACTCATCATCGGTTGCGAACATTACATCGGTACCGGAAATCTCCCAGAACCAGGTTTTCCCTTCGGTTCGTTGCTGTGCCGCATCACCAATCGTCCATTGCTTGAGCCGACCCGACTGAAGGTCATAGAGTACATTGTGTCGGTTCGATAAGGCGACGAGAAATGGCTTGATGAATTGTTCTCCACGCGAATACAAGACGTCGGTCAACACAACCGAAGGCTGCTCAACCTCGCCACTCCGCCGTACCACTCGTAATGGATTCGAGACAGCCGGACGAAAATCAGGATCATCGAGTACATGCCAGATCGCGGCTAATTGGGAGTCGAGATCTTGGCCTAAAACATCTGGAACCGGATGTGTGATCGCGGGCATTTCCACGCGGGGAACNATGCGAGCAGGGTTTCGAGTCCAGCGCTGGAACCAGGATTTTCGGACCCGTTTTCCCAGTTGACTCAAATCGGGGCCACGCGCGTTGAGCGGTGCATCGGGGGGACGCACTTCTCCAATCGCATGACAACTTGTGCAACCGAAACCAGCCGCGGTGACCAGTCGCGCTCCCGCATGGTTCAGTTCTCCCTCCGTGTGGTCACTCGCGAAAACTTGATCCTCAGGCGATTGATCGCGTGAAGATAATGCCTTAGCCAAGGCTGTCACTNCTCCGTCCTTAAAACGATACCGGGGCATACGAATTTGCAACCAATCACGTCGCACTGGAGACTGACCGGAAATCGCATCGGTCAGAGCATCGAAATTCAACTTGTCTCCCACTTGATTCAAAGAGGGCGGAACCAAAGCTTGGACCTGCGAAGCTAACTCCGGTTGTGATTCGACAAGAGCCATCACCGAATCGGAAATGCCACCCGTCGCACCGCGCTGATGACAGGCCACGCATTTCTTCGTTTCCAATACCGCCAATGGATCGAAAGAAGGTGTCCATCGATCCGGCGTGGATTCGCCAGACAACGCTTCTCGAACGATCTCCTCATCCAATTCAGAAAGCGGGATGAACGGACGACCGAGGGCGGGGTCCGATTTTCTGAAGCAACTGGCCTCGTCATCTAAAAGCCCCGGTGTCTTCAAGAGTTTCGACGCCAAACCTTGTTCAGGCAGATCATGACAATTGGCACAACGAAAATGCCGCACCCAAGATCGCCCTTGCGCAACGGTATCCGAGGCTGCAGACGTTGCATCATGGTGCCGGTCCTCCCCAAGAGTCGCCAGATAAGCAGCCAGGCTTTTTCGTTCCTCTTCCGTCAATTCAAAAACGGGCATCGTGTGGTTTGAGTTGACCTTATGCGGCTCTTTGAGGTAGGTCTCAAAAAATGTGAGCGGCCGCTTTTCGGCGATCTTCGACAAATCGCGTCGCGATGGATCAGGATTATTCAATCCATCCACGTGGTGACAGGCAAGACAACCAATCGTGGTGAACAATTGACGGCCGANTTGCACCTCGGGTGCCTGTTTCTGTTTGAGGTCATCGAGAGCCGATTCTTGCGATCCGAAGGACAACAAATAACCAGCAACATCACTGGCTTGTTTCCTGGTCAGGTCAAACCTGGGCATCTGATTTGACGCATCACCGTGGGAATCAGCCAACCAGTCAGTCAGCCATTTCTTCGAAAGATACCCAGAGAGATTAGCCAAGGAAGGCGTTGGTTCAATCGCACCCTCACCGAATTGATGGCAAGCGTTGCAGCGAGAACGCTGAACGACGTCTGCCGCTCTTGATCGTATAACCTGATTTTTCGTTTGATGATGAAAGAGTGCCNTCGCTGGAATGGGCTCGCGTTGAAAGCCAGGGCCCGACCAAGCGATCTTCAAAGGAGATCGCCCATCAACTTTGTCATAAATCATCCGCAATCGCCGATGACCATATTCCAAATTGATCGGCGTCGACGCCACCCATCGAGGTTGCTCCGTTTTCATCTCGAAAACAGTGATGCCATCGATTTCAAGTTTGAGCGTTCCCTGCATAAAACCGTAGAAATGAAAATCCCCTTCAGGGCGAGCAAACACAAAACCATCCCAACGAACTTGCTCGGGAAAATCTGGAAAGCGAGCCAGCGAATCTTCCGTGAGCGATCCACCAAGATCCTGCTCAATGCGCGTGATGGAATCTCCATTCGACATTTCGTAGGTCACAACGATCCCTGGAATGAATTCCGTGGTATCGGATGACTCAGCGAGGTTTTCTGCTTCATCCCCACTNGTGACTGAGGTGAACAAGAAGAAGAAAACTATCATGCCGATCAAAGGCTTGCCGAATTGATTCAACATTTTTTTGCAGGGGCACCTAGAAACAGTTTTGATGTTCCGGCCATCATTATGCTTCGGCCTTGCCTCGCTGAAAATGCAAAGCTAGAAAAAGACTGTTATATTGTGGTCCCGTCCGTGATTGATCTTCCAGACACTCGACAAGGATTTGTTGGATGAATCTCCGATATTTAATGGTTGTTGGTTGGGCATTGGCAGTCCTTTTGCCACTCAACGTTGCTCGCTCTGAAGTCGCTCTTCCCTCCATTATCGGAAGCCAGATGGTTCTGCAACGCGACATCCCCCTTCCTATTTGGGGCTGGGCTGATCCTGGAGAAGAGGTTGTTGTGACAATCGACAACCAACAACATGGCACGAAAGCCGATTCAGAGGGTCGCTGGAGCGTTACGCTTGAGCCACTGGCAGTTGGCGATCCGCGATCGATGACGGTGGCCGGTAAAAACACGATCAAAATCACCGATATCCTTGTGGGAGAAGTTTGGGTCTGCTCGGGACAATCGAATATGCAATGGTCGGTCCGTCAGTCGTGGAATGCGGACCTGGAAATCGCGTCAGCCGATCACCCTCAAATCCGTTTAATGACGGTAGCCACGCCAGGCATGCAAATCCCTCTGGAAGATTTCACGGGCACGTGGCAGGTATGTTCGCCGAGCACCATCGCTGATTTTTCGGCAGTCGGTTATTTCTTTGGCCGCCAGCTCCAAGAGGTCCTCGACGTCCCCATCGGGCTCATTGATAACGCCTGGGGAGGATCAGCCTGTGAAGCATGGGTGAGCCGAGACCGTCTCAATGACTCGGAACTGTATGGACCATTAATGAAGCGGTGGCAAGAAACGGAAGCCAAACCAGAACTCAAATCCAGCTATGAAGAGTTCGAAAAGTCGCGGTTGGAGTGGCTCGGACGCGCCATTGCAGCCAGAAAGGCCGGTGAATCGATTCCCGCGCCGCCTACACCGCCTCGCAATAACATGGTGACCAATCGTCGTCCCGGCAATCTTTATAACGGCCGTTTGCAACCGGTCATACCGTTCGGGATCCGTGGAGCGATCTGGTATCAAGGCGAAGCGAATGCCAGTCGAGCCTACCAATATCGAGAGCTGTTCCCATTAATGATTCAGAACTGGCGAGACGAATGGCGACAGGGTGACTTTCCCTTCTATTGGGTGCAACTGGCTGATTTCAAAGAAGAAAAGGCCAATCCGGGTGACAGCGATTGGGCAGAACTTCGCGAGGCTCAGACGTGGACGCAAGACCGTTTAACGAACACAGGCCAGGCCGTCATTATTGATATCGGAGAAGCTTCGGACATTCACCCTCGCAATAAACTTGAAGTCGCAAAACGACTCGCTCGCCTGGNTCTCGTCAATGACTATGGTCGCGATTTCGCCAGCGATAGTCCGCGTTACAAATCGATGAGTGTTCGCGACGGGAAAGCCGAACTCGTGTTTGGTGACGTTGGCACGGGCTTACGCACCGTGGACAAACGGGAGGCCCAAGGCTTCGTAATCTCAGGTACCAATCACCAATGGCATTGGGCGAAAGCCAAGATCGAGGGGAAGGACAAAATCGTCGTCTGGAGCGACCAAGTTACGGAACCCGTCGCCGTACGCTATGCCTGGGCAGACAACCCCGTTTGCAACGTCTATAGCAAAGAAGGCTTGCCACTCACGCCATTCCGAACCGACGATTGGCCTGGAGTCACCGCCAACAAGCGATAGATCCGTGGCAGTTAGCCTTGATTGTCGAAAAAACCGGCGCTCGATTGAAAATAGCGTCGGCGTCGATTCTGAGTTTCGGCTTCGATTTCCTGCTTTCGCAGACGCAAGTCATCGAGATTTGCATTGCAATAACGACAGTTGATTTCCTGCAAATGAAATTCGATGTATTCCTGTTCTTCCCCCTCGAGAATCTGCAACAGATAGCTACCGAGTTGTTCTCGAGTTGGGCAACTGACACGATGGCGTCGCCAGATTTCTCCTAAGGAATGAACACCAGCATCACGTCGACCATGGATCGCTCGTAATCGATCGGTTAGATCCGATTCGCTACGCAACAGCGTCTCGACCTTGGCCATCTCTTCTGCGGAGAGTGCCTCGTCAAGATAAGCTTCAAGTTCTGCTTCAGTGAATTGGTGTGACATAATGCTCGGCTTGTATTTGCGGATAATAGCAACCAGGATTTCTGAACGGGATTATTCGTAGAGATCCGGAAAGACTTCCTCAGGCAAGCCTTGTTTCTTGACCTGAGTCCGAATTCGAGCCAGGAAATCGAATTTGTAATTGGCTACCTGCTGTTCGGAAACACTCAGCAGATTCGCAACTTCTTTGTTCCCGCGCCCGCGAACAAAAAGCAATTCCATGCAGCGGATCTTCGTCCAATCTCCGCGCCGGCGCCAGTATTCAACCTGTTCACGAAGCACCTTAACAAGCGATTCTTCTTCGATTTGGCGTCGTTCGCCGCTACGAGCAATGCTACTGGCGGGTCTCATTCGACCAGGGACTTGCCAATCTCCCCCACTCGTATTCGAGGTACTCGATAATGAAATCGTGGGTCGTCGCCCTTCGCGGCGAAGGTGGTCGGTTAACTTATAAGCACAGATCGTAAAAAGATAGCTTTCCAGCGGTCGTTTGCCGTCGTAGTTGGGCAAGCTATTGAGAAAGCCAATAAAGGACTCTTGGACAACGTCCTCACTGACATCTCTATTCCGCAAACGACTTTCGGCAAAGGCGAGCAGACGGCCTTCATAACGACCGATTAATTCGCCCCACGCATCCGTATCTCCTTCACGAATCCTTTGGACGAGCGTCGCATCAGCTTGATGGGCATCAGACATAATCTTGATCAGGCGGTGAATGAGAAACCATAACGAGCGAAGACCGACATGGGCCACCCTTGATGGTGACACATTTCTTCAGACATGTCGACACTTCAACGTGTCTCCTTGCGCGATGACCGAGTCGAGACTTTCAGAACGCCAAAAACGGTCGCCAACAGGAGAACCAATCCGCCCGACATGAATCCAGCCTGAGCCAGTCGTTCTTCGACGTTCGCTTGATAGTACCGGTCTCGCAGACTGGCCTTAAATCCATCATCAAAGACGATGAGTTGATGAACCTGCTTCATCGGCCCCACGCTCGTCTCAACTTCTTCCTCGTATTCATCTCGTGTGATCTGTCGTAAATCGTTGGGACTTAATGGAAATTCGGCAGGACCGTCGACCTGGTTTGAGTAGACGACGTCCGTTGCAAATTGCATCGCTTCTGCGTGAATCAGTGCCAGAAGTTCCGATTTGCATTCCCTCGCAGTTTCCCATTGGGCAGATTGGACAACGACCGCCGGATGTCCATCTATCTCAGCAGGAGGCGAAGATACCCAATCCGGGCGTTTCAAGACCAGTTTGGAGGCATCTTCGCTGGCTGCTTGATCATCGGCGGCTTGATCACTGGCGTCGACTTTGATCTCTTCGACAGGCTGGAAATCCTGTTCGGCAACTTCAGCGGCATCGCCAGTAGCCAACTCTTTATTTACGGATTCGATACGCACCACCTCTTCAGTTCCGTCGATCTCGATGTTCCGTGTTCCATGATCTGCTTCACTCAGATCTTCGATGCCGACATCAACGGCGGACTCCCAAGAGTCGGACGCTGGAATCCCCTTCTCGATTGGAACTTGCTGAACAAACTCTTCCTGCACAGGGTCAAACGAGTAGACGACCTCACTCGGTGCAAGCAACTGCTTACCGACCAGCCCGACGATGAAGCCACCGCCAACAAGTAAGATAAAGGTGGCAAAAACCGGACCCCGAGACTTTGGCACGCAAATCGCGAGGAGCACCAAAATCCCCAGGAACACGAACGCGACTAACAGAATCAACATCAACACGAAAGCCATTTTGAAAGTCCTTCAACCTTTCTCCACATCCGTCGTAACGCGTTACGACGATGAATTTACACATTGCGAATCGGTCGACTTTGCTGGACGAACTCGTCTTTCAATTGTTTGCGCTGACGGCTGTTAACCCAGGGAGCCGACAACTGCACGGTAACCGCAATAGTGGCAGCCACAAGAAATCCTCGAGGAATTGGAATGATGATATGCAAGACAAACGCCGCAGCCACGGTCAGGAACGTCGCCATGATCCCCAGTCGCGAGCTTCGCAACGGATCGGCGTTCAACCACCAACGGAGGATCAAAAACAGTCCGCCAAAGTAGCCCAGGTAAGCCATGATGCCGGGATTCCCGGTCGAGTCATAGAGCAAGGGATACTGATTCAAAAAATAACCGACACTCGCATCCTGGAAGACCGGAAGATAGTTGGGTTGAAGCATCAGAAACTGAGCCAGAATTCCGGCGAAGGCCCCGACACCCAGACCCGACGCCAGCATGAAGAAACGACGGAGTGCCTGATCGCCGGTACTGCTTTCCCAGAACTTTGCACAAGCGAGAATGGTCCAGGCACCAACAACACTCGTTATACACTGCCAGGCAAAGAGTGGACCCCAACTGTAAAAATTCCCATTCAGGCGTTGGCTCGTGGGGATCATAACCAGAAGGCTCATCACGACAGAAACGATGCAAGCCATCAACATCGACCCAACGAGTTCCGTCGACTTCTGCCCCCATGTCTTTTCGCCTAACCAATCACGATATCGTTCGTTCAGCGCCTGCCTCGTGACGTAGCGAGAGCGTCGGCGTCGCTGAGGGCTGATGGCTGGTTTCGTCCCGTGAGTCGTCTTTCCAAAGTCTTTGACGACCGATGACGAACTGGGATGACTCGGAGTCAGAATCGACCAGATCAAATAATAGATTCCGTAGCAAACGAGCAGCATGAAGCCAACGGGGATCAACCACCCCGCGGACAAAAAGAGCAATACGGCGGCCATGGCAATGGTAATCGCCAGGACAGGAGAATTCGTTTCCGCGTCCTGCCACCACGCCTTGAGGTCTTGCAACTGGGCATGCACGTAACGCGCAATAGGCTCCTCCGGTTCATTGGCAGCCGAATCTTCGACGTTCGTTGCTGCCGTCGCCTCGCCACCCACATCGGCAATAATCGGAGCCCGTTTTACAGGTCGATCTGACGATTCTGCAATTCCTAAAGCCTGAACCATCTCATTCACCGAGCGAAATCGTTTTGCGGGATCTTTTGAAAGCGCTTTGCTGACGATTGCTCGATAGTGAGAATTGAGTCGGGCGAGATTTGGCTCAGCCGTCAAATGCTTCATGATGATTTCTTGGCTGCTCTCGCCCTCGAAGGGCACCTGCCCTGTCAGCATTTCAAACAACAGAATGCCGAGCGCGTAAATATCGATCTCTTTGCCATAGCGTCCGAGACCAATTTCGGGGGCCATATAGTGGAAAGTTCCAACGCTTTCCGTTTGTCCACTGCGTTGACTGCAGGAGATAAACTTCGACAGACCATAGTCACCAATTTTGACGATATCGTGATCGATAAAAATATTGCCAGGCTTCAAATCTCGGTGGACGATCCCATGATCGTGCAAATAGCCAACACCCTGTGCGATACCCTTGAACCAACGATGCACTTCCTCTTCAGGCATGCCATTGGGATTCCGTTCAATCACGTGGCCAAGGCTATCGCCAGCCACATACTCCATCACCACCCAAGCCTGTTCCTGATCGTCATAGCGAATATCAAAGAGCGCCACGAGATTTGGGTGCTTTAGGTTCAAACACTGACGAACGCCTCGCAATTCGATATCGAGGTTACGTTGAATACGTTTGAGCGCGACCTCTTTCCCGCCATCGCTGGTCGCATAATAGACATCACCAAATCCACCAACACCGATGCCACGTTTGATCGTGTAACCGCTCAACGGTTGCGAACCGCTCGAGTAGGAAAACTTGAGAGGACGTCGACCCGCTTGCGGATTATCGTTATCGTCTTGATTCATTGTGCTGGCAGGCTTTTGCATCGGCTTAATCATCGAGATCGTTGGCCTCACTCGGCTCGTTGTCTCGCCCTTTATCGTTCACACCGCTGATGGTGAGGTCGTGTTCGGAATCGAAAGAACACGATGACCTCTGTTTAACACCCACAATCCAAGTCACACAAGTTGTACCCTTTTGCCTCCATGCAAGAGATTTTTGGCAGATTCTATTTTACTCGATTCGCTCCAAACTCAGACAAAAATCGTCGCCTGCGATCCGAGAATCGAGTGTGATTTCTCCTTTGCCCCCCACCCATTTCCCGTCGATTTCAAGCGATGAATGTCCATGACACCGGAGCCCATTCTCCTGTTGTACCAATACCAAATCATGCTCCCAATCCCGACAGACGACGTGCGAATTGGATCCCGGCCCCATAATGCAGGACCTGCCCATCAAGAGCACCCCATCTGCCGTCGGCTGTGTCCGGTGACTGCTCAAAAAATCCAGTCGACTCGTCGCACTCAACGGATGAGGCTGACGGAAGCGGACACAAAAGCTGGAACCGAGTTCGATTTCGTCACCGTCTCGGAGCGTTTGTGCGGACTTGACTTCTCGACCATCCACCCGCGTGCTCGCATCAGGACGAATCACATAACTCTCACCATCTCGAACGATGATCGCATGACGGGTTGAAACATCACCGATGATGGGAAGGTCGGCTCCTGAATCACCAATGGCTTGCCCGATAAGTATCTCATCAGACAAACAGACCAGGTATCCACCTACTCCATCTATCCACATCATAAATCGAGGTCCAGGCTGTCTTTGTTTCATCCGCGTTTCCTGACCGCCGTGTGTCCGTCTCGGAGCCATTGTTTTATCCACAATATGACTCCTTTACACAAACTTCCAAGTGGTCGAAATCACATCAGACATGTTTCAACGGTGCAATCTCCCTACTGCACCGTTTCTGCCATACTTTCTCTACTACTCACCGTCGACAACAAGCGTCGACTACTGGCCTAGAAGTTGTTCACGTTGCCGTGAACTTCCGCCGCGATCGAATCAACACCGGGCTCACCCGCACCAAAGAAGTCGGCAATCTGTTGTGAGACATCTTCGGATTCAGGGCCGTCCAGTTGAATCTCTTCAACATATTCCAGGTCCGACGTCAAAAGTCGCTCGGTGACATCCAGTCGCGTTTCGATGTTGGTGACCAGCTGCTTCGCTCGTGCCAAAACACTCGAGTCCAAATCGAATTCGCTGGATGTTTGAGCTACTTCAACCATCTTTTGTCGTGCTTCCAGCTTTGATACCTCGGCAACCAATTGACCTCGAGCGGCCAACATCTGTTCAAGCTCACCACGAGCTGCACTCAGGCTCTTCTCACGAGCATTGAGGACGCGTCGCAGATTAAACAGGGTCTCGTCATTCGTCTTGAATCGGTCAAAACGATTCGACATGTCTCGCTTGACCTGTTCCGACGTGTATCGATGCCCTGCAAAATGAAGATGACTGTCACCCGTTTGCACGGCCTGCTGCATCCTCATCAAATTCTTCTTCTCATCTCCCTGCTTCGATTCCAGCTTGGCAACACGTGCAGCAAGCTGCTCCAACGCCACTTCTTCTTTGACGATCAGGTGCTTATTCCGCCTCACTTCCGGATCGATGTCGCTGATCATTTTGCGAGCTCGTTCGATCTGAAATTCAACCGGAACGTTGTCCGTTACCGACTGCTTGACACAACCCACACCGGTCTGCACATAGCTGACGGCATCGCTTCCGAACAAAAATCCCATCAACAGAAGCCCAGTACCTCCGCCAATCAACGCTTTTTTGATCATGTTTCTACTCCCGAAATCTCATGAACCGCATTTGCTGAAAGATTGCGACGACCAATGACAAACGAATCCCGACGTCGCGTAGAGTGTTTTTCGCGGGGTCCGCTTGCTTATTGGGCAAAGTTCGGTGAGTTTTCCAATTTCTTTCAGGTCGAAAGGTTGAAGATGGTTATCATCGCGTGGCGTCGGGCCAACATCGGGCCTCCGAACCGCCAACCCAGGAAACCCAGAAACCCATACAACACAGAGACTTAGAAGATCCAACCGAAGCTTGGCACGCCGCTTGCTTTCTTCAAAAGAGATCCTTTACCCGCCTTCGCTCATTCAGGGATTTTTTATGGCAACCGCACCGATTTTCCCCGATACCGCCCAGACCGGCGATATCCCGGTTCGTCAGACCGTCTTGGCAGAAGAATTGGTCATCCCCTTTGACGCATGGATGGACGAGCAACTGGAGGAGTTAGAAAGTCAATTCGGGAAATTTATCACAGCCGAATCGCAAAAAGAGGGGCTGGGACGCTAGCCACTGGCTGAGTCGTCTGCCAGTTCCGCAGCGGTCGGCAGAGATGTCTGAGCCCCGTGTCGCGTCACGGAAATGGCAGCGACGCGATTGGCCCAAGCCGCCGCCGTCGCCAAGTCGTCACCCTCCGCCAGGCGAACCGCTAATGCTCCATTAAAGGCATCGCCTGCGGCGGTCGTATCAATGGCGGTAACCCGCGTTGCCGGGATCTCTAAGGGACCGTCGTCCGTCCAGACGAGACATCCCTCCGCCCCACGCGTCACCACGACATGCCCGACCCCCATTTCCATGAGCTTCTCCATCATAACAGCGAGCTCAGGCGGCTCACCGTCACTGAGGCCGGCCAACTCGATCTCATTCGGGGTAAGCACATCCACATGGGGCAGCAACTTATTCACAACAGCATGATCCCTGGGGACGGGTGCTGGATTCAAAATCGTTTGGAGGCCAGCGTTCTTGGCTCTCTGTAGAAAACAGGCAACGGCGTCCAAGGGCATTTCGAAAGAGGTCAAAGCAATGCTAGCAGAATCAAAAACTGTTTGGGGAATCTCCTTCACACTCTGACGAGTGACATCAGCATTCGCTCCGGAAGCAACGCTGATGCAGTTTTCGCCGTGTTCATCAACCATAATGATGGCCACGCCGGTGGGTGTCGCAGATAGCACTCGCAGTTGTTCTAGTTGCAGTTGTTCTCGTTGAAATTGTTGACGGGCTTCCGCCCCAAAGGCATCTTCACCAACGGCGCCAATCAACAAAACTTCCTTTTCGGCAAGTCTTGCAGCGGCTACCGCTTGATTCGCTCCTTTGCCACCCAAGGATTGTCGGAATTCACCTCCCACCACAGTTTCCCCCGGCAACGGTAGCTTTTGACCTCGCACGACGAGATCCATGTTGATCGATCCGAGAACGAGAATCTGACTCATGCTCCCCTCAAACCAAACGAGATTCTTTTTAAGAAATCATTGCCCTTTCAATCTTGCCCGATATTGAACCATAATATCGTCATCGAGTCTCTTTCGATTTACGAATGGAACGACCTCGCATTTCGAAGGCGTGGAAGAGTGGACCAGGATGTCCGAACGCAAAAAAAACATCACGCGCGAGTTAGGACAGCGGATCGCCACTTATTACAGGCGCCGACGTTCGCGAGGTGTCGTATGGTTTCTTCTTGCTCTCGGGGTTTCGATCTTTCTGCTGGGAAGTGTCGACGGGTTCCCCGCAACACTCAATTTCCCCGCAACACTCAATCGATTTTTCCAGGTTCTGGGGTTCTGTAGTTTTGCCAGTGGCTTGATCTTTCTGGTTCGCTGGCGTGTCCCCTACAAGGTCCAATTACATCAACAGGGCTGTGCCATCTGCCACGGTCACCGCAAACAGACGATCTTGTGGGACGAACTCCGTGAGATGTACCAGTCGCCAACTTATTTCCGCTATCGAATTCCATGGACATCGACGAATTTACCGCCCGTGCGCTGGTCATATCGGCTTGTTTGTGAGGACGGAAGAGTGATAAGACTGGCTCACCTGGAAGGCATTCGCGGCTTGGCTCATCGAATTGAGCACGAATTGACTCAGCGATTGTATCCTGCGGCCAACGATTCATTACAAACGGGGTTTATTGTCCGTTTCGGCCGCAAATTGGGGCTCAGTGACCAGGGTCTTTATCTTGGTGCAACCTGTATACCCTGGCATCAGATCGTCGATGTATCGGTGGACGAGTATGGCTATGTTCACATCGCCCGAGCACACGAACACATTTCGTCGGTTCAAGTTCCCGCTTCACAAGTTTCGAATCTCCAACTCTTTTCTCGACTTCTGGAATCCGTCCGCGACGACATCACGAATGTCACCAAACAATCTGGCATGCAGGTCGATGAGTTTGGTGTGATGGTCGATACGGAATTGCGGACAGACTCCGGTCACGACGTGAACGATCTCTTGGATCAGGGATACGATCTTGAAGAGATTCGCGAAGTTTTAGACGGAGAACGAACGGTGGATGAACTATATCCACGTCATGATCGTCCTCGTTATCCACGATGATTGGCGAGCTGCCAGCGGCTGGCGAATAGGAAATTCCAACAGCAACGGTATGAAGTTCGTGAACGCCGATGAGCACGGCAAGGAGAGGTTCGACCGCAGGACAGCATTGTCACGATCAGGATCAGGGAGCTAATCGACTTCGGCCCCAGACACCATTTTCTTTTTCGTAGAGGAAACGATCGTGAAGACGATTTTTCTGGCCTTGCCAGAACTCGAAACGGAAGGGTTTGATTCGAAAACCGCCCCAGTTATCGGGGAGCGGAATCGGTTGATTGGCATGAGCTCGCTCTAATTCAGCTGCCATGTCTTCCAAGGTCTGCCGATCGGCAATCGGTTCAGACTGTGGCGAAACGGCAGCTCCGATCTGGCTACCCCGAGGCCGTGAGTGGAAATAGCGCTCCGAATAGGATCGACTCACCCGCTCGACTTCCCCTTCTGATCGCACCTGTCGCTCGAGCATGGGCCAGTGCATCACGATGGCAGCGCGTGGGTTTTCAGCAAGCTGCTTTCCCTTCGATGAATCGTAGTTTGTGAAAAAGATCAGGCCATCGTCATCGACACCTTTCAGGAGCACGATGCGAGCCGAAACCTCTCCCGACTTTGACGCTGTAGCCAGCGTCATCACGTTGGGCTCAAACCAGTCGAATGATTCAATCTCAGTCGCTTGTTGAAACCACAACTTAAACTGATCGATAGGATTCTCAGCGAGATCGCTGTCATCTACCGGCGGGAGATTCCCATATTGTCTGCGGAGGTCTTCCATCTGTTATGTAACGTTTCTCAAGGGAGCTCAAAACGCAGCAAAGTGTTAAGCACGGCTGCAGTTAGTGGACTGCCGGTCGCAGCGGATCAAGAATCGTGTCATCTTGTTCTGTCGCATCAGCGCCAGCCTCAACCATTTCCCGTGCATGGTAGCTGCTACGCACAAAGGGGCCGCTGGCAACCTGGTGAAATCCCATTTGCTCAGCGGCTTTGCCCAATTCGTCAAACTCTTTTGGGGGCAGATACCGAACCACGGGCAGCAGGCGATCCAGGTGCGGCTGCAAGTATTGACCAAGCGTCAAGAAGTCGCAATCAGCATCACGAAGGTCAGCCAACGCATCGAATAGCTCGTCTCGGGTTTCTCCAAGGCCCAACATCAACCCACTCTTGGTTTTGATATCTGGATCTAATTGTTTGATGCGTCGCAACAATTCGAGGGTCCATCGATACTCCGATTTAGCCCCTCGCACCCTGCGGTACAGTCGTGGTACCGTTTCGGTGTTATGGTTGAAGACATCCGGTTTGGCGGCCACGACCATTTCAATCGCCTCAGGAGAATCGATAAAGTCCGGCGTTAAGACTTCGATCTTCGCACCGGTACGTTCTCGCACCGCATTCACACAGCGGCGAAAATGATCAGCACCACCATCTGGCAGGTCATCGCGGGTCACTGAAGTTATCACAACGTGCTTCAAACCCAGCCGCAATGCAGCTTCAGCCAACCTCTCAGGCTCATCGTCAGCCGGCAAATTGGGTCTACCTCTCGCTACGGCGCAGAAACTACAAGCACGTGTGCAGACATTACCTAGGATCATGAAGGTAGCCGTCTTCTGCGAGTAGCACTCCATCCGATTCGGACACTTGGCGTTGTCACAAACCGTTTCCAATCCCAATTCATCGAGCAAGCGAGACGTTTGATGATCGGCATTGCCGAGAGGCACCTGCCGCTTGAGCCAACGGGGCAGCCGACGAAGCGAGTCAGCCGAGTCTTGTGCAGAATCGACAATCGGAAGATCAGGTAGGGGCGATGAATCGCTCACGAAGACTGGATGTCCGTTTTTAGCAGGGGATGACCATGTTGAAGATGAAATTTGCCAGTTTCAAAGGCCACAGCCAACTGTTCGACCAGGACCGTCTTCACTAAATTCATTTTAGCCGGACGTCCCGTTTCCGACAGGACACTACTGAGCTTCTCGGGCTTTCCTCGCTCGCTTTTCGCCCCAATTTCGCCATATTCAGCTCGCGGGGTCACGGCACCCACGCGCTGCATCAAGTACATATCGGGGTTTAAATTAAGCCACATTCCGTGCAAGCAGACGCCATATCGTACGGCGATACCGGTTGCAGCGATAGGTCCAATTCGCCCCCACACGGTACCAACAGGATCAACCTGCACCGTCCATCCAAGCTCACGGCAAGTCACCTGCACACCAGCTAGCAGGCGGCGGAAAAACTGGCCGACCGTCCAATCGCATCTCTCGAGCGAAACGACAGGGTAAATGGCCAGTTGTCCGGGACCATGAAGCATGGCACCACCTCCACGACTGACCCAGTCGACCGGAATGGCACGAGCTTCCAATTCTCGCTGGGAAAAATGAATATCGCCCCTCGATCCCGACCGTCCCAAAGAAATACTCAATGGATGCTCGCCAAGCAACAGGGTAATCGGAGGAGATTCGGGTTCGCCCGCCTCATAAACGAGCCGATCCTGCAGCGCCAGCGACTGTTTTAAATCGATTCGTCCGAGCAAGTGAACATTCATCAAGCTGTGTTGTCCAATCTGAATCCACAGACGCCACCCTACCGAAGTTTCTGCAGAAGAAAGCCCCAACGGCGTCCAAGCGGGTGCTATCCCCTCACGTTGCCGGCCAAGTATAATTCAGAAGCACAATTACAATCGACAGCAGCATCGGATCCATGGCCAAGAAAGACAAGAAGAAAAAAGCGGCAGCTGACCCCAACTTCAAGTCGATCACTGAAAACCGCAAAGCGCGACACAAATTCCAGGTCCTGGACTCGTTGGAATGTGGGGTGGCACTTGTCGGGAGTGAGGTGAAGAGCTTGCGTCACGGCCGTATGTCGCTCGATGAATCCTATGGTCGGATCCGGGAAGGTGAAGTCTGGCTGGTCGGCGCCGACATTCCCGAATACTTCGAGGCCAGTAACCTCAATCACCAGCCCAAACGACCACGAAAGCTGCTGCTGCATCGGCGAGAAATCCAAAAATTCGCCATGCAAGCACGCGAAAAAGGGTTAACGCTGGTTCCCTTGAAGATGTACTTCAAGAAGGGGCGAGCCAAAGTTCTGCTGGGGCTTTGTCGAGGGCGGAAACTTCACGACAAGCGAGAAGTCCTCAAGAAGGCGGATAGCCAACGTCAAATTCAGCGAGCGATGCGAAACCGCTAGTTTGGTTTGCCTTGCCGAACTGTCACCAAAAACTCTGCGTAAACAGGACCTTGAACAAGTTCCGTGTTTCTTGATCTTTCCGCCAACCCCTCCTGAGGTTAGCCTATCTCGGCAAAGCTTAACCTCAACAGACTCGACCGATTCACCATTGATCTTCAACGCCATTTGAAATGCTGAAACTAAAAAACGTCAAAAAATCATATACCGAACCCAATGGCGATGAACTGCCCGTCCTGGAGATCGAAGATTTCGAATTGGGCAAAGGCGAGCAATCCGTCTTAGTGGGTCGCAGTGGTGGTGGCAAAACGACGTTGCTGCATGTAATTGCCGGGATTAGCCGTCCCGATTGTGGGTCGGTGATGATCGACGGACTGGATATTACGCGGCTGCCGGAAGCGGGAGCAGATCGTTTCCGAGCAGAACGCATTGGCTATGTCTTCCAGACCTTTAATCTGATGTCCGGCTTCACGGCTCTCGAAAACGTGATGCTGGGAATGACCTTCTCGCGAGGTCGCAGGGACACTCAACGTGCCACAAATTTGCTCGAGCAGGTTGGCCTGGGCCATCGATTGCAGCACAAACCCACAGAACTTTCGGTCGGCGAGCAACAGCGAGTAGCCGTCGCACGATCGTTGGCCAATCGCCCAAAATTGCTTCTCGCCGACGAACCTACCGCGAACGTGGATCCTGCCAATCAGCAGCACGTCATCGATTTAATTCGTGAGAGTTGTCTCAACGAACAAGTATCGTTGTTGATGGTCACCCACGCGTCAGAAGTCGCAAACCAGTTTGATCGTGTCGACCGACTGGACGAAATCAATAAGGTTGTCGCCCAGTCCGCGACACCCGAGTAAGCGGCGTTGCCATGATTCCATCGAATTCGCTTGAAGGCAAGTGAGATCGAACTTTGTTTTTCCATTCGTAACGAGATTAAGATTCATGCCACTCTGGAAGATTGCCTGGCGCAGTGTTCAGCGCCGATCTCTTGCTTCGATGCTTACCGCGTTTTCGATGGCATTAGGAGTGATGCTTGTCGTCGCCGTGCTCCTCATTCATGGCATCATTGCCGAATCATTTCGGAACAACGCAAGCCTGGGTTACAACCTGATCATGGGGGCAAAGGGAGGCCGCCTTCAACTGGTGCTCAACACCGTGTTTTATTTGAGCGAACCGGTCGAAAACATTCCGTACGCCTTCTATGAACAATACTTGCCCGCCGAAAAGCGATCCGATGGAAAAGATGGCGAATTGGCAGATTATGTCGATCGCGTAATCCCTGTCTGTCTGGGCGACTATTACAAACAATATCGTTTGGTAGGCACGACGCCCGAGATGTTCGATGATTATGTCTACAACGAAGACACAGGAGACAAGTACGAGTTTGCTGAAGGTCGAAACTTTGTTCAGTTCGATGAGGAACACGGTTTTTTTGAGGCGGTCGTCGGCGCCAAGGTTGCACGAGATACCGGCTTGAAAGTGGGGGACACGATCATGGCCACCCACGGTTCGGTGGAAGGAGACGAGCATCCGGATCAATTCTATGTCGTCGGCGTTCTGAAATCGTCGGGAACACCAATCGACCGTGCTGCCTTCGTCAACATGGAGGGCTTCTATCTTCTCGACGGACACGCTCTACCGATCAAGGACGAGACAGGAACGGAGGGTGAAACGCCCAATGCTACGAAGATCGCCGAAGAGGCTGAAATCATTGACAAGTCGATTCCAGCCGCAAAACGAAAAAGAACCCCCCTCGCCAAAGAACGGCGGGAGGTAACGGCTCTCCTGGTCAAAACCAGCCCGATCATTAGCCGAGGGTTGAGCAATATGGTAAACGAGGGCCCCGACGCCCAGGCGGTCTTTCCCGTCGGTGAGATCACCGCTCTGTTTAACCGGATTGTTAGGCCATTTCAACAAATCCTGCTGATCTTGACGGCGATGATTTGCGTGGTTTCGGGCATCAGCATCCTGGTGAGCATCTATAATTCAATGAGTGATCGACGGCGGGAAATCGCAATTATGCGGGCCTTGGGAGCGGGGCGCCGTACCGTCATGGCCGTCGTTTTACTCGAATCGATCATCCTGTCCATGGGAGGGGGATTCATGGGCTGGGTGGGCGGACACGCCCTGATCACGGCGGCTGCCCCGCGAATTGAAGCGGAAACGGGCGTAACGATTGGGCCGTTTGATATGGCTCCACCAGTAAACTTACTAGCCTTAATGTCCGATGATCCGATATATTTAAACGGCCAAAAGTTTGAGGAAATTAATGTGTCGACGGAGTGGATTCTCATCCCAGGCCTTATGATATTGGCAGTCCTCGTGGGATTCATTCCCGCGTTGGCCGCCTACCGAACCGATGTGGCGGATGCCCTGACCTCGAACCCCTGACCATTCGAACAAGGGCAACTGTCCGAGGCTTGCAGATCAACCCGGAGTCAAATTTCATGCGATATCCAATCGCCTTGCTCTCGATCGCGATTATTTCGCTGTTGGCAACGCGGACCTTGTCTTGTCCGTTTTGCTCCGCGGTCTCACAGACTTTCACGGAAGAGATCGACGCAATGGACGTGGTCGTCATTGGCCGCTTGATCGACGCACCGCCGGTTCCTGACGCCGCCACTAACCCAGACGCTCCTCTCCCCAAGGCCAAGTTCCAGATTGAAAAGATTATCAAGGGTGAACAGTTTGTGAAGCCTGACCAGGAGGTCGAAGTTCTTTACTTTGGCGAGCCGAACAAGGACAAACGCTACCTCATGATGGCAACGGATCCTCCACAGCTCATGTGGTCGACTCCGCTGGGGCTCACCGAACGAGCTCATCAATACATTCTTGCTCTGTCGACACTGCCGACGGATGGTAGCCGCTTGCTCTTCTTCCAGGAACACCTCGAAGACGAAGACGAAATGCTCTCTCGTGATTCCTACGACGAATTTGCGAACGCGTCATATGCTGATTTGATCGCGATGAAAGACAAGATGCATCATGACAAGCTGATCGCCTGGATTCAGAATCCAGACGTTCCGGCAACTCGACGACGCCTCTACTTCACCATGCTCGGCGTCTGTGGAACGGAAAAGGACGCACCGCTGCTGAAACAGATGATGGAATCCAGCGACCGCAAAGACAAAGCTGGCTTGGACGCGATGATCGCGTGTTATTTGTTGTTGACGAAGGAACCCGGCCTGGAGTTGGTTGACGAGTTATTTCTCAAGAACTCCAAGTCAGAATATGCAGATACCTACGCGGCAATCATGGCGATCCGTTTTCATGGAACAGA
This sequence comes from Planctomycetaceae bacterium, assembly GCA_002723275.1. GTDB lineage: Bacteria > Planctomycetota > Planctomycetia > Pirellulales > Pirellulaceae. The sequence goes on from PBNZ01000004.1 coordinate 318,983, forward strand.
AACCGACGTCATCGAACAGACTCGCCTGGTCGAATCGTTGCGTTACATGCTTGATCGCCCCGAACTTGCCGATCTCGTGATTCCAGATCTGGCACGGTGGAAAGATTGGGATGCCATGCCGCGTTTGGTGGAGCTCTTTAAAAACGCAGATGAGAAATCAAGTTGGGTGCGAGTGCCGGTGATTAACTTTTTACGAGCTTGCCCTCTTCCCGAGGCAAAACAACAGATCGAAGAGCTCTCGGAGATTGATCCAGACGCCGTGAAACGGGCCCAAACATTTTTCCCCTTTGATGCGGCCGGAGACGGGGAAAAGACAAAAACGGATGACAATTCCAATGACACTACGGGGGTGGCAACCCGTGCCGAGGCGGAACTCGCCAGAAACGCCCCCGCGGCCCAACCGGCTCCACCCGCGGCCCAGCCGGCTCCACCGGAGCTAACCGAACAGGAGGCTGGGGACGTCGCTGTCAGTGGCCAGCCCGCGACTACCGCCACTCCTTATCAACCGCTGGAAGCGACCGATGAGCCACTCGTGGCGACCTCGATCACCAAAAATGAGGCATCATCGCGTTCAAAAACGGAGAAAGAGGGGAACGACGATCGCTGGCGTCCGAACCAGTTTCAGTTGTGGGGCGTACCATTCTTGGCAGGCATTGGATTGCTCGTCGCATATCGGATTGTCCTGGGCTTGCCCCTGATTCGTTTCAATCGCTAAACCACCTTGTCCTTGTCAGGTAATCGTCTTCCAATGAATACCTCACCATCTGAATCTCACTCCTCCTCTACCCCTACCAACGCAAGTGAATACGCTCAATATCGGGCGATCAGCATGACGGCTGTCACAACGGCGATCATTGGCATTATTTCGATACCAGCCATTCTTTTTTCGAAGTTGCTGTTCTTGCCTTTCATGGGCCTGATTATCGGAACGTATGCGATGCTGCAATTAAAACGCCGCAGTGACGAGTTAAAGGGGAGTTATACTGCCAAAATCGGGTTACTGATGTGCACCTCGATACTAATCACCGGAACGGCATACAGCAGCTATGTGTATGCCACAGAGGTTCCCGAGGGTTTTTCCCGAATCAGTTTTACAGAGCTCCAGCCCAATGAAGGGTCACCTCTACCAATTCCAGAAGATGCCCTCAGCCTGGATGGCAAAAGAATATTCGTCAAAGGATACGTTCATCCCGCCGTCACTCGTCGGAAAGGGATCAAGCAATTCGTGCTCGTTCCCGATATGGGGACTTGCTGCTTTGGAGGTCAGCCAAAACTGACCGATATGATTGAAGTGACATTGAAAGATCCCTTGCGAGTCAATTACTCTCTATCCCAGGTTAAGCTGGCAGGAACATTCAAAGTCTCTCCCATCAAGAAAAGTGTCTCCGGTCTCGATGGTGTGTATTATCAACTGGATGCTGAGTACGCAAGGTAACCGACCACGGATGGTAGGGTCGGGCGCAAGGACAAGCTATGATGCGAACAGTCACGACCTCCCTTTTATTGCTTGCAGCACTGTTCGGATTAACAGGGTGTGGTGACGCAGGTTTCGACCGCGACACCAACTCGACAGCGACTGCTGCAAATGCCAACCGTGCGACCACTCCAGCAGAAGACAATGTCGCCAGTGAAACCGAGTCAGCCACTGCTGATAGCGACGCCAACGATCAAGTTGCAGCAGAACCAGAACCAGAACCAGAACCAGAGAGTAGTGGCCAGCAACCGCCTTCTGCCAGCAACTCAATTGACCATTTTCTGCCGCCTCCGAGCGGGCGTCCAAGCAAGGGCGTCGTCGACATTTCCTTTGAGGACATCCGACTTCCGATCCAGGAAGATATGGTATTTCGCCCGTTTATGTTGACTGATCGCGCCCGCGAGCTCGATGGCAAACGGATTCGAATAAGCGGCTACATGTTACCCGACACGAAAACGCGCGGTATCACTGAATTTGTTTTGCTGAAGAACACCGAGTGCAAATTCGGACCCGGAGGTCAAGCCGACCATTTGCTGAGCGTCAAAATGATTCCGGGCGAGGACACGCGTTTTCGCGATGACCCGATCAGCGTCGAGGGCACACTCATCATCAAGCCCTTCCAAGGTCCTGATGGAAATACGTGGTCGATCTACGATCTTACCTGCGAGCGGGTAAGCCGCTATCAAACGCGACGCTAGTCACGTTCAGGACATATCGCACCAACCTTGCTGTGGTCCATCGTGAAGCTTGGGCTGCCGGCCTCCTTGAATCTTGGCGACCGCTTCTTCCGTCGCACGAACTGAGGCCGCGTCGGGATGGAAGCGCAATCCCAGGTGCATCGTATGCGACGCACCACCTGCGAGCGGAACGACTCGACCTTCTGACTCTTCAAAACTGCGTGGATTGGGAAAGTTGGTACCTGGTTCAATTCCCGTCACATAACCATCCGCGATATCAGTTTCGTTTTTCCACTGGGTGAAGCACGGCAGTTCTTTCACATTCCAGTGCACGCTCGCGCCCATTGAGCCCTGTTTATTCTTGAGCAATGCGAGTGTATCGCCCTGATCATCAGCGTGCATTTTGAAAAAGTAGACCCGTTCGGCGACGCCTGCCTTCGGTTCGGAATAGGTCGACCAATGTCCAATCCCTTCTGCAGCTCCATCATTTCGAGGAACGACAACATCCGCAGGCGTTACAAGTTCGGCACCGGCCTCCAACAGCGGTGTCCCAAAGTTCGTGTGATAGAGCATTTGCATCGTTGTTTCGCTGCCAGACAAGTTTTGCACCTCATCCTGCAAATCCAATCCGTTTTGACCAAACTTCATCTTGAGCGTGGTGATCAGCTGGAGCTTGGCAAAATGAAAACGAACTTCGTTCACCACGCCACGCACAGAAATCTCGTCATCCTCGATGGAAATCTGAACCTCTCGAGCCGGCAAGTTGGCCATTCGTCCGTGCAAGGGATAGGTTAGCCGCCCTTGTTCGTCGAAATCAGGAGCTCCGTTACTCTCCGCACCGCATCGGCAAAGCATTTCGTCAAACCCATCCAGCCACCCCAGCCCCGAAGGCTCCATGAGGGGCACATAGCTAGGATTCACCGGACCTCGCGCGGGTGCTTTCCAACCGAACTGAACATCGCTGACCCAGGCCTTCCAGAGCCCCATTCCTCGAGTAGGCAGTAGAGAAACTTCGAGCGAGCCGTTGTTGATCCGGATTTCGTCGACACCCCGACTGGTTCCGCCATGGTGAGTCCATTTGCGGATCGAGAATCCGGCGGGGGCCCCAGGCACATCCTTCGCGTCGACGTTTAATTCATCAACATAGACGTCGCGATCGACGTCGAGCAGGTTCCAACTCTTGGCGGCCATGGAAAGCTCCCCTTTTTAGGCTCATTCTTAAATTTCGTAGACGCTCACTTATAAGCGGTTCGCGACGCGATTTCCAGCATCAAGCGACACAACTTTCGCGGACAGTCGTTCCCGCTGGACCCGCCTGCGTTTACTTGCCAGAGCCCGAAAAACCTAATAAAACATTGGATTCATTCGTGAACAATAGTGACCCTACGCCTGCACGATCACCGCGCGTCCCCCAATCTTCACCTTCCCCAGAGAAGCCAAGATGACTTCCGAGAATCTCGTCAAGGGTACCAATATTGCCTCGACATTGGATCGAGCCTTGGACGCAGGCGAAGGATTACTTCGGTTGACACCGACTTGGGTACCACGGAAATTTTTGCACCCGGGAAAACGGATCAAGCTACACCCGCATGACTGGTATGCGTATGGAGCTCATCGCGGGGGCATCGACGAACGTTGGCTTGGCAGTACGACTGAAGCGGACAATGAAGGTCGTGTCTGGCACGAAGGGTTGAGTTTTGCCACCTTCGAGGGTCAACAATTCCTGCTGAAAGACGCCGTCGAGGAAATGGGCGACCGCATCATCGGCCCCACGATGCACGAAAAGTACAAGCGTTGGCCCATCTATTCAAAATTCTTCGACAACATGGGCCCCATTCCCCACCACATGCATCAATCATCGGAAGATGCCGCTTTAGTGGGGCAGGAAGGCAAGCCGGAGAGTTATTATTTCCCGCCTCAAATGAACAATGTTGACAACAACTTCGCCTACACGTTCATGGGACTGGAACCCGGAACGACGAAGGATCAGGTCCGCCAGTGTCTGAAGAATTGGGATCGCGGCGACAACGGTATTCTTGATCTTTCCAAGGCTTATCGACTCGAGCGAGGTACAGGCTGGTTAATTCCACCGGGAGTGCTGCACGCGCCCGGATCTTTATGCACCTATGAGCCACAATGGGGCAGCGACGTTTTCGGTATGTTCCAATCGCTTGTGGAAGGTCGCGAAATACCTTGGTCATTATTGGTCAATAATGTTCCCGAGGACAAGCATCAGGACCTGGATTTCATCATCGGCCAGCTTGACTGGGAAAAGAACGTCGACACACACTTCAAGGAAAACAACTATCTGGTACCGATCGTGGCCGCGAAAGGTCCTGGTTGGGTGGATCGCTGGATCGTCTACGGCAAAATAGGCGGCAAACAATTGTTCACCGCTCGCGAATTGACGGTTGAGGCGGGTGCCAGTTGCACACTCAACGATTCGGGCGCCAGCGGTTGGATCACGGTCCAAGGATCGGGTCGCATCGGAAACATGAAGCTGCAAACACCCACGATGATTCGCTTCGGGGCGGAGACAGAAGATGAGATCTTCATCACTCACGAAGCGGCACAGCGTGGTCTGGAAGTCGAGAACCGCGGCAACGAGTCACTCGTTAGCCTCCGTTATTTCGGCCCTGATACCTTTGATGTGGTGCCCAACGTGGGCGACTATCGCAAAAATTAAACCTGCTGTGACAGAGTCGGCGATCGAATTGGGTTCGTTGTCGATGAAACCACTGTCACCGCCATAAATCACGGCTCGAAAGGCCAATCCCCGTCTCGAAAGGACTGTGTGACCATGAGCAATAATTTTCCAAAACTGCATAATGCTGCTTGGCCGGGCGTCGTCGGGAAGGGACCGGACTCGGAACCGCCGATCGAACTCGAAACAATGCTCGATCTGACGGCAGCTGCTGAACATGAAGGCCGCAAGTTTGATGGCATCGACATCTTTCTTTTTGCCCCGCATGTCGACATCGACGCCTCCGACGATGAGCTCAAACGCATTGCTGACTCAGTCCAAGCTCGTAATCTTGAGATCGGATCCGTGGTCGCTCCGGTTTGGCCTCCAACTGACGGTGGCTCCGCCATGGGTGACGCTTCGGAGCGAGAACAGTTTCTGACTCAAGTCCGCAAGGGCTGCCGCATTGCTCAAAAATTTCGCGAAATGGGCATTCGTCCTCATGGCATCGTGCGAATCGACTCGGCTGTCGATCCCGGTACTTGGTCAGCCGACCCTGAAGGCACGGACAAGATCGCAGACACATTCAACAAAGCGGCGGACATTGCCTCCGATCATGGCGAGCGTCTGGCTGCTGAAGGCGAGATTTGCTGGGGTGGCATGCACAGTTGGAAAGAAATGGTGCGATTATTGGAAGCGGTCGACCGACCTGAGGTAGTTGGCTTCCAAGCCGACATGGCTCACACCTTGCTGTATATCCTCGGCTACAATGCGCCTGAAGATCGGATTGTCAGTGAGAACTTTGAATGGAATCCTGACGAATTGAATGAGGCTCTTGCCAAGCTCACGTCTGCCTTGCGACCTTGGACGATTGATTTCCATGTCGCCCAAAATGACGCGACGGTCAAAGGCAGCGGTTCCCACGACAAAACGGGCCGGCATTGCCTGCCGAATGATCCCAATGGCAAGTTATCCATTGCTGAGCATGCCGGGCACTGGCTTCGCGATGAAAATGGGGATTTAACGAAGTCATACAAGCACATTTGTTGGGACGGTTGCATGTTCCCCAACGATGTCATGTCAGACCCACAAACCTGGAATGATATTCTCGCGGCCATGGTTTCCGTTCAGGACGCACACGGCTGGACGGAATAACCTCAGCACAATCGAGAACCACTGAATAAGCGAAGGAAATACGCATGAGCAAGAAACCACTCAATATTGGCATGATCGGCTATGGGTTCATGGGCCGTGCCCATTCAAACGCCTACTGCAAAGTTGGAAACTTTTTCGATCTTGAGTATGAGCCGATCTTGAAAGCCGTTTGTGCCCGCAACGAAGAGAAGGCCAGAGATTTCGCCAACAATTGGGGATACGAGTCGGTTGAAACAGATTGGCGCGCCCTGTTGGCTCGCGACGATATTGATGCCGTCGACATCTGTACGCCCAACAATCTTCATCGTGAAATCGCATTAGCTGCCGCGGAAGCGGGTAAGATGATTCTCTGCGAGAAGCCCTTGTCGATGAATGTCGAAGAGGGTGAAGAGATGTGCCAAGCGGTCGAATCCGCGGGCGTTCCCAATATGGTTTGGTACAACTACCGACGCGTGCCCGCAGTAACTTTGGCCAAACAGTTGTTGGACGAGGGTCGGCTCGGCAAGATCTTCCATTATCGCGCAGCATTTTTGCAGGACTGGACGATTTCGGCGGAACTTCCTCAGGGTGGTGAAGCGCTCTGGAGACTCGACGTCGATGCAGCCGGCAGCGGTGTCACCGGCGATCTGTTGGCTCACTGTATTGATACCGCCCTCTGGCTCAACGGCAGTATTCAAGATGTGAGTGCCATGACGGAAACGTTCATCAAGGAACGCGTTCATTCGCTCACTGGCGAAGTCCAGAAGGTGGGTATTGATGATGCCTGTGCCTTCATGTGTCGCTTCCAGAATGGATCCCTGGGAACGTTCGAGTCCACCCGTTACGCACGAGGCCACAAGGCGTTGTACACCTTTGAGATCAACGGTGAGAACGCATCGATCGCCTGGGACTTGCATGACCTGCACCGACTCAGCTACTTCGATCATTCGGATGACTCCGTCGTGCGTGGCTGGCGTTCGGTGCACGTGACCGATGGTGACATGCCGTACATGGACAAATGGTGGGTCCCCGGTCTCCAGATTGGATACGAGCACAGCTTTGTGCACCAGGTCGCGGACTTCATCCAAGGCATTAGCGATGGCAAGCCTGCCAATCCAACCTTTCGCGATGCGTTAGAGACCCAAAAGGTTTGTGATGCCGTGCTCAAGAGCGCCGCAGATCGACAGTGGGAAAACGTCTAGACCTACGTGACGTTTGCAACTCCGCCCGCCAGCAGGGCGGAGTTGATCACGAAGCTGCTCGGCGAAATGCGATTCTCGATAACCAAGGGTTTCTTATTACAGCCCGAGATTGCTGATATCAGCCGAAGCCCCTCCTTGAATCTCGACTCGTTGCGTATCTGTCCAGAATTTGATTTTGCGAGCAACGGTTTCAGTCCGAGGTAAACCGACGCGAGCCTGATGAGACAAGACCGCATCCGCCCGAGCCGTCCCTTCCAGAACAAGTAGCTTCTTGGCCTGTTCGTAGGACAATCGCTGTCCACGCGCCGTAAACGTTTTACCTTCAACGTAAATATTATCGTAAGCGGAGACGTTGACACTCCGCTGCCCCAATTCATTGGTTGGCCCTTCAGCAAAGGCCAGTCGATCACCAGACATTAGCACATCTCTTTCGCCAAGTGCCTGGTCAGGATTGATCATCTCATTCCAGCTCATCACCGGTCCGTAGATTACCTTGACCTGTCCCTGAAACTCAGCTCCACGTCGCTGCACATTCCCGACAAACTGTCTCTGGAAATCAACCTGCACGAAGGTGATCTTGCCATCTTCACTTTTGGGTCTAAGCTCGGTTGAGTTGCCAGGCTGAGTCGGTGCCGGCAGTTGCATTTGATTAAAGCCGGCACGATGGGTCACCAGGCGACCTGGACCTTGAGCAAAGGCATCACCCGTGAAGTGATCGTAGCGCACGTGCGGCACCCGCAGATAACTGACGGAAATCAATTCACCACGTTTATCGACCTCATGGTTTTCGACAAAAACGTTTCCGTCGGCTTGCACCTTTTGAATCTGAGGTTTTTGCTCCGATTTCGTTTTCGCAAAGTCGATGCGTTGATCAAGCTGCACCGCAAGCTGTCTTGCACGCAGTCTGCGTTGATCGGTGCGAACTTCAACATCTCCATCGAAGGCAGCTACCTCTCCGTCAAAACGCATGGTTCCGCGCCAATCGAGCGACATGGATTGCAGATTCGGTAACGGCTCACCCGTCATGAGATCACGGTCCACCTGCATCGACATCCGTCCCGCATCATCAGTCCACAAAATATTGGAACCGCGATCAAGTTGAAGCTTGGCTGTTTGCAGGCGAAACGCATCGGTCTGAATATCAGCGGGCTGCCCAACCGCCACCAACACGTGACTCCCGCGTCCATCTTGATCCCGAATCTGAACGCTATCTGCAGCAAGTCCGAAAATCGGTTCCCGTGGCTGATCGCTGTTTCTTTGCATGAGACGTGTCTGACCCAGCAAATCGATCTGCTTCATCGCCACCTCTTTACCGCGCAAGCGCAAGATCATCTCAACCTGATCACAGGTCACATCCATGACTCGCTTGGAAGGCTTCCTGCTTTGGATACGAGCAATCGGATTATTCGCGCGTGGTTGGCGATTCACAGTATCGCGAGACGTGGCTGGCTGTGCGACAGCGACCGTTTCAATCAGAGCGTCCAACTTCTTGGTTTGTGCGCGCAATTCGGGTGCGAACACCTTGACCGGTTGTTGCTCACCAGCGGTGGCAATCATTCGTTGGGGACGTACCGGCAATGCATCTCGCCGCTTCTGCCCCGGTTGCGATTCGAGGAGCTCGAACCACAGTTGGATTTGGTGGGCATCAATACGGCCATCATTACCCAAACGCACCTGGGCTGCATCCCTCATCGTCAGTACTTGCCATTTCTCGCGATCATTGATGGCTAAAACACCTAACCAGGAAGCCTGAACGGGTGTCTTCTCTTTTGGATTCAAAAGGCCCCGATACACGCCGGGCCCCTGTGCTTGCAACCGTTTCAGCCGCCTCTCGTCATGCAGTTCGACGAACAGTATGCGAGCGGATACTTGGTGCGTTCGGAACCGAAATTGAACCTGATCCTTAGCGTCCTGAGGATTACTGGACAGATTGAATGTTTGTTGGGTGAGATCGTAAGACAGTTTGTGACCACTCACATGCACAAACCTCGCCGGCGAATCCAAAATCGCCGGCTGGCCTTCAGCCATAATTCGGTGTGGATCTAATCTAGGCGTCGATTGTTTCTGGGGTTCCGCCGCAGCTTCGCTTGGCAACCGTTCATCGTTGTGCCGCGAGATCAAATTCATTTGCAATCGTTCACATTGCAGTGTGTCTTCAACGCCATCGGGATTCAAACGTCGCAAGAACACTTGGTCTTCAAACGTGACCTTCTTATGATAGAAGTCGATCTTGAAGGGACCGTTACAAGTAACCTTGATCGGTACGTCCGAGGCCATGTCCGGCGACCGAGTATTCTCCGTTGAATCGGCCGTTTCTGCTCGTTTGCTTGTTGCATCGGGTTCCAGATGCAATTCGTGCAACTTCACGAGCTCAATCGATCGCACGCCACCCCAACTCTGGCTTTCTCTTTCTTGCTTAGATTGATTGGCGGACATCAGTTGAATGATGAGGTCGCTTCCCAGCGCGTAGCTCTGATCGTATTGAACAGTGACCTCATTTGCCGTCCAAAGGCGCCGCGTGGTGATTTGAACATTGGAGGTCTCAATCAGTAAGCGTCCGGTGCCATCAGCACGACCCGGGCTGTAGATTCGGATTTTCCCCAACAGACGTCCGCCCACGGGTCTCCCAAACTGGCCGGATCGCAAATCAAGCTGCCGATCGAGGCGAACGATCGCACCTTCGGGTGCTTGTAGAATCAGGGGTGCCTGATCTTCTGTCTCGGGTCGAATGACGGCAGTACAAGGAAAAACACGAACCGTCTTGTCTTCTTGCGACTCGAAATCTTTGAACAACAACGTCGCATTGCCATTACGAATGACTTTGGCGTCACCCATTTCCCAAGCGTCCTGAGGAAAAAGGTCTTTAATTTCATTCTGAAACGCATCCGTTGCACGGCCAGAGGAGGTTCCGGCATGAACTTTAGGACCCCGAGCGATACGGGGTTCGATCAGCGGAACAACCAAAAACAGATAGACCCCATAGGCGAACAACACCATCAGGAAGCTTGTGCCGATGCGTTTCAGATGGGCCAGCTTCATAGTGTTGTGATTACTCCTTTCAAGACACAACTCTCAAGACACGACTCGAGGTATGATGTTTCGTTGAAATCAATGCTGATATTTGTGGATCAAATCGTTCCAACGATTTTTTGCCTTGAGGATAAATTCGATCGTCTCTCGTACGGCCCCTCGACCGCCACCGAGTCGGGTCACGAAATGAGCGGCCTCGCGAACTTCCTCCGCGGCGTCGTTAACCGCGACCCCGAAGCCCATTCTCTTAATGGCCGGAAGATCGGTCAGGTCATCGCCAATAAAGCAGGTCTGTTCCGGCTGCAATCCTTGCTGTTCGATGATCTCTCGCACCTTGGAAAGCTTCTCCTCAAACCCTTGCCGAACAATTTCAATTCCTAGTTCGGCCGAGCGAACCTTTACGATGTGAGAGTTTCTTGCTGTGACGATGCCAAACTTGTAACCGGCACGCTGCCAAAGCTTGATGCCCAAGCCATCGCGAATATTAAATTGCTTGGTCTCAATTCCTTCATTATTGAAGATGACACCACCATCGGTGAGTACGCCATCGACATCCGAAAGGATCAGCTCCACATCTTGGCAACGGATTTCCGGCTTCATTTAGTCTCTGCTTCATCCATGTTTCGTGAGTGGCAAAATGTGTTCTGAATTCTTCTCACCTGCTTCTTCGCCGTGCTCGGAGAACTCAGCTACCGTGGCAATTTCAACCACGTCCGTAATATCAATCAAACCCACTGGACAGCCTGCATCATCGACAACAGGCAGTTCACTGATCTTGCACGCCACCAGGACGTCGATCGCTTCCGACATCAGTTTTCCGTGAGTGATCATACGAGGAGATTCGGTCATGACCTCGCGAATAGGTCCGTCGAGGACATGCTCCTGTTGCTGTTCAAGAATCCGAGCCAGATCGCTATCGGTAAAGATGCCCGTCAGCATGCCCTTGGCATTAACCACCAGAACAGCACCGCAACGACGCCCCGGTCGACCGAGTTTGACCAACACCTCGCGCACCGTCTTGCTGTCTTCAGTAAGGCGACAATCGGCCAAAGGCCTCATCATTTCTTCCACGAGAGCCAATTGACGCCCCAAAGATCCTCCTGGGTGATAACGAGCAAAATCTTCAGCCTGAAACCCTCCCAATTGACTCAAAACCAGCGACAGAGCGTCTCCGAGGGCCAACATCATCGTCGTGCTCGTCGTCGGTGCCAATTTCAATTCGCCAGCTTCTTCGATCGAGCCAATCGACAAAACGACATCGGCTTGCTGGCCCAACTGACTCTCGACTCGTCCTGTCATCGCGAGGATCGGTAGCCTGCGAGCCACCAAAGCGGGTAACAGTCGCACCACTTCCTCTGTCTCACCGCTGTGCGAAAGCACCATCACAATATCCTGATCATCAATGCGACCCAGATCCCCGTGTATCGCCTCCGCGGGATGAATAAAGTGGCTGCGAGTTCCGGTTGAGGCCAGGGTGGCAGCGATCTTCTGCCCAATCAAACCCGCCTTCCCCATGCCTGTAACGATCACACTTCCCGTCGCCTGCCGAATCATCTCGACTGCCGCAACAAACGAATCGTCCAAGTGATCGGCTAACGCCAACAAAGCGCCAGCTTCCTCGCGAAGAACCCCCTGCGCAGTACCAAGCAATTGAGAATCATGATTCACGCGTGACTGGCGTCTTGCCGGTATATTCATCGACGTCATCCTTGACGAAACGATTAGCGACTCAAAGATTTTTGCGGAGAGGCCCTGTCCCAAATGCTTGATGCTTTCAGCACGGACTTCTCGCGCCTCGGGATTCTATCGACACGAGGCAAGCGAAGCAACGCAGAGTTCCTAAGAGCGACAAAGTGATAGCAATCAACTTAGTTGTCGATGGTAGACGAGAAACAAGTTCGATGCCTCACCGTCTGGCGATTCAGGAGGCATGTCGCTTCCAGCCATGATCGGCGCTGCTAATGATGCTTGCATTGCCAGCTTGGTGAAACTTTCTTTTCTCTTCAAAAACATCCTGTGGATGAGAAGGTCAAAAGCCAAAAGTTCACGAAAGGAACTTGTCGTGCAATCACAGCTGATCGGCAACCTCGCCATCAGTCTCATCCGCGTGCAGCTGTTCCAACGGCAAAAGCGGTTCGCTTTCGAACAAATCATCGCGTTGGGTCTGTGCCAGACGGACCAGCAACAATTTTTGTTGCGGGTCACCATGAGCGGTATCGACGAAGAAATTATGCCCAACTCCTTTGGATTCAGCCGTACTACTGATGACCAATGTCTGCCCGGCAACCAGCGCAGCTTTGATCTCCAGTTCGGAATAAACCTCGCGATCTCGGGCCGATAACAGGTGAAACGTTCCATCACCGGCAATCCACTGTTTCTTTGGCTGACCGTACTGTATTTCTGGGGTGAGATAAATCTCGACTCCACCGTCACCACTTGCATAACATTTGGTGGCCATAATCGGCTGAGCCTGTTCAAAAGTCTTACCGATCACTTTGTTCTTACTGGCGTCACGGTAGAGCACAATCATTTGATCCTGCAGTGCTCNCGTCACAATTTCACTTCGTTTTCCGGATCGCGTATTAATTTGTCGGTTTTGCGACAGTGAATCGATTTCACGCTGAGATGTCGCCTCCAGCGTCGAATTTTGCTCTTTTTTGTCGAGCAAAGCACGTAGTGCGTCTGGCAACTGGGCGCCGACAAGACCACAACGAAAACCATTTTCATTGAGCCGTTGGCGCATCTTTTGATCGACCGCCTGTTCGTCAATTTCCTTCCATAACTCAGTATCAAAATCCTGTTCCCCGGTTGGTAGCCGCACAAAGGTTACCTGCAAGGCGAATCCATCCGGCGCCAGACGCACCGAGGGCAACTCAAACGTATCCACTGGCATGTCTCGCCAACTTGAACACCCCAGCAAGAACCAACATAACCCGAGCAAGGTCATCAATCGTTGGTATTGGGAGCTCGTTCGCATGGTCGATTTTATTCGCATCAAATCCGAAAGTGATTCGCGTGGAAAAAGTGATTCGCGTGGAAACCGTGACTTCAACTGAGTTGCTTTACCACAAGAGCCATCGCCATTCGAAGTTTACCATTCGAAGCTTGATGGGATTTGAGATTAAGGCGTCAACAAAACAGCATCGTTAAACAAGGAGAAGGAGGAAAAAAACAAAAGGACAAGTCAAGAAAAGTGGCGGGAAGCTATCGCGATTCTTTTGTTGTGTCAACGTGAAACCCTCGATCGTGTGGATGCAAGATGCTCATTTAAATCAATCCTAAACAACGCTAGCAGAACAAACTCACTGCTCTTCAAAAACGCTCTTGACCCTCTGGAATGAATCACCTATTCTCCCGCCTCAACAGTGATGAATGAAGCAACAAGCCGCTTCAAAAAGAGAGAACTAAGTCACACGAACAACGCCTAAAATTTGAACCACGTGGCGGAGTCCGCACCTGGAGTGCTTGCACTCTGCGGACCACGAAGCGAGCGTTCGGCAAGGAAGCCGTCGACCGCTTCGAAATACAACGAGATCGTATCCGATCGGAGTTTCGGAGCGTCCAATCGCTCCCGGAAAAAAAAGGAGTCCTTTGCCCCCCTGGGACCCGAGTATTTCCGGGAGCTTTTTTTGCGCTAGCACTGAATGCGAACCACAATCCACGAGTAAAGCCAAATCGGTTACAATCTTCGCTTTGTCACCCGCTTATCAATCTCGATTGATCGTATTGTTCCATGACTCGCATCACCCGTGTTTCCGTCGACGACCTTCGTTTCCCAACCTCTTGGGATCAACATGGCTCGGATGCCATGAACAAAGATCCGGATTATTCAGCCGCGTATGTGACGCTCCACACCGACAGCACCCACACGGGGCACGGCCTAGTCTTCACGCTAGGGCGCGGTACCGATCTCTGCGTATCGGCCGTAGAAGCCTTAAAGGAAAGGGTCGAAGGACAATCGCTATCAAAGATCACTCAGAATTTCGCGACGTTCTGGCGTGAAATGACGACGGGTGATTCCCAACTTCGTTGGCTTGGCCCGGAAAAAGGGACCGTGCACATGGCCGCGGGTGCCATCATCAATGCCATCTGGGATCTGTGGGCGAAAGTCGAAGGCAAACCATTGTGGCGTTTGCTCTGCGAACTTTCGCCGGAGACGCTGGTGAATTCGATTGACTTCCGTTACCTCACCGATGCATTGACACCCGAGGAAGCGTTGGAGATTCTGAAAAAGCTGGAGCCCACCCGTCAGGAACGCATTCAACAACTCGAAGCCACTGGATATCCAGCTTACACCACAAGCACGGGCTGGCTGGGCTACTCCGACGATCGTCTACGGCAGCTTTGCCAAGAGGCACTCGAGGCTGGCTGGAACTGCTTCAAGATCAAGGTTGGAGGTGATCTTGAGCAAGACATTCACCGCTTGACCCTGGTGCGAGAAGAGATTGGACCTGATCGAGTCTTGATGCTGGACGCCAATCAGATCTGGGATGTGGGTGAAGCCATTGAATGGATGCAGAAATTGTCGCGATTTAATCCGCTCTGGATTGAAGAGCCGACCAATCCAGACGACGTGGTTGGACACCAGACAATTTCCAAGGGCATACAGCCGATTGGTGTGGCAACAGGTGAGATGGGACAGAATCGAGTCTTGTTTAAACAGCTGCTTCAACTAGGGGCGATTCAATTCTGCCAGATCGACAGTTGCCGCCTGGGCGGAGTCAATGAAGTGTTGTCCGTCATCTTGATGGCCGCCAAGTTCGGCGTACCCGTCTGTCCACATGGCGGCGGTGTTGGACTTTGTGAACACATTCAACACCTGGCGATCTTCGACTATGTCGCAGTCAGTGGTTCCCTGGAACAACGCTGGACAGAATATGTCGACCACCTGCACGAGCACTTTGAAGATCCCGTTGTCATCCGACAAGGTCATTATCAGCTACCGACAGCCGCCGGCTACAGTCTCGATCTGAAACCAGAGTCGATTGCGGATTACAAGTTCCCGGACGGCCGAGTATGGCGGGAGCATCAAGATCGCCTGAACAGCTGATGCCAGATCGACTTTTTGTCGATGAGCTTTGTGCCAGATCAGTTGTTGTAGTCAACGCGAACACGACTAGCTCGTGTCGAATAAGCTCGCCAGACCTTCAAGTCGATGTCGTCTGTCATCGCCTGAACGGATCCATCAAGCAAGACAGTGTTGATTAGCCTTACGTGATGGCTGCGTGCCGTAACGGCAGCGTAAGTGCAAACGGTATCGGACTTGCCTTCCTGTTGGTTCGTCCAATCGATGTTGCGACCACTGACTCGCCCCGGGCTAATATTTGAATTAGGAGTAAGCGTCGTGGTTAAGCCGGTCTGATGGACGCGTCCATCGACGCTCTCCGTATGCCCGGTGTTCTTCTCAATCGGAGGGCCGACTTCTGGCCTCCGCCGGCCGGCAAGTCCTCAGCGGACGCGGGAACCAGTAAATCACCGCCGGCTGCAGCATTCCGCTCATAGGGCGTGTATGCCTTGACCTCTGCAAAGGCGAGCATTTTGCTCATTCCGTCACGTATCTTACGAGCCGTCAACCAACTGTCCGAATAGAAGACCCCGTGGCCTAAACGTCGTTTAACAGGATCCCAATCCACCCAGCCCCCCATGTTCGCGGCGTAATTCATCGGATAGTACTTGGGGCCCCTCTTTGTAGCGAGTTCGGTCATTTGACTCAGATGGACACGTGGAGGCGTTAATCCGATAGGAACTTACCAACTGCCCGCTGGTCGTAACGACGCCCCCAGAGGGCTGGTCGAAGTCAATATCATCGGCAAGCACATTCTCTTCCAGGAAAGGCAACAGCCGAGCCTGGACATACCAACCCCCGCTCGAGTTGCGAGAGGGCGGAAATCGACGATGGGTCGATTCAAAGTTAATGAGTGCAAAGCCAACTTGACGGATATTGTTGATGCAGGGCGCACGTCGAGCTGTCTCACGAGCCGCGTTGACTGCCGGGAGCAACAAGAGGACCAAAATCGCAATGATGGCGATGACGACCAGTAATTCGACGAGTGTGAATGCTTTGTGGCGAGGCACAGCCTTTGAATCCTTGTATTTCCGCGAATTCGGGGATTGGCCCCCCTCAACAACGCCCAAGGCAATAATGAGACCTAGTCTCAACAATGTCGACCGCAGTATTCTCGCCAAGCTTCACATGGCCCATCTAGCCAGGCAAATCAACATCGACGCAATCGCACCAGCTTCGCGTCTCTGACGGGATCAAGCCCGAACAATGCACCACCGATCCATGAATGCCTGGTACCCCTGCGACCCGCCAGCCCTTACGAAGGCGTTTTAAGGCATCAAAACACCCCTAAGCGGCGGAGATCGTGACCTCTGCACAGATTACCCGCTCAAGTCGGCCATTCGAAAATTGAGTCCAAAGCTGCAAAATCGACACCGCCGATCGATTGTTGAGAAGCGAGATTCGAGGAAGCTGCAGTGACACCAACGGGCGACTGGGGCGAGAAATGCAAAAAGCCCTCCAAGGGTTGCATAGGGATTCTTGCAGCCCTTCCAATCGGCTCTTATAGTTCAATGTTTGCGGGACAATGACGAGGAACGCCTCATTCACATCATGGCTCAGCCAAAATCGCCAGATGCGGGATGATGAGGGGCCAGCTGGGCTCTCTTCAGGAGCTCGTCAGCGAGCGTTCGAACTCGCATGACCTCTGTTACGTAAAAGCTGGCACTGGGAAGCTTTACGATCAAGCACAACGAGCTCCTCACCAATTAACCGGATGTCTTTCAAAAATGCTCTTGGCTTTGTCGGAGCGAGTTTTTCAGGGGGCACCAGGAGATCAAAATGGAAGCCACGGTCGCAGATGCGGCAGCCAAACCGCAGCAAAACGCCGAAATCGTGATTGAGACGCGGAATCTTACCAAGGATTACCGGGACTTTTGGGGACGCCAGAAAGTGCGAGCTCTGAAGGCTCTCGACCTCGATGTTCGTGAGGGTGAAATCTTCGGTTTACTTGGACCTAACGGTTCCGGCAAAACGACGACCATCAAGCTGATTCTCGGTCTCTTGTTTCCAACCAGTGGCGAGGCGCTCGTCTTTGGGAAGAAGGCGAGTGATGTCTCGAAGAACGAACGCATTGGCTATCTCCCCGAAGAGTCCTACCTCTATAAGTTTCTCAATGCTGAGGAAACCCTCGATTTCTATGGTCGTCTGTTTGACATGACGCCCGCTGAGCGGAAACGACGGGTTGAAGAACTGATCAACATGGTCGGCCTCGATTGGGCGAAGCGCCGGCAACTGAAGGAATACAGCAAGGGAATGACGCGTCGTATTGGATTGGCTCAGGCGTTGATTAACGATCCCGAGTTGATTGTTCTCGACGAACCGACAACGGGCCTCGATCCGATCGGAACTCGTGAGATGAAGGACTTGATTCTCAAGCTTAAGGCTGAGGGCAAGACCGTAGTGATGTGCAGCCACCTTTTGGCGGATGTCCAGGATGTCTGCGACCGAATTGCAATTCTTTATCAGGGCGATTTGAAGGAGCTTGGACGCGTCGACAGCTTGCTCAAGGTACGCGACGTAACACAGATCCGTGCACAGGGCTTAAGCGACGCAGCTAAACAAGAGATCGAAGAAGTGATCAAACGCCATGACGCGAAGGTGCTCGGCATCGAGAACCCAACAACAACTCTCGAGGAACTCTTCTTGAACATCGTACGTGAGAGCGAAGCGCGCCCTGGTCGGCGCGCAACCGAAAGCAAGTAACAAGCGAACGAAGCGGGCCTGCTCTCTCGCGTTCCTCACCCAATCCTTAGATCCTTCCGCGGAGCATCACAAATAACGTCATGGTTTTGGAAAAACCTATATTGCCGCTGCTGGAATGGCTTCGCCTGAATCTACCCACGTTCGCGATTGGGTTGATCGGTGTCGTCGTACTAGGCCTGCTGATTGGATTCCTGGCGGGTGCGTTGCGACACGGTCCGATGGGCTCTCTGCGAATCGTGCTGCAAACAATGAGCGCCGCGCTGGTCGATTTTCGGCACTCTTCCCCACGCCGAATCTTTGCAATCGCTCGGCTCGCCTTCCAAGAATCGCTTCGCCGCAGAGTGTTGGTCGTATTTGGGGTCTTTGTTTTGGCGCTGCTATTCGCCGGTTGGTTCCTGGACCCCAGCAGCAAGCACCCAGCCCGCTTATATTTAAGTTTCGTACTGACATCGACCAACTATTTGGTGCTGTTGCTCGCAGTTTTCCTCAGCGCATTCAGTCTTCCAAACGACATTAAGAATCGCACGATCTACACCATTGTGACCAAGCCTGTGCGTCCCTGGGAGATTGTCGTAGGACGCATGCTTGGCTTCAGTGCCGTCGGTACTACCCTCTTAATCCTGATGTGCATCTTCAGCTATTTCTTTGTCAAACGGGGGCTCCAACACTCGCATCAAATCGCCCCTCAAGAAATGGTCAACCAGACACTCGACATCGATGGCGATTCGATGGAACAGCAGACTGGCGAATCGTCGTTGACGATGGCACATCGACATGAAGTTACCGTCGGTCCCGACGGCAGAGTGTCGGTGAGCAACGAGCACGATCATACCCACGCGATTGCGGAAACGCCTGAAAGCAGTCGCGATGGAGAGTACCTGTTGGGAAAACCCAAAGGCTTTCTTGAAGCGCGAGTTCCTGTACGAGGGTCTCTGCGATTCATTGATTCCAGCGGCGCCCCCGGCAGCGGTACCAATGTGGGCTACGAAAACAAGTATCGAAAATACATTGAAGGCGGTAGCCTCGCAGCAGCCATCTGGACTTTTGAAGACGTGCGGCCTGAAGATTTTCCGGAGGGTCTTCCCATCGAAATGACACTGCGTGTCTTTCGCACCTTCCAGGGCGATATCGAACAAGGTTTAACGGGTACCATTCAGCTCGTGAAACCCGCGCTTCGTGACGAAAACGGCATCCTGATTGGACCCGATACCAGTTGGCGCAGTGAGGAAATCAGTTTTCCTGCACAAGACTACACGACCTTTCGCCGCTTCATCCCCCGCAAAATCGAAGCTCGTGACCCTCAAGGTAACGAAAAGATCGTCGACATTTTTGAGGAGCTAACGGATCCGGAAACGGGATCGATCGAAATCTGGATTCGCTGCCTCGATAGCGGACAATACCTTGGCATGGCACCAGCCGATCTGTATCTCCGAGCTTCTGACCGGCCCTTCTGGCTGAACTTTATCAAAGGCTACACGAGCATCTGGTTTCAGCTAGTCGTTGTCACCTGCTTTGGAGTCATGTTCAGCACCATATTGAGTGGTCCGGTTGCCATGATGTCCACCTTGGCCGCCGTCGTCATGGGATTTTTTAAGAATTTTGTTTTCGACGTTGCCAGTGGAGAATTACCGGGTGGAGGCCCTCTCGAGTCGTTGGTGCGACTCATTCAGCAAGTTGGACAGATGACCGACCTTGCCCCAGGACTCGGAACGACAATTATTACTAGAATCGATGACGTGCTGATGCTCGTGATTCAAACGGTAAGTTACGCCATGCCGGACTGCAGCATTTTTAACACCAGTGGGTTTGTTGCCTATGGATTCAATATCCCCGGTGAACTGATGGTCCAACACTTCCTCATCACACTCGCCTATGCCATCGTCGCTTCCATCGTCGGATACTTCTGCCTCAGAACTCGCGAGATTGCCGCATGATCGCTAACGAATCTTTCCGCCGAAAAATCATCTACGGTGTCATCATTGCGGGTTTATTGATTCCGCTCTATGTCATTAGTCGGCCTGCGATGCGACAGGCTGATGGAGAGTTATCCAAAGGTGGTGTGCTCGCACAAATGCGAGTTGAAAACAAGATTGCCCAAACGAATCTTGGTGATATCGACCCGGCCAGCGAAACCATGAAGCTCGCGACCCTTGGTATGAAGGGGATCGCTGCAAATCTGCTGTGGGAACGCGCCAATCGGTACAAACGAGATCATGATTGGGACAGCCTGAGTGCCACACTTAATCAGATCACAAAGCTCCAGCCGAACTTCATTTCTGTCTGGCAGTTTCAAGGCTGGAACCTCGCCTACAACGTTTCCGTCGAATTCGACGATTATCGATCTCGGTACCACTGGGTGACTCGCGGAATTGACTTCTTGCGAGAAGGCACCCGCTACAACCCCGAAGAACCCGTTCTCTTCTGGGAACTGGGCTGGACGTTCGGCCACAAGGTTGGAAAAGCCGATGAGTATGTTCAATACCGGCGGCTGTTCTCAGAAGACGAAGACCTGCACAATCGACTTCGTGAAGACAATCTCATGATCGACGATGCGCTCGGCCCCGAAGGAAAACCAGATAACTGGTTAGTCGGTCGAGAGTGGTTCCGGCAAGCAGAGGAAATTGTCGACCGAGGCGTTCCGATTCGAGGACGTCTTGTCGGTGATAACAACACGATCAAACGCGGCAAAACACCGCTTATCTTCCACTCCCATCCTCCCAAGTGGTTGATCAGCTTCGCCGAAGCCATCGAAGAAGAAGGATATCTCGATGAGCGTGCGCGAGTCGCATGGATGAAAGCCGACGATGCGTGGACCGACTACGGTAGCCGCGACATCCCAACAACCTACGGCTTCTCGATCCGTCTCAACAACGGTGAAAACTTGCGTAACCAGGCGGATGAACTGCGTGCAGAAATGCTCGCAATGATGCCCGGTGCCCGCGAAGAGATTCTCAAAATCAAAAGAGCGCAAATCCATCCCGAAGCTATTGAAGCCATGGAAACCCCATGGGAAGAACGAACCATGGAACAAAGCTCGATGGCAACCATGGCCGAAAGATCGCTAAGCATTCAATTCGATGATCTACTCCAACGAGCTCCCGTCGACAAACAAGACGAAGTCGCGAGAATGGTGAGACATGGCAAACGCATGGAAGCGACTGCGGATGCTATCGATAACTACCGCGAACAAGTGAACTACCTGTATTGGAAACTCCGATGCGAAATCGAACAGCAGCAAACCGCCATCAACGCAAGAAAGTATCTGTATGCCGCTGAAGAGGCATATGAAATCGCGGATCTCGAGGCGATGCGCGAAAACTATGAAGCCGCCTGGGATGAATGGGCAAAAATCTTCGACGAATACCCAGTCATGATGGAAGACACAACCGCTGAAGATTTAGTCGATGCAATCGCTCGCTATCGATGGGTTCTCAGCCAATTCGAAGAAGATTTCCCACCACCGGGCTTTAAGCTGACGAAACTATTGGAATTAAACGACCCCAACTTCAACCCGAATGCGGTCCAACCTGAGCAGGACACCGAGCAACCTGAGCAGGACACCGAGCAACCTGAGCAGGACACCGAGCAACCNGAGCAGGACACCGAGCAACCCGAGCAGGACACTGAGCAACCCGAGCAGGAATAAATTTCCTCCCGATTGCAAACGCTGCGTGGTCCTCTTCCATCAACACGGTCTCTTCCGTTACANCCCCAAAAAGGGCACGGGCAGTAGAAATGCATGCTGTTCGTAAAGGCTTAACCCACCATACCAGGACACGTACTGCGTGAAATAAACGATCAGTACGTAGAATCCAACAACGGGCAGCATTGCGAACCACGCGGTCCAACGGAACAAGAAGTGTCGCGGCAATTCTCTCTTTTGAGCTCGTGCGAGAGCCCAACCGGTTGCCAGGCGTGCTGGAAACATGAAAAGCACGAAGACGAGACTAGGTAGCCAAGCTGCTTCTCGGGGCACTAATTCNGCTTTCAAAAGATAGAGCGGAAGTGCGAATAGCAGCGTCATACTGAAGGCGATCAGGAAGGCGAACGGAGCGGCCTGGTACCGTCGACGAATTTCTCTCAACTCGAACATAGCGCCAAAACGATTCGTTGCTCCAAAACGACCTTGCAAGAATGGCAAATAGAGGAGCACGGCTGCAAACAGAATCGTGCCCACAAAACCGCAAAAAACTCCAAGGGGAACAGCGACTCGCGAAGCAAGAACCAACAGCGTTACGGGGACCGACAACCAAATCGCAGCCGCTACAAACCCCTTTACTCCGAGCATAAAATAATGCGATAGATGGAGACTCTCCAAGAAATTGCACGTGGCGTCTCTTGCTTGTTGGTACATCCCCCCTGCCCTGAGGCAACGACAGAATCGCAAGGGTGCTGGCCAGATAAAGTGTCTCAAGCGGCCACCACGAAACCATGCCCAAAGCACATGAATTGCCGTCAGCACAATGACAACTACGAGGACGATTCGCCAAACCGTAGCCTGACGACTTGGCCCGTTGAGAAGGTATGAGGAATACCAAAAGCTCGAGACGAGTCGGGCCGGCAACAAAGCCAACCAGGTACCAACAACGAGCGACCCGACGCGCGCTGCTTTACGAATGCCGACGAATCCGGCNCGAAGGTTTCCAGTCCGAACGATCCGACCGCTCGATTCCAACAGATAACCAAGACTGAGAAACTGAATGACGGGTATCGTTGCTAAGATCGACAATCCCACCAAAATAATGACAAGGCCAAACAACCAATCAAAGCCGCTACTCAGGTTTTTCCAGACCCAGTAGAACCAGCGTCTAACCGTTTGCGATCGTGAAACCAAATCGGTGGACATCAATGGTGAAAGATTACCTTTCGATGAATTGGATTCAGGCATTCACGGCAAACCTTGTGATATGCGGCTCAGCAAGGGCTCACGCAAATCCAAGGACACTACCATCATACGCATTCCTTCGATCAGATCCGATCGCAACCGCAAATGCCACAAAACGTACACGGATGCAGATTAAAATTCATTGAGCCTTGTCATCGATTTGCCAAGATGTTGAAATTCTGATCGAATTCAAGAATCTTTGCGACCCATCCGGCAGACAGAATAAGTAGGTTCGTCACGATGTCGATTCGCGATCTTTGCTTCATTTCACTCTGCACGCTAGGCTTTGCAGCCATTGTGGGAACCTTGTTGCCACGGGAGCGAATCGATTCACAAAGAGAACAGCCAAGAGTCCTGGGAGATGCTGATTCATTTGCGTCAACGCTACAAAGAGTCAACAAGGAGTTTGCAGAATCCTGGAACGAGGCACAGGTCAAACCTGCAGCAGCAGCTGATTCACTCACCTTGATCCGCCGACTTTCGCTCGGTTTAACCGGCATCCTTCCGTCACTCGAAGAACTTCGAGCGGTCGATCAGATTCCAGCTGAAAGACGGATCNACTGGTGGCTGGACCGGATCCTGCAAGACCGTCGCACGAGCGACTACCTGGCTGAACGACTCGCGCGAAGCTATGTCGGTACTGAGGAAGGTCCGTTTCTTATCTTTCGACGACGCCGTTTCGTGACATGGTTGAGCGACCAGCTTTATGAGAACCGTGCCTATAACGAAATCGTGGCAGATTTGATCAGTGACACGGGACTTTGGACGGATTCTCCAGCCGTCAATTTTCTGACAGTGACCACTGACGTCAATGGCGATGAACAACCTGATGAAAAGAGACTGGCAGCTAGAACCGCGCGGGCGTTTCTAGGTATTCGGCTAGACTGTGTCCAGTGCCATGACGATCATCTCCAAGGTAAATGGTTACAACAAGATTTCCATCAACTGGCTGCTTTTTTTGCGGGAGCGAAGTCATCTCCTCTAGGCATTCAAGATGTGGAAACTCAATATGAGTACCAATACTTGGGAGGAGAGGAATCGGTCGAAGTCCCCACTCGCGTTCCCTTCCTAAAAACACTCGACGTAAAACACGAAGTTGCGCGGGTTCAGTTAGCCAACTGGGTGACTCATCCCGAAAACGTCGCCTTTCGCCGAGCGTTGGTCAATCGTCTCTGGTCGTTAATGATGGGGAAACCACTGATCGAACCGATCGACGATATTCCCTTGAACGGGCCACTACCGGCTGGGCTGGAGGCTTTATCGATCGACTTCGCTGAAAACAACTTCAATCTTCGACGCTTGATCCGATTAATGGCCAGCACCAACGTATTTCAGCTTGATAGTCGCACCGAGGGAGGTGCCACGCTTGAGCAAGAACAACACTGGGCNGTCTTCCCTCTCACTCGTCTAAGACCAGAGCAAGTGGCGGGTAGCATTCAACAGGCGTCGTCATTAACCACGATCGACGCGGGCTCTCATGTCCTGATCCGTCTCGCTCGATATCAGGAAGGCCTCGACTTCGTTGAGCGATATGGCGATCGAGGTGAAGACGAATATGGGGAACGAGCCGGAACGATTCCGCAGAGACTGTTAATGATGAATGGCAAGCTCGTCGGTGAGCGAACGAAAGAGGACGTTTTCAACAATGCAGTCAGTCGGATAGCCGCGTTTGCTGAAAACGACGATGTCGCCATTGAATCCGCTTACCTATGCGTGCTCACGCGACGTCCCTCACCCTCGGAATCTGACTTTTTCCGGGAACGGCTTGATGGCAAAAAAGGAAGACCGCGGCAGCGGGAACTAGAAGATCTATACTGGTCGTTAATCAACAGCACTGAGTTCTCTTGGAACCACTAGCCTGTTGTCGAATCAGTGAGGTTATCCAACGATGAACAATCCAAACGCCTGCGGCAGTTCAACTCATCTCAACCGTCGGACACTGCTCAAGTTAGCCGGTGCAAGTGGCATGGGGTGGCTGACACCGGTTTCAGAGATTCTAGCAGCCACCACCGAAAAATCAGGGGATCGACATGCGCCGGCCAAATCGATCATTTTGCTTTGGCTGTCAGGCGGACCGAGTCAACTGGAGACATTCGACCCGCATCCCAATCAAGAAATTGCAGCGGGTACAACGGCGATCAAGAGCTCCGTTGACGGAATTCAATTAGCGAGCGGCATGCAACATACCGCGGAGTTAATGGAACACATTGCGGTCGTGCGATCCGTCGTCAGTCGCGAGGGAGACCACGAGCGAGCTGCTTATAACGTCAAAACTGGATATCGGCCGGATCCCACGATCGTCCATCCATCGATCGGAGCAATCGTGTGCCATCAATTGCCACTGGGAAAGACCGAAATCCCTCGCCACATCTCGATCTTACCGGATGCACGATCCGGACGCGGTGGATACCTCGGCGACCAATTCGATGCCTTTCGCCTCGGAGACCCAGATCAACCGTTGCGTGATCTGAGACGCCGCACCGACAAGGAGCGGTTTGAGCAACGCTTGAAAAACCTTGATGTCGTGGAACGAGCATTCGCCAAAGGTCGCATTGCAAATCTGGAACAAAATCGCACTCTGCACAAAACCATAATGAACGAAGCCGTCACTATGATGAACTCGGAGCAACTCCGTGCGTTCGATTTGAGTGAAGTTCCTTCAGCTGAGTTAGTCGCATTTGGTGACAGTGCATTTGGTCGCGGCTGTCTCGTTGCGGCGCGTTTGATCGAAACCGGCGTGCGCTGCATCGAAGTCACGCTGAGAGGCTGGGACAGTCACGTTTCAAACCATGAAATCCATCAAGCCAAGGTTCAGGAATTGGATCCGGCATTGGCTGCCTTGATCCGGCATCTACGGGAACGCTCTTTGCTCGACGAAACCCTTGTCATTTGCGGTGGTGAGTTCGGACGAACTCCTCAGATGAATCCAGCGGGTGGACGCGACCATTGGCCCCACGGATTCTCAATTGCTCTCGCGGGGGGCGGGATTCAAGGAGGCCAGGTGATTGGCGAAACCGATCCAGCAGGCAGTCGCCTCCCCTACGAGGCTGGAATCCCTGTGGAAAACATCCACGCTACGGCCCTAAACGCTCTGGGTATCCGCTCTGAACTTGAACTTGAGACGCCTATTGGGCGTCCCCTCAAACTCTGCGAAGGCCAAATCATTCCTGGGCTTCGCAGATCGTAATCGAAGCATCACGAAGATAGCTTCGGAGAGTTGATCAAGAATCGCCTCGAGCGACAGCAACCAAATGCTCTTGAGAGATCCCGAGTTCTTTCATGACAACCGACCCAGGAGCACTGAAGCCGAAACGGTCGATGCCGATGACCTTTCCGTGAGAGCCAACATATTTGTACCAGAGTCCTGAAACCCCTGCTTCGATCGCCACGCGATGCGTGCATGCGGCAGGCAGAACATCCTCTCGATACTCATCCGACTGGCGATCAAATCGTTCGAAGCAAGGCATCGACACAACCCGAACGCCATCGCCCAATTCGGCCGCCGCGTCAACGGCCAATTCCAATTCACTTCCGGTGGCCAATAAAATCAGTTTCAATTCGCCACTTTCGCGAATTGCTACGTAGCCACCTTGTTCAGCGCCAATTCGACGTTTCGAGGCTGGAATCTGATGAAGTGTTTTGACCTTTTGACGAGTCAATAAGAGTGCCGTAGGACCGTCCTGCTTGGCAACAGCCGCCGCGAAAGCTCCAGCGACTTCCTCTGGATCGCCAGGACGGAAAACATCGAGATCTGGAATGACCCGCAGACCGCTGCAAGTTTCGACCGGTTGGTGCGTGGGGCCGTCCTCACCAACGCCAACGGAATCATGGGTGAAGATATAGATAACCGGAATTTTTGCGAGAGCTGCCAGTCGAATCGAGGGTCGCAAGTAGTCCGCAAATACGGTGAAGGTCGCACCTGAAGCTCGGAAGATTCCATCGTAGGCCACTCCGTTCATGACGGCCCCCATCGCGTGCTCGCGGATTCCAAACCAAACGTTGCGACCCGCGTAGTTGTCTCGTCCGAAGTCGCCAGCGTCCTTAATGTAATTCTTCGTGGAACCAAATAGATCGGCGCTACCGGTGAAAAAATTAGGAACGGCCTGAGCGATCGTCTGAATGACAACTCCACCGGCACCTCGCGTCGCATCGGCATAATCTTCAGCGAACTCAGGAATTTGGGCGAGCAAGTCCTGAGGGATTTCCTGATCGACGGCAGACTGCAGCGCTTTTGCATCCTCTGGGTGATCGGCCGCCCAACTCTGGAATTCAACTTGCCACGAATTGTACCGATCGATCTGAACGATCTTGCGTTGTGCAAAATACTCGCTCACTTCATCGGAAATGTAAAAGGTTTCCTCGGGCAACCCCAACCCCTTCCGGGCTGCTTCGGCNAATTTTGCTCCGCCTTCACCATGGGCTTTGGCGGTGCCCNCCACTTCAGGGATGCCTCGTCCGATTTCGGTACGTGCGATG
This sequence comes from Planctomycetaceae bacterium, assembly GCA_002723275.1. Taxonomy (GTDB): domain Bacteria; phylum Planctomycetota; class Planctomycetia; order Pirellulales; family Pirellulaceae. The sequence continues at coordinate 346,312 of PBNZ01000004.1, forward strand.
ATCAACTTAGGCTTGCCGTTATCGTTCGCCTTGGCCGACTCGAATGCGCTGAGGAAGGCATCCATGTTATGACCATCAACGGTCTCGACATCGAAGCCATAGGATTTGAAGCGATCGCTCGTGTTTTCACTTTGCGTCACATCAGCCATTGCATCCAGTGTGACATCGTTGGCATCGTAAATGAGGATCAGGTTGTCGAGGCCCAAATGCCCAGCCAATGCAGCGGCCTCACTGGCAACGCCCTCCTGCAAGCAACCGTCCCCGGCGAGTGCAACGACATGGTAGTCGAAGGGAGCGGAGGCAAAGTGAGCCTGCAACATCTTGCCGCTCATGGCATAACCAACGGCATTTCCGACACCCTGCCCTAACGGTCCCGTCGTCGCCTCAACACCCGGCGTCTCTTGATATTCAGGATGGCCCGGTGTCGTGCTGTGCAGCTGTCGAAAATCCTTCAGTTGCTGCAAGGGCAAGTCATAACCGGCTAAATGCAGCCATGAGTACAAGAACATACTGCCGTGGCCAGCCGAAAGAATAAAGCGGTCCCGATTAATCCACTGCGGGTCATCCGGATTGAAATTCAATGAATGGCCGAACAGGACAGCGCCAAGATCTGCGGTTCCCAATGGCAAACCTAGATGTCCAGAACTACATGCATGGACAGCGTCAATGGCGAGTCCACGGGCGGTCGATGCGGCCTGAGAGAGAATATCCTTGTTCATTTCAAATTCGTTTTCGCTTTGAAGATCATGTGACGACGCCTACCCAAGTAGACAGTTTCCGCTGTCGTGAATCCTGCGAGTTTACTCGCCCCGCCCATATCGCGTCAACTTGGCGGCCTTCCTGCTCAGCCAACTTTCCCCGTGAATGGAGCACACGAAAGGGGCACTGAGCGCATGAAAAAAGCCTGCCTGTTCCGAAAACAGGCAGGCCTGAAGTCGAGTTTTGACCGAGTTAGCGGATTCGAAGACCGCCCTCGGAAAACATACGTGGCCCCTTCTGGATTGGATTATGGGCCTGAGTATCAATATGTCGTTTGATTAAATGCGGCATCCATAGCGCCTTGCTTGTCAGTTCGAGCAGAACCGATGGATCAAGCGGCTTGCCTAAGAAATAGATTCCGCCTGCCTGGTGACAGCGAGAAACGAGGTCTGAATTCCGATCTTCCGACACAAAAATAATGGGAATGTCGTGTCGGGGATACTCGGCCTGTACCAAGCGATAAAAGTCAAATCCAGATGTGCGGCCTAAGTCGGTATCGACAATCATCAAAGATGGAATCTGTTGGCGAGCCAGTTCGATTCCCTGAGCCGCATCGGCTGAAAACCAACAACTGTAGCCTTCGTCGATCAACGTTTGACGCGTGTGGCCACCAGCCATCGCATCTTGATCAACGACAAGAATATGTACCGATTGATTACCAAAATTGCTCATCTTCTCCCCCTCTAAACCGCTTCGAAAAGAAGCCCTTGTTCCAATTACCATGGGAACCATAGCTTGGGTTCTAACCGCGAGTGCATGAGCGATCGGTTGAAATTCGCAGACAATGTCCAGTGAGTCATGCCTGTTCGTGAGAAGCGTTACAACCGGGCGCCTTAAGAATCGCGCCTCAGATTGATGTCGCCAAGATCCTGCTGGCCGATGTACCACCGCTTCCAATCATTTTTGGAATACTGGTAATTCTGCTCAGTCAATGCGACCAGTGCTTGGAGAACACTCTTGTTCTGCAGATTTTTCACAATCTTCTTCGGCCCCCCCCCAACGTTCAATCCTCCCAAACCAAGGCTGCCATCGCCAGATCGAGAAAAGGATGAGTTGATCTGATTCGCTGGCTTTTTGATCGTTTCGTGTCGGGTGACAAGAGCGTCGATGAGGGGGAGGATCGCCTCTCGTTCTCCCAGTCGGCCCAGGGCGACACCAGCTCGATTTATAGTCCTATTGCTGTTGCTCGTTAAAGCCCTCGCAAACATACGAGCGGAAGCGAGCGGAGCAATTTCTCGAAGACGGTCGATCGCTCGGAGGCGAACTTCTACCTCAGAATCTTCCAATCCGGCCTGGACCAATGCGGAAACTGCACCAGAGCCACCGATCCGAGCAAGATTATCGACGTAGATTTCGCGAAACTGAGACGAGCTATCGTTCTGCAGCAATTCGTGAAGTGCCAACACAGCTCGAGGATCATCAATGTTCGCGAATTGATCCAGAATCTCGGCCTTGCTGGCTCCGCTCAAATTCTTTCGCCAGGTCTTAAGATCGCGACGCCACTTTTTCTGTGCTAATTCATCGTCGCGTGTGCGTTTCAGGATGGCGATCTGCTGGGGCAGGAGATATTTTCCCTCGAATAATTCATATCCTCTGTCACGCATTCGATCTTTACGCGTGCCCCATTTACCATTCAACCTGGTGTAACCCAGGCTCCGTCGTGCATCCTCGTGATTCGGATCATGCCGAAGAACTTGTTCTTGATGGTATCTTCGCTGCTCGCTCAATTTGTTCGAGTTACACCAATTTGCCATCGTCCAATGGCCAGCCGCCGTATCTGGCATGGCGTTGAGGAGCTTTTCATATTCCAGCTCCGTCGGATCACTCTTGATGTGCTTTCGCACTTCACGACCATCAATCTTCAGACGAACACCGGAATTCAACTTCACGGTGTAGGCAACAGCTTTTGATTCTGAGCTTACTTGTGTCTTGGTGACGTCTCCCTCAAGCCTCCCGCCATTGCGCAAAATCAACACGTCCGCGAGAGCAGGCGTCACAACGAAGGCAGAGCCAGCTGCAATCAAGATGGCCGCGATTTGATGGGAACTCATATCGGATACCTATTCATTCAAGACGCCCTCTGCTCGACGATTCCCACCCAGCCTGGTGGAGCCCAACTGACGGCAGATCACGTCAGATACCACTTTTTTATTATAAAGAGCATCGAACTTCGCACGACAACAAAGCGTTGAAATTAGCCAAGACAAATTGACAGATTTGTCATATTCAACCTATTCGGTACGAACAACGCCTCTCACAGGTCGATCATCGTGGTTCGAATCCTACGTTTGACCTACCGCGAGCCAGCTCCGAACGAGGAAACGGGGCACGGATTTTCAAGAAATCCGATGCGAAATCCGGTTGGATTCACACCCCCCTGTTGTCAGACCATTCATCAAAAAAGTCGCCCTCAGTTGAACTAACTGAGGGCGACTTAGAACTTATCGATCAGCGTCTCTTTCGAGAGCGCCTCAGGATGTGACATTAATACATGTCGTAGTCACCACCGTGTCCACCGGCTGGTTTCTTTTCATCCTTGGGCTTTTCAGCGATGAGAGCATCACTTGTCAGCAGCAGCGTCGCGACGCTGGCGGCGTTGCCAAGTGCGGTTCGAGTCACCTTTGTGGGGTCAATAACGCCCGCCTTCACAAGATCCTCATAGGAATCCGTCAAGGCGTTGTAGCCATTGTTTGCTTTGGCATCAGCAACCTTTTCACAAACGATGCCGCCGTCTTGCCCGGCGTTGTTGGCAATCATTGTGAGCGGAGCTCGGCAAGCTCGTAGCACGATGTTGTAACCAACGATCTCATCCTGACCGAGGTCGTCGGAAGGCTTAACGTTGGTCGCAGCTCGGAGCAATGCCACGCCACCACCGGGAAGAATTCCTTCTTCAACGGCAGCACGAGTTGCGTGCAAAGCGTCTTCAACACGAGCTTTCTTCTCTTTCATTTCCGACTCGGTTGCAGCACCGACGTTGACCTTGGCAACGCCGCCCGCCAGCTTCGCGAGTCGTTCTTCAAGCTTCTCACGATCGTAATCGCTCGTTGCATTTTCGATTTCACGTCGAATTTGATCAATGCGAGCCTTGATGTCAGCACTCTTGCCAGCACCTTCGATGATCGTGGTGTTGTCTTTGTCGACAATTACCTTCTTCGCACGACCGAGGTCCGAGATCGGAAGCGTTTCCAATTTCAGGCCCAATGCTTCGAAGACAGCGGTACCACCAGCAAGGATGGCGATATCTTCCATCATTGCCTTGCGACGGTCACCGTAGCCAGGTGCTTTCACAGCACAGCACTTGAAAGTACCACGCAGCCGATTGATGACGAGCGTTGCGAGAGCTTCGCCTTCGACATCTTCAGCAATAATCAACAAGGGCTTGCTTTGTTGCACGATCGCTTCGAGCAACGGAACGAGATCCTTGATATTGGTAATCTTCTTTTCGAAAACGAGCACGTAAGCGTCTTCGAGGACACATTCCATGCTGTTGGGATCAGTCACGAAGTAAGGCGACAGATAGCCGCGGTCGAACTGCATACCCTCGACCCATTCGACTTCCGTCTGCAGGCTCTTCCCTTCGTCAACGGTAATGACGCCGTCTTTACCAACCTTCTCCATCGCATCGGAAAGCAACGATCCGATTTCGAAATCGTTATTAGCCGCGATGGTTCCGACATTGGCCATCTCTTCTTTACTCTTGATCTTGATCGACATCTTTTGAAGCTTTTCAGTGATGTCGGTAACGGCAGTCTCGATCCCTTGCTTCATTTGGATCGGATTCACGCCAGCCACGACGGCCTTGAGGCCTTCGTTGAAAATCGCTTCAGCCATAACGGTCGCTGTCGTTGTTCCGTCGCCGGCAACATCGCTGGTCTTGCTGGCAACTTCGCGGACCATGCGAGCGCCCATGTTCTCGTAGACGTCTTCGAGATCGATTTCTTTGGCAACGGTGACGCCGTCCTTGGTGACGGTGGGCGAACCAAAGCTCTTCTGCAGAATGACGTTGCGTCCCTTGGGGCCCAACGTGACCTTGACGGCCTTGGCCAACTTCGAGACGCCGCGCCGAATGGCTTCCCGCGCCTCTTGGTCAAATGCAATGATTTTTGCCATTAGTTTTCAAACTCCTGAGTTTCTTCACCTATCGGCGTCGTAGGCGCCGCTTGAAAATGCGTTGTTGATGAGCTTTCCAAAAAAGCCCCATCAGTCGTCAATTACTGCGAGAATCTCATCTTCATGCATCAACAGCAGCTCATCGTCGCCGACCTTGAAGGTCTCACCCGCGTAGCTGTTAAAGATCACGCGATCGCCTACCTTGACCTGAAATTCACCTCTCGATCCATCATCGAGCAATCGACCATCACCCACGCTAACAATGATCCCTCGAGCCGGCCGATCCTGGGCCGAATCAGGAAGTACGATACCGCCTGCAGTGGTTGTTTCCGCGTCATCCCGCTCCACTACGACACGATCACCGAGTGGTTGGAGCTTTAGTTTTGATTTGGATTTGGTCGCCGTTGCCATCGATTTCTGACCTCCCGACACCTGACATTCATTTACGCAAATATGTTTGATCTGCCGAGTCCACCGTGGTCGGCATGAGGACTGCCAATTGGGCGCAGCTTGGCCCCAGACAGGCCTCAACAACGCAACTACCGCGCCAAAACACAATCTGTTTTCTAAGTCATTCAATATCAACTAGTTACAAACATCGGAGCTGAGACCGGCAAAGCCACCGTGGCAGCCACCTGGGAAGCTCGAGCGGTAGAGCTGCCAATTTGACAGCCAAGGAGTTGTCGTCGAGGGGTCGCCGAAGCAAAATGGAGGAGCCTTCAACGGCACCCACTCTGAAAATCCTGTTTCTCTTATCTAAACTCACCCTCAGCCACGGTAGTTCGCTTCAGCCCATGCCCATTCCCGTCACTTGCAAATGCGGTAAGAGTTTCGCCGCTCCGGACAAATACGCCGGTAAATCCGTCAAATGCCCTGGCTGTTCTGAATTACTCGAGATTCCGGCTGCCAAGCCAAAAGCCAGGCCCGGTGCGGCGTCCCCAGGGATCACGGTAACCTGCCCCTGCGGCAAACGCCTGACCGCCAAACCCGAATGGGCAGGGAAAACGATCAAATGTCCCGCCTGCGAGAAGCCCATTCGCATCGGGGCGGTAAAGTCGCCTCAGAAACAAAAGGCGGGCAATTCAGCTACCGGCAGTGATCTCGCGGAATTACTCGACGAAGTTGATCTGGGGCAATCTGCGACGGGTCATCGTTGCCCGGTCTGCCGTGCTGACTTGCTTCCCGACGACGTTCTCTGCGTGAAGTGCGGGTACAACCTCGAATCCGGTAAAAAAATAGAGATAAAATCAGTCACGCAAAAGAAGGCTGCCAACGCGAAGAAACAAAAGCCTCCGAAGCCGGCGAAGGCCAAGAAAAAGAAGGCTGACAGTCAATTGATGCTACTGCTCGGGTTATTGCTTGCACTCGGGGCCGTCGCCGTGTTTGTCTTGAAACCGGAACTTTTCACATCACCCTGACGCGCCATCGGTCAGACGCTCATGTGAGAGAGACGAGCGGTCAGTGAGTACGGACTCATGGCCAACAAGCATCGGGCTCAGTCAGTTAACCGTCGAGTGATGGCATCCACGTCATAGACGCAACCACCCCAGGTTCCCCCACCGACTTGCTGCATGGCAGCCCACAGCCTTGTCTCGGGNGGAAGCTGTTCATCGGGAGCGAGGTCGGTTCGCTGAGGTCGCTGCTGGAGTATCCGCGNTGCCTCCTCGGGAGACCATTCATTCTGGGCATCTCCCACGAGATCAACCGATCCGGTCAGATTCTTCCGATCGACAATGATGCGAATGCGATCACCTTCGATCACTTTGCCAATTGGGCCACCTGCGAGAGCTTCGGGGCCAACATGACCAATGCAAGCACCGGTACTGACGCCGGAAAATCGAGCATCGGTGACAACGGCAACATCCTTGCCCCAGCTCAAGTGCTTTAGCGCCGACGTAATCTGATAGGTCTCTTCCATGCCAGAACCCAGTGGTCCACGGCCGATGAGCACAACGACATCACCAGGCTTCACCGTTCGATCTCCTTGTCCTTTGATCGCCGCGATCGCCTCGGCCTCGGTCGTAAAAACGCGAGCTGGCCCCGTTTTTCGATAGACGCCGTCTTCATCAACAACACTGGGATCGATCGAGGTTGCCTTAATCACCGATCCCTCGGGACAAAGATTCCCGAGGGGAAAACAGACGGTACTAGTCATGCCTCGGCGATGCGCCTCGGCGGGTGGAATGATCACATCATCAGGATCGACACCGTCTTCTTGGACCAAACGTTCACGAAGCAGGCGACGTCTTTCCGAATTCTCCCACCAGGTGAGCACTTCGTCGACAGACAGACCGGCGGCCGTCTGCGCCTGTAATCGCAACAGTCCACGCTCGCGCAGATGGAGCATCACCTCCGGAACTCCCCCGGCAAGAAACATCTGGATCGTAGGATGATTGGTGGGTCCATTTGGCAAGACATCAACAAAGCGGGGAACACTTCGGTTGATGTGGATCCAATCATCAACCGTCGGTCGCTTCAAACCGGCCGAAAAAGCGATCGCAGGCAAGTGCAACAGTAAATTTGTGGACCCTCCACAAGCCGCATGCACGACCATCGCATTGTGGATCGAATCATCGCTCAACACGTCGCGCGTCGTTTTTCCATTTTTCAGCAAAGACCAAACGGCTGCGGCACTGCGTTTGGCCATGTCGATCCAAATCGATTGCCCACTCGGGGCAAGGGCGGAATGCGGCAGAGAAAGTCCGAGTGCCTCTCCGATCACTTGAGCCGTAGCGGCCGTGCCCAGAAACTGGCAACCGCCACCTGCGGAACCACAAGCCGCACAACCAGCCCGGGAGGCATCCTCAAGACTGATTTCTCCCTGAGAGTACCGGGCGCCGATCGTCTGAACCTTCGCCGTGTCCTCGCCTTCTCGCGGAGGCAACGTCACTCCGCCTGGCACCAATACCGTGGGCAGATTTTGCGTCGCCGCCAAGGCCATCATCATGGCCGGCAACCCTTTGTCGCAGGTTGCGACTCCGAGCACTCCCTGACAGGTCGGCAAAGATCGAACCTGCCGGCGAAACAACGCGGCCGCATCATTCCGAAACGGCAAGCTGTCGAACATGCCCGTCGTACCCTGGGTACGACCATCGCACGGATCTGTACAGTAGGCAGCGAAGGGCACGCCGGTCCGTTGTTTGATTTCGAGTGCCGCCGCCTGGACCAACAACCCGACCTCCCAGTGCCCCGTGTGAAAACCTAAGGCAATGGGTGAGCCATCTGCGGCGCGAACACCACCCTGGGTGCTCAGGATCAACACTTGATGCCCCAGCATCTCGCGCGAACTCCAGCCCATGCCCGCGTTTTGCGTCATGCCGAAGAGGTGGCCGCTGGGCCACAACCGTAACATGTCATCGGTGAGAGGCAGAGAGCCAGCTGGGCTCTCTCCAACCGTTTGCACGGCAAAGATCTGATCGTCCCCGGATTCCAAGATGTCATTCATGGGGACAGTTTAGCGGTTCGAGGGCGCAGCAGCACGTGCCGGGGCGGCTTTCGCCCAAGAGAATTTAGCCAACAGGCGGCGCGATACGCCAAGGGGTATCGCGACCGTGCCGAATCCTTGAGGCTTTGGCGACTAGGGCGCGGGTAAAACCTCTGCGTCCGCAGCTGCTTCCGCTTCATAAGCGGCCATCGCGGCTGCTTCGTTCGACAGCTTGAACTCAGGCCCTGCCGGGAAATACTGGACGTCATCCGACAAGTAATAGGGGCTGGGTAGCGTCTGACCTGCGACATCCACTTGGCAGCCGGTCGAAGTTAAGCAGCCTATTGCCAGCAGGCATGCGGCAACAAATCCACCAGCCCAACGCGTTTTTTCTAGCTTCCGAATCATCTTCTTAAGCTCCATCCATGATCGTTGGAATCCTCACGACCTATATCGACGCTACAGTCGTTCGACTTCAACTGTTTTCCCAATTCCCAGCTAGCGTAGGGCTGCTTAATCCCTCCAATAAATCAGCGGCTCGAGGAATCTCCATCCCCGTTTCTGGCGATGGCGTCACAGGCGATGCTTTCTACCCTTTCCCGCAATAAATCGTTCATTTCATGGCAAAAGCCTGATTTTGAAGATGAGTTTTTGTTCGTCGCCGGGTTCTCCGTTCATTATCATAAAGATAGGGCTCCCCATTCGCTGGCTTCTCTCGTCTTCCAGCGACTGGATCTTAGGAACAGTTGAGGACCACTTATGTTGCCGTTCTACCGAGGCCGACAAGGTCTGGCCTGTCTCGCGCTGCTAGCATTGACGTTGTTAACGGGCCCCTTTCCAACTGCTGCTCAGGTTCAACTGCGAGAGGGTCGTGCTGTTCCGCGCGAGAGTTATTTCCTGGCCTTCGACCCCTACTATAACGGTCACTACCGCACCGCCATGCGCGGTTTTCGTTCTGCATTGCGTTCCGGAATTCAATCCGTCGAGGGCCGATGGGTCGATTCGGTCTGTTACTACACGATGATTGGGGAATGCCTTTATCAGGTTGGCGACCTGAACGGCGCATTAGAACAGTACGAGCTAGCGCTTCGTGTGTACATGCAACACCCGAGTTGGATGAAGCGAATTCAATGGCCTCCGGCGATTCAGGGAGCTCAACCTCGCCAACTTCCGTGGGGCCCCAGTTTACGTCGCACGATACCGGGACAGTTTCCAGAAACGCTTTTGACTCAGCGGGGCAGCGATGTCAATCGTGTATTGCAACAGGGCGGAACATTACAACCGAATCAACTGTATCCCGTACGTGTGATGGAAATCATGCGTTGTGTGGGCTTATCGATACGTAGGCGCAACGAAATCCTGGGGCCTTTAGCTCCCTATGAATCTCTGACCGGGGACATCACTCGACATCTTTCACGCCGTCAGGTGAACGGTAACTGGATCTCCGTCATCACCGATGTTCAATTNGCACTGGCTCAATTGGGTAGCGGGGGTGAGAAAGCCAAGCAGGCGGTCAACACGCTCAAGGCATCTCTCGCCATCAATCAAACCTTCGATCATCCGTTAACTGCAATGGCCTTGATCGAGATTGGTAAGCGGTCGCTGGCAGCCAAAGAATATCCACAGGCACTTGCCAATTTCTACGAGGCAACTTTTTCAGCGGCTCAATTCCGTCAAGCGGATGTCTTGGAAGAGGCCTTCACATGGGCCACTAAGGCGCATCTATTGGCGGGGTCGACGAACATGTATCCGCCGTTGCAGGCGGCTGCCAAGTGGACTCAAAGCAACCGCATGGACCGGGCGGCTGCCTCGATTCTGTTATCGGCGGCNGAAAATGCGGCTCTTTTGAATCAACCGCGGCTGGCCAAGCCCTTCTTAGCGCAGGCCAGTGGTGCCATGCGCAGAAACGATCTGTCGCGCACTGCTGTGGGTACGAGGCTCTTGTACAACACGGCGTTTGTGGCATTTCAGACCGGTGATATTGCCAAGGGCAATTCCAGTTTGGAAGCCGCAATCCAGCAGAACACGAAGAGCTCACCTCGAATCTTTCGAGTTACCCGGGCATTGGCCTTGAGCCGACTCAAAGACACCTCACCTCGTGTTTCGGGGCTGATGTTTAATCGGGTGCTACGCGAGCCGAACAATACCGACTGGCAGCTCAATCCACTCGACACGCTGACCTACTGCCTGACTCCACAGACCGAGGCGTTGAACGTTTGGCTTGAATTAGGCATCGAACGTGACGAAGTGGAGACGATTGTCCAGGTAAACGATTTGATTCGCCGCAATAAGTTTTACACGCAACTCAAACTGGGCGGACGATTGCTTGCCCTACGATGGATCCTGAATGCACCGGTCGAACTCCTCGATACGGCCGCTCAAGAACAGCGACAAGCTTTGTTGAAGAAGTTTCCCGCTTTGGCTGAGAACATCGCACAAATCCAGGCCTCGCAGCGAGAGTTGCAGGAGCTGCCTTCGACGACGAATGCCCCGGATGAGATCCACCGCTACGAAAAGGTTGCCACTCAAATCAAATCACTGGCAGCTGCCCAGGAGCAAAAGCTCCTTGAGATCGCCTTGCGGCCGGAACCATCCAAGCGAATCTTTCCACCTCGGCGGAGCGTCGACAATATCCAAGGCAAACTCAAACCCAAGCAAGCGGTTCTGATCATTGTCATGGGCAAAAAGAGAGCGAGGGCGATCCTTTTGACGGAGGGCAACAAATACAGAGCTTGGCCGCTGAGAGCGCCCACCTCCGTCAAACGAACGGTGATGAATCTGACCCAGGCAATCGGAAACTACAAAACAAATCACGTGCTCGAGGCATCGCTTTTGACCGATGACGCGTGGAAAAAAGATGCAAACCAGCTATTCAGAACGGTGTTTGCAGGGCTCGAAGAAAATGAACGCAAACAGTTCCTGGAATCAACCGAAGAGCTCGTGATCGTACCGGATGGATTTTTCTGGTATTTGCCCTTCGAACTACTCCAGACGCCAATTTCTTCTGCGGCGACACAGCCCTTAATCCAAAGGATGCGAATTCGTTACGCGCCCACTGCGTCTTTAGCAGTCGACGATCCTCGTGCACTCGCGAATAACGGAGAAACCGCGATCGTCCTCGGACGTCTCTTCGCCAAAGAAAGCACACCGATCATCCGAGCCGCGGCAAAAGAGATTCACGATGCAAGTGCAAAGCCCTCTGTCCTTCGGCGCCCGGTGCCTGCCGATAGTTCCATCCTCTCAAGCCGATGGGATCGGCTGGTCGTACTGGACGACATTCGAGTCAATCCCAAAGATGGCTTTGACTGGGCCCCGGCCCAAATCGACGAGCGAGATGGTCAAGGAAGTAAGCTGACTGCTTGGATGGATTTACCCTGGGCAGCGCCTCAGCAACTGATCCTGCCGGGCTACATCACCGTCTCTGAAGATGGCTTGCGAGCCAAAACGAATGGCGATGAGCTGCTGGTTACCAGTTGCGGCCTGATGTCCGCCGGCGTGCGGACAATTCTACTCAGCCGTTGGAGAACCGGCGGTCAAATGAGCATGGAGCTAGTGCGTGAATTCATGCAGGAATCAACTCAAGTGGGTCCCGCAGCAGCCTGGCAAAGAAGCGTTCAATTGGCCCGCTCAACCGACCTCGACCCGTTTTCAGAACCGCGGATTAAGGGCGTACAAGAGGGTAATGTCCCCAAAGCCGATCACCCGTTCTTCTGGTCAGGATACATGTTGATTGATAGCGGCTTTCCCAGCTCGCAACCGAATGAGCCGGCCAACGGTCAACCGCAATAATCCGCTGACCATCAAGCGTCCCACCGGACCATCATGTCCGGTGGGCTGCAATTCGCTGCAAGCGTTCCGATCGATCCACGACGGATCAAGAACCGTTTCCGATGCAATACAGCTTNCCGGAGGTCCGGATAAACAGCTGCCCGTGAGAGGCCACGATCGACGATCGAACAGGATCGTCGTCGGTCGGCTCATCCATCGAAATCTCACTGATGATTTTGCCGTCTTCGGCGTCGACCACGATGACGTTCCCCACAAAGTTCACCAGGTAAACTTTACCATCGGCAACAAGCGGTGAGGCTTCATACTTGCCACCGCGCGGCAACGAAACGGACCACTTGACTTCACCACTTTCCGGATCGACACGCGACAAAGCGTTTCGAACGTCGCTGAGAATGAAGAAGTCTCCCTCTGCAAAGGCCGGTGTGGGAACATCGGAGCTCACATTTCGCTCTTCCCGACTCACCCAGGCGAGGTCATCATCGTTCAGATTTCCCTGGCCGCCGGCACGTACTGCATAAATCGGATCCTTTTTCGGCGCACAGACCAGAATCACCCCGTCGCCAGCGACGGGCGAAGGAACCAGTCTCCAGTGACCGATTCGATCCGGGTTCCACGTACCCCAGCGCCAGAGCTCACGCCCCGTAGCAGGATCATGTCCCGTCAGGTCATCACCGCCGGCGATCAATAATTCTTTCCGACCATTGTGCTCAAAGGGGACGGGCGTCGAAAAGGCTTCGAGTGACTCCGAGCGTGCTTGACTGCGCCGCACCTGACGCCACAACGTTTTTCCGTTACTTGGATCCAATGCCAAAAGATAAGAATCGTTCTTTCGATCCTTGAAGCCTCGCCCATCAACGGGCGTGTCACGTTGCAGCACCTGCATGAAGAGTTTGCCATCGAAAAAGATGGGGCTGGTGCTGAAGGTCCAAAGAAACGCAAATTCGCCATAGTCCTTTTGTAGGTTGCGTCGCCAAGCCTGCTTACCATCAAAGTCGAAAGCAACCAGGTCACCATTGCCATAAAAGAAGACGACGACCTCACCATTCGTTGCGGGCGACGGAGCTGCGAAATTACTGCGAGAATCACGACGTAATCCGCTGGCGACCTCGCGCGACCATTTCAAGTCACCGGTTTTCCGATCGAAGCACATGGCCAGCAGCCCCTGTCCTTTGAGGTCCGTGCTGGAAACGAACACATGGTCGCCCCACACGATGGGCGTGGCGGCACTAGCGCCCGGCAGATCAACCGACCAGACGACGCCTTCGTTCATCGACCAAGAGTCAGGAAGGTTTTTCTCATCCGAAGATCCGTTGAAGTGGGGACCACGGAATTGAGGCCAGTTTTCCGCAGCTGCCGAAACCGACATCGACAGCAGAATGACCAAAGAGCAGAACCGCTTCATGATTTTTTCTCCGTAACAATCCTCACCGCGCGATCAAACTCAAGCCTTCGCCGCAAGGCGAGTTGAGGGGAATAAAACACGATGGAACCTGAATCGTGCTGACCAACGAATTCCTAATATAGCGATCCGAGCAGGCAACGGGTTACCACCCGACGTGCATTTTTCCTAAGTTGCATCCNTGCCGCATGTCAACGCAGATTGACAGCGGGATTCCTATCGGAACCATCCCGCTCAGGTCTCAGAAGACGAGGCCTCGACAACAATGGTCTGCCCATTTTGGCCGAGCGAGATTCCAACGACGATATAAAGCGCATCCTCGGTCCCCGTGTTCTTCATCGCGTGCAGTTCGCCAGGCGACACCACCACGGAATCACCGGCTCGCAACGCAACCGATTCACCGTCGATCACCATCTCAGCGCTGCCTTCCGTCAGCAGAAAAACCTCTTCCATATCCTCGTGGTANTGGTTGCGAAAGGACGATCCAACCGGCAATCTTGCCCAATTAATCATTTGCACCCGACCAGCAAGTAGCTCGTCCTTGATCGCAACCACCCGTTTGAGAACGCCTGGTTGGGCTGGATCTTCATGCGAAGCAGGTTCGAATGGACGATTATCAGCGGGAATGAATCGCATCAGCAATTGGCCATGTCAGGATCTTAGATTTAACGAGATTGATCCGCGTCTTCCTGCTGTTGATGGAATTGCTTCCACGTCGTCAACTCAACACCAGCGTCTTCGATTGCCTGGCGCACTTCGGGATCCAAAAAAATTCGACGGTCTGAATCGCGNATGTCGACACTAGTGGTGATGGCTCGTAATTCATCATCGTCGACACCACAGTGGATGATGATTTCACTTGTGCCAGCGGGCAAATTGCGAATGGTTTCGAGATACTTTAACTTGCGTTTTTCGTAGGGNCCTCTGTCNTAAAACTGGTAGATCGCGCTCAAGATAGGTAACTCCCGCTTTTCTAATTCGGGAACCATACGAATCATATCGGGATATTGCTTCGCCAAACCATTCTCTTCCGTCGGCTTGACGAACAAGACGGGAATATCGTACTCGACTGCGAGTTCGACATAGAGCTTCGCCAAATCGGGACGACTTAACACAGCACCCATGTGCGGATCGAAGTGGGATATTTTGACGCCAAACTTCCGAGCTCGCTCGATCTGTGCACGAAGTTCTCGCTCTGCGTCTTCAAGTTTTACGTTGGCCACAACTTGAGGAACGCTGCCCCACAAGAAACCATCCTCGTTGACAAGACTCGGCACCTCACTGCGATCCAGGACCGGGCCCCACCGATATTCCGACCACTCCGAAGTCAACGTGAGATGAATGCCGAAATCCCGTTCGGGGTTTTCTTTGGCGTAGCGTGCGAATTCAGGGAACCAAGGACAAGGCACCATGATACTGGCGGAAGTCACAACTCCTTTTTCCATCGCCTCAATGGTTCCTCGATTCACCGAATGTGACATTCCGGCGTCATCGGCATGAATAATTAGACGTCGTGTTTCTGCGTGGTCCTCAGCGTCAGATTGACATGTCATCAAGAAACCCGTGAAGAAAAGGGAAAAAAACAATGTGGCGATGGCAAACCTCAAGACGAATCTCCTCAAAAAAATTGAATGTTCCCTATATTATGCACAAGAATTCGTGGCATGCGACGAATACCCGCCAGACAAGTCGCTCTCCTTCGCAAGTAACTCGAACAAAATAACTCAGGGAACCTCGCGATTCTCGCCGTGTTTGGCTTGTTGTGCACCTTTTGCTTTTGGATAATTTCACCTCTAGGGCAGAGGCANAGAGATTGCCAACGACNGATCCCCGTTATCGAGCGAGAACACTGTCGAGGAAGCCACCGTTCTATATCTCAAGGGTGGGAGTAAATAATGATTAAACGCATGATCTTATTGGTCGTTATTGGATGCTTGCTTTTCTCAGCCAAGGTCGCTCAGGCCCAAAAGCCGTTCAGTGATCTTATAGGACAAGTCAATGTTCAACCGGTCCAAACGTCGGAGACGACAAACATTCCCTTCATTACCTGGGGCGGAGACGTGGCTACCTTTTTGGCCAATGGCGGACTCCAGACAACCCCGGATTCAACTTACGGGGAGATGGGCTTAAAGATCAAGCTAANCCCAGGTGATGATTTTGTCGGCCAGGTGAAGGATTATCTGCAGGGCGAGAGTCCGTTTCTCCGCGGGACCATGCGAATGCTGGGACAGGCCAGCGAAGTGTTAGGGCGTGATCCGCGAACCAAGCCGGTGGTCATCCTGCAATTATCGTGGAGTGCGGGCGATCACTTGGTTGCACGCGAGGGCATTGAGACGCTCAACGATCTGCGTCAAGAGGGCAAGAAGATCAAGATCGCTTGCCAACAGGGAGGCCCTCATGTGGGCTTGCTGTTTGACTCTTTAGATGCTGCCAAAATCAACCGTGATGAGATTGAGGTTGTTTGGGTAGATGACCTGGCGGGTCCCAACGGTCCGGCGGAAGCCTTTCGCAATGATGAAACGATCGACGCTTGCTGTGTCATTACGCCAGACATGATCGGGCTGACGGGCGGCTATGACAGCGTTGGTTCAGGAGCGGAGGGAACCGTCAAGGGTGCCCACATTTTGAATTCGACCCGCGACATGTCACGCTCGATTGCCGACGTGTATGCCGTGCGTTCTGACTGGTACAGCAAGAATCAGGATTTCGTCAACGCTTTCGTCGCCGGATACCTGAAGAACACCGTCGAACTTGTCGCGATGCGTAAAGAGTTTGAAGAATCGCAGAGGATGAGCAACACCTACAAGGACACCTTGNCGCTGTCACAAACGATCTTCGGGAAAGANNTNCTGCCAACGCTCGAAGTGGACGCCCATGGTCTGTTGCTAGATTGCGGNTTTGTCGGTCTACCTGGCCAAATCGCGTTTTTCGAANACCAAGGNAACCTAAGTGGATTTGAGCCNAAGATGAAGGCCGCGCTCGATCTGGCTCAAGGTTGGGGATATGGAAAGATCCGTTCGGGTTTTGATCCCCCTGCCCTCGACTATGTGCAGATCGCCAAAGATGCAGAAATCGAATACAGCAAACCTGATTTCGGCGGCGGCGGAAGTGAGATCAGCAGTGATTTTCGCGATCCTGATCGGGACTTGCTGGATGACCGCACGATCGTCAGCTTCACCATTAATTTCCGCCCCAATCAACCGGAATTTTCCGCCGATCGATATGGCAGTGAGTTCAATCGAGCCATTCAGGCGGCATCCACGTTCGGCAACGCAGCCATCATTATCCGAGGACATGCCGATCCGACCAAAGCGTTGCTCGACATGATCAAGGCTGGTCTGGAGCGCGGAACCATTAAGCGAACCGGACAAAACGGCAATTACCGTTATTATCTCAACGGAAAACAGATCAACCTCACAGACACGGAAACAATCATTCAATTGATTCAGAGTGGTAAATTCGAATCACCGAATCACAAACCAAGACAAACCGTAAACGCTGCATTGAATCTTTCGCTGGCAAGGGCAAAGGCCGTGAAGGATTCGCTGATCCAATTCGCAGAGGATCAGAATGTGGTCTTGATTGAGGAACAATTGAAGCCCACCGGTGCAGGGATTGCGGAACCACTCATTTCTAAGCCGGCCAATTTCCAAGATGCCTTGAAGAACATGCGAGTTGAATTCCGCATTNTCCGAGTCCCGGCAGAAGCCTTAAATGANTCGGACTTNGCCTTCTAANGACNGAACTCAAATCGTTNATTGNCGATNANTCNATGAAGGTANAACTCGGTACTATCCGAGATGNAGGGGGAATGATATGCAACGATTCATGCTGCAAGGATCGATCGCGATGCTCGTGNTGTTGAGCTCAACCGCTTCTGCTCAAAACATTGTNGTCNTGCTCGATGATTCCGCATCGATGAAGCAACCGATGAAGCAACCATTGGGTAGTAATTCGTCGATCACCAAAATCGATGCGGCCAAACAAGCGTTGTTAACCATCCTTGAACGCGCGCCTGAAGATTCTCAGGTCGGAGTCATGGTGCTCAATGGCCACCGCGGGCAAGAGTGGGTCATTCCGCTGGGCCCCATCAACAAAGCTACACTCACCGCCAAAGTGAATCGAATTCGACCGGGCGGCGGAACGCCGTTGGGAGAAAGCATGAAAACAGCGACGGACGCCCTGCTGGCTCTTCGCAATCAGGAACACTATGGCGACTATCGACTGCTAATCGTCACCGATGGTGAAGCGACAGATCCAGACCTTGTCGAGGCTTACCTGCCGGATATCCTGGCTCGTTCCATTACCGTGGACGTGATCGGTGTGGACATGAAGAGAACCCACAGCCTGGCAACTCGCGTCGACAAATATCGTAAAGCAGACAACCCAGCCTCGCTGACCCAGGCCATCGAAGCCTCGCTCGCCGAAAGCACTGCAGACGACCAGAATGCCGACGAAACATCGGATTTCGAATTATTGCAGGATTGGCCTGATGACCTGGCGATGCCCGCCATTGAAACGCTGACGCTTGTCAACAATGACCCAATTGTCCATTCATCCGACTCAGGTTTTCAAACTGATTGGATGACGCCAACTGACATAATGACGCCGAAAGAGAAAAAGCTCTGGCAGATAATGGCCTTCTTGATCCTTTTCATGGTCATGTGTCTGTTTGCTTTGGGCTGGGTTTTTTTCGCCGCCCTATCCAGATCGGCCAAGAAAAAATCGATCTAGTCACCGTCGCAGGCAACGGTTCCTGAAAGATGGGCTACGCGTTCCAATGATCTTGATACATAATCCTGATATCATGAGGACCCTGGGAGATTGGAAGCGTGTCGAAAGGCAAGTTACTGGCAATTTGTGTTGTGTGGCTGTTTGTTGCCGGAGCCGCTGCAATGGCTTGGCGATTTTTCGTCGTGGGCGGACAGGAGCGTGCTGAGGAGCTTCGAAATGAAGACGTTCTGCGCAACACGACCGGTCAATCGCAATATGACCACGATGTGAAGTTCGGTATCGACCCGTTCAGCGGTTATGCCATTCTGAGATCCGACGACTTCAAGGCACAACTTCGGCAACGCAAAATCGACATGACGCTGGTCGACGACGGCGCTGACTACAACCAGCGACTCCAAGACCTGCAAAATGGAACGCTCAACATGGGCGTATTTACGATCGATGCTCTGCTGAAAGCGAGTGATCGTCTCGGAGATCTCCCAGCAGTCATCGTCTGCATTCTGGACGAAACGCGGGGCGCTGACGCCATTGTCGCTAATAAAACCGGCGTTCCGAATGTGCTGGCGATGAACAACACCGAAACACGATTTGTCCTCATCCCAGACTCGCCGAGTGAAACCTTGGCAAGAGTCGTGATGAACGACTTTAATCTCAACAAGCTTCCAACAGATCCATTTATTCCAGTCAACGATCCGGAGGCCATACTCGCGAGATACGCCAAGTCGAAATCCGATTCGCGAGAAGTCTATGTTACCTGGGAACCCTTCGTGTCCAAGCTGCTGGAAAAACCGGAGATGCACGTGGTCGTTGACAGTTCGAGCTTCCGCGGACGCATTGTCGATGTGATCGTCTCCAGCCGTGATTTTCTCGCGAAGAATCCTCAAGTCGTCGAAGCTGTCGTGGCCAGTTACTTTACGGCCGCATACGCTTATCGCGATCAAATGGAAACGCTCGTGCGAACCGATGCCGAACAGCAAAACGCTCCGTTAACCGAGGAACAAGCGGCCACACTGACCGCCGGGATTCGCTGGAAGAATACGCAAGAGAACTTTGCGCACTTCGGTCTCCGCGAGGATGGCGATTTGCAGCACATCGAAGACATAATCGACAACCTGGCTCGCGTCTTGTCTCAGACAGGTGGCATTCAGTCAGATCCAACGGGCGGTCGTTCGAATCGTTTGTTTTACGAACAAATCCTGGCCAAATTAAAGGGCAGTAATTTCCATCCCGGTCTCTCCGCAGAACAGATCGCCAGCGACAAGATCGAACTTCCGTCCTTGAGTGACGAAGAATGGGGAGCACTACGACCGGTTGGTGAATTGAGTGTTCCGAATCTTGTCTTCGCCCGAGGCACAACAAGACTGACGAACGCAAGCTACGCAGTGCTTGACGAGTTAGTTAATACCTTGAACACTTGGCCACAATACTACCTGTTGGTTCGAGGCAATGCGTCGATGCGGGGCGATCTCGAGGCCAACAAACGGGTCGCCGAAAATCGGGCCCAAGCTGCAGCAGAATACCTGATTCAACAGGGAGTCAGCAAAAATCGCCTGCATGCCATTGGATCCGACCCATCCGGTTCCACTTCCGTTTCCTTTGTTCTTGGTGAAGCTCCGTTTTGACGCAGCAGTTGAGTGATAGAATAAATCACGATGGATAGCGTGAAACGGAAAATATTGCTCGACATCTTCGCTTCGCCGGGAACCGTCCTCCCGATTGCGGGAGGGATCACGGCGCTGTTGGCATCCTGGGCTGTCGGGGGACAATCGACACTCAATTTTACAGGTGTCGTGGGCATTCTCGGTGGCTTCGGCATTTTTGCATCGCGACTAATCCTAGGCCTGGAAAAAATCACGCGGGACGCCTACGACCTCGTGATGGATAAACAGAAAAGATCCCAAGAAGCTGCTTTGGAACACTTGCAGAATCGTCTTGAAACGGACGAAGACCCTCGCACTCAAGTCTGTTTGCGAGATCTCCGCAGTCTCTACACGCGGTTAAATGAAAAAGTTCAAGAGGATCACATTCCACCCGCAGCCATCGGTGTGATCGAGGGTGTCGACAATCTCTTTCATTCCTGCATCACCCAACTTGAACATGCAGCCGACCTTTGGGAAACAGCCAAAGGGCTGAAAGGCCCCGCAAAAGAATCCCTGTTGCGTCAACGCGATGAAATCGTCGAGGAAGTCTGTGAAGCGGTGCTCCACATCGGCAAAACGGTCGAACGCTTTCACGCCATGCTCTTCAGCCAAAATCGCTCTAAGCTGACAAGTCTTCGGCAGGAGCTAGACGAGTCAATGCGAGTGGCGCGTGAAGTTGAGCGTCGCACGGAAGAGTTAACAAGAAATTCCCAAGATCGAGCTAATATCAACGAATAACTGCCAACTAGATTTATCTTGTCAGTGCGCAAGGGGGCATGCGAGCGGGTCGCAGTTGGGTTAACCTATACACGAATGAAGTTAAACACGATAACCCATTCGTCGCCCCTACTTTAGTACACCTTGCGCTGTCTGCATCTTACGGATTGAATCAGGGGCCGCATCATGCGGAATTTAATCACACGCGGAGGAAACGCTATGAAACGAGCAATGTTTGTGGTCGCCATCACTGGCTTCATCTTCAACGTAGGTTGTCGGCAAGATCCAGAGGGCACCGGACAACCCGGAAGTTCGTTGGCTGCCGTTGAAAACACTCCGACCTTTTCGCTCGCGTGGAGCGAGTATCCAAGTTGGTCAGTCTTCGGCGTGGCTGATGAACTGGGCCTCATCGACGGCGAAGAAGGAAAGATGGGTGACATCGAAAATCAACATGGCGTGGACATTGTGCTGCATGAAGCGGGCTATGACAGCTGCCTGAATATGTTTGCCGCCGAGAATACTGACGCCGTCTGCATCACCAATATGGACGCATTGATTGTGGGTCGTGACGGAGTCGCTGTATTGCCAACAAGTACAAGCAATGGTGCGGATGCCTGCCTCGTCACCGCAGAGGTCGCCGACATCGAAGCTCTCAAACAACACAAAATCTACGGCCTCAAGGGAACGGTCTCGGAATACTGTTTCGCTCGCTGTCTGGAAAAGGCCGGCTTTAACGAAGCAGATTTCGAATTCACCAACCAAGATCCTGCTATTGCCGCTCAGAACATGCAGGGCGGACAACCTGAGCACCAGGCGATCATGGTGTGGAATCCATTCGTATTGCAAACGCTGAATGATCGTAGCGACGTTCGAGTGCTCTTCGACTCCTCTGAAATTGAGGGGGAAATTGTCGATATGGTCGTCGTCGGAAAAGACACGCTGGATAAACCCGGTGCGGAGAACTTTGTGCACGCCGTCCGCGACGCATTTTATGCCGTCAACGAAGCGATGGATGACGAAACCAGCGGCGATGAAGTGCTCGTCGCCCTGGGCCAAAAGTTTTCGAACCTCGGCCTGGAAGACATGAAGACGGTTGTTCAACAGACCGAGTTCTACAAGACTCCGGCCGCGGCAAAAAAGCTATTCGACGGAGACCAGTTTAAGGATACCATGACGACCGTGGAAAAATTCTGCGTCGATCACGGTCTGGTTGAAGATCCCTCGGTGGGCTACGGCTCTGATGCGGGAGATGCCAAGCTCCGTTTCGACAGTTCCTATCTCGACTGATTTGAGAGGAGCTCCGTGATGCTTGTCGGCCAACCGATCCCGCTCACCCAACGAATTCTGTTGGGAGCGACTTGCATATTGCTGCTGATCGGTGCCTACACAATCTGGTCAGAAACTCTGAGCTACAGAAAGCGAGAAGAGGTGGCCAACAAACTGCCACCTCTGAAATCCGAGCTACAAACGATCGAGGCTCAGTTGGCTTCGAATCCAGACGACAGCGATCTTGTTCAAGCCAAACAGGATTTACAGGACCGTATCTCGCGAGTCGAGCGCGATGTGTTGGCGGCCAAAGACAGGCGAGTCCCCACCTGGAAAACACTTTACACGGATGGCCTGCTGCGAGTGACCGAGGGACAGGGGCTCAAGAAAAACGAGTATTGGCTTTGGGAAGATTCGAAGGCAACGGCTTCCCGGCTCATCTCAGGCATGCTCGCCGGCGTCGTTCTTTCCTTGGGATTGGGCATCTTGATGGGCGCCTACTCTCCGATTGAAGCCTTCTTCTTACCGACACTGTCGTTCCTGGCCAAGATTCCCCCGACGGCCATGCTCGTCGTCTTCTTCATCTTGGTCGGTGTTGGGGAAGATATGTACGTCACGATGATCGTGTTTGGCATGTTGCCGACGCTGGCCATCGCCGTTTTTCAATCGGCGAAGAAAGACGTGCCCGAGTCGTTGATCTACAAGGCATACACACTTGGGGGTAGTGATGCCGAATTAATCTGGAATGTGATCTTCAAGCAGATCCTGCCGCGTATGATCGATGCGGTCCGTCTGCAATTAGGTCCGGCGATGGTACTGCTAGTCGCCGCGGAATGGATGGTGGCTGGCGAGGGCTTTGGATATCGCCTGCGACTCTTTTATCAGCGAACGGACATGTCAGTCCCCTACCTGTACCTGATGATTCTGGGGGTCGCCGGGCTGACGATGGACTACATGCTGATTTTTTTCCGACGGTATTTATGTCCTTGGTTCGGTGAATAAATAACGATTGGTGCAGAGGTAGCGCATGAACGAGATTGTGCTGGAATGCCGAGACGTCGGACATTGGTTCGGATCCAATCGTGTCTTGAACGAGATCAATCTCCAAGTCGCCGCAGGACAGATCGTCGCCTTGGTAGGGCCTAGTGGCTGTGGCAAGTCGACGTTACTGCGTGCCATTCTAGGAACTCACCCTCCCAAACAGGGTGACATCCTCGCCAATGGTCGCAAGGTCACGCGGCCCAACCGAGATGTCGGCATCGTCTATCAGAACTACAGTCTCTACGATTTTTTGACAGCTCGAGACAACGTCGCCTTCGGGCTCATGCTAGATGAGACGAGCCTGCTGACGCGTTGCCTGAAACCTTTCGAATATCGCAAGCTGCGTAACGTCCATCGCGAGAAAGCGATGGCGTATCTTGAGAAAGTAGGGCTCGCCAAGGCCGCGCACTTATTCCCAGCGGAAATGTCCGGCGGTATGCGACAGCGAGTGGCGATTGCACAAGCCTTGATCATGGAGCCGCAGATCCTGCTCCTCGATGAACCGTTCGGTGCCTTGGATGAAGCGACGCGAGAAGAACTTCAACTGATGCTCCTTCGACTCTACCAGGAAAATCGCGAAGCCAAGCAAGCGGGGGTCAAGCCTCCCTACACGATCCTGATCGTTACGCACGAGCTTAACGAGGCCATTTACGTATCGGATCGAGTCCTGGGACTCTCCCAGTATCATGAGGGTGGAGAGCAAGGAGCAACCATCGTCTACGACAAAGCGGCGCCCGTATTCCATCCCGGTGACGCAAGGAATTTCGAGGAATTCGAACGTCAAAAAGACGAATTGCGAAATGCCGTTTTTGACCCTGAACAAAACCAACACCACGCCGAGTACGTGGCGTTTTGGCAAAACCTCAAGTAGAGTCGCAACAGGCTCTGCTACGAGACCAGTTCGGGACTGGTCGTCGGTCGACCAATCGAATGGTAGAAAAAGCCAGCGTTGCCCATCTCCTTGGGATCGTAAAGATTGCGTCCATCAAAGATCACGGGTTGCGCCATCCGAGTCTGCATCTCAAACAGATCCGGCGTTTGAAACTCCTGCCATTCCGTCATGATGGCCAAAGCATCTGCATCCTGCAGCGTTTCCATGGGATCGCGACCATACTCAATTTGATCACCAAACTCCTCTCGTACGTTCGCCATGGCTTCCGGATCATGAACTCGCACGCGAGCACCTAGCTGCAAGAGTCGTCGGATCAGCACGAGAGCCGGTGCTTCTCGAATGTCGTCCGTACGAGGCTTGAAGGCCAATCCCCAGACAGCAATTCTCCTGTCCTCGAGTCGGCCCTCAAAATAGTCTTCGATCTTGTTTTGAAGGACAAGCTTCTGCTGTTCATTGACCCAATCGACGGCTTCCAAAATGCGGGGTTGCAGTCCGGATTGCTCAAAGGTCGTGGAAAGTGCTCGCACATCCTTGGGAAAACAACTTCCCCCATAACCCACTCCTGGAAACAAAAACGCAAAGCCAATGCGGCTGTCATGCCCAATGCCACGGCGCACATCATTGATGTCTGCCTCAAACGCTTCACACACATTCGCCATCTGGTTGATGAAACTGATTTTCGTCGCCAGTAAGGCATTAGCGACATACTTGGTGAGCTCAGCACTTTCAGGCGACATTACAAGAAATGGCTTGTCCGTTCGCAGGAACGGTGAGTAGAGACGTCTCAGCACCTCGGCATCGGCCTCATCACGAACCCCCACCACAACACGATCGGGTTTCGTAAAGTCTGCAATCGCAGCACCTTCTTTGAGAAACTCAGGGTTGCTTGCGACGCGACAATGAAAGCCTGTTGCCTGCTTGAGTCGACCGTAGAGTTGCTGATTTGTCCCCACAGGCACCGTACTCTTCGTGATGACGATGGTCTCCGGATGAACGTGGGGTGCGAGTTGATCTGCGACGGCCCAAAGAGCCGATAGATCAGCTGATCCATCCTCAGACATGGGCGTACCGACTGCCAAAAAGATCACATCAGCCTGGCCTGCAGGCTCAGCCAGATCGGTCGTAAAGGTGAGTCGGCCTGTTGCCGTGTTTCGCCGGACGAGATCAGAAAGTCCCGGCTCATAAATAGGTATCTCACCGGCTCGCAAACGATCCACTTTAGCCTGATCAATGTCAACGCACGTGACCTCGTTGCCACTCTCCGCAAAGCATGTTCCCGTCACTAATCCGACGTAGCCCGATCCAATGACCGTTAGTTTCATCGCATGCATCCTCACCTGTGCAGACGTTACAAACGGCAGCGCATTGCCACCTCTCTGCAACTCTAGCTCAGGCAAAGCCCTCACAGCCGATGCCAATCGAGGTGGGCGGCAATATCAGGCGGAAAATATCCGAAAAACCGATTCCTCAGAGATGGAACGACACCAGCACGGCGGTGAAACGATCGCCGTGCCGGTTTATTCGGTACCGGTTTAGTCTTCGTCAGCCTCGACGTCGGAGCCCGTATCGCTTTCAGCGGTTGGTTCCGGCGGAGCGACAGCTCCCTCGGAGGCGGACTCTGAACCGTCGACCAACGTTGAACCGTCAGTCGGCGTATCGCCAGATTCAGTCGATTCTTCTTTCGGCACGCGAACAACAGCCGTTAGAGTGTCGCCGTCGTCGAGACTCATGATGCGAACACCCTGGGTGTTGCGTCCAATAACGTTGATATCGCTGGCTCGAATCCGCTGGATCTTACCTCGAGCGGTCATCATGAGGATTTCGTCGTCCTCGGTGACTCGCACAATGCCGACGACCGGACCATTACGAGTGGTGGCCTTAATATCTCGCAACCCTTTACCGCCGCGTTTCTGGGTTCGGTACCGAGCTGAGGAGGCAGCATCTTCTTCGCCCGCGTTTTCGTCGGTCGTAGAGTTCGCTCCAAAATTCGTCCGTTTCCCGTATCCGTTCTGGCAAACGGTCAGGAGTGTGGCCTCTGGATCAGCAACGACCATACCAACCAGCTGGTCACCTGCGGCAAGATTGATTCCCTTCACACCGCTGGTATTACGTCCCATGGAACGAGCATCGGATTCCTGAAAGCGAATCGCCATTCCCGAAGCGGTTTCAAGAATCAACTCGTCACCAGGCTTGGTGACCACCACATCGACGAGTTCGTCTTCATCTCTCAACTTAATCGCGATAATGCCGCCCTTTTTAGGACGACTGTAGGCTTCCAGAGGTGTCTTTTTCACGAGCCCATCGCGAGTCGCCATGGTCAAGAAATGACCGGGCAGGTCGAAATCCCGAACGGCTCGACAATCAGCGATTTGTTCGCCTTCACTCAGGTTGAGCAAATTGACAATCGCGCGGCCGCGACTTTCACGACTGAGTTGCGGCAAGCCGTAGACCTTCTGCCAATAGACCTTGCCCTTATTGGTGAAGAACAAGAGGTAAGCGTGTGTACTGGCCACAAAGAGATGCTCGATCGGATCTTCGTCTTCGGTCTTAGCCCCCTTCAAGCCCTTACCACCGCGTCGTTGAGCACGATACACGCTGGCAGGCGTACGCTTGATGTATCCCTGATGGCTAATGGAAACGACCATCGTCTCTTCGGTGATCAAATCTTCAAGGTCGATGTCACCGAGTTCCTCTCCGCTGATTTCCGTGCGTCGTACATCGCCGTGCTTCCGCTTCATCTCTGCAAGATCTTGCTTGATGATGGCGAGCACGTTGTTCTCGTCCGACAGAATGTGCATGTACTCGGCAATTTCCTCTAGCAAAGTACTATGTTCGTCGCCGAGTTTCTCTTGCTCAAGATTGACCAACTGCCCGAGAGTCATTCGCAGGATCGCATCGGCCTGTACAGCGGTGAGCGTATAAGTATCGGAGGCACCACGCTCTTCCTGGAAGCGTTGGAATCCTTCTTCGCCCAGAGCCCGTTGCATCATGGCAGCCGGGCATTCGACTCCCATCAAACCAACCTTGGCCTCTGCCTGGGTGCGCGACGCGCGAATAACGCGAATGATCTCGTCGATATTAGCGAGTGCCAGCAACAGACCTTCGACGGTATGCTTTCGCTTCCGTGCTCGTGCCAACAGGAATTGAGTACGACGCCGAATCACATTCACGCGGTGTCGGACAAACTCTTCCAACAAACCCTTGATCGACATCAAACGCGGCTTACCATCGACCAGAGCCAGCAAGATGATGGAGAAGGAATCCTGGAGCGGTGAGTACTGATAAAGCTGATTCAGCACAACATCCGGATCGGCATCGCGTTTAATATCGATGACCAGTCGCACCGGTTCCTTCAAATCGCTCTCGTCACGAATTGCAGAGATACCTTCGATGCGGCCATCGTTGACCAGCGACGCAATACGTTCGATAACCCGATCGCGAGCCTGTTGGTACGGGATTTCAGAAACGACAATCTGCCATTTCTTCCTATCCGCTTCCTGGATTTTCGCTCTGGCCCGAACCGTGATCGTGCTACGTCCCGTGTGGTAGCCTCGGCGAATTCCACTGCGACCACAGATAATTCCACCCGTCGGAAAATCAGGTCCCGGGATAATCTCCATCAATTCGTCGACCGATGTCGCCGGTTCTTCAATAATCTTGATCAATGCGTCACAAACCTCGGTGAGATTATGTGGCGGAATCGAAGTCGCCATACCGACCGCGATACCGTTTGATCCATTCACCAGTAAGTTCGGGAAGCGGGACGGCAAAACGGTTGGCTCTGTCCGTCGCTCGTCATAGGTCGGAACATAGTCGACCGTATCCAGCTTCAGGTCGTCCAACATCTGGGACGAAATCGCCGACAAACGGGCCTCCGTATATCGCATCGCCGCGGCAGGTAGCCCGGCAATCGATCCAAAATTGCCCTGTTTATCGACGAGCGGATACCGCATGTTCCACTCTTGGGCCATCCGGACAAGCGTCGGGTAAATCACACTTTCACCGTGCGGATGGTAATTACCACTGGTATCACCCGAGATTTTCGCACACTTGACGCGTCCCGATGCCGGCCCCAGATTAAGGTCGTTCATAGCAACCAGAATCCGCCGTTGCGACGGCTTGAGACCGTCACGCGCATCCGGCAGTGCTCGACTGACGATCACGCTCATCGCGTACGTCAGGTAACTGTCCTTCAGCTCTTCCTCGATTGGCAAATCCAGCAAACGACCTTCGCCGTTACCGTTTCCACCATCGCCGCCGCCACCATCGACAGGGCCATTCGCATCGTCCGGTTCGCGAGGGTCAGATGCCAACTTCCAATCCTTTCACGGAGCGTCTAAGAATCCGCATTGGGCGACTGACTGAAGATCTTTCAACGGCTTTGAGCATCCGCCAAAAGCGTCTCAAAGTGACAAAGATCCAGGTCTCCTCAAATGCTTCCAACCAAGTCCGTAGTCTAGCAAAATTAGCATTCATCAACAACCGGCCAGGGCTACTCTAAGGATGTCCTAAGTGGTTAATAAATAGCAGGTTGCGCACTGTTTTTTAGCGTCGCTTTCGACAACCGATCAGACGGTGCTTGTCGGGGATGATGCAAGTCACAGAAGAGGTCACAAATCGCGTTGAAGAAACACGTTTGAGAAAGGTGATCGGGAACAGGAAGACCGACTGTCGTCCCTGCCGACACGGGTCATGAGAGTACCCGTGGGATGAATTCAGTATTTTAGCAAACGCCCATCCGCAGCGGCTTAAATCGCCTTCCACCACGGATAACTGCCATACCGGCTCAATTCGAGATAGAGCAGGATACAAGAGGTCAGAACCGCCAGGAAAGAGATGACGAGCATGGCCGTGTAGATGTCGCTAGGCTGCTTCTTAATTGCAACGGCGCTAGCTGCCTTGACCGGCTTCTCTCTCTTCTTCTTTGCCTTCTTGGGCTTCTTCTCTTTTTTCGCCTTAGCAGGCTTCGCCGGCTTAGCGGACTTCGACTTTCGTTTGAACACGATCGCCCTCTTGAATCGGTGCGTTGCGATAGCTGATACGACCTACGGCTCGATCCGGTCCGACCCGCGTAATCTCTGCTCGTCCTAAGTATTTGTCACGTCGTGAAACAACGATCGTGTGTCCTTCCTTCAATCCATCATGTTCACCCACCGATACCTCGATGCTGTTACCAAGCACTTTCACGACCTCACCCTCAACCTGCGGTGGGATACTGTGAACGGGACTGTCGACAGTGAGGTCATACGCCTTCAAAACTGTCGTCGCCTTCGTGAAATCCTGGGTCAACTGCTGTAGCCGTTGCTCGAGAATGTTACGAATGCCCTTCGCTTCGTGAACCTTATCGGTTAACTGACGAACTTGTTGGAACGATTCGTCTCGCGATTGTTGGGCGGTCCGAACTTCGCTCCGCAACTCAGTAACGCGTTGTTGAAGGTTTTCTAGTTCCAACAACCTGGCAGTGATGTCTGCATAGATCTCGTCGTTTCTCTCTTGAAGATTGTCTCGCTCTCCCGCCAGGTTTTCTCGACGAGTACGTTCATCGGCCAGTGAGGTCTCAAGTCCAGCAAGCGCCTTGGTGCGGGCTGCCTTTTCGTGAGCCAACTGGTCTTTCGTTTTGTCAATCCGATCTTCCAACTGCGAATTCTCATCATCCAAACGACTAACGTCAGTACGCAGTTTTTTGACGAGATCCTGCCAGTTGCGATGCGTGTGATACACCGAGATCGAAAAAGCCATGAAGAGAATGCTCATGACCAGGATTAAGACGATGAAAATCTTTCCGACTAAATTCATTCCTCGTTCCTCTAACTCTGTTCGAGGCAATGCGTCTGTAAACAGACGACAAAGGTGTCCCAATGGGGCGTTTCTACTAGGGAATCCTCACCGGGTTCGCGAATAGCAAACAGGCAACCCAACTGGTGATGAGCACGAGAGATACGCTGCAAGAACCCAGTATAATCAGGTGAATTTCCGACTGTCAACGAAACCGGGAGGAATAGGCAAGACTGGTAATGCCCACAACATCAAGTCGCTACATCACTTGCAGACAGTCCAGACCTCCCCGAATTTCCGGTAGATTCTACCGGGAGACCAAAACACCCTCGCCTGTTTCGAGGTCGGATTAGGCCAAGTGATTCGTTGATTTAACGCGGAATACCATTCCCCAAACCGCGGCCACGATCACCAGCAGAGCACAAATCCCGGCAAAAACATCCCCCATCCATTCATAGCCGCTCGTGAGCGACGAGGGAGCGACGTTGGCAATGACGATCTCTTCGGCTCGCCGAGGCCCTTTCTCGATGACGCGGCCCTGAGGATCCACGTGGGCCGAGAACCCGGTATTGGCAGCGATCAGCAGCGGTCTTCTCATTTCAATCGCTCGAAAAATTCCGCTGGCCAAATGGATATCGAGCAGGCTCGACCCCCAAAACCAGCCGTCGTTCGTGATCGTCACCATCACATGCGGATCGCGGCCCTCTGCTTTGAGCGTATTGATTTGTTGACGTATCAAGTGAGGCATAAAGTTTTCAAAGCAGATATTTGGCGCGAAACGAACGCCCTGCACTTCGAAGATGGCGGGAGCTTCCCCGGGTGTAAGGCCTGCGCCCATTGGGC
Source organism: Planctomycetaceae bacterium (assembly GCA_002723275.1). GTDB lineage: Bacteria > Planctomycetota > Planctomycetia > Pirellulales > Pirellulaceae. Next base: position 376,701 of record PBNZ01000004.1, read on the forward strand.
TGAGCGTATAGAGCCAGGGAATCCAGTTTCCAAGAGGTAAGTACTCGCCGAACATCACCGGATGCATTTTGAAGTAACGATCAACGATTTGACCCTGCTCATCCATAAAAACGGCTGAGTTATAGCTACGCGTTTTTCCTTCTCCGAGATGACTCCACATTCCACCCACAATCATCGGAGCTTCAGCGTCGGTCGCCAGACGTCGCCCCCTTTGGCGTGTGTAGTTGGAAATCGCATCAAGATTCTGCTGTAACGTCTCCAGACTATCCGTCCATCCAGGGAACGGCTGCAAAGGTTGATCGTAGGTGACGATCGGTTGGTTGGCGGTAAACATAGATTCTGGCCAGATCACCAGATCAAGATCAGGATTTTCCTCGGCAGCACGTTGAGTCAGTGCGACATAGTCTTCGTAGGCTTGCGCATTGCGACTCAGATCACCATCGAATTGCGTATCGAACGAACCTTGAATCAAGGCAATCTTGAGTGTCTGTGAGAAAGTCGCAACGGAGTCTAATCGATAGCCACCGTAAACCAAGGTACAGAAGAGAACGATTGAGGCGACCAGGAGAGGCTGAACCGTGGCTCGCTGCCGACCCTGCATAGGCACCAATCGTTCGCAACAGGCGGCAATCAGCATGACCACAAAGCTAACCCCATAGGCTCCGAACAGGTCGGCAATTTGAATAACCGGTAACACGGTTACCTGTGAGTGTCCGAGGAACAGCAGCGGGAAACCTGTCAAAAATCTTGCTCGAATTAATTCCAACCCAGTCCAAACCAACGGCGCTGCTAACAGGAGCGGCCAGCGCCAGCGATGAACCATGACCCGAGCGATGGCAATGAACAACGGCAAATACCCTGCGAGGTAGGCTGCCAGAAAAAGCCAGCCGATGGCGGCGGTCCAATGGGGCAAGCGAACCCACTGCACCATCAACAACCAGTGCAAGAAGCCGATCACGTACAGTGACCGATAAGGACGGTTACCGGGTACCGTCGGCCAGGCGATGATCCGGAGCCAGGCTACCGGCGCCATCCAGGCGAGCGGCCAAAAACCAACGGGCGGAAATGCCAGCCAGACCAACAGTGCTGAGGTGAGACCGAGAATCCATACCGAGCCGTGCGCCTTCGCCAAAGCTCTGGTCGGCCAATTCACCTCAGACGAGGTTCCCGGTTTTTGTTTTGAGTTAGCCAAGGATCGTCCCGCAGATTCATCGGCGATTGGATAGAGGGCAGCTTCCGTTGGCCCTGGTGAATGTTATTTAAGCGAGTGATTTTAGAGGCTGGGGGACGACTGCCGTCAAGGTCGATTATCGGAGAGGCAACACGGCAACAGCTTCACCCGCCAGGTATTCGCGTCCCCCCTCGGGAAAAAAGATAAGCGAATCGGCAGAGGCTAACGAACACAAATCAGCAGAGCCTTGCCATGGCAACGCACGCACACCGTCTTCACCTTCCTGCACCGCGGGCCAATAGGTCGGTCTCGCTCCGCCTAGCCGATGAGATTCGGCCAATGGACGTGTTTCGATCGTCATCTGTCCGGTGCGGCCACTGGCAATCAAAATTGCCGGCGCGACAAACACCCAGAAACAGGCAAGGCCACTGACAGGATTTCCGGGCAAACCGAACACCAGACAACGTCCCTGATCTGCCCGATCAGCGACCCCAAACCACAAGGGTTTACCGGGCCGCATATTCACTTTGTGAAAAACCTGACGCACTCCCGCAGCTACCAGAACAGCTGGCACCAGATCTCGCACCCCTGCAGAAACTCCACCCGAAAGCAGCAGCAGATCGGACTTTAAGCCTTGTCGAATCTTTGCGGTAAGCATCGCTTCATCATCGCGAGCAATGCCCAAATCCACCGCGCGTCCGCCGACCTGTTGTACCATCGCCGAAAGCATCGGACCGTTTGAATTACGAATTTGTCCAGGCTGCAAATGATTGCCAATCTCAACAAGTTCGTCACCGGTTTGGACGAGGGCAATTTCAGGAGGTCGAATTACGTCAACAGCCGCGCAACCGACCTCAGCCATCGCGCCGACTTCGATCGATCTCAATTCACAACCGGGCTGCAAAACAACCTGGTTCCGGCGAACACTCGCCCCGCGACGCATGACAGCCGTCCCGGAGTCGATCGACTCCAGGAGGAAACGGACCCGGTCTTCCGCCACCATTTCTGTGCGTTCGACCATCACGACGGCATCTGCCCCCTGCGGCAAAGGAGCACCGGTCATAATCCGCGTAGCAGTACCCGATTCCACAGGACGTGTTGGCACCTCTCCGGCCACAACCTCTTCAATGATCTCAAGCTCTACGTCCTGAGCGATGTCCGAAGCCCGAACCGCATAACCATCCATGAGCGCCTTGTCGTGAGGGGGCGAGTCAACGTCGCTAACCACCGACTGGGCCAAGATACACCCAAGAGCCTCATTCATGGTGACCGCCTGAGAAGGATTCGGCCTGGACTCGGCGCGAATCATTGCCTGGGCGTCGTCGATCGCAATCATTGTGGCCACTATAGTTCCAGAAAACTTCGCAGCATTTGCGAACCACATTCCGTCAGAAAACTCTCGGGATGAAATTGCCATCCAATCAACGGGTATTCACGATGACGAATGCCCATGATTTCACGTGTTCCATCGGGAGCATCACACCATGCTGAAATCTCAAAGTCATCGCTGATCGTTTCAGGTTCGATGACCAAGCTGTGATACCGCGTCGCCACAAAGGGGTTGGGCAATCCGGCGAACAATCCTTTGTCATCGTGGAAAATCTCATCCGTCTTGCCATGCATTAAACGCTTGGCTCGAGAGACGACACCTCCCGTCGCCTGACCGATCGATTGATGGCCCAGGCAAACTCCCAAGATCGGCAACTTGCCCGCAAAGGCAGTCACACAATCCATACTGATGCCCGCCTCATTGGGCGTGCAAGGACCGGGAGAAATGATCAAATGTGTTGGGGATTTAGCAGCAATCTCGGCAACTGTAATCTGGTCGTTACGATAAACCTGCAAATCCAACGTGGGATCGATCTCCCCCAATCGTTGGACGAGGTTGTAGGTAAACGAGTCGTAGTTGTCGAGCAACAAAATCATGGATGCATCTTTCATCCTAGGGTGGCTGCCAACAGCATAGCACAACCAGTTTGAATGTATCAGAGCGTTCCAACGACGGCCAACCCAACCTCCTCCAAAACTCAAATCGACATCCGAGGCAGGCTGCCTTGTGCCTATCCATTTCAACGGACTGCGGGCCACCTTGGCTCCCGTCGCAGCATGGCCCCTGGGAGCTTCATCCTGGAAAGCATGGTCGAATAAGCTTGCCAGCGATCCGTTCCCAGAGTTTGCTGGTGAAACAACCTTTTCCACTTATTTTTGCAGGCGAATTAATGGGCGAACTCATGATTGGACAACCGATGAAAGCCGTCAGCGGAGCCCTGACGCATCCGAGTTTCAGCGGTATAATGAGAGATCTGATCTGGAGCCCCGGAGATAAGTATGGCCCCCGCTATCGACCAAGTCGCCACTTTCGAACTCCCGTCTTATAAGTCTGCGGACAATATCGATCTGTCAGCACGAATCGCGGAGGTTCGTAAACAACTCGGTTCAAAGCTCTTGATCCTCGGCCACCATTATCAACAGGATGAAGTCATCGCTCATAGCGACCTGCGAGGTGACAGTTATCAACTGAGCCAGATGGCAGCGTCGAGCAGTGACTGCCGCTATATCGTTTTCTGCGGTGTTCACTTCATGGCCGAAACGGCTGACATTCTTGCCAATCGGCCAGAAAAACTGACGGAACGAGATGGCGAACGAGTCACCGTGGTGCTTCCAGACATGGCCGCCGGTTGTTCAATGGCCGACATGGCGGCAATCGAGCAAGTCGAAGCCGCCTGGGAGGATATGGGTGAGGTCATTGACACCTCACGGATCATTCCCGTCACCTACATTAATTCCGCCGCCAGCTTGAAATCATTCTGCGGCCGTCACGGTGGAATCGTCTGTACGTCGAGTAATGCCGCTGCTGTCCTGGAATGGGCTTTCGAACGTGGCGATCGAGTGCTGTTCTTTCCGGACCAGCACCTAGGACGAAATACCTCACTGAAGATGGGTATCACCAACGAACAGATGCCCGTCTGGGACCCCTATGCAGACGAACTTGGTGGAAATACGACTGCAGCGATCGACAACAGTCGGGTCATTTTGTGGAAGGGCCACTGCAGCGTCCACCAAATGTTTCGTGCTGAACACGTCGACCAATTCCGCGGAAAGTATCCGGACATCAAAATTCTGGTGCACCCCGAGTGCCCGCAGGAAGTGAATGACCTGGCGGACATTTCCGGCTCAACCGGCAAGATCATCGAAACCGTCCGCTCGGCTGAGGCTGGCACGCGGTGGGCAATCGGTACCGAATTGCATTTGGTCAATCGTTTGAAGGCTGAACATCCTGAACAGGAGATTCACTTTTTGTCACCTGTGATTTGCATGTGTGCCACGATGTACCGGATCAATCTCGCACATCTGTGCTGGAGCCTGGAAAATCTGGCAGCTGGGACGATCGTCAATCAGATCGAGGTTGATGAAGAAACGAGTCGCTGGTCTCTGGTAGCTCTCGAGAGAATGCTCGAAGTGAAGTAGAGCTATTGAGTCTTCGGGGGGTCTCCTGATTTGAAGTGAAAGACGGGGCTCACGCCAAGGTTGGTCTCCCGTGCTTCATTCACCCGATTGTGTTGATCAACTTCCGTTTGAGCCTGTGCGATCTCTTCCTCGGATTCGAGTCCGACAAACTCTAAATCAAATGCCAGGTCACTGCTGGTCGGATTCGCCTGATGGACGCTCACCGCGACCACGTTTTCACCGTTCTGGATTAACTGAGGATCGATGAAGAAAGGATGCCGCTTGCGCTCCACCTCGGAATCCGACCCGACAGCAGACAGAGCGAGCGTATTTTGGCGAATCGGACCGGCCGGCATGTTAAACCGCTGTACCTCTTTGCCGTTCACATAAACGACCGCACCGTCGTCGCAACAGATCTCACCGAAGTATCGTTTGAATTGACGAGGAGCGACGAATGTACGTCGAAAGAAAGCAACCCTGCGTTTATTGCGCGGATTATCTCCAAAAGAGAGCTGCGTCCGAATGTCGCGATCACCATACCCCAAAAGCGCCGGCCCATTGGACCAGCGAGAATCATCGAAGGCTGCGATTCGCCAGTTGACGTTTGTACGTATACCCCGATCCTGATACTTCCAACCCTTGGAAGCTGCCGGGATCAACGGTTCAGCAGAGTACGCACCGACATTTGTCAGCGCGAGCACGAAGCCGACCACACAAAGCTTCAACTTCATCGAGCAAACTCTTCTTTAACAAAAGGAATTGCGAATCCATTCCCTTCGTCCGACAATTCGTCACCTGAGACAATCGTCGGGGAAATCCTGGTGGGCGATGCAGGCGGGGCTTTCCATAAGGTGGAACGTCTCCAACACGCTCCCTGAGTTCCTGGCATCGATCAAGAACCAGAGATGAAAAGCTGATCAAGATTGTTTGACATTCGAACGCGAATTGCAACCGGTCGAAATCGATTATCAAAAGATTTCTGGGCATTTTGATTCAGCGACAAAATCGCTTTGAATCAACTATTGACCTTCTTGCAATAATCCACGATGCCATCGACATTCGTGGGAAGATCGCCTGCCGGTGCTGCCTATTCTGCTGCTGGTGGTTCCTCTTCTGCTGCCGTCTTTGCCTCTTTTTCAGGGGCTTTGGCTTTCGGAGCTTCCTCTTCGGCCGGAGCTGAAGATCCACCTCGAGCAGCGGCGAGGATATCAGCTACGGACATGCCAGCCGAATCTGCAGCCGCCTTTTCCTCTTTTTTAGGGGCTTCGGCTTTCGAAGTCTCCTCTTCGGCCGGAGCCGAAGATCCACCTCGAGCAGCGGCGAGGATATCAGCTACGGACATGCCAGCCGAATCTGCAGCCGCCTTTTCCTCTTTTTTAGGGGCTTCGG